>NZ_SACP01000036.1 GCF_004004555.2 Methylobacterium oryzihabitans
GCCACGCCGCGGCTCCGCGCCGCCGGCGGCGCAGGCGGACAGCGCCACGCCCGCGTCCGGGCGCGCCGCGCCGCCGGACGTTCCCGCGGCCCCGGTCGGCACGGCGCCGCCCCAACCCGCGCCGGACGCATCCGCGCCGGCGGTCGTGCGCGACGGCGCGAACCCGCCCCGGCCGCCGGAGCCGCAACCCGCCTCGCACGACAGGCCCGGTGCCGCCTCGCTGCACGATCCCGCCCCCCCGATGCCGCCGGCCCGCGCGGCGGCCCGGACCGAGCCCGCTCCGGAGACCGCTGCCGCCAGGACCGAGCCGCCGGCCCGCGGGCCGGCCGCCGCCGAGCCGGCACCCCGGACCGAGCCCGGCACGCCCCTGGCCGGTCCGGTCCCCCCGGCCCCCTCGGCGCTGCCGCCCGGCACGCTGAGCCGCCTCGCCGGGGCGATCACGGCGGCGGCGGCGCCGGACGCGGCCGGAACCGCACCCGCCGGCTCGGGACCGCTGCGGATCCTCACCCTCCGGCTGACGCCGGACGAACTCGGCACCGTCACGGTGCGGATGCGGCTGCGCGACGGCCGCCTGGAGATGAGCCTCTATCCGAGCCGCGCCGAGACGGCCGACCTGCTGCGCAAGGACACGACCCTGCTGTCCGGCCTGATGCGCGAGGCCGGCTACGAGCCGGACGCGATCACGGTCCAGGCCGCGGGAGCGCCGGCCGCGGCGGCGCAATCCGCGGCGGCGCAATCCGCCGCCCAGGCCCAGCCCGGCGGCACCGGGGATCCGCAGCGGGGCGCCCCGGGCCCCTTCTTCCAGCAGCCCGAGGGCGGCCAGCGGGGCGGCGCGGCGCCCGAGCAGGAGGCCCGACGCCAGCCCGGCTCCCAGCCGGACGGCGAGCCCCGCCCGAGAGGGAACGGACCCGATGACACCACGCCTGCGACCGGTCTTCCTGGCACTTCTGGCGTCTATCTGTAGCGCGCCGGCCGCCCGGGCCACCGTGTGCGAGCGCGAGATGGCGCGGGCCTCGGCCCGCCACGGCGTCCCCCTCGGCATGCTCTACGCCGTCGGGCTGACCGAGAGCGGCAAGCGCGGCTCGCTCCAGCCCTTCGCCATGAACATCGGCGGGCAGCCCTATTTCGGGGCGAGCCTCGCCGACGTGAAGCAGCGCTTCGAGCAGGCCCGCCGCGACGGCGTCAAGCTGATCGATCTCGGCTGCATGCAGATCAACCACCACTTCCACCGCGAGCGCTTCGCCTCGCTCGACAGCATGCTCGACCCGCACGACAACGTCGAATACGCGACGCAATTCCTCAAGGAGCTGAAGGCCCGCGAGGGAAGCTGGACGCTCGCGGTGGCGCGCTACCATGCCGGCCCGAACAACAACCCGGCCCAGAAGCAGTACGTCTGCCGCGTCATCGCCAACATGGTGGCGACGGGCTTCGGCAACTGGACGCCGGCGGCGAAGACATTCTGCCAGTGACACGATTTTCGGACGATTCGTTCCGAAAAGCCGTATCAATCGGATTTCGTCTGAGGGCGGGGAGGCGGCGTTGCGCCGCCCCGGGGACGAATCGCCCTGGTAATTCCGCGGGCTGCCTTCTAACAAGGCAGCCCGACCGCGTTCTCATATCCGGACCATGACCGACACCCCCACCCGCGCCGGCCGCGTCAGCCGGCGCACGGCCGAGACCGACGTCAGCGTGGCGATCGCCCTCGACGGCACCGGCCGCGCCACCATCGCCACCGGCGTCGGCTTCCTCGACCACATGCTGGAGCTGTTCGCCCGCCACGCGCTGTTCGACCTCGACGTCGCGGTGACCGGCGACCTGCATGTCGACCAGCACCACACGACCGAGGATTGCGGCATCGCGCTCGGCCAGGCCTTCGCCCAGGCGCTCGGCGACAAGCGTGGCATCCGCCGCTACGCCGACCTGCACCTGCCCATGGACGAGGCGCTGACCCGCGTCGCCGTCGACATCTCGGGCCGGCCGTTCCTGGTGTTCCGCACCGCATTCGCCCGCGAGAAGATCGGCGCCTTCGACACCGAGCTGGTGCGCGAGTGGTTCCAGGCCTTCGCGATGAATGCCGGGATCACGCTCCACGTCGAGACGCTGTACGGCGACAACCAGCACCACATCGCCGAGAGCTGCTTCAAGGGTCTGGCACGTGCCTTGCGGACGGCCGTGGCGGTCGATCCCCGCGAGGAAGGCCGGGTGCCGTCGACGAAGGGCTCGCTCTGAGCATCACGGGCCGCGCGGCCCGGACCTGCACACCGGACGGCCTTTGGGAGGGGCTTGGATGCCGACCTACACGCTGCACGTTCCCGAGGACGACGATCCGGCGGCGCCGGAGGCCCTCGACCGCGCCAAGCTCGTGGCCGACCGCTTCGTCTGGCCGGCCTTCTGGTTCTCGGCCCTGTGGTTCTTCTGGCACCGGCTCTGGCTCGCCGGACTGCTCGTGCTCGTCGCCGAGGTGGCGGTGTGGGGCATCGGCTTCGCCCTCGGCCTCGCGCCCGTCGCGGGCTTTGCCATCGCGGTGCTGCTGTCGCTGCTGATCGGGTTCGAGGCGTCGTCGCTGCGGCGCTGGACCTACGAGCGCAGCGGCCGGCCGGTGCGCGACGTGGTGACGGCGGCCGACGCCGGCGCGGCCGAGGTCAAGCTCGTCGCCCGCTGGGCCGCCGGCCGCGGGCCGGACTTCCCGCTCGCCCCGGTGGCGGCCGCCGTGGCGCCGCGGGCCCCGGCCTCCCCGGTGGTCGGCCTGTTCCCGGAGGCGGAGGCGCGGCGATGAGCGCCACCGTCGCGATCATCGATTACGGCTCGGGCAACCTGCACTCCGCCGCCAAGGCGTTCGAGCGCGCCGCCCGCGAGGCCGGCCTCGACGACGCCCGCATCGCGCTCACCAGCGAGCCGGAGGTGGTCGCCGCCGCCGACCGGGTCGTGCTGCCGGGCGTCGGCGCCTACGCCGATTGCCGCCGCGGCCTCGACGCGGTGCCGGGCATGGTCGAGGCGATGACCGAGGCGGCGCACGGGCGCGGCCGGCCGTTTCTCGGCATCTGCGTCGGCATGCAGCTCCTCGCGAGCCGCGGCCTCGAGCACGGGGTGACGCCGGGCCTCGGCTGGATCCCCGGCGACGTGGCGCCGATCGCGCCGTCCGATCCCGGCCTCAAGGTGCCGCACATGGGCTGGAACACCCTGCGGGCGCGCCGCGAGACGCCGCTCCTCGACGGGATCCCGACCGGGGAGGGCGGGCTGCACGCCTATTTCGTGCACAGCTACGCCCTCGTGCCGGAGGAACCCGGCGACGTGGTGGCGGTGAGCGACTACGGCGGCCCGGTCACCGCGATGGTGACCCGCGGCACCGTCGCCGGCACCCAGTTCCACCCGGAGAAGAGCCAGCGGCTCGGCCTCGCGCTGATCGCCAACTTCCTGCGCTGGCGGCCCTGATCCGTCCCGACCCCCTCCTCGCACAGCGGTGACGCGCGTGATCCTGTTTCCGGCCATCGATCTCAAAGAGGGGCGCTGCGTCCGCCTCGTCCAGGGCGACATGGCGCAGGCCATCGTCTTCTCGGACGACCCCGCCGCGCAGGCGCGCACCTTCGCCGAGCAGGGCTTCTCCTGGCTCCACGTCGTCGACCTCGACGGCGCCTTCGCGGGCGCGCCGATGAACGCGGCGGCCGTCGACACGATCCTCGCCGCGGTGAACATCCCGGTCCAGCTCGGCGGCGGCATCCGCGAGATGCGCACCGTCGAGGGCTGGCTCGCCAAGGGCGTGTCGCGGGTCATCATCGGGACGGCGGCAGTGCGCGATCCGGCCTTCGTCCGCGAGGCGGCGCGGCGCTTCCCCGGCCAGATCGCGGTCGGCATCGACGCCAAGGACGGCCGCGTCGCCGTCGAGGGCTGGGCCAAGACCTCGACCGCCACCGCCGAGGAACTCGGCCGCCGCTTCGAGGATGCCGGCGTCGCGGCGATCATCTACACCGACATCGCCCGCGACGGCATCCTCAAGGGGCTCAACATCCCGATGACCCTGGCGCTCGCCAAGGCGGTGAGCATCCCGGTCATCGCCTCGGGGGGACTGGCCTCGATCGAGGACGTGCACCGCATCCTCGAGCCCGACTGCGCGCTGCTGGCCGGCGCGATCACCGGGCGGGCGCTCTACGACGGCCGCATCGACCCGAAGGAGGCCCTCGCCGCCATCGCCCGGGCCCGCGCCTCCCAGGACGCCGCCCGACCGTGATAGGATGACGGCCGTCAGGAGGCTCGCATGACGGCCCCGCTCGCCAGACCCGTTCCCCACACCGCCTATTCCGACGACCTCTACACCTGGGCGATGGAGCAGGCCGCCCTGCTGCGGGCGGGCGACCTCTCGGCCCTCGACCGCGAGAACCTCGCCGAGGAGATCGAGAGCGTGGGCCGCAGCGAGTTCAACAGCCTCGTGGGGGCGTGGCGGGTGCTGCTGCTGCACATGCTCAAGTGGGACCACCAGCCGGACCGCCGCAGCCGGTCCTGGGCGCTGTCGATCCGCGCGCAGCGCGATGCGGCGGCCGACGTCCTGACGGACAATCCCGGCCTCAAGGGCCGGCTGGACGAGGCGCTGGAGCGGGCCTATCGCGGCGCCAGGATTCTGGCGGCGCAGGAGACCGGGCTGCCGCTGGCGCGGTTCCCCGAACGCTGCCCCTATGGCCGCGACGAGATGGCGACCCGTCCCTTCCCGGTCGATCCCGACGAGATCGGGGGCACGCCGTGAGCCGTGTCCTGACCCGCGTCCCGCCTCTCGGTCCAAGCTCGACCGCCCATGCCGACGACCTCTACACGTGGGCGATGGAGCAGGCCGCCCTGCTGCGGGCCGGCGACCTCTCGGCCCTCGACCGCGACAACCTCGCCGAGGAGATCGAGAGTTTGGGCCGCAGCGAGTTCAACCGGCTGGTGAGCGTCTACGCCCTGATCCAGCTCCACATCCTCAAGTGGGACCATCAGCCGAACCACCGCAGCGCCAGCTGGGCGATCTCGATCGCGACCCATCGCCAGCACGCCCTCGAGGTGCTGGCCGAGAATCCGGGGTTGAAGTCCCGTTGCGACGAGGCGTTCGCGAAGGCGTATCGCGGCGCCCGCCTCGACGCGATCCGCGAGACCGGCCTCGCCGACGCGACCTTCCCCGCCACCTGTCCCGTCACGCGCGACGCCGCGATGACGCGCCCGTTCCGCTACGAGTAGAGCCAGATCCGTGCTCAAGACCCGCATCATCCCCTGCCTCGACGTCAAGGACGGCCGCGTCGTCAAGGGCGTGCAGTTCGAGGAACTGCGCGACGCCGGCGACCCGGTCGAGGCTGCCAAGGCCTACGACCGGGCCGGAGCCGACGAACTCTGCTTCCTCGACATCACGGCGAGCCACGAGGCCCGCGGCACCCTGCTCGACGCGGTGAGCCGCACGGCGGAGGCCTGCTTCATGCCGCTCACCGTCGGCGGTGGCGTGCGGCGGGTCGAGGACATCCGCACCCTGCTGCTCGCCGGGGCCGACAAGGTCTCGATCAACACCGCGGCGGTGAACGACCCCGACCTCGTCGCGGCGGCGGCGGACAAGTTCGGCGCCCAGTGCATCGTCGTGGCGATCGACGCCAAGCGGGTCTCGGCCGAGGGCGCGGCGCCGCGCTGGGAGATCTTCACCCATGGCGGCCGCCGTCCGACCGGGATCGACGCGATCGACTTCGCCCGCACCGTCACGGCCCGCGGCGCCGGGGAACTGCTGGTCACCTCGATGGATCGGGACGGGATGCGCTCGGGCTACGACCTCGGCCTGACCCGGGCGATCGCCGACGCGGTCTCGGTGCCGGTGATCGCGTCGGGCGGCGTCGGCGGCCTCGACGACCTCGTGGCCGGGGTGCGCGAGGGCCGGGCGAGCGCCGTGCTGGCGGCCTCGATCTTCCATTTCGGCCAGCACACCGTGGCCGAGGCCAAGGCCCACATGGCGGCCGCCGGCCTCGCCATGCGACTCGACGGGTGAGCCCGATGACCGCCTTCACCCTCGCCGACCTCGACGCGATCGTGCGCCGCCGCGCCGCCGCGCCGCCCAAGGAGTCCTACACCGCCAAGCTGGTCGCCGGCGGGCCGGCGAAGCCGGCCAAGAAGCTCGGCGAGGAGGCGGTGGAGGCCGCCCTCGCGGCGGTGCAGGGCGACCGCGCCGGGCTGGCCTCGGAGGCCGCCGACGTGCTCTATCATCTGCTCGTCGTGCTGGTTGCGGGCGGCGTGCCGCTGGAGGACGTGATGGCGGAACTGGAGCGGCGGACGGCCCAGGGCGGGCTGGCCGAGAAGGCGTCGCGGAGGCCCGAGTGAGCGGGGCCGCGGGAGCCGGGGCGGCCTCCGGGACCGGCGCCGCCGCCAATCCGCAGGCCGAACTCGCCGCGAGCCTCGAGGAGGCGACCGACGCGCTCTCGCCCTACCGGGTGTTCAGCCGCGAGGAATGGGCGCAACTGCGCGCCGACACGCCGCTGACCCTCTCGGCCGAGGACGTGCTGCGGCTGCAATCGCTCAACGACCCGATCTCGCTGGAAGAGGTCATCGCGATCTACCTGCCGCTGTCGCGGCTGCTCTCGCTCTACGTCGCGGCGACGCAGGGGCTGTTCAAGGCGACCCAGCGCTTCCTGCTCGCCGAGCGCGAGACCAAGGTGCCCTACATCATCGGCGTCGCCGGCTCGGTCGCCGTCGGCAAGTCGACCACCGCCCGGGTGCTGAAGGCGCTGCTCGCCCGCTGGCCCAACACCCCGAAGGTCGACCTCGTCACCACCGACGGGTTCCTGCTGCCCAACGCCGAACTGGCCCGCCTCGGCCTGATGGAGCGCAAGGGCTTCCCCGAGAGCTACGACACCCCGCGCCTGCTGCGCTTCCTCGCCGACATCAAGACCGGCCGCCGCCACGTCGCCGCGCCGCTCTACTCCCACCTCGTCTACGACGTCGTGCCGGGCGAGGAGACGGTGGTCGACCGGCCCGACATCCTCATCGTCGAGGGGCTGAACGTGCTCCAGCCCGCCCGCCTGCCGCGGGACGGCACCGCGATCCCGTTCGTGTCGGACTATTTCGACTTCTCGGTCTATCTCGATGCCCACGAGGCCGACCTGCACCGCTGGTACGTCAACCGCTTCCTGCGCCTGCGCCACACCGCCTTCCGCGATCCGCTGTCGTATTTCCGCAAGTACGCCGAGGTCACCGAGGACGAGGCGCTCGGCATCGCCGACGGCCTGTGGTCGCGGATCAACCTCGTCAACCTGCGCGACAACGTGCTGCCGACCCGCCAGCGCGCCAGCCTGATCCTCGCCAAGGGCGCGAGCCACCGCATCGAGAGCGTGGCGTTGCGGCGGTTGTGAGGGGAGGGGACCTACTCCATGCAGAAGGTCGTCGGGCAGGAGCGGGACGGCGCGGAGTACGACACCCGATTCCGCCGGGAGGTCCAGATCGGGATCGAGGCGGCGGAGGCCGGTGACGTGATGGAGGCCGACGCCATCGAGGCCGATGCCGCCGCGTGGCGCGTCGAGGTTCGGCGTCGCTTGCCGGACGCTGCGCCATGAGGCTGGTTGGACCCGGCCAGCGAACCGCGACCAAGTCAGAGCCTGTTTGACTCTCGATCTAAAGAAAAAGCTCCCCCTTTCCCGGACGACTGGAACGCAGTGGAAGGAGATCCGGGATCCAGCACAACAAGTCGCGAAGCGTCCATACTCAGCGACAGTGCTGTCAGGCTGAGCCGCTTCGCGGCACTTCCTGTGCTGGATCCCGGATCTCCTTCCGCTATCGCTTCAGTCGTCCGGGAAAGGGGAGCTTCGCGCGGTCAATACGATTGACCATCGCTCAAACAGGCTCTCAGAATTTGGGACTACATCCTGCGGGACGATCCGGCCGCTGCCATCGCTTTCGACAATGGTCATCACCGCATCGGGGGCGAGAACTGATGCAGCGGGTGGGCGTCATTCGCCCGACTCACCCGCGGCCTCGCTCCCGAACGGATACGCCGCCTCGACCACGTACGGCCCGCCGCCGACCGACGCCTTCGCCGAGTACAGGGCCGACCGCCCGGCGGTGAATCCGATCCGCGCGAACGGTCCCCGGAGGGCGAGGTACTGCGCCACCGCGTCGGCGGTGGCCTCGCGGCGCAGGCGCGCCAGGGTGACGTGCGGCGTGAACTTCCGCGTGTCGGGCGGCAGGCCGAGGCGGCGCAGCAGGCGTTCCTGCTCGGCCTGGAGGTCGGCGAGGTCGCGGTCGGGCACGACCCGCGCGAACAGCGAATGCGGCCGGCCGCTGCCGAAGCTCGCCAGGGCGTCGAGCTCGATCGTGACCGGAGCCCGCGGCCGGGCCTCGGCCAGCACCGCCGTCACCTCCTCGGCGAGCCCGCCGTCGACGTCGCCGATGAAGCGCAGGGTGACGTGATAGTCGGACGGCTCGACCCAGCGGGCGCCCGGCAGGCCGCCGCGATGGAGGGCGAGGCGCTCGGCGATCTCGGGCGGGATCTCGAGTCCGGTGAACAGGCGCGGCATCGGTCACGAGCCTTGGTTCAGGAGCCTTGCCTTGGTTCAGGAGCCTTGGCGCAGGCGCTTCAGGAAATCCTCGACGGTCGGCAGGATCCCCTGGACGATCCGCTCGACGCCCGCCCGGGTCGGGTGCAGCCCGTCCGGCAGGGCGAGGCTGCGCTCGCCCGCGACCCCGTCGAGGAAGAACGGGTAGAGCACGAGGCCGTGCTTCTGCGCCAGGGCCGGGTAGATCGCGTCGAACCGCGCCACGTAATCGGGGCCGAGGTTGCGGCCGGCCTTCATGCCGGCGAGCAGCACCGGGATGCCGCGCGCCTTGAGCCGGGTGACGATCCCGTCCAGCGCCTTCTCGGTCACCGCCGGGTCGGTGCCGCGCAGCATGTCGTTGGCGCCGAGTTCGAGGATCACCCCGTCGGTCCCGTCCGGCACCGACCAGTCGACCCGGTCGAGCCCGCCGGTGGCGGTGTCGCCGGACACGCCCGCATTGGCGATCGTCACGGTGGTGCCCTTCGCCGCCAGCGCGCGCTCCAGCGCCGCCGGGAAGGCGGCGTCGGCCGGCAGGCCGTAGCCGGCGGTGAGGCTGTCGCCGAGCGCCACGAGGGACAGCGGGCGCTCCGCCGCGAGCGGGCGGCCGGGGGCGAGGATCAGCGCGGACACGATCAGAAACACCAGCGCCGCGAGGCGGCCATCATGGCGAAGCAGGGGTGAGAGAACCATATCGGGCCGGCGCTCGCCCCGTCGATCGTCCGTTCGTCCCACCGCTCACCTCCGGCGTCCCATCCGACGCCCCACACATCGGCTCCCCGCCCATGACCGACAAGGCCCCGAACCCGGCCACCGATCCGGCCGCGCCGCCGGCGATCGCGCTGCACGGCGTCGAGTTGAGCCTCGGGCGCGGGGCGGCCCGCGTCCACATCCTCAAGGGCATCTCCCTCGACGTCGCGGCCGGGGAGGCGGTCGGCCTCGTCGGCCCCTCCGGCTCGGGCAAATCGACGCTGCTGATGACCATGGCCGGGCTGGAGCGGCCGGATGCCGGAAAGATCCTGGTCGAGGGCACCGACCTCGCCGGCCTCGACGAGGATGCGCTGGCGCGCTTCCGCGGCCGGCGCATCGGCATCGTGTTCCAGTCCTTCCACCTCGTCCCGACCATGACGGCGCTGGAGAACGTCGCCCTGCCGCTCGAACTCGCCGACGCTCCCGACGCCCATGCCCGGGCGGAGCGCGAACTCGCCGCGGTCGGGCTCGGCCACCGGCTGCACCATTATCCGGCCCAGCTCTCCGGCGGCGAGCAGCAGCGCGTCGCCATCGCGCGGGCGATCGCGCCCGACCCGGCGATCCTCGTCGCCGACGAGCCGACCGGCAATCTCGACGAGGCGACCGGCGGGTCGATCGTCGACCTGCTGTTCGGGCTCAAGCGCGAGCGCGGCGCCACCCTGGTCCTCGTCACCCACGATCCCGGCCTCGCCCGCCTCTGCGACCGGACGGTGCGCCTGCGCTCCGGCCGGGTCGAGGCCGCGGCGGCCGCCTGAGACATCCCCCGATGCACGGAAGCCTGCCGTCCCCCGTCGCGCCCGCCGCCTCCGGCGCGCCGGCCTCCCGGTTCCGCCTGCCGCTGATCCTGCGGCTCGCCCTGCGCGAGCTGCGCGGGGGCCTGCGCGGCTTCGCGGTGTTCCTCGCCTGCATCGCGCTCGGCGTCGCCGCGATCGCCGGCGTCGCGTCGATCTCGCGCTCGCTCACCGACGGCCTCGCCCGCGAGGGGCGGCGCATCCTCGGCGGCGACCTCAGCTTCGGGCTGATCCACCGCGAGGCGAGCCCGGCGGAACGCGCCTTCCTGGCGGCGAACGGCCGGGTCTCGACGGTGGCGTTCACCCGCGCCATGGCGACCGCCGCCGACGGCGGGGCGGCGCTGGTCGAGCTGAAGGCGGTCGGCCCGGACTATCCGACCCTCGGCGCCCTCGTCACCGAGCCGGCGCTCGCCCCCGCCGACCTGTTCGCCGAGCGCGACGGCACGTTCGGCGCCGCGGCCGACCCGGCCCTGTTCGCCCGCCTGGGCCTCAAGCCCGGCGACCGGGTGACGGTCGGCGACGCCCGCATCGCGCTGCGGGCGAGCCTCGCCGCCGAGCCCGACAAGCTCGCGAGCGGCATCGGCTTCGGTCCGCGCCTGCTCACCTCCGAGGGCGCCCTGCGGGCCTCGGGCCTGCTCCAGCCCGGCAGCCTCAACCGCTGGGTCTACCGGCTCGCCCTTCCCGACGCCGCCGACGCCCGGGTCGAGGCGGTGATGGAGGAGGCGCGCCGGACGTTCCCCGAGGCCGGCTGGGAGATGCGCTCGCGGCTCGCCGCCGACCCGCGCTTCGCCACGAGCGTCGCGCGCTTCACCCAGTTCCTCACCCTCGTCGGCCTCACCGCCCTGATGGTCGGCGGGGTCGGCGTCGCCAACGCCGTGCGGGCCTTCGTCGAGCGCAAGCGGCCGTCGATCGCGACCCTCAAGAGCCTCGGCGCGCCGGGCGGGCAGGTCGTCGCCCTCTACCTGACCCAGGTCATGCTGATCGCGGCGCTCGGCATCGCGATCGGGCTCGCGGTCGGGGCGGTGCTGCCGTTCCTCGTCGATGCGGCGTTCGGCGCCGCCCTGCCGGTGCCCCTCGACCCGACGATCGCCCCCGGCGAACTCGCGCTCGCCGCCCTCTACGGCGCCCTGACCGCGCTCGCCTTCGCGATCGGGCCGCTCGGCCGCGCCCACGACGTCGCGGTCTCGGGGCTGTTCCGCGACACCGTCGACCCCGACCGGCGCCGGCCGCGTCCGGTCTACCTCGCGGTGCTGGCGCTGGCGCTCGCCGGTCTCGTCGCCCTCGCGGTCGCCTCGGCCTTCGACCGCAGGGTCGCGCTGGTGTTCATCGTCGCGGCCGGCCTCGCCTTCGGGCTCCTGCGCGCCGTCGCCTTCGGGCTGATGGCGCTCGCCCGCCGCCTGCCGCGGCCGCGCCGCGCCGCGCCGCGCCTCGCTCTCGCCAACCTGCACCGGCCGGGCGCGCTCACGCCCTCGATCGTGCTGTCGCTCGGCCTCGGCGTCACCCTGCTGGTGACCCTGAGCCTGATCGATTCGAGCATCACCCGCACCCTGGAGCGCTCGCTGCCGGCCCGCGCCCCGAACCTGTTCTTCCTCGACATCCCGAGCCGCGATGCCGACGCCTTCGACCGCTTCCTCGGAGCCGCCGCGCCGCGGGGCAAGATCGAGCGGGTGCCGATGATGCGCGGGCGGATCACCGCGCTGAACGGCGTGCCGGCGAGCCAGGTCAAGGCGGCCGAGGAGGCCGCCTGGGTCCTCGACGGCGACCGCGGCATCACCTACGCCGAGGACCTGCCGGACGGCTCGCGGGTGACCGACGGCGCGTGGTGGACGCCCGAACAGGGGCGGACCCCGCAGGTCTCGTTCGACGCCGAACTGGCCCGACTGCTCGGCCTCAAGGTCGGCGACACCGTCACGGTCAACGTGCTCGGCCGCAACCTCACCGTGCCGATCGCCAACTTGCGCCATGTCGAGTGGCGCTCGCTCGGCATCAACTTCGTGATGGTGTTCTCGCCCGGCACCTTCCGGGGCGCGCCGCACGCCGACCTCGCCACCCTGACCCTGCCGGAGGGGCCCGACGCCGCCACCGAGGCGCGGATTCTGCGCGAGGCCGCCAGGACCTTTCCCTCGGTGAGCAGCGTGCGGGTCCGCGACGCCCTCGATGCGGTGAGCGACCTCGTGCGGAAGCTCGCGCTGGCGATTCGCGGCGCCAGCAGCGTCGCCCTGGTAGCGAGCCTGTTCGTGCTCGCCGGCGCTCTCGCGGCCGGCCACCGCGCCCGGCTCTACGATGCGGTGGTGCTCAAGACCCTCGGGGCGACGCGCCGCCGGCTGCTCGGAGCCTACCTGCTCGAATACGGCGCGCTCGGCCTCGCCACGGCCGTGTTCGGGCTCATGGCGGGTTCGCTGCTCGCCTGGGTGATCGCCGCGCGGGTGATGAAGATCGGCTTCGTGTTCGATGCCGGCAGTGCGATCCTGGCCGCCCTCCTCGCCGTCGCGGTCGCGATCGGCCTCGGGCTCGCCGGAACCTGGCGCATCCTCGGCCAGAAACCGGCTCCGTACTTACGGAATCTCTGACGATTTAATCCCTCGGCAAGCATGCGGCGTAGGGACATCGATAAACCCGGTGCGAGAGCGGGGCCGGAGCGTGTCCTGCCCTTGTGCCGGGCCGGCGGGCCTCTCATATTCTGCCCATGACGCCGCCACGGCGTCCGAGGTCGCGTGGGCCTCGATCCTGGAACACGCACGCTAGAGAGAGCTCCAGAAGGAACCTCCCATGGCTTTCGAGAACAGTCCGTTCCGGCAGGGCGGCGCCAGCGGCTACGGAGCCCCCACGGGCTACGCCCGCGGCCAGGTCGAGATCGACCAGGGCCTGCGCACGTTCATGCTCGGCGTCTACAACAACATGGTGCTAGGCCTCGCCGTCTCGGCGGTGGTGGCGCTCGGCATCAACAAGCTCGCGGTCGCCGCCTCGCAGGCCGACGCCGTCGCCCGCATCGGGTCGATCCCGCTGACCGCGTTCGGCAAGGCGCTCTACGGCAGCCCGCTGATGTGGGTGGTGGCGCTCGCGCCGCTGGCCTTCATCTTCCTGTTCAGCTTCCGCATGGACCGGATGTCGGCGGCGACCGCCCGCACGACCTTCCTGGCCTTCGCGGCGGTGATGGGCGCCTCGCTCTCCACCCTGCTGATCCGCTATACCGGCGCCAGCGTGGTGCAGGTGTTCTTCGTCACCGCGGCGGCCTTCGGCGGTCTCAGCCTCTACGGCTACACCACCAGCCGCAGCCTGTCGGGGATCGGCTCGTTCCTGGTCATGGGCCTGATCGGCCTGATGATCGCGAGCCTCGTCAACATCTTCCTGGCTTCGAGCGCCCTGCAATTCGCGATCTCGGTCATCGGCGTCGTGATCTTCGCCGGCCTGACCGCCTACGACACGCAGAAGCTCAAGGAGATGTACCTCTACGGCAACCTCGACACCGAGGCGGCCGCGAAGGTCTCGGTGTTCGGCGCGCTGACGCTGTACCTCGACTTCATCAATATGTTCCAGTTCCTGCTCTCGCTGATGGGCAACCGGAACAACTGATGCGACGGGCGGAGCCCCACGGCTCCGCCCTCTGCTCGAGAAAAAGCCCCGGCCGCTGCGAAGCGCCGGGGCTTTTTCTTGACCGGTGTCGGCGGTGGCTATTCGCCGTCGAGCATCCGCACCACGACCTTGCCGCGCTTGGCCGACAGGGCGAGGCGACCGGATTTCAGCGCCAGGGCCTTCTCGCCGAAGAGCTGGCGGCGCCAGCCGTGCAGCACCGGGATGTCGGCGTGGTCGTCGTCGGCGAGGGTCTCGAGGTCGTCCACCGTCGCGATGATCTTCGGGGCGACGCCCTCCTCCTCGCACACCGCCTTGAGCAGCACCTTGAGCAATTCGACCACCGCGCCGTTGCCGCCGCTGCGCGCCCGGGCGCGATCGGGCATCGGCACGGTCGCCGGGTCGCGGGCGAGGCCGCGCTCGACGGCGGCGAGGATGTCGGTGCCGGTCTTCGAGCGCTCGAACCCGGTCGGGATCGCGCGCAGGCGGCCGAGCGCCTCGATGCTGCGCGGCGCCGAGGTGGCGACGTCGAGCACCGCCTCGTCCTTGAGGATCCGCCCGCGCGGAACGTTGCGGCTCTGCGCCTCGCGCTCGCGCCACGCCGCGACCTCCATCAGCACCGCGACCTCGCGCGCCTTGCGCATCCGCCCGGCGAGGCGGCGCCACGCTTGCTCGGGCTCCGCCCGGTAGGTGTCGGGCGAGGTGAGCACCGCCATCTCCTCGTCGAGCCACAGGCCGCGGTCGGTGGCGAGGAGCTGGCGCGCCAGCACCTCGTAGACCTTGACCAGATGGGTCACGTCGGAGAGCGCGTAGGCGAGCTGGGCATCGGAGAGCGGCCGGCGCGACCAGTCGGTGAAGCGCGACGACTTGTCGATCTTCGCCTTCGCGACGTCGTTGACCAGTTGCTCGTAGGAGACCGAGTCGCCGTAGCCGCACACCATCGCGGCGACCTGGGTATCGAAGAACGGCTGCGGCAGCAGCCCGCCGAGCAGCCAGATGATCTCCAGGTCCTGCCGGGCGGAGTGGAACACCTTCAGCACCCGCTCGTCGCCCATCAGTGCGAAGAACGGCGCGAGGTCGATCCCCGCCGCCAGCGGATCCACGAGCGCGGTGGCGCCGTCCGGCGCCGCGATCTGGATCAGGCAGAGCTTCGGGTAGTAGGTCGTCTCGCGCATGAACTCCGTGTCGACGGTCACGAAGGATTGCGTGGCGAAGTGCGCGCAGGCGGAGGCGAGTTGGTCCGTCGAGGTGATCAGCTTCATGAGCTCCGGCTATAGACGAGCGAATCGGCGAGGGCGAGGCGGATGCGACACCGCTCCCCGTCATTCTTCGGCCGCCGGGCTTGCGCGACGCAGGGAGCGAGGTCGGCGCCGAAGACAATGACCTTGGGTCAGACGACCTGTGAGGGCCGCGCCATCCGTGCTATGATGGCGACATGAGTCTGGCGGCCTTCGACACGCTGAAATTCGCCCGCACCCTGCGGGACAGCGCCCACTTCTCCGCCGAGCAGGCGGAGGGGCTGACGGCGGCCATCGCCGAGGCGGTCCAGGAGGGACTGCCGGCGAAGGCCGAGGTGCAGGCTGGGTTCGTGTCCGTCCGGACGGAAATCGGCACACTTCGGACGGAGATGAAGACCGAGTTCGCGGCCGTTCGATCGGAAATGGCGGCCGAGTTCGCGGCCGTTCGATCGGAAATGGCGGCTGAGTTCGTGGCGGTGCGATCGGAGATGGCGGCCGAGTTCGTGGCGGTGCGATCGGAGATGAAGACTGAGTTCGCGGCCGTGCGATCGGAAATGGCCGGCTTCCAGAACGAAAACAGGGCCGAGTTCAGGGCCATCCGCGCCGAGATGAAGATTCTCGAACAGTCGATGACGATCAAGCTCGGCGCCATGCTGCTGGCCATGACCGGCATCGTCGTCGCGGCGATCCGCTACCTGCCCTCGGCGCATTGACGGAGGCGGTCAGGCACTCGCCCGCCGCCGCGTCGTCCGAGACGCCTCGCGCAGGGCCGCCGCCCGACCCTTCCGCGTCGCCTCGGCCCGGCGGATGAGCCAGTCGAGGATGTTGCGCTCCACCCGCTCGCCGCTGTCGCGGTCGGTGAGCCGATGAATGCGGTCGGCCCGGAAGCCGCGATAGCCGTCGCGGTCGCGGTCGGTACCGCCGACCAGCACCCGGCCGGGGCCGATCTTCAACTCGTGCGCCGCGAGGCGCCGCACGCTCCAGGCGCCGTTGCCGTCCTCGTAGACCAGCTCGAACCGGCCTTCGAGCGGCAGCACCCGCCACGCGCCGTCCTGGCGCTCGACGAAGGGCGCCGGGGCCGGCGGTTCCGGCCCGGCGGAGGGAGCGGGAGAGGCCCCGGCAGGGGCCTCGTGGAGGGGGAAAAAGCCGTTGTCGAACATGGGTCTAATATAGATGTTCGCTCTCTGTTCTTAAAGCCCTTTCGCGCGTTCCGGCAGGGGCCGCGGCGGGTTTCCGCCGGTCGTGGGCCGCTTGACTTGGGCGCCGGTGCGTGAATGGGTGCCGCAGCCTTGTCCCGGGAGCCGTGCCGCCGCTCGCGCCCCGCCGCGCCGGATCCCGGTCCACCGAAGAAACCGCCGAAGAAGCCGCCATGCATCGTTATCGTACCCACACCTGCGGGGCGCTGCGCCCGTCCGACGTCGGCGCGACCGCCCGGCTCTCCGGCTGGTGCCACCGCGTCCGCGACCATGGCGGCGTGCTGTTCATCGACCTGCGCGACCATTACGGTGTGACCCAATGCGTCGTGGATGCCGACTCGGCGGCGTTCAAGGCGGCGGAGGGCGTGCGCTCGGAATGGGTCGTGCGCATCGACGGCCGGGTGCGCCAGCGTCCCGCCGGCACCGAGAACGCCGACCTGCCGACCGGCGCGGTCGAGGTCTATATCACCGACCTCGAAGTGCTGGGTCCGGCGGTCGAGCTGCCGATGCCGGTCTTCGGCGATCACGACTATCCCGAGGAGACCCGGCTCAAGTACCGCTTCCTGGATCTGCGCCGGGAGAAGCTGCACGCCAACATCATGAAGCGCGGGGCGATCATCGATTCGCTGCGCCGGCGGATGCGCGAGGGCGGGTTCTTCGAGTTCCAGACCCCGATCCTGACCGCCTCGTCGCCGGAGGGCGCGCGCGACTTCCTGGTGCCGTCGCGGCTGCATCCGGGCAAGTTCTACGCCCTGCCGCAGGCGCCGCAGCAGTTCAAGCAGCTCACGATGATCGCGGGCTTCGACCGCTACTTCCAGATCGCGCCGTGCTTCCGCGACGAGGATGCCCGCGCCGACCGCTCCCCGGGCGAGTTCTACCAGCTCGACATCGAGATGAGCTTCGTCACCCAGGAGGACGTCTTTCAGGCCGTCGAGCCGGTGCTGCGCGGCGTGTTCGAGGAATTCGCCGAGGGCAAGCGCGTCACGAAGCAGTTCCCGCGCATCCCCTACGCCGAGGCGATGCTGAAATACGGCGTCGACAAGCCGGATCTGCGCAACCCGCTGGTCATCGCCGACGTGACCGAGGACTTCGCCCGCGACGAGGTCGAGTTCAAGGCGTTCAAGGGCGTCATCAAGTCCGGCGGCGTGGTGCGGGCGATTCCCGCCACCGGCGCCGGCGGCCAGCCGCGCTCGTTCTTCGACAAGCTCAACGACTGGGCCCGGGGCGAGGGCGCCCCCGGCCTCGGCTACATCGTGTTCGAGGACGAGGGCGGGGTGCTCGCCGGCAAGGGGCCGATCGCCAAGTTCATCCCGGCCGAAATCCAGGCGCTGATCGCCGCCAGGACCGGGACCAAGGCCGGCGACGCGGTGTTCTTCTCCGCCGGCACCGAGGCGAAGGCCGCGGCGCTCGCCGGCAAGGCGCGCATCCGCATCGGCGACGAACTCGGCCTGTGCGACAAGGACCAGTTCGCGTTCTGCTGGATCACCGACTTTCCGATGTTCGAGTGGAACGAGGACGAGAAGCGGGTCGACTTCTCGCACAACCCGTTCTCGATGCCGAACTTCGAGCACGACGCCTTCCTGGCGCTCGATGCCGCCGATGCCGACACGATCCTGAACATCAAGGCGTTCCAGTACGACATCGTCTGCAACGGCATCGAGCTGTCCTCGGGCGCGATCCGCAACCATCGCCCCGACGTGATGGAGAAGGCGTTCGGCATCGCCGGTTACGGCAAGGACGTTCTGGAGGCGAAGTTCGGCGGCATGCTCAACGCCCTGCGCATGGGCGCGCCGCCGCACGGCGGCATCGCGCCGGGCGTCGACCGCATCGTGATGCTGCTCTGCCACGAGCCGAACATCCGCGAGGTCGTGCTCTTTCCGATGAACCAGCGCGCCGAGGACCTGATGATGAGCGCGCCGTCCGAGGTGACCGGGAAGCAGCTGCGCGAGCTGCACATCCGCCTCAACCTGCCGCAGAAGCCGGCCTGACCGGGACCCGCGCCGTGGCGAGCCTCGTCGCGGTCGTGGTCGCGCACGACAGCGCAGCGGTGCTGCCGGACTGCCTCGCGGCGCTCGCCCGCGAGCACGTCCCGGCGATCGTGGTCGACAACGCCAGCCGCGACGCGTCGGCGGCGGTCGCCGAGGCCGCCGGCGCCCGGGTGCTGCGCCTGTCCCGCAACCAGGGCTACGGCCGGGCCAACAATGCCGGGGTGCGGGCGGCGGCGGGCGCCGGCCACGTCCTGATCCTCAATCCGGACGTGACCCTGCGGCCGGGTGCCGCCGACGCGCTGCTCGCCGCGGCGGTGCGCTACCCCGAGGCCGGCCTCTACGCTCCCCGGATCGTCGAGCCGGACGGGCGGTTCTTCTTCCAGGCCCGCTCGCTCCTCGCCCCCTACCTGACCAATCCCGGCGGCCGCCTCGTGCCGCCGGAGGGCGACGCCTGCGCGCCGTTCCTCTCCGGCGCCTGCCTGATGGTCCGCCGCGACCTGTTTCTCGGCCTCGGCGGCTTCGACGAGGAGATTTTTCTGTTCTACGAGGACGACGACCTGTGCCGGCGGATCGCCGATGCCGGCCTCGCCCTCGTCCATGTCCACGGCGCCGAGGCCCTGCACGGCCGCGGCGCCTCGAGCACGCCGCAGCCCGGCCGGATCCGGCGCGCCCGCTGGCACCTCGCCTGGTCGCGCTCCTACGTCGCCCGCAAGTACGGCCTGCCCGACCCGGCGCTCGCCACCTTCGCCACCAACGCCGGCAAGGCGGCGCTCGCCCTGCTCGGCCTCCGGCGCGACCGGATCGAGCGCTATGCCGGCTCCGCCGCCGGGGCGCTGGCGGCGCTGCGGGGCAAGCGCGCGCTGGAGCGCGAGGGGGTGGGGGAGGAGTGAACTACCGCTGCCCCGCGACGACGGCCACCGATGCCGCGACGCCGCGGCGGATCTCGTCCTCGCTCAGGCCGGCATAGCCGAGGACGAAGCCCGCGACGGCGGGGCGCGGCCCGGCCGGGGCGTAGAGCGGCGAGACCGGGTAGAGGCCGATTCCGGCTTCCCGCGCGGCGGCGGCCAGCGATGCCTCGCGGGCGGCGGGAATCGCGTCGAACCACGCCACCACGTGCAGGCCGGTCTCGGCGCCGACGACCCTCACCCCCGGGCCGAACGCCTCTGCCAGCGCCCGCAGCAGCGCCGCCCGGCGCCCGGCGTTGCGCTTGCGCATGACGCGGACGTGCCGCTCGTAGGCGCCGCTCGCCAGCAGGTCGGCCAGCGCCTCCTGCTCGGCGGGCGGGGTGTGCCGGTCGGTCAGGCGCTTGGCCTCGGCGAAGGCCCGCCGCAGGGCGGCCGGCACCACGAGATAGCCGAGCCGCAGGGTCGGCGAGAGCGTCTTCGACACCGTGCCGACGTAGATCACGCGATCGGGGTCGAGGCTGCGCAGGGGCGGGATCGGCGCGACGGCGTGCCGGTACTCGCCGTCGTAGTCGTCCTCGACGATCCAGGCGCCGTGGCGCGCCGCCCAGGCCACCAGGGCGCGCCGCCGCGGCGCCGGCAGGACGCCGCCGAGCGGGTATTGATGCGACGGCGTGACGTAGGCCAGCCGCGCCGCCGGCAGGGCGTCGGTCTGCAGCCCGTCGCCGTCGACCGGGACGGGCGCCGCGACGCCGCCGGCGGCCAGGAAGGCGTGGCGGGCGAGGGCGTAGCCGGGATTCTCGATTGCGAAGCGCTCGCCGGGGTCGAGCAGCAGCCGCGCGCACAGGTCGAGCCCCTGCTGCGAGCCGTTGACGATCACGATGTCGTCGGCCGCGCAGGCGATGCCGCGGGCCCGCCACAGGTAGCCCTGGAGCGCCGCCCGCAGCGCGCCCGAGCCCTGCGGGTCGTCGTAGCGCAGCCGCGCCCCGCGCCGCAGGGTGGCGGCGTTGAGGGCGCGCCGCCACGCCAGGACCGGGAAATCCGCCGCCGACAGGTCGCCGTAGCGGAAATCGGCGACCCGGTGCGTCTCCGTCGCGGCCGGCGGCGGCAGGGCGAGCAGGCGTCGTGCGAACGACGACAGCCGGTCCGGCCGCGGTCCCGGCGGGCCGGCGGGCTGCGCCGGCGCCGCGAGGCCCCCGGCGACCACCGCCCGCGCGCCGGGCCGGGTCGCGAGGTAGCCCTCGGCGATCAACTGGCTGTAGGCCGCCGTCACCGTGGTGCGGGAGGCGCCCCACTCGGCGGCGAAGGCCCGTGTCGACGGCAGCCGGTCGCCGGGCCGGTGGCACCCGGCCTCGATCTGGCGCTTGATCGCCGAAACGATCCGGCGCGCGACGCCGTCCTCCTCCGACTGGCCCATCGGGAACCCGCAGAACTGGCTGTTTTCCGAAGGCCAGATTGCCGGCATTCCTCCCGGCGGATCAAGGAGCTTCGCGATGTACACGCCCCCCGCCTTCCGGGACGACGACCGGGCCGGCCTGCTGGCGACGATGCGCGCGGCGCGGCTGACGAACCTGCACGAGGGACCGAGGTCCGCGCCCTGGGCGGTGAGCGACGCCCCGGCCGGGTTCATCGCCGCGCAGCTGCGCGGCATCGTCGGGCTGCGCCTGCCGATCGCCCGCCTCTTGGGCAAGCGCAAGATGAGCCAGAACCGGAACGCCGCCGACCGGGCCGGCGTGGCTGCCGGACTCGCGGCGAGCGAGCGGCCTTCCGACCGCGCCGCCGCCGCCCTGATCCCGGCGTGAGGGCATGCCCGGTGGAGCCGGGGGACGATCCAACGGGATCGCCCGCCCGACCCTCTCCCTCCGTCGGTTCGTTGGTGAGGCCGGTGCCGGACCGGCATGGACGCGGTGTGATCCCGGGGAGTATGGCTCGCCGCCAGGGAGCCCCGGGGAGCCGCCATGCGCATCACCGCCATCCGCGACGTCGTCGCGCCGATCCGATCCGACATCGCCAATGCGTGGATCGACTTCTCGACCATGACGGCGAGCGTCGTCGCGGTGGTGACCGACCGGGTGGTGGACGGGCGCCCGGTGGTCGGGTTCGGCTTCAACTCCAACGGCCGCTACGCCCCCCAGGGGCTGCTGCGCGAGCGCTTCGTCCCGCGCCTGCTCGCGGCCGAGCCGGATTCGCTCCTCGACGGCGACGGCATCCTCGACCCGCACCGCGCCTGGGCCGCGATGATGCGCAACGAGAAGCCCGGCGGCCACGGCGAGCGCTCGGTGGCGGTCGGCGTGCTCGACATGGCGCTGTGGGATGCGGCGTCGAAGGCCCGCGGCGTGCCACTGTGGCGCCTGCTCGCCGACCGCCACCGCGGCGGCGAGGCCGACCCGACCGCCTGGGTCTACGCCGCCGGCGGCTACTACTACCCGGGCAAGGGCCTCGACGCGCTGAAGGACGAGATGCGCTCCTATCTCGACCGCGGCTATTCCACGGTGAAGATGAAGGTCGGGCTGGTGCCGCTCGACGAGGACCTCGCCCGGATCGAGGCGGTGCTCTCCGTGCTCGGCGGCGACGGCGGGCGGCTGTGCGTCGACGTCAACGGCCGCTTCACCCTGGAGGAGGCGATCCGCTTCGGCCGCGCCGTCGCCCCCTTCGGCCTGCGCTGGTACGAGGAACCGGTCGATCCCCTCGACTACCTCGCCCACGCGGCGCTCGCCACGACCTATGACGGGCCGCTCGCCACCGGCGAGAACCTCTTCTCGCACCAGGATGCCCGCAACCTGATCCGCCACGGCGGTCTGCGGCCGGACCGCGACGTGCTGCAATTCGACCCCGCCCTGTCCTACGGGCTGGTCGAGTACCTGCGCACCCTGGAGACCCTGCGCGCCCACGGCTGGTCGCCGCGGCGCTGCGTGCCCCATGGCGGGCACCAGTTCGCCCTCAACATCGCGGTCGGGCTCGGGCTCGGAGGCAACGAGAGCTACCCGGACGTGTTCGCGCCCTTCGGCGGCTTCGCCGACGCGGTGCCGGTGCGCGACAGCCGGGTGGCGATGCCCGACGTGCCGGGCATCGGCTTCGAGGCCAAGCAGGCCCTCTACGCGGTGATGCGGCCCCTCGCCGAGGGGTGAGACGATCACCCCGTCGCGACCATCCCGGTCCGGGCGACCGCGACGGTCGCGCCGTCGTCGAGCAGGACGAAGCCGATCCCGGCAGCCCGCAGGGCCGCGACGGCGACGTGGCGGCTGCGCGCCGCCGGGCCCTCGCCGCCGTCCTCGAGCCGGCGGATCGTTGACAGCGACAACCCGCTCGCCCGCGCCAGATCGGCCATCGACCAGTCGAGCAGCGCCCGGGCGGCGCGCAGATGGCGGCCCGCGATGCCCTGCTCCAGTCCGCGCCGGATCGTGCCGGAGACCTCCGGCCGGAACCCGTCGGTCCGGCGGGTCATCGTGGCCCAGGCCTCGACCCGGCCCTCGGCATCGCGGACCGGCGCGAACACGCCCCGGAAGTCGCCGTGGCCGCCCCCGGCGAGGCGGAACCGCGTCTCGGTCGAGAACGGCCTGCCCGCCTCGATCTGCGCCCGGAGCCGCGGGCGCAGCCGCGAGCGCTGCTCGGGCACCAGGACGTGGGCCCAGTCGTCCAGATATTCGTCCTGGGTCACCCCCGTCAGCGCCAGCATCTCGCGGGACGCGACGCGGTACGACGTCGTGTAGCGGGAGGTATGGGTCCAGGTCTGGGCGTGCTCGAACAGGATCCGCCGCCGGGTCTCCTCCTCGCGCTCGACCGCGGCGAGCCGGGCGCGGTCGGTGACGTCGAGCAGGAGCCCGGCCGCGCCCCGAGGCCGCCCGTCCGGCGCGTGATGGACCGTGCCGCGCGTCGACAGCACCCGCATCGACCCGTCCGGCCGGGTGATGCGGACGGTGTGGCTGCCGAGCCGACCCTCCCGACGGACCTGTCCGGGCGTCTCGACGCGGGGCTGGTCCTCCGGGTGGATCAGGGCGTGGAGCAGCCCGTAATCGGGCCGGACGATGCCGGGCGCGAAGCCCAGCAGCGCGTAGAGGCTGGGCGACCAGATCTGCTCGCCGGTGGCGAAGACCCACTCCCAGGTCCCCGCGAGCCCGCAGGCTTCGATGAGGAGCAGAAGCTCGCGCGACGCGAAGGCCAGGCTCTCGGCATCCATCCCGCGGCGGCTCCCCGGTTCTCCCGGCCCGAGGCGTCCGGCGACCTAGCATCTTCGACTAAAGGATGAGGCGGCCGGCTGTGAAGCTCCCGCGATGCGCCATCCACTCCACGGGTTGCGCCGCCGGGGCCGGGTTCAGCGCCCGCCGAGGCCGCGCGCCGGCGCCGTGGCGAGGCCGGCCGCCCCTTCGGCGGTCTCGCCGAGGTTGCGGCCGAGGCTGGTCAGGTGGTCGCCGTAGCTCTCGCGGCTCTGCGGGTCGATCACCGCTACCGGCGCCGAGACCGCGAGCCCCGCCGCGGTTCCGACCGTCGCGGCGGCGCCCGTGGTCATCTGGACGATGCGGTCGCCGAGCCCGACGCGGGAATCGGTCATCGTCTGGCCCTGGGCGAGCCGGTTGCCGAGCAAAGCCACGAGCTGCGGGCTGCCGGCGAACTTGCCGTGGTTGAGCGAGTCGGCCGATTGCTGCTTGGTCAGGTTGAGGACCGCGATGTTCTCGCGGGCGAGCTCGCTGCGATAGGGCTCGGCCTCCGGGTCGATGGCGCCGAGCCGGGCGCCGGCGCTGCCCCAGACCAGCCGCGAGGCGGCGAGCGCGTTGTCGTCCTGCGACACGAACAGGCTGAGCTTCGGCCGCGTCGGGCCCATATCGCGAAAGGCCTCGCGGGCGAGGTCCATGTCGACGTCGGGCGCCGCCAGCACGACGTTGCGGATCTTCGGCGCCACCCGGCCGTCGCGGATCGCCATCTGGCGCAGGGATTCGAGCGCGAGCCAGTTGCCCATCGAGTGGGCGAGCACCGTCACCTCGCCGACCTCCGGGCTCCGGGCCAGCCGGCGCAGGACCCCTTCGAGGGCGTTGCGCGAGTAGTTGGTGCTCTCGCGGTCGTAGCCGTAGGCGAGCACGCTGCCGCGCGACGGCCAGGTGAACAGCACCGGCACCACGTCGGCGCCGGTGTCGTGGACGATCTGCGCGAAGCGGAAGACCGCGTCCTCGAAGCGGTTGTTGAAGCCGTGGACGAAGACCAGCGCGTGCCGCTTGCCGGCCCGGGTGCCGCGCCCGAGCCGCCCCGTCGCCTCGATCCCGTCGAGGGGCTCGGCCTTCAGGGTGACGAAGTCGGTGGCCGGGTTGCCCGGCAGCGACTTCGGCCATTGCACGCTGCCCGGCTCGCGCAGGGAATCCGGCGGGATCGACACCGTGATGTCGGCGTAGCTCAGCCCCGGGCCGCGCTCGCCCGAATACATCTCGCCCGGATTGGCCGCGCTCTTGCGGGTGGTGGCGACCAGCATCTCGACCCGGCTCGCCCCCGGCACGGTCTCGGCGACCGGCGCCAGGACCCCGTGCGGGGTGCCGGCGCAGGCCCCGAGCCCGAGGGCCAGCCCGAGCCACAGGCCCCGCACCGGCCCGATGCTCCACCGCGTCGTCCTCGCCCCGGCCATCCGCATCCTTCCCCCGCGTCCCGATCCGGTTTGAGCCCGGCGGATGCGGCACGATTGCGGCAGACGGATCGGCCACGATTGAATCGCCGCCGCAGGGACGGCGTGGCGGCGCTCCTGTGGCCGGCGTGCCATCCCGCCCTTCCCCTTTGGCGCGGCGCATTCTAGACGGGGCGCCCCATCCTCCGCAGGCCGTCCGGCCGTCACCGCCATGGCCGCCCCGCTCCCCCTCTCGATCTTCATCATCGCCCGCAACGAGGCCGACCGCCTCGGCGCGACGATCGCGGCGGTGCGCGACCTCGCCGACGACATCCTGGTGGTCGATTCCGGCTCGACCGACGGCACCCAGGACCTCGCCGCGTCGTTGGGCGCGCGGGTCGTCCACAACGACTGGCCCGGCTACGGCCCGCAGAAGCGCTTCGCCGAGGAGCGCTGCCGCCACGTCTGGATGCTGAACCTCGATGCCGACGAGGTGGTGCCGCCCGAGCTCGCCGGAGAGATCCGGCGGCTGTTCTCCGCCGGCGAGCCGCCGCACCCGGCCTACGCGCTCGGCATCGCCGAGATCTTCCCCGGCGAGACGCGGCCCCACCCCTGGGCCTACACCCTGTGGCCGGTGCGGCTCTACCGCCGCGACCGCGGCCGCTACTCGCCCTCGCCGGTCCACGACCGGGTCGACCTCGAGCCGGGCACGACCACCGGCCGGCTGCGCGGCGTGATCCACCACTTCTCGGTGCGCTCGCTCGGCGACCAGCTCGACAAGCTCAACCGCTATTCCGACCAGCAGGCCGACGACCTCGCCGCCCGCGGGGTGACGATCCCGACCTGGCGCCTGTTCGTCGAGCTGCCGGGCAACTTCCTGAAGGCGTATGTCGGCCGGCGTCACTTCGTGCGCGGCGCCTACGGCTTCCTCACCGCGATGAACTACGCGATCTCGCGCCATCTGCGCGTCGCCAAGCACTACGAGCGCCGCGTCGTCGCCCGCCGGCCCGCGCCCATGGCGGCCGCGATCCGGGACCGCGACGCCCAGCAGAGCTGAGTCGCGCGGCCCCGGCGCAACCAGTCCCGGCCGCGATCGGTGTGGATGATGTCCGGTCACGTTCGGCGCCGACTGTTGCCGTCGTGCCATCATCTGTCCTAACATGCGCTAACGCCAAGCGGAGACGGGCCGATCATCATCGGCCCGGCGCGACAGGGCGCAAGCTGAGCCAAGCTCAGCGGTGAACACCAGGGGGGTTAGACTTGAACGACCGCATCAGCCTGCCGCGGCGGGGCGAGAACCGCTTCACCGCCCGAGAATTCCTCCAGCTCGTCGGCGTCTCGGCGCTGCTCAGCGCCGCGATGGTGTTCTTCCTGCACTGAGCCCATACGCCGGCCACCGCCGGCGCCCCGCAACCGCAGGTTCTTCGCCCGCCGCTGCAACGCTCGCGCGCCTCGGCGGTTCTTCCTGTCCGGGGCCGGTGTCCGGCCCGGTACGGAATGCGTCGGGCGTATCGATGGGACCTCACTCGCTGGCCGTGTCGCAACGGATCGAACCGGACGAGGCGCTGCTCGCCGCGCCGCCGGCGACGAGCCTGTTTTCTCCCGGGCGCAACTGCTGGCGCATCGCCAAGGCCGAGCGTGCCGCCGTGCTGGTCGACGGCGCCGACTACTTCGCCGCCCTGGAGAGCGCCCTGCGCGGCGCGCGGCGCCAGATCCTCATCGTCGGCTGGGACTTCGACGGCCGCATCCGCCTGCGCCACGATGCCGACGAGGACGCCTCGCCGCCGCTCGGGCCGCTGCTGCGCCTCCTCGTCGAGGCGCGGCCCGACCTCGAGGTGCGGATCCTGGTCTGGAGCGTCGCCACCGTGCACGGACCCGGCGCGGCGCTGCCGCTGATCTTCGGCGCCGACTGGCAGGACCATCCGCGCATCACGCTCAAGCTCGACGCCCACCATCCGTTCTACGCCGCCCACCACCAGAAGATCGTCTGCATCGACGACGGGATCGCGTTCTCGGGCGGGATGGACCTGACGGTCGAGCGCTGGGACACGCCCGGCCACCGGCCGGCGGATCCCCTGCGCCACGATCCCGACGGCGAGCCCTACACGCCGGTCCACGACATCCAGATGGCGGTCGACGGCGACGCCGCCCGGGCTCTCGGCGACCTCGCCCGCGCCCGCTGGGCCGACGCGACCGGCGAGACCCTGCCGGTGCCGACCGTGGGCGCCCCGCTCTGGCCCGAGGGCGTGGCGCCGGCGATGACCGGGGTCGAGGTCGCGGTCGCCCGCACGATGCCGGCCTATCGCGGCCGTCCCTCGGTCGAGGAGGCGGCGGCGCTGACCGCCGACATGCTCGCCGCCGCCCGCGAGGCGATCTACATCGAGGCGCAGTACCTCACCGCCCGCTACGTCGGCGACGCGCTCCAGCGCCTGCTCGAAGCGCCGACCGGCCCCGACATCGTGATCGTGCTGACGCGCCGTTCGCACGACCTCATCGAGCGGGTCGCCATGGGCACGCCCCGCGACCGGCTGCTGCGCCGCCTGCGCGCCGCCGACCATGCCGGGCGGCTGTTCGTCGGCTATCCGGCGGTGTGCCGTTCGGATGCGGCGGACGACGAGTGCCAGGTCCTCGTCCACGCCAAGCTCATCATCGTCGACGACGCGGCCCTGCGGGTCGGGTCGTCGAACCTCAACAACCGCTCGGTCGCCCTCGACACCGAGTGCGACCTCGCCGTCGAGGGCCGCGACCCGGCGACCCGCCGGGCGATCCTCAACCTGCGCCACCGGCTGCTCGCCGAGCATCTCGCCGCCACCCCCGAGGCGGTGGAGGACGCGGTGCGGCAGGAGGGCTCGCTGGTGCGGGCGGTGCAGCGCCTCAACGGCGGCCCGCGCGGTCTGCGCCCCTTCGACGTGCCGGAGGAGGACAAGTTGATCGACCCGATCCTCGGCTCCGACGTGCTCGACCCCGAACGGCCGTTCGGGGCCTGAGGGCGCGCGGTTACTGCGCGGTCCAGCCGCCGTCGACCGGCAGGTTGGCACCGGTGATCTGGCTCGCCGCGTCCGAGCACAGGAACACCGCCAGGGCGGCGATCTGCTCGACGGTGACGAACTCCTTGGTCGGCTGGGCCGCCAGCAGCACGTCGTTGATGACCTGATCCTTGGTCAGGTTGCGGGCCTTCATCGTGTCGGGGATCTGGTGCTCGACCAGCGGGGTCCAGACGTAGCCCGGCGAGATGCAGTTGACCGTGATCTTGTGGGTGGCGAGTTCGAGCGCTGCGGTCTTGGTCAGGCCGGCGATGCCGTGCTTGGCCGAGACGTAGGCCGACTTGAACGGCGAGGCGACGAGGGAGTGCGCCGAGGCGGTGTTGATGATCCGGCCCCAGCCGCGCGCCTTCATGCCGGGGATCGCCGCCCGCATGGTGTGGAAGGCCGAGCACAGATTGATCGCGATGATCTGGTCCCATTTCTCGAGCGGGAAGTCCTCGATCGGCGACACGAACTGGATGCCGGCGTTGTTCACCAGCACGTCGACCGAGCCGAAGGTCTGTTCGGCAGTCGCGACCATGCCGGCGATCGCCTCGGGCTTCGACATGTCGGCGTCCGAGTAGAGCGCCTTGACGCCGAACTCCGATTCGAGGGCGGCGCGCTCGCGCTCGATGTCCTCGGGCTTGCCGAAGCCGTTGATGACGACGTTGGCGCCCTGGCCGGCGAGGCCGCGCGCGATGGCGAGGCCGATGCCGCTGGTCGATCCGGTGACGAGGGCGGTCTTCTGCGAAAGGATCTTGTCGCTCATGGGTTGAGCCTCCGGGATGGGAAGAGGGTGGATCAACAGGGCAATCGGGTGAAACCCGATTGTCGATGCGGCGGGCGCGAAGAGCGCCCCGCGCAGCGGGTCCGGGAGGACGAACGTCCTCCCGGACGCAGAGCGGAGCGAAAGCCAAGTGAGCGGATGCGAACGCCGGCGCTTGAGGCCAAGCAACAAACACAGGGCAATCGGGTGACCCGATTGCCCTGTGGTGTGTCAGGCGAGGTAGTCGTGCAGCACCTCGCCGTAGGGCAGGGTGAAGTCGACGACCTGGTGGCGGGCGCGGACGATCCGGCGCACCGGCAGGTCGGCGACGCCGCAATTGACGTGCGGGATCAGGTGGAGCCGGGCGTCGCCCTCCCAGGCGCCGTGGACGTGGATGTCCTTCAGCCGGTAGCCGACGAGCTGCGCGATCTTCGGGCTGCCGTCGACGTCGGGGATCAGCTTCAGGTTGACGTTGAGGTGGCCGATGCCCTCGCGCACCGCGTCGAGCTGGTCCTCCAGGCTGCGGTGCTTGTAGGTCATCGTGCCCATCGCCACCCGCTCGTCGTCGTAGTGCAGGGTGCCGGTCAGCGTGTCCTTCATCACCTTCAGGCGCGGCACGCCGTACTTCTTCGGGAAACCCCAGATCTCGCGGCCGGCGCTGATCGGCGGCTCGTCGTCGAGGTACATCTGGACCGAGTAGTTGCACGGCTCGCCGTTCCAGGTCGCGACGATCGCCGAGCCGCTCTCCTCGTAGTCGCCGAAGCCGGAGGAATCCGGCATCTTCATCCACTCGTAGAAGGCGAGGTTGCCGGGCGCCGGCTGCAGCGGCTCGGGCAGGGCGGCGCGCAGCGCATCCGGGTCGGTCTCGTAGGTGATGATGAGGTATTCCCGCCGCATGAAGCGGTACGGCCCGTGCGGGTAGCTCGGGCAGGTGGCGGGCATCGACGGGGCCTTGAGGATCTCGTCACGGGTCATCGCGGTCTGGCTCCTCGGGGGCAGGGAGATCGTTGATCGGGGATCGGTGTGACGGTGCGGCGACGCCCGGGATCAGTCCCGTGCGTCCCGGGTGAGGTCGAACACCGCCACGCCCTGCTCGGGCCGGCAGCGGGCGATCCAGTCGCGGTGGCGCACGGAGCGCAGCACGTCGCTGCGCCCGGCCGCCCAGTGCTCCTGCATCGTGCGGCGCGAGAACTCGTAGTCCTTCGCGTTGCCTTCGTAGGTCTTGCGCCGGTAGATGAGCTGGACGATCGTGACCGCGTTCTCGTGGCTGGACTCGGTCAGGAAGGCGACGTCCGGGTCCTCGCGCAAGTCCGGCGGCAGCTTCTCGATCAGCCTCCGGAACGCGGCCTTGGCCTCGTGAGCCTGCTTCTGCGCGTCGGTGTTGAGCCGGGTGCGGCTGGAGAACCGGATGTCCTTCTCGCGCTCGCCGGCATCGGCGATGGTCCGGGGCAGCGGGCCGCGGGCGCAGAACAGGTCGACCTGGAAGATCGTCAGGTCGCGCACCGTCTCCTCGTCCAGGACGTGCTGGAGCGGCGTGTTCGAGACGATGCCGCCGTCCCAGTAGAACTCGCCGTCGATCTCGACCGGCGGGAAGCCCGGCGGCAGCGCGCCCGAGGCCATGATGTGCTCGGGGCCGATCCGCTCGTGGTGGTTGTCGAAATACGCGAAGTTGCCGGTGCGAACGTTGACCGCGCCGACGCTGAGCCGGGTCTCGCGCCGGTTGATCCGGTCGAAGTCGACGAGTTCGAGCAGCGTGTCGCGCAACGGCGCGGTGTCGTAGTAGCTCAGCGCCTCGGCGGCGCCGGCCGGGTAGAACATCGCCGGCGGCACCCGCGGCAGGAAGAAGCCCGGCACCCCGAAGGTCGCGCCCCAGGCGGCGCTCCACTCGTTGAAGGCGGCCCGGGCCTGCTCGCCGGGAAACAGCGGCCCGATCTGCACCCCCGACGAGATCCGCTCCCAGAACGTGCGCAGCCGTTCGAGCCGCCGCTCCGGCGGGTTGCCGGCGATCAGCGCGGCGTTGATCGCCCCGATCGAGATGCCGGCGACCCAGCCGGGGGTCATGTCGGCCTCCTGAAGCGCCTCGACCACGCCGGCCTGATACGAGCCGAGGGCGCCGCCGCCCTGGAGCACCAGGACGCGATCCGTCTCCGGCGGATCCGCTTGGGGCGTCTCTGACGTCACCTGAACCTCCGTTCGCGGCCCGTGCCGGCCCCTGTCTGCGAGTGCGCGGATAAAGGCAGCGCCGGGCCGTCCGCGCAAGCCGGCGCGCGCCGCGGCCGGCGCGGTTGCGGCGCTCGAAGGACCGCCCGAGCGCCGCGATGTCGCTGATTCTCCCGCAGGTTCCGCCGCTTCACGGTTCCCTAACGGTGCTCGCCGAATGCCGCGGCGGCCGGGTTCGCCGGAGGGAACCGGCATGGCATCCGCTCCGCTCGGGGCCGTCGTCGTCTCGCCCGAGCCGTGCGCGGCTGCGAAGGAGGGGCGTTCAGGCCGCCTCCGTCGCCTCGTCGTCCCTGTGAAAATCGGTCTCGATCGTGCCGCCCGCCGCGGAGACGACGTACCGGAACGACCGGCTGATCTCTGGCAGCTTGGCGTCGGCAGCGCCGTACCAGAATACGTCGACCCGGAATTCCATGCCGGGTTCCTTCATCAGATCCTGGACTTTCCCCAGGGCTCTCTCCGGCCAGGGAGAAATCTCCCCGATGATGATTCGCTCCAACGCGGCCAGGTGTTGCTTGAGGCTCGTCGATTGCACTCTGTTCTTCGTGCTGTAGATCCAGATCCCGAATTGTCGCTGCAGTGGCTTGCCGGCGACGACATGGTCCTCGCCGCGCCGGTACGAGAGGGTCGGTTCGGTGTCCAGTATCGCGGATATTAACTGGGGGTCCAGGTCGGGGCCCTTGAACACGATGGCCGCATAGGTGGCCGGAAGCGGCCGTGGATCAGTGCTCATCGTGAAGGTTCCCGATCTCGTCGCCGCTGAGTTTGTCGGTCACGTCCCCGTTGTCGTAGATCACCGTATCGTCCTTCGGGCTCAGCCCGGCCGCTTGTTTGATCGTGTGCAAGGCATCGGCGCATCTGTAGGGGTCTATCTTCAACGCTTGGCTGACAAAGGGAATCGGATTGCCGCTCCGGTCCCAGATGATGCGACGTGACAACGCTGTAGCCCGTCCGAGTGTTGCCGCGCGTCCGATGCCGTCCTGCCTGGATCTGGACGGTATCCCATCGCGGACCCGACGCAACCCCCGTGCCGATCCGTTCCCAAGAGGGCCTCGGGTTGACAGCCGCCCGACCCTTCGCCAAGCCTCCGGCCGCTTTCCGGCACCCCGGCCGGAGGGCTTTTCGGCACCGGCCCCGGCGGCGTCCCGCCGCTTCCGCCGCCGCCCACGGATTGCGATGCGCTCCTACCTCGACTTCGAAAAGCCGGTCGCCGAACTCGAGGCCAAGCTGGAGGAACTGCGCGCGCTCGGCGACCGCGACGGCGCCGTGTCGATCAGCGAGGATGTCGGCCGGCTGGAGGCCAAGGCCGCCGCGGCCCTGGCCGAGCTCTACGCCGCCCTCACGCCGTGGCAGAAGACCCAGGTCGCGCGCCACCCCCAGCGGCCGCACTTCGTCGATTACTGCGCCGGGCTGATCGAGGACTTCGTGCCGCTCGCCGGCGACCGCGCCTTCGGCGAGGACGAGGCGGTGGTCGGCGGCTTCGGCCGCTTCCGCGGCCGGCCGGTCTGCGTCATCGGCCAGGAGAAGGGTGCGACCACCGAGGCGCGCATCCGGCACAATTTCGGAATGGCCAAGCCCGAGGGCTACCGCAAGGCGGTGCGCCTGATGGAACTGGCCGGCCGCTTCGGCCTGCCGGTCCTCACCTTCGTCGACACCGCTGGCGCCTATCCGGGCATCGAGGCCGAGGAGCGCGGGCAGGCCGAGGCCATCGCCCGCTCGACCGAGGCCTGCCTCGGCCTGCCGACCCCGAACGTCACCCTGGTGATCGGCGAGGGCGGCTCGGGCGGCGCCATCGCGCTCGCCACCGCCAACACCGTGCTGATGCTGGAGCACGCGATCTACAGCGTGATCTCGCCGGAGGGGGCCGCCTCGATCCTGTGGCGCGACGCCGCCCGGGCGCAGGACGCCGCCACCGCGATGAAGATCACCGCCCAGGATCTGCTGCGGCTCGGGGTCATCGACGGCATCGTGCCCGAGCCGACCGGCGGCGCCCACCGCGACCCCGCGGTGGTGATCGCGGCGGCCGGCGACGCGATGCTGAAGGCCCTCGACGACCTCGCCGGCCGCGACGCCGAGGCGGTGCGCGACCACCGGGCGAAGAAGTTCCTCGAAATCGGCCGCAAGCTGTGACCTTTGCGCCACGGTCGCGGGAATCCGCGATCCGCGGCCGGCGGCCACAGCCGGATCTGGCCGCGGCTTGACGCCTTCGTAAAGGCCGGTCCTGTGCTTGTTGCGATCGCCGCCATCCCCGTCTTGCACAGGTGCGACGAGTGTCGCGGCCATGGTTTCGCCGAAGATGGCGCAGATCTCGGGCCTTGCGAAACCCATCGCCGCGGTCGCGACGGCCGGGCCGCCGCGTTGCGGTAAGGCTTGGTCAAGCCTAACGACGCTATGGGGGTCGTGACTGACGACCCGCCGCGGCGGGCGGTGACGGAAGACGGGGATCCCCATGGCGAAGCGTCCGGTGCTGGCGGCGTGCGTGTTGGCGCTCGGGCTCTCCCTCGGTGCGTGCCAGGACGGCGGCTTCGCCGGGGGCGGCTCGACCAAGCACCTCACCCCGGTCCCGCCCGCGACCCTGGCGCTGATGTCGACCAAGGGCATGAGCGCGAGCGATCCGATCCTCATCCGGGCCTACAAGAAGGAGGCCGAGATGGAGGTGTGGAAGCGCGGCACCAGCGGCCAGTACGCCCTGCTCAAGACCTTCCCGATCTGCCGCTGGTCGGGCCAGCTCGGGCCGAAGATCAAGGAGGGCGACCGGCAGGCGCCGGAGGGGTTCTACACCATCACCCCGGGGCAGATGAACCCGAACTCCTCGTACTACCTGTCGTTCGACACCGGCTTCCCGAACGCCTTCGACCGCGCCAACAACCGCACCGGTCGCTACCTGATGGTGCACGGCACCTGCTCGTCGTCGGGCTGCTTCGCGATGACCGACGAGGCGATCTCGGAGATCTACGCCATCGCCCGCGACGCCTTCAACGGCGGCCAGCGCGGCTTCCAGTTCCAGTCCTATCCGTTCCGCATGACGGCGCAGAACATCGCCAAGTTCCGCCACGACCCGCACATGCCGTTCTGGAAGAACCTCAAGGAGGGCTCGGACTACTTCGAGGCCCTGCACGAGGAGCCGCGGGTCGGGGTCTGCGGCACCCACTACGTGTTCGGCGGCCAGGACGCCGCCGCCGGCTCGTGCAGCCCGCGGGTCGACACCCTGGTGGCCGAGAAGCGCGTCAAGGACGAGCAGGAGGTCGCCGACCTCGTCGCCAAGGGCACCCCGGCGGTGCGGGTGGTCTACCAGGACGGCGGCCAGAACCCGTTCTTCCGCGATCCCGCTCCGTCCTCGGGCGAGACCCAGGTCGCGGAGGCCCCGGTGCGGCGCCCGGCGCTCGGCATGGTGAGCCGGCCCGAGGCCCTGGCGGCCGGGCCGCAGGAACTCGCCGTCGACGTCAGGGGCAAGCCGCTGCTGATGGCCGACACCCGCGAGGCGGTGCCCGCCGCCCGGACGGGCAAGCCGACCCCGCTCGCCTTCGCGGCCCCCGCCACCCTGGCGCCGCCGATCCCGACCCGGGAGGCGGCCCGGGTGCTCGCCGCGACGAAGCCGTCCACCGCGCCCGAGCCGGTCACGACCGCCTCCGCCGCGCCGGTCGCGGTGGCGAGCGCCGACGACGACCCGTCCGCCTACCGCAAGATCCTCGGCAACCTGTTCGCGTCCAAGACCGCCGAGACGCCGGCCCCCGCGGTGGTCGCGGCCGCCCCGGCGGCCGAGCCCGCCGCCCCCGCGCCGCTCGCCGTCACCCGCAAGGTCGCGCCCAGGCCCCATCCGGCGCCGCAGGCCAAGGCGGACCCGGCCAAGGTCGACGCGGGCAAGGTCGATCCGGGCAAGCCGGCGGCAGCCGCGAAACCCGGCTCCGAAGGCCGCGATGCGGCGAAGCCGGCCGAGGCCGGCAAACGCGCCGCCGCCTCGCCCCGCCATCAGGTCGCCGGTGCCCCGCAGCCCCGGCCCGACGCCGCCAACTGACGAGACGCCGGCTCAGCCGGAGACCGCCGGCGCGCGCGTCTCCCGCATCAGCCGCAGCAGGTTCCCGGTCACGGCGTTGGGCGGCGCGCGGTAGACGGCGCTGACGTCGGCGGCCGGCGCCGGATCGGCGAGGGGCCGGTAGACCGCGCCCGGACCGGCCAGGGCGCCGACCTGCGCCGGAACCAGCGCGACGCCGAGACCCGCCGCCGCGAGGCTGACGAGCGAGGCGGATTCGACCACCTGCTGCGTCAGGCGCGGCAGGAAGCCGGCCTCGATGCAGCACCCCCACAGGTAGCGCGCGAACGGCGAGTCGCGCAGGCGCAGCGACAGGTACGGCTCCCCGGCGAGGTCCGCGAGGGCGACCCTGTCCGCGGCGGCGAGGCGGTGGTCCTGCGGCAGCGCGACGCCGACCGGCTCGGGCCACGCCAGTTCGGCGACGAGGTCCGGGTCCTCGGGCGGCCGGCGCAGGAAGCTGATGTCGGTGCGCCGCCCGTGCAGCGCCGCCTGCTGCTCCCCCGGCGGCATCTCGTGCAGCCGCACCGTCACCTCGGGATAGCGCAGCCCGTAGGCGCGGATCAGCCGCGCCAGCGGCCCGGTCAGCACCGAGCCGGTCAGGCCGATGTCGAGGGTGCCGCAGAGGCCGCCGCCGATCGCCCGCGCCTGTTCCGACGCCTGCTCGACCTGGGCCAGGATCGCCCGGGCCTGGTCGAGGAAGGCCGCGCCGGCCTGGGTCAGCGCCACCCGCCGGCTGGTGCGCACGAACAGCGTCGTGCGCAGTTCGGTCTCGAGATCGCGGATCTGCTGGCTCAGGGGCGGCTGCGACACCCCGAGACGCTCGGCCGCGGCGGTGAAGCTGAGCGCCTCCGCCACCGCCACGAAGTAGCGCAGGTGGCGAAGCTCCACGACCCGGCATCCATAGGTTCGACGAACCGATCATGCCGAACAAAATATTGGACGTCTAGGTAACGCCGACCCAGAGTGTGCCGGTTCACCCTGCGTCGCCTCCGGCGAGCGCGGCCGCCGCAGCCGGGATGCACACGCGATGCCACGCTTCTTCACGACCCTGTTCGGCCAGGTGGTGGTGGCGCTGGTGCTCGGCGTCGCCCTCGGCGTGCTGGCGCCGGGCTTCGCGGTGGCGCTCAAGCCGCTGGGCGACGGCTTCATCAAGCTCATCAAGATGGTGATCGCGCCCCTGGTGTTCGGGGTCGTGGTCCACGGCATCGTCGGGGCCGGCGACCTGCGCAAGGTCGGCCGGGTCGGACTCAAGTCGCTGATCTACTTCGAGGCGGTGACCACCCTCGCCCTCGTCCTCGGCATCGTGCTGGCCTACGTCGTGCGGCCGGGCGTCGGCATGAACATCGACCCGGCCAGCCTCGATGCCAAGGCGATCGCCGGCTACACCGCCAATGTCGGGCAGGTCACCAACACCGTCGAGTTCCTGCTCAAGCTGATCCCGACCACGGTGGTCGATGCCTTCGCCAAGGGCGACATCCTCCAGGTCCTGCTGATCGCGATCCTGTTCGGGGCCGGCCTCGCCCTGCTCGGCGAGAGCGGGCGGCCCCTGGCGCAGTCGATCGACCGGATCACCACGGTCCTGTTCAAGGTCATCGGCTTCGTCGTGCGGCTGGCGCCGCTGGGCGTGCTCGGGGCGGTCGCGTTCACGGTCGGGCGCTACGGCGTCGGCTCGCTCGCCCAGCTCGGCGCCCTGGTCGCCCTGTTCTATGCCGGCGTCGCGCTCTTCGTGTTCGGGGTGCTCGGGCTGATCCTGCGCCTCGCCGGCTTCAGCCTCGTCAAGCTGCTGGCCTACCTGCGCGAGGAACTGACGGTGGTGGCCGGCACCGCCTCCTCCGACAGCGTGCTGCCGCAGGTGATGCGCAAGCTCGAAGCCCTCGGGATCAGGGATTCGACCGTCGGCCTCGTCATCCCGACCGGCTACTCCTTCAACCTCGACGCCTTCTCGCTCTATCTCACCCTCGCCACGGTGTTCATCGCCCAGGCGACCAACACGCCGCTCGCCTTCGGCGACCTGATGCTGATCCTCGGCATCTCGCTCCTGACCTCGAAGGGCGCCCACGGCATCCCGGGCTCGGCGATCGTGGTTCTCGCCGCGACGCTCTCGGCGGTGCCGGCGATTCCCGTCATCGGCCTCGTGCTGGTGCTGTCGGTCGACTGGTTCGTCGGCATCGCCCGGGCGCTCGGCAACCTCGTCGGCAACTGCGTCGCCACGGTGGTGATCGCCGCCTGGGAGGGCGACATCGACCGCGAGCAGGCCCGCCGGGTGCTCGACGGCGAGGCCGGCACCTCGACCGAGGCCGTGCTCGCCGCGCCGGCCCGCGACCGCTGATCGAGGAGAGACCCCGATGACGTGCGTTCCGCCCGAGGCCGGCGAGGCCGTGATGCGCCGGCTCGACGCCCTGGCGCGGTTCAGCGCCGATCCCGGCGCCCTGACCCGGCTCTACCTCACCCCCGCCCACCGGGAGGCGGCCGTCCAGGTCGCGGCCTGGATGCAGGAGGCCGGGATGCGGACCTCCCTCGACGCCGCCGGCACGGTGGTCGGCCGCTACGAGGCGCGCGAGCCCGGCGCGCGCACGCTGCTGATCGGCTCGCACATCGACACCATCCGGGATGCCGGCCGCTACGACGGCACCCTCGGGGTCGTGGCCGGCATCGCCGCGGTGGCGGAGCTGAACGCCCGCGGCGAACGGCTGCCCTTCGCGATCGAGGTCCTGGCCTTCGGCGACGAGGAGGGCGTGCGCTTTCCCGTCACCCTGACCTCGTCGCGGGCGCTCGCCGGCACCGTGGCGCCGGACGCCCTCGACGCCCGCGACGGCGACGGGATCGGCCTGCGCGAGGCGCTCGCGGCGTTCGGCGGCGACCCGGACGGCCTGCCGGCCCTGGCGCGGGCGCCGGACGCGATCCTCGGCTACCTCGAAGTGCATATCGAGCAGGGGCCGGTGCTGGAGGCCGAGGGCCTGCCGGTCGGGATCGTCACCGCCATCGCGGGGGCGAGCCGCTTCACCGTGACGGTCACCGGGCAGGCCGGCCATGCCGGCACGGTGCCGATGCGCCTGCGCCGCGACGCCGTCGCCGCCGCCGCCGAGATGGTGCTCGCCGCCGAGGCGGTGGCGGGCGAGACGCCGGACCTCGTCGCGACGGTCGGGGTCGTCGCGGTGCCGCAGGGGGCGGTCAACGTCGTGGCCGGGGAGGTGCGCTTCACCCTCGACGTGCGCAGCCCGAGCGACGCCGTGCGCCGCGCCGCCCTCGACGATCTGATGCAGCGTTTCGCCGCCATCGCGGCGCGGCGCGGCGTCGGCCTCGCGGTGGCGCGGGGCTACGACGCGCCCGCCGCGGCCTGCGCGCCGTGGTTGCAGCAAGCCCTCGCCGAGGGGGCGACGCGGCTCGGCCTGCGCCCATTCCTGCTGCCGAGCGGGGCCGGCCATGACGGTCTGGCCCTGGCGTCCCTGTGCCCGATCGGCATGGTGTTCGTGCGCTGCGCCGGCGGCATCAGCCATTCCCCGGCCGAATCGATCACGGCGGCGGATGCCGGCGTGGCGGTGCGCCTCCTCGTCGACGTCCTGCGCCATCTGGCGCCGTGATCCGCTTCCCCAACCCAGGAGACCCCGATGCAGGAATTGAAGATCAAGGCCGGCCCCTACGACCTGATGGGCCGCCTGGAGATGGAGAAGGCGCCGCAGACCTGCGCCGCCTTCCTGAACGCCCTGCCGTTCGTCAGCGAGATCGTCCACGTCCGCTGGAGCGGCGAGGGCGTGTGGATGCCCCTCGGCGACCTCGATTTCGGCGTCGGCTACGAGAACCACACCAGCTACCCGGCCCCGGGCCAGATGATCCTGTATCCGGGCGGGATCAGCGAGACCGAGATCCTGCTCGCCTATGGCGGCGTGCACTTCGCCAGCAAGGTCGGGCAGCTCGCCGGCAACCACTTCCTCACCATCACCCAGGGCATCGAGCACGTCTACGACCTCGGCCGCATGACCCTGTACAAGGGCGCGCAGCCGATCCGGTTCGAGCAGCCCTAAATAGAAACTCGCTGCAAACGACTGATTTTGCAGTCGAAATTTTAAGCGCGGGATCCCCTCTCCCGGGTGGGAGAGGGGTAGGGGTGAGGGTGGCTCGGGTTCCGTAAGTTGCACCGAGCGTCGAGCTGCGCAGCTCGACCCTTTGCGCTTTCTTCTGAACCGTCTCCACCCTCACCCCCGACCCCTCTCCCACTCGGGAGAGGGGAGCCGCGCCAAGACAAAAACTGTCTTCGATGGCTGTAACGGGTGCAGAAATTCCGCGATCCCGTTTCATCCGCAAGGGACGGCCATGCCGGTGAGCAACTGATACGAAATCCGGAAGATCGCTTCCGGATTTCGTATCATCGGCCCGCGCGGCGCTTGAGCGAAGCCGATTTTCGCATCGCGAAAGCGACCGCTTGCGGTCGCCTGAAGCGATCCATCGAAAATCGTATGAGGCCCGCCGCGGCCCGGCGGCGCCCCCGTCCGTGGGGGCGAGACCGAGCCGGGCCGAGGTACGGAAAAGATCTTTTCCGCCCCGCGCCCCGATGCGATCCGGGCAAGTCGCCGCCTCGGGGGCCGCCGGCGCGGGAGGAGAAAACCGGCCGGCCGCATCATATCTCCGGCGCTCCCGGGTGGCGCGAAAGCCACCCGATCCCCGGCGGTTCGCACAAAACCGTGCGGAAGTGGTTTCACTACTTGTGGTTCGCCTTGTTTTCCGTTGCTTCCCTAACTACACAGGCGCGGCTCAGCACCTTCCAACTCACCGGGGGCCGTCGCGCATGGACGAGAACAGCACAAAGCCGGATCAGTTCGCTACGCTCACCACCGACATCATTGCGGCCTATGTCGGCCACAACAACGTGCAGGCGAGCGATCTTCCGAGGCTCATCGCCGACGTCTTCGCGGCGCTGAAGGCCGCGGCGGACCCGAAGCCGGCGGTGGCCGCTCCGGCACGGGCGACGCCGTCCGAGATCCGCCGGTCGATCACCCACGACGTTCTGATCAGCTTCGAGGACGGCAAGCCCTACAAGACCCTGCGCCGGCACCTGACCCTGCGCGGACTGACCCCGGAGGCCTACCGCCAGAAATGGGGCCTGCCGGTCGATTACCCGATGACCTCGGCGAGCTATTCCAAGCAGCGCTCCGAACTGGCCCAGACCCTCGGCCTCGGGCAGCAGCGCCGCCGCTCCCTGCGGACCGTGACCGAGGCCGCCGACGAGGCGTCCGGGTCGGACGGAGCGGGTTTCGAGGCCGAGGTCGGCGCGGCTCCGGAAGCCGAGGCCTCCGAGGCGCCCGCGGCCCGGCCCCCCCGCCGCGGCGGCCGCAAGGCGGCGGCGCGGGCGGAGTGAAACCCGTCCGCAAGACGAGCGCCGCCCGCGGTCGGACCGGGGCGGCGCTGCCTTGAAAGACGATCCGGTGGACGGAGCGGTCTCCGCTCCGGCCGGCCCCAAGCAGGTTCCGCGAAAGTGGCTGCGGCTTCTGCGAGGACAGACCTGCGGCACGACGACGAGCCGAGCGGACGAAGCGTCGGCCCGTCGACGCGCGTCTGCCTAGAGTCGCGCCTCCTCGAAGGCCCTGACCCATTCCGCGCAGATGCCCGAGCGCACGATGTCGTCGAGGCCGAACTCGACGATCGGGATCGGCATCATCCGGCTCTTCACGAGGTGGATCACCGTGCGCAGGCCCGAGGTCTCGCGCAGGTCGGTCTGCGACACGTCGCCGTTGATGATGACCTGGGTGTCGTCGCCGATCCGGGTCAGAAACATCTTGATCTCGGCCGGGGTGGTGTTCTGGGCCTCGTCGAGGATCACGAGGCAGTTCTTGAAGGTGCGGCCGCGCATCACCTCGAACGGCACCACCTCGATGTCGCCGGCCTTGACCGCGATGTCGAAGGCGCCGGCCCCCATCCGCTCCTTCATGGTCTCGGTGAGCGGCGCGACCCAGGGGGCGATCTTCTCCTCGAGGCTGCCGGGGAAGTAACCGAGCGAGCGGCCCGAGGGAACGTTGGGTCGGGTGATGACGACCTTGGCGATGCGGCGCTGGCGCAACTGGTCGGCGGCGCGGGTTCCGGCGATGTAGGTCTTGCCGGTGCCGGCCGGGCCGAGCACGATGACTTGACTGTGGGATCCGAGGGCTTCGAGATACTCGGCCTGCTTGGCCGTGATCGGCTGAATCGGCGGCGGGTTGCGTTCTTCCTCGAACCGGGTGCGGTGGACCCGGATCGATCGGTCTTCGACCAGCTCAAGTCGTGCGCGTCGTCTCTTCATGGATCAACACTCCCACTGGACTTGTGGTGCCGATTTTCGTGTGCCCTCTCGTGTCCCATGACTCCTTTGTTCTTGAACGATTCAACCGCCTGACCCTGTGCCGGTTCCAGGACCGGCCGATGCGATGGTGGACAAGTCCATCACGATCGGGGGTCAGGGTAGGTCGCCGCCGCACAACGGACAATTACCGCGTTGCACCAATGCCGCGACGATCCCGCGGCTACGATGACGCAGGGCGGAAGTGTGGCCCAAAGCGCACAGGAGGGCGCAGAGCGTTGCAGAAAGCGCACGGTCGCCACCCGAACGACCGTTCGGTCGCGGCCGGGCCGAAATGTGGCGCATCTGCGGCAACAACGAAGGATGTCTTAACTCAGAGGCAGGAACGTTCCTTGACGGCGCTGCCATTCCGGCGGCACGGTCGTTCCAGCCCAGAAACAGAGAACAACGATGAGCACGGTGGCTGTCGTGTTGCCATGGCTCGCCCTGATGCAACGGAACCGGCCGGTCCAGGCCCTGATGTGCTTCCTGCTGCAGATCACCGTCATCGGCTGGCCGCCGGGGGCGCTGTGGGCGGTGACGGTCGTGCACTACGACAACCACCGGCGCCGCACGAGCCGTATGCGCCGGCTCGTGGGGCATCGTTGAGGCATCGTGCCGGCCATAGCCGGCACCGGCTGGCGCCGGCGTCAGGCCGGCTCCACGAAGCTGTCGAGCACCATCTTGCGGCCGGCCTTGTCGAAGGCGACCGTGAGCTTGTTGCCGTCCACCGCCTCGACCGAGCCCGGCCCGAACTTGGTGTGGAAGATCCGCATGCCGGCGGCGTAGGCCGAGGCGGTGCCGGTGGACTTCGCCACCAGCGTGCCCTCGATCTGCTGCGGCCCGCGCCGGCCGCCGCCGCGCCCGAACGGCTCGCGCGAAGGCCCCTGGCCGGCGGTGTTGGCCTGCGCCCGCTGCCAGCCCGGCGTGCCGTAGGACGAGCCGAACGGCACCGCCTGCCGGTCGAAGCGCGAGGCGCCGGCGGTGTAGTGCGCGGGCGCCTCCAGCACCTCGACGCTCGCCTCCGGCAACTCGTCGATGAACCGGCTCGGGATCGTCGACGACCACAGGCCGTGGACCCGGCGGTTGACCGCGAACGAGATCCTCGCCCGCTTGCGCGCCCGGGTGAGGCCGACATGGGCGAGGCGCCGCTCCTCCTCCAGCCCGGCCCGGCCGCTTTCGTCGAGGGCGCGCTGGTTGGGAAACAGCCCGTCCTCCCAGCCCGGCAGGAACACGGTGTCGAATTCGAGCCCCTTGGCGGCGTGGAGCGTCATCAGGCTGACCCGCGCGCCGCCCTCGCCCTCGTTGGCGTCCATCACCAGGGCGATGTGTTCGAGGAAGCCCGGCAGGTCCGGGAACTCCTCCATCGAGCGCACCAGCTCCTTGAGGTTCTCGAGCCGGCCGGTGGCGTCGGCGGAACGCTCCTTCTGCCACATCTCGGTGTAGCCGGATTCCTCCAGCACGGTCTGGGCGACCTCGGAATGCGGCTGGTTCTCGAGAAGCTTCGCCCAGCGCCCGAAGCCCGCCACCAGGGCGCGCAGGGACGAGCGCGGCTTGGGCTTCAGCTCCTCGGTCTCGATCACCATCCGGGCGGCCTGGAGCAGCGGCACCTGCGCCCGGCGCGACAGGCCGTGCAGGGCCTGGAGCGTCGCGTCGCCCAGCCCGCGCTTGGGGGTGTTGATGATCCGCTCGAAGGCGAGGTCGTCGGCCGGGTTGACCGTCAGGCGCAGGTACGCGAGGGCGTCGCGCACCTCGGCCCGCTCGTAGAAGCGCGGACCGCCGATCACCCGGTAGGGCAGGCCGAGCTGGACGAAGCGGTCCTCGATCTCGCGCATCTGGGCCGAGATCCGCACCAGCACGGCGATCTGCGACAGGTCGTGGCCCTTGGCCTGGAAGCCCTCGATCGCCTCGCAGAGCGTCCGGGCCTCCTCCTCGGAATCCCAGGCGCCCGACACCGTGACCTTCTCGCCGGCGACGGCCTCGGTGCGCAGGGTCTTGCCGAGCCGGCCCTCGTTGCGGGCGATGAGCGTCGAGGCGGCGGCGAGGATGTGGCCGGTCGAGCGATAGTTGCGCTCGAGCCGCACCACGACGGCGCCCGGGAAGTCGTGCTCGAAGCGCAGGATGTTGTCGACCTCGGCGCCGCGCCAGCCGTAGATCGACTGGTCGTCGTCGCCGACGCAGGCGACGTTGCGGTGCCACTGCGCGAGCAGCCGCAGCCACAGGTACTGGGCGACGTTGGTGTCCTGGTACTCGTCGACCAGGATGTAGCGGAAGCGGGTCTGGTAGGCGGCGAGGACGTCCGGGTTCTCGCGCCACAGCCGCAGGCACAGCAGCAGCAGGTCGCCGAAATCGACCGCGTTGAGGGTCTTCAGCCGCTCCTGGTAGGTGGCGTAGAGCGCGCCGCCCTTGCCGTGGGCGAAGGCCCCGGCCTCGCCGGGGGGCACCTGCTCGGGGCCGAGGCCGCGGTTCTTCCAGCCGTCGATGGCGTGGGCGAGGCTGCGGGCCGGCCAGCGCTTCTCGTCGATGTCGGCCGCGGCGATGACCTGCTTGAGCAGGCGGAGCTGGTCGTCGGTGCCGAGGATGGTGAAGTCGGGCCGCAGGCCGACGAGCTCGGCGTGGCGGCGCAGGATCTTGGTGCCGATGGCGTGGAAGGTGCCGAGCCACGGCATGCCCTCGCCCGCCGGGCCGATCAGGGCGCCGATGCGCTCCTTCATCTCCCGGGCGGCCTTGTTGGTGAAGGTCACCGACAGGATGTCGAACGGGCGGGCGCGGCCGGTGGCGATGAGGTGGGCGATGCGGGTGGTGAGCACCCGCGTCTTGCCGGTGCCGGCCCCGGCCAGCACCAGCACCGGCCCCTCGGTGGCCTCGACGGCGCGGCGCTGCTCGGGGTTGAGCCCGTCGAGATAGGACGCGCCCTGCGGCGCCACGGCGGCGCGGGCGCGCGCGGCGATCGAGGTGGCGGGGGAGGGCGCCTCGGCCCCTGCGGGTTGGCGAGTCATGCCCTCTCACTGGACCAAAACGCGAACGGCGTCGAGGGTGCGACGCCGCCGGACGGAACCCCCGGCCCGCCTCCGGCGTCGTTCCGCTATAGCGTCGATACCCCACAGGAGAGGATCGCCATGCGTCTCCACGCCCTGCTCGTCACGAGCCTCGCCCTAGCCGCGGTGCCCGCCATGGCCCAGAACCAGCCGACCGTCTCCCGCGCCGAGCGCACCGTCGAGGGCCTCAACCGCTCGATGGAGACCCAGGGCCAGATCCGCAGCATCCAGCAGCAGAACCAGTTCAACACCAACCAGATCCGCGGCGACATGATGCGCAGCCAGAGCATGCCCTCCGCGCCCCCGCCGCCGATCGTGGTGGCGCCGCGCTGAGCGCCGCTGGCCGGCCGCCGTTTCGACGGCGGCCATGGTGCAGGAGCAACGAGCCCGATGCCGTTCTGCTTCGGGCTGGCATGGGCCGGCGGCTGAACAGGCTCCCCTTTCCCGGACGACTGCAACGAAGTGGAAGGAGATCCGGGATCCAGCCGTAAGGCTCGCCGCGAAGCGGCTCCGCCTATCAGCGCTGTCGCTGTGTACGGACGCTTCGCGCCTTGTTGTGCTGGATCCCGGATCTCCTTCCGCTGACGCTTCAGTCGTCCGGGAAAGGGGAGCTTCCTGTGCTCGATGCTTCGACGCACCGATCGAGGAGGCTCCAGGGCGCGGCTGCGTTTCGGGCGCCTGCTCAGGCCGGCGGCCGCGCCGCCGGCTGCGGCTTGGCCGCCGGACGGGCGGCATCGGCGGCCGGCACCGGCCGCTTCGGGATCGTCGCGGTCGTGGTCGGATCCGCGACCGGGCGGACCACCGGCGCCGCGACCGGCTGCGCCGGGGCGGCTGGGCCGCTGTCGAGGCCGTAGACGTCGTCGCGGAAATGCGCCCGGCCGTCCGGCGTGGCGTAGCCGGTCATGTACACGAAGGTGACCGGGACGGGCTTCCCGAGCTTGATGTCCCGGCGCTCGCCGGTGGCGATGCCGGTCTCGATCTCCATCGGTCCCCAGGCGGTGCCGGGGCCGCCCGGGCCGGGGGTGCCGTCGAGCAGCCAGCCGACCAGTTCCTTCACCTCCGCCACCCGCACGCAGCCCGAAGAGTGGAAGCGGACGTCGCGGCTGAACAGCGACTTCGACGGCGTGTCGTGCAGGTACACCGCGTGGCGGTTCGGCATGTCGATCCGCACCTGCCCGAGCGAGTTGTCGAAGCCCGGATCCTGCCGCAGGGTGTAGTTCACCGCCTTCTCGGTCGACCAGTCGACGGCGGTCGGCTGGACCTCGTTGCCCTGCCCGTCGAGCATGCGGATGTGCATTTTGGCGAGGTAGCCCGGATCCTTGCGCATGTGCGGGATGATGTCCTTGCGGATCAGGGACACCGGCACGGTCCAGGTCGGATTGAAGTTGACGTTGGTGATCTTCGTCTCGACCAGCGGCGAGGCGCGGTCGGGCTTGCCGACCACCGCGACGTAGCGGCGGGCGAGCGCGCCGTGCTCCACCGCCTCGACGGTGGCCGACGGGATGTTGACCACGACGTAGCGCTCGCCGAACGGGAAGCTCGATCCCATCAGCCGCGCCGCCGAGGCGGCGAGCTGGCGCTGGCGGGTCGCCGCCGGGACGTTGAGGGCCTTCACGGTCAGCCGGGCGACGAGTCCGGAATCCGGCAGCCCATGCCGGACCTGGAACCGCTTCACCGCCGCGACCAGGGCCGGATCGAGCACGTCGGAGGCCGACGCCTCGGCGGCGAGGTCGCCGGTGAGGACGAGATGGCGCCGCAGGGCCGGCACCGCCGGGTTGCGCTCGCCGGGCTTGATCGTCAGGTCGGCCGGCAGGTCCGGCCAGCCGCCGGCCTCGGCGATGGCCTGATAGCGGTCGGCCATCCGAAGGGTGTCGAGGAAGGTCGCCGGCGTCAGGACCGGGCTCGGATCCTGGGAGATCCGCGCCAGCACCACCGGGGGCAGCTCGCGCGACGGCTTCTTCGCCGGTTCGGCGGCCTTGATGTCGGCGGGCTTGACCGGCTCCGCCGCCCGGGCTGGCTCGGGCGCGCGCGGCGCCGGCTTCTCCGCCTCGACCGTCGTCGGGCGCACCGGCCCGACCGGCAGGGGCGCCGGCTCGGCCGGGCGCGGCGTCTCGACGGGAATCGTTCCGGGCGGGACCGGCGCCTGGGCGAGGGACGCGCCGCAGCCGGCGAGCCACGCGAGGGCGGCGGCGCCGGACCGCAGGGACGAAACACGCTGACGCAGGACCATCGCCCGCCTCCTGTCCGAGGATGCGGGCGGACGATGGCCGGTTAGGGTTACGAAACTCCTGCCGCAGGGGCCGCCCCGCGCCACATCAGCGCCGCGACGGTGCTGGCGAGGCGGGCGGCGGTGAGGGCCGACAGGCCGTCCCGGTCCTTGTCCGGCACCAGCTCGACGAGGGCCGCGCCGCGGATCCGCCCGCGGGCGGCGACCCCGTGCAGCAGCTCGATCACGTCCTGGTAGAACAGCCCGCCCGGCGTCGGCGCGTTGACCGCCGGCATGATCGCGAGGTCGAGGCCGTCGACGTCGATGCTCAGGAAGACGTCGGCGCCCTCCGGCACCAGGGCGGCCACGCCGTCGGGGCCGAGGCGGCGGAACTCCCGCATCGTCACGAGCCGGCTGCCCCAGGCGCGGGCGTCGGCGATCTGGTCGGGGGTGCCGCTGCCGAGCCCCCGGATGCCGACCTGGACCATGCCGGCCACCCACGCCATCTCGGAGGCCCGCCGCATCGGGCTGCCGTAGCCGAGCGGGTTGCCCCGGATCACGTCGCCCCAGTCGACATGGGCGTCGATCTGCAGGATCGTCAGCGGCCCGTGCCCCTCATAGGCCTGGAGCACCGGGATCGGCACCGAATCGTCGCCGCCGAGCACGAGCGGCGCGGCGCCCGCGGCGAGCACCGCCCCGACCGCGGTGCGGATGCGGGTGCGGTTGCCCTCCGGGTCCGACGGGTCGGTGGCGACGTCGCCGCAATCGACCACGCCGCCGTCCGGCGCCGGGAACGGCCCGTCGAGGTCGAAGTCGAGGTGGGACAGCGCGAAGCTCGCCGAGGCCGCCCGCAAGGCCGCTGGCGCCGCCGCGGCATGGCTCTCCTGCCCGATCTCGTAGGGCGAGGCGTTGGCGACGCCGAGGATCGCCACGCCCGTCCCCGCGAGACGGTCGGGATCCCCGGCGGGCAGGCCCGCGAAGGTCGGGCGGGGCGGTGCGGGCATCGGGGGGCGTCCTGCGGCGAAGGTTCGAGTGCTGGACGCGCGGCGCCGCGAAAGGTTCCTTCGCATCTGCGAGATCGGCGCTGCCGGAAACGCCGCCGTGCATCGGCGGGGATGGTCCGGGAGCGTTTTGCAGTGCAGCATGGCGCCTTCCTGTGGGCCTGCGAGGACGGCGATGAGCGTGATCGAACTGGTTCCGGTGGCCGAGGCCGCCGGGTTCACGGTGGGCTGCGTCGCGATCCACTGGGCGCGGGACTGGGCCGACACGCTCACGGCCCTCCTCGCCGTCACCATCCTCAGCCTCGTGCTGCTGATCGTCGTGGTGGCGGGCATCCGGCATTCCGGCGACCCGGAAGGGATGGTCGCCGCGATGGCCTACGCCAGCACGGCGTTCTGACCCGGTCAGGCCGGTCGCGGACCGAGCAGGATGATCCCGGTGCCGAGAAGGCACACCATAGCGCCCACCGTGTCCCAGCGGTCGGGCCGCTGGCCCTCGACGGTCCACAGCCACGCGAGCGAGGCGGCGACGTAGACGCCGCCATAAGCCGCGTAGGCGCGGCCCGCCGCCTCGCTCTCGACCCGGGTGAGCAGCCACGCGAACAGCGCCAGCGACAGCAGGCCGGGCCCGAGCCAGAGCGGCGAGCGGCCGAGGCGCAGCCAGGCCCAGAACGCGAAGCAGCCGGCGATCTCGGCGAGCGCCGCGCCGGCATAGGCGAGGAGGGTGGTCATCGGGTGGGGTCCGTGGCAGCCATGGTCCGCTCATAGCGGCCGGATCCGCCATCCGTCATCCCGGCGGCGAAGCGGGCGCGGTACGCCTGCGGGCCGACCCCGAGGGCGCGCAGGAAGCTGCGGCGCAGGGTCTCCTCGGAGCCGAAGCCGCACCGGGTGGCAACGCGGCCGACCGGCTGCCCCGCCTCCAGCATCCGGCACGCCGCCTCGACCCGCAGGGCCTCGACCGCCCGGGCCGGCGTGCGGCCGGTCGCCTCGCGGTAGTGCCGGCAGAAGCTGCGCGGGCTCATCGCCGCCCGCTCGGCCAGGACCGCCAGCGACAGGTCGGCGGACAGGTTGTCGCAGATCCAGGCATGCAGGCGCTCGAAGCGTCCGTCCCGGCTCTGGAGCGACAGCACGGTGCTGAACTGCGCCTGCCCGCCCGGGCGCTTGAGGAACACGACGAGCTGGCGGGCGACCGCGAGGGCGGCGGCGTGGCCGAGATCGGCCTCGACCAGGGCGAGCGCGAGGTCGATGCCCGCCGTCACCCCGGCCGAGGTCCAGATCGCGCCGTCGCGAACGAAGATCGGGTCGGGATCGAGGCGCACGGCCGGGTACTGGCGGGCGAACTGGGCGCAGCGGTCCCAGTGGGTCACGGCCCGGCGGCCGTCGAGCAGGCCGGCCGCCGCGAGCAGGAAGGCGCCGCTGCACACCGAGGTCGTGCGCTGCGCGGCCGCCGCCCGCCGGCGCACCCAGCCGACGAGGGCCGGGTCGGCGCAGGCGGCATCGACCCCGCGCCCGCCCGCGACCACGAGGGTGTGCAGCGGGCGGTCGGCCGGCGGCAGCGGCGCGGTGCGGAACGGCAGGCCCGCCGTCGCCACGACCTCGTCGGCCGCCGCCACCACGGCGAGCCCGTAGGGCGCGGGGGCGCCAAGCGGCGCGAACTCGTTGGCGCTGGCGAAGACCTGGAGCGGACCGGCGACGTCGAGCAACTGCACGCCGGGGTAGCACAGGATCTCGACGGAGCGGGTCGGTGGGATGGTTGGCAAGAAGCGAGGGGCCTTTGGCGATCGTGCCGCAGGCTGCGCGGCTAGGGTGGCGGCGTCAACCAGGAGCGCCGCCATGACCGTCCGGGTCGGAATCCTCGTCTTTCCGCAGGTGCAGCAGCTCGACCTCACCGGCCCCTACGAGGTGTTCGCCTCGGCCGAGGGCGTGCGGGTCGACCTCGTGGCGAAGTCGCTCGCGCCGGTGCCGTCCTCGACCGGGCTCGCCTTCGCGCCGACGCTCGATTTCGCCGGCTGCCCGCCCCTCGACGTGCTCTGCGTGCCCGGCGGCGGCGGGGTCAACGCGCTGCTGGAGGATCCCGAGACCCTCGACTTCGTGCGCCGGCAGGCGAAGGGCGCGCGCTTCGTCACCTCGGTCTGCACCGGCGCCCTGGTGCTCGCCGCCGCCGGGCTGCTCGCGGGCGTGCGCGCGACGACGCACTGGAACGCCCACGACTTCCTCGCCCGCCTCGGCGCCGTGCCGGAGACCGGCCGCCTCGTGCGCGACGGCCGCTTCATCACTGCCGGCGGCGTCACCGCGGGCATCGATTTCGGCCTCGCGGTCGTCGCCGCGCTGGTCGGCCGGGACGAGGCCGAGACGGTGCAGCTCGCGCTGGAATACGCACCCGCCCCGCCCTTCGACGCCGGCACCCCGCAGACGGCCTCGCCCGCGATCCTCGACCGGGCGAAGGCGCGGCTGGCCGCCTCGCGGGCGGCGCGGGAGGCGATCGTGGGCCGGATCGCGCCGGGCGAGGCCGCGCAGTCGTGAGGACCGCCCGGAGCCGGTCCCGGGCGCCCTGCGACATCCGGTTGATCGCTTGAGGCGATCCCGGCGACCGCTGCGCGGTCGCTGCCGCGAGGCGGACATCCACCGCGCTCGTGCGTGCTGAGCCTCCCGTATCACTTCACCATCGGGCAGCCGCCCTCCGCCATCGGCCGGAACGCCTGATCCGCCGGGACCGTGTCGAGGAGCGTGTAGTAGTCGTAGGGCGCCGTCGACTCGGCCGGCTTCTTCACCTCGAACAGGTAGATCGGGTGGATCGCCCGCCCGTCCGGCCGCACGCTCAGGTCGCCGAACAGCCGCTCGCGCGGCGGCCGGCGCTTCATCTCGGCGACCGCGGTGCGGCCGTCGTCGCTGCCGGCGCGGGCGACGGCGTCGAGATAGGCGAGGGTCGCCGAATACACGCCCGCCTGGTTGCCGCTCGGCACCTTGCCGGCCTGGCCCGGGCGCGCGGCGAAGCGCCTGGCGAAGGCGCGGGTCTCGTCGTTCATGTTCCAGTAGAACGACTCGGTCAGCAGCAGCCCCTGGGCGTCCTTGAGGCCCATGGCGTGGACGTCGTTGATGAAGACCAGGAACGCGACCAGCGACTGGCCGCCGGACTTCAGCCCGAACTCGTTGGCCTGCTTGACGATGTTGATCGCGTCGGCGCCGGCATTGGCGAGCCCGACCACCGACGCGCCCGAGCCCTGGGCCTGGAGCAGCAGCGACGAGAAGTCGGCGGTGCCGAGCGGGTGGCGGCTCGCGCCCTTCACGGTGCCGCCGTGGCCCTCGACGTAGGTCCTCGCCTCCGCCTCGATGCCCTGGCCGAGGGCGTAGTTCACGGTCAGGAAGTACCAGGATGTCCCGCCGCGCTTCATCATCGCGGCCGCGGTGGTGTTGCCGGTCGCCCAGGCGTCGTTGACCCACTGCACGGTGTTGGGCGAGCACGCCTTGCCGGTGAGGTCCGAGGTCGCGGTGGCGGAGGCGAGCAGCGCCATCCGGGTGTCGCGCACCAGCGCGTTGACGGCGAGCCCGACCGACGAGTTCGGCACGTCGACGATGGCGTCGACCTTCTCGACGTCGAGCCACTTGCGGGCGATGGCCGAGCCGACATCCGCCTTGTTCTGGTGGTCCGCGGCGACGATCTCGACCCGGATGCCCTTGCCGCCGCCGGCGAAGTCCTCGGCGGCCATCCGGGCGGCCTCGACCGAGCCCTGGCCGTTGGTGTCCTGGAACGGCCCCGACATGTCGGTCAGCACGCCGACCCGCACCACGCCGTCGGAGACCTCCGCCGCCGCCGCCGCCGCACCGGCGGCGAGCAGCGTCGCGGCCGCCAAAGCCGCCCGCATCGTCCTGCGCATTCCTCGTCCTCCCCCCTGTGTTGTTGGTTCTACTCTCACACCTGCCGGTCGGGCAGGCTCACCACGAGCCCGTCGAGTTCGGGCGTCGCGGTGATCTGGCACGACAGCCGGCTGGTCGGCCGGCGCTCGGCCGCCGCGCCGTCGAGGAGGGCGTCCTCGTCGTCGCTCAGCGGCGGCAGGCGGTCGGCCCAGTCCTCGGCGACGTAGACGTGGCAGGTGGCGCACATCGCGTTGCCGCCGCACTCGGCGACGATGCCCTCGATTCCCTGGGCGATCGCGGCCTGCATCAGGCTGGTGCCCGCGGCGACCGCGAGGTCGCGGCGCGCGCCGTCCGGGCGGATGACGGTGACGGTCGGCATGGGCTCGGTCCTTCAGGCAGCCGTGAGGGTGACGGGCAGGCGCTCCAGGCCCCGGAGCGTGTTGTTGTAGCGGCGCACGACCGGGCCGCCGATCGCGATCGACCCGACCCGGGCGGCCAGCGCCGACAGGATCACCTCGCCCTCGAGCCGGCCGAGCAACTGGCCGACGCACATGTGGATGCCCGAGCCGAACCCGACATGGCCGACCGTCGCGCGGCCGGGGTCGTAGCGGCCGGGCTCGTCCCAGCGGCGCGGGTCGCGGTTGGCGGCGCCGAGGAACATCAGCACCTTGGAGCCCTCGTCGAGCCGCGCGCCGCCGATCTCGACCGGCCGCGTCGTGGTGCGGAAGAACGTCTGCACCGGGCTCTCGAAGCGCACCGCCTCCTCGAAGGCCGCGCGGGCGAGGCCGGGCTCGGCCCTCAGCCGCGCCCAGGCCTCGGGGAAGCGGGCGAGGCAGTAGACCGCCGCGCCGATGCTGTTCACCGTCGTGTCGAGCCCGGCCGTCAGCAGCGAGCGCACGAGGAGCGGCGCCTCGTCGTGGGTGATCGCCCCGGCATCGGCCGCCGCGTGGATCGCCGCGCCGAAGCCGCCCGGCGCGAGGTTTTCGCGCTGGCACTGCTCCATCACCCAGGCGACGTGCGGCGCCGCGGTCTCGAAGGCGCGCCGGCGCAGCTCGTTGGGCGGCCCGAAGGCGTTGAAGGCGAGGCCGGCATAGGGCAGCAGGTGCTCGCGCCCGTCCCGGCGCAGGCCGACCGCCTCCGGGAACACCGAGAGCGGGAACGCCTCGGCGAGGTCGGTGACCGCGTCGATCTCCCGGCGAGCGAGGAGGTCGTCCACCAGCCGGGCGGCGGCGGCCTCGAACCGCCCGCGCAGGGTCTTCATCACGGCGGGCGACAGCACCCGGTTGAGGACCGCGCGGGTGCGCCCGTGGGCCGGCGGATCGGCCTCCAGGATCAGGCTCTGGGGCCGCCACGGCGGCTCCTTGGCGAAGTCGCTCAGCCCGACGCCGCGGCCGGAGCAGAACGTCGCCGGGTCGTGCAGGACGGCCCGGACCTCGTCGTAGCGCGCCACCGCGTGGACGCCCCAGCGCGGCAGCCACACCACCGGGCCGGCCTCGCGCAGGGCCTCGTGGATCCGGTGCGGATCCTCGAAGAACTCGGTCGAGAACGGATCGACGTCGACGACCGGCGCGCCGGTGGAATGGATCTCTCCTGCGAACGGCGCCGGATCGACACTCCCGGGAGAGGTCTCGGACGAGATCAGGCTCATGGTCGGTCCTCCCGTATCTTGGTTCTATTGCATGGTCGGGACGATGAACGGGCGAGACCCGACGATCCGTCGATCGGATTGCTTGCCCGGGCCTCGACGCCCGGCGATGCCTGCGCCATAACCCGGGCCGAGGACACCCACGAGGCGGACATGACATCGGGTCGGGCAGGGCACGCCGCCGGACGGGCGGAGGGGCCTGGGGCGGGGGAGGCCGGGCGGCGCCTCGACCTCGACCGCTACGTGCCGGCGCTCCTGACCTTCGTCGCCAACAAGCTGTCGCACAGCGCCAGCGCCACCTACCAGCGGCGTTTCGGCGTCAACGTCACCGAGTGGCGGATCATGTCGCTGCTCGCCATCGAGCCGGGCATCGCGGCGGCGCGCATCTGCCAGGTGATCGGGTTCGACAAGGGGCCGGTGAGCCGAACCCTCGCCTCGCTGGAGCGCCGCGGCCTCGTCGCCACGCAGGAGGATCCGGGCGATGCGCGCCGGCGCCTGATCCGCCTCGCCGAGCAGGGCGAGCGGTTGCACGACGAGATCATCCTGGTGGCGCTCGACCGCGAGCAACGCCTGCTGGCCTGCCTGACGCCGGAGCAGCGGGAGACGCTGATCGATCTCCTCAACCGCGTCCACGCGAACCTGCCGGCCGTGACCACGCCGTCCGGGTCCGGCACGCGGCGGTAGCCGGGACGCCACGCGCGGGTGGCCGGCCTCGCCCATCGTTTCCTCCGTGGTCGGCGATGACTCGCTCTCGGAGGCAAGCTGTCACGATCCCGTTGCTCGGGCAACCATTATGTTGCCTTGGCAACGAAATCGATGCGTCGCCGGCGGGTGGGGGCCGGCGCGCCGTTCACGCCGCTCCGGCGAGGCTGTCGTGGTGCGCGGCCGGGGCCGGATGCCCGTGCTGCCTCAGCGGCCGGTTGCCGGTGGCGCGGCGCAGCAGCACGTAGAAGACCGGGGTCAGGAACAGCCCGAACGCGGTCACCCCGATCATGCCGGAGAACACCGCGACGCCCATGGCGCTGCGCATCTCGGCGCCGGCCCCGGTGGCGGTGACCAGCGGCAGCACGCCCATGATGAAGGCCATCGAGGTCATCAGGATCGGGCGCAGCCGCAGGCGGCTCGCCTCGATCGCCGCCTGGACCGGGGTCCGTCCGGCGAATTCCAGCTCGCGGGCGAACTCCACGATCAAGATCGCGTTCTTGGCCGACAGGCCGACCAGCACGATCAGGCCGATCTGCGTGAACACGTTGTTGTCGCCGGCCGACAGCCAGACCCCGAACATCGCCGCGAGCAGGCCCATCGGCACGATCAGCAGGATCGCGAGGGGCAGGGCGAGGCTCTCGTACTGCGCCGCCAGCACGAGGAAGACCAGCAGCAGCGCCAGCGGAAACACCCACACCCCGGAATTGCCCGCGATGAACTCCTGGTAGGTCAGGTCGGTCCACTCGAAGGCGAAGCCGCGGGGCAGCGTCTCGGCGGCGATGCGCGCCGCCACCGCCTGAGCCTGCCCCGACGAGGTGCCGGGGGCGGCGCCGGCATTGATGTCGGCGGCCAGGAAGCCGTTGTAGCGCATCGCCCGCTCGGGACCGGCGGTCTGGCGCACGCGGAGCAGCGCCGAGAGCGGCACCATCTCGCCCGAGCCGGCCCGCACCTTGAGCAGCCCGACATCGTCCTGGCGCGCCCGGAACGGCGCGTCGGCCTGGACGCGGACCGAGTAGGTGCGGCCGAACCGGTTGAAGTCGTTGACGTAGAGCGAGCCGAGATAGATCTGGAGCGTGTCGAACACGTCGGTCACCGGGATGCCGAGCTGGCGCGCCTTGGTCCGGTCGAGGTCGGCGAAGAGCTGCGGCACGTTCATCTGGAAGCTGGAGAACAGGCCGGCGAGTTCCGGCGCCTGGGCGGCCTTGGCCATGAACGCCTTGGTGGCGTCGTTCAGCGCCTCGTAGCCGAGGCCGGCGCGGTCCTCGATCTGGAGCTTGAAGCCGCCGATCGTGCCGAGCCCGTTGACCGGCGGCGGCGGGAACATCGCGATGAACGCCTCGGGGATCGCGGCGTACTTCCGGTTGAGCGACTGCGCGATCGCGGCGCCGCTGAGACTCGGGTCCCGGCGCTCCTCGAACGGCTTGAGGGTCGAGAACACGATTCCCGAGTTCGACGAGTTGGTGAAGCCGTTGATCGACAGGCCCGGGAAGGCGACGGCGCTCTCGACGCCGGGCTCCTTGAGGGCGATCTCGCTCATCCTGCGGATCACCTCCTCGGTCCGGTCGAGGGTGGCGCCGTCGGGCAGTTGCGCGAAGCCGACGAGGTACTGCTTGTCTTGGCCCGGCACGAAGCCGCCGGGGATCTGGCGGAACAGCACCACGGTCACGCCGACCAGCACGAGGTAGAGCACCATCATGGCGCCCTTGCGCGACACCACCCCGCCGACGCCGCGCCCGTAGCCGTCCGAGGCGCGCCCGAAGGCGCGGTTGAAACGGCGGAAGAACCAGCCGAGCAGCGTGTCGAGCACCCGGGTCAGCCGGTCCTTCGGGGCGTGGTGGTCGCGCAGCAGCAGCGCCGACAGGGCCGGCGACAGGGTCAGCGAGTTGATCGCCGAGATGACGGTCGAGATCGCGATGGTGAGGGCGAACTGCTTGTAGAACTGGCCGGTCAGCCCGCTGATGAAGGCGAGCGGCACGAACACCGCCACCAGCACCAGCGCGATGGCGATGATCGGCCCCGAGACCTCGCGCATCGCCTGATAGGACGCGTCGCGCGGCGACAGCCCGGCCTCGATGTTGCGCTCGACGTTCTCGACCACCACGATGGCGTCGTCGACGACGATGCCGATGGCGAGCACGAGGCCGAACAGGCTCAGCGCGTTGATCGAGAAGCCGAAGACGTGCATCACCGCGAAGGTGCCGACGATCGAGACCGGCACGGCGAGCAGCGGAATGATCGAGGCCCGCCACGTCTGCAGGAACAGGATCACCACCACGACCACGAGGGCGACCGCCTCGAGCAGAGTGTGGATCACCGCCTCGATCGAGGCGCGCACGAACTGGGTCGGGTCGTAGACGATCTGGTAGTCGACGCCCTCGGGCATCGTGCGCCTGATCTCCGCCATGGTGCGGCGGACGTCGTCGGAGATCCGGATCGCGTTCGAGCCCGGCGATTGCGAGATCGGGATCGCCACCGCCGACTTGTTGTCGAGCAGCGAGCGCAGGGCGTAGTCGGAGGCGCCGAGCTCGATCCGGGCGACGTCGCGCAGGCGGGTGACCTCGCCGTCCGAGCCGGTCTTGACCACGATGTCGCCGAACTGCTCCTCGCTGGTGAGGCGCCCTTCCGCGTTGAGCGACAGCTGCAGGTCGAGGCCGGGCAGGGCGGGCGAGGCGCCGACGACGCCCGCCGCGGCCTCGACGTTCTGGGCCCGGATCTCCCGCACCACGTCGCCGGCCGAGAGGCCGTGCTCGGCGACCTTCTGCGGGTCGAGCCAGATCCGCATCGAATAGTCGCCGGAGCCGAACAGCTGCACCTGCCCGACGCCGTCGAGGCGCGCCAGCCGGTCCTTGATGTTCAGGACCGCGTAGTTGCGCAGGTAGGTCATGTCGTAGCGCCCGTTCGGCGACACGAGGTGCACCACCATGGTGAGGTCGGGCGAGGACTTCACCGTGACGATGCCGAGCTGGCGCACGATCGCTGGCAGCCGCGGCTCGGCCTGCGAGACCCGGTTCTGGACCAGCTGCTGCGCCTTGTCGGGGTCGGTGCCGAGCCGGAAGGTGACGGTCAGCGTCATGATGCCGTCGGTCGTCGCCTGGCTCGACATGTAGAGCATGCCCTCGACGCCGTTGATCTGCTCCTCGATCGGCGTCGCCACGGTCTCGACGATGACCTTCGGGTTGGCGCCCGGGAAGGTCGCGCGCACCACCACCGAGGGCGGCACCACGTCCGGGTATTCCGAGATCGGCATCGCGAACAGCGAGATCAGGCCCGCGACGAAGATGAGCACCGAGAGCACGCCGGCGAAGATCGGGCGGTCGATGAAGAATCGGGAGAGATTCATGTCGCCCTCCGGGGGCGGGAAGACAGGCGCAGGGGCGCGGCGGCCGCCCGTGGCGCGGCCGCGGACGCGGTGTCGGAGACCTGGACGGAAAGCCCGGCGTCAGCGCTGGGCGAGGCGGCCGGGAGCGGCGCCGGGCGACCGCTCGCCCATCGCCACCGGTTCGGGGCGCAGCAGGGCGCCGGGCCGGATCCGCTGCAGCCCGTTGACGACGATGCGCTCGCCGGCCGACAGGCCGGCGGTCACGACCCGCAGGCCCTCGACCGCCCGCCCGAGGGTGACGGCCCGGAACTCGGCCCGGCTGTCGGCCCCGACCACGAAGACGAACTTCTTGTCCTGGTCGGTGCCCACCGCCCGCTCGTCGACGAGGATGAGGCTCTCGGGCCGCGCCTGACCGAGGCGCATCCGGGCGAACTGGCCGGGAATCAGCCGGCCGTCGCCGTTGGCGAAGGAGGCGCGCACCCGCACCGTGCCAGTGCGGGCGTCGACCTTGTTGTCGATGAACTGGAGGTGCCCGGCGGCCCGGCCGCCGTCGGCCGTGACCATCTCGACCGGGATGCGGTCGAGCCGGCCGCGGCTGCCGCCCGGCCCGGCGATCGAGGCCAGCGCCCGCAGGACCACGGTCTCGTCGGCGTCGAAGCCGGCATGGATCGGATCGACCGAGACGAGGGTGGTGAGCACGGCGGCGCCCGCTCCGGTCGCCACGAGGTTGCCCGGCGTGATCTCGCGCCGCCCGACCCGGCCGGCCACCGCCGCCCGGACCTCGGTGTAGCCGAGGTTCAGCCGCGCCGCCTGCAACGCCGCCCTGGCCGCGTCGAGGCTCGCCTTCGCCTCCTTGAAGGCGTTGGCGCGCACGTCGAGGTCGCGCGCCGTGACGATGCGCTGGTCCGACAGGCGCTGCCCGCGCTCGAGATCGCTCGCGGTCAGGGCAAGGCGGGCCTCGGCACCGGCGACCTGGGCTTCCAGGCGTTCGACCTCGGCCGCGTAGGGGGCGGGGTCGATGGTCACCAGGAGATCCCCGGCCTTGACCATCTCGCCCTCGGCGAAGTGGGTGGCCTGGATCGCGCCGCCGACGCGCGCCCGCACGTCGATGCGCTCGACGGCCTCCAGCCGGCCTGAGAACTCGTCCCAGAGGGTCACGTCGCGCGGCGCGATCGTGGCGACCGGGGCCGGCATCGCCTGCTCGGCCGGCTGGTCCGCGGCGACCGCCGCATTGCCGCCGCGCCAGACCGGCGCCACGGTGTAGGCGGTGCCCGCCAGGAGGGCGAGCACGAGGCCGGCGCCGACGCCGCGCCGGAGGGAACCGCCTGAAGGGGTGCCACGCTGCGAGTTCACGACCGACTCCGACATCTGTATGGTGCGCTACAGATGTCGGGATGGACGCGGCGCGTCAAGAGACTTATCTACCACTCGTTACAAAAGTTGGAGCCCGCGGACAATGGCGATGGGGCGGCCCCGGTCGTTCGACACCGACAAGGCCCTCGACGAGGCGATGGAGGTGTTCTGGCGCCACGGCTACGACGGCGCGAGCCTCGCCATGCTGACCCGGGCGATGGGGATCAAGCCGCCGAGCCTCTACGCGGCCTTCGGCAGCAAGGAGGGCCTGCTCAAGGCGGCGCTCGACCGCTACGCGCAGCGCCGCTCCGCGCACATGGGGTTCGTGCTGGCCGCGCCGACCGCGCGCGACGTGGCCGAGCGGTTCCTCGGCAGCATCGCCGACAGTCACACCGACCCGGCCAATCCGCCCGGCTGCCTGCTGGTCCAGGGCGGGCTGGCCTGCGGGGAGGGCTCGGAGCACATTCCGTTCGCGCTGGCCTCGAAGCGGGCGATGACCGAGGCCGAACTGCGCGACCGCTTCCTGCAAGCCCGGCAGGAGGGCGACCTTCCCGACGACGCCGACCCGGCGGCGCTGGCGCGGTTCCTGTCGACGGTCGCCTCGGGCATGGGCGTGCTGGCCTCGTCCGGCGCCGACCGCGACGCGCTGCGCGAGGTCGCGCGCGTCGCGGTGAACGCGTTCGAGCGGACCGGGCGCGATCCGGGCTGCGGTTCGCCGTCCGGGTCGTGACCGCGCCGGAGGCCAGCGGCGTTCCACGGCCTCGACCGACCCGAAATTCCATAATCTTCCTTATGCGAATCGCGGGTGTAGGCGCAAAGTAAGAATGTCCCACTGCCGAAACGGGCGCCGCTCCCGCGCCGCGGGCTTCGATACGATTTTCGCAACTGACCGTCTGGGGATCGTCTCACAGATACCTCAGCAGCCGGGACCGCGACCGCCGCTTCAGGCCGGTCATCCAAGCGCAGGCGGCGTGGAGCGGCAGGGCGAGCACGGCCGCGATCAGCCAGAGGGCCGCGGGCGACGGCGCCTCCACCCGGCCGGAGCCCGGCGTGGCGAGGCCGAGGGCGAGGCCGCCCTCGTAGAGGAGCCGCAGCAGCCAGAGATGCAGGAGGTAGAAGAACAGCGGCGCCCCGCCGAAGACCCGCAGCCAGCCCGGACCGCCGGCGGGCAGCGCCTCGAACAGCGCCAGCACCAGCAGGCCGAGACCGAGCGTCGCGAGCAGGAAACCGGCCGAGGGCGGATACTTGGTCAGGTTGAGGACGGAGAGCACGGTCGCGAGCGGCGTCGCGCCGGGCTGCCACGGCGCCGGCTCGCCGTAGCCGTTCAGGCCGCGCAGCACGAGGAAGGCCGCGAGAGCCGCGAGCCCGAGGGCGACGAGGCGCCGCCGACGCGCCGTCGAATCGACGGACGGGGCGAAGAGCGGGCCGAGGACGTAGCCGGCGGCGGCGACGCCGATCCACGGCAGCACGGGATAGGAGGTGCGTGCGGCCTCCCACGGCCAGGGAAGCGCGATCAGGGCGCGCTGGTGCAGGATCGCCCAGGGCACGAAGCCGCCCTCCCCCGGCGCGAGGACGAGGCCGTCGAGGAGGTTGTGCCCGAGCATGATCGCGAGCGCGACCGCGGCGAGCCCGGCGCGCGGCAGCCACAGCAGGCCCGCGAGGGCGATCATGGAAAGGCCGATCGCCCAGATCACCTGCAGGTACAGCACCGGCGGGAACGGGCGCAGCGTCCAGGCGAGGTTGACGAGCGTCACCTCCAGGGCGACCAGCAGCAGGCCGCGGGTCAGCAGGAAGCCGGCGGCGGCGCGGCGCCCGTTGCGCTGCGCGTAGAGGTGCGCCGACAGCCCGGCGAGCAGGATGAAGACCGGCGCGCAGACATGCGAGGCGAGCCGGGTCCAGGCGAGGCCCGGCGGCGTCGCCGGCAGGGTCATCGGGTCGGTGACCTGGGCGTGGAGATAGAAGAACTCCCGCACGTGGTCGACCAGCATCAGCAGCATGACGAGGCCGCGCAGGGCGTCGATGGCGCCGATGCGCCCGCGCGGCGACGCGGTATCGGGTGGAGTCATCCCCGCCTCTCCGCCGCGAGGCGGCGCTGGAGCTTGCGCACGTCGGCCGAGGTCCAGATCGTGCCGCCGCGCGGCTTGCGGATCCCGGCCTCGGTCAGCCGCAGGGCGATGCCGCCGCTGCCGCGGCCGACCTCGGCGGTGATCGCGTCGAGGGCGGGGGCGAGGTCGTGCAGGTAGCGCCGCGCCCGGTCGCGGGCGGCGTGCCGGCCGGCCTCGCCGCGCCGCCGGCGGGGGCGGGGCCGCCATCGCCGCGGTGGCGGAGCTGAACGCCCGCGGCGAACGGCTGCCCTTCGCGATCGAGGTCCTGGCCTTCGGCGACGAGGAGGGCGTGCGCTTTCCCGTCACCCTGACCTCGTCGCGGGCGCTC
>NZ_SACP01000037.1 GCF_004004555.2 Methylobacterium oryzihabitans
ATCGTCGCCCTCGCCTACAACTGCCGGCGCCTCCACCGCTTGTGCCACGCCTGAGACCTCACGGCCCGCGCCACCCCCGCAAACGACACGCCCGTCAGATCAAAATACCAATCCGACAGGCTGCTAGCCTGCGCTTGCGGAGCATCAAGTCGTTGAGCAGGCAGTCGAAAGAGTCCTCCCGATATTCTGGGTGAATCGCCATCGGCACATGGATGGTGACCGGACGGTTCTGGCCGAGCCGATGAACACGGTCGTTGCATTGCTCTTCGACCGCGGGGTTCCACCAGCGCGACAAGTGGATGACGTGCGTCGCGGCCGTCAGTGTCAGCCCCGTGCCCGCTGCCTTCGGGCCGAGGACGAGGAGGTCGAAGGTCTCCTCGCTCGCCAATTGCCGCTGAAACCGGTTGACGATGGCTTGGCGTTGCGTGATTGGTGTATCGCCGTTGATCAGGTCGATGCGGGACAGCCCGAACCGCGCACGGGCAAGCTCGATCAACCGATACTGCATGCGCCGATGCTCGACAAAGACGAGCGCACGCTCGCGCCGCTCGGCGATCGATTCAAGAATGTCGAACACTGCGCTCAGACGCGCCGACGATTCGATGAAGGCGGCATCGTCCTCGGCACCGTCGAGGCCCGGATGAACAGAGACGGTGCGCATATGGTGCAGCATCTTGAGCGCTGCACCCAGACCGCCCTGCGCGAGCTTGAAATGGGCATCCTCGTAGGCCGCGGCCTGGCACTCTGGCATCGGTCTGGGATGCAGACGTCGCTCCTTGTCCGGCAGGTCCCGCGCGACGACGTCCTTGATCCGCCGCAGCGCCAGGGCCGGCAGAGGCGGAGTCGGCGCGAAAACCCGCCGATGAAGCTCGGCCATGTTGGTCGCCTCGGGCGTGCCGTAGCGGTCGCGAAACTCGGGCAGGCTGTCGAGCGATCCCGGCGCGAGCTGATCCATGATCGCCCACAGATCGACCGAGGCGTTCTCGATTGGCGTGCCCGTCAACCCGATGCGGAAATCCGCCCGGACCGAGCGGGCCGCCGCAGCGCGCAGGCTCGCGGGATTCTTGAGCGCCTGGATCTCGTCGAAGACGACCGCGCTGAACGGGATCTGCCGCAGGCTGTGCTGGTAATTGACCAGCGTCGTATAGGTCGTGAGGATCCAGGAGCGGTGGGCCCGTCCCTCATCCAGGGCTTCGCGCAGGAAGGCGAGATCGAGTTTGCTCTCGCCGGTCTCGATGTCGCGCCCGGACGTGCCGGCCCGCTTCCGCGCGCCGATCCCGGAGCCGTAGAGGCGGATGAGGTTCCCGAGCCCTGGCTCCTCGGTGTGTTGGGCGACCTCCTGCTCCCAGTTCACGAGGAGCGAGGTCGGCGCGACGACGAGCACCGGCCCACGGTGGGCCGCCCGCGGATCGGCCGCGTGCTGCTTCAGCCAGGCCAGGAAGGCGATCGTCTGCAAGGTCTTGCCGAGGCCTTGCTCATCCGCGTTGAGGATGCCCGGTAGGCCGGCTTTCCAGGCAGCGACCTGCCAGGCGAAGCTCTCGCGCTGATGGTCCTTGAGCGGCGTGCGGACGATCGACGGCAGCGTGTCGGGCACCGTCATGACGCGCGGCTTGACCTGCGCCACCCATTTGAGCGCGTCGAAATTGACGACCGTCTCGAGGACGAGGGGGTCGGACGGACCGCGCCCCGTCTCACTCTCATCCTCGGGTGCGGCGTCGCTTCCGCGATAGCGCTCGATGAGGGCGAGGGCTTCGGACCGCGCCGGAAGGTCGAGTTCGGCGAACGGGACGGTCGCCGCGCCGGCCACCATCGCGTCGGAGACGCGATGGTGCAGAGCGTCGACCTCCGCCGGCGCCAGGGCTTCGAGGGCGCGGGTGAGCTGCGCCGCGAAGGCTTCCGGCAGCCAGGTCGTGCCGCTGTCCGGGCCGATCTGCAGGTCAGGCTTGCGGAACACCCCGATGCCCGTCACCCGGTCGGCGTACTCCTGAGTCTCGACGAGCAGCGGGAGGGCGGCCGTCTCGATGGCCTCCTCCTCGCCGATCGGATCGAGCCCGTCGAGCCGGCCGTCGCTGCGCAGAGCGGCTTCGACCGCTTGCGCGATGAGGGGCCGCGGGTTGCGCAAGAACGCTTCTCGCTCCGGGACGGGCGCGTGCTGCATCCGGGCCATCACGGACAGGGCCGGTGCGGCGGCGGGATCGACGACGAGGAAGTTGCCGGGCCCGAGGCGATAGGCCGAGAGCGCGCCTCGCGCGCGCACCCGGTCTTGGAAGCCGCGCAGGAGCGGCCCTGCGAGTTCTCCCGCCTCCTCCGGCACGCCGGCCGCCTCGTCATACCCCGCCTTGGCGAGGTTCGGTCCCGAGAACGGGACGACGTCGAAATCGTCTTCGTCCTTGGGCGAGAGGGCGAAGCGGTCCGCGATTCGGACTTCGAGCCCGGCCAGGAAATCGGTCATCGAGACGCGGGCCGCCGGCGTCGAATCCGCGACTCGGACGCCGGGGTCGAGCAGCTGACGGAACCGGGCCAGGGCGTTCCAATGCTGGGCTTCGTTGCGCCCGGGCTCGAACCCTTCCGAGACCGCGACCGCGTCCATGAGCCATTCCGGCAGCCGCCGTTCGCCCGCCGAGGTCTTCAGGATGGCGCCGACGCGCTGCACGGTTTGGCGCTGGCCGTTCTTGAACCACTCGTGGCGCAGGCGGAACGAGGGGGATCCGAGCACCCCTTCGGCGTCCGTGCGCAGCGCCAGGTCGACGGTCGGCGGCAGGCCGATCGCCTCCGCCGTCCTGGCGTCGAGGGCCGCCGCCAGACGATGGGAGAGGCGGATGCGGTCGGCCGTGACCTCGAAGAGTTCGGCAGGCTTCTCGGCGGCTAGCGCACGCAGGTCGGCGATGGCGAGGAGGAGCGTGCGCTCCACGGGCGGCAGACGATCGAGCTCGCGGCGATCCCGCCGGAGCCCCAGCCGCCCGAGGAGGCCGCCGGTCTTCGGCAACGAGAGCGTGACGGTCTCGGGATCGAACGCGAAGGCGAGGGCGGGCGCCATGGTCAGATCCTCTCCTCGACCCAGCCCTGCCAGTTGCCGAGATGCGATTTCGCCTCGGCGCCGGGCGTCAGCCGGATGCGCTCGCAATCGTAGGCATCTCGGTACAGAGCTGGTGCTTGCGGATCTCCCTCGCGGAAGATGTGCACCCGATAATTGTGCGACCCCTCGACGACGATCTTGGCGCCGCATTTGAGGATGAGGAGCGAGGTGTTGGCCCGCGAGCCGCCCGCACGCTGCTCGCCGTAAGCGAGCACGCCCCGGGTCCCGGTTGCAGCGAGCATGCGCTTGGCATAGTCGGTGCCGCTCGGCGAGAAGGCGACCCAGGCCGCGTCGATCCGGCGCTGGGCGTGGAGCTTGAGCCAGAAGCGCCGCCGCGGCTCCCACATGTGGCTCGTCTCGACGGCCGAGACGACATCCAAGAAGAACCGGATGTTCTCGCCCGTGAGCCAGCGCATGATCACCGCGAGGCGATCCGGTGCGACGCCGGCCCAGGCCCCGCCCTGCTGCACCCGCGGATCGCCGTAGAACCCGACGAGGGACTGGGTGATGACGCTGAGATCCGCCTCCGGCGGGTCGCCCGTCGTCCAGTGCCCGAGCACCGCTTCGATCGCTTCGCTGGCCCCCGACGACCGGGCCGCGGCCTGCCCGTCGGGCTTCAGCCAGGCGAAGAGCCGGTCGATCCCGGCCCGTGTCGCCAGGGTCGGTTCGAGCCGGGCGACATAGGCAAGGTGAGCAAAATCCATCAGGCCCGGCGCATGCGGCGAACGGAGGCCCAGAGCCCTCAGGCCCGACCAGGGGGAGGGCATCGCCATCATCGCCTGCGCCACGGCCTCGGGCGCCGCATCCGGCCGAAACACCTCCGGGATCGCCGCGAGGAGGTCGCGCCACCGCGCGCCCAGGCGGTCGCGGACCGCGCTCAAGGCCTGCGCGAGGTCGCGTGTGTGCGGGGCGCCCGGCTCGAAGCTCTCGAGGTAGACCGAGGCCATCGCCCCCAGGAACGTCGGCCGGTGCGAGGCCCGGACCTCGTCGAGGTAGAAGCGGCGCAGGTCCGCCAGATCGGGCCGCCGTCGCCTCCGCTCGTCGAAGGCGGCCCGGCCCACCTGCCCGACGAACGACATCGTCACGTCGTCCCACCTTTCCTGCGCGAGATGGGCCTGCATGCGCCGCACCAGCGCGTCGCGGTCGCGCTCGGGCGGGTCGGGCACGACGTCCGGCCAGCGTTGCACGACCCGCTCGGCGGTCGCCGTCAGAACCTTGAGGTTCGGCAGGGCGGGCGGTTCCGGGAGGCGCAGCCGCGAGAGGATGTCGTCCAGGCTCATCGCAGCGCCGTCCCGGTAAGGCCGCGCCTGAGGCTGTCCTTGATGCGCTCGACCTCCTCGACGTTCTGCGGCGTATACATGATGATCCGCAGGTCGATGCGCCGGTTCGTGGCCTTGCCGCGCTCGGAGGCGTTGTCCGCGACGGGGCGAAGGCGGCCGTAGCCCGAAACGGAGAGGACCGGCTGGCCGGCGCTGTTGAGGTCGTCGAGCAGGGCGGGCTCGCGGCCGCTCATGGCGAACAGGGTCTCGATCGCCCGTTCGGTCGAGAGGCTGAAATTCGAGCGGTCCTGGCCGGAGGCATCGGTGTGCCCCTCGATCTGCACCGCCTCGATCACCGCGCCGGCGGCGTTGCACGCCGCCTGCCAGCGCGCCGCCTTGCCGAAGGTGTAGCACGGCAGAAGCTCGTTCAGCCGGGCCGCGATCGCCGCGACGACCCGGCGCTTGTCGTCGGCGAGCCGGCTCGCGCCGCTGGCGAACAACCCGTCTCCCTTGAAGCGCAGCGCGTCGGCCTCGATGCTGACGATCTCCTTGAGGTCGGGGAAATCCGCCAGCAGCCGGTCGCGCAAGGTCCGCAGGATCCGGTCGCGCTCGTTCGATACGGCGGAGAGGTAGGTCTGGAGGCGGTTCGTGCGCTCCTTGCGCAGTTCCTCCTCCAGGCGCGCCACCTCGCGCCGCAGCTCCGTGGTCTCGGCCGCCAGCCGGTCGCGCTCGCGCTCCAGCGCCTCCTTGCCGGCGCGCAAGACGTTGCGTTCGTCGAAGACCCGCTGGTACTCCGCCACCGGGACCGTCTGGTCGTCCTTCAGTTGCGAGGCGAAGAAGGCCAGCAGGATGATCACGATGAACAGGAAGCTCACCGTGAGGTCCGTCATCGAGACGAACGCCGATTCCTCCTCCTCGTCATGCGCGTGGCGACGGATGGCTCCCCGCATCAGCGCCTCCGGCTCTCGGGGATGAACGGCTCGGCCTGCTCGACGACGGCGCGCAGCGTGTCGAGGGCCGGCGCCAGCTCGGCCTGCATCCGCCGCACGTAGTCGGACAGGGTGTCCACGGCCGCCGCGACCTTCACCGCGTAGAGGTCGAAGGCGGTTCCGAGCTTCTCGTCGAGGCTGTCGAGCTGTGCGCCCTGGCCCTTGAGGCGATCGACCAGCTGTCCGGCGCCGGCGAGCGAGGCCTCGATCGCGCGCGCCTGCCCGCCGAGCGCGGTCTGCGCGGCGGCCAGCGCGTCGGCGGCGCTGCGGGCGGTCTGCTCGGCAGACTGACTGACCGTGCTCGCGACGTGCTGGGTCGCCTCGGCCAGTTGGCGGATTCCCGTCTCGATCCGCTCCGTCGTGGCGCGCAAGGGCACCGCCGCCGAGACCAGGGCCTCCGAGGCGCCGCGGAACTGGCCGGCCGCGCGCTCGGCGGCTTCCGCGCTCGCCCGCACGCCGTCGCCGAGGCGGCCGGTGCCGCCCGCGGCGGCCGCGACGCCGTCGGCGGTCTCGCGCAGGCGGGCGGCGATGCTGTCCAGCGGCGCCAGCAGGTCCCGGGCCGCCTTGGCGCCGACCTCCCGCGTCGCCTCGGCGATGTCGCTCGCCGTCCGGCTGAAGGCGTCGGCGACGGTCGAGCCGGCGGCGCCGATGCGGGCGCTCGCCTCCTGTCCGGCCGCCTGCATCCGGGCCGTGGCGTCGGCCGCCCCCGTGCGGGTCGCCGCTTCCAGTTCGGTGCGGAATCCTTCCGCCGCCGCGCGCATGTCGGCCGCGGCGGCGCCCATCGCCTCGGCCCCCGCGCGGGTGTTGTCGCGGATCTCCTGGAGGGTCTGGTTCATGGCGCCGAGGAGACGGTCCGCCCCGTCGGTGAAGGCATCGTTCGTCGTGGCCGCGGTGGCGCCCATCGTGGCCCGCAGGTCGTCGACGGCCTGGGCGAGCCGGGTCACGGCGGCGTCCATCTCGGAGCCCATCCGGCCGGAACTCCGGTCCATCCGGGTGGACAGCTCGCCGATGCGGTCGCCCGCCTGGACCAGCCGCTCGCTCGCCTGCGCCAGGGCGCGGCCGACGTCGTCGGAGAAGCGGGCCGAGAGGTCCTTGACCATGCTGCCCATGTGATCGGTGCCGAGCTGGCCGACCTGCTGCAGCAGCGGGCCCATCGTCGCGTTGATCGAGTTGGAGATCGCCGCCGGGATGTCTTCGCGCAGGGGCCGGCCGAGCTCCGCCACGAGTTCGAGGCCGATCAGGCGGAAATGCTCCCGCTGCTCGCGGGTCGCCCGCAGCTGCTCGGCGGCGAGGTTCTCCAGGCTGATGAAGCTCAGGCGCTTCTCGATCTCGGCGCAGAGCGTGTGCAGCGCGTGCTCGACGCTGCCGACGCCCCAGCGCAGGACGACCGTGAACACGATCGAGCACAGGAGGCCGGTCAGCGACATGATGAACTTCGCCGAGGCGATCAGCAGCAATTCGCGCAGCGAGCTCTGAACCTTGTCCGGCGTCGAGAGGTCCATCGCGCCGAGCGCCGAGATCAGGCCGAGGAAGGTCAGGAACAGGCCGATCGTCACGAACAGGCCCGGCACCGCCCGCCAGAACCCGGCGCCGAAGCCGAGGTCGTCGGCGTTGAAGAAGACCGCCGGCCGCACCGAGTTGCGCAGGATGACCGCGCCGTCCTCGTCATGCTCGACCAGCGTCTCGCGGTACTTGTCCCAGGCGGTGGCGACCTGCTTGCGCGCGCCCCGGCCGCCCGAGCGCAGGATCTCGGCGTCGAGATCGGCGATGGAGCGCCCGAACGAGGCCTCGTCGGTGGCCCGGCGCACCACGAGGCGCAGCTTGCGGATCGCCGCCACGCGCGCAGCGATGCCCCGGCCGTAGAGGAGCGCGAGGAGCGCCAGGGCGAGCACGAGCGCGACGGCGATGAGCCCCGGAACGGCCTCGCTCTTCAGCAATCCCGCCGCGGCGAGGACGGCGTCGCGGGCGGCGATTCCGAAGGCGAGGATCCAGTCGGTCATAGAAGCAGGAGCCTAGCGACGCTTGAGGGGTGTTTGGTCGCCCGTAGCGTTCGGGCGCCCGTGATGCAGGCTCCACGGGCAAGTACCGGTGCGTCGGCACGGCAAGGGGCTGCAGGCCAATCGGATGTTCACGCCGCCGCGGTTTGCGTCCAACCTTAGCCCGGTGCAATCGCGAAGGATCACTCCGCCGCCTCCACCAGACAATCCTCATCTGGCGCCAGCGCCTCGACGAGCAGCACGTCGAGTAGAAGGCGGCGCATCGCGGCTGCTGTTGTGAGGCTCGCCTCAAGCTGGTCACATATTGACATCAGCGAATCGACCTTGGCGACGATTCGCCGTTGTTCGGCCAGGGGTGGAAGGGGGATTGAAAGCACTTCCCACTTGCCTTTGCTGATAATCGGCAAAGTTCCTGTGCTGGCCTTGCTCCAAGCCAAAGACTGGAAATCCGAAGTCTTTAGGGCGATTGCAACGAAGGCGGTTAAACCATCCAAGTAGGGCGTTAGAGAGTTGATCTGCTGATTGAAGCACACCGGGCGAGCGGTGGTGTTGATTTTTCCCAAAGTCGCACCAATACAGACCATCAATATAGAGTTCTCGGCGGCTAGCCTGGAGTGGGAGATGCCGATCTCTGACAAGCCGGGTCCATCGTAGTTGATATGGTTGCCGTCGAGGTCAGCGGGCTTGATAAAAGGGATGAATTTCCCAAATAGATCAGGGTTTGCCGAGTTTGGGCTCGTGCCGGTTTTCGTCTGTCCGATTTCAGTCAGCCGCGCCCATGACCAGCTGCTCGGCAAGTCGAAACCGTGTTCGCCCCCATAGTGGGGTGGCGATTCGCCCTTGTCCTTTCGAGTCTTGCCTTTTGCCTCGAGCGCAATTCGTGCCTTTTTTAATTGCTTCAGCAATTCTGAGGCCGGTTCGTCGTTCGCGTCCTGCGGCACGAGCTTGCCGCGCACGGCGAGGTTGACGATAGTTTGGCGCAGGGCCTTGATCTGATCGGGCCGCGCCGTGAGAGCCGGCAGGGCGTCGAGGACGAAGCGGGCGTGGTCGGCGAAGGCGTCCTCCGCCTCTCGCGTCGGCGAACTGGTCGCGGCCGGCGTGGTGGATCGAGCCGCCACGTTCGGCGGCGGGTTCGATGCCGATGCGGAGAGGCGCGGCGTGACCGTCTCGGGCGCGGTGAGGCGGGCGAGGCTCGCCGCCGCCAGTTGATCGCGCATCGCCTCGCGGTTCGCCCGTGCCGCCTCCAGCCGGTCGCACAGGCCCATCAATTCATCGACTTTGGCGACGATACGATGCTGCTCGGCGAGCGGAGGAAGAGAGATCAGGACATCTTCAAGCCTTCCCTTTGTGATGTGCTGCAAACCGACGCCGCCATGCGCTTTCGCTATCATCGCGTCGAGGCGGCCGTTGATGGCAATGCGTAAAAACGACGAAATGAAAGCATCTGTTTTGAAATCGCAACGAAAGATATGCTGATTTAGAACAGCCGGCCCACGGTTCCAGATGAAAGCACCAAAGGATGTGCCCGGTGTGCCAGACCAGCTAATCAGGAATGAGCCGTCGTCAATCAACGATCGCTCGCGCGCCTTCCCAGGGTCACAAAAATTGAAAGGCGCGTCGTGATTATTGAGGTTCTGAATTCGGACAATGCGTAAGCCTGACTTGTTCCAGTCTGACGGCTTGAATGCCATGCCATTCAAAAGATCCAGTTGATCGCCAACCCGAAACCAGCACCAGTTGTCGGGTAGATCAAAGGGCAGAACACCGAGCGGTTTATCAGAGCTTTTTAGAGGCCGCTCGTTGGGATGTTGAGGCACCAACTTCCCTCGCACCGCTAGATCAAGAACGAACCGACGCAACCGCGCGACCGCATCCGGCGCATCAGCCACCTGCTCGTAGTACGCCAACAAACGATCCGCGTTCATCGGGCCAGCGCCTCAGCCAGAATCGCCTTCAACTGATCCCGGTAGCCCGCCGTCTTGGCCTCGGCACGGGCGAGACTGGCCAGCAACGCCTCGGGATCGCCCTGGTCCTCGGCCTCTGCATGCGGATTCTTGAAGTCGAGATTGTACCCCCGCGCCTTCACCTCATCGATCGGGACGCGCCACGCCCGTTCCGTCTCCACGCGCCCCTCGCGCGCCGTCCCGCCCCACCAGTCGAGGCAGCCCTGGAAATGCTCCAGCCGGATCGGCTTCGTCATCGAATAGGCCTTCTGGCCCGCGGGCACCCGGTGCTCGTAGAACCACGTCTCGGTCGTCGGCCGACCCTTCTCGAAGAACAGCAGGTTGGTGCCGATCGAGGCGTAGGGCCTGAACACCGAGTTCGGCAGGCGGACGATGGTGTGGAGGTCGCATTCCTCCATCAGGTGTTCCTTCAGCCGGGTCTTGATGCCCTCGCCGAACAGCGTTCCGTCCGGCAGCACCACGGCGGCGCGGCCCTTGTCCTTCAGGAGCCGCACGATCAGCGCGAGGAAGAGGTCGGCGGTCTCCTTGGTGCGGAAGGTCGGGAAATTGTCCTCGATGCCGTCCTCCTCCCGGCCGCCGAAGGGCGGGTTGGTGACGACGATGTCGACGCGCTCGCTCTTGCCCCAGGCGATCAGCGGGCGGGCCAGCGTGTTGTCGTGGCGCACGAAGCTCGGATCCTCGATGCCGTGCAGCAGCATGTTGGTGACGCAGAGCATGTGCGGCAGTTGCTTCTTCTCCACCGCCCGCAAGGCGCCCTGCATCCGCTCGCGCTGCCTGGGCGTGCGGACGTACGACGTCTCCATGTGCTTGATCGCGCAGGTCAGGAACCCGCCGGTGCCGCAGGCCGGATCGAACAGGGTTTCGCCCGGATGCGGGTCGATGCGATCGACCATGAAGGCGGTGACGGCCCGCGGCGTGTAGAACTCGCCGGCATTGCCGGCCGATTGCAGGTCGTTCAGCAATTGCTCGTAGAACTCGCCGAAGTGGCGGCGCTCGTCGAGGTCGTTGAAATCGATCTGGTTGATCTTGTTGACCACCTGGCGCAGCAGCTGGCCGGACTTCATGTAGTTGTAGGCATCCTCGAACACGTCGCGCACGACGCGGCGGCGGTCACCCGGCAGCCCGGTGAGCTTCAAGCCCTTGAGCGTCGGGAACAGCGCGTCGTTGACGAAGTCGAGCAGCGTCTGCCCGGTGATGCCCTCGGGGTCCGCCGCCCAGTTGCGCCACTGGAAGCGGTGCGGAAGCGGCGACTGGTAGCCGGGCTTCGTCAGTTCCAGTTCCTGGTCCTGGTCGTCGATGATCTTGAGGAAGAACAGCCAGGTGAGCTGGCTGATGCGCTGCGCATCGCCGTCGACCCCCACGTCCTGACGCATGATGTCCTGGATCGACTTGACGGTGGTGCGGACGATCATGTCTCAAGCGGTCTCCTGGTAGAGGGCGTCTTGGTAGAGGGCATCCTGGATCGCATGCGCGGCTTGCTCGAAGCCCGCCTTGTCGCCGAACGCCTTCACGAGTTGCACCACGCTGCCCATCGCGGTGAACGGCTGCACCCTCAGCACGTTGGTGTCGTCGAGGGTGAGCACGCCTTCGTCGCGGTACTTGTCCAGCAGCGCGTCGAGGACGGCGCGGGCCTTCGGGCCGTATTGCGTGAACACGTCGCGCTTCCGGACGGTCTCGGCCCGCTCGCGGCGCGTGAGCGGCTTGCGGTCGAAGGCGACGTGGCAGATCAGATCGAACGGATCGAGGTCCGTCTGGCCCAGCTCCCCGGCGATCACGTCGAGCGCCAGACCCTCGGCTTCGAGTTCCTCGAGGATCGCCTGCTTGCGCTCCGCCGACTTCCAGCGCTTGAGGAAGTCGTCGAGGCTCGCGAACCGCTTCAGCAGCGCCGCCTTGGTGAAGTCGCGCAGGGATTCGGTGACGAGCCGGCCGGCCTCGTCGAGATACTCGACCCGCTCGGCCACGATCCGCGCCCCGACGCCGTCGACGTAGACCTTGCGGGTCGGGGTGCCGGACGTTTGCGGTCCGCCCGGCTGGTCGACGATGGTCTCGTCCGGGGGCAGCTCGAACGGCGCCTGCTCGCCCTCTTCGAGCCCGTCGGGCGGGACGATCGGGTCGTCCTCGCCGGGCGCGTAGATCTGCACCGGCTCGCCGTCGAAATCCGGGTCGGCGAAATGGCCGGTTGCGCCGCGGAAGTCGATCAGCGTGAAGAAGAATTTTTTGGTGTCCTCATGCACCCGGGTGCCGCGCCCGACGATCTGCTTGAACTCGGTCATCGAACCGACCGCGCGGTCGAGGACGATCAGCCGGCAGGTCTGGGCGTCGACGCCGGTCGAGAGCAGCCGCGAGGTCGTGACGAGCACGGGGTAGCGCGATTCCGGGTCGATGAAGTTGCCGAGCTGATCCTGGCCCTCCTTGTCGCTGCCGGTGATGCGCATGACGTAGCGCAGGTTCTCGGCCACCAGATCGGCGTTCTCGTTGACGAGGGCTTGGCGCATGCGTGCGGCGTGCTCCTCGTCGACGCAGAACACGATGGTCTTCTGGAAGCGGTCGCCGCTCTCCTTGAGGAACTCGGTGATCTTCCTGGCGGTCAGCACCGTGCGGTCGTCGAGGACGAGGACCCGGTCGAAATCCTTGGTGTTGTAGATGCGGTCCTCGACCTCGTTGCCGTCGCGGTCGCGCTGCCCGATCGCCGGGCGATAGCCCTCGACGTCGCGGTCGATATGGACCTTCACCACCTTGTAGGGCGCCAGGAACCCGTCGCTGATGCCTTGCTTCAGCGAGTAGGTGAAGACCGGCTCGCCGAAATAGTCGATGTTGGACACATACCTGGTCTCCTTCGGCGTCGCCGTTAGGCCGACCTGCGTGGCGCCGGAGAAATGCGTCAGGATCTCCCGCCAGGCCGAATCCTCGGCCGCGCTGCCCCGGTGGCACTCGTCGATGACGATCAGGTCGAAGAAGCCCGGCGAGAATTCCTTGTAGAGCTTCTGCCGCTCCTCCGGGCCGGTGATGGCCTGATAGAGCCCGAGATAGACCTCGAAGGACGGGTCGATCCGCCGCTTCCGGTCGAGGGCGAGGGTGAGGTCGACCGCGGTGCCGTCCTGCCGCTCGATGGTCTTCGCGCTCGTCGAGAGCTTGGCCATCTTTCCGCCGAATGGACGGAAGTCGTTGACCATCGTCTGGTCGATCAGGACGTTGCGGTCGGCGAGGAACAGGATGCGCTTCCTGCGGCCCGCCTTCCACAACCGCCAGATGATCTGGAACGCCGTGTAGGTCTTGCCGGTGCCGGTCGCCATGACCAGCAGCACGCGGTCGCAGCCCTTGGCGATCGCCTCGATCGCGGCGTTGACGGCATTGACCTGATAGTAGCGGGGCGTCTTGCCGCTGCCGTCGTCGAAATAGTCCTGGAGCACGATCTCCTCGGCCTCGGCGTCGAGGCCCTTCCAGGCGCGGTAGCGCGCCCACAGCTCGGCCGGCGACGGGAAGGCGTCGAGCCCGAGATGGGACTCGTTCAGAGCGCTCTGCCCGGTCCGGTCGTGGAACACGAAGCCGTCGCCGTTCGACGAGAAGACGAAGGGGACGTCGAGCGTCGCCGCGTAGCCGAGGCCCTGCTGCAGGCCGTCGCCGACGTGATGCTTGTTGTCCTTGGCCTCGATCAGCGCGATCGGGAGGTTCTGTTTGTAGTAGAGGACGATGTCCGCCTTCTTGGCGGTGCCCCGCGTTACCAGCTTGCCGCGAACGATGATCCGGCCCTTGGTAAAATATACCTCTTCCCGGATCTGAGACATCCCGTCCCAGCCGGCGCTCCTGATCGCTGGAAGGATGAATTTCGTGCAGATATCGCGCTCGGTAAGGCCCTTCTTATCCATCGGTGGAGCAAGCCTCTCGCGCGATCGTGCCCTGCCATTTGTCTCACGGCCTGTACGATTGAAGGCTGCTGGCTCCCACTTCGGGGACTGGGCGGCCTCACTTTGCACCACGACCGCCGTTTCCGCCACTGTTAACCGTTCTTTGTAAACTTGAACGATAGTCGTGTCGCTGTTGTCTATGGCTTGCACGCAACACTCGAACCCGCATCACGCAAATCGCCCTGTCGTGGCGCACAAATGACTGACCGGCCCGCAAGGCGGCTCCACGTCCACGCAGCGCCGCATCAAGCCAGAATAGACCATAGGCCGGGCCCGGGCAGAGCGTCTCGAACGGCCCTCGTTGGCCGAGGCGGGCGTCCCGGGAATGCGGCCATGGCCGTTCGCTCGCGTCACCGAGGGAGGCCGCCCGCGCGGTCCTGTGAGGCCGTCCGGCAACACTCCATGGCAGAAGAGTTGTGCATCCCCGGCGACAGGTTGCGGAGCCGGGGCGAGGGCTTCAGCCTGGGGAGATGACGGGCCGTCATGCCCAGGCCGATCCCCTGATGTTCCAGCCGCCCCTCGTCGATCCTGCCCAGGACCCGATTCATCTCTCGTCGAGCCTGGCCACGGCCTTTCTCGGCTGCCCGGCCTCGGCCGCCTGGACGATTGAGGCGCGGCGCGGGCAGCGGCCCTTTCTCGACGGCTGCGAGGATCCGCACGGTGACCTGATCGCCCGCAAGGGCCGGGCGCACGAGGCGGCTTGCGCGGCGTTCCTGCATGCCCAGCACGGCCCGCCGGTCACGATCCCGCACGGCCCTCACCGCGCCCGCTCCGAGGCGACCCGAGCCGCGATGGACCGGGGGGTGCCGCTCATCCACCGCGGCACGCTCGCCTCCGATCTCTGGCTCGGCCATGCCGGCTTCCTGGTGCGGGTCGAGGAGCCGTGCCCGAGCTGGGCATGGTCCTACGAGCCCTGGGACGCTAAGCTCGCCCGCCATGCGCGGCCCGAGCACCTGTTCCAGCTCGCGATCCACGGTGATCTCCTCGCGGGTCCACAGGGACGCCCGGCGCAACGGGGCGTCCTGATGCTGGCGACTGGTACGGAAGGCCCGGACCATCGCGCCCTGCCGTTCGCCCTCGACGAGGTGCGCTACTACGTCCGGCGCGCGGCCGGGCGCCTCGAAGCCTTCGCCGCCGAGCTGCCGGGCGATCTGACGCCCGATCCCTGTGGCCATTGCGACGCCTGCGCTTGGCTGCCGGACTGCGAGGTGCGCTGGGACGAGGCGGATCACCTCTGCCGCGTGGCCGATCTGACGAAACGGCAGACGGCACGGTTGAAGGCGGCGGGCGTCTCGACCCTGGCAATGCTGGCCGCGCTCGACACCTCCGTGCCGGGCATCGGCGGCCAGACGCTCGCCCGCCTGACGCAGCAGGCCCGCCTCCAGATTGCGAGTGCCGCCTCGGGCGAGGGGAGCTACGAACGCCTGACGCCCGCCCCGGGCCTCGGCTTCGACCGCCTGCCCCGGCCGGACCCGGGCGACTTGTTCTTCGATTTCGAGGGCGACCCGATGCATCCGGGCGGCCTGGAATACCTGTGCGGCGTCCTGTGGCGGGCCGGGCAGGGAGACGGGGAGGGTGATCCGATCCCCGGACACCCGGACCTGCGGTTCGTCGCCTTCTGGGCTCACGACCGGGCCGAGGAGCGGGTCGCCTTCGCGGCGCTCATGGACTTCCTGAGCCGGCGTCTCGCCGCCTCGCCCCACGCCCATCTCTACCACTACGCGCCCTACGAGAAGACCGCCCTGCGCCGCCTCGCCTCGCTGCACGGTATCCGGGAGGCCGAGGTCGACGACCTCCTGCGCCAGGGGCGGATGGTCGATCTCTACCGGGTCGTGCGCGAGGGCCTCCGGATCGGCGAGCGGGGCTACTCGATCAAGAAGCTCGAACGCTTCTACATGCCGGCCCGCACGACGCAGGTGACGTCCGGCGGCGCCAGCACCGTGGTCTGGGACCTCTACCAGCGCTCGCGCGATCCCGGCCTGCGCGACGAGATCCGCGACTACAACCGGGACGATTGTCTCTCGACGCTGCTGCTGCGGGACTGGCTCGAGGCCGTGGCCGGCCCCGGCCGTCCCCGGGCCGCAGCGCCGATGCCGGTGCCGTCCGCACCCGAGACCGACAGGGAGCGGTCGGCGCGTCAGGCGCGCGAAGCCCGGATCCTGAGCCAGGCCGCCCTCGTCGCGCGCCTGACGGAGGATCCAGCGCATCCAGACGCAGCGGCGCGGCAGCTCGCGGCCGACCTCGTCGGCTTTCACGATCGCGAGGCGAAGCCCGGCTGGTGGGCGTTCTTCGATCGCCAGGAGCGCGATGCCGACGAGCACGTCGAGGACGACGAGTGCCTCGGCGCCTGCGCGGCCGCGGGAAAAGACTGGATCGGGCAGGAGAAGGGCAGCCTCACCTTCCGCTTCGACTACCCCGCGCAGGAGACCAAGCTGCGCGTCGGCGACGCAGTCTACATGGCCGCCACGGGCGAACCGGCCGGCACCATCATGGCTCTCGACGAGGGTGCGCGACGAGTCACCCTCAAGCGCGGCAAGGTGAAGGGCCCGCTGCCCGACGCCCTCAGCCTGATGCCGGGCGGCCCCATCGACAGCGCCGTCCTGCGCGACGCGATCCACGACGTCGGCACCGACCTGGCCAGTGGGGGAACCGCGTTCCCGCACATCCGCGCGCTGCTCCGGCGGGATCCGCCGCGGCTCACGGGCCGGGCGCCCGGCGCGCCGATGATCGCTCTCGAGGATCAGGCCGATCCCGGCCGGTTGCTCCAGGCGGCGATCCGAGCCGTCTGCGCCCTCGATCGCTCGTGGCTCGTCATCCAGGGACCGCCGGGCGCCGGCAAGACCTACACGATCTCGCACCTCATCGCCGCGCTGGTCGCGGCCGGCCGCACAGTCGGCATCGCCTCGAACAGCCACAAGGCGATCGACAACGTCCTCCACGCGGTCGAGACACGGCTGCACGAGCAGGGTACGCCACTCAAGGTCGTCGGCCAGAAGAAGGACGGGGGCGGAGACCGCTTCGAGGGGCGCGGCTACATGGTCAGCGAGACCAGGAACGAGGCGCTCGACCCTGGCATCGCGGTCATCGGCGGCACGGCCTGGGTGTTCGCCCGGCCCGAGCTGCGCGCAAGCCGCGACGTGCTCTTCGTTGACGAGGCCGGTCAAGTCTCGCTCGCCAACCTCGTCGCCATGGCGGCGGGGGCGCAGGCGGTGGTTCTCGTCGGCGACCAGATGCAGCTCGCCCAGCCCATCCAAGGCACGCATCCGGGCGACAGCGGCGTCTCGGCGCTCGACCATCTGCTGCAGGGGCAGGCCGTGGTGCCGGCGGCGCACGGGATTTTCCTGTCGCGGACCTGGCGCATGCACCCGACGCTCTGCGCCTTCGTCAGCGCGGCGATCTACGAGGGGCGCCTGGAGGCCGAGGCGGGATGCGCGCGCCAGCGGCTCGTCCTTGGCGCTGACGCGCACCCGGCGCTCAAGCCCGCCGGCCTCGCCTTCCAGGCGGTCGCGCATGCCGGATGCCGGCAGAGGTCGGAGGAGGAGGCGCACACGACGCGCGAGATCCTGGAGAGCCTTCTCGGGCAGGAGGTCTTGGATCGGCACGGACGGCGGCGCGCCGTGACTCTCGACGACGTGCTGGTCGTCGCCCCCTACAACCTGCAGGTCAATCTGCTGCGCGACTCGCTTCCTGAAGGGGCTCGGGTCGGCACCGTCGACAAGTTCCAGGGGCAGGAGGCCGAGGTCGTGATCGTCTCGATGACGACCTCGGGCGCCGAGGAGATGCCGCGCGACGCCGCCTTCCTGCTCTCCCGTAACCGCCTCAACGTCGCCATCAGCCGGGCACGGTGCCTGGCGGTGCTGGTCGCCTCCTCGGGGCTCCTCGATCTCGTGGCGGGGAGTATCGAGGAGATGCGGCTGGCGAACCTGTTCTGCTGGGCCGAGTCCTATTCGGCGAACCGAGAGGCTGATGAGCTGCACCCATTCGCCCAAAATATGATGATGTTCGCTACTAGGCAGTCTGACCATGATCTCGAAAAATCATACTTGATTCGGGCAAATTAAAATCAAATACTAATATTTATTGGTTACTTTTGGTCATTTATAGGTAAATAATTCACCCTTATGTGAAGGAGGCGATTTGCTGATGCAGAACCAGGAGAGTGGGCAGGGATGGTCGGAGATAGAAGCTCGAATTGCTGATAATGATCTGCAGGCGCCAAACGGGAGGCGCCAGCAAATACTCAAACTCATCCGTGACAGCGACCTTATTCCGAATGGCGGCGCGACCAAATACATGGTTGGATTTCTATTTCGGCGACACAACGTCGTCGTCTGGGAGCTTTCGGGGCAGGCTCGAAACTTCTTCGTTGCTGCCAAATGGCAAGGTGCCCTCGAGCGCACCAGCCTGACATGCGAGCCCCGACCCTATGAAAAAGGACAGACGGACGGAGGGCGGCACTCTGCCCTGAATCGATCATGGTCCTTCCCCCAGGAAGACTGTCTTTGCGTGAAAATCAACCAAGATCAGGACTTTCGCAATCTCCTGAGCGTGATCGGGAGTGCGCAATCCGAGCAGGACGGCATCCTCGATCGAAAGAGCGTCGAGGCCGCGATGGACGCAATGGATCAAGGTGGCGACAACGAAGAACGGGTCCGACTATCCGACCGGTTTGACGCGGCTGTCACCACCTGGGTTCGTTCTACGCGCAACCGCAATGGGCGCGTGTATCCGACAATGGCGATCGTGTGCCGTGTCTTGGGGAGTGCCGGATTGACCGACGGCTGGTCCGAGAAGACCGATGCCGCCGCACGGCTGCATAATGCCGGGTTCATCGTCGTGGACGCCGAGAACGACCCGCTCCAGCCTCCGGAAGGTGTCGATCATCTCCTGCGCGACGCCGAGCGTATCAGATTATGCGCCTATCACTACTTCATCGAGCCAGAGCGCGAGAAAAATGCGTCCCAGGTCGAGATCCGCGCCGGGGACCTCGCCAAGGCCATGGGCTTGAAGGATGCTCTGCCCAACGTCTGCCAGGTGTTGGGCGGCAGGAAGTTCCAGCAGCTGGCCCGGGTGCCGGCGCCTTCGCATACCGAACCAAACCCCAGCAGCTCGACGACCTTCACCTTCAGGCTCAAATTTCAACATAAGGCGGTCGAAGTGACGAAAGCGACAGCCGAAGTAGAGCATTCGGCCAACAACCTGATTCTCTACGGTCCACCTGGAACCGGGAAAACCTACACAACAGCCGAGGAAGCTGTGCGGCTGTGCGATGGTGAGCGTCCGACCGCCGAGCCCGACGCCGTGCGCCGTCGCTACGACGAACTGGTCCGAACGGGACAGATCCGGTTCGTGACCTTCCACCAGTCCTACGCCTACGAGGACTTCGTCGAGGGCCTGCGCCCGACCACGGGCGAGACCGAGGATGGTCTGCCATCCGCCGGCTTCCGGCTGGTGCCCAAGCCCGGAATCTTCCGCGAGATCGCGACGCTTGCCGAGCAGGCGCGCAAGGCCGCGGCGGGGGAACGGCGCGGCCCCGTCATCGACCTCGCCGGACGGCAATTCTGGAAGATGGCCCTGGGCGCCAAGGACGCCGAGGAGCACGTCTACCAGGCGGCGGTCGCGGGCGGCTACGTGGCGCTCGGCTGGGGGGGCGACGTCGATTTCAGCGATCCCCGCTTCGCCGAGATCGAGGCCGTGAAGCAGGAATGGCGCACGCACTACGCGGACGACACGACGCCAAGCCACATCAGCCAGCCCTGGACGTTCCGGAACGCCATGAAGGTTGGCGACATCGTCATCGTGCCCTACGGCAACACCGCCTACCGGGCCGTCGCCCAAATCACGGGCGATTACTACTTCGAGCTCGGCGAGGACGGCACCTACAACCACCGTCGGAAGGTCCGGTGGTTGCTCGTCCTCGACGAGCCGCTGCCGCTCGACACCATCGTGGAGGGCAACTTCACGATGCGGACCCTCTATGAACTCCCGCGGCATCGGATCCGGGTGGAAGGCCTGCAACGTCTGATCGGCGGGCCGCCCCAGATCGCGAGTCCCGCGCGTGCCGACCAGTTCGTGCTTATCATCGATGAGATCAACCGGGCGAACGTGTCCAAGGTCTTCGGTGAGCTGATCACGCTGCTCGAGCCTGACAAGAGGTTGGGTCAGGACAATGCCCTGACCGTCACTCTCCCCTATTCGGGCGATACGTTTGGTGTTCCGGACAACCTGCACGTGATCGGCACGATGAACACGGCCGACCGCTCGATCGCGCTGCTCGACACTGCTCTGCGGCGACGTTTCGCCTTCCGCGAGCTCGAGCCGCAGCCGGAACGCCTGCAAAGGGACGTCGAGGGCATCGACCTCACTGCCGTGCTGAGCGCGCTCAACGCCCGGATCGAGTACCTCGTCGACCGCGAGCATCGGATCGGCCACGCCTTCTTCATGCTTTGCCGCACCCGCGCCGACATCGACGCTGTGATGCGGAACCGCGTCATCCCCCTGTTGGCCGAGTACTTCTTTGAGGACTGGGAGCGCATCCGCCTCGTTCTCGGCGAGGGCGAGACTAGGGATCAGGGCGCCTTCCTGAACCGCACGCGGCTCAAGCCACCGCGGGGTCTGGAGGATCACGGCCCCGACCGCTGGTCCTACGCGGTGCGTGAGACGTTCGCCGAGGATGCCTATCTGCAGTTGCTGGCATGATCCGCCGAACGCTCAGGGAATGGGAGTACCTGCCCGTCTCGGCATCGGCAGACGAGACCGGCGTCACTCGCGACCAGGCCGACCGCCTGCTCGCGGCGGCGCGGAGGACAAGTCTCGGCGGCTCGGATGGAGAGCGGGTCCTCGTCGACGGCGGCCGGCGGCTCCGCGCCCAGCAGGTTGTCGGCATCCTCGTCGCGGACGGTGTCACGCTCGAGATCCTGCCGAAGATCGACGCCGACGCCGCGACCACGCGGGCGAGCCTCGTGCACATGCTCGCGGTCGTGTACGATCTCGAGATCGCCGCCGGACCCTCGACAGATCTCGGCTGGCAGTCGCGGGATTTGATCGACATCTTGATCCAGCTATTCTGCGACAAGCTCGCCGCGGTCCTGCGGCGCGGTCTCCCGCGCGCCTACCTGCGCCGGGAGGGGGATCTCGGCGCCCTGCGGGGCCGGCTCGACGTCACACGCCAGTGCACCGTGCTGGCCGTGAGCCCGCAGCTTTTGGCCTGCCGGTACGAGGATCTGGAGGGCGACATTGCCCTCAATCGCGTTCTCAAAGCCACCCTCGTGCACCTCGCTGCCTTGGCGCGCGCGTCCGAAACGCGCCGCCGCCTGAGGGAACTCCTCTTCGTTTACGACGAGGTCGCGCTCCCGGCACGCGCGGCCCTGCCCTCGAGCGAGATCGTGCTCGACCGCTCCAACGCGCCCTGGCGCGAGGTGTTGGGCTTCGCACGCCTCCTACTCGGTGACCGCTTTCAGACGACGTCGGCCGGCGAAGCGCGGGGCTTCGCGCTGTTGTTTGAAATGAACACGCTGTTCGAGGAGTTCGTTGGGCGCACTCTGCGTCGCGCGCTCGCCGGGTCGGGAGCCAGCGTCTCACTGCAAGGACCGCGGCGTCATGCCCTGGTCGATCTCGCGCGGGAGAATAGCCCTGTCTTCGCCACGCGCCCCGACATCCTCGTCAGCTGGAAGGACGGGCTGACCACTGTTCTCGACACGAAATGGAAGCGCCTAACGGACAGGACCGAGGATACCCGTCGCGGCGTCGGGCAGGCCGACATCTATCAGCTAATGGCCTACGCGCAGGTTTACGAGTGCTGCAACCTGATACTGATCTATCCGCACCACATCGGCCTTCCTATGCCAGCGGGGCGTTTAGCAGATTACGGCATCGTTAAGCCCGACGGGGCGTGTCTCACGCTGCTCACAATCGACCTGGCAGCGCCCAACACCATCCGTGATCATTTGCGAGCTCAGGTGACGAGTCCTAGGGTCTAAACCCGTTCAACGCCTTGCAAAGATGATCGAAATGTAATTTGGAGCGCCTCCCAGATGGAGGAGGCCATGGCAGAGCTGTTCTGGCTGTCGGACGAGCAATGGCAGGCGATCGCGCCGTTCATGCCCACCAACCAGCCCGGCGCTCGTCGCAAGGATGACCGCACGATCCTGTCGGGCATCCTGCACGTCATCAAGTCCGGCTGCCGCTGGAAGGATTGCCCGAGCGACTACGGACCGTCCACCACCGTCTACAACCGCTTCAACAGGTGGTCGCGCCGCCGCTTCTGGACCAGCATGCTGGAGGCCCTGGCCAAGGCTGGATGGTCCGGCGAAGCGGCCGCCCTCGACTCAACCTACGTCAAAGCCCAGCGCGCCGCCCACGGCGGAAAAGGGGGGTCCGCAAGCAGGCGATCGGCCCTTCGCGGGCGGGGCCGACCACCAAGATCCACGTCCTCACCGATGTGATCGGTCGCCCGGGCGTCATCCACCCCACGCCCGGCAATGCCAGCGACGTGAAGACCGCGCCCGCCGTGCTGGACCAAGCGCCCGGCCGCGTGCGCCGCCTCATCGCCGACAAGGGCTACGACGCCGACTGGCTGCGCCAGGATCTGCGCCAGCAGGGCATCAGTGTCGTCATTCCCGGCACCCGCGCCCGCAAGCGCAAGATCCGCCTCGACAAGCGGCGCTATCGCGACCGCTGGCGGGTCGAGGCGGTGTTCTGCCGCCTCAAGGACTTCCGCCGCATCGCCACTCGCTACGACAAGCTCGCCAGAAACTTCGCCTCCGCCCTCGCCTTGGCCGCCATCATCGCATTCTGGTGCTGATCGAGTCTCAACTCTAGCGTCACGGGGCGGCAATGGCCATGGTGGGTGCATGGCTGAATGGTCGGCTTTTGGGCAGCAGCTCAAGGTCGGCTCACCACCCTCAGCAGTTCTTCGCACGGGCAAGCTGATTGCGTAATGACCCTAGCAGGCTGTCAAAGGGATCATCGCCGATTGGCGCGATGCTTTTCAGGATCATGTAGCGGCAACGTTGCACGGCCCACTCATCGTTCTGCTCCAGCAGGATCGCACCGACCAGCGTACGGATCGGGGAGCTCGCTGCGGAAGATGCCAATCATCTCGTGCGGCGATTGATCTCGCCGTTGCGGCGCTCCAACAGATCGGTCGAGTGCAGCTTGGCGGGATGGGCAGCTGGGAAGCCCATGTCCAGGACGTCGATCTCGGCAGCGGCGAGATTCGGGATCTCGGGCCGGAGTTAGTCAGCGATCCGCTGCCACTACTGATGGGCCGCCTCAGTGTCCTCGTTCGCGAAGGCGGTGGCCATCAAGGCCGAGGGCCCGAGCGGCCAGCATGGGCCAGGACGCTCCTCATGAAGTGGACCCGGCACCCCTGCCAGGAGGCGGTCATCACCATGGCGACCAAGGCCTTGGTGCCCCCGTAGGCGTCCGAGATCACCAGCTTGACGCCGTGCACGCCACGCCGGGCCAACTTGCGCAAGACTCCGGTCCGGAACGTCTTCGCCTCGGACAGGCCGATGTCGAGCTCCAGCACGTCGGGTCGGTCAACCAACCATTTTCGTTCCCGGTAAAACTCCAGTTCCTTGTTGCAACTGTGTTGCACGGAGCCGCCGCCGTCTGGTTGTAACCCATTGAAAAATTAACGGGCATGTTGCAGTCCACCGCAACACCTATTGGCCAGGAACTAGGCATCAAAAAGCCCGCTAAGCCATTGACCGAGCGGGCTGAACGAGTGGTAGCGGAGGAGGGACTCGAACCCCCGACACAAGGATTATGATTCCTCTGCTCTAACCAGCTGAGCTACTCCGCCGCCTCGGACCGGGCCTCGTCGGGCCCGCCGTCACGGTGGCGCGATATAGGGAAACAGGCGGAAGCCTGTCAAGGAAGGAACGCGGCCCAATGGAACTTGGTCGCGGGCGGCCCCGCCGGGGCATGGCGGGGCTGGCGCGAAACGGCGTTCCGCATCCTTGACAAGCCCCCTCCCGGCGCCGGAGCATGGGTCCGGGCCCGGCAAGAGGCCCCCGACGAAGGATGTCTCGGGTGAGGACGACGCTCCTGGCGGCCGCGATGGTGGCCGCGTGGCACGGTGGCGCCTGCGCGCAGGCGGGCGGCCAAGGTTCTGGCCAAGGTTCTGGCCACGTCTCCGGCCAAGTCTCCGGTAGGATTTCCGACGGCGCCGTGCGCCTCGGCTTCCTGCTCGACATGTCGGGGGTCTATGCCGACGTCACCGGGCCGGGCAGCGCCGCCGCCGCCCGGATGGCGGTGGAGGATGTCGGCGGCACGGTGCTCGGGGCGCCGGTCGAGGTGCTGGTCGCCGACCACCAGAACAAGGCCGACGTCGCCGCCACCACCGCGAGGGCGTGGTTCGACACCGAGCGGGTCGACGCCATCCTCGACGTCGCCGCCTCGGCCACCGCGCTCGCCGCCGCCGACATCGCCCGGGCGAAGAACAAGATCATCGCGTTCAGCGGGCCCGGCGCGGTGCGACTCACCAACGAGGCCTGCGGGCCGACCGCGATCCACTGGGCCTACGACACCTACGCGCTGGCCAACGCCACCGCCCAGGCGACCGTCAAGGCCGGCGGCACCTCGTGGTTCTTCATCAGCGCCGACTACGCCTTCGGGCAGGACCTGGAGCGGGACGCCAGCACCGTCGTCAAGGCGACCGGCGGCACCGTGCTCGGCGGGGTGCGCGCACCGCTCAACACCGCCGACTTCTCGTCCTACCTGCTCCAGGCCCAGGGCTCCGGCGCCAAGGTGGTCGGGCTCGCCAATGCCGGGCGCGACACCACCAACGCGATCAAGCAGGCGGCGGAGTTCGGCCTCGCCCAGGGCGGCCAGAAACTCGCCGGGCTCCTCGTCTACATCAACGACGTCCACAGCCTCGGCCTCGAGGCGACCCAGGGCATGCTGCTCACCGAGGGCTTCTACTGGGACCTCGACGAGGGGACCCGGGCGTGGTCGAAGCGGTTCTTCGAGCGGGTCGGCCGGATGCCGAACATGTCCCAGGCCGGGGTCTACTCCACCGTCACCCACTACCTCAAGGCGGTGGCCAGGGCCGGCACCGACGAGACGGGGGCCGTGATGGCGGCGATGCGGGCGATGCCGGTCGACGACGTGTTCGCCCGCGGCGGGCGCATCCGCGAGGACGGCCGCATGGTCCACGACATGTATCTGTTCGAGGTCAAGAAGCCCGGGGAATCCACCGGCCCGTGGGACCTCTACAAGCGCGTCGCGACGATTCCCGGCGAGCAGGCGTTCCAGCCGCTCTCGGCCTCCCGCTGCCCCCTGGTGAAGAAATGACGCCGCGCTGGACCCGCCGGCCCGAGGGCGCGACCTGGGGCGATTTCGGCGCCGACGACGAGCGCGGCCGGCTCAACCTGCTCACCCCCGAGAAGGTGCGCCAGGGCGTCGCCGAGGTGCGCGAGGGCCTGACCTTCTGCCTCAGCCTGCCGCTCGATTATCCCGGCGGCAACGTGCTGAACCCGCGCCGGCACCCGCCGCAGATCCGCCCGACCGTGCGGGCGACCGGTCGGCCGAGCTACAACTTCCCGGTCTGCGAGGAGGTGCCGGACGCCACCGACGTGGTCAGCGACGACCTCGCGGTGCTGCACCTGCAATACTCGACCCAGTGGGACAGCCTCGCCCATGTCGGCTCGCTGTTCGACGCCGACGGCGACGGGCGGCCCGAGCCGGTGTACTACAACGGCTTCCGGGCCGGCGAGCACGTCACCGGACCGTCGCGGCCGGACGAGGCCGGGGCGCCGTCGCGGGCACGACACCTCGGCATCGAGCGGCTGGCCGAGGCCGGCATGCAGGGCCGCGGCGTGATGATCGACCTGCGCGCCCATCTCGGCGACGCCCGCACGGCGGTCGGGTACGACGCACTGCAACACATCCTCGACGCCGACGGGGTCGCGGTCGAGCCCGGCGACATGGTGTGCCTGCATACCGGCTTTGCCGAGCGGCTGCTCGGCATGGACCGGGCGCCCGACCCGGCGGTGGTGCACGGGCTCTGCGCCGGGCTCGACGGGCGCGACCGCAGGCTGCTGAACTGGATCACCGATTGCGGCCTCGCCGCCCTCATCGCCGACAACTACGCCGTCGAGGTCCACCCGGCCCTGCCGGAGGCCGGCTGCTGCGCCACCCTGCCGCTGCACGAGCACTGCCTGTTCCGGCTCGGGGTCAACCTCGGCGAGTTGTGGCACCTCACCCCGCTCGCCGAGTGGCTGCGGGCGCGGGGCCGCCACCGCTTCCTCCTCACCGCCCCGCCCCTGCGGCTTCCCGGCGCCGTCGGGTCGCCGGTGACGCCGATCGCCACCGTGTAGGACGCCTCATGACCGCACGCCTGTTCGAGCCCGTGAACCTTCGCGGCGTCACCCTGCGCAACCGCGTGGTGGTGCCGCCGATGTGCCAGTACTCGGCCGAGGACGGCGTGGCCGGCGACTACCACCTCGTCCATTACGGCCGCTTCGCGCTCGGCGGCGCCGGCCTCGTCATCCTGGAGGCGACCGCGGTGGTGCCGGAGGGGCGCATCACCCACGGCGATCTCGGCCTGTGGTCGGAGGCCCACGGCGAGGCGCTGGCGCGGATCGCGCGCTTCCTCAAGGCGCAGGGCGCGGCGGCGGGGGTGCAGCTCGGCCATGCCGGCCGCAAGGCCAGCATGCAGCGGCCGTGGTACGGCAACGGTCCGCTCGGCCCCGAGGATCTCGCCCGCGGCGACGCGCCGTGGGAGATCGTCGCCCCGAGCCCGGTGGCGATGGACGAGGGCTGGCTGGTGCCGGCGGAGCTGACGCCGGCCGCGATGGCGGCGCTGACCGGGGCGTTCGCGGCCGCCGCCGGCCGGGCCGAGCGGTCGGGGTTCGACGTCATCGAGCTGCACTGCGCCCACGGCTACCTGCTGCACTCGTTCCTGTCGCCGCTCACCAACCACCGCACCGACGGCTATGGCGGCGACCGGGCCGGGCGGATGCGGCTGCCGCTGGAGATCGCCCGGGCCCTGCGGGCGGCGTGGCCGGCGGACAAGCCGCTGTTCGTGCGGGTCTCGGCGGTGGACGGGATCGAGGGCGGCCTGACCCTCGACGACACCCTGGCCTTCGCGCGGGAACTGGAGGGTATCGGGGTCGACGTGCTCGACTGCTCGTCGGGCGGGCTCGCCGGCTCGGCGACCGCGGCGCGGGTGCGGCGCGATTACGGTTTCCAGGTCGGCTTCGCCGAGGCGGTGAAGCGCGAGACCGGCATAGCCGCGATGGCGGTGGGGCTGATCGTCGACCCGGCCCAGGCCGAGACGATCGTGGCCGAGGGCCGGGCCGACCTCGTGGCGGTGGGGCGCGAGGCGCTGGCCGACCCGAACTGGGCGCTGCGGGGGACGGGCGGCTACGCGGCGTGGCCGCAGCAGGCCGGCTGGTGGCTGGAGCGCCGGGCCGGGGACATCGAGCGGCTCGGCCCCTGGCGGGGGTGACCCCTGGGGATTCCAAGGGGCGAGGAGCCCTTTGGCGGGTGGTCAGGGCGGCGCCCTGACTTCGGCGCAGCCGACAGGGCCGCGCCGGCTTCGGCCAATCGTCGGGGCTGCGCCCCGACTTGGGCCAATCATCAGGGCTGCGCCCCGACTTGGGCCGATCGTCGGGGCTGCGCCCTGAATTGGGCCAATCATCAGGGCTGCGCCCCGACTTGGGCCGATCGTCGGGGCTGCGCCCTGAATTGGGCCAATCATCAGGGCTGCGCCCCGACTTGGGCGCAGCCGACAGGGCACGGAAGGATTCGGCGATGAGGAAAGAGATCGCGGTCGTCGGCGGCGGCCTGATGGGGCACGGGATCGCGCTGGTGCTGGCGCTCGGCGGGCACGGGGTTCGGATCACCGACACCAGCGCCGAGACGCTGGCGCGGGTGCCGGGGCTGATGGCGGCGGCGCTCGGCACGCTGCGCGAGGCCGGCGCGGTCGGCGACGACTGGACGCCCGAGCGCCTCGCCGGCGCGGTGCGGGTGTCGCCCGACCTCGCCGCGACGGTCGATGGCGCCGACCTCGTGATCGAGGCGATCACCGAGAACCCGGAGGCCAAGCGGACCCTGTTCGCCGCGCTCGACCGGCTGCTGCCGGCGGACGCGGTGATCGCCTCGAACACGAGCTACCTCGACGTGTTCCCGCTGATCCCGGAGGCGCGCCAGGGCCGGGCGCTGGTGATGCACTGGTACACCCCGCCCTACATCGTCGACCTCGTCGACGTGGTGCCGGGTCCCGCCACCGATCCGGCGGTGATCGAGGAGGCGCGCCAACTGATCCTCGGCCTCGGCCAGGTGCCGATCGTGCTCAAGCGGTTCATCCCGGGCTACGTCGCCAACCGGATCCAGTCGGCGATCTCGGCCGAGATCTACCACCTGCTCGACGAGGGGATCGCGACGCCGCGCGAGATCGACGACGCGATGATCCACGGGCTGGCGCTGCGCATCCCGGTGCTCGGCCACCTCGCCAAGGCCGACTTCACCGGCATCGAGCTGCTGCGCCACGCGCTGGCCAATGCGAGCTACAGCCCGCCGGAGCCGCGCACCCGCTCGGAGTCCCTCGACGCGCTGTCGGCGGAGGGCCGCACCGGGGTGATGGCGGGCCGCGGCTTCTTCGACTGGGGCGGGCGCGACCCGGCGGAACTGTTCGCCGACCGCGACCGGCGGCTGCTGGCGCTCAAGCGGGCGATGCGCGAGGTCGGGCGGATGGAGGGGGCGTAGCCTCCGATCGGGCGAGCGAGGAGGCGTCGCCGCAAGTCGGGCCGGTGGAGGGAGGGCGTCGCCGCCCTTGGCCGGAGGAGGGGCGTAGCCGCCCTCGGCCGCGGCGCTATAGTGGCGGCCCCGGCCCCGAGAGAGAGACGCCTCCATGTTCGAGTTTCCTGTCCTGCTCGGTGACATCGGCGGCACCAACGCGCGCTTCGCCGTGCTGGAGCGGCCGGAGGGCGAGGCGGTGGTGCTCGACCACGAGCGCACCGCCGACCATCCGGATCCGAGCTCGGCGATCCGGGCGGCGCTGGCCAAGGGCGGCGGCGGGACACGGCCGCGCTCGGCGATCCTCGCGGTGGCGGCCCGGGTCGACGGGCCGGCGGTGCAGCTCACCAACGCGCATTGGGTGGTCGCGGGCGAGCGGATCGGCCGCGACCTCGGGCTGTCCCGCTGCACGGTGGTCAACGACTACGTGCCGGTGGCGGCGGGCGCGGCCGGGCTCGATCCCGCCGGGGCCGACCGCTCGCTGCTGGAGCCGATCGGCGGTTCCTGCACCCCGGGCCGGGGCGCCCGGCTGGTGCTCGGGCCCGGGACCGGGTTCGGCGCCGCCGCGCTGGTGCCCTACGGCCGGCAGCTCGCCATCGTGTCGACGGAGGCCGGCCACGCCGATCTCGGGCCGTGCGACGAGGAGGAGGCGGGGTTCTGGCCGGGGATCGACCGGGTCGGGGGCCGGGTGACCATCGAGGCGCTGCTGTCGGGCCCGGGGCTGGTGCGGCTGCACGCGGCCTTGCGGCGGGCGCGGGGCGGCCCGGAGGAGACCGACCCGGCGGCGATCACCGCCCGCGGGCTCGACGGCGAGCCGCTGGCGCGCGCGACCCTGGAGCGATTCGCGACCCTGCTCGGGCGGGTCTGCGGCAACCTCGCCCTCACCTTCCTGGCGACCGGCGGGGTCTATATCGGCGGCGGCATCGCGCCCCGGATCCTGCCGGTGCTGCAGGCGGGCGGGTTCCGGCGCGCCTTCGAGGACAAGGCGCCGTTCGGAGCGATGATGGAGACGATCCCGACCTGCGTCATCACGGTGGCCGACCCGGCCTTCGCCGGCCTGTCGGCGCTGGCGCGGGAGCCGGCGCGCTTCGCCTACGAGGGGCAGGTGTGGGAGGGGTGAGCGGTCCTCACCCGCGCCCGGCCTCCGACGGCGGGCGCCCGGCCTCCGCGGCGGCGTAGACCGCGTCGCCGAGGCGGCGGACCGGGCCGTTGCCCTGGGCGCGCTTCCACAGCCGGGTGTTGAGCGCCGCGACCGGGTCGTGCCCCGGCAGGGTGAGCCCGCTCGCGGCGAGCCTTTCCCAGATCTCGGCGGCGTGCATCGGCCGGCCGGCGCCGGACAGGACCGCGAGGGCGGCCTCGATCAGGCGCCGCCCCTCCTGCCGTGGGCCGTCCTGGCGCAGGTTGTTTTGGCGCGGGTCGCTTTGGCGCGGGCCGCCGGCCTGCGGCGGGGCGGGTGGCGCCGCCGGGACCGCCTCGGGCGCAGTGGCCGGGGCCGCGACGCCCCCGAGGCGGCGGCCGAGCTCGAGGTAGAGCTCGTGCTCGCCGATCAGCCGGTCGAGGGCGGCCCGCTGGCGCCGCAGCTCCTCCAGCCGCGCCTCGGCCTGCGTCTCGGACGGGAATGACGTCATGGCCCGTGTCCGCTCCTGCCAGCGGGACCGAGTCCCGCCCTGCGCAGAATAGGAATATTCCGTTCGGGGGCAAGACTGGCGCGGGGAATTCCCGTTCTCTCGCAGCCGGCTACCGCTCCGCGCGCGGCACGAAGTACGGCGTCGGCGCCAGCTCGTCGTCCTCGTGGGCGCGCATCCGCTCGGCGTAGCGGTCGGCGTCGGCGAGAAAGAGGTCGCGCACCAGCGCCTGCGCGAGCCGGGTCGCACCGATGCCGAGGCCGGGAATGTCGCCGGCGAGCGCGCCGTGGCTGAGCGTGACGCCCCAGTTGAAGACGTGGATCCGGCTCAAGGCCGGCATCGCCCCGGGGACGCGCTCGCGCAGCTCCAGGCCGTCGCCGAGATACGGGAAGCGGGCGGCCTCCGGGTGGGCGGCGGCCTCGTGCGGGGCGACGCGGTCGCCCCAGGTCAGGATCGCGTCGCGGAAGGCGGCGAGTTCGGGCCGCTGCACGAGGTCGACGTCGAAGCCCGTCGCGACGATCGCCGCCTCGACCGGGTAGCGGCCGCGGGCGGTCTCGACCACGAGCCCGTCCGGTCCCTCGCTCACCCCGGTCCAGCCCTCGCCGAAGCGGATCCGGAAGCCCGGATGGCGGGTGCAGCGCAGGACCGATTCGTGCGGCGGCGGCGTGCCGGCCGCCAGGATGTGGGTGGCGAACCGCCAGCGCGCGTCGTCGTCGAGGCCGGCATAGCCGCGCAGGAAGCCCGGGAAGGAGGCCCATTTCGAGGTGTTGACCTGGGGAAAGTGCCGGCGGCGCACGAACAGCGTCACCTCCGCGGCCCCGGCCTCGAGGGCGGTGGCGGCGTTGTCGACCGCCGAGGCGGAGGCGCCGAGCACCGCGACCCGGCCGCCGCGCAAGGCGGCGAAATCGATCGGGTCGGCGGCGTGCAGCACCCGCCCGCCCCCGCCGAGCTCAGGGCGGCGCCGGCCGCCGGAGCCCTCGCGGCCGCAGGCGAGGACGACCTTGCGGGCGAAGACCGTCTCGGGCCCGGACGGCCCGTCGAGGGCGGCGGCGACCAGGCCGTCGCCCGCGGCCGGCGCCAGCGCCGTGACCGCGACCCCGTTCTCGACCGGGATGCCGGCGGCGTCGCGCACGAACAGCAGGTAGCGCAGCCAGTCGAGGCGCGGGATCTTGCCGAGGTCGCGCCAGCCCGCCTCGCCCGCTTGCGCCTCGAACCAGGCCCGGAAGGTCAGGGAGGGAACCCCGAGATCCGGCCCGGTGAGGTGCTTGGGCGAGCGCAGGGTCTCCATGCGGGCGAAGGTGCCCCACGGCCCCTCGGCGCCGCGGGCGGCGCGGTCGACCACCCGCAGGTTCGACACGCCCTCGCGCAGGAGCGCGAAGGCGGCGGTCTGGCCGCACATTCCGGCGCCGACCACCAGCACGTCGAGGGCCGGGCGCCCGTCCGGCCCGGTCGCCGGCAGCGTCCAGGCGGCCGGCGGGTGGTTGAGGCGCGCGAGGTCGCGCCGGACCTCCCGCGCGAGGCGGGCGAGGCCGTCGGCCGCCCCCGGTCCGGTTTCCGTTCTGGTCAAGGCACCGTCCCCGCTCCGCCCGCTCCCGTGCAGGTTGTGCGCCCGTTCCCGGTCTTCCGAAGGACTATTCCCATCCGGGTATTCCCCCTCCGCCGCGCCGGTCAGGCGCCGGCCGCCGCCGGCTTCCGGGAGGCCGGCCGGCCCGCTCCCCTGCCCGCCCCCTTCGCGGCGGGTCCTCGCCCCGCGGGCCTGGGCGGCACCAGCAGGGCGCCGGGATCGGCGGGCTGGAGCTGCATCCCGGTGTCGTCGAGGGTGAGCGGCAGCTTCGGAAACACCTCCTTGAGGTGGGCGACGTCGGCCTTGAACGCCTGCCGGAAGCTGCGCAGGGAGGCGTTGTCGGCGCCGAACTGCTTGTGGAGGTTGTCCCAGGTCAGGCGCAGAGGGCGCTGGAGGGCGCGCAGGCGGTAGCCGACCCAGAACAGCAGGTCGAGCTTGCGCGCCGAGCCCGAGAAGGCGCGGGCGGCCCGGATGTCGACCGGCAGGGCGTGCCTGATGAGGTTGTCGTAGAAATCCTGGTGGAACTGCACGGTCTTCGACCACGACAGGGCGTCGTCGCCGGTGCGCCACAGGTCGAGCCGGCGGAACGGCGGCATGGTCAGGGTCGAGGAGCGCGCCTGCCCGTCCCACAGGCCGATCTGCATCGTGCAGGCGGCGAGCCGGTTGAGCTGCTCCTTGAACTGCCGGATCGTCCCGCGCTCGCCGCCGGTGACCGCGAAGCCCATCTCGCGCATGAAGCCCGACAGGCTGTCGGCGACCGCGATCGTCGGACTGCGCTGGCGCACCGCCTCGGTGCACAGGTGCAGCAGCACCAGCCGGGCCTTGGGGCCGTAGGGCAGGCCCTGGAACTCCATCGCGCCGGTGGCCGGGTTCTTGATCCGCCCGGCGAGCAGGCTCAGCGTGTTGCGGCCGTACTCGCGGAAGAACTCGTGCTGGTCGCCGGGGTCGCGGTAGGGCAGGCCGCACAGGGCGAGCACCGAATGGATGTGCTGGATCGTGTCCGGCCCGGTCGGCTCGGATTCGATCACCAGCCGCACGGCGTCGCGCCGGCGCTGGTCGCGGCCCATGGCGGCGCGGGCGGCCTCCGACTGCCGCGCCTGCGCGCGCTCGGCGTCGCGCAGGGCCTGCCGGTGGGCGATGTGCTCGACGATGACGGCGAACAGGAAGCCTCCGCGGGCCGCCTCCAGCTCGGCGCGCAGGTCCTCGTCGTGGATCGCCGCGATCTTGGCCTCGATGCCCATCCCGTCCGTCGTGGTTCGCCGCCCCGGCCGACGCCCGGCCCGGATCCCCGGCGCCGGGTCCGAGAGCCCGCCGCCGATTCGCGAAATGCAGCCTGCCCGATTCGGCTCCCGGGATTCCGGTGCCCCCGGCGGGTTTTCCCGGGATTCCCGCGAGTCGTCCCCACAATCCTCGCTCCGGCCCGGTTCGGGGGCCCGCGGACCTTACCCCGCCGCGGATCGCCGCCGCCTGTGGGCGGGGCTGTGGGCGGCCTGTGGGCCGGGCGGGCACCGGCCGGTGGGCCGGCGGTGCGGCGCCTGTGGGCGGGCGGCGCAGAGATCGATACGGGGTCCGGCCGACCAGGGAAACGTCGCGCAGAGTCCGATACGCGAGCGATCCGCCTCGGTGCCGGGATTCCAACGGCTTGGGACGACCCCGGCGCCGAATCCGATGCGCGACCACGCCGAATCCGATGCGCGAGCGCCCGGAATCCACGCAGACTTCGATGCGCACCTGCGCAGAGTCGGATGCGGACCCGCGCAGAGTCGGATGCGTGAACAGCCATCAAGTCATTGTCATAACGGCAGAAATCGCCCCTCCATATAACCTTCATAACGGACTCTCTGAGACTCCTCTTCCGATAGGAAGCCTATAGGGATCCGATTCCGTTCGGTTTGAAGAACATCTGCATGATCCTGGGACAACCCTCGCGATCCCCTGGAATAAGATGGAATACGGCAATTTCATCAATCGCATGGCCGAGCCGCTCCGGACCGGCCTGCGGCCGCTTCCGCGCGGGCTCCCGGATGCGTAAGAGCGGGGACAACCGCGCCGATCGGCGGCGTCGGGACCCAACGAGGCCCGCATGAGCGACGCTGCCAGCGCCCCGATCCCCGGTTCTCCCGCCGGCTCCGAGCGCGGAATCGACCGGATCCTCGCGATCATGGCGCGGCTGCGCGACCCGGAGCACGGCTGCCCGTGGGACCTGGGGCAGAGCCCGGCGAGCATCGTCCCGTTCACGATCGAGGAGGCCTACGAGGTCGCGGAGGCGGTGGAGAGCGGGGATCCGCTGGAGCTGAAGGACGAGCTCGGCGACCTGCTGTTCCAGGTCGTCTTCCAGGCCCGCCTCGCCGAGGAGGCGGCGCGGTTCCGGTTCGACGACGTCGCCCACGCCATCGCCGACAAGATGGAGCGGCGCCACCCGCACATCTTCGGCGGGGCCGAGGCGCTCACCGACCCGGATGCCGTCAAGGCGCAGTGGGCCGAGATCAAGGCGCGGGAGCGCGCCGCCCGCCCGCGCCCGCCGGCCGGGATCCTCGACGGGGTGCCCCTCGCCCTGCCGGCTCTGGCCCGGGCCGAGAAAATCTCGCGCAAGGCGGCCTCGGTCGGGTTCGACTGGCCCGAGACCGCCGAGGTGGTGGCGAAGGTGCGCGAGGAGACCGCCGAGGTCGAGGAGGCGCTGGCCGCCGGCGACCGCGCCGCGGTGGCGGAGGAGATCGGCGACCTGCTGTTCTCGGTCGCCAACCTCGCCCGCCATGCCGGGATCGACCCGGAGGAGGCCCTGCGGCAGGCCAACCGCAAGTTCCAGCGCCGCTTCTGCGCGATGGAGGCCGAGCTGGCGGCGCGCGGCCTCGGCCTCGCCGGGGCGGGGCTTCCCGCGATGGAGGCGGCGTGGGGGACGGTGAAGCGTCGCGACAAGGGCTGAGGCCGCGGCCGGGGCGAGCGCCGTCCCGGCTTGACGATCCGTATGGCGCCATATGATATGGCGCCTGATGATAAGCCTCGATCAGAAATATCGCCTGCTGCTGGAGCACTTGACCGAGACCGGACCGGCCGGGCGGCAGCGGATGCGGCTGTGCTTCGAGGCGCTGGCGCTCGCCGCCGCGATCGACCGCGACGGCGCCGCGCGGCTCGGCCGGCACGGGCTGTCGGAGGGCCGGTTCGTCCTGCTGGTCGTGCTGCTCGACGCGCCGGACGGGCTGTCGCCGCACGCGCTTGCGGAGGCGGCGGGGGTGACCCGCGCCACGGTGACGGGGCTGCTCGACGGCCTGGAGGGCGGCGGCTGGATCCGCCGCGACGCCCATGCCGACGACCGCCGCCGGCTCACCGTCCGGCTCACCCCGGACGGGGCCGCCCGGGCCCGGCGGCTGCGCGCCGAGCACGGCCGCTGGCTCGCGACCCTGGTCGACGGCCTGTCCGACGACGAGCGCCAGACCCTGAGCCGCCTGCTCGGCCGGGTCTTCGCCGGCACCGCGGCCGGGCGGGGGCGGCCGGGGTGACGGCACAGCGGCGCGCCGCCGTGGCGCAGGGCCGGGCGCGACCCCGGCCGTCGATCTCGCGACCCCGGTCGGACCGGTGTTCCCGGACCTCGCCGCGGAGCCGGTCGGTCCCGGCTTCCCCGCCGGGGCCGGCATCCTCGCGCGGATGACCGCGACCGGCGAGCGGCTGCGCGCGCGGCTCGGTCCCGGGGCCGCCGGATTGTTGCGCCATCGAAGTTCTTGCGCCACCGAGTCCCTGCGCCACCCCCCTCCGGCCCCTCGCCGACGAGCGTCAGTTCGGCGTCCGGGAATGGGAGTGGCTCGCGGTGCGGCCGCCGATCCCTCCGAGCGCGTCCGCCGCTTCGTCGGCGAGGCGACGCGGCCGTGCGGGGTATGGTGCCGCCACCTCGCCGGCCTGAAGGCCGACCCGGCGCCGGGCCTCGCGCGCCGCGGGCGGACCCGGCCCGCAGCGTCCAGGACTCGGTCGGCAACCGGCTCGACGATGCCGCCCGCCTCCGGCCCGACCGGGTCCGGGCCGTCGTCGCCGCGTGGCGCGCCGCCGGATCCTGCCCGGCGACCGAGCGGATCGCCCGGCGCGGTCTGCGCTCCTGCGGGCCGACCTGACGGGGTTGGCCCGGCGGCGATCAAAACCCGATCAAAAGATCGGGCCGTGTCGTGTCCCGCCAACCCCTTGAGGGATCGAGGGCCGGAGGCCCGTGCAGGCGGATCCGGTCAAAACCCGATCAAAAGTCCACGCCCAGGTCCGAACGTGCGGTCACGGCGCCGGCGAGGCATCCTGGCAGCTCCGCCTGCACCACGATGGGTCCATCGATGCCCCCTGCCCCCGCCAACCTGCTCTCCCCCCTCCCCCGGCTCCTGCCCGAGGAGGAGTTCTCCGAGATCCTGTCCCGCCCCGACCTGCGGATCGAGCGCATCGTCTCGACCGGGCAGGCGAGCCCGCCGGGCTACTGGTACGACCAGCCCTGGGACGAGTGGGTGCTGGTTCTCGCCGGCGCCGCCCGGCTGCGGATCGAGGGCGAGGCGGCCGACCGCGACCTCGCGCCGGGCGACCACCTGCTGCTGCCGGCACGCACCCGCCACCGGGTCGAGTGGACGGCGCCCGATGCCCCGACGGTGTGGCTCGCGGTGCATTGCCCGCCGACCCGAGCAGGGTGACGAGCCGGTTCGACCGGGGATCGCCCGCCTTCGCCGCGGATGCGTGCGGGCCGATCCCCCGGCGAGGATACGGTTCCGGGGGAGCCCGTTCGCGCAGGCAGGACATGGGCCCTCGAGCTCGCGCGCAGACACGGCGGCCGGCGGGTCATGGGCTGCATCCGCGCTGCGGGGGCGGCGGCAACCTCCGGATGCGAACGATGCAAGCTATGATCGACAGTCGAGATGCCGTCAGTGAGGACGACGAGCAGCCCGAATGGTCGATCGAAATCTTTTCTCGATGATCGTCTTCGAATCAAAACAAGTATCCGAACCGTATAAGCAACTCCTCTCATCATGGCGCTGGTCGTAAAATTACCGGTTGCAATCTCCCTTTTCTGACGCTAGGGAATCGAAAAGGAGGTCGGGGCCAATGTCCGAGGAACATCGTCCGAAGCTGCTATCAGCTCACGGAACATTCGTCGGTTTCGACTCTAACGGCAATTGCCTGGTGGTTTGTACCGATCACCGTGACGCCCGTTGCGTCCGGTTGCACGTGGAAAAAGGAAAGGCTGCCTTCTCTGTCGAAGTGGATGGCAAGATGCGCTACGTCGTGCCGAGCATCGACGGATTTTTGCTTGTTGATGACCTGTCTACGGTTGTTCAGCGGCTCGATGTCATCGGTCAGGAAGGTGGATACGTCTCTCTCGGTCTGAACGGATTTTTCTTCGCCGCGCATCCCGATGGCAGCCTCGATTTCCAGCCCTGGATGCAGATTCACGAGAAGTTCTGGCTGCTGCACGACGACTCGGTCGTGACGCGCATCCTGTCCAATCACTGGCACTCCGAGTCGCTCGATCGATTCGTGCACAGGCGGGACATCGCACTGCGACCCAACTTCGAGATCGGCCTGTCGGACCTGATCGTCACGATCGACGATTTGGTCTTCTATGCCTATTCGGAGAGCGATCGAGAAATATATCTTATATATCAGAAATACAAAGTCGAAAGACTTATCTTATTCAAGCCTTTGATTTATTTCTGTGCTTATGGTGATCAGCGGTCCTTCGATTTGCTGGCCTGTTCGTTGCGGAGTTTCGAGAAATATGGTCGGTTCGATGGTGATTACGCGATCGTGACCGATAAGAGTAGCGATTACATCGAGAAAACCCTGAGTTTCATCGACAGGGAAAGGATCACCGTCATCATGCTTCCCGTTGTCGATGTCATCGACATGGTGAGCGCTCGCTACAAAATCACCGATTGCGCTGTCTTCCAGCATTATCAGCCAATCATCTATTCCGATTTCGATATCGTCTGCAATGCGCCGATCGCGAATCTCTGCGAGCGGGCATTGACGAGCGGCAAGCCTCTGCTGCGATCCGAGGGAACCATCGACTTGGTTCATTACGGGTCCGTCCTGATCCAAGGCGACGAGCATCTCCGGCGCACCAAGGACCTCGGCTTCAACTCCGGCGTCATCGCGTTCAAGAACATCGATGCCGTCAGGGCGTCGTTCCGGATGATCGTCGCTTGCATGTATTCTCACATCAGGAGCGGGTTGCCGCGCTACGATACCACTGCCTACGATCAGTCGGCAGCCAATTACGTGTTCAACAAGATGATCGACTTCGATATTCACGAGATGGACAATTACGTTTTTCCTTGGCCGCCGGCTGAGAATGAACATATTTCCGGCCGCGGGCTGATCCATTTTTGCGGCGGCGTCGGAGCCGGTCACAAAGTCGATCGCATCATCAGTTATTACGAATATCTGGAGCGGCAACCCCGGTGATGCGACGTCCGCTCGCCGGAGCGCGCCGCAGGCTGCCACGGCAAGCCCATCCGGCGATCTGACGAAGTCCCGCTCCCGCACCATCGTCGCTCCTCGGCGATGGCACCGCACTCGTCTCTCGGCCCGACCCCGCAGGGATCGCTTCGCGACGCGGATTTCGGCTTCGCTCAAGCGCCGCGCGGGCCGGCGATGTCGCAGATCAGGCTATCGCGGTCTCGAATCTGCCGTCTCCCGCGTCCCGGGGCAAACCCCGGCCCTCACCCCTCCACCGTCACGCTCAATCCGTCATGGGCCGGCACCACCCCCTCCGGCAGGCGGCGGCGGAGGGTGTCGTAGTCGAGGTCGGTGTGCAGGTTGGTGAGGATCGCCCGGCGCGGGCGCACCTCCTCGATCAGCGCCAGCGCGTCGGACACCGAGTAATGCGTCGGGTGCGGCGTGTCGCGCAGGGCGTCGATGACCAGCAGGTCGAGGTTGCGCAGGCTCGCCTTCGCGGCGTCCGGCATGATGCTGACGTCGGGCGCGTAGGCGGCGTCGCCGAAGCGGAAGCCGAGCGCCGCCTCGTTGCCGTGCTCCATCGCGAACGGCAGAGCCGTCACCGCGCCGCCGGGGCCCTCGATCGTGGTCGCCACCCCCTCGGCGAGGTCGTGCAGGTCGAGGATTGGCGGATAGGCGCTGCCCGGCGGGGTCTCGAAGCAGTAGCCGAACCGGGCGGTCAGCAGTGCCCGGGTGATGGCGTCGGCATGGACCGGGATGCGCCGGCGCATGTGGATCACCAGCGGCCGCACGTCGTCGATGCCGTGGGTGTGGTCGGCATGCGCGTGGGTGAACAGGACCGCGTCGAGCCGGGTCACGCCGGCATCGATGAGCTGCTCGCGCAGGTCGGGCGAGGTGTCGACCAGCACGACGGTGGGTTCGGCGTCGGGCGCGGTCCGGCCCTCGACCAGGATCGAGCAGCGCCGGCGGCGGTTGCGCGGCTCGGCCGGGTCGCAGGCGCCCCAGCCATAGGCGACCCGGGGCACGCCGCCCGAGGAGCCGCAGCCGAGGATGCGCAGGGTCAGGGCGGGCATCGCGGGGAGCCTCAGGAAGCGAAGGGGGCGGCCTTGGCGAACAGGCGATGGAAGTTGGCGGTGGTGAGCGGGCCGATCTCGTCCGCCCCGACCCCGATCGCCTCGGCCAGCACCCGGGCGGTGTGGGCGACGTAGGCCGGCTCGTTGCGCTTGCCGCGATGGGGCTCGGGGGCGAGGAACGGCGCGTCGGTCTCGACCAGCAGCCGGTCCCGCGGCAGGGCGGCGGCGATGTCGCGCAGCTCCTGCGAGCGCCGGAAGGTCAGCACGCCGGAGAACGAGACGGAGAGCCCGAGCTCGATCCCGGCCTCGGCGAGGCGCCGCCCGGCGGTGAAGCAGTGCAGCACCGCGGAAAAACGCCCCCGCGCCATCTCCTCGGTGAGGATCCTTTCCACGTCCGCATCGGCGTCGCGGGCGTGGATCACCAGCGGCAGCCCGCTCTCGCGGGCGGCGGCGATGTGGGTGCGGAACACCCGCGCCTGCACGTCGCGCGGGGACTTGTCGTAGTGGTAGTCGAGCCCGGCCTCGCCGATGCCGACGCAGCGCGGGTGGCGCGACAGCGCGACGATCTCGTCGGCCGGAACGTCCGGCTCCTCGGCGGCCTGGTGCGGATGGGTCCCGACCGTGAACAGCACCTCCGGATGCGCCTCGCTCAAGCGCCGGTAGGTCTCGAACGCCCGCACCCGGGTCGAGATCGTCAGCATCCGGGTCACCCCGGCCTCCCGGGCCCGGGCGAGGATGTCCGGCAGGGTCTCGGCGAAGTCCGGGAAGTCGAGGTGGCAGTGGCTGTCGACCAGCATCACGCCTCCGCCGCCGGCTCGACGTAGCGCGGGAAGATCGGCGCCGGCGCCGGCAGGGCGGTGCCGGGGACGAGGCGGTGGGCCGGCCCGGCCCGGTCGAGGGTCCGGGCCCCGGCCGGCACCGCCAGCAGGTCGAGGAGTTTCTCCGCCGCCGCCGGCACGAAGGGCTGGACCAGCAGGCCGACCGCCCGCAGCACCTCGGCGGTGGTGTAGAGCACCGCCGCCATCCGGGCCGGATCGGTCTTGCGCAGGGTCCAGGGCTCCTGGCCGGCGAAGTAGCGGTTGGCCTCGGCCACCACCGCCCAGATCTCGGCGAGCGCGTGATGGATCGCGAGCTCGTCCATCGCGGCCCTGGCCTTGCCGGCGAGCGCGTCGGCCTGGGCCAGCAGCGCGCGGTCGGCCTCGGCGGGAATGCCGGGCTCGGGCACCCGTCCGTCGCAGTTGCGGGCGATCATCGTCAGCGAGCGCTGGGCGAGGTTGCCGAGGTCGTTGGCGAGGTCGGCGTTGATCCGGTTGACGATCGCCTCGTGGGAGTAGTTGCCGTCCTGGCCGAACGGCACCTCGCGCAGCACGAAGTAGCGCAAGGGGTCGGCGCCGTAGACCTGCACGAGGTTCATCGGGTCGACGACGTTGCCGACCGACTTCGACATCTTCTCGCCCTTGTTGAGCAGGAAGCCGTGCCCGAACACCGTCTTCGGCAGCGCCAGCCCGGCCGACATCAGGAAGGCCGGCCAGTACACCGCGTGGAAGCGGATGATGTCCTTGCCGATGACGTGCAGGTCGGCCGGCCAGTGCCGCCAGCGCGGATCGGCCTCGTCGGGAAAGCCGCAGGACGTGATGTAGTTGGTCAGCGCGTCGACCCAGACATACATCACGTGGCCCGGCGCCCCCGGCACCGGCACGCCCCAGTCGAAGGTGGTGCGGCTGACCGAGAGGTCCTGCAGGCCGGCACGCACGAAGCTCGTCACCTCGTTGCGGCGGGTGTCCGGCCCGATGAAGCCGGGATTCTCGGCGTAATGCGCCAGCAGCCGCTCGCCATAGGCGGAGAGGCGGAAGAAGTAGCTCTCCTCCTCGACCCACTCGACCGGCGTGCCGGTCTTCTCCGCGATCCTGCCGCCGTCCGGGCCGGCGACGAGCTCGGATTCGTCGTAATAGGCCTCGTCGCGGACCGAGTACCAGCCGGCATACTTCGACAGGTAGATGTCGCCGTTGGCCTCCATCCGCCGCCACAGCGCCTGGCTCGACGCGATGTGGTCGGGGTCGGTGGTGCGGATGAAGCGGTCGAACGAGCAGTTCAGCGCCTCGGCCATGGCGCGGAAGCGCGGCGCCATCCCGTCGACGAAGGCCCGCGGGGTGATGCCGGCCTTGGCGGCGGTCTGCTGGATCTTCAGCCCGTGCTCGTCGGTGCCGGTGGTGAAGAACACCTCGAAACCGTCGATGCGCTTGAACCGCGCGATCGCGTCGGCGGCGATCACCTCGTAGGCGTGCCCGATATGCGGCACCCCGTTGGGGTACGAGATCGCGGTGGTGATGGTGTAGGGCTGGCCCGCCACGCTGCTGGTTTCCCGGGAACTCGAAGGCCGGGCGCGCGGGGCGCCCCTGTGTGAGACAGCCTTAGAGCAAATTTGGGCGCGGGGGGACAGCCCCCGGGGTGCCGGGCCGGCGTGCCGGTTCCGCCGGCCGAAGACCCGCCCTGCCGATCGTCGCCGATGTGATATGATTACGTTTCCGGGCGTGATGTCCTGCTGAATACTGGAACATTGCCGAATTGTCATGCAACTGTGCTGACAACGGCGTGTTGATAGCACAGCCGCCAAGACGATCGGACAAGACGATCACCGGATCGACCATCCCCGAACGGGATCTTCCGGACGGCGGCGGAGGACAGGATCATGAAGACGTTCGTGTCGCTGCTCGCGGCCGGGGCTGCCCTGGCCGTTCTCCCGCTCGCCTCGGCCCAGGCGATGCCGATCAACACCGGCGCGACGGTCGCCGCGCCGATCACCCTGGTGTCGGACGGGTGCGGCCCGGCCGGCTGGCGCGGCCCCTGGGGCCATTGCCGGGACACGCCCTATACGGGCCCCCTCCCCGGCGGCGGCTTCGCGGTGCAGGGCAACGGCTGCCCGGCCGGCTTCTGGCGCGGTCCGTGGGGCCATTGCCGGGACACCGTCTTCCACGGGCGGCTGCCCGGCGGGGGCTTCCAGTAGGAGGCGGGGCGCGCCGGCTCGAACTTCGAGCGACCGGCTTGCCAAGAAATCTCCGTCCCTTTCCCGGACGACTGGAACGCAGTGGAAGGAGATCCGGGAACCAGACGCCAGAAGCGCCGCGAAGCGGCTCCGTGTGCCGGCAACGTCGCCATCCACGGACGCTTCGCGACTTCTTGTGCTGGTTCCCGGATCTCCTTCCGCTGACGCTTCAGTCGTCCGGGAAAAGGGGTGCTTCTCACCCCCGATCCTGTGGCAGGGCCGTGCCGTCCGCGGCCCCCTACCCCAACGCCGCCATCTCGCCGAACGCGCCGAGCAGCACCGGGCGCTTGTCGAGGTTGTAGGTCTGCGCCTCGCGGGCGGCCCGGGCGATGCGCTCGCTCGCCTCGGCGAGCGCCGCCAGCTCCCCCGGCGGGGCGGCGAGGCGGCGGCCGATCTCGGCGGAGAGGTGGCGCTGCAGCGTGTCGAGGGCGACGGCGTAATGCGCCTCGGCCTCGCGGGCCGACAGGCGCTCGGCGAGCGACAGCACCCGGCGCCAGTCGGTCCGGCCGCCGCCGGCGATCAGCGCCTCGACCTCGTCCACCACCGCCAGCGTGCCGGGATCGAGCAGGTCGACCGCGCGGGCGACCGAGCCCTCGCTGAGGGCGGCGGCGCGGGCGAGCGCCTCGGGCGCCTGGGCGCCGCCGGGCGGGTGGAACCCGGCGAGGACCCGCAGCACCTCGGCCTCCGCGAGCGGGCGCAGCGCCAGCCGCCGGCAGCGCGAGCGGATCGTCGGCAGCAGCCGGCCGGGGGCGTGGCTGACGATGAGGAACAGGGCGCGCGGCGGCGGCTCCTCGATGAGCTTGAGCAGCGCGTTGGCGCTGGCGAGGTTCAGCTCCTCGGCGCAGTCGACGACGCAGATCCGGTAGCCGGCATCGGCCGAGGTCTCGGCGAACAGGTGCAGCGCCCGGCGCGCCGCGTCGACGGTGATCTGGGTGCCGACGGTCTTGGCGCCGGGCGCCCGCTGGCGGCGCAGCAGCACGAGGTTGGGATGCGACAGCCCGGCGACCTGCCGCGCCACCGGGTGCCCGGCCGGCACGTCGAGGCTGTCCGGCGTGCCGCGGCCGGCGCCGTGGGCGAGCAGGTGGCGGGCGACCCGGAAGGCCAGCGTCGCCTTGCCGATGCCCCGCGGCCCCCCGAGCAGCCAGGCGTGGTGCAGCCGGCCCGAGCCGATCGCCTCGCGGAAGGCGCGCTCGGCCGACTCCTGGCCGACCAGGGCGCCCTGCTCGCGCGGCCGCGGCAGGCCCGCGACCTCGCCCGGCTCCAGTTCGTCGGCGTCGCTTCTCTCAGGCGGCATCGCGGCGGATCCCGGCGGCGAGGTGGGGCAGGCGGTCGACGACGGCGGCGCGCACCGCCTCGGCGACCGCGTCGGGCTCGGCGGCGGCGTCGACGAGCACGCAGCGCCCCGGCTCCGCCGCCGCGATGGCGCGGAACGCCGCGCGCAGGCGCTGGTGGAAGCCGAGCGCCTCGGCCTCGAAGCGGTCCGGGGCCTCGCCGGCGGCGCGCCCGCGCCGTCCGGCCCGGGCGAGCCCGGTCTCCGGCGGCAGGTCGAGGATCAGGGTCAGGTCCGGCCGGGTCGGCCCGACCACCACCCGCTCCAGGGCGTCGAGCCCGGCCTCGTCGACGCCTCCGGCGGCACCGCCGCCCGCTGCCCCCTGGTAGGCCCGGGTCGAGTCGCAGAAGCGGTCGCACAGCACCACCGCGCCGCGGGCCAGCGCCGGGCGGATCACGCCGTCGAGATGGTCGAGGCGGGCGGCGGAGAACAGCAGCGCCTCGGCGAACGGCCCGTAGGGCTTGGCGGCGCCGGCGAGCAGGGCGGCGCGGATCCGCTCCGCCCGCGGCGTGCCGCCGGGCTCGCGGGTCGTCACCACCTCCCGGGGGCCCGGCCGCAGCAGGGCGGCGAGGCGGGCGATCTGGGTCGACTTGCCGGCCCCCTCCCCGCCCTCGAAGGTGATGAAGGCGCCCGGCCCCGTCCCCGCGTCGGTCACGGCCGGTCCGTCACGACTTCCGGTTGAGGTCACGACTTGTGAGGTCACGACTTGTGAGGTCACGACTTGCCGGTGAGCTTGGCGAAGGCGCCGCGGACCCAGCCGCCGCCGACCTCCACCGCCGCGTCCATCGCCCGCTGGGTCATGGTGCCGGCGGGCACCTCCTCGGCGGTCTGGAGCGGCATGTCGAGCACGACCGCGTCGTTGCGGGTCACCCGCAGGCGCGCGACCTCCTTGCCCGCCGCCACCGGGGCGATCAGAGGGCCCTGGTAGACCACCCGGGCGCTGATGCGGTCGCCCGAGCCGCGCGGCAGCAGCAGCCGCACCGGCTTCTTCGCCACCAGCGGCACCCGGCCCTTGCCGCCGCCGAACACCTCGGCCTCGGCCACCGTCTCGCCGGGGGCGAAGACCTGCCGCGCCTCGAAGGCGCGAAACCCCCAGTCGAGCAGCTTGCGCGATTCCGCCGCCCGGTCGCGGGCGGTCTTGAGGCCGCTCACCACCAGCACGAGGCGCTGGCCGTTCTGCACCGCCGAGCCGGTCAGGCCGTAGCCGGATTCCTCGAGGTAGCCGGTCTTCAGCCCGTCGGCGCCGATGTCGAGGGCGAGCAGCGGGTTGCGGTTCTGCTGGCGGATCTTGTTCCAGGTGAACTCGCGCTCGGCAAAGAGCTTGTACTCCTCCGGATAGGTCTCGATCAGGTGGATCGCCAGCTTCGACAGGTCGCGGGCGGTGACCTTCTGGTCGGGGGCCGAGTAGCCGGTGGCGTTGCGGAAGGTCGACTTGGTCAGCCCGATCTCGCGGGCGTGACGGTTCATGATCTGGGAAAAGTTCTCCTCGGTGCCGGCGACGCCCTCGGCGGCCGCGATCGAGGCGTCGTTGCCGGACTGCACGATGATGCCGCGCAGGAGGTCGGACAGCTTCACCTTGCTGTTGAGCTGGGCGAACATCGACGAGCCGCCGCCGCCGGCCCCGCCGCGCCGCCAGGCGTTCTCGCTGATCGTGAACTCGGTGTCCGGGCTGAGGCGGCCCTGGCGGATCTCGTCGAACAGCACCTCGACGGTCATCAGCTTGGCCATGCTGGCCGGGGAGAACAGCTCGTCCGCCGCCTTCTCGAACAGCACCGAGCCGGTATCGGCGTCGATCAGGATCGCGTGCGGGGCGATCGTCTGGAAGCCCTGCGCCCGGGCCGGCCCGAGGCAGGCCAGCGCCAGGGCCACCCCCGCGGCGAGGCCCGCGATCCCCCGGCGCGTCGTCCCTGCCCTCGCCATGCCGCCACCGTCTCCTGCTGCCGACCCACCGTCACTGTGCCGCCCCGGACGGGCCGGCGCAACCGCGCTCGCTGCATCGCGGCACGGGGCCGCGCACCCGCGTCAGAGCATGCCCGCGACCTTGGCGCGCTTGCTCGCCGCGCCCTTGCCGGCGTCGGGCTTGCCCGACTCGGACTTGGCCGACTCGGACTTGCCGGCATCCTTGCCGGTCTCCGCCTTCGCGAGCGTGCCGCCGGCGGCCGGCTTGGCCCCCTGGACGGTCCTGATCGCCGGCCCGGCGCCGCGCTCCGGCGGGGCGCCGCCGAGGCGCAAGGGCGGTGCCAGGGGCAGCGGACCCGGGCCGCGGGCGCCGGCCTTGGCCGCCGGCGCCGGGGCCTGCGCCACCACGAGGCGGCCGGACTTGGCCGCAGCGGCGGCGGGAGCCGTGCCGGCCGCCGCGCCCTTGGCGGGCGCGCCGGGCTTGGCCGCGAGGCCCGCGACCTTGACCGGGACGCCGGCCGGCGCGGCGCCGGGCTTCCCGCCGGGATGCGAGGCGAAGGCCAGGGCCCTGTCGGCGGACGGCGCAGCGGACGGTGCGGCGTACTTGGCCGCCGCGACCCGGACCGCAGCATGCGAGACTGGTTTCGCGGGAATCGGCTCGGCCTGGGCCAGCCGCACCGGCGCCGGGGCGCGGCGGGGGGCGTCGCCCTCCTCCGAGGCCGGGCGGTAGGCGAGCGGCCGGGTCTCGGTCTCGGCCTCGGCGACCAGGATGCTCGTCGGCGCCCGCTGGCCGCCGTCGCGCAGGGTCGCCATCAGCACCCGGTCGTCGCTGCCGGCCACCGGCGCCTTGCCGACATACTCGACCCGCACCCTGGTGGTGCCGCGGCGGTGGAAGCCGAGGGCCTCGGACACGGCCTGCGACACGTCCATCAGCCGGTCGGCGTGGTAGGGGCCGCGGTCGTTGACCCGCACCACCATCGAGCGGCCGTTGCTCACGTTCGTGACCCGGGCGTAGCTCGGCAGCGGCAGGGTCGGGTGGGCGGCCGCCACCGCGAAACGGTCGAACACCTCGCCGTTGGCGGTCATGCGGCCGTGGAAGGCGGTGCCGTACCACGAGGCCAGCCCCTCGCGCACGTAGCCGCGGGCGTCCTGGCGCGGCACGTAGGTCTTGCCGGCGACGACGTAGGGCTTGCCGGTCATCGGCCGGCCGCCGCCCTTCGGAATCGGGTCGTTCTCGCCGTAGAGCCGCGGGCTCGGGGCGACGCCGTATTTCGGGTCGACCTCGCGGGTGGCGCTGCGCGTGCCGCCGCTGCCGACGCTCGGGGGCGTGCCGGCGCAGTTCGCCACCGCCAGCGCGAGGCCGGCGGCCCCGGCGATCCGCCACAGCGGCGAGGGCGACCACGACAGCCGCGGGGCACCCCAGGCCGGCGCCCGGTGCCGGGGGGACTCGGAGGCGCCGGTCGGGTCCGGGGCGGCTCGGCTCGGGGGATCGCGGTCCGTCATGGCGCCACCCTGCCCCGAGGCCGTTAACGACGTCTCACTGTCGCGGCGGTTTTCAACCGCCGATTCCGGCCCCGGCCGGGTGCCGGATGCCGGCCCGGCGGCGGCCGGGTTCCGGGCCAAGGCCCTGATCCGCAACCCGGAACCGGCGCCGGGCCGCCGCGCGGCCGCGGCAGGCCGGGCCGGCGGGCGGCGAGGGCGCCGCCGCGGCAGGGTCAACGGGATCGCTCGAATGCGCGGCGATCCCGGATCGTCACCGGTCCGCACAGTCTCGGTGGTGTCCGGTTCATGACGAGCCATGTTTCTTCGACGAAACGATAGTGCGATTTTACGGTTTATGCCGGCAGGTGTAGGCAGAATGCCGTTTTGACGGCCGGACGGATCCGCGTCATCTTCTTCTCAACGCAGCAAGGACGCTGCGTCACCGCCTCTTCACCCGCGTTGGAGGACACCATGATGAAGTCCGTGATGATCGCCGGCCTGCTCACCCTCGGTCTCGCCGGCTCCGCCTCGGCCGCCGGGCTGCGCCTCGACGACGGCGTCTACGATCCGGGCCGGGACGCCCCGCAGACGGTCGCGGCCGCCTGGATCGGCCGCTACGGCCAGGTCTGCGTGCCCGGCCCGGTCTGGCTCCCGGCCTGCCACGCCACCGACACCCCGGGCGTCTACATCCCCGGCCACTGGAACCCGATGCACACCCAGTGGATCCCCGGCCACTACTCCTGACCGGGGCCGGCACTGCCGTCCGTCACAGCGAACAGAATCCTGTTGATTGCTCGTTTCGTTCTTTTTAGAGAACGACATCGCGTCGGCACAGGCCGGCGCCCGGGCTTCAGTGCAGGAGGACGACCGTGGCGGACGAGACGAGGCGCGCGGAGACGATCGCGGCCGCGAACGGGATCGGGACGGACACCGCCTTCGGGGCCGTGGCTCCCCCGCTCCACCTGTCGACGACCTACGCCTTCGCGGGCTTCGAGCAGCCGCGGGCCTACGACTATTCCCGGCTCGGCAACCCGACCCGCGACCAGCTCGCCGACACCCTGGCCAAGCTGGAGGGCGGCGCCAGTGCGGTGGTGGTGGCGAGCGGCATGGCGGCCCTCGACCTCGCCCTGTCGCCCCTGCGGCCCGGCGACCTCCTGGTGGCGCCGCACGATTGCTACGGCGGCACCCACCGGCTCCTGTCCCTGCGCGCCGCCCGCGGCCATTACCGCGTCGCCTTCGTCGACCAGACCGACGAGGCCGCCCTGGCCGGGATCCTGGCCGAGGGGCCCCGCCTCGTCCTGACCGAGACGCCGAGCAACCCGCTGATGCGGATCGTCGACCTGCGGCGCACCGCCGGGCGGGTGCGGGCGGCCGGTGCCCTGTTCGTCGTCGACAACACCTTCCTGTCGCCGGCGCTGCAGCAGCCGATCGCGCTCGGCGCCGACCTCGTGGTCCATTCCACCACCAAGTTCCTCAACGGCCATTCCGACGTGATCGGCGGCGCGGTCGTGGCCGCCGACGCGGGCCTCGGCGAGGAGCTGGCGGCCTGGGCCAACACGGTCGGGGTCACCGGCTCACCCTTCGACGCCTACCTGACCCTGCGCGGCATCCGCACCCTGTTCGCCCGCATCGAGCGCCAGCAGCGCAGCGCCGGCGCGATCGCGGCGTTCCTGGCCGGGCATCCGGCGGTGGCGCGCGTCCACTATCCGGGCCTGCCCGACCACCCGGGTCACGCCATCGCGCGGGCGCAGCAGAGCGGCTTCGGCGCGATGCTGAGCGCCGAGATCGCCGGCGGGCGCGACGCGGTCCGCCGGCTGGTCGAGGCTTGTCGGGTGTTCACCCTCGCGGAATCCCTCGGCGGGATCGAGAGCCTGATCGCCCATCCGGTGACGATGACGCACGCCGCGATGGACCCCGAGGCCCGCGCCCGGGCCGGCGTCGGCGACGGCCTGATCCGGCTCTCGGTCGGGCTCGAAGCCGAGAGCGACCTGCTGGCCGACCTCGCCCGGGCCCTCGACGCCGCGCGCGGGTGAGGGACGAACCACGCACGGGACGCCGGGATCATCCCCGTCGTTCTCGCGCCTGACGCAGCAGCAATCTTCTCGACGACTGCCGAAATAAGAACATCGCTTTCATTGACGCCGGCCGACTTCCCCGGACATCATCCCCGGACTTGGACGATCCGACCCGGATCTCCGAGGCGATCGATCATCACCCTCGCATCCCGCCGGCGCGCCCCGCCGGCCCGAGAGGATGCGCGCGAGCGGGGACCCACCACGATGCACGGCAGCCCTTTCCGGAGACCGGCCCTGGCCTGCGCCGCCCTGGCGGCGGCGTGGCTCCTGCCGGCCGCGCCCGCCCTGGCCAATGCCGGCGCGGCGCCCGCGCCGGCGGTGCGGGACGAGGCGAAGAGCCCGCTGGTCTCGACCGAGTGGCTGGAGAAGAACCTCGCGGCGCCAAAGCTGCGCATCGTCGAGGTCAGCGTCGATCCCGGAATCTACGAGCGCGGCCACATTCCCGGCGCCCACACCGTCGCCTGGCACACCGACCTCGTCGAGACGGTGAGCCGCGACATCGCCGGGCCGGAGAAATTCGCCGCCCTGGCGCGCCGCCTCGGCATCGACCGCGACAGCACGGTGGTGCTGTACGGCGACAACAACAACTGGTTCGCCGCCTGGGGCGCCTGGGTCTTCGCCCAGTACGGCCTCGTCGAGAACGTCAAGCTGCTGGATGGCGGCCGCAAGAAGTGGGAGGCCGAGAAGCGCCCGCTCGACACGACCACGCCGGAGGTCGCCGCCTCGACGTTTCCCGTCACCCCGGCCGCCGGCACCCTGCGGGCCCGCTTCGCCGACGTGCTCGCCGTGGCGCGCAAGGAGAAGGACGAGAGGATCCTCGACATCCGCTCGCCCGACGAGTTCTCCGGCAAGGTCATCGCCCCGGCCGGGGTGCAGGAACTGGCGGTGCGGGCCGGCCACATCCCGGGCTCGGTCAACGTGCCGTGGGGCAGGGCGGTCAACCCGGACGGCACCCTCAAGCCGGTGGCCGAACTGAGGAAGCTCTACGCCGAGGCCGGGATCGACGGCTCGAAGCCGGTCATCACCTCCTGCCGCATCGGCGAGCGCTCGAGCCATTCGTGGTTCGTGCTGAGCCGGGTGCTCGGCTACGACGCCCGCAACTACGACGGCTCGTGGACCGAGTACGGCAACGCCGTCGGCGTGCCGGTGGTCAACCTCGCCGGCACGGTCTGGGGCGGCAAGTGAGGGCGGGCCAGTGAAGGCGAGCGCGGCGGCCGTCCCCGCCGCGGCGCTCCCCGCCGGGACGGCCCTGCGCGTCGGCCTCGCCGCCGCGCTCGCCGCCGGGCTGGCCGGGGGCGCGTGGCACCTCTCGGGCGAGGCCGGCGGCGGCCGCCTCGCCCTCTCGCTCGTCTTCGGGGCGCTGTTCGGCTTCGTGCTCCAGCGCTCGCGCTTCTGCTTCCTGTGCCTGTGGCGCGACCTCCTCGACCACGGCGACCCGCGCGGGGCGCTCGGGGTGCTCGCCGCCCTGGCGGCGGGGCTCGCCGGCACCACCGTGCTGTTCGGCGCCTGGCTGCCCGACCCGTCCGGAACGCGGCTGCCGCCGGGCGCCCATATCGGCCCGGTCGGCCCGGTCCTGGCCCTGGCCGGCCTCGCCTTCGGGGCCGGCATGGCGGTGTCGGGCTCGTGCATCGGCGCCCATCTCTACCGCCTCGGCGAGGGCTCGCCGACGGCGCCCTTCGCGCTCCTGGGCGCCGCCCTCGGCTTCGGCCTCGGCTTCGCGACCTGGAACCCGCTCTACCTCGCCGGCGTGGCCGAGGCCCCGGTGGCGTGGCTGCCGCGCCATCTCGGCTATGGCGGGGCCCTCGTCGCCGGGCTCGCGGTGCTGGGCGCCATCGCCCTGTGGCTGCTGCGGCGCCGGCCGCTCCCGGCCGCGCCGGCACCGGCGTCCCGGGACCCGCTCCACGCGGTGTTCGTGGCGCGCTGGCCGGCCTGGCTCGGCGGGCTCGCGGTCGGGGCGATCGCGACGCTCGCCACCCTGCGCGTCGCCCCGCTCGGGGTCACCGCCGAGATCGGCGGACGCAGCCGGCAGGCGGCGGCGTCCCTCGGCCTGCTGCCGGAGCGGCTGGAGGGGCTCGACGGCCTGCGCGGCTGCGCCACGGCCTTGCGCGAGGGCCTCGTCACCCCCAACGGGCTGTTCGTCGGCGGCCTCGTGCTCGCCTCCCTGGCGGCGGCGCTCGCCGCCGGCCAGTTCCGGCCGGCCCGGCCGCGGCGCGGCCACGTCCTGCGCGGGCTGTCCGGCGGGATCCTGCTCGGCTGGGGGGCGATGACCGGGCTCGGCTGCAGCATCGGCACGCTGCTGTCGGGCATCATGGCCGGGGCCGTCTCGGGCTGGGTGTTCGCGGCCGCGATGCTCGTCGGCGCCACCGTCACGCTCCGCCTCGGCCGCCGGCTCGGCTGGCTCGCCTGAGCGCCGCCCGGCGCGAAGAAAAATAATCTTTCGGGAACGCGTGCGCCGCGAGATCATCGATCTCGCGGTGTACCGCCAAACAAAACAACGTTCTGGTTGACGACGACATCGTAGAACGACAGATTTCCCGCCAATCGAGCGGCGCGGCCGCGCACCCTTCAACGACGAGAGACCGTGATGACCACGCGACGCATCCTGCCGTCCCGCAGGCAGGCCGCCGCCCTGCTCGGCGGCCTCGCCCTGCTGGCCTCCGGCGCCGCGCCGGCGGCCGCCGAGGAGGGGCGCCTGCGCATCGCCAAGCAGTTCGGCATCGTCTACCTGCTGCTCAACGTCGCCGAGGATCAGGGGCTGATCGAGAAGCACGGCCGCAAGGCCGGCCTCGACATCAAGGTCGAGTACGTCCAGCTCTCCGGCGGCTCGGCGGTCAACGACGCGCTCCTGTCCGGCAGCATCGATGTCGCCAGCGCCGGCATCGGCCCGCTCTTCACCCTGTGGGACCGCACCCGCGGCCGGCAGAACGTCAAGGGCGTCGCCTCGCTCGGCAACTTCCCGTACTACCTCGTCAGCAACCGGCCCGAGGTGACGTCGATCGCCGATTTCGGCGACAAGGACCGCATCGCCCTGCCGGCGGTCGGCGTGTCGGTGCAGGCGCGCATCCTGCAATGGGCCGCGGCCAAGCAATGGGGCGACAAGGAATTCGCCCGGCTCGACCGGATCAGCGTGGCGCTGCCGCACCCGGAGGCGGCGGCCGCGATCATCAAGGGCGGCACCGAGATCACCGGCCATTTCGGCAACCCGCCGTTCCAGGAGCAGGAACTGGCCGAGAACCCGAACGCCCGCATCGTCCTGAACTCCTACGACGTCCAGGGCGGCCCCGCCTCCTCCACCGTGCTCTACGCGACGGAGAAGTTCGTCGCGAGCAGCCCGAAGACCTACGCGGCCTTCGTCGACGCCCTCGACGAGGCGGCGCGGTTCATCGCCGCCAATCCGGAGCAGGCCGCCGACATCTACATCAAGGCCACCGGCAGCCGGACCGACCGCGCCCTGCTGCTCAAGGTCATCCGGAACCCCGAGGTGACGTTCAAGGTCGAGCCGCAGAACACCCTCGGGCTCGGCCAGTTCATGCACCGGGTCGGCGCGATCAGGAACGAGCCGAAGGCCCTGGGCGACTACTTCTTCGCCGGGCCGCGGACGGGAGCGGGAAGCTGAGGAGCCGCGGATGACGCTGTTGGCCGAGCGCGAACCGGTCGCCGCGACGCGGCCCCCGGTCCTGCCCGTGGACGAGGTCCCCGCACCGCGCGCCCTGCCGGCGCCGCTGCTGCGCATCGCCGGCGTCTCGCTGGAATACCGCACGCCGGAGCGGGTGGTGCGCGCCGCCCACCGCATCGACCTCGACGTCCACGAGGCCGACCGCTTCGTCCTGCTCGGGCCGTCCGGCTGCGGCAAGTCCACCCTGCTCAAGGCGGTGGCGGGCTTCATCGCGCCGGTCGAGGGCACGATCACGCTCGCCGGCGCGCCGGTGCGCGGGCCGGGCCCCGACCGCATCGTGGTGTTTCAGGAATTCGACCAGCTTCCGCCGTGGAAGACCGTGGTCGAGAACGTCGCCTTCCCGCTGCGCGTCGCCCGCGGGTTCGGCCGCCGCGAGGCGCTGGAGCGCGCCCGCGCCACCATCGACAAGGTCGGCCTGTCGGCCTTCGCGACGAGCTACCCGCACCAGCTCTCCGGCGGCATGAAGCAGCGCGTCGCCATCGCGCGGGCGCTCGCCATGCAGCCCCGCGTGCTGCTGATGGACGAGCCCTTCGCGGCCCTCGACGCGCTCACCCGGCGCCGGATGCAGGAGGAACTGCTGGCGCTCTGGGACGAGTCCCGCCCGACCCTGCTGTTCGTCACCCACTCGATCGAGGAGGCGCTGGTGGTCGGCAACCGGATCGCCGTGCTCTCGCCCCATCCCGGCCGGGTCCGGGCGGAGGTCAACGCCCACGAGTTCGACCTGTCGAGCCTCGGCAGCCGCGCCTTCCAGGCCGCGGTCCAGCGCCTGCACGCGCGGCTGTTCGAGCCCGCCGCCGAGGCGCCGCGATGAGCCGGCTCGCCGTCCCGCCGATCCGCCCCGAGATCGACCGGATCCTGCCGCCCTTCGTCGAGGCGCCGGTCGCGCGCGCCCGGCCGTTGTCGGAGCGGCTATGGCAGCAGGGCTGGCTGCGCCGGGGCCTGATCCTCGCCGCCCTGGCGCTCGCCTGGGAGGGGCTGGCGCGCTGGCAGGACAACGACCTGCTGCTGCCGGGCTGCCTCGCCACCCTGTCGGCGCTGGCCGACGGCGTGGCGAGCGGAGAGATTCTGGACCGGGTGCGGATCTCGCTCACCGTCCTGGCCCAGGGCTACCTCGCCGGAATCGTCCTCGCCTTCGGGCTGACCTCGCTCGCGGTCTCGACCCAGTTCGGCCGCGACCTGCTCTCGACTTTGACCGCGATGTTCAACCCGCTGCCGGCGATCGCGCTGCTGCCGCTGGCGCTGCTGTGGTTCGGGCTCGGCACCGGCAGCCTCGTCTTCGTGCTGATCCACGCGGTGCTGTGGCCGCTGGCGCTCGCCACCTATGCCGGCTTCCAGGGCGTGCCCGAGACGCTGCGGATGGCCGGGCGCAACTACGGCCTCACCGGCCTCGCCTATGTCGGCCGCATCCTGGTCCCGGCGGCGCTGCCGGCGATCCTGTCGGGGCTCAAGATCGGCTGGGCCTTCGCGTGGCGGACGCTCATCGCGGCGGAACTCGTGTTCGGCGCCGCCTCGGGCCGCGGCGGCCTCGGCTGGTACATCTTCCAGAACCGCAACGAACTCTACACCGACCGGGTCTTCGCCGGCCTCCTCCTCGTCATCGCGATCGGGCTCGTGGTCGAGACCGTCGTGTTCGCGAGCCTGGAGCGGGTGACGGTCCGGCGCTGGGGCCAGGTCCGCTGAACAGCCGGCGCTGGTCCCCCTATCGAGTGAAACGATGACCCACGACACCCTGCGCCTCGGCGCCTTCTTCTACGCCACCGGCCACCACGTCGCCGGCTGGCGCCACCCGTCGAGCGAGGCCGACGGCGGCATCACCCTGAAGCGGTACATCGGCTGGGCGCAGCGGGCCGAGGCGGCGAAGTTCGACCTCGTGTTCCTGGAGGACGGCACCGGCATCCGCGACGGCGACCTGCGCTCCAGCGAGCGCACGGCGCGCTCGACGCATTTCGAGCCGGTGACGCTGCTCTCGGCGCTCGCCGCCGTCACCGAGCGGATCGGCCTCGTCGCCACCACCTCGACGAGCTTCAACGAGCCCTACAACGTCGCCCGCCGCTTCGCCTCCCTCGACCATCTCAGCGGCGGCCGGGCCGGCTGGAACCTCGTCACCTCGGCCACCGACCTGGAGGCGGCGAATTTCGGCAACGACCGCATCGCCCGCCACGCCGATCGCTACGAGCGGGCGGAGGAATTCGCCGACGTCGTGCTCGGCCTGTGGAACACCTGGGACGACGACGCGGTGGTGATCGACCGCGCGAGCGGCCAGTTCTCGAAGCCCGACGGCTTCCGGCCGCTCCACCACAAGGGCAAGCACTTCGAGGTCCGCGGCCCGCTCAACCTCTCGCGCTCGCCGCAGGGGCAGCCGGTGCTGGTCCAGGCCGGCTCGTCCGGCCCCGGCAGAGATCTCGCGGCGCGCACCGCCGAGATCGTGTTCACCGCCCACCAGACGCTGGCCGAGGCGGTGGAATTCTACGGCGACCTGAAGGCCCGCCTGCCCCGCTTCGGCCGGGCGCCCGGCGACCTCAAGGTGATGCCGGGGCTGTTTCCGGTCGTCGGGCGCACCGAGTCCGAGGCGCGGGCGAAGTTCGAGGAGTTGCAGGCGCTGATCGACCCGGTGGTCGGCCTCGCGCTGCTCGGGCGCATGGTCGGCGGCCACGACCTGTCGGGCCACGACCCCGACGGACCGGTGCCGGAACTGCCCGAGACCAACGGCGCCAAGTCGCGCCAGCAACTGATGGTCGACCTCGCCCGCCGCGAGGGTCTGAGCCTGCGCCAGCTCTACCTGCGCATCGCCGGGGCGCGGGGCCACTCGCAGGTCGTCGGCACCCCGGCCCAGATCGCCGACGAGATGGAGGAGCGGTTCCGCGCCGGCGGCGCCGACGGCTTCAACATCATGCCGCCGACTCTGCCCGGCGGGCTCGACGACTTCATCGAACTGGTGCTGCCGGAACTGCGCCGCCGCGGCCTCTTCCGGCACGAGTACGAGGGCTGCACCCTGCGCGAGCACATCGGCTCGCGGCCACCGGCCGGGTTCGGGCCGGCCAGGGCGTGATCCTGCGCGACGGCGACGTTCGCCGGCCATTCGGAGACTGTTCCGGTTCTGGTCGACGCGCCGCCGGCCCGGACCTGAAAAGGGCAGCACTCCTTACCCATATGCGCGTTGACAGCGGCACCGATTGGCGGAACATGCGTTCCTCGCCGGTGTTCGAACGAACCATCCGCCAACCGCGGCTTCGTCACTCATGGAAGCCTGGACGCTGCCATGTCCACGATCACGGCACCTGGAAGAAAGACACGGCCCGACATGCGAGTCCCTGCGACGTGGCGGACATTCCTGACGATCGTGACGATCGGCAAGGGCGCCCTCGCAGGCGCAGGGGCGGCCATCGCTCTGCTCGGCCTGTACGACGTTGCGGCTGCCGCCACGGCTCAGGAGTGGCTGCACCAGCTCAGGCCCGCCTCCATCGATGCCGCAACGGCAGGCGGCGGCGTGATCGGCGCCGCGATCACCTGGTTCGTCAACCGGTAGCTGCAACGACGCGACCGGCATGGAGACGCTGTCAAACGGGCTCGGCGCTCTGCTCGGCGCGGCCTCGGTGTTCGTCAAGCATGCGTTTTTCCCATCCGACGTCAACCAGATGACGGTGTTCTACCTCATCTGGATCGGCTTGTTTTTCATCATCAACACGGTTTGGGATATCGTCACGGACAAGACGCCGGCGTTCCACATCGCGACGATGAAGGACAAGATGGATGTCCTCTATGGGGCGTCCACGTTCTGCTCGAGCCTGCTCATCCTGATCGGATTGGTCAGCCCCGAAGTCGGAAAACTCTCCAAGGACACGATCCTGCCCCTCGTTCTGGCCGGTGGAGCCGGAATCCTGCGCGGCTTGCCGGCGCTGTGCCCCTACAAGCCCGAGATCGAGCGCAAGCCGGGCGAGAGCGCGGCGGACGGCAAGCCCCAGCCGCCCTCCCTTCAACCTCCGCCGGTCGTCCCTTAGCCCGCGGCCGGCACGCGCGATCCCATTTTCCTGTCGGCCCCTCGGCGAAACCCGCTCTGGCGCGCCCATGACCCTGGCGAGGGCGAAGCGATGCCCCGACCAGGGAGACCGACATGACCCGCACGATCCGTCAGATGCCCGCCGGCTGGCCCCTCCCGTCCGACGCGGACGGCCACGGCTCCGCCCTGGCGTGGTCGGACGGTCGCGCGATGCTCCTCACGCTGTCGCCGCTCCATCTCGTCGTGCTCAGCCTCGTCGTGGCGCTGTTCGCCGGCGGCTGAGATCTTGGCCGCGGCCGGAAGCTTGGCCGCGAACACTGCCCGAGACCCGGCAGAAGACTTGGCCCGAACGGATTGTTTCCGTCGCCGCCCGCGGCTAACCCTGTGCCGCGCCCGGGAGCGGGCGTGCCCCGTTTCGAGGACGACAGCCGGCCCGCGAGCCGGACAGGAGGACGACGCGCATGCCGAGACCGGCCCCCGCCCCGTGGCGACACCTTCGCTTCGCCGCCACGCTTCTCGGAGCGGTCCTCCTCGCCCGCGCCGTCCCCGAGGCGGCGGCCTTCGCCGACAACGCCGAGTCGGTCGCGGTGGTGATCGGCAACCGCAGCTACAAGCAGACCGTGCCGGTCGACTTCGCCCACAACGACGCCGAGGCGATCCGCAGCTACCTCGTCCAGCGCCTCGGCTACCGCGAGAGCAACGTCTTCGTCCTCAGGGACGCGACGCTCAACGAGTTCAACCAGGTCTTCGGCACCGAGCGCAATCCGCAATCGGGCCGGCTGTGGCGCAGCGTGCGCGAGGGCCGCTCGAACGTGTTCGTGTACTATTCCGGCCACGGCGTGCCGGACCTCGCGACGCGGCAGCCGTTCCTGCTGCCCGAGGACGGCAACCCCAACCAGGGCGAGAGCGGCTACGCGCTGGAGACGCTCTACCGCAACCTCGACCTCGTGAAGCGCAAGATCGGCCCCGGGCGCCAGCTCGTCGTGATGGTCGATGCCTGCTTCACCGGCGAGACCGGCCGCAAGGGCGAGAGCCTGCTGGCGGTCTCGGCCCCCGGCTTCGCCCCGGCCCGGCCGAAGACCGAGGCCGGCATCGTCCGGCTCGTCGCCACCTCCGGCGCCACCCCGGCGAACTGGGACGAGGCCAATCGGCTCGGCCTGCTCACCAGCCGGTTCCTGATGGGGGTGTCGGGACAGGCCGACGCGGCCGAGCAGCAGGGCGACGGCGACGGGCAGGTGCAGTGGCCCGAGCTCAAGCGCTACCTGCGCCGCGAGGTCGAGGAGGCGGCCCGCCGCGCCTCGGGCCGCGAGCAGGTGCCGGAGATCGACGACGCGCCGATCGTGCTCCAGGCGTCGCTGCCCGTCGAGGCGGTGGCGAAGGGCGTGGCGGCGATCCGCGACGAGGCGGCGTGGCGGCGCGCCGAGGCGCTCGGCACCCGCGAGGGCTTCGAGGCCTATGTCGGGGGCTGCGGCGAGGTCTGCGCCTACCGGCCCCAGGCGATGGACCGGCTGCTCGCCGGGCGGCGCCGGGACGCGGCGGCGGTCGACGGGGAGAACTGGGCGCGGTTCGGCGCCCGGCGCCAGTACCAGGCCTATCTCGATTCCTGCGGCGAGGTCTGCGCCTATCGCGGCCTCGCCGAGGGCTATCTCGGCGGCGCCGACCCGAGCGCCGACCCGCGGGTGAGGCGCTGCGACGACCTCGCCGCCGGCACCGACGACCCCGACCGGCCGGCCGGGGCGACCGGGGTCAAGCTCGGCCGCATCGAGCCCGCCGCCGCGATCGAGGCGTGCCGGGCGGCCGCCTCCGCCTACCCGCAGCTGCGCCGCCTGTCCTACCAGCTCGGCCGTGCCTACGATCGGGCCGACCGCTACCGGGAGGCCTTCGCCGCCTACGACGCGGCGGCGAAGGCCGGCAGCATCGCGGCGATGAACAACCTCGCGACGCTCTACGAGAACGGCCAGGGCGTGAAGCGCGGGCAGGCCGAGGCGCTCCGGCTCTACCGGCAGGCGGGCGAGGGCGGCAACGTCGTGGCGCTCGCCAACGCCGCCCGGATGCTCGAATACGGCAACGGCATCCCCAGGGACGAGGCCGGCGCGGTCGCGCTGTACAAGCGCGCGGTCGAGGGCGGCGACGTGCCGTCGATCTCGAAGCTGGTGCCGCACTACGCCACCGGCGCCCACGGCTTCCCCAAGGACCTGCGCCAGGGCTTCGACCTGTTCCGGCGGGCCGCCGACAAGGGCGACCCGGTCGCGATGGCGACGATGGCGACGCTGATCGACAACGGCTTCGGCCGCTACTTCCCCGGCGTGCGCTCCGCCGACATGGTGCTGCGCGCCCTCAGGCGCGGCGAGCTCGGCGCCGCCTCGGTCTCGGCCACCGACACCGCGGCCCAGAAGCTGAAGCCCGAGACGATCCGCACCGTCCAGCGGGCGATCAAGGACGCGGACTACTATCCGGGCGCGCTCGACGGCCGGTTCAACCCGGTCTTCGTGCGGGCGCTCGATCTCTACGCCAAGGCGAACGAGGCGGAATGAGCGGGCAACCGACGGACCGCCGCCCTGGCCCTCCCTCTGCGCAGGCTTGTCCGGGGAAAAATCTTTTCAAAATCAAGCGCGGGATCCCCTCTCCCGAGTGGGAGAGGGGTAGGGGTGAGGGTGGCTCGGTGCCAGGATCAAGCCCCCGACGTCGAGCTGCGCAACTCGACGGTCAGCATCTCATCCTGTACCCGAGCCACCCTCACCCCCCCCCCCCCCCCCCAC
>NZ_SACP01000038.1 GCF_004004555.2 Methylobacterium oryzihabitans
GGGGCGTGCGCACCTCGGCGGCGGCACCGGCCCGGCGCAGGCGCTCGTGGATCGGCGCGAGCCGCCGCGGGTCGCCGTCGCTGGCGACGAGGCGGCCGCGGTTCTGCATCATCGCGGCGAGCGCCAGGGTCTTGCCGCCGCCGCCGGCGCAGAGGTCGACCACCGTCTCGCCCGGCCGGGCGCCCGACAGCAGGGCGGCGAGCTGCGAGCCCTCGTCCTGGATCTCGAACCAGCCGTCGAGGAATTCCGGCTCGACATGCAGGGCCGGGCCGCGGCCGTCGTCGCCGACCGGCACCCGCAGGCCGTGCGGCGCGTGCGGCGTCGCCGCGGCGCCGAGATGCGGCAGGGCCGCCAGCACCGCGTCGCGGTCGGTCTTCAGGGTGTTGACCCGCAAATCCAGCGGCGCCCGGCGGGCCAGCGCCCTCAGCTCGGGCAGCAGGTCGTCGCCGAGGGCGGTCTTCAGGGAGGGCAGCACCCAGTCCGGCACGTCGCCGGCGACGTGGACCGGCGCGTCGGCGAGCGACCCGGCGTCGAGCCGGGCGCGCTCGGCCCCGGTGAGGGGAGGGGGCGCGAAGCGCTCGCCGCTGAACAGCTCGGCGATGGTCGGGGCGGCCAGGCCCCGCTGGAGCCGCAGCATGCCGACGAGGACGGCGCGGGAGGTGTCCTCTCCCATGATCCAGGCGGCGGAGGCGCGCCGGCGCAGGGCGTCGTAGACGAGGCTGGCGATCGCGGCGCGGTCGCCCGAGCCGGCGAAGCGGTGGGCGAGACCCCAATCCTTGAGCGCGTCGGCGGCCGGGCGGCGGCGGCCGGCGACGTCGTCCAGCACCTCGATGGCGGCGGAGAGGCGGGCGGCCGGCGTCACCGCGAAACCGCCACGCTCGCGCCGGGATGGCGGCCCGATACGGCCAAGCTTTCGGCCCGCGCAGCGGCGAAACCGTCACGGTGCATCCCGCACCACCGGAGCCCTGAACCCATGTTCCCTGCCTTACACCTCGCCCTGGCCGGCCTGATCCTCGCGGTGGTCGCAGCCTGCGCCACCTCGCCGGCCTCGACGCCGGACTTCGCTCCCCCGCCGCCCCGGGCCCCCGACGCCAAGACCCAGCTCGAATACGGCACGCCGGCGCCCCGGCGCTCCTGACCATCGCTCACCGCGCGAGCAGGATCCGTCCCGCGAGGACGAGCCCCGCCGCCATCGGCACCCCGGTGAGAACGGCCCGGAGGCTCGTGAGAGGCATGGCAGATCGGCGTGGCGGACGTCCGGCGGGACCTCATCCGCCAGCCGGCGCCGGAACGCAAGCGAAACGGCCCGGCGCCCCCCTTAGGCGCCGGGCCGCGATGTCGTCCTCGGGATCCGGTACGGCTCCGGCGACGAATTGCAGGTCGGTGTTGCCGGCGCCCGCCGACAGGTCGAGGTCTCCGTCACGAGATCCTCGCCGGCCTCGGCGCTGATCAAGGGGCGCAGCTCGACCGGGCATGGCAACTGGATCCGGATCACGGATCGCAAGCGGCTCGGCGATGTGCTGCGCGAGCGCGACGTTTTGGGTGATGGGGGAGGGCTCGTGCAGCAAGCTGGCCCGTGAGCGCGGTTCCGATGTGGCATGATCCACGCCGATCACATCAAGGGGCGGACCTCCTGCAGGGCACGCCCGTCGCACGGCTCCGACGAGTTCGCAGGCAGAGCGGCACAGGCGCAGCCGGCACATCAACGGCACTCGGGATCGACCGCGCCACACGCCATCCGCATCCGAGGCGCACTCTAACCGCCCACCGACTCGGCCAAGCCTGCGCCCGGCGCGCGCGACACGATCCGACCGTGTGACCTTTGCCGCAGGAGCCTTCGCCCGGATCCCTTTGAGCCGACTCCCTGATCCGAACCCGGTTGCGCCGCCCGTCGACCTGCGCTGGTGAGATCCCGCGGTCAGCACCCGTAGCTCAGCTGAATAGAGCGTTGCCCTCCGAAGGTCAATGACCCGCTCAGCTGACGTATAATCTGCTCCGCGTAGCCTCAACAACTTAGCGAGTCAGCTAGTCGAGCTTGGGGCCGGCGGAAAGCGCCCGCGGCGCAACTGGGCCACATCGGGCCTGTCTCGTCGATCCGTATGAGAGCGGCCCTGGAGCGCGGCTGTCCGCAATAGCTTTGAGCTTGCGTGGCAGCATTTTCGCTGCCGGAGTGGCACATAGACCACAGAGGGAGCACGAAGTCCCAGAAAATTCGCATTGTCGCCTGGGGGATGCATCCAGGACCCATGAGGATATCGTGTTCATCCTTGGCAGGCTTGACCCGTCACGGAGACAGCAAGGGCCGTGTCGCCTCCGGATAGCGGTATCTGCCACTCGCTGCCTCGACACACGCCTTTCCCGGATGAGGCAGATGCATCTGCCCCATCGCGAGCGGCCAGAGAGCTGACCCAGGGGCCTCTCTATCCGATGCCCACCAACAGCTCGACGACCTTCTCGGGCATCGGCACCTCGACGTCGTGCGGCACGGCCAGCTCCCGGTAGTCCCAGCCGGTCTTGGCCCTGGCGCGCTGTCGGCTCGGCTCGATCGAAGCCAGGGCGGGGTTCGTGTAGGCGACGTAGGTCACCGGCAGACCGGCGCCCGCGGGCTTCGACAGGCGCACCGGACTCTCGTAGGTGCCGATCGGGTGCGGCCGCAGGCGCTGCATGAACCAGTCCTTGGCGGGACCTGCCGGGATCGGAAACGCATCCGGGCCCGGCACCGGCAGCCCGACGCCGGCGCCCTGGTCGAGGGCTGCCTTGCGGCGCGCATCGGCCATCCCGGCCGGCAGGATCGTGAAGGCGGTGTCGCCATTCTCCGGGATCAGGGCGTCGAGGTAGACGATGTGCCGGATCCGGTCGGTCAGGCGATCGGCGACCCCGGTGACCGCCATGCCGCCGTAGGAATGCCCGACCAGGATGACGTCGCGGAGTTCGTCCATCTCGAAGACGGCGGCCACATCCTGGATGTGGGTCTCGACGGTGATCTGGCGCGACAGCAGGTGGCTACGTTCGCCGAGGCCCGTCTGGGTGGGCGTCCAGACCCGATGCCCCTGCTGGCGCAGCCCTGCCGCGACGTCCCGCCAGATCCAGCCGCCGCCATAGGCTCCGTGCACCAGCACGTAGGTCTTCGAGGCACCCGGCGCCGATTGGGCGCGGGCGGCCGTGCCCGAGAGCGCCGCGGCTCCGAGTGCCGAGAGGCCGGCGAGTGCCGCTCTGCGATCGACCGTCATGGTCACCTCCCTCCGTCGTCGATTGTTTCTGGGAAGCGATGTAGAGGCAGATTGCCTCCGTTCCACTACAGGGTGTCGGCTGCACGGCCTGAAAGCGGTGCGTCCCCGTGCCTCGCTTGGAGTGAGAACCGCCGACGAGGGCGGGTGTTGTGCCGGCATGACTGACCCACACACCCCATCGGCCACAGCGACGCAGGCCCGCAAGCGAGAGATCGCCGTCGAGCACTTGCTGTTCACCACCATCCGCTTCGTCGCCGAGCGGCATCCCGAACTGCTGGACGTGCTCGAACGCAGCGTCGATCGCCTCGGGGATCCTGCTGACGACGCGACCCAGGACAATGAGGCAGTCCGCGACATCGCACGCCGGTTCGTTGCAAGCCTTCGAGCCGAGACGCGATCGTGACGTCCGGCGGCTCCGGGGGCTTTCTGCCGACGTTGGCTCGCTTCGGCGCCGGCGCGCCGGTGGTGCTGTGCCACGACGACGCCGACGGCCTCTCGGCTGGGGCGATCTTCGCTCGGGCTTGCTCGCAGGCACCCCACGGCCCAGCGCGGGTGCGAGTCATCGGGCGCGGCGAGAGCGCTTGGTCCGACGCGATTCGAGCCGAGCTCGCTGCCGGCCCGCCGGTCGGCGGCTTGATCGTCACCGATCTCGGCGTGCAGGCGGAGCCGATCCTGCCCGGCGTGCCGACGATCATCGTCGATCATCACGTGCCGCGCAGCGAGCCGGCTTCAAAAGTCGCGACCGTCGTGTCCGGCTTCGGTGCGGAGCCGACGCCGACCTCCAGCCTCCTCGCCCAAAGCTGCGCGGCAGCGTTGCTCGGCGAGGCGGGCGCCGACGACCTCGTCTGGCTCGCTGCTCTCGGGGCCGTGGGCGATCTCGGGGAGCGCGCGAGCGCGGCGCGGTTTCCCAACGTGATGACCGGTGCCCGACGCTTCGGAACCGTGAAGGCCCTGCGCGAGGCAGTGAGCCTCGTCAACGCCCCGCGCCGCTCCAGCCGCGGCGACGCCTCGCCCGCCTTGCGCCTGCTGCTGCGAGCGGACAGCCCTAGCGACGTGGTGTCGGATGTCTCGCCCGACGGTGAGGCGTTGCGCTCCGCTCGCGCTGAGGTGAAGGAGGCACTCGACGCTGCCCGCACGGTGCCGCCGCTCTTCGCGGGCCCGGTCGCACTGATCCGCTGCGATTCGCCCTGCCAGATCCACGCCCTCATCGCCCAATCATGGACCCATCGCCTGCGCCGACAGGTGGTGATCGGCGCCAATGCAGGCTTCCGGGAGGGCTTCGTCCACTTCGCCGCACGCAGCGCCTCGGTGCCGGACCTGATCGCCTTTCTGCAGGACCGCGCCCCGACCCTTGGCCCCAAAGACCACTTCGCTCAAGGCCACCAGCGCGCGACAGGCGGGCAGGTGACGCGGGAGACCTGGAACCGCTTCGTCGCCGGGCTCGGGTTCGGACAAGAGGCCCTGGCTTGACGTCATCCGCCGGACCCCGAGCACGACCTCGCACCTCGGGTTGAGGTTCTCTGGAGAAGCAACCTGAGGATCGATTCGTCGTTGCGCCTGTAAGGGGCAACGCTGACTGGAGGCGCTGCCAGACCGGATTGATTGCCGTTCACATGCCGTCCTTCGTCGTCCAGAAGCACGCTGCCCGTCGGCTCCACTACGACTTCCGGCTGGAGGTCGACGGTGTGCTGAAGAGCTGGGCGATCACCCGCGGTCCGAGTCTGATTGCCGGCGAGAGACGACTTGCCATCGAGGTCGGGGTGAATCGCCCCGGGTTTCCCGGAGGCTCCCCCTTCTGAGAGGATGGAGCCATGACGAAGCGAACAGCCCCGTTTTCCCCCGAGGTGCGCGAACGCGCCGTGCGGATGGTGCGCGAGCACGAGGGCGAGCACGGCTCGCAGTGGTCGGCGATCCAGTCGATCGCGGCTAAGATCGGCTGCTCGGGCGAGACGCTGAGGAACTGGATGCGCCAGTCCGAGCGGGATCAGGGTGTACGTCCTGGCCAGACGACGGACGAACGCGAGCGGATCAAAGCACCCGAGCGGGAGAACCGCGAGTTGCGCCAGGCCAACGAGATCCTGCGCAAGGCGAGCGCGTATTTCGCCATGGCGGAGCTCGACCGCCGGTTTCGGCCATGATCCGCTTCATCGACGATCATCGAGAGGTCTACGGGGTCGAGCCGATCTGCAGGGTGCTGCCGATCGCCCCGTCGACCTACTACGTGCACGCTGCCCGACGTGCTGACCCCGACAAGCAACCAGTTCGTGCTCGCAGCGACGCCGTGTTGATGATCGAGATCAAGCGCGTGTTCGAGGCGAGTTTCTGCGTCCACGGCGTGCGTAAGATCTGGCGGCAACTGGCCCGTGAGGGGATCGTGGTCGCTCGATGCACGGTGCGCGGTTGATGCGCCGATTGGGCTTGGCGGGGGTGGTGCGGGGCAGGACCGTGCGCACCACGATCCCCGACCCGGCCGCAGCTTGCCCCCTCGACCGCGTCAACCGTCAGTTCAAGGCTCCACGGTCGAATGCCTTGTGGGTCAGCGACTTCACGGACGTGGCGACGTGGTCGGGCTTCGTCTATGTGGCGTTCGTCATCGATGTGTTCGCCCGGCGCATCGTCGGCTGGCGAGCCTCACGCAGCGCTCATGCAAGCTTCGTGCTGGATGCTCTGGAACAGGCGCTGCACGAGCGTCGTCCCGTTCAGGGCAGCGGGCTGGTGCATCACTCGGACCGCGGCTCGCAAGACTTGGCTTTGCGCTACACCGAGCGTCTGGCCGGAGCCGGTATCGAGCCGTCGGTCGGCAGCGTCGGCGACTCTTACGACAACGCCTTGGCGGAGACGATCAACGGCCTGTTCAAGGCAGAGGTGATCCACCGACGCGGACCCTGGCGTTCCTTCGAGGCCGTCGAGTCCGCCACCCTGGAGTGGGTCGACTGGTACAACCACCGTCGCCTCCTCGCGCCCATCGGCAACGTCCCTCCCGCCGAGGCCGAAGCGCGCTATCATGCCCACGTCGACGACCAAGCCCTGGCCGCCTGACGCAAGTCAATCAGCCTCCGAAAAACCCGGAGCGGTTCAATTGTTTTTCGGAAATTATTCATGGAAGATCTTAATAGTAACGACTGTTTCTTTGTAGACTTTTAGAAATTTGAATAATGCCGCACCATCGGGTTCGTTGGAGGCCAAGCGTGGGATACGGTATCAAGCTACACGTTTGGGGTGACCGGGCCTGCTTCACGCGACCGGAAATGAAGGTCGAGCGTGTCTCCTACGACGTCATGACGCCCTCTGCGGCCCGCGGCATCCTCGACGCCATTCTCTGGAAGCCGCAGATGCGCTGGATCGTCGAGCGCATCCACGTGCTCAGGCCGATCCGCTTCCAATCGCTGCGGCGCAACGAGGTCGGGGACAAGGCGTCGTCGGCGCTGACGGAGCGCGCCATGCAGACGGGCTCCACGGCGGGGCTCGGCCTCGTCGTCGAGGAGAAGCGCCAGCAGCGGGCCGCGACCCTGCTCACGAACGTCGCCTACGTCATCGAGGCGCGGTTCGAGCTCACCGACAAGGCGGGCCGCGACGACACGCCGGCCAAGTATCTGAGCATGTTCAACCGCCGCGCGGCGTCGGGGCAGTGCTTCCATCGGCCCTGTCTCGGCACGCGCGAGTTCCCGGCCGATTTCGCCCTGCTGACCGAGGACGCCCCGCTGCCCGCGAGCACGCTACCCGCCGAGCACCGCGACCGCGATCTCGGCTGGATGCTCCACGACATCATGGGGCCGGGGCGGGTGTCGCAGTTCTTCCGCGCCCGCCTCACGGGCGGGGTGCTCGACGTGCGGGCCTGCCTCGCCGAGGGGACGGTGACGTGACCGTCCTGCAGGCCCTCGACCGCTACTACGACCGCATGGCGGCGCGGGGCGAGGCGGAGGCGCCGGGCTTCTCCCGCGAGAAAATCGGCTACTGCCTCGTGCTCGCGCCGGACGGTTCCGTCGTCGAGATGCAGGACATGCACGAGATGGTGCGCCGCAAGCGCCAGCCCCGCCTCGTGGAGGTGCCGGCCGCTGTCAAGCGCACCGCAGGCATCCTGCCCAACCGGCTGTGGGACAAGACCGCCTACGTTCTCGGCCGCACCGCCGGCCCGGGCCGACGAACGGCGGAGGAGCACGCCGCCTTCAAGACCCTGCACCGCGACCTGCTGGCGGGGACCGACGATCCGGGCCTGCTAGCGCTCGCCCGCTTCCTCGAAACCTGGGACCCGGCCGCCTTCGACGCTGCCCCGTTCGAGCCGGAGATGCTCGACGCCAACGTCGTCTTCGCCCTGGCCGGCGAGCGCCGCTGCCTCCACGAGCGGCCGGCGGCCCGGCTCCTCGTGGCAAGCGGTCCCGCCGCGGAGGCGACCGGCCCGGTCTGCCTCGTCACCGGCAAACCCGCCGCCCCGTTGCGACTGCACCCGACGATCAAGGGCGTGGAGGGCGCGCAATCCTCCGGCGCCGCCCTCGTCTCGTTTAACAAGGACGCCTTCACCTCCTATGGCAAGTTGCAGGGCGACAACGCGCCGGTCTCGGCAGAGGCGGGGTTCCGCTATGGGGCGGCCCTCAACCGGCTGCTTGACCGCCACAGCCGCAACCGCCTGCGCCGTCCGCTCGGCGACGCCACTGTGGTGTTCTGGGCCGACACGTCTGCGACGGTCGGCGAGGACGCGGCCTTGGCCGCGGAAGACACCTTCGCCTCGTGGTTCGATCCCGCCCCCGGCCCAGCGCCCGACCAGGATGCGGCCGAAGCCGCGCTGATCCGCGACGTCCTCGCGGCCCTGGCCGCCGGCCGGCCGGTCGAATCGGTGGCGCCGAAGGTCGCGCCCGGCACCCGCTTCCATGTGCTTGGCCTCGCGCCCAACGCCGCGCGTCTGTCGGTGCGGTTCTGGCTGGAGGATTCCTTCGAGGTCCTCGCCCGGCGGCTGGCGCAGCACCATGCCGACCTCGCGCTCTCGCCCCGCCCGCGCCACTGGGGCAAGCCGCCCTCGATCGCCCGCCTGCTCGTCAAGACCACGGCGTTGCAAGAAAAGTTCGACACCATCCCGCCGCTGCTCGCCGGCGAGGTCGCCCGGGCAGTTCTCTCCGGCACGCGCTACCCACGCAACTGGCTCGCCGCCGCCCTGATGCGATTGCGGGCGGGGGACGATCCCGCGACTGGCTGGCACGCCGCCGCCATCCGCGCCTGCCTGGCGCGGGACCTGCGCCTGAACGGAGACCGAGGGGAGATTCCGGTGAGCCTCGACAAGGACGATCCCAGCCCCGCCTACCAGCTCGGGCGCCTGTTCGCGGCGCTCGAAGCTGCGCAGCGCCTCGCCCTCGGCCGGGGGATCAACGCCACGATCCGCGACCGCTACTTCGGCGCGGCCTCGGCGACGCCGGCGAGCGTCTTCCCACTGCTCTTGCGCGGAGCGCAGAACCACGTCGGGCGCCTGCGCAAGGACCGCAAGGATTACTGGATCGAGCGCGAGATTGGCGAGATCGTCGAGCGGCTGCCCTCGTCGCTGCCCCGCGTGCTGCGGCTCGACGCGCAGGGGCGCTTCGCCATCGGCTACTACCACCAGCGCCAGGCGCAGTTCGCCAGCCGGCCGGCCCTCGCCTCCGTGGACGGGACGGAGTCCGGCCAGACCGAAGACACCACGATCGAGGACAGCCAGGATGACGTCTGAGACCGCCGGCGTGACCCGCCGCCACGAATTCGTGCTGTTCTTCGACGTGCAGAACGGCAACCCGAACGGGGACCCGGATGCCGGCAACCTGCCGCGCCTCGACCCCGAGACCAGCCAGGGCCTCGTCTCGGACGTCGCTCTCAAGCGCAAGATCCGCAACTACGTCGCCCTGGCCCGCCCCGACGCCCCGGGCCACGAGATCTACATGCGCGACGGCGCCACCCTGAACCTCGAACACCGGCGGGCCTGGGCCGCGGTGATGCCGGAGGCCAAGCCCGAGGACCAGAAGAAGCTGCCGAAGGAGGCCAAGGCGCGGGAGCTGACGCGCTGGATGTGCGCCAACTTCTGGGACATCCGCACCTTCGGGGCGGTGATGACCACCGGCGTCAATGCCGGCCAGGTGCGCGGCCCGGTGCAACTCGCCTTCGCGCGCTCGGTCGAGCCGGTCCTGCCGCTCGAGATCGCCATCACGCGCCTCGCCGCCACCACGGAGTCCGACGCCGAGACCAAGGGCGGGCGCACCATGGGTCGCAAGCACATCGTGCCCTATGGCCTTTACCGCGCCCATGGCTTCGTCTCGGCGCCGCTGGCCTCGCACCCGGTGAAGGGCACCGGCTTCTCTGACGACGATCTCGCGCTGTTGTTCGAGGCTCTCGGGCAGATGTTCGACCACGACCGTTCGGCCGCCCGCGGCGAGATGGCGACCCGCAAGCTCGTGATCTTCCGCCACGCCACGGCGCTCGGCAACGCGCCCGCCCACACCCTGTTCGACCGGGTGCAGACCCTGCGGGTGCACAAGGGCGAGGCGCACGAGATCGGCGCCGACGCCACCGACAACTGGCCCCCGGCCCGCAGCTTCTCGGATTACCGCGTCACCGTGGACCGGGAGGGACTGCCGGCGGGGGTCGAGGTGATCGAGCCGTAGCGCCGGGATGACGGCCCGACTGCCCTGCGCGACCGGATCAACGCCCTGTTGTCGTTCCTCTACGCGCTGCTCGGCCACGATTGCCGGTCGGCGCTGGAGGCGCACGGCCTGAATCCGCAGGTCGGGTATCTGCATGCCGACCGCCCCGGCCGCGCCAGCCTCGCCCTCGACCTGATGGAGGAACTGCGCGCGGTCCTGGCCGACCGGCTCGCGCTCAGCCTCGTCAACCGGCGGCAACTCGGCGCGGAGGACTTCGTCGTCGAGGAGGCGGGTGGCGTGCGCCTCACCGACGAGGCCCGCGAGCGCGTTCTCGTCGCCTGGCAGGAGCGCAAGCGCGAGGAACTGCGCCACCCCTTCCTCGACGAGACGATGCCGCTCGGCCTCGTCTGCCACGCCCAGGCGCAGATGCTGGCCCGGCACCTGCGCGGAGACCTCGACGGATACCCGGCCTTCGTCTGGAAGTGAGGCGGTGCCCTGCTGATGCTCGTGGCCTACGACGTGAACACCCAATCCGCTGCCGGACGGCGGCGCTTGCGTTGCGTCGCTTCGCGCGAGCCTGCCTCGATTACGGCCAGCGGGTGCAGAACTCGGTCTTCGAGTGCGAGGTCGAGCCCGCGCAATGGACGGAGCTGCGCGCCCGCCTCGTCGGCGAGATCGATCCGCAGCGCGACTCGCTCCGCTTCTACCGTTTGGGCGCCAATGCGCGCGGACGGATCGAGCATGTCGGCGCCAAGCCGATCCTCGATCTCGACGGGCCGCTGCTCTTCTAGCCGCTTGCGCGAACCCGAAGCGGACGGCCTTCGCCCGGAGCGTTCGCGCATCGCCGAACCCCTTGCGGAACGGCACTTTTCGACACCGTGTCGGTTCCCGCTCCGGCCCGGACCGCCCCGGCAGGAGGCGTTCGCGCAAGTGGGTCGTATTTCGTTTTCCGAGCAGGCGGTTAGAGTGCCGGCCGGTCGCCCCCTCACGGGGGCGCGGATCGAAACACCTTCGAGGGCCAGTCCAAGAAGGAGGTCGCCGCGGTCGCCCCCTCACGGGGGCGCGGATCGAAACAGCGTGAGCAGACGTGGATCATCAGGTTCGCGAGGGTCGCCCCCTCACGGGGGCGCGGATCGAAACTTGTAGAGCAGGTCGCCGTCGTTGAAGAGCGGGTGGTCGCCCCCTCACGGGGGCGCGGATCGAAACGGGGCGATCATGCGGCAGCCTACGGTCCCGTAGGTCGCCCCCTCACGGGGGCGCGGATCGAAACCACGACGGGATCCGCCGTCCCATGGGCGTCACGCGTCGCCCCCTCACGGGGGGCGCGGATCGAAGGGCGTCGGGCCGCCGATCCGCGAGCGGCCTCACGCGATGATGTTGTCCTCCGGCGCGCGGTAGGCATCGTCCTACAGCCTCAGACCGGTCCGCGGATCGTAGAAATCCATGTCGTCGTCGAGGCGCAGCAGAGCCCCTTCGAGCAGGGGGTGGACGGGCCGCAGGCGGCCGAGCGCTAGCCAGCGCGCCCGCAGCGTCGGCGGAACGGGCACGACGTAGGCCTGCAGACGGCGCAGGTCGTCGCCGAGGGGACGGTCCATGGCGGCGATCCGGGACAGGAGGGTCTGCGCCCGGTCGTCGTCCGGGCTGGCCGGCCACGGCACGATGACCGGCTCCATTGTGTCGTCGATGAGGCGGAAGGCCCGGGCGATGCTGTCGAAAGGGAAGGCCTGCGTCCTCGCCCGTTCGGCGATGGCCGGCAGGATCGGCCAGGTGTCGCCGTCCAGCCGGGGACTGTCGAACAGGTGCGGGCCCTTGCGCCAGTAGACTCCCCGGAAATAGGCCCGGATCGCGTCCGGCGCGAGCGGATCCGCATGCGTCCGCAAGACCTCCTCGGCAGCGTGGCGGAACGCGTCGAGCTCCCGGGGCGGCGGAGCGTCGGCCGGCTCGAACACCACGACGCGCCCGGCGCCTGCCAGAGCTCCCTCGCGGTTGCACCGGCCGGCGGCCTGCGCCACGGCGTCGAGCCCGGCCGTCGCGCGCCAGACCTCCGGCAGGTCGATGTCCACGCCGGCCTCGATCAGCGACGTGCTGACGATCCGCACCGGCGCGCCGTCGCGCAGCGACGCTCGGGCGGCATTGAGCACGGCCCGGCGGTGGCGGGGGCACATCAGAGTGCTGAGATGGACCGCCCCCGGCAGGGACGCGATCCGATCGAACAGGGCCTTCGCGTGCCGGCGCGAATTGACGATGCAGAGCATCTGCGGGACCTCGACGAAGCGCCGCGCCACCGTCTCGTCCGGGGTCAAGCCGGCGAGCCGCTCGACCGCGACCCGCCGCAGCACCCGGTAGAGCCGGGGCGGATCGGGAGCGAGTTCGCGGGTGTCGTCGACCGGCAGCCCGGCCTCGAAGCCGTCGACCTGCCGCAGGGCGGGCTGCGTCGCCGTGCAGAGCACGACGCTGGCGCCGTAATTGCGGGCCAGTTCCTCGATCGCGGCGAGGCACGATCTCAGCAGGGGCAAGGGCATCGCCTGCGCCTCGTCGAGGACGATGACGCTGCCGGCGAGGTTGTGCAGCTTGCGGCAGCGCGATGTGCGGTTCGCGAACAGGCTCTCGAACAGTTGCACCGCCGTGGTGACGACGACCGGCGCGTCCCAGTTCTCGGCGGCGCGGCGTAGCCGGGAGGCTGGATCGAGACCGATCCCATCGTCGCCAATGCGGCCGGCAGCCTGCCAGTCGAAGGTGGCGTGATGTTCGAGGACGCCGGCCTCCTCCTCGAGGGCGGTGCGGAACACCGCGGCGGTCTGCTCGATGATCGCAGTGAACGGCGCGACGTGGACGACGCGCCGCAGGCCGTGCCCCACGGCATGATCGAGGGCGAAGCTGAGCGAGGCCAGCGTCTTGCCGCCGCCGGTCGGGACCGTGAGGGTGAACAGCCCTGGTGCCAGCGCCGCCCGCTCGCGCACGGCCGCGAGCACCTCGGCCCGCACGGCGTTGACGGGGCTGGGCCGCGCCCTGGCCGACAGCCCGTCGAGATGGGCCCGTAGCCGCGCCTGCAGGACGGCGATCGTGGGGTAGCCGCCCCGGGAGACCGGCCGCGCGCCGGCATAGAACCGCTCGGTCTCCAGGAAGTCGGCATCAACCAGACAGGAGAAGAGCATCCGAGTCAGGAACGCGTGGGTGAAGCCCGGCACCGCGCTCTGGGCGAAACGCCGCGTGGGGACCAGCCGCGCCATCGGCGGGAGTGGTGCGGCGTGGCTCCGCCACCCCTCGAAGGCCGGGATGTCGCGCTGGCTCGGATCGAGCCGGCTGTCGATCCCATCGCCGTCGTCGAGACCCGCATGATGACCCGCGATTATGGTGGCGAGCATCCGCCCGAGCGGGAGGGGATACTCGGCTACGGCCACGCGTGCGCCTGCCGTCGAGTGGTCGCAGCTTGGGGCTTGGGCGTGCAGGTAAGCCTGAAATGCCTTCGATGCCTTGCCGACATCGTGGAGCGTGCCGGCGAGCCGCGCCAGCTCACCCCAGCCAAAGACGTCGGCGAAGCGTGCAGCGATCTCGCCTACCCGAGAGAGATGGTCCGCCAGGGGCTCCCATTGCGTTACCGGCTGGCCTGGCACGGAATGGGCGTAGATGCTGGTCATGCCTGCTGCGGTCCCCGCCCTAGGGGCCTCTCGATCGTCGGTGCGCTCATGCCAGACTATCATGGGCGCAGCCGGCACATCAGCGGCACGCAGCGGCAGACGCGCCACATGCCGTCTGGATCCCGGGCGCAATGCCGGCCCCGCACGGCTCAGTCGCCCTTCTCCCGGCGCGCCCGACACGATTCGACCGTGTGACCTTTGCCGCAGGAGCCCTCGCCCGGATCCCTTTGAGCCGACTCCCCGATCCGAACCCGGTTGCGCCGCCCGCCGACCTGCGCTAGTGAGGTCCCGCGGTCAGCACCCGTAGCTCAGCTGGATAGAGCGTTGCCCTCCGAAGGCAAAGGTCACACGTTCGAATCGTGTCGGGTGCGCCACTTTCATCTGACCTGCCGCACAATCAGTTGACCTGTTGAACGGCGAGATCGGATTTGCCGCTCCTTTGCGGTGCTTGAGCGAAGCCGGTTTCCGAAACGCGGGAGCGACTGCACCGCAGCCGCCCTTGTAGGGCCGTTGCTCGATCCCCACCGCGTTCGATCTCGCAGACCGTCACGAGGCGCCCGAGAACGAGGATGTCCGACGTGCCGAGGATCGGGGAGGGCACCTGACATCCCGAGGTCGTGCACAGGCGCCGCCCTGGCAAGGCGATGTCGCTCGCCGTTACCCAGACCGGGCCGCGGCGTTCCGGTGACAGGATCCCGCCCGTCGGTTCACCCGGAAGGCGAGGCTAGGGAAACATCGCGTCGACGGCGTCCTGGCAGACGGCGGCGGCGCCGGGCAGCGCGGGACCGTTCAGGAGCGCGTCGTCGCCGGTGCGCCGGTCGCCCATCGGCTTCGTCGGGGGCGCGGCGCCGGATCCCGACCACAGGTTGAGCATCTCGCCGACTCGCTCCTCGACCAGCATGATGGTGCGAACGACCTTCGAGATCCGCTGACCGGTCAGGTCCTGGAAGTTGCAGGCTTCGAAGATGGCCTGCATCTGAGCCTGAATGGCGAGAGCGTCCGTCCGGGTCGCGTCGTCCCCGGCCCGCATGGCGATCCCGCGGGCGAGGCTCTCGACGGTTTCGGAGGCCGTGAGGATGGTGTCGGTGGCCTGCTCGGTGCCCTGGACGACGGCGTGGAGTTCGTCGCGAGCGCGACTGGCTTCCTGCTCGTGCCGGAGATCGGCGATCTCCTGGCGCGTCCGGACGATGGCCTCCGAAATCGAGATCAGGTGACGCTGAAGCACAGCGGTGTGCTCTTCGAGCGCGGGTGGAGCTGACGAACTGCAGATCATGGCACCTGACGCCGTTTCGACATGATCGTGCCACCATGGGCGAGGTCGCGGTCCGTATCAACACCACACGGGCGAGGATCGCTCAGCAGTCTTAATAATGCGATCGAGCGAGTGTCCTCCGCTCATCATCGTCTTCATGGTAGCGGCGCCAGGAGCACGCGACGAATTCTGTGGACAATCCGGTCTGCCGCCGGACAGCCCGGATCGACCTGTCCTGGCCTCGGCCGTCGCGTGACCGGACCGGCGCCACCTTCCGGGGACCGTTCGCGAGGTCTCGGCTGGCCGCCGTGCCGACCGCTGACGTCTCGCCGGGATCGTCACGGTTCCGGGCGAGGTCCCGGGGGCGACGTTCGACCGGTCGAGCCATGCTCTGGGCCGGCTCGCCCAAGCATCGGGGAACTGCGGAACCTCCACGCGGTGGCGACCGTGATCCTCGAGCCCCGTGGCCGGCATCATCGGACGAACGGCAGACTGGGGGTGGGCCGGCGCGAACGCAAGGCGGCCGGCCCGGGCCGCGACCTCAGCGCCGACGGCGCACCCGCACCGGGACCAGGACGGGAGCGGACGCCCTTTCCGTCGACATCAGCGACAGGCAACCGGCGAGACCGAGCGCGCCGACGGCCGCGAGCACGACGACCGGGGCGGCGACGAAGGCGGTCAGAAGGGCCATTGTCAGGGCGAGCAGGACGAGGCCGGTTCGCAGGGCAACGGATCGATTCATGAACAAAGCCTCCATCCATCAGGCAGGGCAACGTAGAGTGCGACACCGCGGTTCCGCGGCCAAGCTCTCATTGCCCTCCATCATACGATGGGGTGTCTGAATCGGATCTGCACCTGCGACATAGCGGAACCCAAAATCAGGCTTGACGTTAAAGCACCGCGAATCGCGGCGATCCCGCCGATGATTCGCTCCAAGGAGGATCAGGCCGTGCTGGGTTGGGCGATCACGTTCCTCGTCGTGGCTCTCGTGGCCGCGCTGTTCGGCTTCGGCGGCATCGCCGGCACCGCCGTCGAGGCGGCCAAGCTCGTCTTCTTCGTGGCCGTCGTGCTGTTCGCGATCTCGGCCGTGGTCGGGCTGCTGCGCGGGCGCTCTCCGACGCTCTGACCGGATGCCGGGACGCGCTGCGGAAGCGTGTCCCGGGCGCGCGGTCTCAGCGGATTTTGGCGTCGGTCGCGTCGGCCTCGCCGCGGTCCAGCCCGGCCAGCAGGTCGATGAACCGGTCGGGAATCGGCTGCTGCATCAGCTCGTCGTACATCGCGCGCAGGTGCGATCCGATCCGGGTCTGGACGGTGCGGTCGAGAGCGGGCTGCTCGTCGCCGAGGGCGAGATGCGCCTCGTCCGCCGGCGCCTCGGCGCCCGGATACCCCTTGCAATCGATCATGCGCTTTCCTTGCTGCCGCCCCTGGTCGCCGGGCAAGCAGGGTTGGTCGCCCGTTGACGGGGCGCGTGCTTGCGCGGACAACGCCCGCGACGCGGCGCGGTTCCCTGCGCCGGAACGAAACCACCCGACGAACGTTGAGCGTCGAGGCCAGCGCGGCGCATGCCGTCTCGTGCGCGCGAAGAACGATACGCAAGGGGACCTGAATGTCGACAGCACAACTCGTCGTGCAGCATCTGCCTTACCTGCGCCGTTACGCGCGCGCGCTGACCGGCAGCCAGGTTGCCGGCGACGCCTATGTGGCGGCGACGCTCGAGACCCTCGTCAACGAGCCCGAGACCCTGGGCCGCAGTTCCAACGTCAAGGCCGATCTCTTCCGCGTCTTCACCCGGATCTGGAACTCGCTGTCCGTCAACGGCCAGAGCGAGCAGGTCCAGCACGATCTTCCGGCGGAGGTCCGGCTCGGGCAGATTACCCCGCTCCCCCGTCAGGCGTTCCTGCTGTCGTGCCTGGAGGGCTTCTCGGAGGAGGACGCCGCGACCATCCTGGGCGTCGAGATCGACGAGGTGCGCGACCTCGTGGACGAGGCCGGGCGCGAGCTCGCCGCCGACATGGCGACCGAGATCCTCATCATCGAGGACGAGCCGCTCATCGCCATGGACCTCGAAGCCCTGGTCGAGGGTCTCGGCCACAACGTCACCGGCGTCGCCCGCACGCGCAGCGAGGCGAGCGTGCTCGCCCAGACCAAGCGGCCGGGCCTGATCCTCGCCGACATCCAGCTCGCCGACGGATCGTCGGGCCTCGACGCGGTCAACGACCTGCTCCAGAACTTCGAGGTGCCGGTGATCTTCATCACCGCCTACCCTGAGCGCTTCCTCACCGGCGAGCGGCCGGAACCGGCCTTCCTCATCGCCAAGCCGTTCCAGCCCGCCAACGTCTCGGCGGTCATCAGCCAGGCCCTGTTCTTCCAGCAAAGCGCCAAGCGGCGCGAAGCCCGGGCGACCGCCTGACCCCCTCGGCCTCACGCCGTCCTGCCCCGAGCCGCGGATCGTCTCCGCGGCTTTTCGCTGCGTGGACGGGGTGGCAAGGTCGGCGCAGCGCATACGAAAAACGGGCCGGATCGCGAGATCCGGCCCGTGAGAGTTTCCGGCCGATGCACAAGGGGAATGCGGGGAGGACCAGGTGGCCGGGTTGTCTCATCAACGTGGCCCGGCCGCGGGAGGTTCCGGGATGCAGGCTCTGGCGCCGCTTTTTCTTGCCTGTTGCGCGCCCGCCACTCACGCCGGATCGAGAGGGTGAACGAACCGTTACCGGGTTTGCTCGCATCCCGTTGATTAACTGTGCCGTTCGAGGACAGAGGGCGGAACGACCGGCGGTGCCGGCGCGTTATGAAGATGACGTGTCAAGCTTCGCTGCGAGGGCCACGCGTATGCTTCGCGCCCACCTGTTCTTCGGCATCACCATACCGGCTGCATTCCTGGCGTTTCTGGGCCAGCCCCTGGTCGAGCACTCGCTGGAGGCGGTCGCCCGACCGGCTGGCAGCGGAATCGTCGCCAAGGGCGACCGTCTGTCGCGGGGTCCGGCCACCCAAACCGCCCAGGTTCCCGTCTCGGTCGAGATCACCGGGCTCGGGGCCGCGACGGTCACCCTGCGCAACGCCGCCGGGGAGATCGTCTATCGGACGGATCGCCTCAGCAACACCACCCTGGTCGCGCGCGACACCGAGGTGCCGCACGTCACCCTGCGCAGCCGGGACGGCGCGCCGGTGGTGCAGAAATCGCCGACGGCGAGCGAGACCCCGCCACGCCGGATGCTGGAGGGCTGCGAAGGCGCCGTCAGCAGCCTCGCCGGGCATGAGGCCCGCCGCCTTCTGCCGAGCCGCTGCCTCGCCGACGCCGTCGACCTGCGCTCCGGCCGCGACGTCTGAGGCCGACGCCCCCCGACAACACCTTTTGGAGGATCGCCGATGTTCGACATCTGCGAACCGGACGTCTCCCCTCCGCCGGCCGTCGCTCTCCGCCCCGAGCGCGATGCGACGGCGACGCACGAGGCCGAGCGACTCGCCGCTCTCCTGGAAGGCATCCTGCCGACGAAGATCCCCGATGAGGCGGTCTGCATCGCTCTCGCACAGCGCCACCTGCTCGTGACCGCACGAGACCGCGCTCCCTGACAGGAAGCCCCCCGCTCCGCCGGTACGCTGCGGCCGCCCTTGCTGGCGATCTCGCGCTGCCGTTCCAGGTCCATCGAGGCGAAGCCGCGCTTCGACGTCGAGTTGCCGGATGCCATTGTGTGCCTCCTTGCTGTGTGTTCTCAGTCCGAACAACCTTCAGCGGAAATGTTGGTTCCTGCTAGGCTCCCGGCCCGGCCCCTGTGCGGAGGGCGTGGAAAAGCTGTGCGGAAGTCCGTTCCCCGCCCCGGTCCTGCCGCCGGGAACCCCTCCGCTCCCGAACCCGTTCGAGGACCATCCCGGCGCAGGCCGGCGCCCGGCCGTCACGATTAGGAGAACAGCGGTGACAAACCCCGACATGGTGAAGCGCGCCGCGGCACAAGGCGGGCCGGGAGCGCCGTCGCCCAACCGCCAGCCGACGCCGCCGGTGCCGGCCGCCGAGGGCGACGCCCACCCGATCGCCCGCGAGGAGCCGGAGGACTCGCCGACCGCCGACCGCCGGGTTCCGGCGCCCAATCCGCAGTTCCGCGGGCCTCCGAAGAGCGGGCTGTCGACCCGCAAGGACTGAACGCCCGCGGGTGCGCGCGTCGCCCCCGTTCCAAGCCCGCCCCGACCGCTTTACAGAGGCAAGCGTGGGGGCGGGCGGTCGCATGAGCGCGGTGGACGGCAACGACAGGGACAGGGGCCGGGACGACGGCCGCGGGAGCCGCGACGGCGACGCCGAGGCGCGCGACGCCCAGGGCGGGCTCGACCGCAGCCTGTTCCGCTACGTCTGGCGCCACTCCAAGCGCGATCAGATCATGATCTGCGCCGTCGTGCTGGCCTCGCTGCCGCTCTATTTCGCCTCCCTCGACCTGCCGCGGCGCATCGTCAACGAGGCGATCCAGGGCCACGCCTTCGAGAAGGGCAATCCGACCACCTCGTTCCTCGTCCTGCGCCTGCACCTGCCGGACATGCTCGGCGGCGACAAGGCGGTGTTCGACGGCTTCGACGTCGACCGGTTCGGGCTGCTGTTCGGCCTTTCGGTCCTGTTCCTGCTCCTCGTCCTCGTCAACGGCGCGTTCAAGTACTGGATCAACGTCGCCAAGGGCACCCTCGGCGAGCGCATGCTGCGCCGGCTGCGCTTCCAGCTCTTCTCGCTGATCCTGCGCTTCCCGCCCGAGGCCCTGCGCCAGACCAAGTCGTCGGAACTCGCCACCATCGTGCGCGACGAGGTCGAGCCGGTCGGCGGCTTCATCGGCGACGCCTTCATCCTGCCGGCGCATCTCGGCACCCAGGCCGCCACCGCGATGACGTTCATCCTGCTCCAGAACGTCTGGCTCGGGCTGATGGCGGCGGGCGTCGTTGGGGTGCAGTTCGTGGTCATCCCGCGGATGCGGCGCGAGCTCCTGCGCCTCGGCCGCCAGCGCCAGCTCGCCTCGCGCCGCCTCGCCGGCCGGGTCGGCGAGGTCGTGGACGGGATCGAGGCGGTGCATTCCAACGGCACCGAGGCGTGGGAGCGGGCCGAGATCGGCCACCGCCTGTTCCACCTGTTCGACCTGCGGCTGCGCATCTACCAGCGCAAGTTCATGGTCAAGTTCCTGAACAACCTGCTGGCGCAGATGACGCCGTTCCTGTTCTATTGCATCGGCGGCTACTTCGCGCTCAAGGGGCAGCTCAGCATCGGCCAGCTCGTCGCGGTGATCGCCGCCTACCGTGACCTGCCGCCGCCGCTCAAGGAGCTGATCGACTGGGACCAGCAGCGCCTCGACGTGCAGGTGAAGTACGAGCAGGTGCTGCAGCAGTTCCTGCCCGAGCGCCTGCGCCCCACCCGCACCGAGGGCTGCGACGGCGCCCTGCTCGGGCCCCTGGCGCTGGAGGAGGTCGGCGTGCGCGAGCCCGCCGGCCCGGTGCTCGAAGGCGTCTCGCTCGCCGTCGCGCTGCCGACCCGGCTCGCCATCGTCAGCGACGGCACGCCGTCCGCGAGCGCGCTCGCGCGCGTCGTCGCTCACCGCCTCGCGCCGACCGGCGGCCGCGTGACGGTCGCCGGCCGCGACCTGTCGGACTGGTCGTCGTCCTCCCTCGCCCGCCGCATCGCCTATGCCAGCGTCGAGCCGGTGCTGTTCCCGGGCTCCCTGCGCGACAACATCGTGTACGGCCTCAACCGCCCGCCGCCGGGGGGCCAGGCGGCGTCGCGCGACGCCGAGGAGCAGCGCCGGATCGGCGAGGCGCGGCGCACCGGCAACCCGCTCGACGGCCTCGGCGACGGCTGGGTCGACTACGTCCGGGCGGGCCAGCCCGACGAAGCCGCCCTCGACCGGGCGATCCTCGATTGGCTGCGCCGGATCGGGATGGGGGACGAGGTCTACCGCTTCGGCCTGCTCGGGCAGGTCGATCCCGACCGCCACCCGGACCTCGCTGCCCGGGTGATCGAGGCCCGGGCCGGCCTGCGGGCGAGCCTCGCCCGAAGCGGCCGCGACCACCTCGTCGAGCCCTTCGACGTGGCGCGCTACAACCGGCAGGCGACGGTGGCGGAGAACCTGCTGTTCGGCGTGCCGACCAGCCCGGCCTTCATCGGGCGCGCCCTGGCGGAGCACCCGGTGGTGCGGGCGGTGCTCGACCGCTGCGACCTCACCGATTCCCTCGTCCTGATGGGCGAGCAGATCGCCTCGACGATGCTCGAGATCTTCCGCGGCCTGCCGACCGGGCACCCGCTGTTCGAGCAGTTCTCGTTCCTGTCGGCCGACGAGCTGCCGGAATACGAGGCGATCCTGGCCCGGCGCACGGCGGTCGAGGCCTCGGTCGCGCGCCATCGCGGCTCGCGCCTGTCCAAGGCGCGCCGGCGTCTCATGGGCCTCGAACGCTACGGCAGCGCCGACGCGACCCGGCTCATCGCCCTGCCGCTGGCCTATATCGAGCCGCGCCATCGCCTCGGCCTTATCGACGACGACTTCCGCGCCCGGATCGTCGAGGCGCGCGGCCTGCTGCACGGCACCCTGGAGGCCACCGACGAGGGCGGGGTCGACTTCTACGATTCCGAGGCGGTCTGCGTCGCGGCGCCGCTGCGCGACAACCTGCTGTTCGGCCGCATCAACCAGTCGGTGGCGGATGCCGCCGGGGCGGTCACCGCCGCCATCACCGAGACGGTCGAGGAACTCGACCTCGCCGACGCGATCGCCCGGGTCGGCCTCGACCATCAGGTCGGTCCCTCGGGCCGGCTGCTGTCGGGGCCGCAGCGCGCCGCCGTCAGCCTCGTGCGGGCGCTGATCCGCCGGCCCGACCTGCTGGTGCTCGACGGCGCCCTCTCGCCGATGGGCGAGAACCGCGCCAAGGCGGTGCTGGGACTGCTGCTGGAGCGCTCCGGCGACGAGCGCAGCCTCGTGGTGGTGCTGCCGAGCGAGCGAGCGGCCGGCCTGTTCGACGTGGTCTGGCGCGCCCAGGGCACCCGGATCTCCGTCCAGGCGCCGGAGGCCGGCGGGACCGGTGCGCCGGAGACCCCGGGGCCCGATGACCGGGGAGAGCCGGGCGACGGGGCTGGCGCCGGGCGCGGCGCTGCGGCACTCTCCGGCGACGCGATGACGGAGCCCGGCGACGGCCGGGCCGCGCGGCCGGTGCTCGCCGGCCCGCCGGGGAACGACGCATGACGCTCGAAACCGAGGTGCAGTCGCTGCGCCAAGTGCCGATGTTCCGGGAGGTCGATCCGGCCCGCCTCAAGCTCCTGGCCTTCACGAGCGAGCGGGTGCATTTCGCCGCCGGACAGCGCTTCTTCGACCAGGGCGACGCCGCCGACGCCGCCTACCTGCTGCTGGAGGGGGAGGCCGCAGTCACCCTCGACGGACCGCAAGGGGCGATCCAGGTCGCGGTGCTCGGCGACAATGCGCTCGTCGGCGAGATGGGCATCCTCGCCGACCAGCCGCGTTCCGCCACCGTGACGGCGGTCGGGCCGACCACCGCCTTGCGCATCGACCGCCGGGTCTTCCTCGAACTGCTGAGCCAGTTCCCGCAGATCGCCATCGCGGTGATGCGCGAACTCGCCCACCGGCTCGAACTCACCAACCAGCAGCTCGCCCAGACGCGGGCCCGCTGAGGCCAGGTCCGGCCCGGGACCCGAACAAGAATCCGCAGACGGGGAAACGCCATGGATCTCGCCGCCGGCCTCAAGGGCCGCCACGTCCTCGTGACCGGTGCGTCGAGCGGGCTCGGCGACCATTTCGCCCGGCTCTGCGCCGCCGGCGGTGCCGCCGTGACGGTGGCGGCCCGCCGCCGCGACCGCCTCGACGCCCTGGTCGCGGCCCTGCGCGAGGCCGGTGCGCTCCGGGCCCGGGCGGTCTCCCTCGACGTCGCCGATCCGGATTCCGTGGCCGCCGCCTTCGCCGACCTCGACGCGCCCCTCGACGTGGTGGTCAACAATGCCGGCATCGCCGAGAGCGGCGCGGCGATCGACCTGCCGCGCGACAGCTTCGACCGGGTGATCGACACCAACCTGCGCGGCGTCTGGGCGGTCTCGACCGAGGCGGCACGGGCGTGGCGCGACGCCGGCCGCGGCGGCGTCATCGTCAACGTCGCGTCGATCCTCGGCCTGCGGGTCGCCGGCGGCGTCGGCCCCTACACGGTGTCGAAGGCCGCCGTGGTCCAGCTCACCCAGGCGCTCGCCCTCGAATGGGCGCGCTACGGCATCCGGGTCAACGCCCTGGCGCCGGGCTACATCGGCACCGACATCAACCGCGACTTCTTCGAGACCGAGCCCGGCCGGGCGATGCTCAAGCGCATCCCGATGCGCCGCCTCGGCCGGCCGGAGGATCTCGACGGCGCCTTCCTGCTGCTCGCCGGCGACGCCTCGGGCTGGATGACCGGCGCGACCATCCCGGTCGACGGCGGGCATCTCGTGTCGAGCCTCTAAATGGAAACTCGCTGAAAACAACTGGTTTTGCAGTCGAAATTTTGAGCGCGGGATCCCCTCTCCCGAGTGGGAGAGGGGTAGGGGTGAGGGTGGAGACGGTTCCGCAATGTCCCTGAACCGTCGAGCTGCGCGGCTCGACGCTTGTCGCTCAATCCTGAAGCCGAGCCACCCTCACCCCTGTCCCCTCTCCCACTCGGGAGAGGGGGACCCGCGCCAAGAGGAAAACCGTCTTCGATGGCCGCAACGGGTGCAAAAAAACCGCGGCTCCGTTTCATCCGCGAGGGACCGCGAAGCCGGTGTGCAACTGATACGGTTTTCGGACGATCAGTTCCGAAAATCGTCTCGAAGCCCGCGCGGCGAATGAGCGAAGCCGGTTTCCGCATCGCGAGGCGATCAATCAGAAACCGTATGAGACCGACCGCCCAAGATGCTGACGCATCGACTCGATCTCGGGCAGGCCCGAGGTCGACGGGGCCGTTGACCCCTCCCGAATTTTCCGATGCCAAGCCAAGGGCTTGATGAAAATTCGAGAACGGAGCCAAGGGTCTTTTTCAACGACCGTTGGTACGAAAACGTATGGGGCAGGACGGGGCGACCCGCGGCGGAGCCGGACCCGTCCTCGACGGATCCCGGCAACCGTCACCCCGCCCGACCCGCATCGAGGCGTCGAACCCGAAGCCGGGCCGGACTCCGGGCGCGGATGCGCGATCGACGGCCGGCCGCGTCCCTCCGGCGCCCGACCTTAATCCGGCATTAGCCGTGACGCCGCATTCTGCCGGGCCGAAGGATGCGGCGGGACGCGGGATGGGTCGCAGGGGCAAAGGCGCGGGCGGAGCGGTGCTCCTCGTCGCCCTGGCGGGGATCCTCGCCGGTGCGCCCGTTGCCGTGGCCGCCCAGCTCGTCGCCATCGAGGGTCGCGAGCAGCGCAATTTCGGCCGTATCGCGCTCACCTTCGACCGCGGCGTCAAAGTGACGGCGAAGCTGTCCGGGACGGTGCTGGTGCTGTCGTTCCGCGAGCCGGCGCCGGTGCGCGCCGAGCGCCTCGCCGCCGAGATGCCGGCCTATGTCGGGCAGGTGCGGCGCGACCCCGACGGCAGCGGCCTGCGCCTCGCGCTCCAGCAGCCGCTGAAGGTCAACGTGCTGGAGGCCGGCGAGCGGGTGTTCGTCGACCTGCTGCCCGAGACCTGGAGCGGCCTGCCGCCGGGCCTGCCGCCCGATGTCGTCGCCGACCTCGCCCGCCGGGCCGCGGAGGCCGAGGCGCGCCTGCGCCAGGAGGCCCGCCGGGCCGAACGTCCGGTGCCGCTGCGCCCGGAAGTCGCCGAGCTGCGGCCTCCGGCCCGGCCCCTGCCGCGGCGGTTCAGGAGCCGCCCGCGGTGCCGGCGCCGGTCCCGGCCCCCCGGAGCCCTGCCGTCGCCCCGGCCCGCGCTGCCGCGCCGGTTCCGACGCCCGAGCCTCCGGCCCCGGTCGTCCCCGCCTCCGGCCCGGTCCAGGCGCGGGTGACCCGGTCGGGCGACGGGCTGCGGATCGGCTTCCCGTTCGCGGTCCGGCCCCCCGCCGCCCTGTTCGAGCGCGGCGGCGTCGCGACGCTGGCCTTCGAGAGCCCGCTCCTGATCCGTCTCGACGCCGACGCCCTGCCGGGGGGGGCGGCCGCGCGCCTGCTCGATGCCTCGCGGGAGGGCGGCTTCGCGGTGCTGCGCTTCGCGCTCGCCGGCGGCGCCCTGTCCCAGCTCGTCGCCGGGGAGGGCGGGGGCTGGGACCTCGTCCTCGGCGACGGCTCCGCCCCGGGCGCGGTGCCGCTGGTGCCGCGCCGGGCCGCCGACGAGGCCGGCAAGCCCGCCATGGCGGTGCCGCTGCCGCGGCCCGGCGGCGCGTTCTGGCTCGACCGCGACGGCGAGCGGATCGCCGTCGTGACCGCCTTCGGGCCGCGGACCGCCGGCGTCGCCAAACGCGGCCGCTTCGTCGAGTTCGAGATCCTGGCCAGCCGCCAGGGCGTCGCGGTGCTGGCCGGAGCCGACGACCTCGTGGTGCGGCCCGGCCTCGACGAGGTCGCGATCACCCGGCCGGGCGGCCTCGCGGTCTCGCCCGTCGTGGCCGATCCGCTCGATGCCGGTGCGCCGGTCGGTGCCGAGGCGCTGGCCATCGACACCGCGCGCTGGCGCGAGGACCGCCGCGGCCAGGGCCTCGCCCGCATCCACGACGCCGCGGTGGCGGCGGCGACCGCCGAGAGGACGGCCCGGCCGGCGGCGCGGGTCGATCTCGCCCGCGCCCTGATGGCCAACGGCCTCCATGCCGAGGCCGCCGCGGTGCTCGCCACCGCCTTCAAGGACGACCCGATCCTGGCCGCCGACCGCCGCAGCCGGGTGCTGGCGGCGATCGCCGCGGTGCTGCTCGGCCGCGACGCCCGCGCCCTTGACCTCCTCGGCACCGACGCCCGCGCCGGGCAGGACCCGGAGACCCGCCTGTGGCGGGCGATGCTCGACGCCCGCGCCGGGCGCGGCGTCGCCGCCCTCGCGGCGTTCAAGGCCGGCCTGCCGCTGATCGAGAGCTATCCCGACGACCTGCAATCGCCCCTGCTGCTCGCCGGCGCGCGGACCGCCCTGGATGGCCGCGACCCGGCCTTCGCCCAGAAGCTGCTGACGCTGGCCGCGCCGCTCGCCGAGACGCCGCTGGCGCGCGATCAGGTCGCGTTCCTGCGCAACCGCTTCGCCGAGGAGATCGGCCAGGACGAGGCGGCGATGCGGGAGTACCGGCGCCTGTCCGAGGAGGGCGAGCGGCCGGTCGCCGCCGAGGCGGCGCTGCGGCTGGTCGATCTCGGCCTCGCCTCGGGCAAGCTCGGCCGGGACGAGGCGATCGACCGGCTGGAACGCCTCGCCCTGACCTGGCACGGCGCCCCGCTGGAGCCGGCGGCCCTCGGCCGCCTCGGCCGGCTCTACGCCGAGGCGGGGCGCTGGCGCGACGCCTTCGCGGTCGCCCGCAAGGCCAACCGGTTCTATCCCGACGATCCCGCGACCCGCGACCTGCACGAGGCGACGGTCGCGCTGTTTGCCGGGCTGTTCCTCACCGACAGGGGCGCCGGGCTCGGAAAGGTCGAGGCCCTGGCGCTGTACTTCGACTTCAAGGAATTCACCCCGATCGGCCGGCAGGGCGACGAGATCGTCCGCCGCCTCGCCGACCGCCTCGTCGCCCTCGACCTCCTCGACGCCGCCGGCGACCTGCTCCAGCATCAGGTCGACAAGCGCCTCGCCGGCGCCGCCCGGGCGGCGGTGGCGGCGAAGCTCGCGACGGTCCGGCTGATGGACGGCCGCCCGCTCCAGGCGCTGCAGGTGCTCCAGGCGACCCGCCTGCCGGAACTGCCGCCCTCGGTGCGCGACGCCCGGCTGCTGCTGGAGGCCCGCGCCCTGTCCGACCTGTCGCGCACCGACCTCGCCCTCGAAAAACTCGACGGGGTCGACGGCCCGGAGGCCGGGCGGCTGCGCGCCGACGCGCTGTGGGCGGCCCGCCGCTGGCGCGAGGCCGGCGAGGCGCATGAGGCCCTGGTCGCGACCCGCTGGCGCGAGCCGGGGCCGCTGCGCGACGACGAGCGCGCCGACGTGCTGCGGGCGGCGATCGCCTACGCGCTCGGCGAGGAGGCGATCAGCCTCGACCGGCTGCGCACCAAGTTCATGCCGAAGATGGCCGAGAGCGCCGACGCCCGCGCCTTCGCGCTGCTCTCGTCCCCCAACGCCGCCGGCACCGCCGCCTTCCGCGACCTTGCCCGGCGGGCGATCACCGCCGACACCCTGTCGGGCTTCCTCGCCTCCTACCGGGCGCGCTACCCCGAGAGCGCGGCCCCGGCGCGCCCGAATGCGCCCGCCGCCGAGACGCCACCCGCCGCCGAGGCGAGCCGTGGTGCGGGGCCGCAGCCGGGGTGAATGCTCCGCGTCACGCGCCCTTCGCCAGCACCGTCCCGGCCGGCAGGTCGAGGACGAACGTCGCGCCGCGCCCCGCCGGCACCGCGAGGTGGCCGCCGAGCTGGCGGGCGAGGCGGGTGACCACCCGCATGCCGAGGCTCTTCGAGGCGAAGGTCGCGATGTCGAACCCCGCCGGCATGCCGACGCCGTCGTCGGCGACGACGAGCCGCAGGGCGCCGTCCGGGCCCTGCTCGGCCTCGACCCGGACCGGACCGCCCCCGGACGGATAGGCGTACTTGATCGCGTTGGTGACGAGTTCGTTGACGTAGAGCCCGAGCGGGATCGCGGTGTCGGCGGCGAGCGCCGCGTCGGGCACCCGGCAGGTCACCGTGTGGTGCGGCGCGCTCTCGCCGAGGCGTCCGACCAGGGTTCCGAGGAAGTCCGGCAGGCGCACCCGCGTCGCCCCCGGCTCGCGCCAGAGCTGGTCGTGGACCTGCGCCACCGCCTCGACCCGGGTCTGGGCGTCGGCGAGGGCGGCGCGCACGTCGGCGTTCTCGCTCGCCCGCGCCTGGAGGGTCAGCAGCCCGGCGACGATCGACAGGCTGTTCTTGACCCGGTGGCTCATCTCGCGGCTGAGCAGTTCCTGCCTCTCCACCGCCTCCCGCAGCCGCGCCTCGGACCGCTGCCGCTCGATGGCGCCGCCGAGCAGGTTGGCGAAGCCCTGCATGAAGGCGACGTCGCCCTCCTCGAACACCCCCTCGCGGGCGTCGTCGACCTCCAGCACGCCGTAATGGCCGTCGCGGTTGGAGATCAGCACGTTGATCGCCCGGCGCACGCCGTGGTCGGCCATCAGCTTGGGCGTGCGGAACCGGGTCTCGTTCTCGAGGTGGTTCGAGATCACCGGCTGGCCGGTCTTGAGGGCGAAGCCGGCCGGCGAGGCGAGGTCGGCCCCGACCACCGCCCGGCCGATCACGTCCGGCCCCCAGCCGACCCCGGCGCAGACGAGGAGCGTGTCCCGGCCGGGTTTGTATTCGAGCGCCTTGCAGAACTGCGCCTGCATGCCCTCGGCGCACAATTCGGTCGCGCGCTGGAGCAGCGCATGGATCTCCGGCTCGCGCAAGGCCTCGACCCCGAACTGCGACAGGATCATCTGCTGACGCAGGCGCAGGTCGAGCGGCGTGGCCGGCGTCGGCGGCGGCAGGACGGCATCCTCGCGGGGTGAAGGCATGATGGTTGGTCGAGCGGTCCGGCAATGATCGGAAGAGGATAGGCGCCCGATCGCCGGAGACCAGGGCCTCCCGCGCCGCGGATGGCGGCCGGAGCGGGTCGTCCGGCCGAAGCTGGGGGTCGGATCATCGATCGGTTCGGTTGAGGACAATTCAGCTGTACAACCTCATGGTGTGTTCACGATTGTTGCGCCTGATGCACGGGCCCCCGATCCGCGACAGGAACTCCTCGGTGCTGAACGTCCTCGGCTGCTTCGTCGATGCCCACGACCTGCGCCTCGTCGCGCTCGCCGCCGGGGTGTGCGCCCTCGCCTCGGTCACCGCGGTCTGGCTGCTGTGCCACGCCGCGCGCACGCTCGGCCGGACCCGGTACGCCTGGCTCGCCGTGGCGGCGGTGGCGGGGGGATCGGGGATCTGGGCGACGCACTTCATCGCCATGCTGGCCTTCTCGCCCAACATCCCGGCCGCCTACGCGGTCGGCCGCACGGTCCTGTCGCTGGTCCACGCCGTCCTGCTGACCGGGATCGGCCTCCTCGTCGCCCTGTGGCCCGGGCCGCGGGCCCTGCGCGGGCTCGGCGGCGCCATCGCCGGCGGCGGCATCGCGGCGATGCACTATACCGGCATGGCGGCCTTCGAGGTCGCCGGGCACGTCCGCTGGGACGCGGCGCTCGTCGCCGCCTCCATCGCGCTCGGGGCGGCCTTCGGCGCCGCCGCGGTGACGGTCGCCCTGTCGGGCCCGGGCCTGCGGCCCCGCCTGGCCGGCGCGCTGCTGCTGCTCGTCGCGATCTGCGGCCACCACTTCACCGCCATGGGGGCGGTCACGATCGTGCCGGATCCGACGGTCGAGATCCCTGTCGAGGCGATCCCGTCGGAGTGGCTCGCGGTCGCGGTGGCGCTGGCCAGCCTCACGATCCTGCTCCTCGCCTGCGCCGCCCTCGCCCTCGACCTACGCGACCGGCGCCTCTCGACCCAGGAGGGCGAGCGCCTGCGCAGCCTCGCCAACGCCGCCGTCGAGGGGCTGGTGGTGTGCCGTGGCGACCGGATCGTGAGCGCCAACCACAGCTTCGCCGCCCTCGCGGGCTGCACGACCACCGATCTGGCAGGGCTCGCCCTGTCGTCGTTCCTGCCGGGCGACGCGACCCGTCTCGCCCTCGCGGCGCAGCCCGAGCAGCCGGTGGAGGCCGACCTGCGCCGGGCCAGCGGCGAGACCGTCCCGGTCGAGCTGATCCTGCGCCCGGTCGAGTATGCCAACCAGCCGCACTACGCCGTGGCGGTGCGGGACCTGCGGGCGCGCCGGCGGGCCGAGCGGCAGATCCAGTTCCTCGCCCATCACGACCCGCTCACCGGGCTCGCCAACCGCGCGAGCTTTCACGGCCGACTCGACCAGGAGATCCGCCTCGCCGAGGTCGGCGGACGCAAGCTCGCGGTGCTGTGCCTCGATCTCGACCGCTTCAAGGAGGTCAACGACCTGTTCGGCCACGCGGCGGGGGACGCGATGCTCGTCGGCGTCGCCCGGGTCGCCGACGGCCTGCTGGCCGAGGGGCAGATGATGGCCCGGCTCGGCGGCGACGAGTTCGCGATCCTGGCGAGCTTCGAGCACGCGGTCGGGGCCGGGCGCCTCGCCGAGGCGCTGCTCGAGGCGCTGCGGCAGCGCAACCTCGACGCGCCGGGCGGTCCGCTGGTCGCCACCAGCATCGGCATCGCGATCTATCCCGACGATGCCGCCGACCGGACGACGCTGCTCAGCTACGCCGACACCGCGCTCTACCGGGCGAAGTCGGAGGGGCGGGGCACCTACCGGTTCTTCGAGGCGGCGATGGGCGTCGAGGTCCGCGAGCGGCGGATGCTGGAGCACGGCCTGCGCCACGCGATCGCCCGCGGCGAGATGCGGATGGTCTACCAGCCCCAGTGCCATGTGGCGGGCGGCGAGGTGACCGGCTTCGAGGCGCTGCTGCGCTGGCGGCGGCCGGGCCACGGCTCGGTCTCGCCGGCGGTGTTCATCCCGATCGCCGAGGAATCGGGCCTGATCCTGCAGATCGGCGAGTGGGTCCTGCGCGAGGTCTGCCGCGAGGCGGCGGGCTGGCCGCGGGCCCTGGCGGTCGCGGTCAACGTCTCGGCGGTCCAGATCCACCATCCGGGCTTCGTCCAGACCCTGCACGACATCCTGATGGAGACGCGGCTCGACCCGGCCCGGCTCGAGATCGAGCTGACCGAGACGGCGCTGATCCGCGACCCCGAGCGCGCCCTGGCGACGCTCCAGCAGATCAAGCGCCTCGGCGTCGGCATCGCGATGGACGATTTCGGCACCGGCTACTCGTCGCTGTCGAACCTGCGCGCCTTCCCGTTCGACAAGATCAAGATCGACTCGTCGTTCATCCGGTCGGTCGACCGCAACACCCAGACTGCCGCGATCGTCCGCTCGGTCCTCGGCCTCGGGCGCGGCCTCGACCTTCCGGTCCTCGCCGAGGGCGTCGAGACCGAGCAGGAACTGCGGTTCCTCGAAGCCGAGGGCTGCCAGGGCATGCAGGGCTACCTGATCGGGCGTCCGGCCGCGATCACCGAGTTCCACGACCTCACCCACGGCACGCCCGCGGCGAAGCACGGCGCCGTCCGGGCGGCCTAAACGGAAACTGGCTCCAACCGATTGATTTAGCAGTCGAAATTTCTGAGCGCGGGATCCCCCCTCCAGGCGATCCCAGACTTGCCCGGGATCGCTGCAAGAAGTGGGAGAGGGGTAGGGGCGATCGAAGATCGCGCAGGGTGCTCGGTTCCAGAATCAGGCACCAGCGGTTGAGCTGCGCAGCTCGACGCTGGTCGTTCATCTCGGAACCCGAGCCGCCCTCACGCGGGCCACAGGCCCGTGCGGGATCTTCGATCCCCCGGCTCCTCTCCCACTCGGGCTAGCGGATTCACACTTCTCCTTTGAAAGCTAACCCGTTGGAAGTTAACGCGCTTCCCCTCCCCAGGCGATCTCGGGCCTGCCCGAGATCGCTGCAAGTTGTGGGGAGGGGCCAGGGGTGGGGGTGGTGCCGGACAACCCTGACCGGTGCCTCCTGCACCACCCCCACCTCCACCTCCTCCCCACAAGGGGGAGGAGAGGCGCACGACCTTCCAGGGTGAGAACATTCAGAGCGAGTTATGTGCATGTTTTAGCCCACTCGGGAGAGAGGAGGCGCGCCACACCGCAAACCGCCTTCCACCGGGGCAGCGGGTGCAGACGAACACCGGTCCGTTTCATCCGCAAGGGACCGCAAAGCCGGTGAGCAACTGATACGGAATCCGCATCGCGAAGCGATGGCACGGCGATCGCCACGATCCCGCGGGGACCGCCCGACGCAATCGATCGGATTTCGCATGACCGATCGGCGCATCCGGCCCGCGGGCTCAGGCGACGACGATGTCGTCCGCCCCGAGCCGCGGGGCCCCGTCGAGGAGGGCGAACCGGACCGCGGTCCGGTTGCCGCTGCCGTCGGGATCGTAGGAGAGGATGCCGGTCAGGCCATCGTAGAGAATGCGGTCGCCGGCGTCGACCGCGCCGAGGGAGGTGTCCTTGAACGCCTCGGGGGCGAGCGGTCCCGCCGGGAGGGCGCGGAACACATGCTGGCCCAGGAGGATGCGGTCGTCGTCGCCCGGCCGGGTGCCGAAATCGGCGATGCGGTCGACCACGCCCGGAACGAGGCCGTTGACGAACATGAAGGTGTCGTCGCCGGCGAGACCGGTGAGGATGTCGGCTCCGCCGCCGCCGTTCAGCACGTCGTTCCCGACCGTGCCCGAAACGGTATTGTTGAACTCGTTGCCGGTGAGCTTCAGGCCCGAGGCGACGTAGGCATAGGCCGTGAGGCGCTCGATCTCCTGGCCGACCTGCAGCTTGTAGCTCACCGCGGTGCGCACCTGATCGATGCCGCCGCCGGCCGCCTCGACCACCACGTCGGTCGGACGGTCGACCTCGTAGACGTCGTTGCCGGCTCCGCCGACGAGGGTGTCGAGCCCCGTTCCGCCGACGAGGGTGTCGTTGCCGTCGCCCCCTTCGAGGAGGTCGCGTCCGGCTCCGCCGCTGAGGCGGTTGGCGCTCCGGTTGCCGGTGAGCCGGTTGTCGAGGGCGTTGCCGATCAGATCGAACGCATCGGTCCCGGCCACGACGCCGTTCTCGATGGCGGCGCCCAGGGTGTAGGCCGTGAAGAACCGGATCTCGTCGGCGACCTCGCTGATGTCGCGCCCGACCACGACGGTGTCGGTGCCGCCGCCCTGCGCCTCGACCACCTCGTCGTAGGAGAACCCGGTGCCGCCCCAGGCCGGCTGGGACGTGCCGTCGAGGATGTAGATGTCGTCGCCGGGGCCGCCGATCAGCGTGTCGAGGCCTGGGCCGCCGATCAGCCTGTCGTCGCCGAGGCCGCCGAACAGGGTGTCGGAGCCGCCGTCGCCGCGCAGCTCGTCGTTCCACACGGTTCCCTGAAGCCGGTCGTCGGCGTCGCCGGCCTGCGCGAGCGACAGGTTGTCGGAGGTGAGCCGGTAGACCGTGACCGAACCGGGCCTGGAGACCGGCCCGTCGTAGTCGGCCCGATGCTCCGAGATCCGGTTGCCGATGTTGTCGACGACCTGGATCTGCCCGGCCGCGTCGAGGCCGGAGGTGACCGTGAAGGTGTGGCCGCCCGAGCCGTTCGCCCATTCCAGGCGCACGATGTCGCCCGGTTGCAGCAGCGCCTGCCAGTTCTGGAGCGCGGCGTCCGAGCCCCGATGCGCCACGCGCCAGTAGCCTCCGGCCTGATTCCGGGCGGGGTTGAAGGCGTAGGACAGGGTCGGGAGGCTGGCGCCGGCCGCGGACGCGATGGCGTTGGCGATGTAATGGCAATCGTTGACGTTCGCGACGCCGTCGTATCTGGCGGCGAGGGCCCGGGCGGCCGAAACGATCTCGCCGGGCGAGACCGTGCCGTCGAGGGCCGCGGCACCGGCGAGGCCGGCGGGCACGGTCTGGAGCGTCAGGACCTGGTAGGCGTCCGTCGGCGCCTCCGCGGTCCGGACCGCGATGCGGACGTTGGCGTAGATGAGGTTGCCGGCTCGCAGGGTGATGCGGTCGAGATCGTCGGCCGCGACGACGGTCTCGGTGTCGGCATCGAGGGGCAGGCCGTCGCGGAGAAGCTGCGTGACCGAGGCATCGTCGGATTTCCAGTATCCGAAACTGTCGTAGTCGGCGCCGGACCTGTAGCTGAGCGTGACAGCATTCCAGCGCCCGACAGCCTCGGCACCGTAGGCCCGTTCAAGCAGGACGCGCAGGCTCACCGTCTCACCCGGATCGGCGAACAGGGGGACCGGCATCCCGGCCTCGGTGTACCAGCTCATGATGCAGCTCCGGCGTGGCGTTCTTGCTTGTGTGGCGACGCACGCGCGCGGGCCGCGTGCAGTTCCTCCGAGCATAACCTAGCACTTGTCACGGATTTGCATCGTCCCGAAGCCTGATTGATCACAGGAATCAGACGGGCTCCGGTCGATGGCTCGCCGACTGCGCTGCAGTCCCTGTCTCGATGCAGAGGCCGGCTTCGCCCAGACGCCGCGCGGGCTGGTGATGCGCGTTCCGGAACGACTCGTCCGAAAAGCGTATCATACGATTTCCGATTGATCGCTTCGCGATGCGGAAATCGGTTTCGCTCATGCGCCGCGCGGGCTGGTGATACGATTTTCGGAGCTGATCGTCCGAAAACCGTATCACTGACGGCCGCATGCCCACCGACCGGGGCACGGCACCGACCTGCCTCGCGGCCGGCCGCGCAGGACCGGGCCGCGCCTCCGGCGGCGCGGGGCGGGTCGGATCCGGCGCTCCGCCGTCGAACGATCCGCGAGGAAGGGGAGGTTGCTCGCCGCGCGGCGTCGCGCGTCCAGGGACCGGAAGCAGTCCTGAAGCCGCCTGCGGGGATCGGCGTCCTATGTCTGTGAGCAGCGATGCCCGCTGGCGCGCCCTACGGGACTCGAACCCGTGTTTTCGCCGTGAAAGGGCGACGTCCTAGACCGCTAGACGAAGGGCGCTCGGTGCGGCGAGGGGAGCTATAGTGGGGTTCGGGGCCGGCGGCAACCGCCTTTCGCCGGTGCGCAAGCGGCCTGGGGACGATCGCGGGCGCAGACGCAAGAACGCCATCCGGCCGGGGAGGCCAGATGGCGCGGAAGGGGGCGCGGGTCGTTCGACGCCGCGCGGTCGTCAGGCCGCGGCCGAGACCTTCGACTCGCCGGTCGGGACCGACGCGATGGTCTTCAGGATCTGCGAGGCGATCTGGTAGGGGTCGCCCATCGAGTTCGGGCGGCGGTCCTCCAGGTAGCCCCGGTAGCCGTTGTTGACGAAGCTGTGCGGCACGCGGATCGAGGCGCCGCGGTCGGCCACGCCGTAGCTGAAGGTGTGGATCGAGGCGGTCTCGTGCTTGCCGGTCAGCCGCATGTGGTTGTCCGGGCCATAGACGGCGATGTGGTCCGCGCGGGCATCCGCGAACGCCTTCATCAGCGCCTCGAAATACTCCTTGCCGCCGGTCTCGCGCAGGTAGGCGGTCGAGAAGTTGGCGTGCATGCCCGACCCGTTCCAGTCGGTGTCGCCGAGCGGCTTGCAGTGGTACTCGACGTCGATGCCGTACTTCTCGGTCAGGCGCTGCAGCAGGTAGCGCGCCATCCAGATCTCGTCGGCCGCCTTCTTGGAGCCCTTGCCGAAGATCTGGAACTCCCACTGGCCCTTCGCCACCTCGGCGTTGATGCCCTCGTGGTTGATGCCGGCGGCGAGGCAGATGTCGAGATGCTCCTCGACGATCTGGCGCGCGACGCTGCCGACGTTCGTGTAGCCGACGCCGGTGTAGTACGGGCCCTGGGGCGCCGGATAGCCGCTCTCGGGGAAGCCGAGCGGACGGCCGTCCTTGTAGAAGAAGTATTCCTGCTCGAAGCCGAACCACGCACCCTCGTCGTCCAGGATGGTGGCGCGCTTGTTCGACGGGTGCGGGGTCTTGCCGTCCGGCATCATGACTTCGCACATCACCAGCACGCCGTTGGTGCGCACCGGGTCGGGGAAGTGGCGGACCGGCTTGAGCACGCAGTCGGAGCTCGACCCCTCGGCCTGCTTGGTCGAGCTGCCGTCGAAGCCCCACAGCGGGAGCTGCTCGAGCGTCGGGAAGCTGTCGAACTCCTTGATCTGCGTCTTGCCGCGGAGATTCGGGGTCGGCTGATAGCCGTCCAGCCAGATGTATTCGAGCTTGTACTTCGTCATAGTGCGTCTTTCACCATCTCACGATGTGAAACGTGGTCCAAATCGAACTTCCACGCGGCTGCGTAGGGCAGCACACCCAAAGCAGGGAACATGCCAGAGGCCGGCGCGTTGACCGGCCCGTTCGCGCGCCATGGACGAGCCCGCCGCCGGTCCCGCCGCCGGCGGTCAGGCTCGGGGCGAAAGCCTATCAAAAAGGCATCATGGCGATGATCGTGCCCAATCGGTCAGCATGACGCCGGATCCGGCGCCGCAATTGGGGCAGAACTCGCCCGGTTGCGTTGCCGTTGACCTGCAACCTTGATGCTGTTCGTTTTGGCAAGTGCTTATATGCACATATTGTCGTCAAATCATGTTTTTTATTCAGGCAGGTCGTTCAAAACGCGTGCGGCCGTTGCTAGGTTGAGGTCCGACCAGATGCGGGACCGACTCGAACGGAGGGCCGGCGCGATGAGCACCAGCACCCAGCGGCACACAGCCAAGATCTACCAGTTCCCCGTGCGCGGCACGGCCGCCGCGCGCGCCGCCGGCAAGGCCGTGGCGGCGCCGGCCCAGACCTACGCCGACGCCGCCTTCGGCAGCGGCTGGTACCACGAGGCGGCGATCCAGGACGCGGTGCGGGCCGGGAAGCCCTGACCCGGGCGCGGCTCAGCCGCCGAAGATCGACCAGCCCATGCGGCGGGTGAGGGCTTCGAGGGCGATGCGGCCGAGATGCGAGTTGCCGGCCGCGTCGAGCCCCGGCGACCATACCGCGATCGAGGCGCGGCCCGGCGCCACCGCCAGGATGCCGCCGCCGACGCCGCTCTTGCCCGGCAGCCCGACACGGTAGGCGAACTCGCCCGAGCCGTCGTAGTGGCCGCAGGTCAGCATCACCGCGTTGATGCGCTTGGCGCGCTCGGCCTGGACCACGAGGTGGCCGGTCGAGGGATCGCGCCCGGAATGCGCCAGGAAGCGCCCCGCCGTCGCGAGCTGGCGGCAGGTCATCGCGATGGCGCAGTGGTGGTAGTAGACGCCGAGTGTGTACTCGACCGGGCCGTCGATGACCCCGAACGACCGCATGTAGTTGGCGAGCGCCGCATTGCGGAAGCCGGTGCGCTGCTCGGAGGCCGCCACCGCCTCGTCGATGACGATCGACGAGTCCTGCGCCAGGAACTGCATGAAGCGCAGGATCTCGCCGAGCGCCTCCCGCGGCTGGTGGCGCGACAGGATCAGGTCGGTCACCGCGATCGCCCCGGCATTGATGAACGGGTTGCGCGGCACGCCGGATTCGCGTTCGAGCTGGACGATCGAGTTGAACGGGCTGCCGGACGGCTCGCGCCCGACCCGCCGCCACAGCCGGTCGCCGACCATGCCGAGAGCCAGCGTGAGGGTGAACACCTTCGAGATGCTCTGGATCGAGAACGGCACGTCGGCGTCGCCGCCGACCGCGGCCCGCCCGTCGGCGTCGATCACCGCGAGGCCGAAGGCGCCCGGATCGACCCGGGCGAGTTCGGGGATGTAGGACGCGACCGCGCCGCGGTCGGTCCGCTGCCGCATCTCGTCGGCGATCTCTCTGACGACGTCGTCCAGGTTCGGCACGGCGGTCCCTTGTCCTAGCCTTTCGGCGCCCGGAGCGGGCAAGCAACTCGACGGCCAAGCCGGATGCGGTCGCGCAAGCCGGCCGCCGTCCCGGTTGTGGCGCCGGATCATTCGTGTACGAATCGTCTCCCCACCTCTCAGGAGCGCACCGGTCCGGATGAGCACACGCGAACCCGCGTCGGCGGCGAGGAAGCCGCCGCCCCCGCCGCCGGTCCGCCTCACGGTCAACGGCCGTACCCACGAGGTCGCGGCGGCACCGGCGACCCCGCTGCTCTACGTCCTGCGCAACGACCTCGCCCTCAACGGCCCGAAATTCGGCTGTGGGCTCGGCGAGTGTGGCGCCTGTACGGTCTGGGTCGGGGCCCGGGCGGTGCGCGCCTGCACGGTGCCGCTCGGGGCGGTCGGCGGGCGGCCGGTCGTCACCCTCGAAGGGCTCGCGGCGGACGGGGCGCTGCACCCGGTCCAGGCCGCCTTCGTGGCCGAGAACGCCGCGCAATGCGGCTACTGCCTCAACGGGATGATCATGACCAGCGCGGCGCTGCTCGCCCGCAACCCCGATCCGAGCGAGGCCGAGATCCGCGAGGCCCTGCGGCACAACCTCTGCCGCTGCGGCACCCATGTCGAGATCCTGCGGGCGGTGCGCCGGGCCGCCGCCGGGCCGCGCGACGCCGCGGGGGAGGGCGCATGAGCGCGACGACGCCCCCCGGCCCCGACAGCCTCACCTGGCTCGACGCCCCGGACGGCCTCGTGGTCGTCGAGCCGGGGACCGGCGCGCTCTACCTCGCGGTCGAGCCGCAGGGCCGGGTCGTCGCCTTCAACGGCCATGTCGATCTCGGCACCGGGATCCGCACCGCGCTCGCCCAGATCGTCGCCGAGGAACTCGACCTCGCGGTCGATGGGGTGACGATGGTGCTCGGCGACACCGCGGCGGCGCCGAACCAGGGCGCCACCATCGCCAGCGAGACGATCCAGGTCGCGGCGATCCCGCTGCGGCAGGCGGCCGCGACGGCGCGCCGGCACCTCGTCGCCGAGGCGGCGCGGCTCCTCGGCCTGCCGCCCGAGGCCCTCGCGGTCGAAGACGGCGTGGTGCGCGCGCCGGGCGACGACAACCGCCGCATCGGCTACGGCGCCCTGGTGCGCGACGGCCGCACCGTCCTGAGCATCGACCCCGCGGCCCCGGTCAAGCCGGTGGAGGAGCACCGGGTCGTCGGCCGGTCGGTGGCGCGCACCGACATCCTGCCCAAGGCCACCGGCACCTGGACCTACGTGCACGACGTGCGGGTGCCCGGCATGCTTCACGGACGGGTGGTGCGCCCGCCCTATGCCGGCATCGATGCCGGGCCGCATGTCGGCACCAGCCTGATCGCGGTCGACGAGGATTCGGTCGCCGACGTGCCGGGCCTCGTCGCCGTGGTGGCGCTCGGCGACTTCGTCGGCGTCGTCGCCGAGCGCGAGGAGAACGCGGTGCTGGCCGCCCGCCGGCTGCGGCTGCGCTGGCGCGACGCGCCGGGCATCCCGGACCTCAACGACCCGGAGGCGGCGCTTCGCGCCAACCCGGCGACGCCCCGGCGCCTGCTCGACCGCGGCGACGTCGACCGGGCGCTCGCCGCCGCCGAGACCGCGATGGACCGGACCTATGTCTGGCCCTACCAGATGCACGGCTCGATCGGCCCCTCCTGCGCCGTCGCCGACTGGCGCGACGACGGCCTCACCGTCTGGTCGGGGACCCAGAACCCGTTTCCGCTCCGGGCCGACCTCGCCCGGCTGCTCGACCTCCCCGAGGAGCGCATCCGGGTCGAGCGCCACGAGGCGGCGGGCTGCTACGGCCGCAACTGCGCCGACGACGTGACGGCGGATGCCGCGCTGCTGTCGCGTGCCGTCGGCCGGCCGGTGCGGGTGCAACTCACCCGCGAGCAGGAGCACGCCTGGGAACCGAAGGGCGCCGCCCAGGTGATGGACGTACGCGGCGGCCTCGACCGCGAGGGCGGTCCCGCCGGATACGACTTCGAGACCCGCTATCCGTCCAACGGCGCCCCGACCCTGGCGCTGCTGCTGACCGGAACGATTCCGGCGGTGCCGGCGGTGTTCGAGATGGGCGACCGCACCGCGATCCCGCCCTATGCCTACGGCGATGCCCGGGTGACGGTGCACGACATGCCGCCGATCGCCCGGGCGTCGTGGTTCCGCGGCGTCTCGGCGATGCCGAACAGCTTCGCGCACGAATCGTTCATCGACGAACTCGCCACCGCGGCCGGCATCGATCCGATCGACTACCGCCTGCGCTACCTGCCCGATTCCCGCGGGGCCGACCTGATCCGCGCGGTGGCCGAGAAGGCGGGCTGGGTGCCGCACGCCGCGCCCCGCAGCCACGGCGGCTCCGGCGACATTCTCTACGGCCGCGGCTTCGCCTACGCGGTCTACGTCCACGGCAAGTTTCCCGGCACCGCGGCGGCGTGGTCCGCGTGGGTCGCCGACGTGGCGGTCAACCGGGTCACCGGCGAGGTCGCGGTGACCCGGGTGGTGGTCGGCCAGGATACCGGGCTGATGGTCAACCCGGACGGGGTGCGCCACCAGATCCACGGCAACGTCGTCCAGTCGACCAGCCGGGTGTTGAAGGAGGCGGTCGGGTTCGACGCCACCGGCGTCACCTCCCGCGAGTGGGGCGCCTACCCGATCCTCACCTTCCCGGACCTGCCGGCGATCGACGTGGTGATGATGCCGCGCCAGGACCAGCCGCCTCTCGGGGCCGGCGAATCGGCCTCGGTGCCGAGCGCGGCGGCGATCACCAACGCGCTGTTCGACGCCACCGGGGTGCGCTTTCGCGAGCTGCCGCTCACCGCCGAGCGGGTGCGGGCGGCCCTGAACCCGCCGGCTCTGGCCGGGCCCGACGCCCCGAAGCCGCGCCGCCGCGGCCTGCTCGGCTGGATCGCCGGGGCGACCGGGGCGGCGCTCGGGCTCGCCGCGACGGCGCTGCCGTGGCGGCCGGCCTACGCCCCGATCCCGCGGCCCGATGCCGGGGTCTATTCGGCGGCGACGATCGCCCGGGGCCGGCTCGCCGCCGCGGCCGGCGCCTGCAACGTGTGCCATGCCGGCCTCGACGGCACCCCGCTCGCCGGCGGCCGCGGCCTGGAGACGCCGTTCGGGGTCGTCTACGCCTCGAACATCACCCAGGACGCCGCCAGCGGCATCGGCGCGTGGTCCTACCCGGCCTTCGCCCGGGCGATGCGCGAGGGAGTCAGCCGCGACGGCCACCACCTCTACCCGGCCCATCCCTATCCGAGTTTTTCGCGCGTCGGTGAGGCCGACCTCCAGGCGCTCTACGCCTACCTGATGGCGCAGGCCCCGGCCGCGACCGTGGTGCCCGAGACCGCCTTGCGGTTCCCGTTCGGCTATCGGCCGCTGATGGCGGTCTGGAACCTGCTGCACCTGCGCCCAGAGGTGCTGCCGCAGGACTCGGCGCTGCCGCAGGACCCGGCGCGGTCGGAGGCGTGGAACCGCGGCGCCTACCTCGTCGAGGGGCTGGGCCATTGCGGCGCCTGCCATACCGGCCGCGGCACGCTCGGGGCGGAACTGCGCGGCGAGGCCCATCTCGGCGGCGGCATCGCCGACCGTTGGGAGGCGCCGGCGCTCAACGGCCTGTCGCGGGCGCCGGTTCCGTGGGACGAGAACCAGCTCTACGCCTATCTGCGCACCGGACACGCCGACCGCCACGGCGGCGCCGCCGGTCCGATGGCCGAGGTCGTGGCGGCCCTGGCGCCACTGCCCGACGCCGACATCCGGGCGATGGCGGTGTATCTCGCGAGTTTCGCCCCGCCGGCCCGCGCCGCCCCGGCCGAGAGCCCGGCCGCCGAGGCTTTGCCCGGCGCCCGGCTGTTCGCCGGCGCCTGCGGCGGCTGCCACGAGGGCGGCGCCGGTCTCGCCACCGCCCTGTCGCTGAACACCAGCCTGCACAGCGACCGGCCCGACAACCTGCTCCAGGTCGTGCTCAACGGCGTCCAGGCTCCTGCGACCCGGATCGCCGGGGCGATGCCGGAGGCGGCGCCGGTCTCGGCGATGCCGGGGTTTCGCGACAGCCTCGACGACGGTCAGGTGGCGGCGCTCGCGTCCTATCTCCGGGCGCGCTTCGCGCCGGGGCGCCCGGCCTGGGACGGGCTCGCGGCGGCGAGCGCCCGGATCCGGGCGGCCTCGGCGCCGTGAGGCGGGGCGGTCAGCTCCCGCGGTAGCAGGTATAGCTCCACGGCGTCGCGATCAGGGCGACGTGGTAGTGCCCTTCCGGCTCGTCGATGCCGAAGCGCAGCGGCACCGTCTCCAGGAAGAGGTTGCCGACCGTCTCCGGCACCCGGTCGCGGAAGTACGGGCCGAGATCGAACTCGATCTCGTAGCGCCCGGCCCGCAGCGGCGCGCCCGACAGCAGCGGCGCGTCGGTGCGCCCGTCGCGGTTGGTGGTGGTGGCGGTGACCAGCCGGCGCCCGGCGCCGAGGGCGTAGAGCCGCAGCGCCACCCCGGCGGCCGGGCGGCCGCCATGGGTGTCGAGGACATGGGTCGAGAGCCGGCCGTTCACCCCCGGCAGGCCGGGCCCGTCGACCGACGCGGCGAGGCGCTGGCGCAGCAGGTGGCCGAGTTCCGCCAGGGCGGCGGCCTGCGCGGCCGCGGGATCGTCGGCGAGGCGCGCGGTCAGCCGCGCCAGGGCCGAGGCCGGGTCGTGCCGGGTGGCGCAGAGCACGAAGGGCAGCCCGAAGCGCGCGCGATGGGCCGCGACCCCGCGGGCGAGGGTCGCGGCCTGCTCCGGCGTCGGGCCGGATTCCCCGGCCGAGGCGTCGCGCAGGTCCGATGCCGAGAGGTCCGGCAGCACCCCGAACACGGCCGGGGCGTCGGCGGCGGCGGCCCGCATCAGCGCCTCGTGCAGGGTGGTCACGCTCGCGAACGGCCGCTGCGCCGCGGCCGCGTCGATCGCCGCTTCGGGCAGCGGCGCGAGCAGGCCGGCGAGGGCCGTGACGAACGCAGCGCGGTCGGCCGCGTTCAGGGCATCGAGGGTGACGCTCATCGGCCGACCGTGCACTCGATCTGGCCGTGCGGCTCGTCGGTGGCGACGAAGACCTGGTTGGCGTTGTCGAGCCCGAATGGCGCGAGGTTGAGCAGCAGGTAGTGCTTGTTGGGGCAGGCCATGGTGATGGTGTCGAGTTCCGGCACCGCGTCGAGGGCGGCCGTGCCCATCCGGTACAGGCTGTCCTGCACGCTGTGGCTGTAGGTGGTGGCGAAGACCCGCAGCATCGTGTCGAGGATCAGGGCGTTGGCCGCCGCGTAGTCGGCCGGCGCCGCGCGCCACAGCCACGACGCCTCCATGCTGGTGGCGGCGATGCGGTCGTCGGTCTCGGGAATCGTGGTGTAGGGGTCCTTGTGGTACCGGGCCCAGCCCGACTCGGTCGCCTTGAGGAAGGTGAAGCCCGCCACGCCCGACTCGATCCGGGTCCCGCTCCGGCTCATCGTCACCGACGCGGTCGGCTTGCCGTTGCCGTCGAGGGTGAAGGTGTGCGGGTGGGGCGTGCCGTCGACGGTCAGGCGGGCCCAGCGGGTCTCGTGCGCCGAAACGGTCGCGGTCTCGGCGGCGTCGTAGGAATCGAGCAGGCGCTGCGCCACCGCCCGGCAGAACTCCTCGTTGCCGAGGGCGAGGTTCTCGCGGGCGACGATGTTGACGACGTTCCTGATCGTGTCGGTCGAGACGGTGCGCAGATTGTCGGCGTGGGTGAAGGTGCGGTCGAAGTCGCCGGTCAGCATCGCCTGCACGGAGAGTTCGCGCACCTCGTGGCGCCCGCCGCCGCGGTGGACCCGCATCACCCGCACCCGGCCCTTGCCGTAGGTCTTGTGTACCAGCGTCATCGTCGCTCCCTCGGGTCTAGACGTGCTCGGCGGCGGCCGCCGCCGCCGTGGCCTCGCTCCGCGCCTGCTCGGCGCTGCCGAGCCCGTTGAAGACGGCGTTGAGCAGCACCGCCACCAGGGCGGCCAGCAGGATGCCCGATTCCAGCAGCGGATGCAGCGCGTGCGGCAGGTTGCGGAAGAAGGCGGGCGCCACCAGCGGGATCATCCCGAACCCGACGGCCACCGCGACCACGAACATGTTCTTCTGGTTGGTGCGGAAATCGACGGTCGCCAGGATCCGGGCGCCGGTCGCCGCGACCATGCCGAACATCACCAGTCCGGCGCCGCCGAGCACCACCTGGGGCACCGCCTCGACCAGGGCGGCCATCTTCGGCAGCAGGCCGAGGATCAGCATGATGACGCCGCCCGCGACGGTGACGAAGCGCGAGCGCACCCCGGTGACGCCGACCAGCCCGACATTCTGCGAGAACGAGGTGTAGGGGAAGGTGTTGAACACGCCGCCGAGCAGGGTGCCGAGCCCGTCGGCCCGCAGGCCGCGGGCCAGGGCCGCCCCATCGACCGGCCGGCCGGTGATCTCGGCCAGCGCCAGGAACATCCCGAGCGACTCGATCATCACCACCACCATCACGACGCACATCGTGGCGATCGGCACGAGGTGGAAGCTCGGCCAGCCGAAGTGGAACGGCAGCACCGGCGCGAACCACGGCGCGGCGGCGACCCGGTCGAGATGCATCAGCCCGAGGAAGAGGGCGAGGACGGAGCCGGCGACGATGCCGAGCAGCACCGCGACGTTGGCGATGAAGCCGGTGCCCCACTTGATGAGGGCCAGGATGACGAGCAGCACGAACAGCGCGATGCCGAGGCCGGGGAGCCCGCCATAGGCCGGGTTGGGGAAGGTGCCGGGCACGCCGTCGACCATCCGGGTCACCGTCGGCAGCCCGCCGCCGGCCCAGTTGATGCCGACCCGCATCAGCGAGATGCCGATGACCAGGATGATGGTGCCGGTGACCACCGGCGGAAAAAGCGGCAGCAGGCGGCTGATGGAGGGGGCGACCACGAGACCGAACACGCCGGCGGCGATGACCGAGCCGTAGATGCCGAGCAGGCCGACCTCGGGCGTCGCCGCCATCGCCAGCATCGGCCCGACCGCCGCGAAGGTCACGCCCATCATCACCGGCAGGCGGATGCCGATGCCCGGCGGGCCGGCGCACTGCACCAGGGTCGCGAGACCGCAGGCGAACAGGTCGGCGCTGATGAGGAAGGCGATGTCCCCCGGAGACAGCCCGAGCGCCCGTCCGATGATGAGCGGCACCGCCACGGCGCCGGCATACATCACCAGCACGTGCTGGAGCGCGAGCGGGATCAGCTTGCCGAGGGGCGGGCGCGCCTCGACGGCATCGACAGGGTTGGCTGGCATCGGCGGCGTCTCGTCTCGCTGGTCGTCGTTGCCCTGCGCAAGGTCCCGACCTTCCGCAGAGAACGACGCCAGGGAACGGCCGGCAAGCGCCGTGCCATCTTGGACGAGACCGGCCGATCAGCGCTGACCGAAATGCGTGTCCAGGAACAGGTCCTTGTACTCCCGCGGCTGCGAGCGCCAGTACTGCTTGGGCGCCCGCACCCGGGCGCCGAGTTCGGCGGCGGCGTGCCAGGGCCAGCGCGGATCGTAGAGAATCGCCCGGGCGATCGAGATCGCGTCGGCCTTGCCCTCGGCCAGGATGCGCTCGGCCTGCCGCGCCTCGGTGATGAGCCCGACCGCGATCGTCGGCAGCCCGGTCGCGGCCTTGATCCGCTCGGCGAACGGCACCTGATAGCCCGGCGACAGGGCGATCTTCTGCTTCGTCGAGACGCCGCCGGTCGAGACGTGGATCGCCGCGCTGCCGCGGGCCTTGAGCGCCTCCGCGAAGGCAATGGTCTGCTCGACCTCCCAGCCCTCCTCGACCCAGTCGGTCGCCGAGACCCGGACCCAGACCGGGCTGCCGGCGGGAAACACGTCGCGCACGGCGTCGAAGACTTCGAGCGGGAAGCGCAGGCGGTTCTCCAGGCTGCCGCCGTACTCGTCCGTGCGCTGGTTGGAGAGCGGCGACAGGAACTGGTGCAGCAGGTAGCCGTGGGCGGCGTGGATCTCGGCCGAGTCGATGCCGAGGCGCACGGCCCGGCGGGCGGTGGCGACGAAGTCGTCGCGCACCCGCTTCAGCCCGGCCCTGTCGAGGGCGGCGGGCGCGACCTCCTCGGCGCCGTGCGGCAGCGGGGAGGGGGCCTCGGTCAGCCAGCCTCTCGGCGAGTCGGGCCGGATCTGCTGCCCGCCCTCCCACGGCGCCTGGCTCGACGCCTTGCGGCCGGCATGGGCGATCTGGATGCAGAGCGGGATCGGGGAATACTCGCGGATCGCCGCCAGCACCCGGCCGAGCTCGCGCTCGCAGGCGTCGTCGTAGAGGCCGAGATCGCCGTAGGTGATCCGCGCCTCCGGCGAGACCGCCGTCGCCTCCAGGGTGAGCAGCCCGGCGCCCGACATGGCGAGCTGGCCGAGATGCATCATGTGCCAGTCGCTCGCCTGCCCGTCCCGGGCCGAGTACTGGCACATCGGCGCGATGATGATCCGGTTGTCGAGGGCGAGACCGTCGAGGTGCAGCGGCTCGAACAGGCGGGCTTGGGTCATGCAGGCGGCTCCGGCCGGGGATACTCGCGCCGAGTGTGGCGCAACGACCCGGTCCGAGCCAGCGCGGCCGTTGCAGGGGGGCCCTGCTCGGGTCCCTGGGTCAAGCGGCGCTCGCATCGGAGATCGATCGCCGTTCAGCCGGCATCCGGGCCACGCTCGCGATGCCCCTTCGCCCCGCCCCTGCGTGGTGCCCGCCGCAGATTAACCCCCGGCCTTTTCATCTCCTGAGCGACGACGCGAAGGAGCATCCTGGTCTTCACCTGCTCCTACGATTTCCGATTGATCGCTCGGCGATCCCTGCGGGATCGCTGTCGCGATGCGGAAATCGACTTCGCTCATGCGCCGCGCGGGCTATTGATACGGATTCCGGACTGAATCGTTCGAAATCCGTATCAGCGGGGGACCAGGAGGCAGAGGACAGCCCCGATATGGCGGTCCCCACGAATCCCGCGCCCCTCCCGCGAGAGGCTTCGACGACCGGTGCTGTGCCTGGCTACGCCTGGACCCCTGAGGAAGCTGAAACTGGTCTCAGGCTGGTATCACGCAACGGCAGAGAGACCAGCCAAGAGAAAGGCCGGAACGCCAACTCCCCGTCCGGGGAGAGCTTTCCGGCCTTGAGAAGCTGGAGCGGGTGAAGGGAATCGAACCCTCGTATTCAGCTTGGAAGGCTGCTGCTCTACCATTGAGCTACACCCGCGACGGAAGGCCGATAGCACGGGCCGCCGGGTTTGAGAACCCCGTGGCCGGTCGCCGGCGACGGGACAGGGCACGACGTAGCGTTCCAGCCCGAGCGACGCCGAGCCCGCCATCCATGCTGCAATGCAGCATCGATTGGCTTCGACATGCGTCCCGGCCTGTGGCAGATTCCTCGTGTCAGGACCATGACAGGAGGTATCGGCTGATGTCGTTGCACACGCATCTGATCGAACTGGAGCGCAAGCACGAAGCGCTCGAGCGTGAGATCCAGGACGCAATCGCTCATCCCTCGACTGACGACCTTCGCATCGTCGAACTGAAGCGGCGCAAGCTTCACCTCAAGGACGAGATCAACCGGCTCCGCTCCGGCGAATCTCGGACGATGCACTAGACCATTCCCTTTATAGTTCAGCGTTATTGCAAAGCCGCCGCGCCGAGCAGCGCCCGTCGAAGCCCGTGAGGGCCGGCAGCGCGCCCCGCGGCGGCCCTTCGAATCGCACCGGACGACCCCGCAGATCGCCGTTCCGGCAGGGACCGGGCCGATCCAGGCCCGGTCCGCTTCTCCAGGGCTTCTCGGTCCGGCCTCAGCCTCCGATCGCCTTCGCCATCTCCCGCAGCACGAATTTCTGCACCTTGCCGGTCGAGGTCTTCGGCAGTTCGACGAAGACGACGTGGCGGGGCACCTTGTAGCCGGCGAGCGTCTGCCGGCACCAGCCGATCAGCTCCTCGGCCGAGACCATCTCGGAGCCCTTCAGCTCCACGAAGGCGCAGGGCGTCTCGCCCCATTTCTCGTCGGGCTTGGCCACCACCGCCGCCGCGGCGACCGCCGGATGCTTGAACAACGCCTCCTCGACCTCGATCGACGAGATGTTCTCGCCGCCCGAGATGATGATGTCCTTCGAGCGGTCCTTGAGCTGGACGTAGCCGTCCGGATGCTTCACCCCGAGGTCGCCGGAATGGAACCAGCCGCCCCGGAACGCCGCCTCGGTCGCGGCCGGGTTCTTGAGGTAGCCGCGCATCACCACGTTGCCGCGGAACATCACCTCGCCCATCGTCTCGCCGTCCGCCGGCACCGGCTGCATCGTCTCCGGGTCGAGCACGTCGAGGGCCTCCAGCGGCGGATAGCGCACGCCCTGGCGCGCCTTGCGGGCCGCCTGCTCGGGCTTGGTCAGCGCGTCCCAGTGGGCATGCCACTCGTTGACCACCGCCGGGCCGTAGGTCTCGGTGAGCCCGTAGACGTGGGTGACGTCGAAGCCGGCCTCGGCCATGCCGGCGAGCACCGCCTCGGGCGGCGGCGCGGCGGCGGTGAGGAACGCCACCCGGCCCGGCAGCGTGCGCCGCTCCGCCTCGGGGGCGTTGATGAGCAGCGACATCACGATCGGCGCCCCGCACAGATGGGTGACGCCGTGATCCGCCAGGGCGTCGTACATCGCCTTGGCCCGCACCTGCCGCAGGCAGACATGGGTGCCGGCCACCACCGACAGGGTCCAGGGGAAGCACCAGCCGTTGCAGTGGAACATCGGCAGGGTCCAGAGATAGACCGGGTGCCGACCGAGATCCCCCGCCACGACGTTGCCGACCGCGAGCAGCGAGGCGCCGCGGTGATGGTAGACCACGCCCTTCGGGTCGCCGGTGGTGCCCGAGGTGTAGTTGAGGCTGATCGCGTCCCACTCGTCCGCCGGCATCGCCCAGGCGTGGTCCGGATCGCCGGAGGCCAGGAATTCTTCGTAGTCGAGGCTGCCCAGGCGCTCGCCCGGGCCGGTGTATTCCGGGTCGTCGACATCGATCACCAGCGGCTTCACCCCGGCCTGGGCCAGGGCCGGCCCCATCGTGCGGGCGAATTCCCGGTCGGTGACGAGCACCTTGGCCTCGCCGTGGTCGAGGCAGAAGGCGAGCACCGCCGGATCGAGCCGAGTGTTGAGGGTGTTGAGCACCGCCCCGGCCATCGGCACGCCGTAGTGGCACTCGATCATCGCCGGGGTGTTGGCGAGCATCACCGCCACCGTGTCGCCGCGCCCGATGCCCCGCGCCGCCAGCGCCGAGGCGAGCCGCCGGCAGCGGGCGTAGAGGTCGCGGTAGCTGCGCCGGAGCGGCCCGTGGATCACCGCGACGTGGTCGGGAAACACCGTTGCGGCGCGCTCCAGGAAGGTCAGCGGCGTCAGCGGCTGGTGGTTGGCCGGGTTCCGGTCGAGGCCGTGGTCGTAGATGGTGGCGGGGCTCATGCGTCTCCTCCTGGCGGCTCCGATGGATCGCAGGTCTGCGCTCGACATCGCGAAGGCGGCGGCCCTACTGTGGCCGGGCTCGCCGGGCGGACGCAACGGCTGCCGGCTGGATTCGTCCGCCGCTGGCGGTGTTCCCGCGGCCCGCAGCGGCCGCCCGCCGGAGCCGGGCCATGAAGAAGCTCATCAACGACCCGCGCCACGTCGTCCGCGAGATGCTGGAGGGCCTCGTCGACCTCCATCCGGGGCTCGCGCTCCTCGAGGACGAGACGGTGGTGGTCCGCGCCGGCCTGCCCGAGCCGGCGCGGCGGCCGGTGGCGGTCCTGTCGGGCGGCGGGGCCGGGCACGAGCCGGCCCATGCCGGCTATGTCGGGCCGGGCCTGCTCGCCGGCGCGGTCTCGGGCGACGTGTTCACCTCGCCGAGCACCGACGCGGTGCTGGCCGGGATCCGCGCCTGCGCGGGTCCCGCCGGCGCGGTGCTGATCGTCAAGAACTACACCGGCGACCGGCTCAATTTCGGCCTCGCCGCCGAGCTGGCCCGGGCCGAGGGCATTCCGACCGAGGTCGTGGTGGTGGCCGACGACGTCGCCCTGCGCGACCGGATCGACCCGGCCCGCTCCCGCGGCATCGCCGGCACGGTGCTGGTCCACAAGGTCGCGGGTGCGGCCGCGGAGGCCGGCCTGCCGGTCGCCGGGGTCGCGGCGGCGGCCCGCGGCGCGGCGGCCCGGCTCGGCACGATGGGCGTGGCGCTGACGCCCTGCATCGTGCCGGCGGTCGGCCGGCCCGGATTCACCCTCGGCGAGGAGGAGATCGAACTCGGCCTCGGCATCCACGGCGAGGCGGGCTCGCAGCGGGCGACGGCGCAGGCCGCCGACGCGCTGGTCGATGTCCTGATCGACCGGATCCTCGCGGCGCTCGACCTCGGGACCGGTGCCCGCGCCGCGCTGCTGGTCAACGGCCTCGGCGCCACGCCGCCGATGGAACTGGCGATCGTCGCCCGCCGCGCCCTCTCGGCCCTGCGCGGGCGCGGGGTGACGGTGGAGCGCGCCTGGGCCGGCAGCTTCCTCACCGCCCTCGACATGGCCGGCTGCTCGGTGTCGGTCCTGGCCGCCGACGACGCCGTGCTGGCGGGCCTCGACGCGCCCGCCTCCGCCCCGGCCTGGCCGGGCGGCGGCCGGGCGGCGCCGGAGCGCGTCACGGTGCGCGGGCCGGCCGCCGCGGCACCGGCCGTGTCCGGACCGGCCTGCGCGGCGGCCCCGCGCTTTCGCGCCGCGCTCGCCGCCGTCGCGGCGGCGCTGCGCGCCGACGAGGCCCGGCTCGCCGATCTCGACGGCCGGGCCGGCGACGGTGACCTCGGGGCCAGCATGGTGCGGGCCGCCGACGCGATCGAGGGCCTGATGGATTCCGCCTGGACCTCGCCGGCCGCTGTGCTGGCGGGACTCGGCGACGCCCTGCGGCGGGCGATCGGCGGCAGTTCCGGCCCGTTCTACGCCACCGCGCTGCTTCGGGCCTCGCGCCGCCTCGGCGCCGAACCGGATCTCGCCGCCTGGGCGGCGGCGTTCGAGGAGGCGGTCGCGGCGATCGCGGATCTCGGCGGCGCCCGGCCGGGCGACCGCACGATGCTCGACGCCCTGCACCCGGCCGCCGGAGCGTTCCGGGCCGCGGTCGCGGCGGGGCGGAATGCCGGAGACGCCCTGGCGGCCGCGGCCGAGGCCGCCGAGGCCGGTGCCGCGGCGACCGCCGGGATGACGCCGCGGCTCGGCCGGGCGAGCTATCTCGGCGAGCGCGCGATCGGGGTGCCGGATGCCGGCGCCAGCGCGGTGGCGACGTGGCTGCGGGCGCTCGCGGGGGTGTAGCAGCGTGGCGCCCCTTCAAGGGGCGAGTGCGACACCCTTGAGGGACAGGATCAGCATCATCGGATCGGTCGGGGAGCGAACGAAGCCGTAGCGCTCGTAGAACGCCCTGGCCTCCTGCGAGATGGCGTGGACGAGCAGCCCGCGGATGCCCAGGATGTGGGACGCCTGGGCGGTTCGCAGGACCGCATCCTGCAACAATGCCACGCCCAGGCCCTTGCGCTGCCAGTGGCGATCGACGGCGAGCCGGCCGAGGACGGCCACCGGGATCGGATCGGGCATGTTTCGCCGGACCGATCCCAGCGCCTGGACGACTGCGATCGCTCCCGAGGCGAGGCAATAATAGCCGACGACGTCGCGCCCGCAGGCCACCACGTAGGTGCGAGAAGCGCCGGCGATATGGTTGGCGCGGGCCCGACGTCGCAACCAGACATCGAGGCTGTCGTGCCCGCTCTCGAAGGCAGAGAGGTCGTGCTCCTGAGTCAGGAGGACAGGCGGAGCCGGTGTCACGTCCGCCATGGCGGGCGCGCCTGCATCAGACGCCGGAACCCGTCGCTGTCCGGCGCCCGGTCGAGAATGTCGAGGTAGTGCTGGTGGCTGTCCGGATCGATCCGGATCAGGGTCTGGTCGAGGAGCGCGTCTTCCGCCGCCCGGCGCGCCGCCTCGATCATGAAGTCCGACCGGCTCTTGCCATGGGCCTTCGCCGCCCGGTCGATCAGGCCGCGCAGATCCTCGCGCATGCGCAGGTTGACGGCCCGGGTCTGCGGATCGCGGGCAGGCTTTGCGGCCATGGCATGTCTCCTCGTCGTGCCATCATAGCGGCCGAGATACACGTTGTGTATCCCGAGGCGTCGATCGTCCTTCGCCCGCGCGGCCGTCCCGCGCGACACGGCCCCTTCCGGTCCGGGGACGGCTTGACCTGACCGTTCACCACGCTCCGTACGACCATCGGATGACGGCCTCCGCCGCCTCGCGGCCGAGACGGACCGGCGCGATCCCGCTAGAAATCCTGGCACAGAGCCCCACGCCGGCGCGTCCGCCCGGCCGGAAGGGCCGCCGGGACGGGAACCATGACGACGCCAAGCACGACGAGCCGCTATCCCGAGGTCTACGCCGCCTGGAAGGCCGATCCGGAGGCGTTCTGGCGCGAGGCCGCGCGGGCGGTCGACTGGGCGCGGCAGGCGGAGCGGATCTTCGATCCCGAAGCGGGGGTCTACGGCCGCTGGTTCGTCGGCGGCGAACTGAACGCCTGCCACAACGCCGTCGACCGCCACCTGCCGGAGCGGGCGGAGCAGACGGCGATCCTGTACGAGTCGCCCGTCACCGGCACCCGGCGCAGCCTCACCTACGCCGAGTTGCGCGACGAGGTGGCGGCGCTCGGCGCGGTGCTGCAGGACCTCGGCGTTGGCCCCGGCGACCGGGTGGTGCTCTACATGCCGATGGTGCCGGAGGCCATCGTCGCGATGCTGGCCTGTGCCCGCATCGGCGCGGTGCATTCGGTGGTGTTCGGCGGCTTCGCGGCGCGGGAGCTGGCGGCGCGGATCGAGGATGCCGCGCCGAAGGCGGTGCTCGCCGCCTCCTGCGGCATCGAGCCGGGGCGGGTGGTGGCCTACAAGCCGCTCCTCGACGAGGCCTGCGCCCTCTCGGCCCACAAGCCGGAGGCCTGCCTGATCCTCCAGCGCCCGCAATCCGAGGCGGCGATGACCGCGGGCCGCGACCGCGACTGGGCCGAGGCGGTCGCCGCCGCCAAGGCCGAGGGCCGCGCCGCGCCCTGCCTCCCGGTCGCCGCCACCGACCCGCTCTACATCCTCTACACCTCGGGCACGACGGGCAAGCCGAAGGGCGTGGTGCGCGACACCGGCGGCTACCTCGTGGCGCTGGCCTGGTCGATGCCGAACCTCTACGGCGTGCGGCCCGGCGAGACCTACTGGTGCGCCTCCGACGTCGGCTGGGTGGTGGGGCACTCCTACATCGTCTACGGGCCGCTCCTGCACGGCTGCACCACGGTGCTCTACGAGGGCAAGCCGGTCGGCACGCCGGACGCGGGAGCGTTCTGGCGCGTGATCGCCGAGACCGGCACGGTCGCGTTGTTCACCGCGCCCACGGCGCTGCGGGCGATCAAGAAGGAGGATCCGGACGGGCGGCTGATGCAGGGCCACGACCTGTCGCGCTTCCGCACCCTCTTTCTCGCCGGCGAGCGCGCCGACCCCGACACCGTCGCCTGGGCCGAGACGATGACCGGGGTCCCGGTGATCGACCATTGGTGGCAGACCGAGACCGGCTGGCCGATCGCCGCCAACCCGGTCGGGCTCGGCGCGCTGCCGGTGAAGCGCGGCAGCCCGACCGTGCCGATGCCCGGCTACGACGTGCAGGTGCTCGACGAGGGCGGCCGGCCGCTGCCGCCCGACACGATGGGCACGATCGCGATCCGCCTGCCGCTGCCGCCGGGTTGCCTGCCGACCCTGTGGCGCCAGGACGAGCGCTGCCGCGAGAGCTACCTCGCGACCTTCCCGGGCTACTACAACACCTCGGATGCCGGCTTCCTCGACCGCGACGGCTACGTCTCGGTGATGGGCCGCACCGACGACATCATCAACGTCGCCGGCCACCGCCTCTCGACCGGCGGCATGGAGGAGGTGCTGGCCTCGCACCCGGCGGTGGCGGAATGCGCCGTCATCGGCATCCGCGACGCGCTGAAAGGCGAGGCGCCGTGCGGCTTCGTGGTGCTCAAGAGCGGGGTCGACCGCTCCCCGGCGGAGATCGAGCGCGAGCTGGTGGCGCTGGTGCGGGAAAAGATCGGGCCGGTGGCGGCGTTCAAGCTGGCGCTGACGGTCGGGCGGCTGCCGAAGACGCGCTCGGGCAAGATCCTGCGCGGCACGATGAAGAAGATCGCCGACGGCGAGACCTGGACCACCCCGCCGACCATCGACGACCCGGCGATCCTCGACGAGATCGGCGAGCGGCTGAAGGCGCGGGGCATTGGCTGACGCGACGTCGAGCGGGGGCACGGTGGCTCGAGACGGGCTTATGGGCGGGAATGCCGATCCGGGCCATCAACGCCGCACTCGCGCGCTGAAGCTCAACCGGCAACACCCTGCCCCCGGGCGGCGCCGCGCTTCCCGTCCACGCGATCCGCAAGGCCCGACCGGGCACACGTCCGGCGGCCCGCGCGCGAGCATGTCTCGTGGCCCATCAAGCGGGTTTCGCGTCCGTCGAAGCGCTCTCCTCGTCTGCCGCGGGCACGGTGACCAAGATGTCCCACGGAGCCGGCGACGGGAACACCTCTTCGAGGAGGGCCAGGAAGGCCTTCACGTTCGGGTTGCCGCGCCGACTCTCCGGCCACAGCGCCGTGATGACGGAACGCTCGACCGCGAACTCCTGCAGGACCGGCACCAGCGCACCCCGCGCGACATACGGTGCGGCAATGTAGGTCGGCGAGATGCCAATGCCGCCGCCGGCCACCAGGACGGCCGCGACGGCGTCGCTGAAGTCCGTGACGATGCCGGCCGGGGGCGTGATCTCCACGACCCGGCCCCCGATCCGGAACGGCCAGCGCAGGGCTTGGCCGGTGCTCTGGAACCGGAAGTTCACGCAGTCATGGCGGGCCAGCTCGTCCGGATGACGGGGGGTTCCGCGCCGCTCCAGGTAGGCCGGCGCGGCCAAGGCGCAGAGGCGGTGCGGTGCGAGGCGCCGGGAGATCAGCCGCGAATCGGAGAGCTCGCCCACGCGGATGGCGACGTCGATGCCCTCCTCGATCAAGTCCGCGAAGCGGTCGCCCAGGCGCAGGTCGACCGCCAGCTTCGGGTAGCGCTCGCGGAACCGCGGCAGCGCCGGGGCGAGCAGGTGCACGCCGACCGGGAGCGGCGCCGTCACCTTCAGCGTGCCGGCCGGCTCGGAGCGCGCCGCCACGGCGGCCTGCTCGATCTCCTCGGCCTCGCGCAGGAGCCGCAGCGCCCGCTCGTGCAGGGTGTGGCCCTCCGGCGTCAGGGTGAGCGAGCGGGTGGTCCGCGTGAACAGGCTCAAGCCCAGCCGCTCCTCCAGCCGCTGCACGCTCTTGCTCACCGCGGAAGGAGAGATGCCGAGCGAGCGAGCGGCGGCCGTGTAGCTGCCGAGGGAGGCGGAGCGCGCGAAGGCGATAATGCCCGTGAGACGGTCGAGGCCGATCTGTTCCATGCTGGCATGATTGAAGCGATTTCTCGCCTGATTATCAAGGTTGGGGCCCCGAGCCATTTTCCTTCTCACCGGCGCGACACCAGCGTCTTCGAGAAGGACCATCGTCATGGGCAGCACCCTCCGGGACCGCACCGTCGTCATCTTCGGCGGCACCTCGGGCATCGGCCTCGCGGCCGCCCGGCAGGCCAAGGCCGCGGGTGCAAGCGTCATCGTCGTGGGGTTCAACGCCGCGGGCGCCGAGCGCGTCGCGGAGGAATTCGAGGGTTCGCTGTCCTTCACCCGCTCCGCTCACCCCGGGGCGCTCTCGTGAAGGCGGATCGCCGTCACTGCCGCACGGCGTCGGCTCGGGCGTGGAACCTCGCGATCCGACATCGGGGCACCGCGTCGCCCAAGCTGCTGCGCCGACGCGATGAAGCGTGTCTCGAGGTGCGGAGCCGTCGAGGGACGACGGCCCCGGCGGAAGCGGCCGGCCTGCCGGGGTGACCCGGGGTATCATCGCCGACCGGGACGAGCTTTCCAGGCTCGTGGACCGCCCCCCCCGCGGCACGGGCACTCGTCCTTCCGCTCCGGCAGGCTCGTCGGGAGCGGCAAAAATGCCGGTCCGGTTAAGCTTCCTTCACCCTGTCGTTGTACTACTCTGCGCCATGATCGCGTCTCGGACGACAGGACAGGGAAGGGCGGAACGGTGGTACCCAACCCCAGCATGTCGGCGGACGCGCCGGAACCCGGTGGCATCGCCTCCAGCCGGCGGACGCTCCTGCTCGCGGGACTGTCCCTGCTGTCGGGCTGCGCGACGCTGCTGCCGCCGAAGGAGACCAAGCTCGTCGTCCGGGTCGGCACCGCGTCGGACGTCAACCCGTCTCCCACGGGCGTCCCGTCGCCGCTGCTGGTCCGGGTCTACACCCTGCGGGCCGACACCAAGTTCCTCCAGAGCGACGCACAGTCGCTCTACGACAACGACGCCGCGGTCCTCGGCACCGACCTGCTGAGCAAGCACGAGTTCCTGCTGCCGCCTTCCTCCAAGGACGGCTTCACCGCCACGGCCTCGGCCGACGCGACGGTCATCGCGGTGGTGGCCGGCTTCCGCCAGCTCGACATCGCGCGCTGGCGGGCCGTGGCGCCGATCAAGTTCGCCGACATCAACACCGCGACGATCGCCGCCAGTGGCGTCGCCGTGACGCTGGCCGTCCAGACGGAGCCGAAGGCCTGGCCGCTCTGACGGCCCGGCGCAGGAGGGACCCGTGCGGGCGCGCAGCGACGAGGTGATCGACCGCTTCGCCTCCGGCCGCCTGTCCTTCGCGGACGCCGCCGCCGCCCTGCGCGACGAGGCGCCGGAGGCGGCGATGCTGGCGCTCCAGCACGCCATCGACGCCCGCCGGCTGCCCTACCGGCTCGCCTGCCTGCTGCACGAGGCCACGCGGGAACCGCCTCCTCACGGCCGGCTCCTGCCGTGGGAACGGGTCGGCGCGGCCGATCTTGACCGGCTGGCCGCGCGGCTGCGGGCGCTGCGGCGTCCGCCGTCCGGGGACGGCGATCGGATCGGGCACGTCCTGCGCGACCGCTTCGTCCTCGACGCCGAGATCGGTCACGGCGGCATGGGCGTGGTCTACCGGGCCGTCGACCGCCGCCGGCAGGACCTCGACGGCGTGTCGCCCTACGTCGCGATCAAGCTCCTCGCCCCGAGCTGGGCCGGCGACCGCGCGGCCCTGCGCGCCCTGGAGGCGGAGGCCCGCCACACCCAGGCCGTCCGGCATCCGGCGGTCGTCGCCGTCCACGATTTCGACCGCGACGGCGCCGACGCCTTCCTGGTGATGGAGAACCTCGTCGGCCTCCCCCTCGACGGGCTGCTGCGCCGCTACCCGGACTTCGCCGGCGGCCCGCTCGCCCGCGCGGCGCTCGCCGACCTCCTCGCCGGTCTCGCCGCCGCCCACCGGCTCGGCCTCGTCCACGCCGACCTCAAGCCCTCGAACCTGTTCGTCTGCACCGACGGCCGGCTGAAGATCCTGGATTTCGGCATCGCCGCGCTCCTGTCGGAGCCCGGCCTCGACGGCGCGGTCGAGCGCGCCGTCACCCCGGCCTATGCCAGCCCCGAGCGCCTGTCCGGCCAGCCCCGCTCCCTGCGCGACGACGTCTACGCCCTCGGCTGCCTGATCCACCTGTTCCTGACCGGCCGCCATCCCTTCGACCGCCTCGATGCGGTCGAGGCGCGGCGGCAGGGGCGGGTGCCGCCGCGCCTCGCCGGGCTGACGCCGGGGGCCGAGGCGGTGGTGGCCCGGGCGCTGTCGTTCGACCCGCCCGTGCGGCCAGCCGATGCGGGCGAGGTGGAGGCCGGGATGGAGTTCGCTTCGGGGTGATCCGATGTTCGGGACAAATCGTCCGGACATCGGATCACCCCTCCGCGATCAACCCGGCGATCC
>NZ_SACP01000039.1 GCF_004004555.2 Methylobacterium oryzihabitans
CCCGCGGCGACGCTGGCGGCCGCCGGCTACCGCGTCGCGGCCTGGACCGCCTACGCGGCGCGGGCGCTGCCGGCCCTGCCGGAGGCGGTCGCCGACGCCCTGCGCGACGGGTGCCTCGATGCCGTCCTGCACTATTCCCGCCGCAGCGCCGCGGTCGCGCTCGGCCTCGCCGAGGCCGCCGGGCACGGCGCCGCCTTCGCCCGGCTGGTCCATGCCTGCCTGTCGGCGGACGTCGCCGCCCCCCTGGTCGCCGCGGGCGTGGCGTCCCATGTCGTCGCGGCAAGGCCGGAGGAGGACGCGCTTCTGGACGCGCTGTTCTCCGGCCGCCGCGGCATGTCGGTCGTCCGTCCGGTCTCGCGCACCGGCGGGCAGCGATGCTAAGGACGACGGATCAGAGCGCGGCCGGACGCCGGCGGACCCCGTCCGCCCGAGCCGCGGCACAACCGGACCGGGGGGCGGTCGCCCGACCCCCGGCCCCAACGCAGTCGTGAGGAACTTCGGCCGTGACCCCATCCGACAAGGACCCGAAGGATGCCCGCAACCGTCCCGGCGGCCGGGGCGACAACCCGGCCGACGGACCGATCATCGACCTGAAGGCGAACCGGATCGGCGAGACGCCCAAGGGAGCGACCGCCGGGCCCGCGCCGACAGGCGCCAAGGGTCCGGAGGCGGCCAAGGCGCCGGACTCCGCAACGGCCGGCAAGGGCCCCGGCGCCCCGCCGCCGAAGCCGGGCGAGACGCGGCCCGGCGACGGCAGGCCAGCCGCGGCGCCGTCCACCGGGCCGGCGGGCACGCCGCTCGGCACCACGGCCACCGCCGGAGCCGCCGCCTCGAAGCCCGGCGACAAGCCGGCCGAGCCGGGCAAGGACGCGCCGAAGCCCGCTCCGGGCACGGGCACGCCGGGCACGGCCACCCCGGCCCCGGGCGCGACCGCCGCGACCCCGCCGAAGCCGGGCGAGCCGCCCAAGCCCGCGGCCGCTTCCTCGGCCTCGTCCTCGTCGTCCATCTCCTCGACCATTGCGCCGAAGCCCGGCGTCGTGCCGCCGGCGGGGACGCCGGCCGGTGCCAAGCCCGGCGAAACCCTCAAGCCCGGCGAGGCCCTCAAGCCCGGCGTTCCGCCCACCGGTGCGACGCCCCCGGGCGGCACCGTGCCGGCCGGCGCGACCGGACCCAAGCCCGCCACGGTGCCGGCCTCCGGCCCGGCTGCCGGCAAGGCCGAACCGGGCAAGCCCGGACCGGCGAAGACCGAATCCGGCCTTCCGGCCGACCCGCCGAAGGCCGCGACCCCGGCCGCTGCCCCGGTCCGCCGCGGTCCCGGCTTCGGCTCGGTGCTGGCCGCCTCGCTGCTCGGCGGGGTCGCGGGCGCCGGCCTGCTCTACGCCGCCCTCGTCTACGGGCCGGCCTACGGCCTCAACCTGAAGGCGCTCGCCCCCGACACGACGGCGAGCGATCAGCGTCTCGCCGCCCTCGACCAGCGCCTCGCCGCGCTGGCGCCGCGCGAGAGCGTCCAGGCCCTCGACCGCCGGGTCGCCGCCGCCGAGACCGCCCTGCGGCCGCTGCCGGACGCGGTGCGCGGCGCCGAGGCCGCGGCCCAGGCCGCCTCCGAACGGGCCGCCGAGGCCCTGAAGAAGGCCGAGGCGGTGCCGGCTCCCGTGCCGGCGCCCACCCCCGCGCCGGTTCCGGCGCCCGCCCCGACGCCACCGGCTCCTGTGGCCGCCGCCCCCGCCTCGGCGGCGCTCCAGGCCCGGTTCGACGGCCTCGACAAGCGCCTCGCCGAGCTGCAGGGCCGGATCGACAATCCGGAGCTGCGCGCGAAGCTCGACGGGCTGTCCCAGGCGGTCTCGGGGCTCCAGGGCCGGGTCGCGGACGCGGCCGGGCTGGGGACCCGCCTCGACGGGCTCGACCGCGGCCTCAAGGCGTTCCAGACCGAGATCGGCAACCGCGCCAGCGCCAACCAGACGGCGATCCAGGAGACCGACAAGGCGCTCGGCCAGCGCCTCGACGGGCTGAAGCAGGCGCTCGAGGCCCAGGGCAAGGCGCAGGACCAGCGCCTCGCCGACCTCGCCAAGGACGTCTCCGGGCGGGCGGATGCCGGCGCGCTCAAGGCCGGCCTGCGGGTGGTCGCGGCCGACCGGATCGCCGGGGCGCTCGCCTTCGGCACCCCCTACGCCGACGCCCTCGCGGCGCTCAGGCAGCTCGATCCCGGGCCGGGCGCCAACCTCGCCGCCCTCGAACCCTACGCGGCGAACGGCGCGCCCACCGCGGCCCGGCTGGCGCAGGAGTTCCAGCCGGTGGCGGCGAAGATCGAGGCCGACGCCAAGGCGGCGCAGCAGCGGGCGGTGGCCGAGCGCGGCAGCTTCACCGACCGCCTGTCCAGCATGGCCGAGTCGATCGTCTCGGTGCGCAAGGTCGGCAGCCCCGCCCCCGGCGCCGGGGCGTCCGCGGCAGCCGCCCCCGAGGAGACCGGCGTGGCGCGGGTGCAGGAGGCGCTCGACCGCGGCGCGATCCCCGACGCGGTCAAGGCCTTCGACGCCCTGCCTGCGGCAAGCCGCGACGCCGCCGCCGAGTTCGGCAAGCGGCTGAAGGCCCGCGCCGCCGCCGGCGACGCCGCCCGCTCGCTGCTGGCCTCGACCTTCGGCGGCCTGACCGGCACGCCGACCCGCTGACCTGCGGAGCCTGCGGCTCCGTTCGCACCACCCCGCACGGCCGGACCGGCGGCGCTCCGTCGGCGCCCGGTCCGGCGCACCATGGATCCAGGGGCCGCTGCCCCGCCCCGCGGCCCCTGACGGGCGGGGCAGACCTTGAGGAGTTGATCGACCGATGTGGCGCGCTCTCGCCTTCCTGGCCCTTCTGGCCCTGGCCGCCTTCGGGGCGGTCTGGCTCGCCGACCGCCCCGGCGTCGTGACCGTGACCTGGGGCGGCTACGAGCTGGCGACCAGCCTCGCGGCGGCGCTGGTCGGCGTCCTGGTCCTCGCGGTGGTCCTCGGCTTCGTCTGGGCGATCGTCCGCGGCGTCCTGCACCTGCCCGAGCGGATGACCCGCGCCGGGCGCGAGCGGCGCCGGGCCCGCGGCTACGCCGCCCTGTCGCGCGGCATGGTCGCGGTCGGCTCCGGCGACCCGATCGCGGCCCGCCGCCACGCCGGCGAGGCCGAGCGCCTGCTCGGCCACGAGCCGCTGGCGCTGCTGCTCAAGGCCCAGGCGGCGCAGATCTCCGGCGACCGCGCCGGGGCCGAGCGGGCGTTCCAGCGCATGGTCGACGACCCGGAGACCCGGGTGCTCGGCCTGCGCGGCCTGTTCGTCGAGGCGCGGCGGCAGAACGACGAGGGCACCGCCCGGGCCTACGCCCTGGAGGCGGCGCGCCTCGCCCCGAGCGTGTCCTGGGCCAACGAGGCGGTGCTGGAGGCGCAATGCGCCGACCGCGACTGGGACGGCGCCCTCGACCAGCTCGCCCGCCGCACCTCCGGCGGCCTCGTCGACAAGGCCGCGGCGCGGCGCCAGCGGGCGGTGCTGCTCACCGCCAGCGCCCTCGACCGCGAGGCCGGCGACCCGGAGCGAGCCCTCGCCCAGGCCCGCGAGGCGACGAAGCTCGCCCCCGAACTGGTGCCGGCGGCGGCGGTGGCCGGCCGCCTGCTCGCCCGCCGCGGCGACCTCAAGCGCGGCGCCCGCGTGGTCGAGGCGGCGTGGCGCGCCAACCCGCATCCCGACCTCGCCAAGGTCTATCTCGAATTGCGGACGGGTGATTCGAGCCGCGACCGCCTCGCCCGGGCCGAGACCCTCGCGCGGCTGTCGTCGTGGCACCCGGAATCGCGCTTCGCCATCGCCCGGGCCGCCCTGGAGGCGCGGGAATTCGGCCGCGCCCGCGACGTGCTGGCGCCGCTCCTCACCGACGGCCCGACACGGCGCGTCTACCGGCTGATGGCCGAGATCGAGGAGGCCGAGAACGGCCGCGGCAGCGTCCGCGCCCGCGAGTGGCAGTCGCGCGCCGCCAACGCCCAGCGCGATCCGGCCTGGTGCGCCGACGGCTTCGTCTCGGAGCGCTGGGCGCCGGTCTCGCCGGTCTCGGGCCGGCTCGACGCCTTCGTGTGGCAGACCCCGCCCGAACTCCTCGCCGCGGTTCCCGGCGACGACCACGACCACGACCCGGAGCCCGCCGCGCCGGAGGTTCTCGGGGCACCGGCCAAGCCGCTGCCGCCGGCGGCTCCCGCCGCTCCCGCACCGGCTCCGGCGCCTGCGCCCGCCGCGGCGAGCGTGCCTCCGGCTGCGGCCCCGCTGGCGAACGGCAAGGACACGGCCGGTCCGAAGCCCGCGACCGCCGGCACCGCGCCGATCCAGCCGGCCTCGCCGACCCCGGTCGTGCTGCCGCATCCGAAGAAGCCGGATGAGACGGCGCCCGCCCGCAAGGCGGTGTGAGCCGGACGGTGCCGGCCGAACCCTCCTCCCTCTGCGGGGGAGGGTGCCCGGCGGAGGCCGGGCGGGAGAGGGGAACGCGACGTTTCAGAACGTAGCGCTCTTCATCAAGGCCGCGACCTTCCGGAAGCGTGGCGCCCCTCTCGGCGGGACTACGTCCCGCTGCGATCGCCTCGCTCGCCACCCTCCCCCGCAGAGGGGGGAGGGTCGGCCGCGGCGCGTAGGACGGCCTGCTTCAAAAAACTGATGACACCCGCGACCGGCCGCGCAACGGGCCGGCGCTCCGGGGAAGGACAGCGCCCCCGTCCCGATCGCCCTTCGCGGATCGGGCGGCTCCCGCGGCGCGGCCTCGTCCCCGACCCGACCCCGCGACGCGAACGAGAGCCGGTTCCCATGACCTCCCGCCTCCAGGTGGCCCTGCCCGACATCGGCGACTTCAAGGACGTCCCGGTGATCGAACTCCTGGCGAAGCCCGGCGACCGGATCGCCGTCGACGACCTGCTCGTCAGCATCGAATCGGACAAGGCGACGATGGAGGTGCCCTCGCCGGTCGCCGGAATCGTCGCCGAGTGGCTGGTCGCGGTCGGCGATCGGGTGTCGACCGGCACGCCGATCGTGACCGTCGACGTGACCGGCGAGGCGCCCGGGCCGGTCCCCGCCGCCCCGCCCGCCCCCGAGCCGCCGATTCCGGTGCCCGCCCCGGCCACGCCGCCCGCCGCTGCCCCGCCGGTGCCGGGCACCGGCGGCGAGGTCCACGCCTCGCCCTCGGTCCGCGCCTATGCCCGGGAACTCGGCGTCGCCCTCGACGCGGTCCGGCCCAGCGGTCCGGCCGGACGGGTGCTGCGCGAGGACGTGCAGGCCTTCGTGCGCGGCGCCTTCGACGCACCGCCTACACCCCAGCCGGCATCGCCCGCTCCGGCGGCGCCGGTCCCGCCCGCACCCGCGGCCCCGACGCCCGACCCGGCGCGGTTCGGGCCGGTGCGGCGCGAGTCGCTGTCGCGCATCCAGCAGATCTCCGGCGCCGTGCTGGCGCGCAACTGGGCCCAGATCCCGCACGTCACCAACTTCGACCACGCCGACGTCACCGAGACCGAGGCGCTCCGGGTCGCCCTCAACGGCGACGCCCGGCCGGGGGCGGCCAAGATCACGATGGTCGCCTTCCTCATCAAGGCGTCGGCGGTGGCGCTGCGGGCCTTCCCGCGCTTCAACGCCGTTCTCGACGGCGCCGACCTGATCCTGCGCGAGTACGTCCATGTCGGCTTCGCCGCCGACACGCCGCGCGGGCTGCTGGTGCCGGTGGTGCGCGACGCCGACCGCAAGGGGCTCGGCCAGATCGCCGACGAGATGGCGGTTCTGGCGGAGAAGGCCCGCGCCGGGACGCTGGCGCCGGCCGAGATGCAGGGCGGGAGCTTTTCGGTGTCGTCGCTCGGCGGCATCGGCGGCGACGGCTTCACGCCGATCATCAACGCGCCCGAGGTGGCGATCCTCGGCGCCGCCCGCTCCCGGATCGAGCCGGTCTGGGACGGGGCGCTGTTCCAGCCGCGGCTGATCCTGCCGCTCAGCCTGTCGTGGGACCACCGGGTGGTCGACGGCGCCGCCGCCGCCCGCTTCCTGCGCCACCTCGCGACGGTGCTGGAGGACGTGCGGCGGGCGGCCTGACCGGCGCCCCGGCTACACGTCCTGGCGCGGCAGCATCCGCCCGAGCAGGCCGTCGCGGCGGATCGCGACGTGCCAGGCGGTGGCCAGCACGTGCAGAGCGACCAGGGCGTAGACCGCGAACTGGCCGGCGAGATGGATCTGCCGCGCGACGCTCGACAGCGCCTCGTCCTTCGGCAGTGCCGGGATCGGGAAGAGGTAGAAGTACTGGGTCACGTTGCCGGCCGCCGCCGACAGCAGGTAGCCGCTGACCGGCATCGCGAGGAAGATCGCGTAGAGCAGCCAGTGGTTGATGCGGCCGAGCACGGTGAGGGTGCGCGGCACGTAGACCTCGGGCGGGGCCGGGTTGAAGGCCCGCCACAGGATGCGGACGGCGACGATCGCGAAGATCGTGATGCCGACCGACTTGTGCATCGTGAAGACGTAGCCCTTCCAGGCCGAGTCCCGCGGCAGGCTGACCGCCACCCAGGCGAGGGGCAGCACCGCCAGGACGAGGAGGGCGGTGAGCCAGTGCAGCACCTGCGCCGTCGCGGTGTAGCGCGGCTGGTCGGCCAGGGACGGCGCCAGGGGCGGGCGCTGCGGCATGTCGAGCATCTGGGGAACCTTCCCGGGAGAACGGGCGGAACCCGATCCCGCCATCCTCCAAATCTAGGATGATTCCGATGAAAAGGGAGCCTGCGGCCCGGGCCGCAGGGGTGCCGGGGCGAAACCGCCCCCGCTTTCCACCGGCTCCGCGTCATACGATTTCGATTGATCGCTCGGCGCTCCCTGCGGGATCGCTGTCGCGATGCGAAAATCGGCTTCGCTCATGCGTGTGGAGCCTCCGGCTCCACCGCGCGGGCTCGCGAGTCGTTTTCCGGAAGGAATCTTCCGGAAAACGACTCAGATCGCGGCGGCCGGATCGCGGTCCTGCTCGTCCTCGGGGTCGCGCCGGCGTGGATTGCGGCGGCGTTCCATCAGGGTGCGGCCGAGCGCCCGGAACGGCGCGGTGAACCGGCGCACGTCGTCGGCCCGCTCCATGAACCGCTCGCCGTTGCGGATCTCGCGGTCGAGCCGCGCCATGGTGCGGGCGAGCGACGGGTCGTCGTCGTCGAGCCACGTCTCCATCGTGCGGGCGAAGGCGATCACCGTGCCCTGGAGCTTGAGCCCGCCGAGCGGTCCCTCGGTGGCGATGCCGGCGGAGGCGAGCATGAAGCGCTGCGAGTTGAGCGCGACGCCGTTGAGCGCCGCGAGGGCGAGCGGGTCGCCGCGCAGGGCGAACGCGATCCGCCGCAGGGCCGGCTTGTAGGGCGTCATCGCGTCGAGGCGGCGCATCAGCACGTCGAACAGCCGCTCCCGCGGCGGCTCGTCGGCGAGGTCGTCGCTCGATTCGGCCAGCACCTTGGCGTCGATCATGCGGGCGAAGCCGCCGAGCACCGCACCCTTCGACGGGAAGGCGTCGCGGAACTCGGCGAGGCTCACCCCGGCCTCGCGGGCGATGTCGGTGATCTCGATGTCGCTCCACGGCTGCTCGGCGGCGAGCCGCATCAGCGCCTCGACGATCGCCTCCCGGGGCGGGCGGCCCGTCTTCGAGTTGGACGAGTCCGTCTTGGCCGAGTTCGTCTTGGCCGGGTCCGCCTTGGCCGAACCCGACTTGGAGGAGTTCGAGTCGGGAACCGGGTCCGGCGTCGTCTCGGGTGTCGTCACCATGGGGCTGCCTCCGCTGGCTTCAGGCCGTCCGTCATGCCGGTCATGTAGGCAGGGGAGGGCGGAACCGGCAGGGGGCGGGACGAAAGGACCCGCTTTAGCCCGCGAGTTCCCGCGCCCGGCGCTGCGCCGCCGCCACCGCCTCGCGCATCAGGGGGGCAAGGCCGTCGCCGGCCATCAGCACGCCGAGCGCCGCCGCGGTGGTGCCGCCGGGGGAGGTCACGTTCCGGCGCAGCTCCGCCGCCTCGGCCGCGCTGCGGCCCAGCAGTTCGCCCGCCCCCGCGACGGTCTGCCGGGCGAGGCGCGCGGCGGTCTCCGGGGGCAGGCCCGCGGCGACGCCCGCCTCGGCCAGGGTCTCGGCGAGGAGGAACACGTAGGCCGGGCCGGAGCCCGACACGGCCGTCACGGCGTCGATCAGCCCCTCGTCGACGACCCATTCGACGAGGCCGTTGGCCGAGAGCAGCGCGTCGGCGGTGCGGCGCTGGTCCGCGCTCACCTCCGGGCTCGCGACCGCCCCGGTGGCGCCGCGGCCGATGCTCGCCGGCAGGTTCGGCATCGCCCGCACCACCGCCCGCGCCCGCGGCAGGCGGCCCTTCAGGTCGGCGATGGTCTTGCCGGCCAGGACCGAGACCACGAGGGTGCCGGGCCCGGCGAGCGGCGCCACCGCGCCGGCGGCGGCGTCGAGGCCCTGCGGCTTGACCGCGAGCACCACGGCGTCGGGCTCGCCCGCGCCGGCGGGGTCGAGCCTCACGCCGCGCGCGGCCCAGGCCTCCGCGGCCTCGGGCGGGAGGCCCGGATCGATCACGGTGACGCGGGCGGGCTCCAGCCCGGCGGCGAGCCAGCCGTCGAGCATCGCCCCGCCCATCTTGCCGGCCCCGACCAGGACGAGGGAGGCGGGCAGGGCGGGGCTCACGCCTCGCCCTCGGTCTCGAACAGCACCGCGTCGAGGGATTCGCGGGCCGACTTGCCGGCCCAGATCACGAACTGGAACGCCTGGAAGTAGCGCTCGCAGGCCTCGACGGCGGATTTGAGCATCATCTCGCACTGGCGCTGGGTCGGCTCGGCGCCGCCGGTGAGCAGCAGGGCGTGGCGGAACATCACCACGTCCTCGCTGTTCCACAGGTCGAAATGCCCGATCCAGAGCTGCTCGTTGATGAGCGAGAGCAGCCGCAGCACCTCGTTGCGCCGGCGCTCCGGCACCCGCAGGTCGAAGGCCGAGGCGACGTGCAGCGCCTCCATGTCGCCGATCCAGGTATAGGCGACGTGGTACTCGGCCCACTGGCCGGCCACGCTGATCGACATCTCGTCCGCCTCGGCGCGGTCGAAGGCCCAGTCCTGCCCCGAGGCGAGCCGTTCGACGACGTCGAGCGGATGCTCGGCACGGTCCGGATCGTCGATCTGAAGAGGGTTCATGGCGGTCCAAACTTGGCTCGTCCGGGCAGGAGAGCGATGCGTCATGCGGCGATGAGCCGTGCCGGTCTCGGGCCGATCGAAATCTTCGCACCTCGTGCGCGGATCAGCGACAAGCTTAAGCCTACGACGTCTCTCCACGAGCGGGGGGCGAATCAGGGCGTGACCCACTATAGCCCGGGCGACTCCGCCGGCTCAAAGCGGAAACCCCGGCCCGGCACCGCGGGAGGGGGGTCTATCCACCGAAGCTTCCTGTGCATGGCCGGCCCGCCTCCGGGACGTCGACGGAACGTCCGTGCGGGATCCCGCGCGGGGTCGGGATTCCCGCGTCCGGGTCAGGCGCCGGCGGTGGTGCCCCGGGCCCGGGTCGGCTTGGTGTCCGGCTTGACATCCACCTTGCCGCCGGCCGCCTCCAGGGCCGCGACCCGGGCCGCCAGGGCCTCGTTCTGGGTGCGCAGGGCGGAGACGAGGTCGCGCAGCACGTCGACCTCCTCGCGGGTCGCCACGTCGAGGTCGCGCAGCACGCGCTCCATCTGGGCCCGGACCATCGTCTCGGCCTCGCGGCGCACCCCCTGGGCGGCCCCGGCGGCGTCGGTCATCAGGCGGGCGAAGTCGTCGAACAGCCGGTTCTGGCTCTGCATGGCGGGTCTCCAGGGTGGCGGGCGGATGCCCGGTGCGGGCTCTACGGCCCGCGCTCGCCGCCCACGGGTAACCCGCCCGGCCGCCGCGATCCAGCCGGGGCCTTCCGCGGCAGCAACAACCGGAATCACTTTCGCGCCTTCAAGCGGCGGCGCGGCTGCGGCATAGTCCCGGCCCGGACACCCCTCCGCCCGGCAGCCCGCGCAACCCATGACGGCCAGCCCCCACATCCTCGTCGTCGAGGACGACCGGGAGATCAGCACCCTCGTCGCGCGCTACCTGCGCGGCAACGACCTGCGGGTGTCGCAGGCCGGCGACGGGCGCGAGATGGACCGGGTGCTCGCCGACGCGCGGGTCGACCTCATCGTCCTCGACCTGATGCTGCCCGGCGAGGACGGGCTGAGCATCTGCCGCCGGCTGCGGGCGATCTCGTCGGTGCCGATCCTGATGCTCACCGCCAAGGGCGAGGAGGTCGACCGCATCGTCGGGCTGGAGATCGGCGCGGACGACTACCTCGCCAAGCCGTTCAACCCGCGCGAGCTGCTCGCCCGCATCCGGGCGATCCTGCGCCGGGGCGGCGGCCCGGCCGGGCTCGACGACGGCGTGCGGCGCTTCGGCTTCTGCGGCTTCGTGCTCGATTCCGGCCTGCGCCAGCTCCTCGACCCGGACGGGGCCCAGGTCTCCCTCACCGGCGCCGAGTTCGACCTGCTGCACGCGCTGTGCCTGCGCCCGGGCCGGGTCCTGTCCCGCGACCAGCTCCTCGACCTGACCCAGGGGCGGGCGCCGGGCCCGTTCGAGCGCAGCATCGACGTGCTCGTCAGCCGCATCCGCCAGAAGATCGAGCGCGATCCGCGCAACCCAGAGATGATCAAGACGATCCGCTCGGGCGGCTACCTGTTCACGCCGGCGGTCACCGCCGGCCTCGCCGAGGCGTGAGAGAGGCCGCGCCTCCGGGTCCGGGATCCGGCGCGACCGCCTTGCGCCGGCTGCTGCCGCGGCGCATCGCCGGGCAGATCACCGTCCTGGTCGTGGCCTCGATCGTCGTCGCCCACCTGCTGCTGTGGGTGCCGTTCCTGCTGCTGCGGCCGGATGCCCGCGCCCTCGACGAGCGCCCGGGCGCGCCCGGCAACCGCCTCGTCGCCCTCGTCCACGTCATCGCGGCGGCGCCGGCGGACCAGCGCCCGCTCCTCGTCGCGGCGGCCCAGCGCGGGGTCGCGGCGGTCGACCTCGCGCTGCTGGCGCACGACGTGCCGCCGCCGGAGCCGACCCCCTCGCCGTGGCCGCCGGAGCCCCCGGAGGTCGCCGAGATCCGCGCCGCCCTCGGCGACGGCTACACCGTCGAGGCCGAGCCCGGCGAGCCGCCGCCGGCGCCGATGCGGCTGCGCATCGTCGGTCCCGACGACCTGCGCGTGGAGGCGCAGTTGCCGCCGCCCCGCCACCGCCGCCCGCCGATCACCGGCTTCGTGCTGAGCACCCTGGCGTTTCTCGCGCTCTCGCTGGCGCTGCTCTCGGTCTGGGCCGCCCGCGCCCTCACCGCGCCGCTCGGCCGGCTCGCCCACGCCGCCGAGGCGTTCGGGCGCGAGGCCGATCCCGCGCCGCTGCCGGAATCCGGCCCCGAGGAGGTTCTGGCGGCCTCGCGGGCGCTCGGGCGGATGCGGGCCCGGGTCAGCCGCCTCCTCGACGACCGCACCCACATGCTGGCGGCGATCAGCCACGACCTGCGCACGCCGATCACCCGCCTGCGCCTGCGGGCCGAGTTCCTGGAGGACGAGGTGCTGCGCGGTCAGATCCTGGCCGACCTCGCCCAGATGAACGCCCTGGTCGATGCCGCCCTGTCCTTCGTGCGCGACGGCGGGCCGCGCACCAGCTCGGCGCTCGTCGACCTCGCCTCGCTGGTCCAGACGGTGTGCGACGGCTTCTCGGACATCGGCCAGGACGTGCGCGCCGAGGACCTGCATCCGGCCCTGACCCGGGGCTCGGCCGAGGCGCTGCAGCGGGCGCTCATCAACCTCGTCGACAACGCGGTGAAGTATGGCAGCGGCGCGGTGGTGCGCCTCGCCCCGGCGCGGGAGGGCGAGGTCGCGGTCGAGGTGCTCGACGAGGGGCCGGGCATCCCGGAGGAGGAGCGCGCCGCGATGCTCCGGCCCTTCGTGCGCGGCGACCGCGCCCGTACCCTCGGCGGCACCGGCGGCTTCGGCCTCGGACTGGCGATCGCTCACGCCATCGCCGAGGCCCATGGCGGCCGGCTGGTGCTGGAGAACCGCACGCCGCGGGGGCTGCGGGCGCTGCTGCGGCTGCCTGCCGTGGCGCCGGCGCCCCGCGGGGGGTGAGGCGGAGGCCGGGCGCTACCGCCAGACCCTCCCCCCTCCGCGGGGGAGAGTGCCCGGCGGAGGCCGGGCGGGCCGGGACGAAGTCCCGCAAGAGGGGACCGCGACGGTTCAGGATGAGGTAGGTTTCATGACGGTCGCGATCTCTCCGGAGCCTTGGTTCCCCTCTCGGCGGGACTTCGTCCCGCTGCGCTCACTCCGTTCGCCACCGTCCCCCGCAGAGGGGGGAGGGTTCGCGCCGAGCGCGCAGCGAGATGCCCCGGCCCCGCCCCTCACACCGTCCACGGCGCCGGGGCGTCGGTGCGCAGGCCGTAGCGGGCCACCGCCTCGCCGACCCGGTGGCGCTCGATCGTGCCGGTCTCGGCGAGCGCCGCGAGGGCCGCGACCACGACGTGGTGGCGCGAGACCTCGAAGAACGCCCGGAGGGCGCTCCGGGTGTCGCTGCGGCCGAAGCCGTCGGTGCCGAGCGCCACGAACCGCGCCGGCACGTAGGACGCGATGAGCTGCGGGTAGGCGCGGACGTAGTCGGTCGCGGCGACCACCGGGGCCGGGCCGGCCAGCGCCTCGGCGACGAGGCTGCGCCGGGGCGACGCCTCGAACATCGCCGCGCGCTCGGCCTCGCGGGCGTCGCGGGCGAGTTCGCTGAAGCTCGTGACGCTGTGGACCTCGGAGGCGAGGCCCCAGTCCGAGGCGAGCAGCCCCGCCGCCGCGATCACCTCGGGCAGGATCGCCCCGGAGCCGAGCAGCCGCACCGCCGCCTCGCCCTCGCCGTAGCCGGAAAAGCGGTACATCCCGCGGATGATGCTGTCCCGCGCGCCCTCCGGCATCGAGGGCTGGGCGTAGTTCTCGTTCATCGCCGTGACGTAGTAGAACTCGTCCCGGTCCTCCTCCATCATCGCCCGGGCGCCGTGGTCGAGGATCACCGCCATCTCGTAGGCGAAGGCCGGGTCGTAGGCGCGGCAGTTCGGGATCGTCGAGGCGACGAGGTGGCTCGACCCGTCCTGGTGCTGGAGGCCCTCGCCGCCGAGGGTGGTGCGGCCCGCCGTGGCGCCGATGAGGAAGCCGCGCGCCCGCTGGTCGGCCGCCGCCCAGATCAGGTCGCCGACCCGCTGGAAGCCGAACATCGAGTAGTAGATGTAGACCGGCAGCATCGCCAGCCCGTGGACGCTGTAGGCGGTCGCCGCCGCGACCCAGGACGACAGCGCGCCGGCTTCCGTGATGCCCTCCTCGAGCAACTGCCCGTCGCGGGCCTCCTTGTAGTACAGCATCGAGCCGGCATCCTCGGGCTCGTAGAGCTGGCCGACCGGCGAGTAGATGCCGACCTGCCGAAACAGGTTGGCCATGCCGAAGGTGCGGGCCTCGTCGGCGACGATCGGCACGATCCGCGGGCCGAGCTCGCGGTTCTTGAGCAGCGCGCCGAGCACCCGGACCGCCGCGGTCGTGGTCGACATCTCCTTGCCGGCGGCGTCGAGCGCGAAGCCGGCATAGCTCTCCAGCGCCGGCACCGGGACGTGGGGGGCGGTGCGCCGGCGCCGCGGTAGCGGACCGCCTAGCGCCTCGCGCCGCTCGCGCAGGTAGCGCAGCTCGCGGCTGTCCTCGGCCGGCCGGTAGAAGTCCAGCGCCTCGACCTGCCCGTCCGTCAGCGGCAGGGCGAAACGATCGCGGAACGCCTTGAGGGCGTCGAGGTCGAGCTTCTTGGCCTGGTGGGCGGTCATGCGCGACTCGCCGGCGCCGCCCATGCCGTAGCCCTTCTTGGTCTTGGCCAGGATCACGGTCGGGCGGCCCTTGGTCGCCTTGGCCGCCGCGAAGGCCGCGTAGAGCTTGCGGAAGTCGTGCCCGCCGCGCTTGAGCCGGTCGACCTCGACGTCGGACATGTGGGCGACCAGCGCCTTGACCTCGTCGTCCTCGCCGAAGAAGTGGGCGAGGTTGTAGGCGCCGTCCTTGGCGCCGAGGGTCTGGTACTTGCCGTCGACGGTGGCGGCGAAGCGGCGCAGCAGGGAGTGGTTGGTGTCGCGGGCGAAGATCGCGTCCCACTCCGAGCCCCACAGCACCTTGACGACGTTCCAGCCGGCGCCGCGGAAGACGCTCTCGAGTTCCTGGATGATCTGGCCGTTGCCGCGCACCGGCCCGTCGAGGCGCTGGAGGTTGCAGTTGATGACGAAGGTGAGGTTGTCGAGTTTCTCCCGCGCCGCCAGCGTCAGGGCGCCGACCGATTCCGGCTCGTCCATCTCGCCGTCGCCGAACACGCCCCAGACGTGGCGCCCGGCGGTGTCGGCGAGCCCGCGGTCGTCGAGGTAGCGCATGAAGCGCGCCTGATAGATCGCGTTGATCGGCCCGATCCCCATCGAGCCGGTCGGCACCTGCCAGAAGTCGGGCATCAGCCACGGATGCGGGTAGGAGCACAGGCCCTCGCCGGCGATCTCCTGGCGGTAGTGCTTCAGGTTGGTCTCGGACAGCCGCCCTTCGAGGAAGGCGCGGGCGTAGACACCGGGCGCCGAATGCGGCTGGAAGAACACGAGGTCGCCGTTGCCGCTCTCGCCGCCGCCCTGGAAGAAGTGGTTGAACCCGACCTCGAACAGCTCCGCCGCCGAGGCGTAGCTGGCGACGTGGCCGCCGAGCTCGCCGTAGGCCATGTTGGCCCGCACCACCATCGCCAGCGCGTTCCAGCGCATGATCGAGGTCAGGCGCTCCTCGGTGTCGAGGTCGCCCGGATAGGGCGGCTGCTTCTCCAGCGGGATGCTGTTGCGGTAGGGCGAGTAGGGCGGCGCCTCGTCGACGACGCCGATCTCCTTGGCCTTCCGGTCGAGCTGGTCGAGCAGGAAGCGGGCGCGGGCGGCGCCGGACTGGCGCAGCACCGATTCGAGCGAGGCGAGCCAGTCGGCGGTCTCGACCGGGTCGGGATCGGCGATCCCGCGCGGGCCCGTCACCGGCCGGTTGGCGTTGGCCGGCACCGGGCCGCCGGCCTCCGGCTGCGAACCGGGATTGGGCTTGGCGCTCGCGGTCATCGGTCGGTCCTCCCAGGTCGTCGGCGCGCCTGCGGCGCGCGGTCGTTGCCTCCATCTGCCGCCAACCGGGCCGGTCGCGCAATCCGCGCCCGCGCCGCCCCGCCCCGGCGGCGGAACATGCCGCAGGCCCAGGGTGATCGCTTAAAAGCGATTGCCCTGGGCTTTTTGCTCGGCCTCAAGCGCCGGCGTTCGCATTCGCTCACTTGGCTTTCGCTCCGCTCTGCGTTCGAGCGGACATGCGTCCTCTCGAACCCGCTCCGCGGGGTGCTCTTCGCACCCGCCATCGAGCGTCGCCCTGCGGGCGCCCGCAGGGCAATCGCTCCAGAGCGATTGCCCTGGCCGCAAGCTGCCCCGCAGTGGCCGCCGCCGGCCCGCCGCGCTATGGGACGGGCCGCCACCACGGCTTTACGGCCCCGCCCGCGCCGGCGCGGGGGCCGCGCCCCAGGGACCGTCATGCTTCTCGTCCGCTCGCTCCTGTTCAACCTCGCCTTCTACCTCATGACCGCCGCGATCATGATCGCCGGCCTGCCGACCCTGGCGAGCCGCCGCGGCGTGCTGTGGACGGCGCGGACCTGGGCGCGGGCGACCCTGGTGCTGCTGCGGGCGATCTGCGGCATCCGGGTCGAGTTCCGCGGGCTCGCGCACATCCCGCCGGGCGGCGTCCTGGTGGCGGCCAAGCACCAGTCGGCGCTGGAGACGATCGCGCTCGTCGCGGTACTCGACAACTTCGCCTACATCCTCAAGCGCGAGTTGCTGTGGCTGCCGCTGTTCGGCTGGTTCCTCAGCCGCAGCGAGATGGTGGCGATCGACCGCTCCAAGGGCTCGCGGGCGCTGGTGCTGATGAACGAGGAGGCGGCGCGGGCGATGCGCGACGGCCGCCGCCTCATCATCTTCCCGGAGGGCACCCGCCGCCCGGCCGGCGCCGCCCCGGCCTACAAGTTCGGCGTCGCCCATCTCTACGACCGGCTCGGGGTGCCGTGCCTGCCGGTCGCCCTCAACACCGGCCTGTTCTGGCCGCGCAACCGGCTGGCGCGCCATCCCGGCACCGCAATCATCGAGTTCCTGCCGCCGATCCCGCCGGGCCTGCCGCGGGCGGCCTTCTTCCAGGAGGTGCAGGACCGGATCGAGGCCGCCTCCGACGCCCTGCTGCCGCCGGGCTTCCCGCGGCCGGCGCCGCAGGGGGCCGCCCGCGGGCCGGCGACCGCCGGATGAGCGTCGGCTGACCGCCGGATGAACTCTCGGTAATCCCGCAACGATCTGATTTTCCTGCGCGTTTTCCCTGCATCCACGATGGCGTGGTGTCCACAGGGACGTGGGAGACGACAATGCGCTGGAAGATGGCAGGAGCCGCGATCCTCGCGCTCGGTACACTCGTCGGCACCGGAACCATGGCGGAGGCCCGCGACGGCTGCGGCCCGGGCTTCCACCAGGGCGTCTACGGCGCCTGCCGACCCAATCTCGGCGGGCCGGCCTTCTTCGGCGGTCCGGTCTTCCGGCCCGTCGCGTGGCACTGGCATCGCCACTATACCTGGCACACGCACTGGCACTGGCACCGTTTCGGGTAGCGGGTGATCGGCGGGCGGGCCGACGCACGATTTCGAGCCGTCGGGGGACCGATTTCCGCCCCCGCGAAACCCTCCCGCCCCTTGCGCGGGAGGGTGTTCGTTGCCACTTTGTTCCTGAGGCGGATCGCCGGTTGACGCATCTCCGATCCCTGCTAGGTTGGAACAAATGGCGAACAAACGAGCCCTGTCCTGGTCGACGGCGATGCGTGACCTGGAGAACGAGCGGTCGAGGAGGTCTGACGTGCGCGAGGAACGGCTCCGGACGACGATGAACCTGCGCGGCGCCCCGGGGCTGCCGCTGAGCGCGTGGCGCGGCCGCTCGGGCCGGCGCTACGTCGTCGGCATCCACGGCGTCGAGGACGATCCGGCGGAACTCGGCGAGGCGGTGGTGATCGCGGTCCGGCGCGACGGCGCCGGCGTCGCCGAACTCCTCGACGTCACGGCCGCCGGAGAGAGCCCGCGGGAGCGCCTCCAGCGCGGCTGGATGACCCGCGCCCGCGCCCGCGGCGCCACCGAGATGCACGTCCACCGGCTGGCGGAGGGCGAGGCCGAGCGCCGGGCGGTGGTGGCGGATCTACGCGGCGAGGTCCGGGCTCAGTAGATCGGCCCCGAGGTCCAGGTCTGCGCCGGCCCGCCAAGGGGCAGCGGCTCGGGGTAGGAGCGCGGCGGGGGCGCCGCATAGGCCTGGACCGGCGCCTGGCGGACGACCGGCGGCAGGGGGGCGGGGTTGCGGGCGACGCTCGTCGGCGAGGGCCGGGCGCTCATCGGCACCGTCCGGCCGGGGTCGTCCTCCTCGACGTCGATCGGCGCCGGATCGGGGGCGGGCTGCCAAGCCGGCGGCTTGCGGCGGACCGGCGACGAAGCCGAGCCCGGCGGCGGCACCTGCGGCTGGAACTTGATCAGCGGCTTGCAGATCCGGCGCAGCCCGCGCGGGTCGTGCCGGGCGAGGTCGAGGTGCAGGTGGTCGTAGTGGTAGACGTTCGATCCCGGCGCCAGCACCGTGGTGAAGTGATTGCACGCCCCGAGAAAAACCTCGCGCAGGAAGCCCTGCTCGGCCTCGGTGCCGTGCCAGCCGCCCTTCACCGTGACCACGTACCCGTCGGCGAAGCGGAAGGACATGACGTCGACGGCGTTGCCGAAGGAATGCTCCGACAGCTTGGCGCCGACCTGGTTGTTGCGGCCGCGGCAGGCGTAGGAGCCGGAATTCATCTCGACCACCGGCTGGCCGAAATAGATCTGGGCCGCCGGCTGCACCGTGCCGGCGAGCCACGCCTCGACCTCCGGGATGATCGGGCAGGCGAGCGTCATGCGCTGCTTGAGGGTCACGCTGCCGCCGGCGAGGCGGGTGACCCGAAACGGCTGGCGCATGCCGCAGACGCCGGGCCCGTCGATCTCCTTGATCGGGACCACGTCCTCGCTCGCCTGCACGAGCTTGCGCGACAGGCAGGCCTCCTCGGCCTGATCCCGCCAGGGTTCGCGCTGCTCAAACCGGTTGAGCGCGCATCCGGACAGCCCCAGGCCGAATAGCGTGAGGGCCGAGAACGCAACGAGTCCACGACGCATGACCGCGAGACTGCGCCGTATTGCGTGAAGGGTTCGTCAACCCTGGCGCGCGCCGCCCTGCCCCGATGCGGGACGGCGGGTTCAACCGGCCCGGGCGAGGACGAGGTCGGTGGCGGCCGAGACGACGCGGTTGCGCCCGGTCGACTTCGCCTCGTAGAGCGCGATGTCGGCGCGCTTGAGCAGGCCCCCGACCGTCTCGCCCTCGGACCACGCGCTGACCCCGAAGCTCGACGTGAGCTGGACCGGGCCGCGGCTGCCCTTGAAGCGCAGTTGCGTGCAGCGCAGGCGCAGGCGGCCGGCGGCGGCCTCGCCCTCCTCCAGGGTGCGGCCGGGCAGCGCGACCGCGAATTCCTCGCCGCCGATCCGCCCGACCAGGGCGCCGGGCTCGGTCGCCAGCGCCCCGGCCACGCCCTTGATCGCGACGTCGCCAACGTCGTGGCCGTGCAGGTCGTTGATCGCCTTGAAGTGGTCGATGTCGGCGAGGACCAGCGCGAGGCGGCCGTGCGGGCCGGCGCGGTCGGTCGCCTCGCCGACATGGTGCAGGAAGGCGCGCCGGTTGAGCAGCCCGGTGAGCGAGTCGGTCTCGGCGAGGCGGATCAGCTCCTGCTGCATCCCGGTCAGCCGCTCGGCCGCCCGCAGGCGGGCGAACAGCTCCTCGGGGCTCGGCGGCTTGTCGATGAAGTCGTCCGAGCCGCTGTCGAGGACCTCCGACAGGTTGCGGGCGTTGCGCGCCGCCGACATCGTGATGATGTAGAGTGGCCGGTGCGCGTCCGCGAGCAGCCGGGCCGACCAGCACAGTTCGAGCCCGGTGATCGGCTGCACCTCCAGGCTGGTGATGAGCGCCGTGACCGAGGCGTTGTCGGTGACGAAGGCCAGGGCCTCGCGGGAATCGGTGAAGGTGTCCACCGTGTGGCCGCGAGGCGTCAGCAGGCCGCCGATGACCTTCAGGACCACCCGGCTCGGATCGACGACGACGATGTGCATGGAGCCCCCCGAGGGTGAGGCGAGGCCGCGGCGCCGAGAGGCGGTTCGGGCATCGGCCGTTCTTGGCACCATTGAAATCGTGCGCCACTTAACGGCGCCTCAAGCCCGGCGGGCCGATGCCGGTGCGGGCGGGAAAAAGGCGAGACGAGGTGAACGCTCCGCTGACGACCCCCGACGGACGCTACCTCGTGGTGCGCGGGCGCCTGTGGCGGCGGACGAACCCGCATCTGCCGGAGCCTGAGCGCGAGCGGCTGGTGCGCGACCTGATGGCGGCGCGCCGCGCCGTCAAGGCCGCGAAGCCGGAGGGCGGCGCGGCCCTGGCGCGGGCGCGCGCCGCGGTCGACGCGGCCAAGCGCGGCCTCGGCGAGCGCGGCCCGCCCTGGTGGACCGACGGCGCCCCCGACTACAACCGGCATAGGGCCCGCACGACGCCCTACGCGGCGTGGTTCGCCGCGCAGGATCATACGAAATCCGAATGATCGCTCGGCGACTGCGTTGCAGTCGCTATCGCGATGCGGATCTCGTCTTCGCTCAAACGCCGCGCGGGCTGGTGATAGGGTTTTCGGAACGAATCGTCCGAAAACCCTATCAGTATTCCCAGAAGATGCGCTGCAATTCCTTGGTGTCGCTGGTCTTGGTGAGCGCGACCGCGGTGAGGATCTTGGCCTTCTGCGGGTTGAAATCGTGCGCCACCACCCAGTCGTACTTGTCGTCGGGCTGCTCGGCGTTGCGCAGCACGAAGCCGTCGCCGACCCGCGACGAGCGCACGATCAGCACGCCCTTGCCGCGGATGTCCTTGAGGGTGTCGACGAGGTAGCCGGCGACCGAGCCGTTGCCGGTGCCGGCATGGACGATCGCCTTGGCGCCGGCCTGCACCGCGGCGGCGTAGGGCGCCGGGTTCATGTTGCCCGAGCCGTACACGATCGCGACCTCGGGCAGCGTCTCGATGCCGTCGATGTCGAACTCGGACGAGGTGCCGTGCCGCTTGATCGGGGCGCGGAAGTAGTAGGTCTTGCCCTCGACGATCATGCCGAGCGGGCCCCATTGGCTGGAGAACGCGCTCGGCTTGATGTTGACGCGCTTGGTCACGTCGCGGCCGGACTGGATCTCGTCGTTCATGGTGACGAGCACGCCCTTGCCCTTCGAGGCCGGGCTCGCCGCGGTGGCGACCGCGTCGTAGAGGTTGAGCGTGCCGTCGGCCGACATCGCGGTCGAGGGCCGCATCGAGCCGACGACGACGATCGGCTTGTCCGACTTCACCACGAGGTCGAGGAACAGGGCGGTCTCCTCGAGGGTGTCGGTGCCGTGGGTAATGACCACGCCGTCGACGTCGTCCTGCTTCAGCAGCGCCGAGACCCGCTTGGCGAGCTGGACGAGCTGGGCGTTGGTGAAGCTCTCCGAGGCGATCTGGAACACCTGCTCGCCGCGGACATTGGCGAGCTGGTTCAGGTCCGGCACGGCGGCGAGCAGCTTGTCCACCGGCACCTTGGCGGCCTGGTAGGTGGCGCTGTTGCTGGCATCGGCCCCGGCGCCCGCGATGGTGCCGCCGGTCGCCAGGATGACGACATTGGCCTTGCGCGCCGCCGCCTCGGTGCCGGCCGCGGGCATCTCCCGGGCGGTGGCGGCACCGGCGAGCGGCAGGGCGCTGCCGAGGAGGAGCGCGCCCAGGACGGCACGGCAGGAGGCGAGGTGGCGCATGCTTTCAGCCTTGTGAAACGGACGGAACGGGTTCGTGCGGCGGCGTCCCGCGAACCCGGCGGGACCCTGCTCCGCGGCGGCGTCCTCTGCAAGGCTTGCGCCTCATCCGCGCGCGATGCGGCGCCCGGTGCCGGGCGTCGCCCGCACCTCGCCCTCGGCCACGATCACCTCGCCGCGCCGCAGCACCGTCTCGGGCCAGCCGGTCACGGTGCGGCCGGCATAGGGCGTGAACCCGGTCCGGTCGGCGACCATCGCGTCGGCGAGCGTCACCCGCCGCTCCGGGTCCCACAGGCAGAGGTCGGCATCGGCCCCGACCGCGACGCTGCCCTTGCCCGCAAGGCCGTAGATCCGGGCCGGCGCCGTCGCGGTCAGCTCGACGAACTTCCTCAGGCCGAGCCGCCCGCCCGACACCATCGCGTCGAACAGGAGCGGCAGCCGCATCTGCAGCCCCGGCATGCCGTTGGCGATCTGCTTGAAGGTCGCGCCCGGGCCGGCCTTGAGCTTGCCGGTCTCGTCGTAGCGGTAGGGCGCGTGATCCGACGAGACGGTCTGGAGGTCGCCGAGATCGAGCGCCCGCCACAGCGCCTCCTGGTCGCCCGCCTCGCGCAGGGGCGGCGAGCACATCCACTTGGCGCCCTCCAGGCCCGGCCGGTCGAGGTCGGCCTCAGTGAGGAACAGGTATTGCGGGCAGGTCTCGGCGAGGATCGGGATCCCCTCGCCGCGGGCCCGGCGCAGGATCGCGGCGCCCTCCCGGGTCGAGACGTGGAACACCATCACGGGCTGGTCGAGATACTGCGAGAACCGCACCACCCGCTCGAACGCCTCGCTCTCCGACAGGCGCGGATGGCTCGCGGCGTGATACTTCGGGGTGGTCCTGCCCTCCGCCAGCAGGCGGCGGCTCGCGAAGGCGATCAGGCCGTGGTTCTCGGCGTGGACGCAGACCAGGGCGCCCGCCTCCTTGGCCGCCGCCATCACCTCGAGCAGCGCCTCGTCGCCGAGTTGCAGCCGGTCGTAGGTCATGAACGCCTTGAGCGAGGTGTGCCCGGCCCGCACCAAAGCCGGGATGTCCTCCCGCACCGCCTTCTCGGTCGCGTCCGCGATGATGAGGTGGAAGGCGTAGTCGATCAGCGAGCCGCGTTCGGCCAGCCCCTGGTAGTCGGCCACGACCTGCGCGAGGTCCATGCCGACATGCTGGGCCGCGAAGGCGATGACGCTGGTGGTGCCGCCGAGCGCCGCCGAGCGGGTGGCGCTCTCCCAGGTGTCGGCGTTCATCAGCCCGTTGGCCGAGAGCTGCTCGATATGGGCGTGGCTGTCGACGCCGCCCGGGAGCACCAGCCGGCCGGTCGCGTCGATCTCCCGGCGCCCCGGCGGCAGGTCGAGGCCGAGCGCCGCGACTTTGCCGCCGGCGATGCCGAGGTCGGCGCGGAACACGTCGGTGGCGGTGGCGACGGTGCCGCCGCGGATCACGGTGTCGAAGGCGGGGTCGGTCATGGTTCGCTTCCTCGTCCGGAACTTGCAGGGTGGCCGGACGACCCGGGAGAGACCCCATGCCGGCACCCCAACGCATCCTCGTCATCAATCCCAATTCCAACGACGCGGTCACCCGCGGGCTGGCGGCGGCGCTGGCGCCCCTGGCGCGGCCGGGCGGTCCGGCCATCGACTGCCGGACCCTCGCCGAGGGGCCGTTCGGCATCGAGAGCCAGGCCGATGTCGAGCGGGTGGCGCTGCCCCTGCGCGACCTCGTGTTGCGCGAGCAGGCGGCGGCCACCGTCATCGCCTGCTACTCCGATCCCGGCCTGCACGCCTGCCGCGAGGCGACCGACCGGCCGGTCCTCGGCATCGCCGAATGCGGGGTGCTGACCGCGCTCGCCCGGGCCGACCGCTTCGGCGTCATCGCGATCAGCCGGCGCTCGATCCCGCGCCACCAGCGCGCCCTGCGCGGGATGGGCGTGATCGGGCGCTGCGCCGGCGAGCGGGCGCTGGAGATGTCGGTGGCCGAGACCGCGAGCGGCGGCGACACCCTCGCCCGGATGATCGCGGTCGGGCGCGAGCTGCGCGACCGCGACGGGGCCGGGGCGATCGTGATGGGCTGCGCCGGCATGGCGGCCCACCGGGGACCGCTGGAGGCGGAGCTCGGCCTCCCGGTGATCGACCCGACCCAGGCGGCGGTCGCGATGGCGCTCGGCATGGTCGCTGTGGGGTGAGGATGATCGCCGGGGTTCGTGCGCGGTCTCCTCGCCCCGCTTGCGCAGTGGCATCCGAGGAAAATTTCTTGTAAAGTCAAGCGCGGAATCCCCTCTCCCGAGTGGGAGAGGGGTAGGGGTGAGGGTGGCTCGGGTGCAGAATAGAGCACCGAAAGTTGAGCTTTGCAGTTCAACGCTGGGTGTATTGTTCTGAAGCCGAGCCACCCTCACCCCCGGCCCCTCTCCCACTCGGGAGAGGGGAGACGCGACTCTTTCTGTACACGGACAGCGACGCCGGCCACCAGCCCGCTCACTCCGGCAGGATCACGCCGGTCTGGGCGGTGATGCGGCCGTAATGCTCGATCCGGCGGTGGCGGGCGAAGTCGAAGATCGTCTCCTTGCCGAACCGGGTCTCGTCGAGGTCGCAGGGATGCACGATCACGCCGTCCGCCTCGCCCGGCAGTTCGGCGACGATGAATCCGTTCGGGTCGACGATCAGCGTGCCGCCGGTGAGGGGGTGGCCGTCCTCGTTGCCGGCCTTGGCCACCGCCACCACCCAGGTCGCGTTCTGGTAGGCGCCGGCCTGGACCGAGAGGCGGTGGTGGAAGAGCCGCTGCTCCAGGCCCTCGCCGTTGCGCTGCGCGTTCACCGAGGGCGTGTTGAAGCCGAGCACCACCATCTCGACGCCCTGGAGCCCCATCACCCGGTAGGTCTCGGGCCAGCGCCGGTCGTTGCAGATGCACATGCCCAGCAGGCCGCCGAGCATCCGCCAGACCGGGAAGCCGGTGTCGCCGGGCTCGAAATAGCGCTTCTCGAGGTGCTGGTGGGTGCGCTCGGGATCGTACTCGGCGTGGCCGGGCAGGTGGGTCTTGCGGTACTTGCCGACGATCCGCCCCTCGCGGTCGACCAGGATCGAGGTGTTGAAGTGCCGGCCCTCCGGCGTGAGTTCGGCATAGCCGAACGACAGCGCCATGCCATGCTCGCGGGCGCGGGCGAAGAGCGGCGCCGTGGCCGGCCCCGGCATCTCGCGCTCGAACCAGCGGTCCGCCTCGGCCCGGTCCTCGTGGTACCAGCGCGGGAAGAACGTGGTCAGGGCGAGCTCGGGATAGACGATGAAGTCGGCGTCCTGCCGCTTGGCCTCGTCCATCAGGGCGATCATCCGGGCGACGACGCTGTCGCGGTCCTCGGCCTTCTGGATCGGCCCGAGCTGGGCGGCGGCGGTGCGGATCACGCGCATGGGGATGTCCTCGGGTTACGCGAAACGGAAAACATCAGGCCACCGGCTCGGCCGGTTCACGGGCGGCTCCGGGCCGGAAGTGCGGGATCGCGGCCAGCAACTCCCGCGTGTAGGCGGTGCGCGGCGCCTGGAACAGGTCGCGGCTGTCGCCCGCCTCGACCACGCGGCCGGCCTGGAGCACGACGGTGCGCTCGCACATCATCCGCACCACGTTGAGGTCGTGGCTCACGAACAGGAACGCGAGGCCGTCCTCGCGGCGCAGGTCGTCGAGCAGGCGCAGCACGCCGGCCTGGACCGAGACGTCGAGGGCGGCGGTCGGCTCGTCGAGGACGAGCAGCCGCGGGCGCACCGCGACCGCCCGGGCGATGCCGACCCGGGCCTTCTGCCCGCCGGAGAGCTGGTGGGGAAAGCGCCCGAGCAGGTCTGCGCCGAGCCCGGCCCGGCCGGCGCTCTCGATCACCCGCCGCCGCAACGCCTCGCCGCGCAGTTCCGTGAGACGCCGCACCGGGTGGGCGATGCTGTCGAAGGCCGAGAAGCGCGGGTTGAGGCTGCCGTCCGGGTCCTGGAACACGATCTGGATCGCCCGCCGCAGGGGCGAGCGGTGGAAGTCGCGGGCCGGGATGGCGCCGATCGATCCGCCCTCGAACAGGATCTCGCCGGCGCTCGGGTCGATCAGCCGGCAGATCAGCCGCGACAGGGTGCTCTTGCCCGAGCCCGATTCGCCGACGAGGCCGAGGCTCTCGCCTTCCCGCATCGCGAACGACACGTCCTCGACCGCCGCGGCGTCGCCGTAGCGCTTGCCGATGCCCTGCACCTCCAGCAGCGCCGGGGTGCCGGCGGGCGGATTCGGGCGCGCCGGCGCCGGGGGAGGGGGCGCCCCGGGGGTGAGATCGGCGAGCGTCGAGGTCGGGGTCGGCGAGGCGGCGACGAGGCGGGCGGTGTAGGGGTGGCGGGGCGAGGAGAACAGCGCGCCGGGCGCGCCCTCCTCGACGAGGCGCCCGGCCTCCATCACGGCGATGCGGCTGCAATACTGCGCCGCCAGCCCGAGATCGTGGGTGATGAGGATCAGCGCCATGCCGCGCTCGGCGGTGAGCCGGGCGACGAGGTCCATCACGGTCTTCTGGGTGGTGACGTCGAGGCCGGTCGTCGGCTCGTCGGCGATCAGCAGGGCCGGCTCGGCGGCGAGCGCCAGCGCGATCATCACCCGCTGGCACATCCCGCCGGAGAGTTCGTGCGGGTAGGCGTCGAGGCGCCGGGCGGCGTCGCGGATCCGCACCGCCTCGAGCGCCGCCAGCGCCTTGTCGCGCGCCGCGGCCCGCGAATGTCCGTTCGCCCGCAGCACGTCGGCGAGCTGGAGCCCGACCGGGCGGATCGGGTTGAGCGCCGCGCGGGGATTCTGGAAGATCATCCCGATCGCCGAGCCTTGCGCCGATCCTTGCGCATCGCGCAGGTCGGCGGCGGAGAGCCGGGTCACGTCCTGGCCGCGGAAGCGGATGCGTCCGCCGGTGATGCGCCCGGCCCGGTCGAGCAGGCGGGCCGCCGCGAAGGCGGTGACCGACTTGCCGGAGCCGGATTCGCCGACGAGGCCGAGGCTCTCGCCCGGCGCCACCGCGAGCGAGACGCCGCGCAGGGCCTCGACGGTGCCGGCGCGGGTCGCGAAGGCGACGCGCAGATCCTCGATCGACAGCAGCGGCGGCGCCGGAGGGGAGGCGTGGATCATGTCCGCATCCGCGGGTCGAGGATGTCGCGCAGGCCGTCGCCGAGCAGGTTGAAGCACAACACGGCGAGCATCAGGGCGAGGCCCGGGAAGGCGACGAGCCACCATTTGCCCGTAGTGATGAAGCGGGCGCCCTCGGCGACCAGGATGCCCCATTCCGGCGTCGGCGGGCGCACGCCGAGCCCGATGAACGACAGGCCGGCGGCGTTGAGGATCGCCCAGCCGAGGTTGAGCGAGATCTGCACCGCCATCGCCGGCAGCACGTTGGGCAGCAGGAACTTCAGCACCACCGCGAGGTGGCCCTCGCCGCCGGCCCGCGCCGCCTCGACGTAGCCGGCCTCGCGCCGCACGTTGACCTCGGCCCGGGCGAAGCGGACGTAGAACGGCAGATTGATGATGGCGGTGGCGACGACGATGTTCTCGACCCGGTTGCCGAGCGCCGCCACCAGCGCCATGGCGAGGACGAAGAGCGGAAACGCCATCAGCACGTCCACGACCCGCCCGACCACCCGGTCGAGCCGGCCGCCGGCATAGCCGCAGACCGCGCCGATCACCGCCCCGACCGCGAAGGACAAGAGCACCGCCGAGAGCGCGATGGCGAGGTCGAGCCGCGTCGCCGCGACGATCCGGCTGAGCAGGTCGCGGCCGAGCTGGTCGGTGCCGGCCCAGTGCGCCGCGCTCGGCGGCTGGAGCGCGACGCTCACGTCCGAGGCGACCGGATCGTAGGGCACCAGCCACGGGCTGAACGCGGCGACGAGGCACAGGATCAGCGCCCCCGCCGCCGCGACGGCGGTGAGCGGGTTGCCGCGCAGGATCCAGGCGGCGTGGCGCAGGGTGGCGCCGGCGGCGAGCGTGGTCATCGGCGCCTCACTCGACCGAGATGCGCGGATCGGCGAGGCCGTAGAGCACGTCGACCGTCAGGTTCACGAGCACGAACAGGCTCGCCATCAGCAGGACGAAACCCTGGACCGGCGCGTAGTCCGAGGCGAGCAGCGCGTCGAGGGCGTAGGAGGCAACCCCGGGCCAGGAAAACACCTTCTCGACCAGCACGTTGGCGCCGAGCATGGTCGAGAACACGATGCCCGCGATGGTCAGCACCGGCAGGATCGCGTTGCGCAGGGCATAGGTGACGACCACCCGGCGCGGCGGCAGGCCCAGCGAGCGGGCGGTGCGGATGAAGTCCGAGCCGAGCACCGCCAGCATCGAGGCGCGAGTGATGCGGGCGAGCGGCGCCAGCACGAACAGCGCCATGGTCAGCGCCGGCAGCACGAGCTGCGAGGCGGCGTTGCGCCAGCCCTCCCCATCGCCGACGAGGGCGAAGTCGACGAGGAGGAACCCGGTGATGTCCGGCGGGGTCGCGGCGAACACGTCGATGCGCCCGGTCGGATCGGGCGCGAGGCCGAGCAGGTAGTAGAACACGTAGATCAGCAGCAGCCCCGAGACGAAGGTCGGCACGCAGACCCCGAGCGCGCACAGGAAGCGCACGCCGTGATCGACCAGGGAGCCCGGCCGCAGCGCCGCCGCGATGCCCAGCGGAATCGCCAGCGCGAGCGCGATGGCGAGCGCGGTGAAGGTCAGTTCGAGCGAGGCCGGCAGGCGCCGCCGCAGGTCGGTCAGCACCGGCTGGCCGGTGGTCATCGAGCGGCCGAGATGGCCGGTCGCGACGTCGCCGAGGTAGCGCACGAGCTGCTCCGGCACCGGCCGGTCGAGACCCATCTGCCGGCGCACCTCCTCGATCTCGGCCTTGCCGGCGTTGGGGCCGGAGGCGAAGAACACCGCCGGGTCGCCCGGCAGCACCCGCATCAGCAGGAAGGTCAGCACCAGGACCCCAAGCAAGGCCGGCAGCGACGAGGCGAGCCGGCGCCCGGCGCGCCGGGCGATGCCGGCCCAGGGAGACGCCGGACGGGACGATGCCGGACGGGACGCGGCCATGCCGCCGGCTACTTGCGCGACAGGTCGCGGTAATCGACCTGCCGGTGGAACTGGTAGGTGTAGCCCGCGACGGTCGGGAGCATCACGGCGTCCTGGTTGGCCTGCCACAGCGGGATCTGCGGCATCAGCGCCAGCGCCCGCCGATTCAGCGCCCGCGCCGCGTCGGCGTACTTCGCCGGATCGCGCTCGAACCGCGCCTCGCCGGCGATCCGGTTGATCTCCGGGTCGTCGATCGAGCTGTAGTTCCAGCGCTGGTTGCCGGTGTAGAAGTTGCGGTAGAAGTAGTCCGGCGAGGGCAGCCACGCGACGATGCCCTCGGTGAAGAACGGCACCTTCTTCTCGCTGACGAGCGTCGACATCTGGGCGTCGGGCAGCTTCTGGATCTCGACCTTGATGCCGATCTTCTCCAGCGATTCGCGGATCAGCGCCGCCATCGGCTCGGCGGTGGCCGCCTGCCCGACATTGAAGCTGAAGGTGGTCGAGAAGCCGTCCGGCAGCCCGGCCTCGGCGAGGAGCTTCTTCGCCTTGGCGAGGTCGAGGCTCACCGGCTGCGCCACCGGGAAGGTCGGCGCCGGGTCGCCCTCGCCCCAGGTGGCGCCGAACAGCGGCTTGCCGCGGCCGAACAGGGCGGCCTTGAACAGCGCGTCGTAGGGCAGGGCCGCGGCGATGGCCTGGCGCACCTCCGGCTTGTCGAAGGGCGGCATCCGGGTGTTGAAGGACACGAAGGTCACCGCGTTGAATTGCGGCGTCGCGGTCACCGTCAGCTTGCCGCGCTCCTTGAGCGCCTGGGCGTCGTTGGCCTGGAGGTCGATGACGATGTCGGCATCGCCCTTCTCGACGAGGTTGGCGCGGGTGGCGGCGTCCGGGATGGTCTGGGCGATCACCCGCTTGAAGCCCGCCGGCTTGTCGGGGGCGGCGCCGGTCCAGTCGGGGTTGCGCCGCAGCACCACCTGCTCGCCGGGCTTGAACACGTCGACGGCGTAGGCGCCGCTGCCGGCCGCGTTCTCCTTCAGCCAAGCTTGCGCCCAGGGATCCTCCGGCGTCGCGTGCGCCTTGGCGGCCTTGGAATTGATGATGATGGCGTAGACGGTGGCGAGGTTCGGCAGCGCCAGCCGGTCGGGCTTCGGCAGCGTGACCTGGATCGTGTGCGCGTCCAGGACCTTGAACTGGTCGGGGCTGGTCAGCGAGCCGGTGAGGAGCTGCGGCGCCGCGAGCGACTTCGCCGACACCGCCCGGTCGAGCGACCACTTCACGTCCTCGGCGGTGACCGGGGTGCCGTCCTGGAATTTGGCGTTCTTGCGCAGGAAGAACGTGAGGGTGAGCCCGTCCGCGCTGACCTCGTAGCGCTCGGCCAACTCGCCGCGGATCGCGTCGAGGTCGAACACCCAGTTGCCGTCGAGCTGCTTGCGCCCGAAGGTGACGAGGCGGTCGTAGGTGCTCAGGCTGATCGCGAACGCCTCGCGGGTGGTGCCCGGCATGGTCGGGTCGAGGGTGTTGACCGTCGCACCGGTGACGTAGCGCAGGGTCTCGGCCCGGCTCTGGGCGCGGGCCGGGGCGGTGCCGCCGAGGACCGTCGCGGCCACGGCCGCCGCGGCGAGGGCTCGGGTGAGGGTGGTTGGCGTCACGCTGCATCCTTCCTGCGCATCATGGCGAGCCCTAAGCAAGGGGCGTTCCAGCTTGGCAGCGCGGTCATCCGATCACCGCCTGCCGCACGTCGTAGGCCGAGAACTCCGCCCACAGCCGCTCCACGTCGTCGCCGAACAGCCCGCGGGTGAGGCCGAAGACCAGCCGCGGCACCGCCGTGGTCATGGCGTTGATCGATGAGCCGGACGCGCCGTGGCTCATCGTCGAGGCGATGCCGAACAGGTGCACGTCGCGGATCCACGGCGTCAGGCCGCGCTCGCGCTCGGTGAAGGCGTAGTCGTCGCCGAGATACGGGAAGGCGGCGAGGCGCGGGTTCTCCTGGCCCGGCGGGGCGGCGTAGCGGTCGCCCCAACTGGCGATGTTGTGGGCGAAGGCCGCGAGTTCGGGCCGGGCGGAGACGTCGATCTCGATTCCGGTTCCGGCGATGACGAAATCCGCCGTCACCGGGCCGGCCGGGGTCTCGAGGGTCACGGCGTCGTTCTCGACCCCCGCCGCCCGCACCGGCGCGCCGCTCAGGCAGCGGAAGCCGGAATGGCGGGCGCAGCGGTCCCAGGTCGCCTGCGGAAACCCCTCGCGCAGCTCCAGCACCGCCCGCATGAAGCGCCAGCGCCAGGCGTCGTCGAGGTCGCCGAGATGGCGCAGGAAGCCCGCGAAGGTGAGCCAGCGATACGGCTGGATCACCTGCGGCTCGGCGCGCCGGCACAGCACGGTGACCGAGGCGGCGCCGGCCTCCAGCGCCATCGCGGCGTTGTCGAGGGCCGAGGCGCCGATGCCGATCACCGCGACGCGCCGGCCATCCAGAGCGGCAAAGTCGATCGGCTCGGCGGCCTGGGCGAAGCGGTCGCGCGGCAGGCCGCGCAGGGCCTCGGGAATTGCCCAGCGCCCGGCGCCCTCCTGGCCGGTGGCCAGCACCACCTTGCGGGCGTGGATCGTCCCGCCGCCCTCCGTCGTGACGGCGAGCAGGCCGCCGGCCGGCGCGATTCCCGTCACCGCCACACCGTTCCGCACCGGCACGCCCGTGACCTCGCGCACGAACGCGAGATAGGCCGCCCAGTCCTCGCGGGCGATGAGGTCGAGGCGCTCCCAGCTCTCGGCGCCGTAGCGCGCCTCGTGCCAGGACTGGTAGGTCAGGCTCGGCAGGCCGAGATCGGGGCCGGTGAAGTCCTTCGGGCTGCGCAGGGTGCGCATCCGCGCGTAGGTGAGCCACGGCCCTTCCAGTCCCTCCGGCGCCCGGTCGAGGACCAGGATGTTGGTCACCTGCGCCCGCATCAGCCCATGGGCGACGGCGAGGCCGGACTGGCCGGCGCCGACCACCACCACGTCGTGGGCGGGCCGCCCGTCGGGCGCGGCGCGCGGCACCAGCCAGGGCGCACGGGGATGGGCGGTGCGGTCGAGGTCGTCGCGGATGCGGGCCTTGAGGGCGTCGAGGGTCATGTCCGGGATCATGCTGAGAGCCAGCCGCCGTCGACTGCAAGGGTCGTGCCGGTGGTGAAGGAGGATTCGTCGCCGGCGAGGAACAGGGCGGCGCGGGCCACCTCTTCCGCCAGCCCGAGGCGGCCGAGGGGATGGCGCGCCCGCGACGCCTCGCGCGCCGCGTCCGGGTCGGGGTTGCGCCGGAAGCTGCGCGCCAGCATCGGGGTCTCGATCGCCCCCGGCACCAGGGCGTTGACCCGGATGCGGTCGGGGGCGAAGTCCAGCGCCATGGTGCGGGTCAGGCTCAGGATCGCGCCCTTGGCGGCGATGTAGGCGCTGTTGCCGCGCCCGCCGGCCAGCGCGAGCTGCGACGCCACGGTGACGAGGCTGCCGCCGCCCCGGGCCCGCAGATGCGGCAGCGCCGCCCGCGCCCACAGCCAGGTGCCGCCGACATTGGCCCGGAACACCGCGTCCCAGTCGGCCGGAGCGGTGGTCTCGACGGTGCCGCCGCAGGAGAAGCCCGCCGCCGTCACCACGACGTCGATCCCGCCGAACGCCTCCGCCACGAAGGCCGCGTCGGCGAGCGAGGTGTCGGGGTCGCCGACATCCGAGACCCGCACCAGGGCCGCGCCGCCCTCGGCCCGGATCGCCGCGGCGCAGGCCTCGGCGCCGTCCGCGTCGCGGTCGACCAGCGCCACCCGGGCGCCCTCGCGGGCGAACAGCCGCGCCGTGGCGGCGCCGATGCCCGAGCCCCCGCCGGTCACCACCGCGACCTTGCCCGGAAGCCTCACGCCGTCCCGCCCCATCGTTGCAACCACTCCGCGTAATGTCCGGCCGAGGAGGCGAGCCCGTGGGCGGCGCGCCAGCCGAGGTCCGATTCGAGCCGCCCGGTCGCGAGCGGCGGGCGGTCGGCGTCGCCGTGCAGCCGGATCGTCGGCGCCTCGCCGTCCCGGGCCAGCCGGCAGACGAGGCCCGGGCGCAGCGCCGCGAGCCGCTCGCCCCAGGCGAGCACCGGCCAGACCTCCGGCGACGACACGTTGTAGAGCAGGTGGGCGAGGCGCGGCGCGGCCACCAGCCGCGCCACCGCCTCGCCGGCATCGGGGGCGTAGAGCCAGTCGCGCCATCCCTCCCGCGGCAGCAGGGCGGGGCGCCCGTCCGCGGCGCAGGCGGCGATCTGCGCCTGCGGGCTCAGCGTGTCGCGCAGGCCGGTCGCCCGCTCGAACGGGCCGAACACCGCGCTCAGCCGCACGCTGACGCCGTCGAGGCCCCACAACGCCGCGAGCCGGGCCAGCACCCGCTCGGAGGCGAATTTCGTCACCGCGTAGAGCGTCGCGGGCTCCGCCGGCACCGTCTCGGCGAGGACGGGGGCGGGGGCCGCGCCGTAGGCCGCCGCCGAGGACAGGTTGACCACCCGGCGCACGCCCGTCGCGCGGCAGCGGGCGAGGACCGGGACCAGGGAATCGAGGTTGACCGCCAGGATGCCGGCGGGATCGGCCGCCTCCCGCGCGGCGTCGGGCGTGATCGCCGCGGCGAGCACCACGGCGTCGGTGCCATGGGGAATCGCCTCCGCCAGCGCCGCCGGATCGGCGACGCTGCCGACGACCAGCGACAGCGCGTCCGGCGCGGCGCCGAGGGCGCGCAACGCCGCGGGCGGCGGGGCGGCGCGGTCGAGGAGCCGCACCGGAATTTTGCGCGCGAGCAACGCCTGCGCCACGTTGAGCCCGACGAACCCGGCCCCGCCCAGGATGGCGACGCTCATCGGAGTCCGGCTTCGGCGGATCGGCGGGGCATCGGCTCTCCACGACAGGTGCCGGGAGGGTCCGGCCGGGGCCGCGGATGCAGGAAGCGGGCCGGATGGTGCGGCGAGGGCTCGGGCATCGGCGTCCGAAACGGGCTCCGTCGTCTTTCCACGGATCCCCTTCGCCGACCCTACAGTCGCCTGGGAAAGCGGTCGTGTTCTGCACCCGTCGCAGGCGGCCTACGACTTGGCGCGGGTCTCCCTCTCCCGAGTGGGAGAGGGGACAGGGGTGAGGGTGGAGACGATTTCGCAAAGACCCCGAACGGTTGAGTTGCGCGGCTCGCCCGTTGGTGCTTGATCCTGAACCCGAGCCACCCTCACCCCTACCCCTCTCCCACTCGGGAGAGGGGATCCCGTGCTAGAAATTTAACAGCAAGATCAGCTACTTGCATCCACCATCACTTTACGTCGTCACAGCACCAGCCCGGCGAGCACGAACCCGATCCCGACCATCGCCACGCCCCAGACCAGCGTGCGCACCGCCGGGACGCCGAAGCCGTAGATCGGCAGGTAGGCGAGCCGGGCCCAGACGTAGAGATGGGCGCCGAGCGCCGTGGTCGTGTCGAGCCGGCCGGTCGCGGCGGCGGCGAGCACCAGGGCGGCGAAGAGCGGGAAGGTCTCGAAGAAGTTCTTCGAGGCCCGCTCGAGCCGGCCGGCGGCGCCCTGCATCGGCGCGGCTTGCGCCTCGCGGTTGCTCGCCGCCCAGGCGAGGCCGCCGCGCTGCTGCAACCCGGCGGCCGATGCGGCCATGATGTGAACGAAGCCGAGCACCACCGCGATGGCGAGCAGGCTGATCTCGATGGGCATGCGGGGTCTCTCGCGGAGTCTGTCGGGGCGATGCGATGCCGGCGGAGATAGGGGCCGCGGGGGGCCGCGAAAGCCCTGCCTCGACCAGAGCAATCGGGTGAACCCGATTGCTCTGGGTTTGTTGCTTGGCCTCAAGCGCCGGCAGTCACGCGCGACACGTCGTGTCGCCGTGACTTTGGCTTTCGCTCCGCTCTGCGTCCGAGAGGACATTCGTCCTCCCGGACCCGCTGCGCGGGGCGCTCTTCGGGCGCAGAGCGCACCGCGCCCGCGGGATCGACAATCGGGTTTCACCCGATTGCCCTGCTGCCTCGACAGGGAAGTATCGCGTGACTAAGACAGCGGGCGTCGCTTGGGGCTGTTTGCGCGCTCCCGGCTTTCCGAGCCCCCCGAGATCCGCAGAGTCGTTATCCGATGAGTGGCGTCAACGAGATCCGGTCCACCTTCCTGGACTACTTCGCCAAGCAGGGGCACGAGATCGTGCCGTCGTCGCCGCTGGTGCCGCGCAACGACCCGACCCTGATGTTCACCAATGCCGGCATGGTGCAGTTCAAGAACGTCTTCACCGGCGTCGAGAAACGGCCCTATCAGCGCGCCACCACGGCGCAGAAATGCGTCCGCGCCGGCGGCAAGCACAACGACCTCGACAACGTCGGGTACACGGCGCGCCACCACACCTTCTTCGAGATGCTCGGCAACTTCTCGTTCGGCGACTACTTCAAGCCGCACGCGATCGAACTGGCCTGGAACCTCGTCACGAGGGAATTCGGGCTCTCGCCCGAGCGGCTGCTGGTCACGGTCTACGCCGACGACGACGACGCGGCGGCGCTGTGGCGCAAGATCGCGGGCTTCTCCGACGACCGCATCATCCGCATCCCGACCTCCGACAACTTCTGGCAGATGGGCGACACCGGCCCGTGCGGGCCGTGCTCGGAGATCTTCATCGACCAGGGGCCGGAGCTGTGGGGCGGCCCGCCCGGCAGCCCGGACGAGGACGGCGACCGCTTCCTCGAATTCTGGAACCTCGTGTTCATGCAGTACGAGCAGATCGAGCCGGGCAACCGGGTCGGCCTGCCGCGGCCCTCGATCGACACCGGCATGGGCCTGGAGCGCATGGCGGCGATCCTCCAGGGCGTGAAGAGCAACTACGACACCGACCTCTTTCGCAGCCTCATCGACGCCGTGGCGCACGGGGTCGGGCGGGCGCCGGAGGGCGCGTCCACCGCCTCCTACCGGGTCATCGCCGACCACCTGCGCGCCGCGTCGTTCCTCGTCGCCGACGGCGTGCTGCCGAGCAACGAGGGCCGCGGCTACGTGCTGCGCCGGATCATGCGCCGTGCCATGCGCCACGCCCAGCTCCTCGGCGCCCGCGACCCGATGATGTTCCGCCTCGTGCCGACCCTGGTGCGCGAGATGGGGCAGGCCTACCCCGAGCTGGTGCGGGCCGAGAGCCTGATCTCCGAGACCCTGCGACTGGAGGAGACCCGGTTCCGCCGCACCCTGGAGCGCGGCCTGTCGATCCTCGACGCCGAGACCCGCGACCTGTCGGAGGGCCAGAACCTCTCCGGCGAGACCGCCTTCACCCTCTACGACACCTACGGCTTCCCCCTCGACCTGACCCAGGACGCGCTGAAGTCCCGCGGCATCGGCGTCGACACCGAGACGTTCAAGGCCGCGATGGAGCGCCAGCGCGCCGCCGCCCGGGCGGCGTGGTCGGGCTCGGGCGAGGCTGCCACCGAGACGCTGTGGTACGCCCTGCGCGAGCGCGTCGGCGCCACCGAGTTCCTCGGCTACGAGGCCGAGGAGGCCGAGGCCGTCGTCGCCGCGCTGGTGACGGGCGGCGCCGAGGTCGCGGCGCTGGAGGCCGGCCAGGAGGGCCTGCTCGTCGCGACCCAGACCCCGTTCTACGGCGAGTCGGGCGGTCAGGTCGGCGATACCGGCCTCGTCGCCGGGCCGGGCCTGAAGGTCCGGGTGACCGCCACCGAGAAGAAGCTCGGCGACGTCTTCGTCCATCACGTGAGCGTGGAGGAGGGCCGGCTCGCGGTCGGTCAGGCGATCGAGCTGAAGGTCGACCACGCCCGCCGCGGCGCGATCCGGGCCAACCACTCGGCGACCCACCTGCTGCACGAGGCCCTGCGGCAGGTGCTCGGCGACCACGTCGCCCAGAAGGGCTCGCTGGTCTCCCCCGACCGCCTGCGCTTCGACTTCAGCCATCCCAAGCCGATGAGCGAGGACGAGGTCGCGGCGGTCGAGGCGATCGCCAACCGCGTCCTGCTCCAGAACCGGCCGGTGGTGACCAAGCTGATGGCGGTCGACGACGCCATCGCGTCGGGCGCCCGCGCGCTGTTCGGCGAGAAGTACGGCGACGAGGTCCGGGTCGTCTCGATGGGCCTCGGCGAGGCCGAGGCGGGGGAGAGGCCCCGCACCTTCTCGGTGGAGCTGTGCGGCGGCACCCACGTCGCGCGCACCGGCGACATCGGCACCGTCGCGGTGCTCGGCGAGAGCGCGGTCGGGGCCGGGGTGCGCCGCATCGAGGCGATGACCGCCGAGGGCGCGCGCCGCCACGCCGCCGAGGAGAGCCGCCGCCTCGCCCAGGTCGCGGCCCTGCTCAAGGTGCCGGCGGCGGACGCCCCCGAGCGCCTCGCCGCCCTGATCGAGGACCGCCGCCGCCTGGAGCGCGAACTGACCGAGGCCCGCCGCAAGCTCGCCATGGGCGGGGGCGGCGCGGGCGAGGACCCGGTGCGCGACGTCGGCGGGGTCAAGCTCATGGCCCGCACGGTCGAGGGCGTCGAGATGCGCGACCTCAAGAGCCTCGCCGACGAGGGCAAGAAGCGCCTCGGCTCCGGCGTGATCGCGATCGTGGGCGTGGCGCCGGACGGCAAGGCGGGTCTGGTGGTCGGCGTCACCGAGGACCTGACCGGGCGCTTCGACGCCGTCGCGCTGGTGCGCGCCGGCTCCGAGCGCCTCGGCGGCAAGGGCGGCGGCGGCCGCCGCGACATGGCCCAGGCCGGCGGCCCCGACGGCGCGGCCGCCGAGGCGGCGCTGGAGGCGATCCAGGCGGCGATGGCGGGGGAGTGATACGAAATCCGGAAGATTGCTTCCGGATTTCGTATCGCCAGTCCGCGCGATGGAGCCGGAGGCTCCACACGCATGAGCGAAGCCGGGTTCTATATCGCGAAGCGATCAGTCATACCAACGGTCGTTGAAAACGACCCTTGGTTCCGTTCTCGGATTTTCGTCAAGCCCAAGGTCCTGAACGTCTGGGCTTGGCATCGAAAATTCGAGATGGATCAAGAGCCCTGTCGATCTCGGGCTTGCCCGAGATCGAAGTCGATGCGTCAGCATCTTGGGCCATTGGTATCAGAAGCCGTATCATCCGCCTCCAGACGGCCGGTGCCACTCGACGCGAGGATCCGATGCGACTGACGGCCCTCTGTCTCGCCCTGGGGGCGGTTCTGGCGCCGGGGCCCGCGGCGCGCGCCCTCGATCCCGGCACTCCGCCTTCGGGCGGGTCTCGCGAGGTCGGAGCGGATCTGCTCCGGATCGGGCGCCCCGAGGCTGCAGACCGGCCGGGCGAGGTCCTGCCGCTGTACCGCAACATGCCCGCCAGCGGGGTGTTCGCCACGACCTGGAACGGTATCGCCTACGTACCGTTCCAGGCTCATGCCCTCGAACCGCTCGACCGGGACTTTTCGGGCGACGGCGACCGGCAGCGGTCGCAGGTCTACATCCGCTCGACCACCACGGCTCCCGGCGACGTCGCGGAGTACCCGCTGTTCGTCGACATGCTGGCGACGCCGTCCCGGGTGGAGCCCTGGTCGCTGCGCAAGGCCTACGCGGCCGGCACCCTCGCCAAGGCGAATGGAAACGTCTATCGGGCGGCGCGCGGGGGCACCTCGGCGGCGAAGGGCGGTGGTCCCTCGGGCGACGGCAAGGCGATCACGGACGGCTCGGTCGTCTGGGAGTATCGCTGTGCCGACCAATGCGATGCCAAGATCGCGGCCGGCTTCACCGCCACCTCGATGCCCGGTTCCGGCAACGTCTGGGCGATGACCACCAACACCGTGCTGCGACCCGGTGCCCCAACGAACTTCGTGGTCGGATATGAGAGCGATTTGACGAACTACTCGGAAAACTGCCCGATCGACGGCAGGCATTTCTGTGTCAATCTCTGGCTGTACGGCAATACCCTCAAGACCAGCACGGCGCATCTCGTGCTGTCGACTGGTGCTCCGGCCGGAATCTACGCCAACTACTTCGGCATGTGGATTCAGGCGGCGCAGGGCGGCAACGTCGCCAAGGACGCCGACATCGCCGACGACGCGTCGGGCGCGATCGGTCTCGGCTTCGGCCAGACCGCGGGGCGTGGGGCACGGCATGCGACGGCGACGATCCGGGATCTCACCACGTCCCGCACCGGACTGGAATTGTCGGGCGCCTACGGCCATGCGGCGATCGATCTCCAGGGGGCCGACGTGGCGGTGGACGGCCATGGGATCGTCCTCAAGGCGGGACAGGACATCTGTTTCGAGGGTGGTAACCGCTGCCTCTTCTACGACGCAGCAGCGCACCGGCTCCGCTACAAAGTGAATGGCGAGGTCAAGTTCGCCATTGATGACAATGGCAATCTCATCCTCAAGGGCGCAGTGCTTCAGAACGGCGCCCCCTGACTGTTCGGCCGGATCCGTTGAACTGCGTCTGGATACCGCGTAGGGAGATCGTGCGATCGAACCGGGAGGGAACTCCCGTGCGACCAAGGCAGCGATGAGCGGCTGTCGTCGGTGGCGGTCGCGGTCGGATCCATGCGGCGCCCCGTCCGGACTGCCCCGTTGGAGCCGGCGTCCCGACCGGGAGCCGAGACCGCCACGGCGGTCGCTGGGAAGTGTGCATGATGTCGAGTTCCGGCCTGCAAGACCTTGTCAACCTCACGAAGCGCGACGCGTCTGCGGCGCGGGAGCGAAGCCGCGCGCTCGACCTCCGGGACTTCGACGACCTCGTCGTGCTGTCCGCCGGCGTCGATTGCAAGGAGGCTGCCTGGGAGACCGGCGGCCTCGAAGTCGCCGAGGAGATCTTCCGGCGGCTGGTCGAGCGGAGCCCGTCCTTCGCCCCCGCCTTCTACGAGCTCGCGGTCGTTCATCGCTTCCAGCGGCGCCTCGACGAGGCCCTGAAGCGGGCCTCCCAGGCCGCCGCTCTGGCGCCCGGCCATCACGGCTACGGCCTGTTCCAGGCGCACATGTATTACGCGAACGCCTGCTGGGACGAGGGCGATGCCGTCCTCGACGCGCTGCCGTCGTCCACCGACCTCGAATGCCGCGAATCCCTGGCGATGAGGGAGTTCGGCGCCTACCTGCGCGAGTTCCCCCGTGATCGCGCCCGCTACATCACCCGGTCCATCCGCGAGCGCCACTACTGGATGGAGGTGCGCGAGGTCGCCGAGGCGATCCGCGCCGCGATCAGGGAGCGGCGGGGATTCGCTCTGATCCGCCTCGGCGACGGCGAGGGGACCTTCATCCGGGTCAACGACCGCGACGAAGCCGCGTACCGTCATCTCTACGCCCACCACCGCAGGTTCTGGATCACGTTCCTGCTCGGCGAGACCTTCGATCCGACCTGGACCGGGTATCTCGGCCTCACTGACCGGCTGCTCGATTTCGCCACGGAGGCCGACATCCTCGGCGTGGCCTACTGGGAGTGGATCGACTACGAGTATTCGATTGCGGCGGACCGTACGATCCCTTGTCTGTTGAGTATCAACAGGGCTGTCATGGAGAACGTCCGGCACGTCACGTTGTGCAATCAGGACATGCATCTCCAGTTGCACCGCACTGGTCTGCTGGCGGAGATCATGCGTGAGGTGACATCCCTTACGGTGATCTCCTGCCTCGACGGGCTCGACGCCAAGATCCGGGAGATGTTCGGCGTGGCGGACGTCGACCTCATCAAGGTGCCGAGCGAGGACTATGCGCCTCATCTGGCTGGCAAGGTGCAGAAGCCGGCGAGGCCCCACTTTCCGTTCGTGTTCTGGGACATCGTGGCGACGCTGTCGCAGCCGCATCACGGGCGGGTGTTCCTGATCGCAGCCGGCACCTTCGGGAAGTATTACGCGGCCATCATCAAGCGCCACGGCGGCGTCGCCCTCGATCTGGGATCGATCGTCGACGGCTGGATGAAGATGGCGAGCCGCCCCTTCTATTCGGCCATGTTCGAGATCGACGACAAGGCCTCGTGAGGCTGGGACGGCAGGTCCATGCCGCCTTCGCCTGCTTGTGTCGGGCTTCGCGAGGCGAACAGTCCGGACATAGTCCATTCCATCTTGCCTGGCCCGCATACGGGACCGTTGCAAAAAATCAGCTTTGCCTTTGGCTGTGCTTCTTGCGCGCGGGCGACCTAGCGTTTGCCTGTCGCATCACTGGACAAGGGCGCTTCGATGGGGCTACCGGGGGCGCCAGAGAGGCTCCGCGCATGCAGATCACCGACCTTGAGATCCCCGGCCTGAAGCTCGTCGTGCCCAAGCGGCACGGCGACGACCGCGGCTGGTTCGCCGAGACCTTCCGGGCGGACCTCATGGCGGCGGCCGGGGTCGACGAGGCGTTCGTTCAGGACAACCAGTCGTTCTCGGCCCCGGTCGGCACCGTGCGCGGCCTGCACTTCCAGCGTCATCCCTTCGCCCAGGCCAAGCTCGTCCGCGTGCTGGCCGGCGCGATCCTCGACGTCGCGGTCGACCTGCGCAGGGACTCGCCGACCTACGGCCGCCACGTCGCCGTGCGGCTCGACCCCGAGAACGGCCACCAGCTCTACATCCCGGTCGGCTTCGGCCACGGCTTCTGCACCCTCGAACCCGACACGATGGTCGCCTACAAGGTCGCGGGCGGGGTCTACAGCCGCGAGCACGACGGCGCCGTGCGGTGGAACGACCCCGATCTCGGCATCGACTGGCCGGTCACCGCCGAGACGGCGGTCCTGTCCGACAAGGACAAGGTCGCGCCCCGCTTCGCCGACCTGCCGCCCCTGTTCTGAACCGGCGCCCACGGAGTCCTGCCAGCATGCGCATCATCGTCACCGGGGGCTGCGGCTTCATCGGCTCGGCCCTCGTCCTGCACCTCGTCCAGGATCTCGGCCACGAGGTGCTCACCCTCGACGCCCTCACCTACGCCGCCAACCCGATCTCGCTGATGCCCCTCAAGGGCAACGACCGCCACCGGTTCGAGGAAGCCGACATCTGCGACCACGAGCGGGTGTCGGGGCTGTTCGCCGACTTCCGTCCCGACGCGGTGATGCACCTCGCCGCCGAGAGCCACGTCGACCGCTCGATCACCGGCCCGGCCGCCTTCGTGCAGACCAACGTCGTCGGCACCCAGGTGATGCTGGAGGCCGCCCGCGGCTACTGGAACGGCCTCTCCGGCGAGGCCAAGGGCGCGTTCCGCTTCCACCACGTCTCCACCGACGAGGTCTACGGCTCGCTGCCGCCGGGCGCCTTCTTCACCGAGGAGAGCCGCTACGACCCGCGCTCGCCCTACTCGGCCTCGAAGGCGGCCTCCGACCACCTCGCCCGGGCCTGGCACGAGACCTACGGCCTGCCGGTGGTGCTGACCAACTGCTCGAACAATTACGGGCCGCGGCACTTCCCGGAGAAACTGATCCCGCTGATGATCCTCAACGCCCTGGACGGAAAAAATCTTCCGGTCTACGGCGACGGCCAGAACGAGCGCGACTGGATCCACGTCGAGGATCACGCCCGCGGCCTCGTCGCCGCCCTGACCCGGGGCCGGGTCGGCGAGACCTACCTGCTGGGCGGGCGCGCCGTGCGCAACAACCTCGACGTGGTGAGGACGCTGTGCGCGATCTTCGACCGGGTGCGCCCGGAGCAGGGCCCGCACGAGCGCCTGATCCAGTTCGTCGCCGACCGCCCGGGCCACGACCGGCGCTACGCCATCGATCCGGGGAAGGCCGAGGCCGAGCTCGGCTGGACGCCGACCAAGAGCTTCGAGGGGGCGCTGGAGGAGACCGTGCGCTGGTACCTCGCCAACGAGGGCTGGTGGCGGCCGATCCGCGAGGGCCGCTATTCCGGCGAGCGCCTCGGCCTGACCGGGTGAGGGTGCCATGAGCCAGCGCATCCTCATCCTCGGCGGCGGCGGGCAGGTCGGCACCGAACTCACCCGCCACGCCTGGCCCGACGGCGTCACCGTCTCGGCCCCCGCGCGCGACGCCCTCGACATCACCGACGAGGCCGCGGTGGAGAGAATCGTCGCCGCCGAGCCGTGGGCGGCGGTCGTCAACACCGCGGCCTATACCGCGGTCGACAAGGCCGAGACCGAGGTCGGGGCGGCGTGGCGGCTCAACGCCCTGGCGCCGGCCTATCTCGCGGCGGCGACCGCCAGGGCCGGCATCCCCCTCGTCCACGTCTCGACCGACTACGTCTTCGACGGCACCGGGCAGGGCGCCTGCGCCCCCGACGCGCCGGTCAACCCGACCAGCGTCTACGGCGCCAGCAAGGCGGCGGGGGAGATGGCGGTGCGCACCGCCAACCCGCGCCACGCGATTCTGCGCACCGCCTGGGTGGTCAGCCCGCACCGCGGCAACTTCGTCAAGACGATGCTGCGCCTCGCCGGCGAGCGCGACCGCCTCACGGTGGTCGACGACCAGCACGGCTGCCCGACCTCGGCCGGCGACCTCGCGGCGGCGCTCGCCGCCGTCGCGCTGCGGCTCGCGACCGATCCGTCCGCCCCGACCGGCACCTATCACTGCGTCAATGCCGGCGCGACGACGTGGTGCGGCTTCGCCCGGGCGATCATGGACGGCGCGGCGGCGCGCGGCGCCCGCGCGGTGCCGGTGACGCCGATCCCGACCTCGGCCTTCCCGACCCCCGCGAAGCGCCCGGCCAATTCCGAACTCTCCACCGCGACGCTCACCCGCGACTTCGGCCTGTCGCCGCGGCCGTGGCGGAGCGCCCTCGACGACATCCTGGACCAGCTCATCGGTCCCGCCCACGCGCCTGAGGAGGCCACCCGATGAAGGGGATCGTACTCGCCGGCGGGTCCGGCACCCGCCTCCACCCGGCGACGCTGTCGATCAACAAGCAGCTCCTGCCGGTCTACGACAAGCCGATGATCTACTACCCGGTCTCGGTGCTGATGCTCGCCGGCATCCGCGAGATCCTGGTGATCTCGTCTCCGGAGCACCTCGACAACTACAAGCGGCTGTTCGGCACCGGCGAGCAGTTCGGGGTGCAGTTCTCCTACGCGCTCCAGCCCCGGCCCGAGGGTCTGGCCCAGGCCTTCATCATCGGCCGCGACTTCGTCGGCGACGATTCGGTGTCGCTGATCCTCGGCGACAACCTGTTCTTCGGCGCCGGCATGCAGGACCTGCTCGCCCGAGCCCGCGGCCGGGCCGAGGGCGCGACGGTCTTCGCCTACCACGTCGACCACCCCGAGGCCTACGGCGTCGTCACCCTCGACCGGGCCGGCAAGCCGGTGCGGCTGGTGGAGAAGCCCAAGACCCCCGAATCGACGTGGGCGGTGACCGGCCTGTACTTCTACGACAACCAAGTGCTCGACATCGCCGCGGCGGTGAAGCCCTCGCCCCGCGGCGAGCTGGAGATCACCGACGTCAACCAGGCCTATCTCGACCGCGGGCAACTGCACGTCGAGTGCATGTCGCGCGGCTACGCCTGGCTCGACACCGGCACCCACGACAGCCTGCTGGAAGCCGGCGAGTTCGTCCGCGTGCTCCAGCGCCGGCAGGGGCTCCAGGTCGCGTGCCTGGAGGAGATCGCCTACCTCCAGGGCTTCATCGGCCGCGAGCAGCTCGTCGCCCGCGGCGAGATGTTCTCCAAGACCGCCTACGGCCAGAACCTGCTGCGGCTCGCCCGCGAGGAGCGGGTCGGCGACAAGCCGTTCTGAAACGGTGCAGGGCCATCGCGTCTGCGATGGTCCCGCGGTCGCCCGAAGGGCGACGCCTCTTGGCGGGCGCGAGAAGCGCCCCGCGGAGCGGGTTCGGGGGGACGAAGGTCCGCCCGAACGCGTAAGCGGAGCGCAAGCCGAAGTCACGGACGCGACTGCCGGCGCCTGAGGCCAAGCAAGAAGCTCGAACCCGCTTGCGTTTCAGGCGGGCGCCGCTCATATAGCGCCCGGGAGGTTGGCGAGGGACGTTTCACTCGCCAACCGGGTCAGGTCCGGAAGGAAGCAGCCCTAACGAGACCGAGCGGGTTTTCGTCCAGCCTCCCACCTCATCACCCTCCGGCGCGCACTCCGCCGCGCCCCGTCGCGACCGCATGGACGAGACCTCCGGCACGCCCTCGACCGACGAGCCGGGTCTCCCCGGTTTGCCCTCCGCGACCCCCTACCGGGTGCTGGCGCGCAAGTACCGCCCGAAGGACTTCGACGACCTGATCGGGCAGGGCGCCATGGTGCGCACCCTCGCCAACGCCTTCGAGGCCGGCCGCATCCCGCAGGCCTGGATGCTCACCGGCGTGCGCGGCGTCGGCAAGACCACCACCGCCCGCATCCTCGCCCGCGGCCTCAACTACGCGCTCGCCGAAGACCCGAAGGCCGGTCCGACCATCCGCATGCCCGGCCTCGGCCTGCACTGCGCCGCGATCATGGAATCGCGCCACATCGACGTCCTGGAGATGGACGCCGCCTCGCATACCGGCATCGACGACGTCCGCCAGATCATCGACGGCATCCGCTACTCGCCGGTCTCGGCCCGCTACAAGGTCTACATCGTCGACGAGGTCCACATGCTGTCCGAGAAGGCGTTCAACGCCTTCCTCAAGACGCTGGAGGAGCCGCCGCCGCACGCCAAGTTCGTCTTCGCCACCACCGAGATCCGCAAGGTTCCGGTCACCATCCTGTCGCGCTGCCAGCGCTTCGACCTGCGCCGGGTCGAGGCCGGGACGCTGATCGCCCATCTCCAGAAGATCTGCGACGCCGAGGGCGTCGCCGTCGAGCCGGAAGCCCTGGCCGCCATCGCCCGCGCCGCCGAGGGCTCGGTGCGCGATTCGCTCTCGCTCCTCGATCAGGCCATCGCGCACGGCGCCGGGACGGTGAGCGCCGGGACGGTGCGCGACATGCTCGGGCTCGCCGACCGCGCCCGGGTCATCGACCTGTTCGAGGCCGCCATGCGCGGCGACGCCCCGGCGAGCTTTTCGGAGCTGCGCGCCCAGCACGAGGCCGGCGCCGACCCGGCGGTGGTGCTCTCCGACCTCGCCGAGTTCACCCACCTCGTCACCCGCCTCAAGCTCGCCCCCGACACCGCCCGCGCCGACACGGCGCTGAGCGAGATCGAGCGCCAGCGCGGGGGCGACTTCGCCGACCGGCTCTCGGTCCGCGCCCTGTCGCGGGCGTGGCAGATCCTGCTCAAGGCCATCCCCGAGGTGCAGGCGGCGCCCCGGCCGCTGGCCGCCGCCGAGATGGCGCTGGTGCGCCTCATCTACGCCGCCGACCTGCCCACCCCCGACGAGGTGCTGCGCCAGCTCAAGGAGGGCGCCCGGGGAGGGGCGTCCCCGCCGCCCGGAGGGTCCACCCTCCCCCCCGCTGACGGCCCCGCCCGCGTGAGCGCCGGCGGCGGGGCCGCTGCCTCCCGCGCCCTTCCGCCGGCCCGCCCCGCGCCGCCTCCGCCCGTGCCCGAGGCGCCGCCGGTGCCGGCGCCCGCCCCGCGCCCCGCGCCGCCCCCGGCGGAGCCGGCCGGCCCCCGCCTCGGCCGGTTCGAGGACATCGTCGCCTTCGCCGAGAGCAGGCGCGACATCACCCTCAAGATCGCCCTCGAGCGCGACGCCCACCTCGTCCGCTTCGCCGACGGCCACGTCGAGTTCCGCCTCGCCGAGGGCGGGCGCCCGACGCTCGCCGCCGACCTCGCCCGGGCGCTGCTCGACTGGACCGGCCGGCGCTGGGTCGTCGCCCTGTCGAAGGAGCAGGGCGAGCCGACGCTCGCCGCCCGCGCCCGCGCCGCCGTCGAGCGCAGCCACCAGGGCGCCGCCGCCCATCCCCTCGTCCAGGCGGTGCTGAAGGGCTTTCCCGGCGCCCAGATCGTCGACGTGCGCGAGCGCGCCGCCGAGGCCGAATCCGGCGATGCGCCGCCCGAACCCGACGAGGACGGACCGGACCTGTAGCGCCGGCGCCCCCGGTGCCCCACATTGGGCACGAGACACGACCCGGTTTCCGACACCACCACGCGAGGACGACGCATGCGCGACATCATGGGGCTGATGAAGCAGGCCCAGGCCATGCAGCAGAAGATGGCCGACCTGCAGAGCGAACTCGACACCGTCGAGGTCTCCGGCACCGCCGGCGGCGGCTCGGTCACCGTCACGATGACCGCCAAGGGACAGGTCCGCTCCGTCAGTCTCGATCCCGGCCTGATCGTCCCCGACGAGAAGGAGATCCTGGAGGATCTCGTCGTCGCCGCGATGAACGATGCCCGGGGCAAGGCCGAGCGCGCCGCCCAGGAGCGGATGGAGGAACTGACCAAGGGCCTGCCGCTGCCGCCGGGCATGAAGCTGCCGTTCTAGCCTGCGGCGGCGGGCTCCGCCCGCACCCGCCCGGGGTAAAGACCCCGGGACCCCCTTCTTTGTCGGGACGTCCATGCCGAACGCCGTTGCGGGGCCGGAGATCGAGCGGCTCATCCAGCTTCTCGCCCGCATGCCCGGCCTCGGGCCGCGCTCGGCCCGCCGTGCCGCCCTCCAGCTCATCAAGAAGCGCGAGAGCCTGCTCGCCCCCCTCGCCGACGCGATGCGGGTCGCGGTGGAGCGCATCGTCGTCTGCCACGAATGCGGCAACGTCGACACCACCGATCCCTGCACCATCTGCCGCGACGAGACCCGCGACCCGACGATGCTGGTCGTGGTCGAGGACGTCTCCGACCTCTGGGCCCTGGAACGCTCCGGCGCCGTCAAGGCCCGCTACCACGTGCTGGGCGGCGTGCTCTCGGCCCTCGACGGCGTGCGCCCCGAGCACCTGAACCTCGCCCGCCTCGTCGAGCGCGCCGGCGATCCGGCCGTGCGCGAGGTCATCCTGGCGCTCAACGCCACCGTCGACGGCCAGACCACGGCCCACTACGTCACCGAACTGCTGGCCCACCTGTCCCTGACGGTGACGCGGCTCGCTCACGGCGTCCCGGTCGGCGGCGAACTCGACTACCTCGACGAGGGCACCCTCTCGGCGGCGATCCAGCGGCGCACGGCGTTCTGACCAGGGGAATCGCTTCAGCGATTGTCCTGCGGTCGCCCGCAGGGCGACGCTGCATGGCGGGCGCGAAGAGCGCCCCCGCGGAGCGGGTTCGAGGGGACGAATGTCCGCTCGAACACAGAGCGGAGCGAAAGCCAAGGCTGCGGATGCAGCCGCCGGCGCCTGAGGCCAAGCGGGAAACCAGGGCAATCGCTCTGAAGCGATTGCCCTGGCGTTCTGACCCCCTTCATTTGACCGTCACGGCGCGAATCCCTATCTCCGCGGGCACGATGAACGGCGCCGCGGGCGCCCCTGCGCCTTGGTTTCCACACCCATGACCATCCGTCCCCTCGTCATCCTGCCGGACGCGCGCCTGCGCGCGACCTCGGAGCCGGTCGGCACGATCACCGGGGAGGTGAAGAAGCTCGCCGCCGACATGCTGGAGACGATGTACGACGCCCCCGGCGTCGGCCTCGCGGCGATCCAGATCGGCGAGCCGACCCGCATCGTCACCGTCGACACCTCGAAGGACGAGAACGCCCGCAACCCCCTGGTGCTGATCGACCCCGAGATCGTCTGGGCCTCCGAGGAGACCCGCGGCTACGAGGAAGGCTGCCTGTCGATCCCCGAATACTACGCCGAGGTGGTCCGCCCCGACCGCGTCCGGGTCCGCTTCCGCACCCTCGACAACGAGGTCGTCGAGCAGGAGGCCGACGGGCTGCTCGCCACCTGCCTCCAGCACGAGATCGACCACCTCAACGGCGTGCTGTTCATCGACCACCTGTCGAAGCTCAAGCGCGACCGCGTGGTGAAGAAGTTCGCCAAGGCCGCCAAGCGTGGCCCCGAGGCGGCCTGAGATCCGATCATGGCGCTCAGGGTCGTGTTCATGGGCACCCCGGATTTCGCGGTGCCGACGCTCGCCGGCATCGTCGGCGGCGGCCACGAGGTCGTGGCGGTCTATACCCGCGCGCCCGCACCCGCCGGCCGCGGCATGGCGCTGCGGCCCTCGCCGGTCCAGGCGCTGGCGGAAAAGTTCGGGCTGCCGGTGCTCACCCCCGCGACCCTGCGCACCGAGGAGGCGGCGGCCGCCTTCCGCACCCACGGCGCCGACGTGGCGGTGGTGGTCGCCTACGGCATGATCCTCCCGCCGGCGATCCTCGACGCCCCGGCCCTCGGCTGCCTCAACCTGCACGCCTCGATCCTGCCGCGCTGGCGCGGCGCGGCGCCGATCCAGCGCGCCGTGATGGCCGGCGACGCCGAATCCGGCGTCGCGGTGATGCGGATGGAGCCCGGCCTCGATACCGGCCCGGTCGCGATGCTGGAGCGGGTGGCGATCGCCCCCGACATGACCGCCGGCGAACTGCACGACCGGCTGATGCCGCTCGGCGCCGACCTGATGGTGCGGGCCCTCGGCGCCCTGGAGCGCGGCGGCCTGATGTTCACGCCGCAGGCCGAGGCGGGAGTCGAATACGCCCGCAAGATCGCCAACGACGAGGCCCGCATCGACTGGGCGCGGCCGGCGGGAGCCCTGCACGACCACGTCCGCGGCCTGTCGCCGTTCCCCGGCGCCTTCGTGCTCGCCGATCTCGGCCGCGGCCCGGAGCGGGTGAAGGTGCTCAAGGCCGCGCCGGCCGCGGGCTCCGGCGCCCCCGGCACGCTCCTCGACGAGGACGGCACGGTCGCGTGCGGGGAGGGGGCGCTACGCCTCCTGCGGGTGCAGCCCGCCGGCAAGCCCGCCATGGCCATCGCCGACTTCCTGCGCGGCCGGCGCCTGGAGCCGGGGCAGAGCCTCGGCTGAGCCATGCCGCGCTACAAGCTCGTGGTGGAGTACGACGGCACCGCCTTCGCGGGCTGGCAGCGTCAGGCCACCCACCGCTCGGTGCAGCAGGCGCTGGAGGAGGCGATCGCCCGCTTCGTCTCGGCGCCGGTGCGGGTGCATTGCGCCGGCCGCACCGATGCCGGGGTCCACGCCACCCATCAGGTCGTGCATCTCGATCTCGACCGCGACTGGCGCACCGACACGGTGCGCGACGCCGCCAACGCCCATCTGCGCCCCGAGCCGGTGGCGGTGGTCGCCGCCGAGGTGGTGGGACCCGACTTCGACGCCCGCCACTCGGCGGTGAAGCGGCACTACCGCTACCGCATCCTCAACCGCCGCAGCCCGCCGGCCCTCGACCGCGCGCAGCTCTGGCACGTGCCCTGGGCCCTCGATACCGCGTTGATGCACGAGGCGGCGCAGGGACTGCTCGGCCGCCACGACTTCTCGGCCTTCCGGGCGGCGGAGTGCCAGGCCAACAGCCCTTGGCGCACCCTCGACCGCCTCGACGTCGCCCGGTCCGGCGACGAGATCGTGGTGCTGACCGCGGCGCGCTCGTTCCTGCACCATCAGGTCCGCGGCATGGTCGGCACCCTGATGCTCGCCGGCGGCCGCCGCCTGACCCCGGCGGGCGTGCGCGCGGTGCTCGATTCCCGCGACCGCGCCCGCTGCGGTCCCCTCGCGCCGTCGGCCGGCCTGACCCTGGTCGGGGTCGATTATCCCGATCAACCGGAGGTGGCACGCGCCTCGCAGGATCCCTGACGGAGCAGCACCAGCCCGGGATCCCGATGACCACCTCTCCTCCGCCGGCCGGCGGCGTCGCCTTCGATTTCCGCACCCTGCCGCCGCGGGACCGCTACAAGCTGATGATCGGCTCGATCGTGCCGCGGCCGATCGCCCTCGTGACCACGGTCGATCTCCAGGGCCGGGTCAACGCGGCGCCGTACTCGTTCTTCAACTGCCTGTCGCACGACCCGCCGATCCTGGCGCTCGGCGTCGAGACCAGGGCCGACCTGTCGTTCAAGGACACCGCGAGCAACATCCGGCTCACCGAGGTCTTCTGCGTCAACATCGTCAGCCGGGCCATCGCCGAGGCGATGCACGTCTGCGCCATCGCGTTCCCGACCGGCACCGACGAACTGGTCGAGGCCGGGCTGACCGCGGTCCCGGGCACCGCCATCGCCGCGCCCCGCATCGCCGAGGCGCCCGCCGCCTTCGAGTGCCGCCGCCACACCACCCTCGAACTCGGCCGCTCGCGCCAGATCGTGCTCGGCGAGATCCTGCACGCGCATTACCACGCCGACCTCGTCGACGCCGAGCGCCTGCGGATCGATCCGGAAAAACTCGACGCCGTCGCCCGCCTCGGCGGCGCGACCTGCTGCACCATCCGCGACCGCTTCGACATGGTGGCGCCGAGCCTCGAGGAGTGGATGGCGGCCAAGGGCTGACCCGGCATCCGGCGAGATCTTGCCTGACCCTGGGTCGTCGCTCCGCGGTGTCATGAAAAATTCACGGAACGAAACCGGATGAAAACGCTTGAACGGCCGGGCCAAGGCTCAGCTCGCCTGGCCCGTTGACTCGGCACGGCTCAAGGGTTCGATCCGATGCAGCGGCACGTCGGCACGGCGCGGATCCGGCTCCCCTCCTTCGACTGATCCGTCCCGCCTCGCCCGGAGGGGGAGGCGTTCCCCCGTCGCGCCTCATCCCGCGAGGTCCTCATGCCCGATACGCTCTCCGGCACCGCCGGCCTGACCGGCCCGGGTCCGGCCGCCCCGGAGGCCCGCCGGAGCGGGCCGCGCCTCGACCACGGCATCCACCCGGCCGGCATCGCCGCCTTCGTGCTGCTGCTCGTCGGCGGCCTCGGCTACGCCCTCTACAGCCTCGTCTCCGACATGCACGCCGCCGGGCAGCCGCCGCTCGCCATCGGCGCCTTCGCGCTGCTGGGCCTCGCGCTGCTGATCGCGCTGGGCTTCGAGTTCGTGAACGGCTTCCACGACACCGCCAACGCGGTCGCGACCGTGATCTACACCCACAGCCTGCCGCCGGCGGTGGCGGTGGTGTGGTCGGGCCTGTTCAACTTCCTCGGCGTGATGGTCTCCTCGGGAGCGGTCGCCTACAGCGTCGTCACGCTGCTGCCGGTGGAACTGGTGCTCCAGGTCGGGTCCGGCGCCGGCTACGCGATGATCTTCGCGCTGCTGATCGCCGCGATCGTCTGGAACCTCGGCACCTGGGCCTTCGGCCTGCCGAACTCGTCGTCGCATGCCCTGATCGGCTCGGTGATCGGGGTCGGCCTCGCCAACCAGCTCCTCGCGGCCTCCCCCGACGGCCACGGCACCTCCGGGGTGGAGTGGGGGCAGGCGCTCGGCGTGCTGCGCGCCCTGCTGGTCAGCCCGCTGATGGGCTTCGTCTTCGCCGCGCTGCTGCTGCTGGCGATGAAGGCGCTGATCCGCACCCGGGCGCTGTATCGGGCGCCGGAGGGCGACACGCCGCCGCCGCTGTGGATCCGCGGGCTGCTGATTCTCACCTGCACCGGCGTCTCGTTCGCCCATGGCGGCAACGACGGGCAGAAGGGCATGGGCCTCATCATGCTGATCCTGATCGGGGCCGCCCCGACCGCCTACGCCCTCAACCGGACGATGGAGGAATCGGCCACGCCCGCCTTCGTGCAGGTCTCTCGCCAAGCGGAAGGCATCTTCCGCGGCCACGCCGGCGGCGGCGCGATGCCCGACGCCGCGCAGGCGCGGACGCGGGTCGGCGAGGCCCTGCGCAGCAAGGACCTCGACAAGCCCGAGATCCACGCCGCCCTCGCCGCCCTCTCGGCCGACATCGCGACCCAGGTGACGAGCTACGGCGCGATCCGCCACGTCCCGGCCGGGGCGACGCCGAACCTGCGCAACGACATGTACCTCGCCTCGGACGCGATCCACATCCTGACCCGGCGCGAGGGCGCCTTCCCGGAGGCGGAGACGAAGACGCTCAAGTCCTACGAGCACAGCCTCAACGACGGCACCCGCTACATCCCGACCTGGGTCAAGGTGTCGGTCGCCCTCGCGCTCGGCCTCGGCACGATGGTCGGCTGGAAGCGCATCGTGGTCACGGTCGGCGAGCGGATCGGCAAGCAGCACCTGACCTACGCGCAGGGCGCCTCGGCCGAGATGGTGGCGGCCGGCACGATCGGCCTCGCCGAGGTCTACGGCCTGCCGGTCTCGACCACCCACATCCTGTCGAGCGGCGTCGCCGGCACCATGGCGGCGAACGGCTCGGGGCTGCAATGGCGCACGGTGCGCAACATCGCCGCCGCGTGGCTGCTCACCCTGCCGGCGGCGATGCTGCTCGCCGGCCTGCTCTACGCGGCGCTGCGGCAGGTGTTTTGAGTTTTCTGCACCTGATCCAATTGGAAGTACTATAGAAATTCAAGCGCAGGGTCGCCTCTCCCGAGTGGGAGAGGGGACCCTGCGCCTCATCGAAATTCCTGAATCTGAAGAAAATCACGCTGAATGGAGGACGACGCAAGGTCCCGAAAACAACGTCCGAACCTTGCGTCGACGCGCGATCAGGCCGCAGCGGCCGGCACCGCCCCGTCGAGCCACGCCCGCGCCAACGCGACGTCGGCCTGCGACAGGCCGTGCCCGGCCGGCAGCCGGCGGTGCTCGACCGCGGCGCCGGCGGCGGAGAGGTCGCCGGCCAGCGCCGTCGCGGTCGCGTCCGACGCGATCGGGTCGAGGCTCCCCGACAGCATCAGCACCGGCCGCCCGGCGAGGTCGGGCCGCGGCGGCACGGCGAGGGGCCGCATCGCCCGCAGCAGCACCGCCCCGGCGAGGGTCTCGGGGCGCAGCAGCAGCAGCGCCGCGGCGATGTTGGCGCCGTTCGAGAACCCGACCGCCACCGGCGCCGGCAGGCCGTACTCGGCCCGCGCCTCGGCGACGAACCCGGCGAGCTGGTCGGCCCGAACCCGGATGTCGTCCTCGTCGAACACGCCCTCGGCGAGGCGGCGGAAGAAGCGCGGCATCCCGTTCTCGCTCACCGGGCCGCGGGGCGACAGCAGCGCCGCGCCCGGCGCCACCGTCTGCCCGAGGCCGAGCAGGTCGGATTCGTCGCCGCCGGTGCCGTGCAGGAGCAGCAGGGGAGGGCGCCCCGGCCGGCTCGCCGGCACGAAGCGGTGGATCAGGGACAGGCTGGTCATGATCGGTCTCCCGCCGGGTCCCCGAGGGGACCCGGCTCGTGGGGGTCAGGCGGCGCGCACGTCCGGGGCGTCGAGGGACGGCAGCACCGCCTCGATCTCGGCCCGGTGGCGCTCCAGGCCGGCGGGCAGCTTGAGCGCCTGCCCGAGGCTGTCGGCGGGCTCGTCCACCGCGAAGCCGGGGGCGTCGGTGGCGATCTCGAACAGCACGCCGCCGGGCTCGCGGAAGTAGACCGAGCGGAAGTAGTTGCGGTCGCGCTGCTCGGTCACCGCCAGCCCGTGCCGCTCCCGCAGCCGCTCGACCATCGCCGCCTGCGCGGCGTCGTCGGCGGCCCGGAAGGCGACGTGGTGGACCGATCCGGCGCCGGTGCGGCCGGGCAGGAACTCGCCCACCGCCCGCAGGGTCACGAACCCGCCCGGGACCGCGCCGCTGCCGTAGCGGATCGCCGAGCCCTCGCGGCCGGTCTCGGAAAAGCCGAGCACGTCGGTGAGGATCGCGGCGGTCGCTTCGGCCTCGCGCAGCAGCAGGGTGACGCCGTGGAAGCCGCGGATCGCCGCCTCCTCCGGCACCCCGCCGGCCGTCCAGCCGGGCTCGCCGCCGGCCTCGTCGGTGCCGACGAGGGCGAGCATCATCCCGTCGGGATCGCGGAACCGCAGCACCGGCTCGCCGAAGGCCCGCACCAGGGCCTCGTGCGCCACGCCCTTCTCGACGAAGCGGTGCGTCCACCAGCCGATCGAGGCACGCGGCACCCGGAACGCGGTCTCCTGGGTCTCGCCGATCCCGACCCGGCCCGGCGCCGCGTGGGCGATCGGGAAGAAGGTCAGGATCGTGCCGGGCTGTCCGGCCTCGTCGCCGTAATAGAGGTGCCAGGTGCCGGGATCGTCGAAGTTGACGGTCCGCTTGACCAGCCGCAGGCCGAGCACCGTGGTGTAGAAGCCGACGTTGCGGGCGGCCGGGCCGGAGAGGGCGGTGACGTGGTGGAGGCCGTGGCGGGTCATGGCGAGGATCCTTCCCAGGGGGACGGCGGCGGGTGCGCCGTCGTTGGGAGGAATGTGCGCCGTCCCCCGCTCCGGCGAAACGGAAACGATCGAAAAGCATCGTTTCCGTTTCTGGCGCTCGGGCCGGGGGCGGCCGCCCTCAGGACCCGCGGCCGCGGCGCGTCTGCGTCGGCGTGCAGCCGAACCGCTCCCGGTAGCGCCGGCCGAAATCGCCCATGTGGGTGAAGCCCCATCGCCGCGCGACCGCGCCGACGGCGTCGTCCGACCCGCCGGCGAGGTCGCGATGCGCGGCGTCGAGGCGCCGGTCGGCGATGACCTGCGTCGGCGTGCGGCCGAGCTCGGCCTGGAAGCTGATCTGGAGCGACCGGACGCTGATGCCGGCGGCGGCCGCGATGTCGGAGAGCCGGAGCAGCTGCGACAGGTGGCCGTCGATGTAGTCCAGCGCCCGCCCGAGATGGTGCGAGTGGCGCGACACCCGCTTCGCCTCCCGGTGCGGCTTCTTCCCGGGCCAGGCGGTGAGGAGCTGGTAGCTGAGAATCTCCTCGAGCAGGGTACGGAACAGGTCGCTCTGGATGCCGGCCCGCCGGAGGCGTGCCTGCAGCGCCCGGAAGCTCAAGTGGAGCGCGCGCATCGGCGGGGTGTCCATCGGCGCGACCGGCTCCAGTTGCGGGAACGCGCCGTGCGGAGCGCCTTCGAGCACCTCGTAGCTCGCCATGAGGCTCGCCCGGCTGATCGTCCCGCTGACCGCCGCGAAGTCGCCCGACGCCTCCTCGTTGCGCATCTCCTCGAACGCCACCAGCATGGCGTAGCCGCCGCTGCCGAGATGCTCCCGGCCGCTGTCGCGCCGGATCATCCGCCCGCTCTCGACGAAGCGAAGCGTGAGGAGGTCGGCGTTGAACTTCGGGACCGTGAGGAATCCGCTCGACGACCGGGTCGACCAGAAGCTCAGGCTCGCGGTCTGCGTCCCCTCGATCTCGATATCGGCCGCGCCGCTCCCGGTCCGGGAGAAGTTGACCGCGATCCCGCCCGAGGCGTTGACTTCGTCGATCTGGCGCGCCGAGGCGATGCGGAGCCGGAAGAAGGATTGCGGGAACCAGATGTCTTCGCGGCGTCGATCCTGTAGCGGCATGTCTGAGACGGCGCCCGTTCGATGGGCCATGCCGCCGGGCCGTGCGCGCATGGTCTTGCTCCAGCGGGCACCGTATCAGCATCGAATCCGGGACGGCGACGCCCGATGCGCGTTCCGCGGCAGCCTGCCGCGGCCGCGCGGCGGTGGTGCGCTGCGGCCGCGGCCGCGCGGGGCCGGCGCGATCCCCCCGATGCCGGCCACGGGGCAGCCTCCCTGGCGGCCGCCGAAGGGCTCCGCGCGTCAGCCACACCGTCGAGGCGTTTCGTGCGGATGGTCCGCGAGGGCCTGTCCCGCAGGGGCGAGGACGCGTCCTCAGGTGCGCTCCCGGGCGAGGGCGTCGAGGGCGGGCGCGAGGCCGCGCCACGAGAGCGGGATCGTCACCTCCTGGCCGCCGGCATCCCGGATCAGGATCCGGCCGGGCTGCTCGGTGCCGCGCCAG
>NZ_SACP01000003.1 GCF_004004555.2 Methylobacterium oryzihabitans
GTGGCTCGGGCTCAGAATGAAACGCCGAATGTCGAGCTGCGCGGCTCGACCGTTGGTGCTTAATCTTGAGCCCGAGCCACCCTCACCCCTACCCCTCTCCCACTCGGGAGAGGGGATCCCGCGTTCAGAAATTACTCATCAAGTCAGTCACTTGGAGACAGTTTCTATTTAGTCGTCGCGGTAGACCCGCTCCCGGCGCTCGTGCCGCTCCTGCGCCTCGAGCGACAGGGTCGCGATCGGCCGGGCCTCCAGGCGCCGGAGCGAGATCGGCTCGCCGGTCTCCTCGCAATAGCCGTAGGATCCGTCCTCGATCCGTGAGAGTGCGGAATCGATCTTGGCGATCAGCTTTCGCTGCCGGTCCCGGGCCCTCAACTCGATCGCGCGATCGGTCTCGGACGAAGCCCGGTCGGTGAGATCAGGATGATTTTCGTTCTCGGTCTGCAGGGCGACCAGGGTGTCCTGGGCTTCGCGGAGGATGTCCTGCTTCCAATTCAGCAGCTTGCGGCGGAAATACTCGCGCTGCCGATCGTTCATGAAGGGCTCGCCGTCACTGGGGGCGTAACCCTCCTCGATCACGACCTTTGCCATCCGGGGCCCTCGAGACAACGATGTTCAGGCGGCGTCAGCCGAATGAGGCAGGCGTATAATCGAGGCCGGCGGCCATCACAACGTGGTGCCGCGACGCGCGAGCGCGGCGGTTAATCTTCCGCGCGCTTCGGCCGGCGCATGCTGCAATCGTGTCACGCTCCGCCGGAACGAGGCGGCGCAGCGGAACCCCGCTGCCGGGAGGCCCGCGCGGATCGCCCGGACCTTGCCGGCCGGGCCGGGCCCGGAGTAATCCTGCGGAGCGGGCCGGGGAGGTGGCGGTGGCGGATCTGACACGCAGGCGCGTGCTGCGGAATGCCGCCGCCGGCGCCGCGGTCTCGGCCTTCGGGCGCGAGGCGCGGGCGGCGGGGCAGCCCAACATCGTGTTCATCATGGCGGACGACCTCGGCTACGCCGACGTCGCCTGCTACGGCCGGCCCGATCTCGCGACGCCGCACATCGACCGGATCGCCGCCCGGGGCGTGCGGTTCACGCAAGGCTACGCCAATTCGGCGGTCTGCTCGGCGACCCGCACGGCGCTCATCACCGGGCGCTACCAGTACCGGCTGCCGGTCGGGCTGGAGGAGCCGGTCACCACCCGGTTCGCCGGCGGCATCCCGGCCGGGCACCCGACCCTGCCGGGGCTGCTGCGCGAGGCCGGCTACCGCACGGCGCTGGTCGGCAAGTGGCACCTCGGCAGCGTCCGGGAGTTCGGGCCGCTCCAGCGCGGCTACGACGCGTTCTGGGGCTTTCGCGGCGGCACGATCGACTACTTCAGCCACAAGGGAACGGACGACAAGCCCGACCTGTGGGACGGCGACGTGCGGATCGAGGAGGTCGGCTACGCCACCCACCTGCTCGGGCGCCGGGCGGTGGAGACCGTCGCGGCCGCGGCGACAGCCGGTCGCCCGTTCTTCCTCAGCCTGCACTTCAACGCGCCGCATTGGCCGTGGGAGACGCCCGACGACGAGGCCGAGTCGCGCCGGATCGCCGGCAGCAACCTGCGCCACTTCGACGGCGGCACCCAGGAGACCTACCGGCGCATCGTCGCCGAGATGGACACCCAGATCGGCCGCGTGCTCGACGCCCTCGAGACGCACGGCGTCGCGCAGGACACCATCGTGGTGTTCACCAGCGACAACGGCGGCGAGCGCTTCTCCGACACCTGGCCGTTCACCGGGCGCAAGACCGAGCTGCTGGAGGGCGGCCTGCGCATCCCGGCCCTGGTCTCCTGGCCGCGCCGGCTGCCGAGGGGCGTGGTCTCGGCCCAGCCGATGATCTCGATGGACTGGCTGCCGACCCTGCTCGCCGCCGCCGGCGCCGCGCCCGACCCCGCCCATCCCTCCGACGGGATCGACCTGCTGCCGATCCTCACCGGGCAGGCGCCCGAGCGCCCGCGGACCTTCCACTGGCGCTACCGGGCCAATGCCCAGGCGGCGATGCGCGACGGCGACCTCAAGTACCTGCGGATCCGCGGCAACACCTTCCTGTTCGACGTCGTCGCCGACCCGCTGGAGCGCGCCAACCTGAAGTCCCGCCGCCCGGAGGATTTCGCCCGGCTCGAAGCGGCCTGGGCGGCGTGGGATGCCACGATGCTGCCGGAGCGGCCCGACAGCTTCTCCGAGACCTATACCGGCGCGCAGCTCGCCGACCATTTCGGCGCCCCGACGCCGCCGGCCCCGCCCCGTCCGGCGACGGCCGGGGAGGGGCCGCGCTGAGGTCCCGCGCCCTGCCCGGGCACGCGGCTGACGGGCCCGCCCCGCTCAGCGCAGCCAGCCGCGCAGGCGCCGCACCGCCTCGTGCGCCTCGGCCTCGCGGCCGGCGAAGGAGAAGCGCAGGTGGTGGCTGCCCTCCGCCGGGTCGAAGTCGAGGCCGGGGGTCGCCGCGACGCCGGCCTCGTCGAGCATCCGGCGGCAGAAGCCGATCGAGTCGTTGGTGAGCCGGGCGACGTCGGCGTAGAGGTAGAACGCCCCGTCCGCCGGGTGGACGTCGCCGAGGCCGAGCCCCGGCAGCTCGTGGAGCAGCAGCGCGCGGGCGCGGGCGTAATCCGCCTTGACCGCCTCGAGCTCCTCGGCCGCGTCGAAGGCGGCGAGCGCGGCGACCTGCGACAGGTAGGGCGCCGAGATGTAGAGGTTCTGCGCCAGCCGCTCGACCGGGCGCACCAGGGCGTCCGGCACCACCATCCAGCCGATGCGCCAACCGGTCATGCAGTAGTATTTCGAGAACGAGTTGATGATGACCGCGCCGTCGTCGGCCGCCAGCGCCGTCGCGGCCGGGGCGCCGTAGGTCAGGCCGTGGTAGATCTCGTCGGAGATGAAGCGCAGGCCGAGTTCCCGGCAGGTCTCGCCGAGCGCCGCGAGACCGGCGGCGTCGATCATCGTGCCCGACGGGTTGGCCGGGCTCATCACCAGCAGGCCCGAGAGCGCGGCCTCCGCGTGGGCCGCCCGCACGAGGGCCGGGGTCGGCACGAAGCCGTCCGCGTCGCGCAGGCGCAGGTCGACCGGTTCGAGGTCGAGGGCCTGGAGCACGCTGCGATAGGCCGGGTAGCCGGGGGCCGCGATCGCCACCCGGCCGCCGGCGTCGAACAGGCTGAGGAACGCCAGCACGAACCCGGCCGAGGAGCCGGTGGTGACGACGACCCGCTCGGGCGCCACCGCGAGGCCGTAGGCGTCGGCGTAGTGGCGCGCGATGCGCTCGCGCAGGGGCGCGATGCCGAGGGCCTCGGTGTAGGGGATGCGCCCGGTGGCGAGCGCCGCCTGCGCGGCCGCCAGGGCGGCGCGGGGTGCCGGGGCCGAGGGCTGGCCGACCTCCATGTGCACGACGTGGTCGCCCGCCCGCTCGCGCCGGGCGGCGGCCGCCAGCACGTCCATGGCCAGGAACGGGGCGACGCGGGCGGCGCGGCGGGAGAGCGGGGGAGGGGTGTCGGAGACCATGGCGCGTCCGGTTGGGGCGGGCGGGGCGCGATTTGACCGGCCGCCGCGAAACCGCCTAACCACCACGGCATCACGCACGCCGCAAGCCGGCGCTCCGCCGCGACGAGGACGACGATGCCCCTGACCCGCCTGATGCCCGCCCTCGCCCTGACCGGCCTCGTCGCCCTGGCCGCCCCCGCCCGCGCCCAGGCACCGGCCGGCGCCCAGGCCGCGGCGCCGTTCAGCGACGCCCAGCGTCAGGCGGTCGAGGGGATCATCAAGGACTACCTCCTGAAGAACCCCGAGATCCTCCAGGAGGCGATGACCGAACTGGAGAAGCGCCAGCAGGAGGCGCAGAAGCAGGCCCAGGCCAGCGCGCTCAAGGACAGCCGCGACACCCTGCATGGCGGCCTCGGCGGCATCGTCGCCGGCAACCCGAACGGCGACGTCACCCTGGTCGAGTTCTTCGACTACAATTGCGGCTACTGCAAGCGGGCGCTCGCCGACCTCCAGACCGTGATGAAGGCCGACCCGAAGCTGAAGGTCGTGCTGAAGGACTTCCCGGTCCTCGGCCCGGAATCGGTCGAGGCCAGCAAGGTCGCGCTCGCGGTCAAGGCGCAGCTCAAGGGCGACAGGCTGTTCGAGTACCACACCCGCCTGCTCGAATCCCGCGGCCGGGTCAACGGCGAGCGCGCGCTGGCGGTGGCCCGCGAGATGGGGCTCGACGTCGCCCGGGTGCAGAAGGACATGCAGGCCCCCGAGGTCCAGGCGGCCTTGCAGGAGAATGTCGGGCTCGGCGACAAGCTCGGCCTGTCGGGCACCCCGGCCTTCATCATCGGCGACGAGATCATCCCGGGCGCGGTCGGCGCCGAGCCGATCCGCAAGACCATTGCGGGCGTGCGCCAGTGCGGCCACGCCACCTGCTGAGGCCGACGTCTCCGGGCGCGGCCGCGTCGTGCGCCGGGGGCCTATCGCCGCGGCCCGCCATCGGGTAAGAGCGCCGGCATCCTCAAGCCCCCCGGACGGCCCGCTTCCGCCGCCGCCCGGCCGGCCTTGCGGCACCGCCTCGTGCAGGCCGCCCGGGTTGCGATGACCTCCTCGTCTCCTCTCCGACCGACCTGCCCGGTGGTCGCCGCCGCCCGGTGACACTCGCCGATTCCGCGCCATATCGGCCGCGACCCCGTCCTCCCCCGCAACCGTTCAGATCGATCCCACCCGCGATGTCCAAGCCCCCGAACCACAAGCAGGACCCGTTCGACCCGGAACTCGTGCGCGAACTCGCCAACCTCATCGCCGAGACCGGCCTGAGCGAGATCGAGGTCGAGAAGGGCGACCTGCGCATCCGCGTCGCCCGCACCCTCACCGCCAACATCCAGGTGCCGGTGGCCGCGCCCGCCGCCGCGGCCCCGCCGCTGCCGGCCGCCGCCCCGGTGCCGGCACCCGCCGAGGGCGGCAAGGCCGCCGCGGCCCATCCGGGCGCCGTGCTGTCGCCGATGGTCGGCACCGCCTACCGCAAGCCGTCGCCGGACGCGAAGGCGTTCGTCGAGGTCGGCACGCGGGTCGAGGCCGGGGCCCGGGTCCTGCTGGTCGAGGCGATGAAGACCTTCAACGACATCGTCGCCCCGCGGGCCGGGACCGTGACCGCCGTGTTCGTCGAGGACGGCCAGCCGGTCGAGTTCGGCGAGCCGCTGCTGGTCATCGAGTAGGGCCGCTCCCCTTCCCCTGAATGCCGGACGCAGCGTCGCGCTCGCCGGACCTGTGACGAGTCGGGCTGGAGTACGGCCGCAATGTTCGACAAGATCCTCATCGCGAACCGGGGCGAGATCGCCCTGCGGGTGCTGCGCGCCGCCAAGGAACTCGGCATCGCCACCGTGGCGGTCCATTCCACCGCCGACGCCGACGCGATGCACGTGCGGCTGGCCGACGAGAGCGTCTGCATCGGCCCGCCCCCGGCCCGGGACAGCTACCTCAACGTCCCGTCGATCATCGCCGCCTGCGAGATCACCGGCGCCGACGCGGTGCATCCGGGCTACGGCTTCCTGTCGGAGAACGCGCGCTTCGCCGAGGTGCTCGGCCATCACAACATCGCGTTCATCGGCCCCAAGGCCGAGCACATCCGGGTGATGGGCGACAAGATCGAGGCCAAGCGCACCGCCAAGCGCCTCGGAATCCCGTGCGTGCCCGGCTCCGAGGGCGGCGTCGCCGACCCCGACGAGGCCCGGCGCATCGCCGCGGAGATTGGCTACCCGGTGCTCATCAAGGCGGCCTCCGGCGGCGGCGGCCGCGGCATGAAGGTCGCGCGCAGCGAGGCCGACCTGGAGGTGGCGCTCGCCACCGCCCGCACCGAGGCCAAGGCGGCGTTCGGCGACGACGCGGTCTACATCGAGAAGTACCTCGAGAAGCCGCGCCACATCGAGGTCCAGGTGCTCGGCGACGGCCGCGGCGGTGCGGTCCACCTCGCCGAGCGCGACTGCTCGCTCCAGCGCCGCCACCAGAAGGTGTGGGAGGAGGGGCCCTCGCCGGCCCTCAACGCCGAGATGCGCGAGCGCATCGGCACCACGGTCGCCCAGGCGATGCAGGAACTCGGCTATCTCGGCGCCGGCACCATCGAGTTCCTGTACGAGGACGGCGAGTTCTACTTCATCGAGATGAACACCCGGATCCAGGTCGAGCATCCGGTGACCGAGATGATCACCGGGATCGACCTCGTCAACGAGCAGATCCGGGTCGCGGCCGGGGCGCCGCTGTCGGTGCGTCAGGAGGACGTGCGCGTCGAGGGCCACGCCATCGAGTGCCGGATCAACGCCGAGCACCCGGCGACCTTCCGGCCCTCGCCCGGCACGATCACCTACTTCCACCCGCCCGGCGGCCTCGGCGTGCGGGTCGATTCGGCCGCCTTCCAGGGCTACCGCATCCCGCCGCACTACGACTCCCTCCTCGGCAAGCTCATCGTCCACGGCCGCACCCGCAACGAGTGCCTGATGCGCCTGCGCCGGGCCCTCGACGAGTTCGTGGTCGACGGGGTCGACACGACGCTGCCGCTGTTCCGCACCCTGGTGCGCAACCCCGACATCCAGAACGGCCTCTACGACATCCACTGGCTGGAGGAGTTCCTGCGCACCGGCGGCCTCGACGCCGGCTGAGGACGCCGGCGGCGGCAGCATGCCGCGACGCAAAATCCACCCGGCCCCTGGGGAACCTCCCGCTCCCCGGCCGGTTCTCCCGGCATCCCGACCGCGGCACGACTTGGCCTCGTCTTCGACGAGCCCGGACCGGCTGGTCGAACAACAGACAGGATGCCTCCGATGCGCTTTGCGACCTTCGCCTGCGCGGCCGCGCTGCTGGCCGCCACCCCCGCCCTCGCCCAGGTCGTCGTCGAGCGGCCGGCGGCCCCGCCCGCCGTGATGGTGGTGCCCGACGTGACCGGGTCGGTCGTGGCCCCGGTGGCGCCCTCGCGCCCGCTGCCGCCGAACCAGGTCGAGACCTTCGTCGATTCGGCCAAGGGCGGCAACGCCAAGAACCCCAACCGCATGGTGCCGAATCTCGGCGATACCTCGGGCGGCCCGGGCTTCTGAGCCACACCCCGCGACTCCGCGCGGCGCCCGCCGCGCGGGATCGCGGACGGGGCGTGCGCGCCCCTCGCCGGACGGGCTCTGCGACCCCATCTCCGGTGTGGTGCAAGCCGGGGTCGTCGCTCCGGCTCCGCCCGCGGGACGCTGCACCGATGCACGGCAACGCCTACGTCGACATCACCCCCGACATCCTGCTGAAGGCCTATGCCGCCGGCATTTTCCCGATGGCGGAGGATGCCGACGACCCGACGATCTACTGGGTCGAGCCGCGGGAGCGCGGCGTCATGCCCCTCGACGGCTTCCACGTGTCGAGCCGGCTCGCCCGCACGGTCCGCCAGGACCTGTTCGAGGTGGTGGCCGACCGCGACTTCGAGGCGGTGATCGCCGGTTGCGCCGCGCCGCGCCAGGATGGCGCGCGGACGTGGATCAACCGCCGCATCCGCGACCTTTACGGCGAATTGTTCGACCTCGGCCATTGCCACACCGTAGAGGTCTATGCCGGCGAGGACCGCGCCCTCGTCGGCGGGCTCTACGGCGTCTCCCTCGGGGCGGCGTTCTTCGGCGAGAGCATGTTCCATGTCGCCCGCGACGCGTCCAAGGTCGCTCTCGTCCATCTCGCCGCCCGGCTGCGCCGCGGCGGCTTCCGCCTGCTCGACGCCCAGTTCGTCACCGGCCATCTCGCCCAGTTCGGCGCGATCGAGATCCCGCGCCAGGCCTACAAGCGGCAGTTGCGCGAGGCGGTTGCCGCCACGGCGCAGTGGGACGCCGCGCCGCTGAGCGGCGCCGAGGCGGTGGCGCTGCTGCGGGCCTGATCCGGCTCCCGGACGCTCACGCCGGCAGCGATTCCGGGTGCAGGTGCGGGGCACTCCCGGCCTTGCCGGCGATCCGGGGCGGCCTGCGGCGCGAGAACATCAGGATCAGCACCGGCAGGATCAGCAGGATCAGGAGCGGCGCCAGCGCCATGCCGCCGACCACCACCAGGGCGAGGGGCTTCTGGACCTGCGACCCGACCCCGCTGGAGAAGGCGGCGGGCAGCAGGCCGACGCCCGCGACGACGCAGGTCATCACCACCGGCCGCATCTGGGTGTGGCAGGTGCGCAGCATCGCCCGCACCCGCTCCTCGCCGGCGGCGACGAGGCCGTTGTAGTGCGAGATCACGATGATCCCGTCCATTACCGCGATGCCGAGCAGCGCGATGAAGCCGATCGCCGCCGAGACGCTGAACGGGGTCGCGGTCAGTGCCAGCCCGAGTATGCCGCCTGCCACCGCCATCGGGATCACGCTCAGCGCCAGCAGGGTGTCGACGATCGAGTTGAAGTTCATGAACAGCAGGATCGCGATCAGCCCGACCGCCAGCGGCACCGTCACCGACAGCCGCGCCAGGGCGCCCTGCATGTTGTTGAACTCGCCGACGAGCTCGATCCGGTAGCCCGGCGGCAGTGCCACCTCGGACGCGACCTTCTCGCGCGCCTCGATGATCGTGCTGCCGAGGTCGCGGTCGCGGACGCTGAACTTCACCGGCAGGTAGCGCTCCTGGCCCTCGCGGTAGATGTAGGCCGGGCCCGAGACCAGCTCGACCGTCGCGACCGAGGACAGCGGCAGTTGAAGCACCGTGCCGTTGGCGCCCTGGCCGGTGATGCGCAGGTTGCGGATCGCCGCGACGCTCTGGCGGAACTGCGAGGCGAGGCGCACGATCATCGGATAGTGCCGGTCGCTGCCGCCGTCGTAGAGGTCGCCGGCGCTGTCGCCGCCGATCGCGGTGCGCACCGTCGAGTTGATGTCGCCGGGGGTCAGCCCGTAGCGGGCGGCCCGGGTGCGGTCGACGTTGATCTGCACCGTCGGCTGGCCCAGCGACGTGAACACCCCGAGATCGGTGACGCCGGGGATCGTCTTGAGCGAGGCCTCGACCTTGCGGGCGATGTCGGTGAGGGTCTGGAGGTCGGGGCCGAAGATCTTGAACGAGTTCTCGCCCTTGATGCCCGACACCGCCTCGGCGACGTTGTCCTGGAGGTACTGCGAGACGTTGAACTCGACGCCGGGGAACTCGCGCCTGAGCTTGTCGAGCAGCTCGTCCAGCATCGCCTCCTTGGTCACGCCCGGCCGCCACTTCTCGACCGGCTTGAGCGGCGCGAAGAACTCGCCGTTGAAGAAGCCGGCGGCGTCGGTGCCGTCGTCGGGCCGGCCGTGCTGCGACACCACCCGCTCGATCTCCGGCACCTCGGCCATGATCCGGCGGATGCGGTTGACGTAGGTGTTGCCCTCGGCGAGCGAGATCGTCGCCGGCATCGTGGCGCGCAGCCACAGGTTGCCTTCCTCGAGCTTGGGCAGGAATTCGAGGCCGAGCCCGCGGCCGGTGACCGCGACCCCGGCGAAGACCAGGGCGGCGAGGCCGAGCGTCAGCACCCGGTTGGCGACGGCGGCGCGCACCACCGGGCGGTAGAGCCGGTCGAGGGTGCGCACCAGCAGGGTCTCGACCTCCTCGATGTGCTCGGGCAGCAGGTAGGCCGACAGCACCGGCGTCACCGTGAAGGTGGCGATGAGGCCGCCGGCGAGCGCATAGGCGTAGGTCTGCGCCATCGGGCCGAAGATGTGGCCCTCGACGCCCGTGAGGGTGAAGAGCGGCAGGAAGCCTGTGATGATGATGACCGCCGCGAAGGCGATCGAGCGGCTGACGTCGCTCGACGCGAGCACGATCCGCCGCATCTTGTCGCCGAGCCCGGTGGCGGCGAGCGGCGCCCCGGCATGGCCGGAGACCGGCGTGCCGTGGCCCGACAGGCGCCGGAAGATGCTCTCGACCATGATGACCGTACCGTCGACGATCAGGCCGAAATCGAGGGCGCCGACCGAGAGCAGGTTGGCCGATTCGTCGCGCGCGACGAGGATCACCACCGCGAAGAACAGCGCGAACGGGATCGTCGCCACCACGATCAGGGCGCTGCGCAGGTTGCCGAGGAACAGCCACTGGATCACCAGGATCAGGGCGATGCCGAACACCATGTTGTGCAGCACGGTGTGGGTCGTGACCTCGATCAGGTCGGAGCGGTCGTAGATCCGCTCGATCCGCACCCCGGGCGGCAGGATCCCGGCGGCCTCGATGCGCCGCACCTCCTCCTCGACCGCCTGGATCGTCGGCGTGCTCTTCTCGCCCCGGCGCATCAGCACGATGCCCTGGACGACGTCGTCGTCCTCGTTCATCCCGGCGATGCCGAGCCGCGGCTGGTGGCCGATGGTGACGCTGGCGACGTCGCGCACCAGCACCGGCGCCCCGCCCGACGAGGTCAGCACCGTCTGCTCGATGTCGTCGACCGAGCGGATCAGGCCGACGCCGCGCACCACCGCCGACTGGCTGCCGAGGCTGATGCGGTCGCCGCCGACGTTGAGGTTGCTGTCGGTGAGGGTCTTGGTGAGGTTGGCGAGCGTCAGGCCGTAGGCGGTGAGCCGGTCGAGGTCGACGTTGACCTCGAAGGTCTTGGTCTTGCCGCCCCAGCCGATCACGTCGATGACGCCCGGCACGGCGCGGAAGCGCCGCCGCAGCACCCAGTCCTGCAGGGTCTTGAGGTCGAGGACGCTGTAGCCCGCCGGCGCCGCGAGCTTGTAGCGGAAGATCTCGCCGATCGGGCTCACCGGCGAGATTGCCGGCTTGGCGTTGTTCGGCAGTTGGTCGAGCTGCGCCAGCCGGTTGAGGACCTGCTGCTCGGCCTCCTGGTAGGTGAACTCGAAGCCGAATTGCAGCTTCACGTCCGACAGGCCGTAGAGCGAGACCGTGCGGACCTGCTTGAGGTTCGGCAGGCCCGAGGTGATGACCTCGATCGGCACGGTGATGTAGCGCTCGATCTCCTCGGCCGAGAGCCCCGGCGCCTGGGTGATGACGTCGATCATCGGCGGGGTCGGGTCCGGATAGGCCTCGATGTTGAGGTTCCGGAACGCCGCCAGCCCGGCGACGACGAGGAGCACGAAGGCCAGCACCACGAGGGCGCGCTGCCGCAGGGCGAGGGCGACGATGCCGGTCATGACGCGATGGCTTTCAAGGTGGGTTCGTGCCCTCGCCCGGCGGTTCGGCGCGCGGCGTGGCGTTCGGTCGGGTCTGGAGGCCGGCGGAGCGGGAGCCGCTCAGCCCTGGTTGGTCATCCGGTCGATGAACAGCGAGCCGCGGGTGATGACGCGCTCGCCCTGCTTCAGCCCGTCGAGAACCTCGATCGTGTCGCCGTCGATGATGCCGGTGCGGACCCGGCGATTCTCGACGGTGTTGTCGGCCTTCAGCACCCAGACGCTCGCCTTGTTGCCCTCGAGGATCACCGCCGGGCGCGGGATCGCGGCGGAGATCGACTCGCGCTCGTTGAGGATGCGCACGTTGGCGTACATTTCGGGCTTCAGCAGCCCCTGCCTGTTGTCGATTTCGGCCCGCACCACGATGCGGCGGGTCGCCGGGTCGACCGAGCTGCCGATGAAGCTGACCTTGCCGTCGAACACCTTGTCCGGGTAGGCCAGGACCCGGAACTGCAGCCGCTCGCCCATCTCGACCTTGGCGGCGTCGGTCTCGCGCAGCTGCGCGATCAGCCAGACCTTCGACAGGTCGCCGATGAGGTAGGACGGCTCGCCGCTGTTGCTGACGTACTGGCCCGGCCCGATCTTGCGCTGGATGATGGTGCCGCTGAGCGGCGCGTTGATCGGCGTGTCGGGGTTGATCGCACCCTTCTGGAGCGCGGTCATCTCGTCGTCGCGCAGGCCGAGGATGCGCAGGCGGTTGCGCACCGCCTCGAGGCCGACCTCCGCCGTGCGGGCGTCGTTCTGGGCGGCGTTGAGGTCGTTCTGGGCGTTCTGCAGCTCGCGCAGGGTGGTCGCGCGGGTCTCGTAGAGGTCGCGCTGGCGCTTCTCGGCCGCCTGGGCCAGGGTGAGCTGCGAGCGGCCCTTGCTCAGCACGTTGAGGGCCGAGAGGTAGTCGTTCTGGGCCTGGACCATCTCGCTGGACTGGACCGAGAACAGCGGCTGGCCGCGCTCGACCCGTTCGCCGGCGCGGGCGAGGATCTGCACGACGCGGCCCTGGTAGGGCGAGAAGACCGGCGTCGCCTGGTACTCGTCGACGCCGATCTTGCCCTCGGTGAGGATCTCCTCGGAGAACAGGCGCTGCTCCACCGGCGAGGTCGACACGGTGGCGAGCTGCTCGGGCGTCAGCACGAAGCCGGTTGCGCCGCCGGCGGCATTGCCGCGCGGGGCCGGGATGTAGGCGGCGCGCTCGGCCGCGTCCGCGGCGCCGCCCTGCCGCAGCTGGGCGTAACCGAGGCCGGTCCCGGCCGCGAGCACGGCGAGGATGAGAATCTGGGTGCGCAGCTTCAGCCCGCGGGGCGGAGGGGGCGCAGCATCGGCGTCGGTCATCGCGCTCTACTCGGCAGATCGATCAAACGCCCTGAGGCGGCCTGCCGAATGCAATGAGCCGGCCGCCGACTTCGTTCCAGTGCGCTGACCCGCGCTATCACACAAGACGTTACGAGAGTCGATAAGGGCCGACTGCGACGGAACCGTGACGCGGCGCGGCAACGGTCTCGGATTGTGGCTTATTCCACCCGATCTAAGTCGAGAGGAACTCGGCCGGAGGCGTCCATCATGATAAGTCGCCGGGTCCGCCGGCGCTGCGGCACGACCGCGGCCGCGTTCCCAGGAGGCCCCCGATGCTCAAGTCCGTCCTGTCCATCGCCGTCGTCGGCCTCGGCCTCAAGGACATCCGGGCGCTGTGGGCGTTGATGCTGGTCTGCGCCGCCACCCTGGCCGGTGCGGTGCATCTGGCGGTGCATCACGGCCTCGGCTGGGGGCCGACCCTGCGGGCGCTGTCCGTGCTCGACGTGATCGGGGTGCTCGCCTACGTCGCCGGCATCGTTCTGTTCTGAGGGCTTCTCTGTTTGAGTGGCCGCTCATCGTATCAACCGCGCGAAGCACCCCTTTCCCGGATCTCCTTCCACTGCGTTCCAGTCGTCCGGGAAACGGCTGCTTGTTCTTCAGACCGAGAGGCAAGCAGGCTCTGAGGCAGGGTGGGTCGCCGCCCGGGTGACGCCGCGTCGGGGATGGCGCGACGATCTTCCGCCGCACAGCAAGAACCCCGCCCGGACGGGGATCCGGGCGGGGCTGCGATGGCAGGTCAGATCGGGCGCGAGCCTTACTCGGCCGCGACCTTGTGGGCCTGGGTGCCGTCCGAGTAGGTCTCGGCCTGGAGGCGCTGGCCCGGGGCGGCGCGGCCCGGCAGCGGCGGCAGGGCCTTGGCCTTCTCCAGGTCGATGCCCGCCCCCTCGGCGACGCGGCGGCCGTACTCCTCGTCGGCGTGCCAGAAGTGCCAGACCATCCGGAGCTGGATCGGCTCCGGGCACTGCTTCATGTCGCCGACGAGGTTGGCGATCAGCTCGTCGCGCTCCCACGGCTCGAAGCTGCGGTAGCGCTCGCCGGCCTGGGTGTAGTCGTCCTCGGTGCGCGAGGTCTGGTAGCGGCCGAGATTGCCCTGCACCGGCTGGTGGTAGTCGCGCGCGGGCTTGGGCGCCTCGCGCAGGCCCTCGGCCAGCGTGCTCGGCTCGTAGTTGATGTGCCGGTTCGGGCCGGTGCCGTCGACGTGATAGGTCATCACGCCGTCGCGCTGGTTTGAATACACCTTCACGCCCGGCTGCGGCGCGTTGATCGGCAGTTGCAGGTAGTTGGCGCCGACGCGGTAGCGCTGGGTGTCCGAGTACGACAGCGTCCGGCCCTGGAGCATCTTGTCGTCCGAGAAGTCGATGCCGTCGACCAGCACGCCGGTGCCGAACGCCGACTGCTCGACCTCGGCGAAGAAATTGTCCGGCACCCGGTCGAGCACCATCCGGCCGCACTTGAGCAGCGGGAACTGGTCCACGGGCCAGAGCTTCGTGTCGTCGAGCGGATCGAACGACAGGTGGTCGTTCGGGCCGTCCGGCATGATCTGCACCGCGAACTCCCACTCGGGGAAGTTGCCGGCCTTGATGTTGTCGTAGAGATCACGGGTCGCGTGGCCGACGTCCTTGGCCTGGATCTCGGACGCCTGGGCCGAGGTCAGGTTGCGGACGCCCTGCTTCGGGATCCAGTGGAACTTGCACAGATGCGCCACGCCCTGGTCGTTGACCAGCTTGTAGGTGTTGACGCCCGAGCCTTCCATCTCGCGGTAGTTCGCGGGAATGCCCCACGGCGACTTCAGGAACGTCACCATGTGGATCGATTCGGGGTGCTGCGACACGAAGTCGAAGAACCGCCACGCCTCCTGCCGGTTGGTCACCGGGTCGGGCTTGAAGGCGTGGATCATGTCCGGGAACTTGATCGCGTCCCGGATGAAGAAGATCTTCAGGTTGTTGCCGACGAGGTCCCAGTTGCCCTCGACGGTCTTGAACTTGACCGCGAAGCCGCGCGGGTCGCGCTCCGTCTCCGGGCTCTCCTTGGCGCCGGCCACGGTCGAGAAGCGCACGAACATCGGCGTCTTCACGCCGGTCTCGGTGAGCACGCGGGCGCGGGTGTACTTGGAGGCCGGCTCGTCGCCGATCTTGCCGTAGGCCTCGAACCAGCCGTGGGCGCCGGCGCCGCGGGCATGGACCACCCGCTCGGGGATCCGCTCGCGGTCGAAATGGGTGATCTTCTCGATGAACTGGTAGTTCTCGAGCGTCGCCGGCCCCCGCTCGCCGACCGTGCGCAGGCTCTGGTTGTCGCGGACCGGGTGGCCCTGGCGGGTCGTCAGGATGGGGCGTTGGTCGCTCATGGCAACTCCTCTGGCGTCTTGGGCGCTGGACCACCGCGAGGGGCCGGCGCCGGAACGGGTCACATGGGGATGGGCTCTAGGATCCCAAGGATCCGGAGCCCGAGAACCTCGAACCGTTCTCGTTCGAGCTTATGAACCGGTCGTGACACGAGAGCCAATGCATCGTTGCGACGATCGTGATAGATGCAGCCTATGAACGCCGCGGCCTTGTCCCTCCGGGATCTCGAATACGTCGTCGCCCTGGCCGAGGAGGGCCATTTCGGGCGCGCGGCCGAGCGCTGCAACGTCAGCCAGCCGACGCTGAGCGTCCAGGTGCGAAAGCTCGAAGGGCTGCTCGGCCTCGTCCTGTTCGAGCGCAGCCAGCGCCGGATCCTGCTCACCGCCGGCGGCGAGGCGGTGGTGCGGCAGGCCCGGCTCGTCCTCGCCGAGGCGCGCCGGCTGCTCACGGTCGCCCGCGAGGGCAGCGGCACCGCCCTCTCGGGGCGGCTCGAACTGGCGGCGATCCAGACCCTCGGGCCGTACCTTTTTCCGCGCGTCCTGCGCCGCCTGCGCCAGGACTTCCCGGAGGTCGCGCTGGCGCTGAGCGAGGGCCGCACCGCCGAGATCCTCGACGGCCTGCGCGACGGGCGGATCGACGCCGCGCTCCTGTCGCTGCCGCTGCCGGAATCGGGGCTGACCGTCGCGCCGCTGTTCCGCGAGCCGTTCCTCCTCGCCTGCCCGGCCGATCACGACCTCGCGACCCATCCGGGCCCGCGGGCGGCCGACCTCGCCGGTCCCGGGCTGCTGCTCCTCGACGAGGGCAACTGCCTGCGCGACCAGGCGGTGATGGCCTGCGGCGCCGGCCCGGCCACCGGGCGCCACGCCACCAGCCTGGAGACCCTGCGCTCGATGGTGGCGGCGGGGGCGGGCTACACCCTGCTGCCGGCGCTCGCCGCCCCGGCCGAGGCCGATCCGCACGGCCTCACGGTCACCCGCGGCTTCGGCGAGGACGGGCCGAGCCGGATCATCGCCCTGGTCTGGCGCGCCAGCGACCCGCGCAGCGGCGGCCTCGACCGGCTCGCCGCCTTCTTCCGGGCCCATGCCCCGGGCGCAACCTTGCCCTGCGTCGATGCCGAAGCCGCCGCGGCGCCGTGACAGCGCCGCACTCGGCGTGTAGCCACCGACCTGCCGCCCTCCGCGCCCTCCCTGCCCCCGGACCGCCGTGCTCCAGCCCACCTCCGCGCTCCGGCGCCGCCTGCCCTCGGGCGCCGCCGCGCAATGGGCCGGGCTGGTCGCGGCCTCGGCGGCGCTCGCCGCCCTGTTCCACCTCGCCGGCTTCCCGGCCGCGCTCCTGCTCGGGCCGATGCTCGCCGGCATCGCCTTCGGGGTCGGCGGCGCGGCGGTGCGGGTACCCCGGGCCGGCTTCGCCGGCGCGCAGGCGCTGATCGGCTGCCTCGTCGCCCATTCGGTGACGCCGTCGATCGCCGCGACGCTGATCGAGGACGGCCCGCTGATTCTCGCGGTGGTCGGCGTGACGGTGGTGGCGAGCGGCCTCGTCGGCTGGATCCTGACCCGGATCCGGCTCCTGCCCGGCACCACCGCCGCCTGGGGCTCGTCGCCCGGCGCCGCCGCCGCGATGGTGGCGATGGCGGAGGAGTACGGCGCCGACCCGCGCCTCGTCGCCTTCATGCAGTACGTCCGGGTCGCCTGCGTCGCGCTCTCGGCCTCGGTCGTCGCCCGCCTGTTCGTCGGCGCGAACCCGGCCGGCCCGGCCCCGACCGCCGACCCGACGCTGCCCGGCCTCCTCGTCACCCTCGCGGTGGCGGCCGGCGGGGCGTGGCTCGGGCGGCTGCTGCGCATCCCCGCCGGCGCCCTGGTCGGGCCGATGGCGATCGGCGCGGCGCTGCACGCAACCGGGCTCGCCGAGCTCGCGCTGCCGCCCTGGCTGCTCGCGCTCGCCTATGCGGGCATCGGCTGGACCGTCGGCCTGCGCTTCACCACCGAGACGGTGCGCACCACCCTGCACGCCCTGCCGGGGGTGCTGGTCGCGACCTTCGGGCTGATCGCCCTGTGCGGGCTGTGGGCCTACGGCCTGACCTTCCTGCTGCCGATCGACCTGCTCACCGCCTTCCTGGCCACCAGCCCCGGCGGGCTCGATTCGGTGGCGATCATCGCGGTCGGATCGCGGGCGGACGTGTCGTTCGTACTCGCGGTCCAGACCCTGCGGCTCCTCGTCGTCATCGTCACCGGGCCGATCGTCGCCCGCTGGATCGCCCGCGGCGTGCCGCCCGAGCGCCGCTGACCGGCCGCGGCCACACTCGCATCGCCCGCCGAAACCGGGTATCGCACGGGCAGATCCGCCCGGCCGAACCGTTTCCTGGACCGCCCCCCGTGCACGACGTCATCAAGAAAGTCCTCTCGGCGCGCGTCTACGACGTGGCGACCGAGAGCCCGCTCGACCCGATGCCGCGCCTGTCGGCGCGCCTGGGCGCCGGCATCCTGCTCAAGCGCGAGGACCTGCAGCCGGTGTTCTCGTTCAAGCTGCGCGGCGCCTACAACAAGATGGCGAACCTGCCGCCGGAGGCGCTGGCCCGCGGGGTGATCTGCGCCTCGGCCGGCAACCACGCCCAGGGCGTGGCGCTGGCGGCGAACCGCCTCGGCGTCGCCGCGACGATCGTGATGCCGCGCACCACTCCCGGCATCAAGGTCGAGGCGGTGCGCGCCCGCGGCGGCCACGTGGTGCTGCACGGCGACGCCTTCGACGAGGCCTACGCCCACGCCAAGGCGCTCGAGGCCGAGCACGGCCTGACCTTCATCCACCCCTACGACGACCCAGACGTGATCGCGGGCCAGGGCACGATCGGCAAGGAGATCCTGGAGCAGCATTCCGGGCCGATCGAGGCGATCTTCGTGCCGGTCGGCGGCGGCGGGCTCGCGGCCGGTGTCGCCACCTTCGTCAAGTTCCTGCGCCCCGGCACGAAGGTCTACGGCGTCGAGCCCGACGACGCCGCCAGCATGGCGGCCGCACTCGCCGCCGGCGAGCGGGTGGTGCTCGATCAGGTCGGGCTGTTCGCCGACGGCGTCGCGGTGCGGCAGGCGGGCGAGGAGACGTTCCGGCTCTGCCGCACGCATCTCGACGGCGTCATCACGGTCGACACCGACGCGATCTGCGCCGCGGTCAAGGACGTGTTCGACGACACCCGGGCGATGTCGGAGCCGTCGGGCGCCCTCGCGGTGGCCGGGCTGAAGGAGTACGTCGCCCGCGGGCTCGGCGCCGGCGGGACCCTGGTGGCGATCAACAGCGGCGCCAACCTGAACTTCAGCCGCCTGCGCCACATCGCCGAGCGGGCCGAGCTCGGCGAGCGCCGCGAGGTGCTGCTCGCCGTCACCATCCCGGAGCGGCCCGGCAGCTACCGCGCCTTCATGGAGGCGATCGGCCCGCGGGCGGTGAGCGAGTTCAACTACCGCTACGCGGCGGGCTCGCCGGCGCACATCTTCGTCGGCGTCGAGGTGTCGGGCCCGTCCGAGAAGCGCGAGCTGATCGCGTCTCTGCGCGGGCGCGACTATCCCGTTCTCGACCTCAGCGACAACGAGATGGCGAAGGTCCACGTCCGCTACATGGTCGGCGGGCGCGTGCCGGGCCTGTCCGACGAGCGGCTGCTGCGCTTCGAGTTTCCGGAGCGGCCCGGCGCGCTGATGAAGTTCCTCGACAGCCTCAGCGACGACTGGAACATCTCGCTGTTCCACTACCGCAACCACGGCGCCGATTACGGCCGCGTGCTCGCCGGCATCCAGGTGCCGGAGGCCGAGCGCGGGCGGTTCCGCACCGCCCTGGAGGCGCTGGCCTATCCGTACTACGACGAATCCGACAATCCCGCCTTCCGGCTGTTCCTCGACGGCAGCGCGGCGGCGGCATGAGGCAGGGCATGGACCATCCGGGCGCGGCGGGGGCAAGCGGGAGGAATGCGGTGAGGACGCGGAGAGCGGCGGGGCCGGGCATGCGCCTCGGCGGACTGATCCTGCTCGCGGCCCTCGCCGCCGGCGAGGCCCGTGCCGACTGCACCCGCCTGCCCTCGGTCCAGACCCGGCCGCAGATCGCGGCCTTCCTGGTCCGGCCGGCCGGGCTGCTCGAGCGCTTCCCCACGGGCGGGAACCAGTTCTCGTCGACCATCCGCCTGTTCCTGTCCGTCGATCCGACCGCGACCCTGGACCCGGTCGTCAAGCTCATCCCGACCGCGAACCGGACCCAGAAGCGCGACATCGGGACCGGGTTCGCCCAGGCGATCCAGGCCTGCAACGCGGAGGCCGACAGCTACGCGGCGCGGCGCCTGCAGGACGCGGCGCGCCGCGTCAGCGACGTCGAGTTCGGAGCCGGCTTCGCCCAGGGGGGCGTCGACCGGGCCACGACCGATCCGCGGCTGCGCACCGATCCGAGCTCGGCACTCGGGTCGGGCAGCCGGCGGATCTCGAATCCGGCCGTCAGCCCGTTCGATACCAAGGGGTCCCTTCCCGCCAGCCCGGAGCAGAAGCCGCTGCTGGATCCGTTCGCTCCGATGCGGTGACGGTGCCGCCTTGTTCCTGCCGCGGCGCCGTCGCACGGGGCGCGACCGGAGGGAGGCCCCGACATGATCCTGCTGCGCCACGGCCAGAGCGAGTTCAACCTGCATTACGGGGCGACCGGGATCGACCCCGACATCCCTGACGCGCCGCTGACGCCCCTCGGCCGCGAGCAGGCCGAGGCCGCCGCCGCGGCGCTGGCCGGCGAGGACATCCGGCTGATCCTGTGCTCGCCCTACACCCGGGCGTTGCAGACCTCGGCCCCGGTGGCGCGCCGGCTCGGGCTGCCGGTGATCGTCACCGCGGCGGTGCGCGAGCGCCGGGCGGCGAGCTGCGACATCGGCTCGTGCCGCACCGACCTCTCCCGGGCGTGGCCGGATCTCGACTTCGGCGCGATCGAGGAGGTGTGGTGGTCGCACGACATCGAGCCGCACGACGCCTTCGAGGCCCGCGCCGCCCTGTTCCGGCTGGAGCAGGAGCGGCACCCGGACTGGGCCCACACCCTGGTCGTCTGCCACTGGGGCTTCATCCAGGCGCTCACCGGCCAGGGCCTGCCGAACGGGCAGTGGGTGCGGGTCGCCGGGCCGGTCTGATCTTCAGGCCAATCCCGCCGGCTCCGGCAGCGGAGCCGCTGCGACGCCGACCCGTCCCGGGGCGTAGCGCCGGATCATCGCGGCGCAGAATTCCGCGAATTCCTCCGGCACCTGCGGCGCGCTGGTGTGGTGGGCGGCGATGCCGCGGTGCTCGGGCGTGAAGCAGAACGTCACCGTGGTCTCGAACTCGGCCAGCGCCGCCATCTGGCGGTCGAACCAGTCGAGGGCGCCGGGGCGGAAGCTGTCGGCCCAGGACAGGCCGGTGCGCAGGTGCGTCACCCCGAGCCGGCGCATCCAGGCGACCGCGTCGTCGAGGCGGTGATCCTCGAAGTGGAACCACTGACACAGGCCGAGATGCGGCGTGTGCCGGGCAAAGACCTCGAGGGCGGGCTTGGGCGTGCCGTCCTGGCGCAGCAGCCCCATGTGGAAGTGGCGGTAGTAGGACGAGCCCTCCGCCTCCTTGTGGCGGGTGGTGGCCTCCCATTCCCGCGGCAGGTCGTAGAGGCTGTACCAGTGGATGCGCGGCGCCCGGCCGACCAGCAGCTCGGCGGTGCGTTGGAGGCCCCAGGCCTGGACCTCGTCGGCGCCGAACGTCGAGACGCCGACCTCCGACACCCAGACCGGCAGCCCGGTCACGGCGCGGATCTCGTCGATCTTCTCCGGCCAGTCGTGGATCCGCCACAGGTTCCAGTCAAGGGGGAAGCCGTGGACCGCCACCGCGTCGAGCCCGTCGAGGGCGCCCAGTTCGTCCATGCGCCGGATGAAGCCCGGATCGATCGGCGAGATGCCGCCGAGCACCTGCGGCAGGTCCGGGTTCTCGACCCGGATCGCCCGCGACGCGCCCCGCACCATCGCGCCGAACCGCGACCAGTCGGGGTCGATCCCGGGGTCCCAGTGCGACTTGTTGTTGGGCTCGTTCCAGAGCATCGCGGCTTCGATCATGCGGTCTCGCTGGGGCTGGCCGGGGCGGCCGGGTAGACGGGTCCCTCGCCGCGATAGGGCAGGGGGGCGGCCTCGCAGACGTACACCTCGGCCTCCGGGTGGGCGGCGATGCGAAAGCCGCTCGCCCGGAGCATCGCCTCGGTGGCGGCGCGGTTGGGGATCCACCAGTTGGTCGGATCGCCCGCGTAGGCGTGCTCGACGAAGTGCAGGCGCGGGTAACCCGGCTCCTCGAACTGGTCCATGTCCCAGAAATCGTAGTCCGGGGCGAGCGCCGCCACCGTCCGGCTGCCGCGCTGCATCGACTGGAACACCAGCAGCCCGTCGGCGACGTGGGTGCGGATGAGGTCGAGGGCCAGCAGCGGGTGGCGCAGGTGGTAGAGCACGCCCATGAACAGGACGAGGTCGAACCGCTCGCCCAGCGCCCCGACGTCGTAGACCGAGAGCCGGCGGAACTCGATCTCGACCCCGGCCCGGGCGGCGGCGAAGCGCCCCTGCGCGAGGTAGCGCTCGTCGGAATCGACCGCCACCACCCGTGCGGCGCCCCGGCGCTTCATCGCGATGGCGTAGAAGCCGCCGTTGCAGCCGATGTCGAGGACGCTGCGGCCGGTCAGGTCGGCGGGGAGTGCGTCGGCGAAGCGGCGCCACTTCACCGCCGGGTAGTCGCCGAGGAAGTGGTCCGGCGCCGTCGTCACCCCGCCGCCGAGGTCGATGTTGTGGAACCACGGCCCGAGCGCCGCGATCTCGCGGCGCAGGGCCGCCTCGTCGGCGTCAGCCATCGGGGCGCCGGCGGGGGGAACGGGTTCCGTCATGGCGCCACCCGCTCGTTGAGACCCAGCACCCGGCCACGGCCGGGCACCCGGCCACCGCCGGCCCACAGCTCCACCATGCTGACCGAGGCCGGCGCCACCTCGATCCGGTGCCAGGCGTCGAGCGGCAGGCCGAGGACGTGGAGCAGGGCGGCGCGGATCACCTCGCCGTGGCCGACCAGGATCGCCGCATTCCCGGCCTCGGCGAGCCGGTCCATCAGCCCGACGATGCGGTCTTGCGCCTGCGCCATGCTCTCGCCGCCCGGCGGGCGGGCGCTGCCGCGGCGCTCGTTCCAGGCCCGCCAGTCCGGGTCGCCGTCGAGATCGGCGAAGCCGCGTCCGGTCCAGGCCCCGAAATCGATCTCGTCGAGGTCGTCCGCGACCTCCGCCGTCAGCCCGAGGGCCGCGGCGACCGGCGCGGCGGTGGCGCCCGCCCGCGGCTGCGGGCTGGTCAGGACCCGCTCGGCGCCGCAGCCGGCGAGGCGCCGCGCCAGGGCGTCGGCCTCTTCCAGCCCGGCCGCGTCGAGGGTGACGCCCGGCATGCGCCCGCACAGCACCGAGCCGACGCGCCCGTGCGAGGCGTGGCGCACGAGGCGCAGGACCGTCACGCCACCTCCGCGGCGGCGAGGTCGGGCTCGCCGTCGATGAAGCGCAGGGTGTGCGCCCGCGCCTCGCCGTCGGTGAACTGCACCGGCGGCGACTTCATGAAGTAGCTCGACGGACCGACCAGCGCGCCGCCGAGGCCGCGGTCGAGGCCGAGCCGGGCGCAGCGCACCGCGTCGATGACGATGCCGGCGGAGTTCGGCGAGTCCCACACCTCCAGCTTCAGTTCGAGGTTGAGCGGCACCCCGCCGAAGGCGGTGCCCTCGAGCCGGATATGCGCCCATTTGCGATCGGTGAGCCATGGCACGTGGTCGCTCGGACCGACATGGATGTCGTCCGGGTCGAGGATTCCGTCGAGCTGGCTGGTGACGGCGCGGGTCTTGGACAGCTTCTTCGATTCGAGCCGCTCGCGCTCCAGCATGTTCTTGAAGTCGGCGTTGCCGCCGAAATTGAGCTGGTAGGTGCGGTCGAGCCGCACGCCGCGCTCGCGCAGCAGGTTGGCGAGCACCCGGTGGACGATGGTGGCGCCGACCTGGCTCTTGATGTCGTCGCCGACGAGCGGCAGCCGCCGCTCCTCGAAGCGCCGGCGCCAGGACGGGTCGGAGGCGATGAAGACCGGGATGCAGTTGACGAAGGCGCAGCCGGCTTCGAGGGCGCGCTCGGCGTAGAACTCCGTCGCCCGCTGCGACCCGACCGGCAGGTAGGAGACCAGCACCTCGGTCCCGGTCCGCCTCAGCTCGGCGGTCACGTCGGCCTCCGGCGCCTCGGATTCGGGGATCTCGTCGCGCAGGTAGCGGCCGAGCCCGTCGAGGGTCGGGCCCCGGCGCACCACGATCCCGCTCTCCGGCACCCGGGCGAAGATCTCGGTGTTGTTCGGCGGCGCCAGGATCGCGTCGGCGAGGTCGCGGCCGACCTTCGCGGCCGCGATGTCGAAGGCCGAGGCGATCTCGACGTCGCCGACGTGGTAGCCGCCGAGCGCGACGTTCATCAGGCCCGGCACCGCCTCGTTGGAGCGGGCGTCGCGGTAATGGTGCAGCCCCTGCACGAAGGAGGAGGCGCAGTTGCCGACCCCGACGAGGCCGACGCGGATCGACTTGCGGCTCATCACCGCCTCCGGCGTGCGAGAGGGGAGGACATCGGATCAGGCAAGGGCCGGCTCCCCGGGTTGCGCGGCCGGCCGGCCGCGGGCGCGCTCGGCCAGTTCGTCGGCGAACCACGTCAGCGTCGCCTTCAGCCCGTCCTCGAGGGCGACCCGGGGCGCCCAGGCGAGCAGGGTGCGGGCGCGGGTGATGTCGGGGCGCCGGCGCCGCGGGTCGTCCACCGGCAGCGGGCGGTGGACGATCTCGGACGCCGTTCCGGTGAGCCGGACCACCCGGGCGACGAGGTCGGCGACCGTCAGCTCGTGCGGGTTGCCGAGGTTGACCGGGCCGCCGAGCGGACCGTCGTGGTGCATCAGCCGCATCATCCCGTCGACGAGGTCGCTGGCGAAGCAGAACGAGCGGGTCTGCCGGCCATCGCCGTAGAGGGTGATGTCGTCGCCGGCGAGCGCCTGGCAGATGACGTTGGAGACGACCCGGCCGTCGTCGGCCCGCATCCTGGGCCCGTAGGTGTTGAAGATCCGGGCGACCCGCACGTCGAGGCCGTGGACGCGCTCGAAGTCGAACACGAGGCTCTCGGCAGCGCGCTTGCCCTCGTCGTAGCAGGCCCGCGGCCCGGTCGGGTTGACGTTGCCCCAGTAGGATTCCTGCTGCGGGTGCACGTCCGGGTCGCCGTAGACCTCGCTGGTCGAGGCCTGGAGGAAGCGGGCCCCGTTCTCGCGGGCGAGTTCGAGCAGGCGGTGGGTGCCGACGACGCTGGTCATCATCGTGTGAAGGGGGTCGGCCTGATAGTGCGGCGGCGAGGCGGCGCAGGCGAGGTTGAACACCCGGTCGAAGCGCGGCAGCGCCGGCAGCGGCGCGGTGATGTCGGCCTCGACCAGATCGAAGCGCGGCTCGCGGGCGAGATGCGCGAGGTTGACCCGCCGGCCGGTGAGGAAGCTGTCGAGGCAGGTCACCCGCGCGCCCTCGGCGAGCAGCGCGTCGACGAGGTGCGAGCCGATGAAGCCGGCGCCTCCGGCGACCAGGACCTGCGTGGTTCGTCCGTTCTTCATGCGGTCGGCCCTCCCTCGGTGAGCGTGTTCGTGACCATCGTGGCCCGCATCGCGGGGTTCCTGGCGGTGCCGGCGCGGAGTTCGGCGGCCTCGCGCAGATGCCGCTCCAGCTCGGCCGCCCGGTGCGCGGCGGTGTGGCGGCGCAGGACGCTGGCGCGGGCGGCCGCGCCGAGGCGGCGGCGCTCGGCCTCGGGCTGCACGGCGAGGATCGCCAGCACCTCGTCGGCGGTGTCGACCGGCAGGATCTCGCGGCCGGGGACCAGCACGGTGTCGAGCCCGTCCCAGCGGTCGGACAGGATCGGCGTGCCGATGGCGGCGGCCTCGAACAGGCGCACGCTCGGGCTGTAGCCGGCGCGGATCATGTCGGCCCGGGTGACGTTCAGGGTGTAGCGGCTCGCCGCGTAGAAGTCGGGATGCGCCTCCGGCGGCAGGTGCTCGATGCGCTCGACATTGGCCGGCCAGTCGATCTGCGCCGGGTATTGCGGCCCGGCGACGGCGCAGCGCAGCCCCGGCTCCCGGCGCGCCGGCTCCAGCAGCAGCCGGTCGAGGGTCGGCTGCCGGTCCGGGCTGTAGGTGCCGAGATAGGACAGGTCGTAGCGGGCCGGGCGATCGAGCGGCGGATAGGCGTCGGGATCGACCGAGCAGTACAGCGCCCGCGCCGCCGGCGAGCCGTAACGCCGCTCCAGGAGGTCGAGGGTCGGCCCGCCGGTGAACGACAGGTAGAGGTCGTAGCCGGCGATCAGGTCGGGCGTCAGGTATTCGTGGTCGCCCCGGTCGAGCTTCGCCAGGGTGACCGGGGTGTCGATGTCGTAGAAGGCGCGCACGCCGGACGCCCAGTCGAGCACCCGCTCCCCGACCGCGACGCCGTCCGGCACGTAGGAGCCGACCACCACGGCGTCGGCCTCCGCGATGGCGCCGCGGAAGCGGGCTTCGAGGTCGTCGAGGCCGGCATAGAGCGCGAAGCGGCAGAAATCCGGCCGCGGCAGGTCGCGGTGGGCGGCGTACCAGGGCACGTCGCGCTCCAGGAACAGCACGTCGTGGCCGCTTGCGGCGACGGCGCGCAGGAGCGCACGGTAGGTCGTGGCGTGGCCGTTGCCCCAGGACGAGGACAGGCTGAGGCCGAGGACGACCAGGGAGAGCGGGGCGCTCACGCGACGCTCCGGGCCGGGGCGGCCTGCCCGGCGCGCTTGCGCGCCACCGCGTCGCGCAGGATCGCGTCGACCCCGGCGCCGCGATGGGCGTAGGTGTGCTCGGCGATGATGCGGGCGCGCGCCGCCGCGCCGACCGCCCGGGCCCGCTCGGGGGTGAGGGCGGCGAGGTGCCCGGCGACGTCGTGGCCGTCGCGGGCGACCAGCACCTCCTCGCCTTCCTTGAGGAACAGGTCGAGGCCCTCCCAGGCATCGGTGACGAGGCAGGCGCCGGCGCCGGCGGCCTCGAACACCCGCGTCGCCGGCGAGAAGCCCACCGCCGCCATGCTGTCGCGGGCGATGTTGAGCACCGCGAGCGGGGTCGCGTTGAAGGCGTTGTGCTCGCGGGTCGAGACGTGGCCGAGATGGCGCACGTTGCCGGGCATCGCCTTGCTCTCCCAGCCGCTGCCGCCGATCAGGAAGGCGCGCTCCGGCAGGTGCCGCGCCGCGTCGAGGAAGAACGTGTCCACCCGCGCCTCGCGGTCGGGCAGGCGGTTGCCCAGGAAGGCGAGGTCGGCGGAGAAGCGCGGATCCGGCGGCACCGGGTGGTGGGTCGCGGGGTCGAGGGCGTTGTAGATCGGGATGCAGGCCCGGGCGCCGAAGCCCTCGTAGGCGGCGACCACCGGCGGGCCGCCGCCATAGGTCAGCACGAGGTCGAGGCCGGGCAGGACCCGGTGGGTCGGGTGGCCGGGATCGGCGCGCAGCTCCGCCAGGGTCGCGGGGGCGTCGACGTCCCAGAAGATCGTCACGGCGGCCGGGTCCGCCGCCGCGGCGAGGCCGGCGAGCAATTCGTCGTCGAACACGCCGACGCCGCTCGCCTTCACCACCACGTCGGCGCCGGCCGCCTCGGCCACCACCGCCCGCATCGCCTCGGGCGTCGCCGGGTAGACGCTCACCGCGGCCCAGTCGGGCGGGTCGATGTCGCGGTGGCTCTGGCGGTCGAAGGCGTCGGGCTCGTAGAAGGTGATCTCGTAGCCGCGCCCGGCGAGGTCGCGCAGCAGCCCCCGGTAATAGGTGGCGGCGCCGTTCCAGTACGACGACAGCAGGCTCGAACCGTAGAAACTCAGCTTCACGCCGGGACCTCCTGGGGTGCGCGGTCGCGCAGGGCGCCCACGAGGGCGAGCAGCTCGTCGACGCGATGGCGGCAGGTGTGGCGGGCCCGGATCGTGGCGAGCCCGCGGGCGACGAGGCTCCGGCGCAGGGCCGGATCGTCGCGCAACGCCGCGAGGTGGCGCGCCATCTCGGCGCCGGTGCGGGCGAGGAGGTAGTCCTCGCCGGGGGAAAACAGCCCCTCGGCGTCGTGCCAGGGGGCGCAGACCAGCGGGATGCCGCAGGCCAGGGCCTCGAACACCCGGATCGTCGGGATGCCGGGGAGGTGCTCGACGTAGAAGCGCCGCGGCACGTGCACGGTGGCGAGGTGGCGGGCGAACAGGGCCGGCGCCGCGGCGTTCGGGGCCCAGCCGCGATAGCGGGCGCCGTAACGCGCCAGCGTCGCCAGGGCTTCGTCCGGGTAGCGCACGCCGTGGATGTCGAGAGGCAGGCCGGTGGCCCGGGCCGGAGCGAGCAGGAAGGTTTCGAGTTCCTCGCCGCGCTCGCCGTCGCCCCAGTTGCCGATCCACACCAGACCCTCGCGCGGCCCGTCCTCGGCCGGCGGATGGAACAGGCGGTCGTCGGCGGCCTCGTGCCAGACGAAGACCCGATTGCCCCAGCCCCAGCCGCGATAGACCTCGGCCAGGGTCTCGCCGAAGGCGAGCACGCCGTCGTAGCCGCCGAGATCGTAGCGGCGCATGGCGTCGGGCTCGCTCACCGCCCGGTGGTGGGTGTCGTGGAACAGCAGCAGGCCCGGCGCCCCGCGGCGGCGTTGCGCCCCGAGAGCGGCGACGAGGGCGGGCTCGTTCCACTCGTGGACGATGACGAGGTCGGCGTCGCGCACCCGTTCGACCACGGGTTTGACCGCGCCGTAGGACTGCGAGCGCAGTTCCGGATAGGCGGCGCGCCAAGCGTCGAGCCCGGCCTCGCCGTGGTCGCGGGTCAGGTTGGCGAGGCTCCAGGCGCCCTCGGGCTCGAACGCCTCGACCGCGTGGCCGCGGGCGATCAGGTCGCGCAGCACGCCGCGCAGGAAGTGGGCGTTGCCGTGGTTCCAGCACGAGGCGAGGGAGTGGGTGAAGTAGGCGATCCTCATGCCGCCGCCTCCGCCGAAGCACCGATGCCGAGCAGCCGGCGATGGAGGTCGCGCACGCCCGCGATCATCGCCGCGACGCCGTACCGCGCCGCGCGCCGCCGGGCGGCGTCGCCGAGAGCGCGGCGCTGCTCCGGATCGGCGGCGAGCGCCTCGATCGCGGCCCCGGCCCCGGCCTCATCGTCGGCATCCACGAACAGGGCCGTGCCGTCCCACAGCTCGCGGAAGCCCGGCAGGTCGGACAGGACCAGCGGGCAGCCGGCCTGCGCCGCCTCCAGCACCGCGAGGCCGAACGGCTCGTAGAGCGCCAGCGAGACGAAGAGCGGCCGGCCCGACAGGATCCCGGCCATCGCCGCCCCGTCGAGCTGCCCGAGGGCGCGCAGATGCGTCAGGGCGATGCGCTCGCCGGTCGGCCCCTCGGTCGGGCCGGCGGCGAGGATCGGCGTCGCGATGCGGCCGGCGATGCGGTCGAGGCCGGCGGCGTTCTTGGCCCGGTCCCACAGCCGGCCGGCGGTCACCGCCCCGGCGGCCGGGGCGGCGTCGCGCGCGATCCGGTGCGGGCGGCGGCCGTTATGCACCGCGACCGGCGCCGCCGGCAGGCCGTGGACGCGCCGGACCGCCTCGGCGAAGGCGCGGGTCGGCGCCAGCAGGGCGTCGGCGGCCCGGCAGCCCTGCGTGGCGAGGTCGTGGCGCCAGGCGAGGTCGGCCGGCAGCTTGCCGCCGATCACGGCGTCCCACCACGTGCCGACGCAGGAATGGCACACCGCCACCACCGGCACCCCGAACCCGCCGGCCGCCGCGTAGGCCGGCCCGTGCAGGTGGACGAGGTCGGCGCCGAGCGCCCGGCCGAGCCGTCCGAGGGCGCGGCCGGCCTCGATCACCGCTTCGGGCGTGTCGGCGGTCCAGTCGAGGGGGAGACCGGTCGTGACGAGCCGCGGGCCGGGTCCGGCCTCGGCCTCCGCGGCCCCTGCCGCCGCGACCTGGGCCGGCGAGGGCGCCGGCCCGAGTACCGCCAGGGTGACGCGAAACCCTTCCGCCCCGAGCCCGCGGGCGAGATCGAGGGAATATTGCCAGACGCCGCCGACGGCGTCGGCGGTCATCAGGACGTGGGGCGCGTCCCCGCCGGTCAGCGACATCCGCATGCCGCCTCCAGCTCGTGGAGCGGGAGCGGGCGCTCCTCCTGGATGTCGCTGAAGCGGTCGAACTGGCCGAGGTAATGGGCGTGCGCCCGCTCCCAGGCCCGGTCGTCCGGCGCGCCCCACAGCCGGCGGTAATCGGGGGAGCTCGGATAGGGGTAGAGCGGCACCGGGTCGTTGGCCCAGACGCCGGCCCCGCGCAGACGGTCGCGCCACGAGGCGACGAGGTCGGGATCGTCGCCCGCCACGGCGATGAGGTTGGCCTGGACGAACGGCACGGTGCGCCGGGCGTGGATCAGCCGCTCGGCGAGGTCGTCGGTCGAGGCGCGGCACTTCTTGTCGAGGGCGGCGCGGCCGGCCTCGGTCAGGCTCTCGATCCCGGCCTCGATCGACACGCAGCCGGCGGCGCCGAGCAGGTCGAGCATGTCCGGCTTCCACAGGTCGATCCGGGTCTGCACCCCGAAGCGCAGGTCCCGCCCGGCCAGGGCCTCCAGCAGTGGCTTCTGCGGCAGGAAGATCTCGTCCACGAAGTAGACGTAGGTGACGCCCTGGGCGATCAGGCCGTCGATCTCCTCGATCACGTGGCCGAGGTCGCGGCGGCGATACTGGTCGCGAAAGTCGATCTTGGCGCAGAAGCTGCACGTGTAGGGGCAGCCGCGCGACGCCTCGACCTCGGCGCCCGGCCCGTCCGGCTCGCGGTCGAAGCGGTGGTGATGATGGTGGTGGCGGGCGATCCACTCGTCCGGCCAGCGCAAGGCCGGCAGGTCGGTGAAGCGGCCGGCATGCGGTCCTCCGGTGACCACCGTCTCTGCCCCCGACCGGAACGCAATCGACGGGACCCGACGCAGGTCATCGGCGGCGCACAGCAGCGGCAGGATCTCCTCGCACTCGCCGCGCACCGCGACGTCGACCCCGAGCTTGTCGAGGAGCGGGCGCGGCGTCGCCGAGCCGTGCGGACCGACCGCGACGGTCCGCCCGCCCCGTCCCGCCAGGGCGTCGAGGAAGGCGCGCGGCACCCGCAGCTCGGGCGGGGCGCAGCGCCAGAACAGGTAGGTCGGCGCGGTGGCGACCACCGTCATGCCGGGCGAGAACGCCGCCACGGCGGCGGCGGCCTGGGCATGGTCGAGCCCGGTGAGGTGGGCATCGACGACCAGCACGTCGTGGCCGGCGGCCTCCAGCAGGGCGCGGGAATAGCCGAGTTCCAGCGGCAGGTGCGGCGCGCGGCAGCCGAAATAGATGCTGTTGCGGTAGTCCCAGGACGGGTTGACGAGGGCCACTCTCATGAGGCGGCTCCTGTCGGAGCCGGAGCGGCTCCGATGGCGGCGTCCGGCCCGCGCTCGGCGGCGAGCCAGCGGGCGAGGTCGGCGACGCCGTCCTGCCACGGCATCGGCGCCGCGAGGCCGAGGGCGGCCGTGGCGCGGCGCGTGTCGGAGACGTAGTAGCGCTGGTCGCCGGCGCGCCAGTCGGCGAAGCGGGTCTCGACCGGGCGCCCGAGGAGGTGCCCGATCCAGGCCAGGACCCGGCGCAGGCTGACCGCGTTGCCCGGGCCGCCGCCGAGATTGAAGGCGCGTCCGGCGGCGGCGTCGATCCGCCGCCACGCCGCGAGATAGGCCGCGACCGCGTCGGCGACGTGGAGCACGTCGCGCACCTGCCGGCCGTCGCCGTAGAGGGTGACCGGTTCGCCCTCCAGGGCGCGGATCAGGAAATGGGCGACCCAGCCCTGGTCCTCGCTGCCGCGCTGGCGCGGGCCGTAGATGCAGCTCATCCGCATCACCGCGGCCGGGATGCCGAAGCTGCGGGCGTAGTCGAGGACGTACTGGTCGGCGGCCCCCTTCGAGCAGCCGTAGGGGGTGTGGAAGTCCAGCGGCCGCGCCTCGCCGATGCCGGTGGCGCGCAAGCCCGGATCGGCCGGCAGGTGGGCGTCGTCCTCGACCGTCAGGGCGACGTCGGCGAGGTCGCCGTAGACCTTGTTGGTCGAGGCGAACAGCAGCGGCGGCGGCACCGCGCGGGCGCGCAGCGCCTCGAGCAGGTTCAGGGTGCCGAGCAGGTTGACCTCGAAATCCTCCCGCGGCGCGTCGAGGCTCGTGGTCACGGCGACCTGGGCGGCGAAGTGGAACACCGCCGCGGCGTCCCGGGCCGCCTCGCCGAGGCGGTCGCGGTCGCGGATGTCGGCGACGATCGCGGTGATCCGCTGCGGGTGGCGCCGGGTCAGCCAGCCGAGGTTGCGCGCGACGCCCGGCCGGGCGAGGGCGTCGTAGACGATCACGTCGTGGCCGTCTCCGGCGAGGCGGTCGGCGAGGTTGGCGCCGATGAAGCCGGCGCCGCCGGTGACGAGGACGGGACCCGCGGGGGCGGGTCCCCCGGCCATGCCCGGCCTCACGCGACGAGCCCCTTGGCTTCGAGTTCGCGGCGGGCCTCGCCGACGCGGTCGACCGCCTCCTGCTCGGCGACCCAGGCGGCGAGTTCCGCCAGCCCCTCGCGGAAGTCGCGGCGCGGCGCGTAGCCGAGCTCGCGCCGGATCTTGCCGATGTCGGCGATGCAGTGCCGGATGTCGCCGGCCCGGGCCTTGCCGGTGACCTCGGGCTCGATTCCCTCGCGGCCCATCGCGGCGGCGAGCATGCGCGCGACCTCGCGCACCGTGCGGTCCTCGCCGCTGCCGACGTTGTAGACCTGCCCCGCCGCGGCGGGGTGCTCCAGGGCCAGGGCGAAGGCCTGCGCCACGTCGGCGACGTGGACGAAGTCGCGCCGCTGCTCGCCGTCCTCGAAGATCATCGGCCGCTGGCCGTTGTGAAGCCGCGAGGCGAAGATCGCCAGGACGCCGGTATAGGGGTTCGACAGCGCCTGACCGGGGCCGTAGGCGTTCCACAGCCGCAGGGCGACGCCCTCCATGCCGTAGGCCGGTGCCACCGTGAGGGTCAGGCGCTCCTGCATGTACTTCGTCAGCGCGTAGACCGAGGCGAGGGCGGGCTGCTTGGATTCCGGGGTCGGCCGCGGGCGCAGCGGGCGGCCCTCGCCGTCGAGGGGGTCCCACGGCTCGCCCGGCCGGCGCGGCCTGCGGGCGACGTCGGCCAGCGTCGTGCCGTCCTGCGTCGCGTAGAGCCCCTCGCCGTAGACGCTCATCGAGGAGGCGACGACGACCCGGCGCACCGGTGCCTCGATCAGCCGCTGGAACAGCACCGCGGTGCCGTGGTCGTTGACCGAGACGTAGCGGTCGATGGCGTACATGCTCTGGCCGACGCCGACCTCGGCCGCGAGGTGCACGACGCTGCCGGCCCCGTCGAGGGCGCGGGCCACCGCGGCGGCGTCGCGCACGTCTCCGTCGATGAAGGCGACGCGGGGATCGAGCCCCTCGGGCGCGCCGCGGCCGCCATGAACCTGATCGATGAGGCTGTCGAGCACCCGGACGCCGTAGCCCCGGCGGAGCAGTTCCGCCGCGAGGTGCCGGCCGATGAATCCGGCCCCGCCGGTGATCAGAACGGTCTCTGCCAAGCGCCTCGGTCCTCGCTGCCAGGAATACTATCCTGGAGTATAATGCGGGACCGGGAGGTAAGTTCCTTGCCTGTTCCGGGCAGGGCATCCACCGGGGCGAGGCGCCCCGTGGAGCACCGGCACTCCGCGACCGCCGGAGGCGGCCGCGCGGGAAGCCGGAGCGGGATCGTGCCGCGCGGCAACGTCATCGTCGGCGACGCCGACGGTCGTTGTCAATATTCCCGAAGGTCAGATGTGCGCCCGGATTGTTGCGGCTCGTATCGTGCCCGACCAGACACCGGACGGCGACCGTCGATCCGGTCGATTCGGCAAGGTCGAGATTTCACCGCACGGCGGGACCGGCCGGTCGTGGTGCGGTCGTGACGGTGATTCACGCCCGAGAAGCGCATGGGTGGGGCGCATGGGATCGCCGGCCGCGGGATCCGGATCGGACCTCGCGGGGCGATCGGTCGCGGATTCCGGCCGCCGCTCAGTACGGATAGCCGTAATAGGGCGTGGGAACCGGCCGGCCGGGATAGGTCACGGGCGCGCGGCGCGGCCCGTAGGCGCGCAGGTACGGGTTGTAGCGCGGTTGGGTGTAGTTGCCGTTGTTGACGCCGGCCGAGCGGTCGTTGCCGCTGAGCGCCGCGTAGGGTGACAGCCCGCTGCCACTGTCGCTGTTGCGCGCGACGGAGGCTCCGGTCGCGGCGACGAGCAGGCCGGCGGCGAGGGCGAGGCGAAGGACGGTCGAGGTCATGGACGGTACCCGGATGCGAGTGAGTCAACGGAGGTCGGTGCCGGTGGTTCCCGCCGCGCTGTCGCGGCCCGTGCCCTCCGCTGCTGGACGCCGACGGTACCGGTGCTAGGTTGATGAACGCGCAACAGGTCCCTGTTTGACGCGGAGCATGCGATGGACGTGAAGCAGGCGGTGGCCAAGGCCAAGGAATTCCTCGGCGCCGTTTTCGCCGATGAAGAAATCGCCGGACTCCGGCTCGAAGAGGTGGAGTACGACCGGCAGGAGCGCGCGTGGCTCGTGACGCTTGGGATGACGAGGCCATCCGTCGCGAGCGAGCAGGGGGCGCTCACGGCCCTGATGAATCAGGGGCGCTTGAGGCAGGCCTACAAGGTCGTTCGCATCCCGGAGGACACCAACGATTATCCGTCGATCAAGATTCGTGAATTCGGAAACGAATGACGATTCCGATCCTGCTCGACACGCAGCTCATGGTGTTGCTGGCGGTCGGTGCGACATCCCTCTCGATCATTCCGAAGCACAAGAATCTCACCGAATTCACCGTCGATGATTTCGAGTTGCTGCTGCACCTCCTCGGACGCGATCCCGAGTTGATCCTGTTGCCCAACACCGTCTCGGAGGCCGCGAACCTGCTCCGTCAGCATAGGGACCCCGAGCGAAGCAGGATCATGGCAACCCTCGAAACGATCGTCGGATCGAATGTCGAGCGATACGTCCCGAGTTCCGAGGTGGTGCTACGACCGGATTTTCGCCGTCTCGGACTCACGGATACGGCGATTCTCGAAGCTTGCAAGCTGCCAGCGTATCAAATCCTGACCGCCGACCTAGACTTGTTCGTCGCTGCGAGCATCAGCGGCCTTCAAGCCGTCAGTTTTAACCACCAGCGTGAAGATTATGGACTGATATAAGGCGCCGCTCGGCCGGATCCTTGCGAAACAAGGTTCGACACCGATCATCGTCCCGGTGGCTGCCGGCCCCTGCGCCTCACGCCGCGTCGTCCCGCCCGAACACAGAGCGCCCCGGAATCGCCTCCAGCAGCGTCCGCGTGTAGGGATGCCGCGGATCGGCGAACAAAGCCGCGGCCGGCTGCATCTCGACGATCTCGCCCTTCCGCATCACCGCGATGCGGTCGCAGATCTGCGCCGCCACCCGCAGGTCGTGGGTGATGAACAGCATCGCCAGATGCAGGCGCCGCTTGAGGTCGTCGAGGAGGGCCAGCACCTGCGCCTGGACCGAGACGTCGAGGGCCGAGACCGCCTCGTCGGCGACGAGCACGTCCGGTTCGAGGGCGAGCGCCCGGGCGATGCCGATGCGCTGGCGCTGCCCGCCCGAGAAGGCGTTCGGGTAGCGGTCGCCCGCCCGCGGGTCGAGGCCGACGAGAGCGAGCAGTTCCCGCGCCCGCGCCCGGGCGACGCTCGCCGGAGTGCCGTGGGCGATCGGGCCGCCGGCGATGATCTGCTCCACGGTGCGGCGCGGGTTGAGCGAGGCGAACGGGTCCTGGAAGATCATCTGCACCCGCTTGCGCTCCTGGCGCAGGCGGGCCGGGGCGAGCGCCGCGTAGTCGGTGGTGCCGAGATGGATCGCGCCGGAATCCGGCTCGACCAGACGGATCGCCAGCCGCGCGGTGGTGGACTTGCCCGAGCCCGACTCGCCGACGAGGCCGAGGGTCTCGCCCCGCCGCACCACGAAGCTCACGCCCTTCGCCGCGGCGACCACCCGGGGCGGGCCGATCAGGCCGGTGCGGGTGACGTAGGTCTTGGCCAGCCCCTCGACGGCCAGCGCCGGCGGAGCGTCGTCCAGCGCGGCGCGCTGCGGCGGCACCAGTCCCGGCACCGCGGCGAGCAGGCTCCTCGTGTAGGCGTGCCGCGGCGTGCGCAGCACCGCCGCGGCCGGGCCCTCCTCGACCACCCGGCCGCGCTGGAGCACGGCGACGTGATCGGCGATGTCGGCGACCACGCCGAAATCGTGGGTGATGAACAGCACCGCCATGTTGCGGCGGCGCTGGAGGTCGCGGATGAGCTTCAGAATCTGCGCCTGGGTCGTCACGTCGAGGGCCGTCGTCGGCTCGTCGGCCACCAGCACGGCGGGTTCCAGCGCCAGCGCCATCGCGATCATCGCCCGCTGGCGCTGCCCGCCGGAGAGCTGGTGCGGGTAGGAGCGCACGATCCGCTCGGGATCGGGCAGCCCGACCTCCGTGGCGAGCGCCACGGCGCGGTCCCATCTTTCGCGCCGGGTCAGCAGGCCGTGGGCCTCGAACATCTCGGCGATCTGGTCGCCGATGCGCAGGACCGGGTTCAGGGCCGTCATCGGCTCCTGGAAGATCATCGCGATGCGCCGGCCGCGGATCGCCCGCCACTCGGATTCCCGCAAGCCCACGAGATCGCGGCCCTCGAACCGGATCGTGCCGCCGCTCGGGGAGAAGCCGTGCGGCAGGAGGCCCATCAGCGCGTAGGCGCTCATCGACTTGCCCGAGCCCGATTCGCCGACGAGGCACAGGATCCGGCCGGGCATCAGGTCGAGGCTGACGCCCTCGACGGCGTTCGGCCGGTCGGCGCCCTTCGGCAGGGCGATGGTGAGGTCGCGGATCGCGACGACGGGTTCGCTCACGCCGCCCTCCTGCTCGCGAGGAGCGCCGGCCCGGTCTCGCCGAGGTCCCAGAACAGGCCGGCCATCAGCACCAGCCCCTCGCGCACCACCGGGGCGAGCAGGTGCTCGTCCGGGGCATGCTGCGAGCAGGCCGGGTAGGAATGCGGCACCCACAGCGTCGGCAGGCCGAGGAGGTGGGCGAAGGCGTCGTTGGGCAGCGAGCCGCCGAGATTGGGCAGCAGCACCGGGTCCTTGCCGGTCGAGCGGCGGATCGAGCCGAGCGCCCAGTCGACCCACGGATCCTCGACGTCGAGGCGGGTGGCCTGAAACACCTCCTGGCGCGCCGCCCGGACCTGGACCGACCCGAAGCCGTGATGGTCGAGATGCGCGCGCAGGATCGCCGGCGCGTTCTCCCAGTCGGTGCCGACGACGAAGCGCATCTGCAGCGTCGCCACGGCGCGGGGCGGCACGGCGTTGAGCGGACCCTCGGGGTTGCCGGTCTTGAAGGCCAGCACGTCGAGGGTGTTCCAGGCGAACAGCTTTTCCGCCGCGGTCAGGCCGGGCTCGCCCCAGTTCGGGTCGATCGCCGGGTCGGTCGGGCCGCCGCCGACCTCCAGGCCCGCCAGGGCCGCCCGCACCCCGGCGGGGATCGGCGGCGGGCGCAGGCCCTCGACCAGGATGCGGCCGTCGGCATCGACCAGCGCCGCGATGGCGTGGGCGAGCACGATGCCGGGGTTGCGCAGCAGCCCGCCCCAGTTGCCGGAATGGTGGCCGCCCTCGCGCAGGTCGACGACCAGCTCGAAATTGTAGGCGCCGCGGGAGCCGAGGAACAGCGTCGGGCGCTCGGCGCTCAGGCGCGGCCCGTCCGAGGCGATCAGCAGGTCGGCGGCGAGCGCCTCGCGCTCGGCCGCGCACAGCGCCCGCAGGCCCGGCGAGCCGACCTCCTCGCCCATCTCGACCAGGAGCTTGACGTTGAAGCCGAGCCGGCCGCCGCGCGCCGCCATCACCTGTTCGAGGGCCGCGAGGTTGACGAGGTGCTGGCCCTTGTTGTCGGCGATGCCGCGGCCGTACCAGCGCTCGCCCTCGACCACGACCCGCCAGGGCTCCAGCCCGGCGCGCCACTGCTCCGGCACGCCGAGCACGGTGTCGCCGTGGCCGTAGACCAGCACCGTCGGCAGTTCGGCCGATTCGTGCCGCTCGGCGATCAGGAACGGGCCGTGGCGGCCGTCCGGGTTGTCGAGGATGCGGCTCTCGAAGCCGAGCCGGAGAAGATCGGGCCCGAGCCCGTCCGCGAGGTAGGCGCGCAGGGCGTCGTCCTGCCCGCTCGCCTGGCTCTCGGTGCGGAAAGCCACCTTGTCGCGCAGCAGGGCGAGGAAGCCGCCGTCGTCGAACAGGCGGGCGGCGCGGGCGAGGGCGTCGGATCGGCTCATGGCAGGGTCCCGTTACGCAGGGAGGAGAGGGTCAGCGGCGCGCCTCGGGGGCCGTCACGTCGCGCACGCCGTCGCCGACGAGGTTGATCGCCAGCACCAGCAGCAGCAGCGCCACGCCCGGGATGGTGATGACCCAGGGCGAGAAGAACATGTACGGCTTGCCCTCGGCGATCATCAGCCCCCAGGACGGCAGCGGCGGCTGCACCCCGAGGCCGAGGAACGACAGCGCGGCCTCGAGCAGGATCGCGTGCGCCATCTCCAGCGTCGCCACCACGATCAGCGGGTTGAGGATGTTGGGCAGGATCTCCTGCAGCACGATGCGCGGGGTCGAGAACCCGGCCGAGACCGCGGCGGAGACGAAGTCGAGGCTGCGCACCTGCTGGGTCGCGGCCCGCGTCACCACCGCGAAGCGGTCCCACAGCAGCAGGCCGAGGACCAGGATCACCACCTCGAGCGAGCCGCCGACCAGGGCGGCCACCGCGAGCGCCACCAGCACCACCGGCATCGCGAGGCGGGTGGTGACGACGTAGCTCACCACGGCGTCGACCCGGCCGCCGAAATAGCCGGCGCAGACGCCGAGCACGGTGCCGATCACCCCCGAGATCAGCGCGCTCGACAGACCGATCAGCAGCGAGATCCGGGCGCCGTGGAGCAGCCGGCTGAGATAGTCGCGCCCGAGCTTGTCGGTGCCGAGCACGTGCTCCCAGGTGCCCTTGGCGTGCCAGACCGGCGGCACCATGCGGCGGGCGACGTCCTGGGCGTAGGGGTCGTGCGGCGCGATCAGGGGCGCGGCGAGCGCCGCCGCCACGATCACCGCCAGGATCGCGGCGCCGAGGACGAAGCCGCGATGGCCCAGCGAGCGGCCGAGCGCGATGGCGAGCGGCGAGGCGACCGGCGGCAGCGCGGGCGTCGCCACGGCGGCGGGGGAGGGGAGCGAGGTCATCGGCGCAGCCTCGGATCGAGCAGGGCGTTGAGGAGGTCGGCCGCGAGGGTGAGCGCGATGTAGATCATCGCCAGCACCAGCACGATCGCCTGCACCACCGGGAAGTCGTTGCGGGCGATCGATTCCCAGGCGAGCTGGCCGAGGCCCTGGAGCGAGAACACCGCCTCGATGACGATCGAGCCGCCGAGCATGAAGCCGAACTGCACCGCGGCCAGCGCGATCACCGGGATGACGGCGTTGCGCAGGGCGTGGCGCACCAGGATCGTGCGCGCCGGCAGGCCCTTGGCCCGGGCGGTGCGGACGTAGTCGGAATTCAGCACCTCCAGCATGCCGTTGCGGGTCAGCCGCATCACCGCCGGCATCGCGTAGTAGCCGAGCGCCACCGCCGGCAGGACGAAGTGCTTCCAGGTCGCGTTGCCGGAGACCGGCAGCCAGCGCAGGTTGACCGCGAAGACCAGGATCAGGGTCAGGCCGAACCAGAAGCTCGGCATCGCCTGCCCGAGCACCGAGACGAACAGCGCCAGCCGGTCGATCCAGGTGTCGCGCTTGACCGACGCCAGCACGCCGAGCGGGATCGCCACGAACAGCGCGACGGCGAGCGCGATGATCCCGAGGGTCAGGGTGATCGGCAGGCGCGAGGCGAGCAGGTCTGCGACGCTCTCGCGGAAGTAGAACGAGTTGCCGAAATCGAACCGCAGCGCCCGCCACGCCCAGGCGGCGAACTGCACCGCGAGCGGCCGGTCGAGGCCGTACTCGGTGCGGACCGCAGCGACCTGCTCGGCCGAGGCCTCCGGCCCGGCGATGGCGGTGGCGAGGTCGCCCGACAGGTGCAGCAGCAGGAAGGTCGCGACCGAGACCGTCACGGCGACCGCCAGCGCGACGAGGAGGCGGCGCAGGGTGAAGCGCAGCATGGCGGCCTCACTTCCACGACGCGGCGTAGAACCGCGGCACCTCGTCGGGCTGGGCCGTGAAGGCGAGGTCGTGGGTGAAGGCGTAGTGGGTCGAGTACGAGAACAGCGGCAGGGCGTAGGCCTCCGCGGCGATCCGCTTGAGGGCGGCGGCGTATCGCGTCTTGCGCTCGGCCGGATCGGTCGCGGTGTCGGCGGCCTTGAGCAGCGCGACCGTCTCGGGATCCTTGGCGGTGTCGTCGTCGCCGCCGCCGAAATACACTCCGGTGAACGCCGAGGCGTCGTTGACCGAGAACGAGCCCCAGGTCTGGAAGAAGATCGACACCTTGCCGGCCCGGCCCTGCTCGCGCAGGGCGGCATACTTGAGGTAGTTGAGCCGCGCCCTGATGCCGACGGCGCGGAGATAGCCGAGCACCGCCTCGGCGTAGTCGCGCTCGCGGTAGGCGCCGAGGTCGATGTCGAAGCCGTTCGGGTAGCCGGCCTCGGCCAGGAGCGTCTTCGCCCGGGCCGGGTCGTAGGCGTAGACCGGCACGCCCGCGTCGGTGCAGCCGAACTGCTCGATGAAGCAGGCCGAATTCATCACCCGGCTGCCGCCGCGCACGAGGTTGTCGACCATCGCCTTGCGGTCGACGGCGTGGGAGATCGCCTGCCGGACCCGCACGTCCTTGAGCGGCGAGTTCGCCATCGCGGTGCCGCGCACGTCGAATTGCAGGAAGCCGACCCGCATCGTCTCGGCGCTGAGCACGGTGAGGTTGGGGACGGTCCTGAGCTGGTCGGCCTGATCGCTTGGCACCCGCCAGATCCAGTCGACGCCGCCGGTCATCAGCTCGGCCATGCGGCTGTCGGCGTCGGGGATGACCCGGAATTCGAGCTTGCCGATCCTCGGCTCGCCGGCCGGGCTGCCCTTCCAGTAGTTCCTGAACCGTTCCATCTTCACGCCGCGCCCGTTCTCGACCGCGGTGATGCGATAGGGCCCGGTGCCGACCGGCGCCTTGGCGAAGCCGTCGAGCCCGACCTTCCTGGTGTAGGCGGCCGGGTAGATCGGCACCGGGCCGGCGAGGTATTCGAGGGCGGCGGGGAACGGCGCCTTGAGGTGGATCCGCACCGTGCGCGCATCGACCTTGTCGGCCGATTTCATCCACTCGACGTTCTGCTTGGTCACCACCCTCGCCTCGGGGGTGAGCACCCAGTTGACCGTGAAGACGACGTCGTCGGCGGTGAAGGGGTCGCCGTTGTGGAAGGTCACGCCGTCGCGCAGCGTCAGTTCGAGGGTGGTCGGATCGACCCAGCGCCACGCGGTCGCCAGCATCGGCAGGTACTGGCCGGTCTTCGGGTCGCGGTAGAGCAGCGTGTCCCAGACGTTGCGGGCGAGGATCACGCCCTCGCGGACGTTGTTGTGGTACGGGCTGACGTTCTCCGGCTCGGTGTCCGAGGCATAGACCAGGGTATCGTTGGCCTTGCCGGCCAGCGCGGGCGCTGTGCCGGCCGCGAGGATCAGGCCGAGGGCGAGACGGGACGCGCGAGACCTGAACCGCATTGGACCACTCCTGCTCCGTGACTTGCGACACCGCGACTGCCGAAAATCTGCTCATGGCAGGATGTTGTGCATCTGCATTCGCAACAAGTAGAATTGTTCGATCGCTGCGTTGCCGCATCGGCAAGGCAGCCCGGCGAGTTCCCCGATGCAGACCACCAGCCTGCGCTACTTCCTCGCCGTCGCCCGCACCGGCTCGATCGCCCGGGCCTCGGAGCAGCTCAACGTCGCCGCCTCGGCGATCAGCCGGCAGATCGCCAACCTGGAGGCGGAGCTGGACTGCGTGCTGTTCGAGCGCCGGCCCCGGGGCATGGTGGCGAGCCCGGCCGGCGAGCTGCTGGCGCGCCACGCCCGGGCGACCCTGCGCGGCGCCGAGCAGGTCGCCACCGAGATCCACGAGCTGCGCGGCCTCGCCCGCGGCTTCGTGCGCATCGCCTGCACCGAAGGCTTCGCCCTCGACCTGCTGCCCAACGCCATCGCGGCGTTCCACCGGGTCCATCCCGGCATCCGCTTCGAGCTCGCGGTCGAGGCGCCCGCGACGGTGACCCGGCTGGTGGCCGAGGGCGAGGTCGATCTCGGCGTCACCTTCGCCCTCGGCCGGCCGCCGGCCGGCGCCGAGGCGGTGGTCCGGGTCCTCTACGAGAGCGTCGTGGCGATGGTCGCGGTGAGCGCCCCGGACCATCCCCTCGCGGGCCGCGAGGTCCTGTTTCTCTCCGATCTCGCCTCCTACCCGCTGGCGCTGGTGACCTCCGACACCACCCTGCGCCGGGTGTTCGACGCCGCCTGCCACGAGGAGGGTCTCGCGGTCGAGCCCGTCCTGACCGCCAACCGGCTCGCCGCCCTGTTCCCGTTCGTGCGCGGCAGCCGCGGGCTGGCGGTGATGTCGGCCCTGTCGGTGACGACGCCGCTGCGCCACGGCGAGCTGGCGGCGATCCCGCTGCGGGCTCGCATGCGGCTCGACCGCGACATCCAGGTCCAGACCATGCGCGAGCGGCGCCTGCCCCATGCCTGCCGGGCCTTCGTGGGCTATCTCACCTCGGCGCTGTCGGCGGGACTGTGAGCGCGCCGGCGGCGGTTCCCCACCGGAAGGGCCCCGCGCGCCGACATCGTTAAAGTCACCTTAACCCCGGACTGTCAGCTTGACCTCCGCCTCCCTCTCGCGGATCGCCGCCGCGGGAGGGCGATGCCGGCCCCCAGAATAGGCTCTGCGATGCTTGGTTTCTCGACGCCGTCCCTGCGGACCGTCTCCGCGGCCGCGCTGGGTCTGGCCGCGGCCCTCGGCGCCGCGGCGATCCTGGCCGGGCTCGGCGCCGGCACCGAGGAGCGGCGGGCCGACGAGACCCGGCTCGCCCTGCGCTCGGCCGCGACGATCCTGTCGAACGGCCTCGACCGCACGCTCTACGACGTCTCCCGCGACGTGCGCCTCGCGGCGCAGAACGGCCTGCTGATCCAGGCCGGCCCTTCGTCGGAGGCGCAGCACCAGTTCCTGGTGGCCTGGCGCAATCTGCGGCCGGAATACGCCGAGATCCTGTACGCGGCGCCCAACGGCCGGGTGCTCGCCACCGCGAGCGGCCGCGCCGAGGGCAGCGACGCCGGCGGCAGCGCGTGGTTCGGCCGCGGCCGCGCCGGCACCGCGATCATCGACGGCTCCGATGCCGGCCGGTCCGGCGCCGGCTCGGGCCGCCTCGTCCAGATCGCCGCGCCGGTGACGACCGAGAGCGGCGTGCCGCGGGGCGTCGTCGCGGTGCAGCTCGACGAATCCTGGGCCCGGGAGGCCGAGCAGCTCGCCCGCACGGCGCTCGGCGACGCCCAGCGCGGCGTCTCGTTCACGGTGCTCAGCGCCGCCGGGCAGGTGCTGTACCGCTCGGGGCCGGAGCAGGCCTGGACCGGCTCCGGCGCGCCGGCGCTCGAAGGCTCCGCCTCCGCCACCGGCTTTCGCGACTTCTCCGGCCTCGGCTGGATGGTGGTCGCCCGGGTGCCGGCCGAGGCCGCCCTGGCGCCGGGCCTGTTTCCGGGCCTCGGCACGCCGGTGCTGCTGCCGCTGCTCCTCGGCGCGATCGGGCTCGCCGCCATCCTCGGCTGGCTCCTCGCCGGGCCGCTGGTGCGCTGCCTGAGGGCCGCCGGCCGGACCTGCCTCGGCGAGGACACCACCCGCACCCTCGTCGCCCCGCCGGTCGCCGAGTTCCGCACCCTCGTCGCCCGCGCGATCGAGAGCGCCGATCGCCACCTGATCCGCGACCACGCCCTGCGCGAGGCGCAATCGGCCCTGCGGCGCAGCAAGGAGCGGGTGCAGGCGTTCAAGACCCTCGCCGGCTGGAGCTGCTGGGAGATCGACCACACCACCCGGCAGGTGACGTGGTCGGACCTCACCCGCACCCGGGTCTCCGACGCCGCCGAGCGCGCCGCCTCCCTCGACGAGATCATCGAGCGCATCCACCCGGAGGACCGGGCGGTGCTGCAGCTCACGATGCAGGCCGCCCTCGACGGCAGCGTGCCCCACGACGTCACGGTGCGCAGCCGCGAGGACGGCCGCGAGCGGCGGCTGCTGATGCGCTTCACCCGCATCATCGACCAGGGCCGCCCGACCGCGCGCCTGCACGCCCTCAGCCGCGAGGTCGACGACGCCCTCGAAGGGCCGGTGCGCGCCGCCCCCGCCCATCCGCTGAGCCCGGGCGAGCCCGACGCCGCGGTCGAGCGCCGCCGCCGCGACGTGATGCGGCGGATGACCGACGGCATCATCCACGACTTCAACAACGCCCTCACGGTGGTCCTGACCAGCCTGTCGGTGCTCCAGCACCGCCACGACGTCTCGCCCGAGGGCGCGCGCCTCCTCGACCACGCCCTCCAGGGCGCCGAGCGCGGCGCCGGCCTGACCCGCCGCATGGTCGCCCTGACCCGGCGCCAGACCAGCACCCTGGCCCAGGCCGACCTGCGGATGATCCTCTCCGACCTCGACGGCTTCCTGCGCATCTCGGTCCTGCCCGAGGCCCGGCTCGCGGTCGAGATCCCCGCCGAACTCCCCGCCGCCCAGTGCAGCGAGCGCCAGATCGAGATCGCGCTGCTCAACCTCGCCTTCGAGGCCCGCGACACGATGGCGCCCGAGGGCCGCCTCACGGTCTCGGCCGCCGCCGCCGAGCTGCCCGCCCCGGGCGGGCCGGCGCTGCCGCCGGGCCCGTACCTGCGGGTCGCGGTGATCAACCACGAGCCCGTCCCGGCCGCGAGCGACGCCGCGGGCGGCGCCGGCATCGAGGCGGTCGACTTGCTGCTGCGGCAGGTCGGCGGCGCGCTCCGGCGCGCCACCGACGCCGCGGGCGCGACCGTGACCGAGCTGTGGCTGCCGGCCTCCCGCGAGGCGCCGCAGGTCCCGGCGCCGATGCCGGTCCCGGCCTTCAACCGGCCGCTGCGGGTCCTCCTCGTCGATGGCGACGGGTTGCTGCGCGACAGCACGGCGGCGGCGATCGCCGATCTCGGCCACGTGGTGACCCAGGCGGGGTCCGGCCTCCAGGCGATGGAGCTTCTCGCCGCCGACCGCGACTACGACGTGATGATCGCCGACTACGCGATGCCGATCCTGTCGGGCCTGCAACTTGCCGCCGTGGTGTCGCTGACCAATCCGAGCCTCGACATCGTCCTCGCCGCGCCCCGCGGTCACCTGCCCGAGACCGCCCGCCGGTTCCGCCAGCTCGACAAGCCGTTCCGGCAAGCCGACATCGCCCGGATCCTGGTCCAGCACGCGCCGAGCGCCCGGGCGGCGTGAGAACCGCCGCGACGGGGCGCAATGGCGGGGAGACGTGCATTCCATCGACCGGCATTGCCGAGGATCACGGTGTTGATTATCGATGGCCGAATACTGACGGGATGTCCGGCCGATGTCGAAGAACCTGATCGTGGCCTGCGACGGAACTTGGAACTGGCCTGACCAGCCGTATCCGACCAATGTCGTCAAGACGGTGCGGGCGCTGGCGCCGCGCGATGCGGCCGGAAATCCCCAGGTCGTCTATTACGATCAGGGCGTCGGCTCGTCGGGTAGCAAGCTGAGACGGATCGTCGACGGAGCGCTCGGCACCGGATTGTCGCAGAACGTGCAGGACGCCTATCGCTTCCTGGCCGACAACTACGAGGAGGGCGATGCCCTCTTCCTGTTCGGGTTCTCCCGCGGCGCCTACACGGTGCGCAGTCTGGCCGGCCTGCTCGGGCAGGTCGGGCTGCTGCACAAGGGCGACATGAACCTGTTTCCCGACGCCTACGCGCTCTACCGGCACCCGCGGGGGACGGACGAGGAGAAGCGGCAACTCGGCGAGGCGAAGGCCGCGTTCGTCGCCGAACTGTGCAAGCCGGAGGGCGCTTCGCAGCGCTCCGACCGGCGGCGCTTCCCCCTGGTCCGGTTCCTGGGGGTGTGGGACACGGTCGGCGCCCTCGGCATTCCGGCCGGGGCGCTGCCGCTGATCGGCCGCCGCCGGCCGACCTTCCACGACACCGAACTCAATGCCTTCGTCGAGAACGCCTATCAGGCCCTGGCGATCGACGAGCAGCGGGAGGCGTTCAAGCCGGCGATCTGGACGCGGCGGACGACGGACACCCCGCCCGCCGAGCCGGGCCGCCCCCATGTGAGCCCGGACCGGCAGGTCATCGAGCAGCGCTGGTTCCCCGGAGCCCACTCGAACGTCGGCGGCGGCTATGAGGATGCCGGGCTGTCGGACCTCGCCTGGGGCTGGATGATCGGCAAGGCACGCCGGCACGGGCTCGCCTTCGACGAGGAGTACCTCGCGCGGCGCCTCAAGCCCGATCCCGTCGGCGCCGCGGTCGATTCCTGGAACGGTCTCCCGTGGACGCTGAAGCGGCGATACAATCGGACCTTGTGCGAGCAGGACAGCGAGCGGCTGCATCGCGGCGTCGCGCTGCGCCGGGACGCTCCGGCCGTCGACGGCAAGCCGCCCTACACGCCGCATCCCTACGAGTCGGCGAGCCTCACCGCGCTTCTCGGCCTCGACGCGCTGAAGGCCCGGATCGAGGATTGGCTGGAGCCGGACGAGGAGCCGGAGGGCCCGCCCGCCCCGCCGTCCGCCTGATCCTATCCCAGCCGCTGGCCCGACCCGGCGTCGAACAGGTGGATCGCCCCCGGCTCGGGCGCGAGCCCGATCGTGTCGCCCTCCGCCGGCGCCGTGCCGGCCGGCACCTGCACCACGAGGTCCGCCTCGCCGAGCCGCCCGTGCAGCAGGCGGGTGGCGCCGAGTTCCTCCACGAAGGCGACGCGGAACGGGATGCCGTCCGGGGCGACGTGCAGCGCCTCGGGGCGCAGGCCCGCCTCCACCGTCGCGCCCGGCGCGAGCCCGCCGGTGTCGGCCGGCAGCCACCGCCCCCCGACCTGCACCCCGCCCTCCGCCACCTCGGCCGGCAGGATGTTCATCGGCGGGGCGCCGATGAAGGTCGCGACGTAGCGGCTCGCCGGGCGGCGGTAGATGTCGAGCGGCGTGCCGACCTGCTCGATCCGGCCGCCATTCATCACCACCAGCACGTCGGCCATGGTCATCGCCTCGACCTGGTCGTGGGTGACGTAGACCGTGGTGACGCCGAGCTGGCGCTGGAGCCGGCGGATCTCGACCCGCATCTGCACCCGCAGCTTGGCGTCGAGGTTGGAGAGCGGCTCGTCGAACAGGAAGACCTGCGGCTTGCGCACGATGGCCCGGCCCATGGCGACGCGCTGGCGCTGGCCGCCGGAGAGCTGGCGCGGGTAGCGGTCGAGGAGGGCATCGAGGCCGAGCATCCTGCCGGCCTCGCGCACCCGGGTCTCGATCTCGGCCTTCGGCGTGCCGCGGTTGCGCAGGCCATAGGCCATGTTGTCGTAGACGCGCATGTGCGGGTAGAGCGCGTAATTCTGGAAAACCATCGCGATGTCGCGGGCCGCCGGCTCGACCTGGTTGACCACCCGGGCGCCGATGCGGATGTCGCCGGCGCTAACGGTCTCCAGCCCGGCGATCATCCGCAGCACCGTCGACTTGCCGCAGCCGGACGGCCCGACGAGGACGCAGAACGCGCCGTCGGGCACGTCGAGGGAGATGCCGTGCACGGCGGTGAAGCCGCCCGGATAGGTCTTGCCGAGCCGGTCCAGGGTGAGGCTTGCCATGGCGGGGGACTCGCTACTTCTCGGTCTCGACGAGACCGCGCACGAACAGCTTCTGCATCGCGAACACGACGACCACCGGCGGCAGCATCGCCAGCACGGCGGTCGCCATCACGATCTGCCACTCGGTGAGCTGGTCGGTGATCGAGGTCATCTTGCGCAGGCCGATCACCACCGTCTGCATGTCGTCCCGAGTCGTCACCAGGATCGGCCACAGGTACTGGTTCCAGCCGTAGATGAACAGGATGACGAACAGGGCCGCGGTGGTGGTGCGCGACAGGGGCAGCAGGGTGTCGAAGAAGAACCGCACCGGCCCGGCGCCGTCAATGCGCGACGCCTCGACCAGTTCGTTCGGCACCGTGAGGAAGAACTGGCGAAACAGCAGGGTGGCGGTCGCCGAGGCGATCAGCGGCAGGGTCAGCCCGGCATAGGTGTCGAGCAGGCGAAGATCCGCCGCGACCTTGTAGGTCGGGAAGATGCGGACCTCGACCGGCAGCATCAGGGTGACGAAGATCGCCCAGAACGCCGCCTGCCGGAAAGGAAAGCGGAAGTAGATCAGCGCGTAGGCCGAGAGCAGCGAGATCGCGATCTTGCCGAGCGCGATGACCAGCGCCGAGATCAGGCTGTTGACCAGCATCGCGGCGACCGGCGCGCCGGCCATGCCGGATTCGGTGAGCGCCCGGCGGTAGTTCTCGACGAGCCGGTCGCCGGGCCAGAGCGGCATCTGGCCGTTGGCGATGGTGGCGGCGTCGTGGGTCGAGGCGATGATCGCCAGCAGCACCGGGAAGGCGACGATCCCGACCCCGACGCAGAGGACGAGATGGGGAATCAGGTTGCCGAAGCGGCGGTTCTCGACCACGGAGCCCCCGCGTCCCGCTAGAGGAGGCCGGCCTGCGCCGCCAGCCCGGCGAGGTCGGCCTGCGGCCGGGCGCCGATGTGCTGGATGATCTCGGCCGCCGCCACCGCGCCGAGGCGGGCGCAATCGGCGTGGTCGAGCCCGCGGGCGAGGCCGGCGAGGAAGCCGGCGGCGAACAGGTCGCCGGCGCCGGTGGTGTCGACCACCTCGCGGACGGGAGCGGCCGGCACCGCGCGGGTGTCGCCGCCGGCGACCACGAGGGCGCCGTCCTCCGAGCGGGTGACGATTCCGAGCAGGCCCGTCTCCTCCCGCAGGGCCGCCAAAGCGGTCTCGGCGTTGGCAGTCTGGTACAGGCTCTTCAGCTCGTGGATGTTGGCAAACAGGATGTCGAGGCTGCCGTCGCGGATCAGCCCGAGGAACTCGTCGCGGTAGCGATCGACGCAGAAGGCGTCCGAGAGGGTCAGCGCGACCTTGTTGCCGGCGCCGTGGGCGGCCCGGGCGGCCTTGCGGAACGCCTCCTTGGCCGCCGGCGGATCCCACAGGTAGCCTTCGAGGTAGACGAAGCGGGCGCTCGCCGCCGTCGCCTCGTCGACGTCGTCGGCCGAGAGGCCCTGGCAGGCGCCGAGATAGGTGTTCATGGTGCGCTCGCCGTCGGGCGTCACCAGGATGAAGCAGCGGGCGGTCGCCGGCCCCTCGCCCGCCGGGGCGGTGGCGAAGCGCACGCCGGTGGCGGTGAGGTCGTGGGCGAACAGCCGGCCGAGCTCGTCGTCGCGCACCTTGCCGACGAAGCCGGTCCTGGCACCGAGCAGGGCCGCGCCGACCGCGGTGTTGGCGCCCGAGCCGCCCGACACGATGGTCGCCGGCCCCATCACGCCGAACAGGTGCTCGGCCCGGGCCTCGTCGATGAGCTGCATCGCGCCCTTGTGGACGCCCTCGCGGACCAGGAACGCCTCGTCGGTGCGGGCCATCACGTCCACGATGGCGTTGCCGAGGACGAGGAGGTCGAGGGAGGCGGGCATGGTGGCCTGGGGTATCGGACGGTCCTGCGCCGCCTGTGGCATCCGGGGCCCGGCCGGTCAAGCCGGGCCGATCAGGCGTTCTCGAACAGGTCGGCCAGGGAGATGCGCAGGCCGGGCGGGTCGAGATGGAGGGATCCCTGCGCGACGATGGCCGTCTCGATCCGCTCGCCGGCCCTGCGGTAATGGATGACCAGGGCGCGGACCGGATCGACCACGAGATAATGCACGATGCTCGGGACCCTGAAGTAGCCGACGAGCTTCTCGCCGGTATCGATCCTCTTCGTACCGGGCGAAAGAACTTCGACCACGATCAGCGGTTCCGGCACCTCGACGGTCTCCGGATCGATCCGTGGTCCGCAATACACGATGGCGTCAGGCTCGTATGCGGTGTGCCCGTCGATCCGTACCGTCATGCCGTCGGGGAGGACCCGGCAGGACAAACCGGCGTCCCGCAAAGCCTGACGAAGCGAGGTGTAGACCGCCGCTTTCGCCTCCGCATGCCGCGCCCGCTCCGGTGCCATCGCCACCACCTCGCCGGCGACGAGTTCGTGCCGGCCCGGCACGGTCTGCGACCACGCCAGGAACTCGTCGACGGTCATGCGGGGCTTGCGGACCGGTCCCATGGCGTCAGACTACCACGGGCGGGCGCCCTACTGGAGCGTCTTCATCTCGCAATTGGCGTAGGCGACGCTGGCATCGACGAACGCCTTGAGCTTGCCGGCATAGGCCTCGGCGCCCGTCCGGAAGGGGCCGAGCTGGGCGTTGTAGGCCTTGATCTGGTCGCCGTAGGTGTAGGCCTCCCAGCCCGGGCAGCCGGCCTTGGCGTCGAGGCAGGCGGGCTTCGGCGGCAGGACCGGCTTCGCCGGCTTCTCCGCCGCCGGGGGCGGGGAGGGGGCGGTGCAGGCCGCGCCGGCCGGGCCGGCGGCGAGCAGGAGCAGGGCGAGCGCGCCCGCGGGGGCTGACCTGTCGGCGGGTCTGGGCACGGGCGGCTCCTGTCGGGTATGGCGTCGCGCTTCCTGGCCCGGGAGGCCCGCCGGAGGCAAGCTCCCGCCGCTCACGGGATCGTGCGGAACGAAACCCGCCCCGCGGCCGTAACCCGCGGCGCGCGCCGCACGAACCCCGACCAGCCTCCCCACCATCCGGTTGTACCGCATGCTCGCCCTTCCCTGGCTCGACCGCGCCGGCCGCCTGTCCCGGCTCAAGCTCGCGGTGTTCGCCTTCGCCCTCGCGCCGGGCCTCTGGTACAGCGCCGCCTACGGCCTCGGTCAGCTCGGCCCCAAGCCGCTCACCGCCACCCTGCACGCCATGGGCGACTGGTCGGTGCGGTTCCTGATCCTCGGGCTCGCCGTCACGCCGATGCGGCGCATCGCCGGGATGCCGCGGCTGATCCTGGTGCGGCGGATGCTCGGCCTGACCGCGCTCGCCTACGCGGCGGTCCACCTCGTCCTGTACATTGCCGACCAGAAGTTCGACCTCGTCCGCGTCGCGACCGAGATCGCGGTCCGGTTCTACCTCACGGTGGGCTTCGCCGCCCTCGTCGGCCTCGCGGTGCTCGGCGCCACCTCGACCGACGCGATGATCCGCCGGCTCGGCCAGTCCTGGCCGAAGCTGCACCGGCTGGTCTACACCCTGACCGCGCTGGCGCTGTTCCACTTCTTCCTGCAGTCGAAGATCGACGTCTCGACCCCGGTGTTCTGGACTGGGCTGTTCCTCGCCCTGATGGGCTGGCGGGCGATGCAGCGCTTCCGGGTGCCGACCAGCCCGGTCACGCTGGCTGGCCTCGCGGTCGTCTCGGGTCTGGCCACGGCCGGCGTCGAGTCCCTGTGGTACGCGCTCGCCACCGGCGTTCCGGCGGGCGCGGTGCTGGCCGCCAACCTCGAGTTCTACGAGATCCGCCCGGCCTGGTGGGTCGCCGGGATCGTCGCGCTCACGGTGCCGCTCAACCTCGTGCGGGGCGGGACCGTGCGGGGCGGCTCGACGCCCCGGCCCCAGGGCGAGCGCCCCGCCCTCCGCCCGGGACGTCCCGTCCCGGCGCCCTGACCCGGCTGGACTCGCGCTGCGGCATGATGTCCACTGCCCTCCGTCCCCGGGACCACATCGGGGCGATCGAGGGAGGACATCATGGTGCGAGACCTGCTGCGCCGCGCGGCGGCCGTGGCCGCCATCGCCTGCGCGCTGCCGGCCCTGGCCGCCGAGCCGCTGCGGTTCGAGGTCGATCCCGCCTGGCCGAGGCCGCTGCCGAACGACTGGATCATGGGACAGGCCTCGGGCGTGGCCGTCGACGCGCAGGACAACGTCTGGGTGGTCCAGCGCCCCCGCACCCTCACCGACGACGAGAAGGCGGCGAGCCTCGATCCGCCGCGCACCCGCTGCTGCAAGCCGGCACCGCCGGTGCTGGTCTTCGATCAGGCCGGCACGCTGATCCGCTCCTGGGGCGGGCCCGGGCAGGGCTACGACTGGCCGCAGAACGAGCACGGCATCCACATCGACCACAAGGGCTTCGTCTGGCTCGCCGGCAACGGCGAGGCCGACGGCCAGATCCTGAAGTTCACCCAGGACGGCCGCTTCGTGCTCCAGATCGGCAAGCAGGGGCCGCAGACCGACAGCCGGGACACCACCCGCCTCGGCCGGCCCGCCGGGATGATGGTCGATCCCGAGACCAACGAGCTCTACGTCGCCGACGGCTACTACAACCACCGGATCATCGTGTTCGACGCCGAGACCGGCGCGTTCAAGCGGATGTGGGGCGCCTACGGCCGGCCGCCGACCGACGAGAAGCTCGGCGCCTTCGACCCGGCGGCCGAACCGGCGCAGCAGTTCCGCAACCCGGTCCATTGCGTCCAGGTCGCCCGCGACGGCCTCGTCTACGTCTACGTCTGCGACCGCACCAACAACCGCATCCAGGTCTTCCGCAAGGACGGCAGCTTCGTGAAGGAGATGTTCGTCGAGAAGGCCACCCGCGCCAACGGCTCGGTGTGGGAGCTCGCCCTGTGGCCGGACGAGCGCGAGAGCTACATCCTCAACGCCGACGGCGCCAACAACGAGGTCCGCACGCTCAGTCGCGACACCGGCGAGGTGCTGGGCCGCTTCGGCCGCAACGGCCGCATGGCCGGCGACTTCCACTGGGTCCACAACCTCGCGGTCGATTCGAGGGGCAACGTCTTCACCACCGAGGTCGATACCGGCAAGCGGGCGCAGAAGTTCCTGTTCCGGGGCGACATGGTGCTGCGCAAGCGCGCCGCGGCCCCGTGAGGCCGGCCCGGTCTCGTCCCGTCCGCAGGGGCATGGCGGCCGTGTGCGAAACGCGGTTTCACGTTCTGGCGGCGGGCGGGCGTGCGGGGTAGAACCGGGGCGACCCGATCGAGAGAGCACCCGGAGGAAGCCGCATGAACGCCCCGTCCGTCGCCGTCGCGACCCAGACCAACCTCAGCGAGGCCAAGCCGCACGAGGGCACCCGCGGCGCCTTCCGGTGGGACGACCCCTTCCTGATGGAGGACCAGCTCACCGACGACGAGCGGCTGATCCGCGACACCGCCCGCAGCTTCGCCCAGGAGCGGCTGCTGCCCGGCATCGTCGAGGCCTATGCCGAGGAGACGACCGATCGGGCGCTGTTCAACGCCATGGGCGAGCTCGGCCTGCTCGGCGTGACGATCCCGGAGGAGTACGGCTGCGCCGGGGCGTCCTACGTCGCCTACGGCCTCGTCGCCCGCGAGGTCGAGCGGGTCGATTCCGGCTACCGCTCGATGATGAGCGTGCAGTCGTCGCTGGTGATGTACCCGATCTATGCCTACGGCGACGAGACCCAGCGGAAAAAGTACTTGCCGAAGCTCGCCTCGGGCGAGTTCGTCGGCTGCTTCGGCCTGACCGAGCCGGATGCCGGCTCGGATCCCGCCGGCATGAAGACCCGGGCCGACAAGATCGACGGCGGCTACCGGCTGTCGGGGGCCAAGACCTGGATCTCGAACGCCCCGATCGCCGACGTGTTCGTGGTCTGGGCCAAGTCCCCGGCCCACGACAACCAGATCCGCGGCTTCGTCCTGGAGAAGGGGATGAAGGGCCTATCGGCCCCCAAGATCAAGGGCAAGCTGTCCTTACGCGCCTCGGTCACCGGCGAGATCGTCATGGACGGCGTCGAGGTGCCGGAGAGCGCTCTGCTGCCGAACGTCTCGGGGCTGAAGGGGCCGTTCGGCTGCCTCAACCGGGCGCGCTACGGCATCTCGTGGGGGGCGATGGGCGCGGCGGAGGATTGCTGGCACCGGGCGCGGCAATACACGCTCGACCGCAAGCAGTTCAACCGGCCGCTGGCCCAGACCCAGCTCGTGCAGAAGAAGCTCGCCGACATGCAGACCGAGATCGCGCTCGGCCTTCAGGGCTCCCTGCGGGTCGGCCGGCTGTTCGACGAGGGCCGGATGGCGCCGGAGATGATCTCGCTGGTCAAGCGCAACAATTGCGGCAAGGCGCTCGCCATCGCCCGCGAGGCCCGCGACATGCACGGCGGCAACGGGATCATGGGCGAGTACCACGTGATGCGCCACGCCCAGAACCTCGAGACGGTGAACACCTACGAGGGCACCCACGACGTCCACGCCCTGATCCTCGGCCGGGCGCAGACCGGGCTGCAGGCGTTCTTCTGATCGGAAAGAGGGGCGCCTCGGCGCCCCTCTTTCCGTCGCTCGGGAAGGCTCAGGCCTTCTCGGCCTTGGCGCGCTCGATGCCTTCGAGGATCAGGCGGTGCGCCTCGGCCTTGTCGCCCCAGCGCACGATCTTCACCCACTTGCCGGGCTCCAGATCCTTGTAGTGCTCGAAGAAGTGCTGGATCTGGTGGATCGTGATCTCGGGCAGGTCGGTGTAGTTCTCGATCCGGTCGTAGCGCTTGGTGAGGTGGCGCGACGGCACCGCGACGATCTTCTCGTCCTCGCCGGCATTGTCCTCCATCACCAGCACGCCGACCGGGCGCACGCTCATCACCGCGCCGGGCGCGATGGCGCGGGTGTTGGCGACCAGCACGTCGCACGGGTCGCCGTCGCCCGACAGGGTGTGGGGAATGAAGCCGTAGTTCCCCGGGTAGTGCATCGAGGTATAGAGGAAGCGGTCGACGATGAGCGTCCCGGCCTCCTTGTCCATCTCGTACTTGATCGGCTCGCCGCCGAGGGGAACCTCGATGACGACGTTGACGTCGTCCGGCGGGTTCTTGCCGATGGAGATGGCGTCGAGGCGCATGACGTGTCGAGCTCCCAGGAGGGCCATGGGCCCCGGATCACCGGCTGCTTAGAGACCCGGTGCCGGGAGCACAAGCGCCGCCCGGCCACGGTCGCCCCGAACCGGTTACTGATTCGGGCGACCGATGCATCTCATCCGAACAGATAGGCGACCTTCGCCAGTTCGACCCCGGCGATCCGGTCCGACGCTTCGGCGACGAGGCGGCCGCCGAGGCGCTCGTAGAAGCTCCGGGCGCGGTCGTTGTCGGCGAGCGACCACACCGCCACCCGCGCGATGCCGCGGTCGCCGAGGTCGTTGCGCACGGCGCGGAACAGCCGGGTGCCGTAGCCGAGGCCCTGGTGGGTCGGGGCGAGGTAGATCTCGTCGATCTCGCCCTCGGCCGGCAGCGCGCGGTCGCGGCAGCGGCCGTAGGAGACGTAGCCGACGACGGCCTCGCCGAGTTCCAGCACCACCAGCGGCCGGCCGCGGCCGACGGTGGAGCGCCACCATGCCGGGCCGCGCCGCGCCAGCATGCGGTCGAGCGCGACCCCCGGGATCATGCCCTGATACGCCTCGCGCCAGGCGGCGTCGAAAACCCCCGACAGCATCACCGCGTCGTCCGGGCTCGCCCGGCGGATACTGACGACCTTCGTGCTCACGGCCAAGCCCCCGAACCGATGGATGGATCGTCCGGGTCCACGACCCGGCCGGCGCCGCCGGTCCCGGCCGCCGGGTCTGGACGACCGGCGCTGGGCCCGCGGATCGGAGGCACCGTCCGCGCGCCGGTCCTTCAGCGTGACCGGTCCGCGCGACCGAGGCCTCAGAGTGCGGGAAGGGGTGCAGCAAGCGCAATGCCAGGGTGGCGAGCCGGCTCAGATCCGGCCCCCTCGTTGCGGATGCGCCACGCGGCTGCTAGAGCACGCGACCCGCCCGGAACGAGACCCGTCCGCGGCCCGCGGCGGCGCCGGGGCCGCCGGCCGGCGCTTTCGGGGTGGAAAAGCCGCCCGCCCGGGTTCGAGACCGCGTGATCAACCGTTTCCTTCCGCCCGAGACCCGCTACGCCCGGCGCATGGCCCGCATCGCCCGCTGGGAGAAGCCGATCGTCGGCCGCCGCGGCCGCCTGCGCGCCTGGGCCAACATGCTGTTCGTCGACCACGGCGTGCTGCGGCTGGCCTACCAGAACCGCCACCGGGTCGGAACCGGCGGCCTGTGGCGCTCGGCCCAGCCGGCGCCGCACGACCTCGCGTGGTTCAAGCGCCGGGGCGTGCGCACGATCATCTCCCTGCGCGGCGGGCGCGAGCACGGCTCGTGGCAGCTCCAGCGCGAGGCGTGCGAGCGCGAGGGCCTGCGCCTCGTCGAGTTCGTGGTCCGCTCCCGCGAGGCGCCGTCCCGGCAGACGCTGCTCGCCGCCCGCGACTTCTTCGCCGGCATCGACTACCCGGCGGTGCTGCACTGCAAGTCGGGCGCCGACCGGGCCGGCTTCGCCGCGGCGCTCTATCTCATCCTGCACGAGGACCGGCCGGTGGCCGAGGCCGCGCGCCAGCTCTCGCCGCGCTTCGGCCATTTCCGCTTCGCCAAGACCGGCATCCTCGACGCGTTCTTCGACCGCTACCTCGCCGAAGGCCCGGCGCGCGGCCTGTCCTTCCTCGACTGGGTCGAGACCGCCTACGACCCCGAGGCGCTGACGCGGGAGTTCCGGGCCGGGTTCTGGTCCGACCTCGTGGTCGACCGCCTGCTGAAGCGCGAGTGATACGGAATCCGGAAGATTGCTTCCGGATTCCGTATCACAAGCCCGCGCGGCGCTTGAGCGAAGCCGATTTTCGCATCGCCCGGCGATTGCGCAGCAACCGCCGGGCGATCCATCGAAAATCGTATCGAAGCCTGCGTGGCGACTGAGCGAAGCCGGTTTCTGCATCGCGAAGCGATCAATCAGAAACCGTATGATCCCGCTCACCCCCGCGTCGTCAGCAGCACGCCGGCGCCGATCGCCACGATCGCCCCGACATGGAGTGCGTCCGGCACCTCGCCGAGCACCGGGATCGCCAGCAGCGTCGCGATGACCGGAACCAGGGCGGTGAAGCCGGGCGTGCGCCGGCCGATCAGCTCCAGCGAGCGGTTGAAGGCGATCAGCGCCACGACGCTCGCCAGCACGCCCTGGTAGACGCCCTGGAACAGCACCTCGTGCATTGGCGCCTGCGACAGCCGCGACAGGCCGAGGGCGAGGTAGGTCGGCACGTAGGTGACGAGCGACGCGACGCAGATCAGCGCCGTGGCGTCGAGGGCGCGCAGGCCCGAGCGGCGCATCCGCGCGGTGCCGTAGGCCCAGACCATGGCGGCGGTGACGAACAGCGCGTAGCCGAACAGCTCGTCGGCATCGCGGAATCCGCCGGCGAGGGAGAGCGCACCGAGGGCGATCAGCCCGAGCCCGAGGAGGGCGCCGCGCCGCGGCCGGTCGCCGAGCAGCACGATGCCGAACAGCCCGGCGAAGAGCGGCATCGTCCCGGGCGTCAGCGCGGCGCCGTGGCCGGCGGGGGCGTAGCGCAGGGCGATCGAGATGAACAGCGCGAACGGGGCGCCCTGGGCCAGGAACAGCACCACCCCGTCGCCGATCCGGGCACGCCGGATCTCGCGCAGGCGCAGCAGCAGCACCGGCAGCAGCACCAGCCCGCCGATGCCGAAGCGCAGGGCCACGAGATCCGCCGGGCCGAGGCCGCTGCCGCCCCCGACCGCCCGGCGCGTGACCACGAACCAGCCGCCCCAGATCGACACCGCCAGCATCGCCCACGCGATCCCGGCGGCGAGGCGCGGCGGCTGCGCGGGGAGGGGAGCCGGCTCGACGGCGGGAGGCGGGAACGGCTTCACGGCACGAGCACCGGGTCGGGGTCGGCGCCGCCGAGCTGGAGCCGGTGCAGCCGGGCATAGGTGCCGCCGGCGGCGAGCAGCGCGGCGTGGGTGCCGGTCTCGGCGACCCGGCCGGCCTCCATCGCGACGATCAGGTCGGCCTCGCGCACGGTCGACAGGCGGTGGGCGATGACGAGGGTGGTGCGGCCGCGCATCAGCCGGGCGAGCGCCGCCTGGACCAGTTGCTCGGATTCGGTGTCGAGGGCCGAGGTCGCCTCGTCGAGGAGCAGGATCGGCGCGTCGCGCAGGAAGGCGCGGGCCAGCGCGATGCGCTGGCGCTCGCCGCCCGACAGGCGCTCGCCCCGTGGCCCGACCCGGAACTCGTAGCCGCCCGGCCGGGCGGCGATGAAGTCGTGCGCCGCCGCGCTGCGGGCGGCGGCCTCGATCTCGTCCTGGTCCGCGCCCTCGCGCCCGAAGGCGATGTTCTGCGCGATGGTGTCGTCGAACAGCACCACCTCCTGCGACACCACCGCCACCGCGCGGCGCAGGGAGGCCAGCGTCACCGCGCGCACGTCCTGCCCGTCGATGGCGACCCGGCCGCCGGCGACGTCGTGGAGCCGCGGCACCAGGGACAGCAGGGTCGACTTGCCCGAGCCCGAGCGGCCGACCAGCGCCGTCGTCGAGCCCGCCGGCACCACGAGGTCGATGCCCTCCAGCGCCGGGGCGTCGTCGCGGTAGCGGAAGCGCACGCCCTCGAAGCGGATCTCGCCGCCAGCGACCCGCAGGGCCGGGGCGCCGGGCGCCTCGCGGATCGTCGGTGCCTCGTCCATCAGCGCGAACGTGCGGGCGAGCGCCGCGCCGGCCTCCTGGAGGATTGCGTTGAGGTTGCCGAGCGCCCGCGCCGGCTGGGCCGAGAGCAGCAGGGCGGCGACGTAGCCGGTGAAGTCGCCGACGGTCTTCTCCCCCGACAGGATGCGGTTGCCGATCAGCACCAGCACCCCGGCGACCGCGAGCCCGCCGCCGATCTCCAGCAGCGGGTCGAGCCGGCCGCGGGCGTTGGCGGCCTTCATCTTGAGGCGGCGCACCTCCTCCAGGGCGGCGGCGGTGCGGGCCTTGAGGTAGCCCTCCAGGCCGTAGGTCTTGGCCACCCGGGCGCCGGCGAGGCTCTCGCTGATGAGGCTCGCGGTCGAGCCGACCTGCTCCTGGGTCGAGGTCGCGACCCGGCGCAGCTTCCTGCCGATGCGGGCGATCGGGCCGGCGACGAACGGCACCGTCACGGCGGCGACGAGAGTCAGGACCGGGTCCATCCACAGCATCGCGCAGAACAGGGCCACCAGCATCGCGACGTCGCGCAGCAGCACCGTCGAGATGCGGGTCAGCGCCTCCTTGACGTAGGCGAAGTCGGTGGTGAAGCGCTGGGTCAGGCTCGCCGGGCTCTCGCGGTCGAGCTGCGCGAGGTCGGCGTCGATCATGTGGGCGTAGAGCGCCGCCTGCATGTCGGCCTCGACCCGGGTCACGACCCGGTTGGTCAGCACGGTCTGGGCGAACAGCGCGAAGCCGCGCACCGAGGTCACGGCGATGACGAGGACCGGCGCGTAGGCGAGGGCGGCGGCGTCCTTGGCGTCGAAGGCGTCGAAGGCGGCCTTGATGAGCGTCGGGTAGAACCCGGTGCTGGCGCCCACGACGGCGATCAGCACCAGCACCACCGCCAGCGTCGCGGCGTGCGGCCTCAGCCAGTCGCGCCACAGCCGCCGCAGGAGCGGGAGCGTGTCTCCCCGGATGCGCCGCGCCATGTGGGCCCTCCCGGCCTCCGGACCGGCTGCCCTCCGGTTCCTCGCGAGGCCGCGGCGCTACCATGGACGACGGGGGGGCGGCAACGCGGGCCGGCGCGCGGCTGTGATGTGCTCAGTGCCAGCCGCGGCCGAAGCGGCCGGTGGAGTGCAGCAGGGTGTGGCCGCATTCGAGGCAGACGTAACGGGTTTCGACGCCGCCGCCGAACGCCTCGACCACCGGCGTCGAGGCCACCACCATCAGCCGGCCGTGCGGACGCTCCTCCCAGTGGGCGCGCATCTGCCCGTGACAGGCGGGACAGGCGGCGTCGTCGAGGCTCATCAGGTCGGGCTGCTTCGGGGCGCGCCGGGCGGTGGTCTGGTGGTGCGGCATGACTGGCCTTGCGCGGCGAAGCGCGGTTGGGACGGGATGGTGGCCCGACCGCGCCGCGAGCGTCAACCCCGGCGCCTGCACCTGACGCAGGTCCGTCCCGAGCCGCGGCGGCTCATCCCGGCGGCAGAGCTTGCGCTGATCCTGGGCACGACTGCCTGTTCTTCCCTCACGCCAAGTCGTTGCCGCGATGGCACAGTCGCGGACGGCGTCGCGCGTCCCGTGCCGCGGCGCCCCCGACCAGGGCCCATCCGCATGACCGTGCTCATCGACGCCGAGCCCGCGCCCCTGCGCCTCGACCCCGCGACGACCGCCCTCGTCATCATCGACATGCAGCGCGACTTCCTGGAGCCGGGCGGATTCGGCGAATCCCTCGGCAACGACGTGTCGCGGCTGGCCCGGGCGGTCTTGCCGTGCCGGGCGGTGCTCGACGCCGCGCGCGACGCCGGGCTCCTCGTCATCCACACCCGGGAGGGCCACGCCCCCGACCTGTCGGACGCGCCGCCGGCCAAGCTGGAGCGCGGCGAGCCGAGCGCCCGCATCGGCGCCCCCGGGCCGATGGGCCGCATCCTGATCCGCGGCGAGCCCGGCCACGACATCGTGCCGGCCCTGGCGCCGCGCCCCGGCGAGCCGGTGATCGACAAGCCCGGCAAGGGCGCGTTCTACGCCACCGATCTCGGGGCGATTCTCGAGGCCCGCGGCGTCCAGGCGCTCCTCGTCTGCGGTGTCACCACCGAGGTCTGCGTCCACACCACCGTGCGCGAGGCCAACGACCGCGGCTACCGCTGCGTCGTCATCGCCGACGCCTGCGCGTCGTACTTCCCCGAGTTCCACGAGGCCGGCCTCGCGATGGTCAAGGCGCAGGGCGGCATCTTCGGCTGGGTCTCGACCAGCGCCGCCGCGGTGGCGGCCCTGCGGCAGGCCGGCTGATCCGTCTCCCCGCGCGACAGGAGATCGCGATGTCAGGCAGCGCAGCGACCGCGCCCACCGGGTTCCGGCCGGCCCTCTGGGTGCCCGGCGACTGGAACGCCCTGTTCGGCTTCGGCACCAACATCCTGGTCAACCTGCTGGTGCTGACCGGGCTGCTGCGCTTCGTGCTCGGCATGCCGGACGCGATCACCTTCGGGCGCATCCTGCCGGCGGTCGGCCTGATGCTGTTCCTCTCCACCGCCTATTACGGCTGGCTCGCCTGGAGGCTGGCGCAGGCGAGCGGCCGCGACGACGTCTGCGCGCTACCCTCCGGCATCAGCGTGCCGCACATGTTCATCGTCGTGTTCGTGGTGATGCTGCCGATCAAGCTCGCCACCGGCGATCCGGTGAAGGGCTGGGAGGCCGGGCTGGCCTGGGTGTTCATCCAGAGCTTCATCCTGATGATCGGCGGCTTCGTCGCCCCGGTGGTGCGCCGCATCACCCCGCGGGCGGCTTTGCTCGGGACGCTCGCGGGCGTCTCCGTCACCTTCATCGCCATGCGCCCGGCGCTCGAACTCATCACCACGCCGGTCATCGGCGTCGTCGCCTTCGCGATCATCCTGCTCGCGTGGTTCGGCGGCGTGCGCTATCCGGGCCGCCTGCCGGCCGGGCTGGTGGCGATCCTGTTCGGCCTCGCCGTCGCCTGGGGCGCCAAGCTCGTCGGGATCGACGTCGGCGGCGTCAGCGGGCCGGGCTTCCTCGCGGCGCTCCACGGCATCGGCTTCTCGGTGCCGCTGCCGGCCGTCGGCCACGTCTTCGGCGGGTTCGAGTTCCTCGGGGTGATCCTGGTCACGGCGATCCCGTTCGGGATCTACGACCTCGTCGAGGCGATGGACAACGTCGAGAGCGCCGAGGCCGCCGGCGACGCCTACCCGACCACCCGGGTCCTCACCGCCGACGGCGCCGTCAGCCTGATCGGCTGCCTGATGGGCAACCCGTTCATCAACGCGGTCTATATCGGCCATCCCGGCTGGAAGGCGATGGGCGGGCGGATCGGCTATTCCTTCGCCACCGGCGCGGTGGTGCTGGTGCTCGCCTGGCTCAACCTGATCTCGCTGCTGTCGAGCCTCGTGCCGATCGTCGCGATCGCGCCGATCCTGCTCTACATCGGCATGCTGATCGGCGCCCAGGCGTTCCAGGAGACGCCGCATTCCCACGCGCCCGCGATCGTGCTCGCCTTCGCGCCCCATCTCGCCCACTGGGCCCGGACCCTCATCGACGGGGCGCTCGCCGCCGCCGGCACCAGCGCCCCCGCGGTCGGGCTCGACAAGCTCGGGCAGGCCGGGGTGCTGTATGCCGGCCTCGAAGTCCTCGGCGAGGGCGCGATCCTCGGCGGCCTGATCCTCGGGGCGATCGCCGCCTTCATCATCGAGCGCGAGTTCCGCCGCGCCGCCGCCTTCGCCCTCGCGGGCGCGGTGCTGACCTTCTTCGGCTTCATGCACGGCCCGGCGGTCGGCGTCGCGGTCAAGCCGGCGCTCGCCGTCTCCTACCTCCTCGTCGCCGGCCTGCTGATGGCCGCCGCCCGGGCCGGCGCGCCGGCGCCGGCGGTGCCGCACGGGGCGGTGCCGGCCGAGTAGGCGCAGTGTAACAGTGTTGCATCCCCGTCGGCCGGGCGGCATAAGCGGCCCGGTTCGCAGAGGGGTGCGCGATGATCGGTGCGAGAGTCTGGGCCGGGGTGCTGTTCCTCGCCCTCATGGCGATGCCGGCGGCGGCGGCGCCCCTGAAGGCGGTGGCGACCTTCTCGATCCTCGCCGACCTCGTGCGGCAGGTCGGGGGCGAGCGGGTCGAGGTCGCCTCCCTGGTCGGGCCGAACGGCGACGCTCACGGCTTCTCGCCCTCGCCGAGCGACGCCCAGACCCTCGCTGCGGCGCGCATCGTGGTGGTCAACGGCCTCGGCTTCGAGGGCTGGATCGACCGGCTGGTGCGGGCGTCCGGCACCAGGGCGGTCGTGGTCACCGCCTCGAAGGGCGTCAAGGCGATCGAGGAGGAAGGCGGCCACGGCCACTCGCACGGCGACCACGCCCTCGATCCCCATGCCTGGCAGAACGTCGCCAACGTCGCGATCTACGTCGCCAACATCCGCGACGGGCTGATCGCCGCCGATCCCGAGGGGCGCGCGACCTACGAGGCCAACGCCGCCGCCTACCGCGACAGGCTGACCGCCCTCGACGCCGAACTGCGCGCCGGGCTCGCCCGCATCCCCGAGGATCGCCGCCGGGTCATCACCACCCACGACGCCTTCGGCTACTTCGCCCGCGCCTACGGCCTGCGCTTCATCGCCCCCCAGGGCGTGTCGAGCGAGAGCGAGGCGACGGCGAAGGACGTGGCACGCATCGTGCGCCAGATCCGGCGCGAGAAGATCCCGGCGGTCTTCCTGGAGAACGTCGCCGACCCGCGGCTGATGCTGCAGATCTCGCGCGAGAGCGGCGCCAAGGCCGGCGGCCGGGTGTTTTCCGACGCGCTGTCGGAGCCGAACGGCCCGGCCCCGACCTATCTCGACCTGATGCGCCACAACCTGAAGGAGTTCACCGCCGCGCTGGCGGGGTGATGCTCAGCATCGTTCGCCGAACGGTTGCCGTCTCGGTGGCGAAAATGATGTAAAAACAAGGAATTAAAGCAGATTTCGGCTATGTAACTCTGCTTGAAGCCTGTTTGACTCTCGATCTAAAGAATAAGCTCCCGCTTTCCCGGGCGCATGAAGCGCCAGCGGAATGCGACCCGGGATCCAGCACAATAAATCGCGAAGCGTCTATCAATAGCAACAGTGCTGGTGGACGGAGCCGCTTCGCGGCAAGTCTTACGTCTGGATCCCGGATCTCCTTCCGCTGGCGCTCCAGTCGTCCGGGAAATGGTGCTTCGCGCGTTCAATACTTTGGACGACGGCTCGAACAGCCTCTTAGGTCAGCGCAGGTCGAGCACGACGCTGCGGAAGGCCGGAGCGTCGGATCTGTCGCAGGTCCTGCCGTCCGGCATCGTGCGGTTTCCGTCGTCGCTGAGCAGGCGGACCCGGTCGGAGGCCGGGTCGGCGACGAGCCCTTCCGGCTGGAACTGCGGCAAGGCCGCCAGGACCGCGGCGGCGCCGGGCACCGGCCGCGGCGCCTCGCCGGCGCGGCCCGACCAGCGGTAGAGGTCGAACGCGCCGTCGTTGCCGACCGGACCGGCCACGAGGGTGTAGCCGCCGCTCGCCGGGCTGAACGCCATGGCGCGGATGCCGCGCCCGCTGAGGGCCAGCGGCACCGGCCGGCCGAAGCGGGGGGCGGCGCCGCGCTCCAGCACCTCGCGCGGATTCTCCAGCGGCACCACCAGGGCCTCGCCGCGCCGGGTGAGCGGGTTGCGCAGGCCGAACCACAGCGTCGCGCCGTCCGGCGTCGCGGCGAGCCCCTCGATGTTGAAGCCCTTGCGCTTCGGGTCGAGCTTCGGCCGCGGAGCGCCCTCCGACCCGATCGCCTTGGCGAGGCGGCGGTCGAGGGCGGCGAAGGCGGGGGCGAGGTCGCGCCGCGCCGTTCCGGCCACCACAACACCGGGCGTGTCGCCGCCCGCGATCCGCACCGCAATGAGGCGGCGCCGGCTCTCCGACACCTCGCCGTGGCGGTTGCGGCTGTGCGAGCCGGTCAGGACGAGGACGGGGCCGAGCCACGCCGCGCCCTCGAAATCCGCCGCCTTCTTGCCCGACAGGCCGAGGGCGGGGCCGAGATCGGCGTCGCCGAGCGCCAGGGCGGGGCCGCCGGCGCCGGCCGCGTAGAGCCGCAGGCGGTTGTCCTCGTCGTCCACCACCAGGAAGCGGTCGTCGAAGCCCCCGGGCGGATACGCGACGGCGCCGGACGCCTCGCACATCCCGGTATGGACGAGGACCGGCCCGGCCGTCGCCTCGGCCCGGGCGGGCGCGGCGGCGAGCAGGGCGAAGAGAAGCGCCGCGGAGGCGGGGAGGGGCCTCATCCGCCGGTCATCGGCGGGAAGAACGCGACCTCCGCGGCGCCGGCGAGCGCCGTGTCGGGCTTGGCGTGGACGCGGTCCACGGCGGCACGCACGACGCCCTCGTTCTCGAAGGCGTAGGCGTATTCCTCGCCGCGGCCGCGCAGCCAGCCGACCAGCTCGGCGACGGTGGTCACCTCGGGCGGCGGGTCCAGAATCTCTTCCGGCCGGCCGATCCGCTCGCGGACCCAGGCGAAGTAGACGAGCTTCATCGCGGCCTCAGGCGTCGTCGTCGATGACGTGGCGGATGCCGGCGCGCATGTAGTCCCAGCCGGTCCACAGGGTCAGGCCGGCGGCGACCCAGAGCAGGACGAGGCCGATGGCGATCGCGTGCGGCAGGATCGCCTCCCCGGCCGGGCCGGGGATGAGGAAGCCGAGCGCCACGAGCTGCACCCCGGTCTTCCACTTGGCGACCCGGCTCACCGGCACGCCGACCTTCAGCTCGGCGAGGTATTCGCGCAGGCCCGAGACCAGGATCTCGCGGCACAGGATCACGATCGCGGCCCAGATCGAGTATCCGGCGATGGTGTTGTCGGCGCACAGCATCAGCAGGCAGGCGGCGACCAGGAGCTTGTCGGCGATCGGGTCGAGCATCCGCCCGAGCGCCGAGGTCTGGGCGTAGGTGCGGGCGACGTAGCCGTCGAGATAGTCGGTGATCGCGGCGGCGACGTAGACCGCCAGCGCGCTGAACCGCGCGGTCGGGTCGAGCGGCCAGAACAGCAGCGCCACCACCACCGGGACCGCGACCAGACGGCCGTAGGTCAGGAGGTTGGCGAGGTTCAGGGCCTTCGACCGGCGCCGGGGCAGGACCGCGTTCATTGCCCCGGGTGAAACCACGCGCGGGGAGGGGCCGTCAACCGGTTTGGGGCCGCCGGAGCGTGCGGCGCAGATGCCGGATTCTCACCGCGCGATACCCGTCGGGTTCCGGGGTGGAGCGCGTGCAACTCGCGCCTCGGCCTCGATCTCTCTCGCCCATCCACCGGCCAGGGCCTCGAACTTCTCATAGATCTTCTTCGGGCTGGGATGGGGGCTCGGATCTTTCGAGCGCAACGCGATGACGAACGGCTCGGCGGCGCGCCAATCGCGGACCACGGCTCCACGCATGAAAGATGCGTAGAAGCTCTTGTCGAGGACCCCGCGCTCGAAGCCCGTGGCAATCAGTTCATAGTGATTAAGAAAGAAAACGATCTTTGTTCTCTGATCGACTTCGTAGGGATTCTTCGGCTTGAGAATGGCGTCGAGGGGCGTCTTCTTGGCCGGGTCGTCCGGCGCCAGGGCATTGCGGAAGGCAACGGCAAGATCACGGTAGAATTCCGACGACTCGGCTTTCTCGATCAGGTCGAGCGTCGCCTTGAGACGGGCGATCTCGCGATTGTTGCGGATCGTGACGGTTGCGTAGATTCCTGCGGCGATCACAGACACGAGGGTCGCGACGGCAGGGACGAACGGACTCCACCAAGGCATCGATGTCGCCCGTTGCCTGATTCGCTTCCGCAACCTTACGTCAGTAGCGAACGCCTTCAAGCTTTCTCATGACGGTCTCCACCTGCGTCGTACGTGTTCCGAGGAAGGAGCTTTTCCGGAATTTTCCCGGATGAAGTAGCATATGGGAGCACCCGGAGCCCGGGCAAGCCGGATGCTCAGCCATTGGCGTGAAAGAAGTCGTACACCGCCCGCGCCGTGGCGGCGTTGACGCCCGGGGTGCGGGCGAGGTCTTCGAGCGCCGCCCGCTCGATCGCCTTCACCGTCCCGAAATGGTGCAGCAGCGCCCGCTTGCGGGTCGGGCCGATGCCCGGGATCTCGTCGAGTGGGTTCTTGATGAGTTCGCGCTTGCGCTTGGCCCGGTGCGCCCCGATGGCGAAGCGGTGGGCCTCGTCGCGCAGGCGCTGGACGAAGTACAGGGTGGGATCGCGCGGCGGCAGCTTGAACGGTGGCTTGGCCGGCAGGAAGAAGGTCTCGCGGCCGGCGTCGCGGTCGCGGCCCTTGGCGATGCCGACGAGCGGCACGTCGGTGACGCCGATCTCCTCCAGCGCGGTGCGGGCGGCGTCGAGCTGGCCGCGCCCGCCGTCGATCAGCACGAGGTCGGGCCAGGGCGGAAACACGTCGGACTCCTCCGGCGGCGGTGCTTCCGGCACGGCCGGTCCGCCCTCCGCCGCCGCGACGGCGGCCTCGGCCGGGGTGCGGGGATGCTCCTTGACCAGCCGGCTGAAGCGGCGGTGCAGCACCTCGCGCATCATCCCGTAATCGTCGCCCGGCTTCACCTCGGCCGACTTGATGGTGAAGGTGCGGTAATGGGTCTTCATGAACCCGGTCGGGCCGGCGACGATCATCGCCCCGACCGCGTTGGTGCCCATGATGTGCGAGTTGTCGTAGACCTCGATCCGCCGCGGCGCCCGCGCCAGCCCGAGCGAGGTGCCGAGCGCCGCCATCAGCTTGCCCTGCGAGGCGGTGTCGGCGAGGCGCCGGCCGAGCGCCTCCTTGGCGTTGCGGGCGGCGTACTCGACGAGGTTGCGGCGCTCGCCCCGGCGCGGGTCGTGGATCTCGACCCGGTTCTCGGCCCGGGTCGAGAGCGCGGCGGCGAGCAATTCGGCATCCTCGATCGCGTGCGAGACCAGGACCAAGCGCGGCGCCGGCTTGTCGTCGTAGAACTGGCCGATGAACGAGCCCAGCACCTCGGACGGGCCCATCGACCGGTCGGCCTTCGGGAAGTAGGCGCGGTTGCCCCAGTTCTGCCAGTTGCGGAAGAAGAACACTTCGATGCAGAACTGCCCGGCCTGCTCGTCGAGGGCGAACACGTCGGCCTCCTCGATGTCCTGGGTGTTGACGCCCTGTACGCCCTGGATGGCGGCGAGCGCGGCGATGCGGTCGCGCAGGCGCGCCGCCTTCTCGAACTCCCAGGTCTCGGCCGCCTCCTGCATCTCGGCGGCGAGGCGCTCCTTCACCGCCGTCGACTTGCCGGACAGGAACGCCCGGGTCTCGTCGGCGAGCTTGGCGTAGTCCTCCGGCGCGATCTCGCCGGTGCAGGGGCCCGAGCAGCGCTTGATCTGGTAGAGCAGGCAGGGGCGGGTGCGGTTCTCGTAGTAGCTGTCGGAGCAGGAGCGCAGCAGGAAGGCGCGCTGGAGCGCGTTGACCGTGCGGTTGACCGCCCAGACGCTCGCGAACGGACCGTAATAGTTGCCCGGCCGGCGCCGGGCGCCGCGGTGCTTGACGAGCTGCGGCGCCTCGCCGTCGGCGGTGAGCAGGATGTAGGGCAGGGACTTGTCGTCCCGCATCAGCACGTTGAAGCGCGGCTTCAGCTGCTTGATGAGGTTGGCCTCGAGCAGCAGCGCCTCGGTCTCGGTCGCCGTGGTGACGAACTCCATCGACGCCGTCTCGGCGATCATCCGGGCGATGCGGTTCGAATGCGCCTGCCCGCGGGCGTAGGAGCCGACCCGGTTCTTCAGGTTCTTGGCCTTGCCGACGTAGAGCACGTCGCCCTTGGCGTCGAACATCCGGTAGACGCCCGGCGAGGACGGCAGGGTCGACCAGAACCGCCGGATCACCTCGGTTCCGGCCCGCAACTGCCCGGCTTCGGCGTCGAGGTCGAAATCGATCTCCGGCGCGGTGTCGAGGGCCTCGACCGCCTCGTCGGCGTCCTCGTCGAGGACGTCGAGGGCGTCGGGCGGGACGTCGTTCCCGGTGGTGCGGCTCATGCCCCGGATGTAAGAGGCCCGGCGGCGGGAGGAAAGGGCGCGCGGGCCGGAGACGCGGGCCGGAGACGCGGGCCGGAGACGCGGGCCGGGGACCCTGGCTGCCTCGCGGGAGTTTCCGTGCTACAAGTTCCCGCCGAACCGGAGGAGCGCCGTGCCCGTTCTCAAGCGTGCCGCCAAGACGATTCTCGGATCCGGGATCGGCGCCCGACCGACCATTCGGGTCTTCGTGACCCGGCGCGACGACCTCGTGGTCGACACGGCCTCGGAGGCGTTCGAGGTCGTCGAGCTTGCGGGCCGTACCGGCCGGCGCACCGGTACCGACGGCCTGTCCGGCAGCGAGGTCGCCGAGACGATGTTCGCCGGCAACCGGAAGCGATGAAGGCCGACAGGATCGAGGCGAGGCCGAAGTCGGTCGAGCTGGTCCTGTTGTCCGATGGAACCTTCGCGGTCAAGCCAGGGATCGATTTCGAGAGATTCAAGAGAAACATCGCCGACATCGTCGACCGCATCAAGGCCGGGACTGGCTTGCCGGATCATTATTATCGCAAGAGTGCGGGGCGTGATTTCCTGCTCGATGATTACGGTTGGATGCACCTTCATGTCGGTCACGATGTCGATGACGATGTGCTGCTGATCGTGGAGCAGACCCAGGACGCCGTCATCCTCGTCGCTCTCACCGACCACACGATCTTCCGGGAGAGGCCGCGGGCCCGCTCGATCCGGAGGTTGAACTCCAAGGTCGAAGCGATCAAGTCCCGCCGAAGGGTCCTGCGGAAGGAGGGCCGATAGGCCGGCTCGTCCGCGTCGGCGTGACCGCACCGCCACAGGCCCCGCATGTCCCTCCGTCCCTGCACCGTCGCCTCGCGCATCCGCATCCGCCGCGGCCTGCCGGCCGTGCGCACCCTCGAGGGCGCGCTCTACCTGCCGCACAGCGCGGCGCGCGGCCGGCCCTCGGGGCTGTTCGACGGCGACCGGCGTTGCGTGCCGGAGAGCGTGGATCGGCGCGGGCGCCGGGGCGAGCCGGCGTGGCAGCGCACCGACTGGCCCGACGACCTGCCGCCGGAGGTGCCGGTGGCGCCGGAGGACGCCTACCTGTTCCTCGGCGGCGCGCACATGCATTACGGGCACTTCGTCATCAACACCGTGCCGCGGTTCTGGCCGCTCCTCGACCGGGATGCGAAGCGGCCGCCGATCCTGTGCTACGCCCCGGCGACCGAGGCGCTGTGGCAGCCGTTCCGCTTCGCGATCGACATCCTGGCCCGGCTCGGGCTGGCGCCGAGGGACGTCGCGGCCTTCGACGAGCCGCGGATCCTGCGCCGGGTGGTGGTGCCGGCGCCGGCGCTTCAGGAGGAGGCTTTCGCGCATCCGGTCTACCGCGACCTCTGCCTCGCCATCGGGGCCGGCTGCTACGCGCCCGACGAGGTCGACCGGGACGAGCGCCCGGCCTACCTCGCCAAGACCCGGCTCGCCGGCGGCGTGCGGCGCATCGACAACGAGGACGAGGTCGTGGCGGTGCTGGAGCGCGGCGGCGTCGAGATCGTCCATCCCGAGGCGATGAGCTTCTCCGAGCAGGTCCGGTTGTTCGCCACCCGCCGGGTCGTGCTCGGCTCGGTCGGCTCGGCGCTGCACACCGCGATCTTCGCCCCCCCCGGCCGGCGGGTGATCGGCCTCAGCCACGCGCCGCGGATCAACCCGACCTTCCGCCTCGTCGACGTGCTGGCCGGCAACCGGGTGGCGTACCTGCACCAGCCCGGCACCGAGGACGTCGGGGGCAGCGGGTTCAGCGTCCGCCACCGCCTGCCCGATCCCCGCGGCGCCGCCGAGGACCTGCTGCGCTGGGCCGAGGCGATGCGGGCGGATGACCGCCCGGCCGGGTTGGTCGAGCGGGCGTTCGCCGCCCTGGCGCGGTTGCGGCGCTACTGATCCCCCGCCGCCGCGGCGTAGACGGCCTTCAGCCGGTCGGCCATCGCGTCGAGGCCGAGATCGGCCTCGTAGATCCGCCGCGACGCCGCCTGCATCGCCCCGAGCCGGCCGCGGTCGCCGATCAGCCCGCCGATCGCGGCGGCGAGCGCCTCGGGATCGCGCCGGACCAGGACGCCGTTGACGCCGTCGTTCAGGATCGAGCGGGTCTCGCCGACGTCGGTCGCCACCAGGGCCGCCCCCGCGCAGGCGCCCTCGATCAGCGACAGCGGCATGTTCTCCGACAGGGACGGCAGCACGACGAGGTCGGCCTCGCGCATCAGCCGGTGCATCGCCTCCGGGTCGATCCAGCCGGTGAACCTGATCCTGTCGGCGAGCCCGGCCGCGGCGGCGAGCCCGGCGCAGCGGTCGACCTCGCCGTTGCCGGCCACGGTGCAGGTCCAGGCGGGATTCGCAGCGAGCCGCGCCAGCGCCTCGATCAGCACCGGCACGCCCTTGTGCTCGCCGACGAGCCCGGCGAGCAGGATCCGCACCGGCCCGCCGGAGGCCTTCGGCAGCATCAGACCGGGGGCGAAGTCCGGGATGCCGTTCGGCACGACGCAGATCCGCTCCGGCGCCACCCCGGCCCGCACCGCGAACCGCTCGCGCGACACCGGCCCGAGGGCGACGACCCGGCTGGCGAGGCGGCACAGGGCGAGGAACACGCGCCCCTGGAGGTCGCGGGCCCGGCCGTCCGCGAGCGGAAACTGGCCGTGGAAATGGATCACCACCCGGGCCCCGAAGGCGCGGGCGATGCGCGCCAGCACCCATTTGCGCAGGAGGCTGCCGCCGGTGGCGAAATTGACGTGGACCACGTCCGGGCGCCAGCGCGCCGCCAGGGCCGCGAAGCCGGCGGCCCTGGCCGGGAAGCCGGGCACCCAGCCGGCGGGGCCCGCCCCCGTTCCGCGCCCGGCGACGAAGCGCAGGTCGATGCCCTCCGCCGGCGTCAGCCGGCCCGCCTCGCGCAGGTAGCGGTAGAGCCGGTCGATGCCGCCCTGTCCCTCCGGTCCGGCCGGGGTGACGCACAGGACCCGGAGCGGCCGCGCGGCCGCCCGGGCAGGCCCGCCGGCGGGCGCGATCTCGGCATGCGCGTTCACGGCTCGTCCCCGCTGCGGTGCTGTCGCGCCAGCCTGCGCCGGGCGGTGACAAGGAATCCTTGCCGCGACCGCCGAAAACCCCGTCCGGCGCCCGGAAGCCGGACGAGGGGACGGGGCATTAACCCCGCCCGCATTGTTTCCCGTGCGGATCGGCCCGAATCGCGCCGGCGCGATTGCCTTCGCGCGCCCGAACCGGGCAGAGTGGCGAAGTCGTCGGCAGATGGGTCGTGCGTGATCGGGACCGTCCGGGGCGTCGCGACTTCGGGAACACCAGGGTCACTCTCGCGCGATGAGCGGAACCGGACGGCAGGCGTGGACCGGAGACGAGACGGCGACCCCGCTGTACTCTGCGCTCTTTCTGACGGCCGCGGCCCTGATCCTGATGCGGATCGGGCTGAACGGGCGGGTTCTCGACCTCGTCATCAACTACACCGCCGAGGGCGGCACGATAGTCGAGAAGATCCACCCCGCGTTCTGGGGCCTGCTCGCCGTCGCGGCCGTCACCTTCGCGACCGTCCGCGTGGCGCTCGACGCCTGGGAACTGCGCGCGGTGCGGGCGCTCCTCGGGTTCTGCGCGGTGGCGAGCGCGCTCCTCGTGGTCGCCGGCCTGTCGGGGCGCAGCGCGTCGGTCGGCTACCTCCTCGACAGCTACGTCACCCTGATCGTGCTGGCGGTGCTGTTCGCGTTTCCGGCGGCGTGGCGGCGCGGCTTCGGCCATCTGCTGCTCGGCTACGTCGTGCTCTCGGCGCTCGTCGGCATCGCCGAGTTCCTGCTGCGGGTCCGGCTGATGCCGTTCAGCGAGAGCGAGGCGGTCTTCCGGCCCACCGCCCTGACCTCGCACCCGCTCGAGCTCGGCCTGTGGTGCACGGCCGGCCTCGGCTTCGTCGCGGCGTCGGACTGGCGCCCGCTCGGGCGGGCCGCCGCGTCGGCGATCCTCGTCGCCGGCTGCGTCGCCTCGGGGGCGCGGCTCGCCACGATGGTCACCGGAGCCTGCGCCGCCGGGCTACTCGTCCACGGCGCCGGCGCCGGCCTGCCGCCCGAGCAGCGCCGGCAGCGGCGGCTCCTCGCCGGGCTCGGGGTGGTGCTGCTCGCCCCCGTCCTCCTCGCGGTCCTCGCGGCCGCGGGGGCGCTCGGCCGCTTCGGCGGCGGCATCGCCGACGAGAACGCGATGGCGCGGGTCGACGTCTACGGCGTGTTCCGGTTCCTGTCCTGGGGCGAGATCCTGCTCGGCACCGACATCAACGCGGTGCTCAAGATCGTCAACGAACGCTTCGGCCTGCCGTTCATCGAGAGCTCCTTCGTGGTGTTCGCGGTCCAGTTCGGGTTGATCGGCGCCGCCCTGTTCCTCGGCATGCTCGCCCGGCTGATGCGGGTGCTCGTCGCCGGCTCCCCCGGCAGCGTGGTGATGGCCGTGGTCGCGTTCTTCGCGGTGGCGCTCAGCAACAACGGCCTGTCGACCAAGACGACCGCGATGTTCCTCATCGTGACGCTGGCGATCGCCTTCCACCCGCCGCACCCCCTCGCGTCCAGGAATCCCCTCGCGCCCAAAAATCCCCTCGCGCCAAGGAGCGGCGCCGCATGACCCTCCGCCGTCCCCGTCCGGTCGCCTCGCCATGTCGCCGCTGAGCCTGATGCGGTCCCCCGACCGGGAGGCGTCGCCCCAGTCGCCGCCGGTTCCGGCTCGCCGGGTGACCGTCCGCCTCGATCCGGACCGGATCTGGCGCTGGCAGCTCTGGCTTCTCGACGCGCTGGCGCGGGCCGGAATCGGGCAGGTCGCGGTGGCGTTCGGGCCCGGGCATCCGCTGCCGCCGGCCCTGCGTCTGCTGCTGTCCCTGGAGCGTCAGATCTACCGGCTGCGCGGCGAGCAGGCGGCCGACCTCGTCGATCCGGGGGACCTGCGGGCGTTCGGGCCGAAGGTCGCGTCCGGGCCGGAGGGCGGGCCCGACCTCGTGATCGATCTCACCGGCGACCCCTGCGCGGCGGGCGGGCCGTGCCTGCAGCCGCTCTACGGCGGCCTGGCGGGGGACGACGCGCTCCTCGACGCCCTGCTGGCCGGCGAGCCGGTGCGGCTGCGCCTCGCCGGCAGCCCGCATCGCGCCGACGCCGACCTGCTGCCGGCGGCGGAGTGCCGGACGGTTCTGACCCGCAGCCTCAACCGGGTGTTCAGCACGGTCCTGAGCCTCTGCCTCGCCGAGGCGCTCGGTCCTCTCGCCGCGCCCGAGCGCCGGGCCGGCGTCGCAGTGCGGGCGCGGTCGGCCCGGCCGGGCGCGGCCGCGCTCGGCGCCTTCCTGGCCCGCACCGCCGCCGCCAAGCTCGCCGCCCGCCTGACCCGCCTGTGCACGACGGCGCCGCACTGGCGCGTCGGCTGGCGGCCGCTGTCGGGCGAGGCCGACTTCACCGGCCGCACCGGGCAGGTCCCGGGGGGCTACGCGGTGCTGCCCGACGACGGCCGGCGCTACTACGCCGACCCGTTCGTCCTCGCCGAGGCCGGACGGCGGTTCCTGTTCGTCGAGGAATACGGCTACGCCGGCGGCAAGGGCCTGATCTCGGCCGCCGAGATCGGCCCCGACGGCCGCATCGGCACGCCGCGCCCGGTGATCGAGGAGGCGCACCACCTCTCCTACCCGTTCGTGTTCGCCCATGCCGGCGCCCACTACATGATCCCGGAAAGCTCGTCCTGCCGCCGGGTCGAGCTGTACCGGGCCACCCGGCTGCCCGACCGCTGGGAGCGTGTCGCAATCCTCCTCGACGGCATCGCGGCCTCGGACGTGACGCTCACGCGGATGCGCGGGACGTGGTGGATGTTCGCCGGCACCCATCCCTGGCAATCCTCGGTGCGCGACACCCTGAGCCTGTTCAGCGCGCCCGACCTGCTCGGCCCGTGGACGCCGCACCCGCAGAACCCGGTCGTGGTCGACCTGCGCGCGGCCCGGCCCGGCGGCGCGCTCTACCGCAAGGGCGGGCACCTCTGGCGCCCGGCCCAGGACGCCACCGGCGGCTACGGCTCCGCCCTGTCGCTGTGCCGGATCGACCGCCTCACCCCGACCGAGTACCGCCAGAGCCTCGAGACGGTGCTGCGCCCCGGCGGGCCTTGGGCGACGGCCGGCCTCCACACTCTCAACCGCGGCGGCGGCATCGAGGTGATCGACGGGCTGTTCTGAGGCCGCCCGCGGCCGCGGGCGGCGCGATCCGCTCTCAGGCGCCGGCCACGCTCCGCGCCGGCGCGATCCGCCGCAGGCCGGCCTGAAGCCGCGTGCGCGCGTGCGCGTACTGGCCCGAGGTCCGCACCCGGATGTCGCGCAGGCCGTAGAGCAGCCGGCCGCCGAGGATGGCGCGCGGCGTCGCGGCATGGTCGAACTCGCCGGCCGAGGCGAGGACGCGGCCGCTGCGCCCGACCAGCCCCTGCTTGAACAGGCGCAGGCCCGGATTGCCGATCCCGGTGCCGAGGTCGTACCACGCCGCCCCGGACGCGGCGAGGCGGCACGCGATCCCCCAGTGCAGGGCGTAGCCCGCCCGGAGCGACAGGCCCGCATCGGCGGTGGCGCCGAACAGGTAATGGGCGACGTCCCCGCCCGCGATCACGATCGCCGCCGCGACCGTCTCACCGTCATGGGCGACCGTCGCCACGAGGACGCGCTCGGGCGGCAACTGCCGGAACAGCGCCGGCAGCGTGTGCAGCGCCTCGCGGCCGACGAACCGCTTGCGGGCGACGAGGGCGTCGTGGAGGGCGTGGAACTCCGGCAGCGCCTCCATCGGGTCCCGGAACCGCACGGTCAGCCCGTTGCGCTCGGCGAGCTTCAGGTTGTAGCGCCACTTCTGCGACAGGTCGGCCCGCAGGGCCGCCGCGTCGGGCCCGAGCCGCATCAGGAAGCTGTCGTTGCCGGCGCCGTCGCGGTTCCGGCGGAACCCGCTCTCGCGCAGCAGCGCCGCCTCGATCTCCTGGTAGTCCGGGTGAGGGGAGGGGCAGACGGTGAGGCACAGCCCGCGCCGGTCGCCGTACTCGGCCCGGAGCGCGACGAGGATCTCCCGGTAGACGTCCGGGTCGGCGGCCCGGCCGTGCCGGCGCCAGAACGGCCCGCCCTTGACGTAGGCGACGCCGACCGGGAGGCCGGGCGGGCGCATCAGCGCCACCCGCGCCCCGGCCACGGGGTCGCCGTCCCGCAGCAGCACGAGGTGGCTCATCCGGCCGGGGCCGCGCAGGCCGTCGGCATAGGCGGCGGTCTGGAAGCGGCTGACGTCGGCGAACCGGCCGGTGAGCCGGTCCCAGGCCGCGGGGGTGAGGCCGTCGACCGCGATCGACGGGCCGCCGGCCGGGACGGCGGCATGCGAGGACGCGAAGTCGGACAGGACGGCGGCATCGGACACGGAGGACCTCCTCGGGCATCAGCGAGACATGACCCAAGGAAAGACAGTCGCGGATCGAACGCAGGGCGGGTTGTGCCGTTGCGGGCAACTTCGTCTGCCGTAGCGTCAGATCGCGACGATCTCTCCCGATCGCGACGACTGGGAGCAGATGCCGTGCCGATATCGGGACAACGGCGGAATGGCGCGATGGATCGGGCCCGAATATGGATGATGCGATTTTCGGACGATCAGTTCCGAACATCGTATCACCAGCCCGCGCGGCACTTGAGCGAAGCCGGGTTCCGCATTGCGAAGCAATCAATCAGAAACCGGACGAGGCGTCTCGTTCGACGGTGGCGGGACCGAGACGTCTCAGGACGGCCGAAGATCAATTCAGGTTGTGCTATGCAAGGACGCGTCGTGGCGCCTCGCGCGCCCGGGCCGGATCAGGACTTGCGCAGCAGGTGCGCCAGGAGCGCGCGGAGCTGGCCGGGCTTGATCGGCTTGTGGACCAGTTCGCAGCCGGCGGCGCGCACCGCCGCCTCGACCTCGGCCGAATGGTCGGCCGTGGTGACGATCGCCGGGATGTCGTGGCCGTGGACGGCGCGCAGCCACGCCACCGTGTCGAGGCCGCAGGCGCCGCCCTCGAGGTGGTAGTCGGCGATGATCGCGTCCGGACCCCAGGTCGAGCCCGGCATCAGCCGCACGAGGCTCAGGTGGTCGCGGGCGGCCAGCGCGTAGGCGTCCCAGCGCTGGAACAGCCGGGCCAGGGCCTCCAGGGCGGCGCGGTCGTTCTCGATCACCGCGATGCGGGCGCCCGCGAGGCTGCTCGGCAGGGCGAGCGCCACCGGCGGCCGCGGCGGCTCCGGCGCGCAGGCCGGCAGGGACAGGCTGAAGCGCGAGCCGTGCCCGACCCGCGAGGCCAGGGCGAGGGAGTGGCCGAGCGCCGAGACCGAGCGGCGCACGATCGACAGGCCGAGGCCCAGCGCGATCTCGCCGTCGACGCTCTCGCGCCCGCCGCGGTGGAATTCCTCGAAGATGAGGTCGCGGTCGGCCTCCGGGATGCCGGAGCCGGAATCGATCACGTCGATGCGCACGCCGCCGCCGCGCCGGCGCGCCGCCACCAGCACGCCGCCGGTGACGGTGTAGCGGATCGCGTTCGAGACGAGGTTCTGGACGATGCGCTGGAGCATCACGACGTCGCTCGACACCCAGGCGCTGCCGGGCCGTACCGTCAGGCGCAGGCCCTTTCGGGCGGCGAGCGGCCCGAAGCTCGCCTCGACCCCGGCCAGCACGTCGGCGACCCGCACCGCGCGGGGCGCTGGCTGCACCAGCCCGGCATCGAGCTTCGAGATGTCGAGCAGCGTCTTGATGAGGTCCTCGATGGTCTGCAGGCCGCGCTCGACCTGCCCGACGATGCCGAGCGCCTCGGCCCCGAGCGTCATGTCGGACAGGGCCGACAGCGACAGGCGGGCGGCGTTGAGGGGCTGGAGCAGGTCGTGGCTCGCCGCGGTGAGGAACCGGGTCTTCGAGCGGTTGGCGCGCTCGGCCTCCTCCTTGGCGGCGGTGAGCGCCCCGTTCGAGCGCTCCAGGCTGCGCATCAGCGCGGTCAGCTCCTCGGTCCGGGCCCGCACCTGCCCTTCGAGGGTGACGGCGGTCTGGAACAGGGCGTAGGCGCTGCCGGGCTGCGAGGTCGAGCGCTCGACCTGCGACATCAGCGCGGCGTTGATCCGCTCAAGCTTGGCGACCCGGCGGCGCAGGGCCTCGGTCTCGTCGGCGGCGGCCGGGTCCGCCGGCGCCGCGATCTCGGCGATCAGCCGGTCGGCGGTCATGACAGGGCCGGCCGCCCGATCGCGATGCCGGTGAAGGTCTGGTTCAGGTGCATCGAGCGGAACTGCTCGCCGTAGGTCTCGAAGCCGACGACGTTGTAGCGCCGGTACAGGTCGGCGATGCGGTGGCGGACCCGGTGCAATTCGCCGTCGAGGCGGCGCAGCACGCATTCGAACCCGATGATGAGGTCGAGCCCGCCGAGGCTGGCATCGAGCCGCGCCAGCTCGTCCCGGGTCGCCGCGACCAGGTCCTTCTGGCGTGCCAGGGTCAGCACCACGCCCTCGTCGATGGCGCAGTGGAAGCTCAGCGAGCCGTCCGGGTTGAGGTGGCGGATCGAGCGGCAGAAATAGTCGCCGCCGGCCCGCACCACGAGCGGGTTGGCGGCGAAGCTCGACGGCGTCAGCCGGTCGGGCGAGAGCCCGAGCGCCGCGGCGTACTCCGCCGCCGCCGGCTCGGCGTTCAGCTCGCGCACCGTGCGCTGCCCGTCGGCGGTCTCGGTCACCACGAACTTGATGCCGGTCGGCTCGAAATTGTCGTTCTTGAAGATCTCGACCGGGAAGTCGGTCTCGGCCAGCAGCAGGATCGCCGCGCGCCGGTGCACCGCGCCGTCGTGGATCAGGGCGGTGTCGCTGAAGGTCATCTCGTCGCCCGCCGAGCCGCCGACCAGCGGCACCCCGTCGAGGCCCTGGGTCACCGCGGCGATCACCGCCTCCTCGGCATTGGCGAGGCCGTCGATGAGCGAGATCGCGAAGCGGTGGCCCGGCGGTCCGCCGAGCCCGTCGAGGTCCTGGCGCAGCCGCCGCACCGAACTCGCCGCGCGCTCGGCGTCGAGGTCGCGGATCCGGTCGAGGACCGTCGTGGCGATCCGGAAGCCCTCGTGCGGGAACGCGACCGCGACGAGGCCGCGGGCGAGCCCGGCGGTCGGGCTGATCTCGCCCGACGATGTGCAGCCGGCGACCCGGGTGCCCGGAAAGTGCCGCGCGAGGGCGTCGTTGAGCGCCTCCGGCCCGTAGACCGGCGAGAAGAACAGCAGCAGGTGGGCGATCCGCCCTCGGTCGAGCGCGGCCGCGATCGCCGCCACGGCGGCGTCCGCACCGGATTCGTCGGTCCAGGCCGTCTGGATGCCGCACAGGTGCGAGCACGTTCGCGTGCTCTGCGCCACGGTGTCCTCCCTTGTCCCGCCGCTGCGTCAGGCTGCGCCGGGCGGGTGAGGACCCATTATGCGACGGGCGGGCCGCGGGCGCAACGGCAGGTGGTCGCCCGACGGAGGAGGCCCGCGCAGGTGCGCAGGCGCAGCCGGTGCGGCGACTGCGCCTGCGCTGGGGAACGGGGCGGCGATCGCCCCCGCGATCCGCCGGGCCCGCCGCGTGAAGCGTGCCCGTCGTGATGCCGGCCCCGGCCCCGCCTGCGGCGCGGCGATGCTCTCTCCGACCGCTGACCCCGACGACGATAGGACCGCACCGCCCGAACGGCCTATTGGACCAAGGTGCAGCCCCGTTGCCGCCGGCCGTCAAGTTGCTCCGCCGCTGCCCACCCGGCCGCCTTTCGTGTGCCGCCGTTACCCGCAAGTGTCCGCCGCCGTACCAAAGCACAGTGGATTGCCCGGAAGCGCGCATGCTAGCCCGGTCCCACGGGCGGATACATGACACAACTTCGCTCCGGCAGCGCGCGAGGCGGTGACGCGGTGCGGTTGCCGAGCGGACGAGGGCGCGGCGGTGGCGGGAGACCGCGACGATGAGGCAGGATGGAGCGCGATGGTGGGATTGACCCGCCCGGCCGGGCAGGTGACTGCTTCCCGAGGCAGGCTTCCGGACGACGAGCCGGCGGCCGTCGCGGAGGGAGCGGACATGCACCTGATGATCGTCGACGATCACCCGCTGTTCCGCGAGGCCCTGACCAGCGCGGTCCGCCTCGCCTTCCCGGAGGCCGAGATCGGCGAGGCCGACGGCATCGACAGCGCCTGCGAGGCGCTGTCGCGCGCCCGCTCGGTCGACCTCACCCTGCTCGACCTCACCATGCGCGGCGTCAACGGCTTCGACGGGCTGATCGCGATCCGCACCCGCTTCCCGCGCATCCCGGTCCTCGTCGTGTCCGGCCTCGACGATCCGCGCATCGTGCGCGAGGCCCTCGACCACGGCGCCGCCGGCTTCGTGCCGAAGGCCGCCGCCAAGACCGTGCTGACCCAGGCGATCACCGACGTGCTGGGCGGCGCGATCTTCGTGCCGGACGGCCTGCTCGCCGAGCCCGGCGCCGCCGCCCCGCGCGGCAGCAAGCCGCCGATCGCCCAGCGCATCGCCGAGCTGACGCCGCAGCAGGTCCGGGTGCTGCTGATGATCCGCCAGGGCAAGCTCAACAAGCAGATCGCCCACGAGCTCGGGGTCGGCGATTCCACCGTCAAGGCCCACGTCTCCGAGATCCTGCGCAAGCTCGGCGTCATCAGCCGCACCCAGATCGTCATCGAGACCGCCAACCTCGACTACGACCGTATCCTGTCGGACCTTCCGGCGCACTGAACCGCAAGCGGACGCAGCCTGCGGTCGCACGAGCCGGCTGCCGCTGCGGGATCAGACTTTATGATGAGTTGAAACCCGTCCATGATGGCGGAAACACCGCCCCGCCGGCGTGCGGGCCGGCGACGCTGTCGGGAGGGACGCGCATCATGACGGCCATCAGCAGACACGGCCCCTGGGCCCTGGTCGGGGCGCTCGGCGCCGCCGCCCTCGCGGTGGTGGCGACCAACCGCGGCGAGAGCGTCAACGCGCTCTGGATCGTGGTCGCGGCGGTCTCGGTCTACCTCATCGCCTACCGCTACTACTCGCTCTACATCGCCGAGCGGGTGATGAAGCTCGACGCGAACCGGGCCACCCCGGCGCAACGCCACAACGACGGGCTCGACTACGTCCCGACCGACAAGTACGTCCTGTTCGGCCACCACTTCGCCGCCATCGCGGGCGCGGGCCCCCTCGTCGGCCCGGTGCTCGCCGCGCAGATGGGCTACCTGCCGGGCCTGCTGTGGATCCTCGCCGGCGTCGTGCTCGCCGGCGCGGTGCAGGACTTCATGGTCCTGTTCGTCTCGATGCGCCGCGACGGCCGCTCCCTCGGCGAGCTGATCCGGGCCGAGCTCGGCACGATACCCGGCATCATCGCGCTGTTCGGCGCCTTCCTCATCATGGTCATCATCCTGGCGGTGCTGTCGCTGATCGTCGTCAAGGCGCTCGCCGAGAGCCCGTGGGGCACCTTCACCGTCATGGCGACGATCCCGATCGCGCTGCTGATGGGCGTCTACTCGCGCTGGATCCGCCCCGGAAAGATCGGCGAGGTCTCGGTCCTCGGCTTCGTCCTGCTGATGCTCGCGATCATCCTCGGCCAGACCGTCGCCGAGACCCCGACGCTCGCCGCGATGTTCACCTTCACCGGCACGCAATTGTGCTGGATGCTGATCGGCTACGGCTTCGTCGCCTCGATCCTGCCGGTCTGGCTGCTGCTCGCCCCGCGCGACTACCTCTCGACCTTCCTCAAGATCGGCACCATCGTCGGGTTGGCGCTCGGCATCCTGGTGCTGGCGCCCCACCTCCAGATGCCGGCGGTGACGAAGTTCGTCGACGGCACCGGCCCGGTCTGGTCGGGTAGCCTGTTTCCGTTCCTGTTCATCACCATCGCGTGCGGCGCGGTCTCGGGCTTCCACAGCCTGATCTCGTCGGGCACGACCCCGAAGCTGATCGACAACGAGGTCAATGCCCGCTTCATCGGCTACGGCGGCATGCTGATGGAATCGTTCGTCGCCGTGATGGCGCTCGTCGCCGCCAGCGTCATCGATCCGGGCGTCTACTTCACCATGAACTCGCCGGCGGCGGTCGTCGGCACCACGCCCGAGAGCGCCGCCGCGGCGGTGACCGCGATGGGCTTCGCCATCACGCCCGATACGATCGCCCAGACCGCGGCGGATGTCGGCGAGCACAGCATCATCTCGCGCGCCGGCGGCGCCCCGACCCTCGCGGTCGGCATGGCCCACATCATCTCGAACGTCATCGGCGGCAAGACCATGATGGCGTTCTGGTACCACTTCGCGATCCTGTTCGAGGCGCTGTTCATCCTCACGGCGGTCGATGCCGGGACCCGGGCCGGGCGCTTCATGCTCCAGGACCTCATCGGCGTCGCGGTGCCGGCGTTCAAGGACACCGCCTCGTGGGGGCCGAGCATCATCGCCACCGGCATCTGCGTCGCCGCCTGGGGCTTCTTCCTCTACCAGGGCGTCACCGATCCCCTCGGCGGCGTGAACACCCTGTGGCCGCTGTTCGGAATCTCCAACCAGATGCTCGCGGCGATCGCGCTGACGCTGTGCACCGTCGTGATCTTCAAGATGAAGCGCGAGCGCTACGCCTGGATCACGATCGTGCCGACCGTCTGGCTCATCGCCTGCACCCTGACGGCGGGCCTCCTGAAGGTGTTCTCGTCCGATCCCCGGGTCGGGTTCCTGGCGCATGCCGACCGCTACGCGACGGCGCTCGCCGAGAACCGGGTGCTGGCCCCGGCCAAGACCCTCGACCAGATGCGCCAGATCGTGTTCAACGACCGCATCGACGCCGTGCTGGCGCTGATGTTCGTCGCCGTCGTGGTGGCGATCGTGGTGTTCGGCGTGATGGCCTGCCTCAAGGCCTACCGGGCCGACCGCTGGACCGCGCTGGAAGCCGATCCGCGCACCGTCCCGGCCCCGGCGGAGTGACGTGATGACCTCCGCCGAGACCCTGCGCGACCGCTGGAAGACGCTCACCCGATGCGTCTGCGACGGCGCGCGGCTGATGGTCGGCCAGGGCAACTACGACGCCTATGCCGACCATGTCCGCCGCACCCACCCCGACCGCGAGCCGATGACCCCGACGGAGTTCTTCCGCGAGCGGCAGAACGCCCGCTACGGGGTCGGCGGCCGCGGCGGGTTCCGCTGCTGCTGATCCGCACCCGGCGGCCGTCACGCCGCCGGGATCGTCCGCCGTTCGTTGCGGGAATACCTCGGCGGCGAAAACGACAGGGCTTGGCCGGAACCAAACCGGACTTCGCCGCAAGCACAGGCCCTGCCGTCACCTAGGCCACGCCGCTGTCGCAATTCGGTAAATCCGGCCTTAATCAGGGCTGATCCTGAAGCATGGCCGTTCCGCGGGATCATCACGGCTGAGTTCGGGAGGCGGGTGCTACGTTGAAGACCAACCCGCTTCAACGCAGTTCAGGCTCGTGGCCACCCTCGCTCCCGCTCTTCCCGTCGTCCTGTCGCGTCCCGTCCGCTCCGCCTCGTCGGTGGAGGCGCCGATCCTCGGCATCGGGCTGGTCGTGCTCTCGACCGTGTTCCTGTCGACCTCGGACACCACCGCGAAGGTTCTCGCCGGCTCCGTGCACGGGCTCGAGATCGCGTGGCTGCGCTACATCGGCTACCTCGCGGTGATGCTGGTGGCGGCGGGCCTGCGCAGCGCCCGCGGCGGCGCTCCGCTGCGCACCAGCCGGCCCGGTCTCCAGCTCCTGCGCGGCACCTGCATCGTCGGGTCGGCGGCGCTGTTCCTCACCGGCCTGCGCTTCCTGCCGATCGCCGAGGCGACGGCTTTGGGCTTCGTCGCCCCGGTCTTCGTCACCGCCCTGTCGATCGTCTTCCTCGGCGAGAAGGTCGGGATGCGGCGCTGGATCGCCGCCGTCGTCGGCCTGTGCGGCGTGGTCATCATCATGCGGCCGGGCACCGGCGCGTTCCAGGCCGCCGCCCTGCTGCCGATCTGCTCGGCCCTGTTCTGGGCCGGCGCTCTCGTCGCCACCCGCAAGATCAACGGCTACGACGCGCCCCAGACCACGATGACGTGGTCGGCGGTGGTCGGGTTCGCGATCCTGTCCTGCATCGTCCCGTTCGTGTGGACGGCGCCGAACCTGGAGCAGGTCGGGATCGGGCTGATGATCGGCGTCATCTCGACCGCCGGCCACTGGATCATCACCATCGCCTACCGCCACGCCCCGGCCTCGACCCTGGTGCCGTTCTCCTACAGCCAGATCGTCTGGGCCGCCCTGTTCGGCTTCGCGCTGTTCGGCACCGTGCCGGACGTCTACGTCGCCCTCGGCGTCACCGTGATCGCCGCGAGCGGCCTCTACACCGCCCACCGCGAGCGGATCAGCCGCGCCGCTCGCTGAGGCAGGGGGCGGTTCAGCCCCCTCCAGACATCGCGACCCGCCTCACGCCCGCCGCCGCAGCAGCGCCGCCGCCGCGAAGCCGACGCCCGCCAGCACCGCGCCCGTGGCGAGCGGATGGGTCCGCGCCCTCGTGTAGGCGCTGGTGCGGTGGACGTAGCCCGGATGGTCGCCGCGGGCGTGGCCGTCCTCGCCCGGCCCGTGCAGGGAGCCGCGGGGATCGCGCGGCGGCTCGGCCCGCAACTGCTGCGACGCCATCAGGCCGCCGAGCCGGTCGAAGGTGCCGGGCGCCACCTTTTTGAACCCGGTCATCGCCCGCCCGCCGCCGCCGACGATGAGCTCGCGCTGCGGATGCACGGCGGCGTGCAGGATCGCGTGCGCGACCTCGTCGGGGTGGTAGACCGGCGGCGGCAGCATCGGCTCGCGGTCGGTGTAGTTGCGGGCGTGGTGCGGGAACGGCGTGTCGATCGCCGCCGGCTTGATGAGCGTCACCGAGACCGGGGCGCCGTCCTGCTCCAGCTCCATCCGCAGGGCGTCGGTGAAGCCGCGGATGGCGTGCTTGCTCGCCGCGTACATGCCCTGGAGCGGGATCGCGAGGTCGGAAGCGATGCTGCCGACGTTGACCAGCGCGCCGCCGTCGCGCCGCAGCAGCGGCACCGCGACCAGCGAGCCGTAGACCGTGCCCCAGAAATTGATCTGGAACAGGCGCTCGTGGTCCTCGTCCGAGACGTCTTCCAGGCGGCCGTAGATCGAGATCCCGGCGTTGTTGACCCAGGTGTCGATCCCGCCGAAGCGCTCGACCGCCCAATCCGCCACCGCCTGGACGTCCTCGCGCCGGCCGACATCGGCGACGCGGTGGGTCACCTGCGCGCCCTCGCGGCCGAGGTCGTCCTGCACTTGCGCCAGGGCGTCGGCGTTGCGCGAGGCCAGGACCAGCCGGGCGCCGCGCCGGGCCGCCATGCGGGCGGTCGCGAGGCCGATGCCGCTCGACGCGCCGGTGATGACGACGACCTGCCGGTCGAGGGGCTTGTGGGGGCTCGGCATCGGATCCTCCGTGTGGCGTGAATCAGCCACACAACGATCCCACGCCCGGTCCGTTCACCGGAAAATTCGTTTTTGCAGAGTGACTTAGATGATCCGCTCCGGTGACGCAGGGATGCCCGCGCCACCTTGTGGCCCAAGCGCAGGGATCACGCCGCCCGAACGGCGCCGAGGAAGTCGCGCACCTCCGCCGACAGGTGCTCGGACTGGCGCGACAACTCGGAGGCCGAGGCGAGGACCTGGCTCGCGGCGGCGCCGGTCTCCTCGGCCGCCGCTGCGACGCCGGCGATGTTGTGGGTCACGTCGGTGGTTCCGCCCGCCGCCTGGGCGACGTTGCGGACGATCTCCTGCGTCGCCGCCCCCTGCTGCTCCACCGCCGCGGCGATCGAGGTCGCGACGGCGTCGACCTCGTGGATGCGCGCGACGATGCCGCCGATCGCCGCCACCGCCTGATCGGTCGAGCCCTGGACGCGGCCGATCTGGGCCGTGATCTCGCCGGTCGCCCGGGCGGTGTGGTTGGCGAGCGCCTTGACCTCGGCCGCCACCACCGCGAAGCCGCGGCCCGCCTCGCCGGCCCGCGCCGCCTCGATGGTGGCGTTGAGCGCCAGCAGGTTGGTCTGCCCGGCGATGGTCGAGATCAGCCCGACCACGTCGCCGATGCGCCCGACCGCGCCGCTGAGGTCGCGCACGAGGTCGCCGGCCTGGGTGGCCTCGGCGACCGCTTGCCGCGCCAGCCGGGTCGAACCGTCGACCTGCCGGCCGATCTCCTGCACCGAGGCGCCGAGCTGCTCGGCCGCCGCCGCGACGGTGCCGACGTTCGAGGCCGCCGCCTCGGCGGCCCCCGCGACCGCGGCCGAGCGGCCGGCGGTCCCGGCCGCCATCCCGGCCATGCTCTCCGCGGTCGCCTGCAACTCGGTCGCCGCCGCCGTGACGGCGCCGATCACGCTGCCGACCGCCCGCTCGAAGCCGTCGGCGACCTCGCGCATCGCGGCGCGCTGGCGCTCGGCCTCCTGCACCGCCGCCTGCTCGCGGGCGGCCCGGTTGCGGTGTCCCTCGGCGACGCTGTCGCGGAACGTCTCCGCCGCCGCCGCGAGCCGGCGGATCTCGACCGGGCCGCCCTGCGGGATGGCGATGTCGGTCTCGCCGCGCCCGATCGCCGCCAGCACCGCGCTCATCCGGGTCATCGGGCGGGCGACGGCGGCGCCGAGCCCGACGGCGAGCCCGAGGGCGAGGGCGAGCGTCGCCAAAGCCGCGCCCGACCACACCAGCACCGCCCGGTCGGCCCGGGCCCGGGCCAGGGCCGCCTGCCCGGCCAGGGAGGCGGCGAGGCGGTCCTCGACCTCCTTCAGCGCATCGACGCGCTGGCTCGCCACCGCGAACCAGCCCCTGGCGTCGGTGGAGGGCAGCGCCTGCCCGGGGATCGTCGCGAGGGTCCGGTCGCGCAGGCGCACGACCTCGCGGGCCGGCGCGGCGGTCTCGACGGCGTCGAGCCATGCCGCCTGCTCGGGCGGGGCCGCCGCCCGGAACAGGCCGGCATTCGTGGCCTGATCGGCCGCGACGGCGGCGAGGCGGCGCGCCCCGGCGACGTCGAGGCGTCCGCTCGCCAGGATGCCCGCATGCACCGCGCGCTCCTGGCCCGCCGCCTCCTTGAGGGCGAGGAAGGCCGAGAGCGCGGCGGCCCGGGCCGCCACCGCCGGATCGGCGGCGACCTGGGCCACCTCCCGCACCATCGCGAGGCCGGCCTCGACGGTGGCGGTGTAGACGGCGATGCTCTCCGCCGGCGTCGAGGACAGGGCGAGCACCGTCCGGCGCTGCGCCGCGATCCCGGCGAGGCGCTGCTCCAGCGCCTCGGCCCGGGCGTCGAAGCCGGGTCCCATCCCGCCGCCGTCCAGGCCACCGAGGGCGGTGCGGAGCCCGGCGAGCGCCGCGTCGGTGCGGCGGTGCTGGGCGGCCAACTCGTCGCCGAATTGTGCGCCCTGCGCGTTGAGGAACAGGCTGCTGGCGCCGCGCTCGCGCTGCACCTCGTGCGTCACGGCGCCGACGCGGCCGGCGAGCCCGGCCAGGGCTTCGAGCCGGTGCATGTCCCGGCTCTGCGCGACCCGCTCCGCGACCGCGAGCAGCGCCACCACCGCGAAGGCGAGGCAGGGAATGAGCGCTACCGCGACGATGCGCGACCGCAGCGTTCCGAGAATCAACATCGATCGACCGCTCTTCTTCAAGCCGAGGTCGATCATAGATGTAGAATCTTACCGTCCGGTAATAGGACTCCGAATTCTACTTGATAAATACCATCGTCTTGTCGCGAAGACGAGGTGAGGTCGATCGCAGCCAGACGCGAAACCTGCTCATGTTGCGCCAAGTCGCGACGGTCATCGGATGCGACGAGGCCCGTGGAAACGACGGGTTCGCACGTGGTTCAACGTGAAGTTGAACTTGCCGCCTCCACTGCCGATGCCTGCGCCGATGCCTGCAACGCCGGCCCGGCCGGCATCCGGACGGGTCCGGGCCGGTCAGCCGCCGGTGGTGCTCATGTGGCGCGGCACCGCCGGGCGGGCGGCGCGCTCGATGACGAAGTCGTGGCCCTTGGGCTTGCGGGTGATCGCCTCGGCGATCGCCGCCGCCACCACGGCATCGTCGGGCGAGGACCGCAGGGCGGCGCGCAGGTCGGCGGCGTCCTCCTGGCCGAGGCACATGTAGAGCCGACCGGTGCAGGTCAGGCGGACCCGGTTGCAGCTCTCGCAGAAATTGTGGGTCAGCGGCGTGATGAAGCCGAGCCGGCCGCCGGTCTCCTCGACGCGCACGTAGCGGGCCGGGCCGCCGGTGCGGTCGGGCAGGGGCGTGAGGGTGTGGCGCTCGGCGAGGCGCCCGCGCACCACCGACAGCGGCAGGAACTGGTCGACCCGGTCGGGCTCGATGTCGCCGAGCGGCATGACCTCGATCAGCGTCATGTCCATGCCGGCCCCGTGCGCCCAGGCGAGCATCGCCGGGATCTCGTCCTCGTTGACGCCCTTGAGGGCGACCGCGTTGATCTTGACCCTGATGCCGGCGGCCCGGGCCGCCGCGATCCCGTCGAGCACCACCGCGAGGTCGCCGCGCCGGGTGATCGCCCGGAACTTGTCCGGGTCGAGGGTGTCGAGGGAGACGTTGATGCGCCGCACGCCGAGAGCGGCGAGTTCGGCCGCGTACTGGCCGAGCCGGGTCCCGTTGGTGGTCAGGGTCAGTTCGTCGAGGGCGCCCGAGGCGAGATGGCGCGACAGGCCGCGGAACAGGTGCATGATGTCGCGCCGCACCAGCGGCTCGCCGCCGGTGATGCGCAGCTTGCGCACGCCGCGCTCGACGAAAACGGTGCAGACCCGGTCGAGCTCCTCCAGCGTGAGCAGGTCGCGCTTGGGCAGGAACGCCATGTCCTCGGACATGCAGTAGACGCAGCGCAGGTCGCACCGGTCGGTCACCGAGACCCGAAGATAGGTGATCGCGCGCTGGAACGGGTCGATCAGCGGCGCCGGCCGGGCCGGCGCGGTCGTCAGGTCGGTGCGGGGACCCCACATGGCACTTCCGATTCCGGCGGTGATTCGCTCACCCGCCCAGGGACATCGCCCTGGCGGCGGGCGCGGCCTCTGCATATGAGGGCTTCCGGCGCGGGCGACAAGCGCGCCCAAGGCATAGTGCGGCACGGTATCGGGCGACCCCGATACCGGGTCCGGCTTCGTGGACGAGGACACCCGCCGATGGACGATGCAGGCTGGCCGACCGAGATCCGGCTCTCCCGGGACAAGCGCACGCTGCACGTCGCGTTCGAGGGCGGCGCCGCCTACGCGCTGCCGGCGGAGTACCTGCGGGTCGAGAGCCCGTCGGCGGAGGTCCAGGGGCACGCGCCGTCGGAGCGCAAGTGGCTCGGCGGCAAGCGGCTGGTACAGATCCTGGCGGTCGAGCCGGTCGGCAACTACGCCGTGAAGCTGAGCTTCGACGACCTGCACGATACCGGGCTGTTCACCTGGAGCTACCTGCGCGAGCTCGGCGAGGAGCACGCGGCGCGCTTTTCCCGCTACGAGGCCGAACTGGCGAGCCGCGGCCTCGGCCGCGATCCTGCCCGCCGCACATGAGAAAGGGCCGGCTCGCGCCGGCCCCCTCGCGTCGTGTCGATCGGGTCCGCGTCAGCGCAGCACGACCACCCGCGAGCCGACCTTGGCGCGGCTGTAGAGGTCGATGACGTCGTCGTTGGTCATCCGGATGCAGCCGGACGAGACCGCGGTGCCGATCGTTTCCGGCTCGTTCGAGCCGTGGATGCGGTAGAGCGAGCCGCCGAGATACATCGCGCGGGCGCCGAGCGGGTTCTCCGGCCCGCCCTTCATGTAGCGCGGCAGGTCGGGGCGGCGGCGGATCATCTGCGCCGGCGGGCGCCAGTCCGGCCATTCGCGCTTCATGGTGACGGTCTGGTTGCCGGCCCAGGTGAAGCCGGGCCGGCCGACGCCGACGCCGTAGCGCAGGGCCTGGCCGCCGCCGAGCACGTAGTACAGGCGGCGCTCGGCGGTCGAGACCACGATCGTGCCGGGGGCGTAGGCGCCCGTATAGGCCACGGTCTCGCGGGGGATCGGGCTCAGCTTCGGCACGGTGGCGTCGAGCGGATCCGCCGGCAGCGCGGCGGTCGGCTGCGAGCGCACCGTGACGGCGAGCGGCATGTCGAGCGGCTGGCGGGTGAGCGGGTCGATCTCGTAGGCGGCGGCGGGCGCCGCCCAGGCGGCGACCGCGCAGGCGAGCCCGGCCAGGGCGGGGGCGAAACGGCGCATGGAACCCTCTGTGGAACCCGATGTCCGATGGTGGGGAAGGTGCGGAGACTGCCGCGCACCTTGCGGCGGAACCGATGGCCAAGCCGTAAACGCGCCTGGATTAAAGCCAAGCTTAAACGCGTGGGCCGCCACCGGTTGCGCCGGCGCCGTGGTTCGGGCGCCACACCGGGTTGCCGCAGGGGAGCCGGTCAGACCAGGGCCGCGAGGGTGCGCCGGGCCCGTTCGGTGATGGCGGCGAAGTTGCCGGCCTTGATCTCGGCCTCGGGCGCCAGCCAGGAGCCGCCGACCGCGACCACGTTCGGCAGGCCGAGCCACGCCTTGGCGTCGGCCTCGCCGATGCCGCCGGTGGGGCAGAACCGCGCCTGCGGGAACGGCCCGCCGAGGGCCTTCAGCGCCGCCATGCCGCCGGCCGGCACCGCCGGGAAGAACTTCGCGATGGTGAAGCCGGCGGCGAGCACCTGCATCAGCTCGCTCGGGGTGGCGATGCCGGGCATGAACGCCATGTCGCTCGCGGCGGCGGCCCGCAGCAGCTCCGGCGTCGCCCCGGGGCTCAGCGCGAAGCGGGCGCCGAGGTCGCGGGCCGCCTCGAGGTCGTCGGGGGTGAGCACGGTGCCGATCCCGACCACCGCCTCCGGCACCTCGGCGATGATCGCCCGGGCGGCGTCCCGGGCCACCGGGGTCCGCAGGGTGATCTCGAGGGTGCGGATGCCGCCCGCCACCAGGGCGCGGGCGAGGGGAACGGCGTGGCGCAGTTCCGGCACGGTGATGACCGGGATCACGGGGGCGTCGGCGAGGAGCGCCTGGAGGCGCTGGAGCCGGCTGTCGGCGGGCGTGGTCATGGCGGGACGTCCTTACAGGGGCTGGAGCGGGAGGTCGGGCATCGCCGCGCGCGGGATGACGGCGCCGCGATGGCCGATCACCGCGCCGGCGAGGCGGTGGCCGGCCCTCGCGGCGGCGACCGGGTCGCGGCCGGTCAGGCGGGCGGCGAGGTAGGCGGCGGCGAAGCTGTCGCCGGCGGCGGTGGTGTCGACGACCGCCTCCACCGGCGGCGCCGGCACGGTCTCGTCGCCGTCGGCCCACAGCACCCGCACCACCGGCGCGTCGCCGCCGCTCTTGAGGGCGATCTCGGCCCGGCCGCGATGGGCCAGCGCCTCGGCCTCGCCCCCGGCGCCGTAGAGCCAGTCGAGATCCTCGGTCGAGGCGAAGACGAGGTCGGCCGCCGCCATCGCATCGCGGAACACCCGGCGGGCGAGGTCGCGGTCGGGCCAGCCGCGGGGGCGGAAGTTGGTGTCGAAGGCGACGCGCCCGCCGCGCCCGCGCAGGTCGGCCAGGGTCTCGGCCAGGGCGGCCCGGCCGGCCTCGCCGTAGAGCGACAGGCTGATCCCCGAGACGTAGACGAGGTCGTAGCCCGCCAGCGCCGCCTGGGTCGCGGCGGCGTCGGGGCCGGCGAACAGGTCGCGGGCCGGGGCGCTGTCGCGCCAGTAATGGAAGCTACGCTCCCCGGCGGCGTCGGTGCGGATGATGTAGAGGCCGGGATTGCGGCCGGGCACCCGCCGCACCTGTCCGGTGCCGATGCCCTCCCCGGCCCAGGCCGCCACCATCTCGTCGCTCCACGGATCGTCGCCGAGCGCCGTGACGTAGTCGACCGGAATGCCGAGCCGCGCGAGATAGAGGGCGGTGTTGAGCGTGTCGCCCCCGAAGGCGCGGGTGAGCGCGCCGTCGGCCCGTTCCGACAGCTCCATCATGCATTCGCCGACGCAGGCGACCCTCATCCCGTCATCCTCCACACAGAAACGCCCGGGTCGGCCGCGCCGCGGCGCCTGATCCCGCGATGCGGCGGACACTGGCCCGGCGGCCACGCCCGCGCAAGCGACCTCGCGGATCCGGCGTGATCCTGCCCCCGATGCGAACGGCGCAGGACATTCCTTCGGTTCCCCTGCCGAATCGCCGTGTTCGTCCCTGGAAACCGTGGTCCGGAGAACATTCGTTTCCGGTTTCCGCAAGTGCGAACCGGGCCTGTCCAAGACGGATAAGGCTATGGTCCGGTGCGTCCGCCGGGCGTTCGTCGTGGGATGACTGTCGATGGCGGATTGACCGTTGCGCGAATTGCCGTATGACGAGACCGATCCGACGCGTCGCGGCCCCTTGGCAGAAGGACCCTCCGTCATGTCGACGTTCCGCCTGCACGTCGCGACCCGCTCCCGCGCTCCGTCCGGGGAGGGCGGAGCGGACGCGGTTGCCATCGAGGCGCCGAGCCTGCGCCACGCCCAGGCGGTCGTCCTCGGCCGGGCCGACGAGCATTTCGGCGCGGATGCCGCCTCGGCTTGGATGACCGACGAGGACGGCCGGCGCGTCTGGTCGCTGCAGATCGACGAGGACCGGGCGCCGGCGGGCGCGTAGCGCCTCCCTGGCCGCCGCCGGGCGACGTTCTACTTGGCTTCCCCACGATCGACCCTTGTTCGGGCCGGCGAGGGAGGACCAACGCGATGACGAACGAAGCGCAGGACGCGCTCGGTGCCCGCACCGTGGCGCGGATCACGTGGCGGCTGATGCCGCTCCTCGGCCTGATGTACCTGATCGCCTACATCGACCGGCAGAACATCTCCTACGCCAAGCTCCAGATGGTCGGCGACCTCGGGCTGAGCGAGGCGGTCTACGGGCTCGGCGCCTCGCTGTTCTTCGTCGCCTACTTCCTGTTCGAGGTGCCGGCCAACGTGATCCTGGAACGGGTCGGCGCCCGGCTGTGGTTCGCCCGCATCATGGCGACCTGGGGCCTCATCACGATCCTGCTCGGCTACACCCAGAACACCGCGATGTTCTACGTCCTGCGCTTCCTGCTCGGCGCGGCGGAGGCGGGGTTCTTCCCGGGCGTGCTGTTCGCCCTCACCCTGTGGTTCCCGCAGGCGCATCGCGGCCGCATGGTCGGCTGGTTCATGATCGCGAGCGCGGTGGCCAACGCCGTCGGGGCGGCGATCGGCGGCGCGCTCCTCGACCTCGACGGCCTGCTCGGCCTGCGCGGCTGGCAATGGGTGTTCGTCGCCACCGGCATCCCGGCGATCCTGCTCGCCGCCGTGGTGATCTTCATCCTGCCCGACGGGCCGCAGAAGGCGCGCTGGCTGCCCGAGGACGAGAAGCGGTGGCTCGCCGACACGCTCGCCCGCGAGCAGGCCGGCGCCGGCCACACCGAGCACGCCAACCCGTTCAAGGTGCTGCTCGACAAGCGGGTGCAGATCCTCGCCCTGCTCTACGTCGCCTTCCCGCTCGCCGCCTACGGCCTGAGCTACTGGCTGCCGACGGTGGTGAAGGGCTTCGGCGTCTCCAACACCGCCAACGGCTTCATCAACGTGCTGCCGTGGATCGCGGTCGGCTTCGCCCTGTGGTGGGTGCCCCGCCACGCGGCGCGCACCGGCGAGACCACCTGGCACATCGTGATCCCGGCCCTCGTCGGCGCCACCGCCCTGGTGCTGAGCGTCGTGGTGCCGGGCAACGCGATCAAGTTCGCGCTGCTCTGCGTCGCCGCCGCCGGCATCTTCTCGGGCCAGCCGGTGTTCTGGTCGCTGCCGCCGACCTTCCTCAAGGGGGCGACCGCGGCGGCCGGGATCGCGGCGATCAACTCGGTCGGCAATCTCGGCGGCTTCGTCGCCCAGAACGTCGTGCCGCAGATCGGTCAGGCCACCGGCAGCACGCTCGCCCCGATGCTGTTCCTCGCCGCCTGCCTGTATGTCGGCGCCGGCATGGTCTTCGTCGCCCAGGCGGCGCTGCGCCGCCGGGCCTTGGCCGCCGAGTCCTCCGACCTCACGCCGCTGCGGCGCTGAGCGCGGAGGTTCAGAGCGTCAGCCCGAGGAGGCCGAGGACGAGGAGCCACAGCAGGGCGCAGGCGGTGCGGTAGAGCCCCAGCGCCCGCTCGATGTCGGCCGGGCCGGCCTCGGCCCGGCCCGCGCCCATCCAGTGATCCTCGACCCGGGTATGGCCGTAGATGCGCGGGCCGGCGAGCCGCAGGCCCAGCGCCCCGGCCATCGCGGCCTCGGGCCAGCCGGCATTGGGCGAGCGGTGGCGACGCGCGTCGCGGCGGACCGCCGCCAGCGCCTCGCGGCCGGAGCAGTCGCGCCGCAACGCCGCGGCGGCGACGAGGAGCCCGGCGGTGAGGCGCGAGGCCGGCAGGTTGACGAGGTCGTCGAAGCGGGCGGCGGCCCAGCCGAACGCCTCGTGGCGCGCCGTGCGGTGGCCGATCATGCTGTCGGCGGTGTTGACCGCCTTGTAGAGCGCGCCGCCGGGCAGGCCGCCGGCGCCGAGCCAGAAGGCCGGCGCGACGATCCCGTCGGAGAAGTTCTCCGCGAGGCTCTCGATCGCCGCCCGGCACACCGCCGCCTCGTCGAGGCTGTCGGGATCGCGCCCGACGATCATCGACACCGCCGCCCGCCCGCCCGCCAGCCCGTCGCGCCGCAGGTCGGCCGCCACCCGGGCGACGTGGACGTGCAGGCTGCGCTGCGCCGGCAGGCTCGCCGCGAGGAGCCCGCAGACGAGGAGGCCGGCGCCGGTCGCCGCCGCGAGCCCGGTGAGGAGCGCGGCGGCGAGCCCGGTCGCGAGCAGCAGCAGCGCCAGCGCCGCCACCCCGGCGAGGCGCCGCCGGCCCGGGGACGCGCCGTCGCGGTTCATCCGGCGGTCGAGCCACGCGATCAGCCGCCCGATCCAGGTGACAGGGTGACCGGCCGCCCTGTAGAGGCGGTCGGGATAGCCGAGGGCCGCCTCGACCGCGAGGGCGAGGGCGAGCACCAGGAGGCTGTCGGGCGGGTGCAGCAGGGCGGCCATGGCGGGAATCGCGACGGGGGAGGGGCCGATCCGGCACGGCGGCGACCTGGGCGAGGCGCGGCGCCGCTTCCCCGGCGCCCCCGAGCCCTGGATCGACCTGTCCACGGGGATCAATCCGGTCCCGTACCCGTGCCCGCCGATCGAGGCCAGCCACTTCGAGCGCCTGCCGGCCCCCGACGACCTGCGCGCGCTCCAGGCCGCGGCGGCCGGCGCCTACGGGGCCGCGCCCGGACAGGTCGTCGCCGCGCCCGGCACGCAGGCGCTGATCGCGCTGCTGCCGCGCCTGCGGCCGGCGGGCCGGGTCGCGGTGGTCGCGCCGACCTATGCCGAGCACGCCGCCGGCTGGCGCCGGGCCGGGCACGCGGTCGCGGCGGTCGCAGGGCCCGAGGAGAGCGCCGGCTTCGACGTCGCCGTCGTGGTCACGCCGAACAACCCCGACGGCCGCCGCTGGGCGCCCGGGGCCCTCGCCGCATTCGCCGGGCGGCTCGCGCCGGGCGGCTGGCTCGTCGTCGACGAGGCCTTCGCCGACCTCGAACCCGGGCCGTCCCTGTGCCCGGTGCTGCCGGCGAACGCGATCGTGCTGCGCTCCTTCGGCAAGACCTACGGGCTCGCCGGCCTGCGCCTCGGCTTCGCGGTCGCCGCGCCGGACCTCGCGGCGGCGATCCGCGACGGGCTCGGGCCGTGGGCCGTCTCGGGCCCGGCGATCGCCGTCGGCCGCCGCGCCCTCGCCGATGCCCCGTGGCGGGAGCGCGCCCGCGCCGACCGCGCCCGCGACGCCGCGCGCCTCGACGGCCTCCTGGAGCGCGCCGGCGGGCGGATCGTCGGCGGCACCTGCCTGTTCCGCACCGCCGCCTTCGCGCACGGGCCGGCCCTGTTCGAGGCCCTCGGCCGGGCCGGGATCCACGTCCGCCGCTTCGACGACGACCCCGGGAGGCTGCGCTTCGGCCTGCCCGCCGGCGAGACGCAGTGGCGCCGCCTCGACGCCGTCCTCGCACCGGTCGCGGCATCGCGTGGCGGGAGTGCCACAGGCTGACCTAAGTGGCTGGCGCGCCTCGCCGCTCCGCCCCGGCGGCCCGCCGCAGCGGCGCCGGCGGGCCGGCCCGCGCCTTCAAAAAGGCCGAAAACGCCGCGATGGCTCCGCTCGCCGGGAGGGCGGTCGTGCAGGGGCGAACGCGGCGCTTTCCGGCGGGAGGCCGCAGGACCGCGCCCGCGCGGACCCGCGGAGCGGACAGCCGCCGGGACGGCGGCGACGGGGACCGATCAGGATGAACGCGGACGACGAGGTCAAACGGCGCGACAGGATCGGCAGCGTCCTGGCATTCGCCCGGCGCACCGTGCCGGACCTGCGCCGCAACGCCGAGACGATCGAGCCGGTCGAGGCTCCGGGGCGGCCCGGTTCGCGCATGCTGGCGCGGATCAAGCCGGTGCTGTGGCGCCGCGTCGCCCTGCGCCCGGGCCCGGAGGCGCCCCAGCCCCGGCTCGCCGTGCAACTGGTGCGCAACTTCAGCCTGTTCGTCCTGCTGCCGACCGCCGCCGTGGCGCTCTACCTGTTCGCCGTCGCCTCCGACCAGTACGTCGTCGAGAGCCGCTTCACGGTGCGTGGCGAGGTCGAGCCGATGGGCAGCGTTTCGCTCGGCGAGTTCACGAGCCTGATCCAGAAGAACAACAACCAGGACACCTACATCGTCACCAACTACATCTCCAGCCAGGCGATGGTGGAGGATGCCGAGAAGGCGCTGAAGATCTCGAAGATATTCAGCGCCGAGGCGGGTGATTATTTCAGCCGCTACGGTGGTGAAGGGCCGATCGAGGAACTGGTCAAGTACTGGCGCAAGCACGTCCAGACCCATATCGATCTGATCTCGGGTGTCGTGACCCTGAGCGTGCGCACCTTCGACCCCGACGACGCGGTCGCGATCTCGAAGCACATCCTCGCCCGGGCCGAGTCGCTGGTGAACGACATCTCCGAGCGCGCCCAGAACGACATGCTGGCGCATAGCCGCGCCGAGCTGGCGAAGACCGAGGAGCGGTTGCGCAACGCACACATCGCCCTCAACCGCTTCCGCAACCGCTGGGGCATCATCGATCCGGCGAAGTCGGCGCAGGCCACCTACGCCACGCTGATGACGCTGCAGAAGGACCGGATCAGGTCGGAGAACGACCTCCAGGTCCTGCGCTCCTCGTCGCTCGACGACAAGGCGCGGCCGATCCAGGCCCTGCTCGCCAACATCGCCGCCCTCGACCAGCAGATCAAGCAGTTGCGCGACTCGCTCACCAGCGACAACATGGCGGTCAAGGCTCCGAACGCGGCCGAGGCGATCCTCGAATACGAGGGATTGCAGGTCGAGCGGACGATCGCCAACCGTCTCAACGAATCCGCCGTGATGATGCTCGAACGCGCCCGCATCTCGGCCAACCGCCAGCAGGTCTATCTCGCGACCTTCGTGCCTCCGACCCGGCCGCACCTCTCGCTCTATGGCGGGCGCGAGGAGCGCCCCGCGGAGCGGGTTCGAGGGGACGCATGTCCGCTCGAACGCAGAGCGGAGCGAAGCCAAAGTCACGGATGTGACGGCCGGCGCCTGAGGCCAAGCAGGAAGCCAGGACAATCGCTTCAGCGATTGTCCTGGGGCCTCGTCCCCGCAGGCTTGACAGCCGCGGGGCATCGGGACCAACGCTCGGCCCCGCGCCCGCCGCCGGCTCCCGGGCCGTCAGGAGAACAGAACCGTCCCGATGTCCGAGTTCACCGATCTGGTCGCCCGGGCCGTGTCGCCGTCGATGTCGCGCGAGGAGCGCGAAGCCGTCTACACCACCGTCCGGGAGGCGGTGCGGCGCCTCCAGGACCGGCAGGAGATGACCGCGGACGACCCGCGCACGCTGCTGCAGGATCACCTCATCGACGAGACGATCCGGGACATCGAGGAGCGGATCACCCGCCACCTCGCCCGCCAGACGATCGCCGAGCGCGACACCGGCTCCGGCGGACCCGACGCCGGGATCTGAGCGGGCCCTACTCCGCCTCGGTGAGCTGCCTGAGGCCGGCCTGGAGGGCGTCGCTGCCGACGAGCAGGGCCCGGGACAGGTCGGCGAGCGTCACCCAGCCGGTCACCCGCCCGCCCGCGTCGCGCACCGGCAGCCGCCGGACGTGGTGTCCCGCCATCAGGTCCAGCGCCGTGCCGACCGGATCCGATTCGGCGCAGGCGACCACGGGCCGGGACAGCACCTCGCGCACCCGCACGGCGGCCGGGTCGCGGCCCTGGGCCACGACGCGGTAGAGGATGTCGCGGTCGGTCACGATGCCCTCGAGGGCGTCCGGGCCGCCGACCGGCAGGGCGCCGACGTCGAGCTCGCCCATCAGGACCGCCGCCTCCTGCACGGGCGCGTCCCCGGCCACGAACTCCACGTCGCGGCTCATCACGTCGGCGATCGTCGGCACGTCGGGTCCTCCCATGGTCGATGCGGTCCACCGGGCCGATGCGCCCGGAGCCCCGAAGGTTCCGCTCCCGCCGCACCGGAAATTTTGGCGATCCACAGGGAGCTTGGGCGCTCGGTGGCGCGTTCAGCCAACAGTCAGGCTTGCGCCTCGGGCGCGAGCCTCGGCGCGGGAACGCGGGTCGAGCATGAACATGGAACTCAAGGGCAAGCCGGTCGCGGCGCAGGACGCGACCCAGGCCGGGGCGCGGCGCTCGCGGGTCAAGGAGGGGCAGCCCTTCCCCCTCGGGGCGACCTGGGACGGCCTCGGGGTCAACTTCGCGCTGTTCTCGGCCCACGCCACCAAGGTCGAGCTGTGCCTGTTCGACGACGACGGCCAGACCGAGATCGAGCGGATCGAGCTGCCGGAATACACCGACGAGGTGTGGCACGGCTACCTGCCCGACGCCCGGCCCGGCACGATCTACGCCTACCGCGTCCACGGCCCCTACGAGCCGGAGGCCGGCCACCGCTTCAACCCCAACAAGCTGCTGCTCGACCCCTACGCCAAGGCGCTGGTCGGTTCCGTGGAGTGGAACCCGGCCCTGTTCGGCTACGTGATGGAGAGCGGCGACGACACCACCTTCGACACCCGCGACAGCGCGCCCTTCGTGCGCAAGTGCCGGGTGATCGACCCCGCCTTCACCTGGGGCCGCGACCAGAAGCCGAACGTGCCCTGGGACAAGACCGTCTTCTACGAAACCCACGTCAAGGGCTTCACCAAGCTGCACCCGGCGGTGCCCGAGAAGCTGCGCGGCACCTATGCCGGCCTCGGCACCCCGGCGGTGCTCGAATACATCCGCAGCCTCGGCGTCACCTCGGTCGAGCTGCTCCCGGTCCATTCCTTCGTCAACGACAGCTACCTGCTCGAGAAGGATCTGGTGAACTACTGGGGCTACAACACCCTGTCGTTCTTCGCCCCGGCCCGGCGCTACGCCGCGGTGCCGGACTTCGCCTTCTCCGAGTTCAAGGAGATGGTCGCGCGCATGCACGGCGCCGGCCTCGAGGTGATCCTCGACGTGGTCTACAACCACACGGCGGAAGGCAACGAGAAGGGGCCGACGCTGTCGTTCAAGGGCATCGACAACGCCTCGTACTACCGGCTGCTGCCGGACCAGAAGCGCTACTACATCAACGACACCGGGACCGGGAACACCGTCAACCTCTCGCACCCGCGGGTGCTGCAGATGGTGACCGATTCCCTGCGCTACTGGGCGACCGAGATGCGGGTCGACGGCTTCCGCTTCGACCTCGCGACGATCCTCGGCCGCGAGCCCTACGGTTTCGACGAGGGCGGCGGCTTCCTCGATTCCTGCCGCCAGGACCCGGTCCTCTCCTCGGTCAAGCTCATCGCCGAGCCGTGGGATTGCGGCCCGGGCGGCTATCAGGTCGGCGGCTTCCCGCCCGGCTGGGCCGAGTGGAACGACCGCTTCCGCGACGACGTGCGCGGCTACTGGAAGGGCGACGACGGCCTGCTGCCGTCCCTGGCCTCGCGCCTCACCGGCTCGGCCGACAAGTTCAACAAGCGCGGCCGCCGGCCCTGGGCCTCGGTGAACTTCATCACCGCCCATGACGGCTTCACCCTCGCCGACACGGTGTCGTACAACGACAAGCACAACATGGCCAACGGCGAGGACAACCGCGACGGCCACTCGCACAACCTGTCGTACAATTACGGCGCCGAGGGGCCGACCGACGACCCGGCGATCAAGGCGGTGCGGCTGCGCCAGATGCGCAACCTGCTCGCCACGCTGCTCCTGTCGCGCGGCACCCCGATGATCCTCGCCGGCGACGAGTTCGCCCGCACCCAGAAGGGCAACAACAACGCCTACTGCCAGGACAACGAGATCTCGTGGGTCGACTGGACCGGCATCGGCGAGGACGAGGCCGATCTCGCCGAGTTCGCCCAGCGGCTCATCATCCTGCGCCGCGCCCTGCCGATGCTGAGCCGCGGCCGGTTCCTCACCGGCGCCTACGACGAGGAGCTCGGGGTCAAGGACGTGTCCTGGCTGCGGCCGGACGGGCAGGAGATGGCGCCGGAGAACTGGAACGACGGCGCGGCGCGCTCCCTGGCGGTGCTCCTCGACGGGCGCGCCCAGACCAGCGGCCTGCACGTGCGCGGGGCCGAGGCGACGGTGCTGCTGCTGTTCAACGCCTATCACGACGTGGTGCAGTTCCGCCTGCCCGAGGTGGTGGGCGGCGACGGCTGGATGCGGCTGCTCGACACCAACCTGCCCGACACCCAGGACCTGTCGCGCTTCGATGCCGGCGCCGATTACGACGTCACCGGGCGCTCGATCCTGATGTTCGTGCTGCGGCCGGCGGAGGACGACCACGCCAGCGAGACCTGGCGCTCGTACCAGCACGTGATCCAGGCGTTCGAGCGCGCCGAGTCGGAATCGGTCAGCTTCGGCCTGCCCGGGCTCGGCTGACCGGAAGCCGGGGCCGGCGCAGGCCCCGGCGTCCCCCAGCGCCGACGCAGGTGCGGCGCCGAGGACGATGTGCGAAAGCGTGTCCCCACGCGTTGTTCGCGGGTGCGACAGTCGGAGAGGACACCGTGGCGAAGATCCTGCTCGTCGAGGACCATGAGGAGATCTGGGACTTCCTCTCGCGGCGGCTCAAGCGCCGCGGCTACGACGTGGTCCTGGCCCATGACGGCCAGGAGGGCGTGATGAAGGCCCGCTCCAGCCGTCCCGACATCATCCTGCTCGACATGAACCTGCCGGTGCTCGACGGGTGGTCGGCGGCGCGGGCGCTGAAGGCCGACACCGAGACCTCGCGCATCCCGATCATCGCCCTCACCGCCCACGCCATGTCGGGCGACCGCGACAAGGTCATCCAGGCCGGCTGCGACGACTACCACCCCAAGCCGGTCGACTTCTCGCGCCTGCTGACCCAGATCGGCGCCGCCCTCGGCACGCCGGCCTCGCCGTGAGCGCGGGTCGTCCCGGAGGCTTCGCGAGACCCGCATGATCGACGATCCCGTCACGGCCCGCCGTCTCCGCGAGGCGATGCCGGTCTTCACCCTGCTGGCCGGATGCCTGCTCGTCCTCGTGCTCGCGGTGATCCTGTCGCTCGGCCGCGACGTGCTGATGCCCGTGACGCTCGCGATCATGCTGAGCTTCGTGCTCGCGCCGGGCGTGCGGCTGCTCCAGCGCTGGCGGCTGCCGCGGGCGCTCGCCGTGCTGGTCGTCGTGGTGGTCGCGTTCGGGGCGCTGTTCGGGATCGGCGCGCTCATCGCCCGCGAGGCGGCGCAGCTCGCCGCCGACCTGCCGCGCTACACCCTGACGATGCGCGACAAGATCGACGCCCTGCGCAACTCGGCCGGCGGCAGCGTCACCATCGACCGGCTGATCGACATGGCGCAGGATCTCGGCCGGGCGATCCAACCGCCGGAGACGGCGCCGGCCTCCGCCCCCGCCGGCGGGGGCGAGAAGCCGATGCTGGTGGAGATCCACGAGCGCAAGCCGGCGCTGCCGGCGGCCCTCGGCAGCTATCTCAGCCCGGTGCTGCACCCCCTGGCGACGACTGGCCTGATCCTGCTGTTCAGCCTGTTCATCCTCGCCCAGCGCGAGGACCTGCGCAACCGCGCGATCCGCCTGACCGGCGCCTCGGACCTGCGCGCCACCACCGCGGCGATCGACGACGCGATCTCGCGGCTGTCGCGGTTCTTCCTCGCCCAGGCCGCCCTCAACCTCTCCTTCGGCACGGTGGTCGGGCTCGGGCTCTGGCTCATCGGCGTGCCGAGCCCGATCCTGTGGGGCGTGCTCGCCGGCATCCTGCGCTTCGTGCCGTATATCGGGGCGGTCATCAGCATGGTCGGGCCCCTCGTCGTCGCGGCGGCGGTCGATCCGGGCTGGTCGATGCTGATCGCCACCGTGATCCTGTTCGCGGTGGTCGAGCCCGTGGCCGGCCACGTGATCGAGCCGCTGCTCTACGGCCACTCCACCGGCCTGTCGCCGATCGCCGTGATCCTGGCCGCGACCCTGTGGACCTTCCTGTGGGGGCCGGTCGGGCTGGTGCTCGCGACTCCTCTCACCGTCTGCCTCGTGGTGCTCGGGCGCCACGTCGAGCGGCTGCGCTTCCTCGACGTGATGCTCGGCGACCGCCCGGCTTTGTCGCCGTCGGAGATCTTCTACCAGCGCATGCTCGCCGGCGACCCGGCCGAGGCGATCGACAAGGCGCGCCAGGTCCTCAAGCGGCGCAACCTCGTGACCTACTACGACGAGATCGCCCTCGGCGGCCTGCGCCTGGCCCAGGACGACCGCGCCCGGGGCAGCCTGTCGCGCGAGCAGCAGGAGGAGGTCGGCGCCGCGATCGAGACCGTGGTGCGGACCCTCGGGACGATGCCGGTCCAGAAGGGCGGGGCGGTCGGCTCCGAGACCGCCGCCGCCGTGGACGAGATCGGTCCCGACCGGGTCGCGCCGGTCCGGCGGCCGGACGAGCTCGCCGCCGGCTGGGACGGCGCGGCGCCGGTGCTGGTGGTGGCGAGCCGCGGTCCGTTCGACGCCGCCGCCGCCGGCATGCTGGCGCAGGTGCTCGGCCGGCACGGCCTCGCGGCCCGCAGCGTGAGCCAGGATTCCCTCGCCCGCGGCGAGCGCCCCGACCTCGCCGGCGTCGCGCTGGTCTGCTTCTCCTACATCGAGCCGCTCAGCACCTCGCATATCCGTCTCGCCGCCCGCCTCGCCCGGCGCGAGATCCCGGGCGTGCGGGTCATGGTGGCGGTGTGGCGCGAGCGCGACCGGGCGATGCTCGACCGCCTGCGCCGCACCACCTCGGCGGACGTGCTGGTCACCTCCCTCGGCGAGGCGGTGGAGGCGGCGATGGCCCTGGCCGGCCGGCCCGCCGGCATCCGCGGCGACGCGGCTCCGCGGGCGGAGCCGGTGCCGACGACCGCCGGGCTGGCCGGGGCCGCCCTGCCGGGGTGAGGCCCGGGGCCGCCGCGAACGGGGTCACGTCGCCCGTTCGAGACGATTGTCGGGATTGGCTCCGACACTCGTCTCGAGGCCCGCGCGGTGGAGCCTTCGGCTCCGCACACCCGAGCGAAGCGATCGCACGGCGATCGCCACGATCCCGCGGGGATCGCCGAGCGATCGATCGAAAATCGTATGACTTATGGTAAACAGAGTCCGCCAGTCAGGGAGCGACGATGAGCGACAACTCCGAGACATCGCCGGCCCGCGGCGCGCCGACCGTGTCGGACGAGACCTCGCCGCGCCACCACCCGGACCAGGGCGACATCTTCTTCGCGGCGGTCGAGACGACGCGGATGCCGATGATCGTCACCGATCCGCGCCAGCCCGACAACCCGATCATCTTCGCCAACTGGGCGTTCCGGACCATGACCGGCTACGAGCCCGAGGAGATGATCGGACGCAACTGCCGCTTCCTCCAGGGGCCCGAGACCGATCCCGACACCGTGGCGGAGATCCGGGACGCGATCCGCGACCGGCGGGAGATCGCGACCGAGATCCTGAACTACCGCAAGAACGGCTCGTCGTTCTGGAACGCGCTGTTCGTCTCGCCGGTCTACGACCGCTCGGGCGAGCTGATCTACTTCTTCGGCTCGCAGCTCGACGTGTCCCGCCGGCGCGACGCCGAGGACGCCCTGCGCCAGTCGCAGAAGATGGAGGCGGTGGGCCAGCTCACCGGCGGCATCGCCCACGACTTCAACAACCTGCTCCAGGTGGTGATCGGCTACGTCGACATCCTGCAATCGGGCCTGACCCAGCCCCCCGCCGACCCGGCCCGGATGCTGCGGGCGGTCGAGAACATCCGCGGCGCCGCCGAGCGCGCCACGACCCTGACCGCGCAACTGCTCGCCTTCGCCCGCAAGCAGCGGCTCGACGGGCGGGCGGTCAACCTCAACAACCTCGTCGACGGGATGCGCGACCTCGCCAACCGCACGCTGGGCGACGACGTCACCATCCGCACCGACCTCGCCCCAGACCTGTGGAACGCGCGCCTCGACCCGACCCAGACCGAGGTCGCGCTGCTCAACATCCTCATCAACGCCCGCGACGCCATGGCCGGGGGCGGCACGGTGGCGATCGCGACCGCCAACCGCACCATCGCCGGCGAAGCGAGCCTCGGCGGGCTGGCGCCGGGGCGCTACGTCACCGTCAGCGTCACCGACACCGGATCGGGCATGCCGCCGGAGGTGCTGGCGCGGGTGACCGAGCCGTTCTTCACCACCAAGGACGAGGGCAGGGGCACGGGGCTCGGCCTGTCGATGGTCTACGGCTTCGCCAAGCAGTCCGGCGGCGGCGTCCAGATCGAGTCGGAGGTCGGCCGCGGCACCACGGTCCGGCTCACCTTCCCGGCGAGCGAGGCCGCCGAGCGGCCGGCGCCGCGGGTTCCGTCCCGGCCGGCGGAGCAGACCGGAACCGAGACGATCCTCATCGTCGACGACCGCAGCGACGTCGCCGAGCTGGCCCGGGCGATCCTGCGCGACTTCGGCTACACCACGCTGGTCGCCCATGACGGCCGCAGCGCCCTGGAGATCCTCGACGGCAGCGAGCGCGTCGACCTGCTGTTCTCCGACCTCATCATGCCGGGCGGCATGAACGGCGTCGTGCTGGCGCGGGAGGCCCGGCGGCGGCAGCCGCGGCTGAAGGTGCTGCTGACCACCGGCTACGCCGAGGCGAGCCTGGAGCGCACCGATGCCGGCGGCAGCGAGTTCGAGGTCATCAGCAAGCCCTACCGCCGCACCGAGCTGGCGCGGCGGGTGCGGCGGGTCCTCGACGGACCCGACGGGGTGAGCTGACGCCGCCCCCGCGGGGGCGGCGTCGCAGCGGCGTCAGGCGCCCATCGCGGCCTTGAGGTTCTCGTCGATCTTGTCGAGGAACCCGGTGGTCGAGAGCCACTTCTGGTCCGGCCCGACGAGGAGCGCGAGGTCCTTGGTCATGAAGCCGGCCTCGACGGTGTCGACGCAGACCGTCTCGAGGGTCGTGGCGAACTTCGCCAGTTCGGCGTTGTCGTCGAGCTTGGCGCGATGGGTCAGGCCGCGGGTCCAGGCGAAGATCGACGCGATCGAGTTGGTCGAGGTCTCCTTGCCCTTCTGGTGCTCGCGGAAGTGGCGCGTCACGGTGCCGTGGGCGGCCTCGGCCTCGACGGTCCGGCCGTCGGGGGTGAGCAGCACCGAGGTCATCAGGCCGAGCGAGCCGAAGCCCTGCGCCACGGTGTCGGACTGCACGTCGCCGTCGTAGTTCTTGCACGCCCACACGTAGCCGCCGGACCACTTCAGGGCCGCCGCCACCATGTCGTCGATCAGCCGGTGCTCGTAGGTGATGCCGGCGGCCTTGAATGTGTCGACGAACTCGTTCTGGTACACCTCCTCGAAGATGTCCTTGAACCGGCCGTCATAGGCCTTGAGGATGGTGTTCTTGGTCGACAGGTAGACCGGGAACTTGCGGGCGAGGCCGTAGTTCAGCGAGGCGCGGGCGAAGTCGCGGATCGAGTCGTCGAGGTTGTACATCGACAGCGCGACGCCGGCGCCCGGGAACTTGAAGACCTCCCGCTCGATGACGGTGCCGTCCTCGCCCTCGAACTTGACGGTCAGCCGGCCCTTGCCCGGCACCTTGAAGTCGGTGGCGCGGTACTGGTCGCCGTAGGCATGGCGGCCGACGACGACCGGCTGGGTCCAGCCCGGCACGAGGCGCGGCACGTTCTTGCAGATGATCGGCTCGCGGAAGATCACGCCGCCGAGGATGTTGCGGATGGTGCCGTTGGGCGACTTCCACATCTCCTTGAGGTTGAACTCCTTCACCCGGGCCTCGTCCGGCGTGATGGTGGCGCACTTCACGCCGACGCCGTGCCGCTTGATCGCCTCGGCGGCATCGACCGTGACCTGGTCGTTGGTGGCGTCCCGGTGCTCGACCCCGAGGTCGTAATATTCCAGCGGGATGTCGAGGTAGGGGTGGATCAGCTTGTCCTTGATGTTCTGCCAGATGATCCGGGTCATCTCGTCGCCGTCGAGCTCGACGACGGGGTTCGCCACCTTGATCTTCGCCATGGTCGATCAGCCTTCCCTGGTCCGCACGCGAGCCGGGCCGCCGCGGAGGCGTAGCCGGGCCGTGGCGCGGTCATAGCGCGCTGCACCATGAGGGGGAAGCCGGCGGGTGACAGACGGGCCGACCTGTCAAACGCCCACGTCGCCCATAAAAAATCCCCGGCGCGCGCGCCGGGGGGCTCAGGGAGGTCTGACGGTTCAACGTCCCGGCATCGGGATTCGTTCCCCGGGCCGGTTTCCCCGGCTGGTTTCCCCGGCCGCTCCTCCGTACAGAGACGCGATCCCGCATCCCCGCCATCGACGCCACCATGACGACCGAGTCCGTTCCCCTCCTCCCCCGCCCCATCGTCATCCTGGTCGAGCCGCAGCTCGCCGAGAACATCGGCATGACCGCCCGGGCGATGGCGAATTTCGGCTTGTCCGAGCTGCGCCTCGTCGCGCCGAAGGGCGGCTGGCCGAAGAAGGGCGTGCGCGAGACCGCCTCGGGCGCCACCCACGTCCTCGACGGGGCCCGCATCCACGCCACCGTCGGGGAGGCGGTCGCCGACCTGCACTACCTCCTCGCCACCACGGCGCGCGAGCGCGGGCAGATGAAGCGGGTCTTCGCGCCCGAGGACGCGATGCGCGAGGTGGCGGCGCGCGGCGGCGCGGGCGAGCGGGTCGGGATCCTGTTCGGGCGCGAGCGGGTCGGGCTGTCGAACGACGAGGTGTCGCTCGCCGACGCGATCGTGACCTTCCCGGTCGCTCCCGACTATTCCTCACTCAACCTCGCGCAGAGCGTGCTGCTGCTCGCCTACGAGTGGCGCCGGGCCGCCGGCCTCGCGGTGCTGCCGTTCGACGGCGGGATGCGCTCGCCCCCGGCGGCGCGCGAGGCGGTGCTGAGCCTGTTCGAGAGCCTGGAAGGCGCCCTCGACGCGGCCGGCTACTACCCGCCCGAGAAGCGCGGCGGCATGGTGCGCAACATGCGCGACATGTTCCACCGCATGCAGATGACCGAGCAGGACGTGCGCAGCCTGCGCGGCGCCCTGCGGGCGCTGGCGCGGCGACCGGAGGAGTCCTGAGCGGTCAGGGCAGCTTCGCCAGCGACTGCGCGACATCGGCGATCAGGTCCTCGACCGATTCCAGCCCGATCGACAGCCGCACCGTCTCCGGGCCGACGAAGGCCGCCGCCCGCTCCTCGTCGCGGAGCTGGCGGTGGGTCGTGGTCGCGGGATGGATCGCCAGCGACTTGATCTCGCCGATGTTGACGAGGTGGGAGATCAGGTCGAGGCCGGTGATGAAGTCGAGCGCCGCCTGCTGGCCGCCCTTGAGCGCGACGGTGAAGATCGCGCCGGCGCCGTTCGGCACGTAGCGGTTGGCCGTCTCCTCGCCGGGCTGGCCGGGCAGGGACGGGTAGCTGACCCAGGCCACCTTCGGGTGGTCGCGCAGGAAGCCGGCGACCGCGCGGGCGTTGGAACAGTGCCGCTCCATCCGCAGCGGCAGCGTCTCGGTGCCGGTGAGGGTCAGGAAGGCGTTCATCGGCGACAGGCCGGGGCCGAGGTCGCGCAGGCCGAACAGCCGGCAGGCGGTGGCGAAGCTCGTCTCGGGGAACTTCTCCGAGACCACGAGGCCGTCGTAGTCCGGCCACGGCTCGTTGATGAGGTTGTAGCGGCCCGAGCCCTTCCAGTCGAAGCGGCCGGCATCGCAGATGATGCCGCCGATCACCGTGCCGGAGCCCGACAGGAACTTCGAGGTCGAGTGGACCACGATGTCGGCGCCGTGCTCGATCGGCCGGATCAGCGCCGGCGAGGCCAGGGTGTTGTCGACGACGAGCGGCAGGCCGTGGCGCCGCGCCACCGCCGCGATGCCGGCGAGGTCGGTCACCGCGCCGCACGGGTTGACGATCGACTCGCAGACGATCGCCCGGGTCTTCGGGGTGATGGCGGCCTCGAAATCCTCCGGCGTCAGGCCGCGGGTGAAGTGCGGCGTCAGGTCGTAGCGGGTCTCCAGGCGGCGCATCAGCCCGAGCGAGCCGCCGAACAGCCGCGACGAGGCGACGTAGGCGTCGCCGGACTGCATCAGGGTCAGCATCACCAGCAGCACGGCCGACTGGCCCGACGACACCGCGACGGCGGCCTTGGCGCCCTCCAGCGAGGCGACCCGCCGCTCCAGGGCGGCGACGGTCGGGTTCGAGCCGCGGGAATACGAGAAGCCGGTCGCCCGCATGGCGAAGATGTCGGCGGCCTGCTCGTTCGACTCGAACACGAAGCCGTTGGTGAAGTAGATCGGCTGCGCCCGCGCGCCGGTGGCCGCGTCCGGCCCGGTGCCGGCATGGACCGCCCGGGTGGCGAAGCCGAGGGCGGAGGGATCGAAGGGGGGCATGGCGAAGTCCAGGGCAGTCAGGCGGCGCGGCGCACGGTCTCGTGCAGCGTCTCGACCAGGGCGGAGGGGTGATAGGGCTTGGGGATGAAGCGGGCACCCGTCGGCAGGTCGCGCGGCCCCGGGCTGCCCATGCCCGACACGACGAGGACCGGAATCCACGGCCAGCGCCGGGCCACCAGCCGCGCCAGGGCGAAGCCGTTGATCGAGCCGAGCGGCATGTCGACGTCGGTCATCAGCACCTCGATGTCGGCCCGGGCCTCCAGCACCGCCAGCGCCTCGTCGGCGTGCGGGGCCTCCAGCACCGTGAAGCCCGCCTCCGCCAGGGTGTCGGAGGCCGCCATCATCTGGAAGCTGTCGTCCTCCACCAGCAGCACCACCGGCGGGTCGCCGGCCCGGAGGCCGGCGGGATCGTCCGCGTCACGCGTCATCGAGTCTCGGGGAAGGAGAGGGAAGCGGACAAGGTTCAGGCCGGCTGAAGCGCCTGGTCGAGGTCGGCGATCAGGTCGGCCGGGTCCTCGATGCCGATCGACAGCCGCACCACCTCGGGGCCGGCGCCGGCGCGGGTCTTCTGCTCGTCGGTGAGCTGGCGGTGGGTGGTCGAGGCCGGGTGGATCACCAGCGAGCGGGTGTCGCCGATGTTGGCGAGGTGCGAGAACAGCTTGAGGTTCGACACCAGGGCCACGCCGGCCTCGTAGCCGCCCTTGAGGCCGAAGGTGAAGACCGCGCCGGCGCCGTGCGGGCAGTAGCGCTTGTGCAGGGCGTGGTAGCGGTCGCCCTCGAGGCCGGGATAGCTCACCCAGGCCACCGCCGGGTGGCGGCTCAGATGCTCGGCCACCAGCTTGGCGTTGTCGGAGTGGCGCTGCATGCGCAGCGGCAGGGTCTCGATGCCGTTGATGATGAGGAAGGCGTTGAACGGCGACAGGGCCGGGCCGAGGTCGCGCAGGCCGAGCACCCGCACGGCGATCGCGAAGCCGAAATTCCCGAAAGTCTCGGACAGCACCATGCCGGCATATTCCGGCCGCGGCTGCGACAGCATCGGGTAGCGCGCGTCGCCGGCCCAGTTGAACGAGCCGCCGTCGACGATGAGGCCGGCGATCGAGTTGCCGTGGCCGCCGAGGAACTTGGTGGCCGAGTGGACCACGATGTCGGCGCCGTGCTCGAACGGCCGGATCAGGTACGGCGTCGCCATGGTGTTGTCGACCACGAGCGGGATGTTGTGGCGCTTGGCCACCTGAGCGATCGCCGCGATGTCGGTGATGACGCCGCCCGGATTGGCGATCGACTCGATGAAGATCGCCTTGGTGCGCGGGGTGATCGCCGCCTCGAACGAGGCCGGGTCGTCGGTGTCGGCCCACACCACCGACCAGCCGAAGTTCTTGTAGGAGTGGTTGAACTGGTTGATCGAGCCGCCGTAGAGCTTGTTGGCGGCGATGAACTCGTCGCCCGGCTGCATCAGCGCGTGCATCACCAGGAACTCGGCGGCGTGACCGGACGCCACCGCCACCGCGGCGGTGCCGCCCTCGAGGGCGGCGATGCGCTCCTCCAGCACCGCGTTGGTCGGGTTGGTGATGCGGGTGTAGATGTTGCCGAACGCCTGGAGCCCGAACAGCGACGCGGCGTGGTCGACGTCGTCGAACACGAACGAGGTCGTCTGGTAGATCGGGGTCGCCCGCGCGCCGGTGGCGGCGTCGGGGGCGGCGCCGGCATGGATCGCGAGGGTGTTGAAGCCGGGCAGGCGGTCGGTCATGGGGCGGCTCCTGTGGGCGGGGCGCTCGGGACGGGGCGCCCGGGTCCTCGACCGACGCCCGTGGCCGTCGCCACGGGCCTGCTTAGGACCCGCCCGGCCGGAGGGTCAAGACGATCCGGCGGGAACCTGTCGCGCGCGACTCAGCGGTGGTCGCGGTGGCGCCGGTGCCCGCGGTCGCGCGAGCGCAGCTTGGTGCGGTAGGCCCCCGGCCCCGGATCGCGCCCGAGCACGCCGTTGACCCCGCCGACCGCGCCCCCCACGGCACCGCCGACGATGCCGCCGACCGGGCCGCCGACGCGGTTGCCCTCCGCCGCGCCGCGCTGCACCCCGCCGGGGATGCCCTGGGCCGAGGCGGCGGCCGGCACCAGGAGCGCGAGGGCGAGGCCGGCGAGGGCTTGGATGGCGAAACGGGTCATCGGGCGGCTCCTTGCTCGGCCGGCGCGCGCCGGCCGGAAGATCAACCGCCGCGTTTCCCGAAGGATCCTGCATCCGGCCGTGAACTGTTCCGCTCGTCCCGGCGTTGAGCGCGGGCGCCACGGCCACGCTCATGGCCCGACAAGTCCCGGCGAGAGGCGGCGGATCATGGCTCATCACGGCAGCGGCGCGATCTACACGGCGGCGGGAGCGAACCTCGCGATCGCGGCGGCGAAGTTCGTGGGAAGCTGGTTCACCGGCAGCAGCGCGATGCTCGCGGAGGGCGTCCACTCGGTGGTCGACACCGCCAACCAGATCCTGCTGCTGGTCGGGCTCAAGCGGGCGTCGCGGCCGGCCGACGCGCGGTTCCCGTTCGGCTACGGCCGCGAGGTCTACTTCTACGCCTTCCTGGTCGCCCTGCTGATCTTCCTCGGCGGCGGCGCCTTCGCGATCTACGAGGGCATCCACAAGATCGGCCATCCCGAGCCGGCGGCCGACGCGGTGATCCTCGGCCGCGCCATCCCGGGCTTCTGGGTCAACCTCGCGATCCTCGGCTTCGCGGTGGCGGCCGAAGGCTATTCCTGCGTCGTGGCGCTGCGGGCGTTCTGGAGCGAGAAGGGCCACGCCCCGCCGATCACCGCGATCCGCCGCAGCAAGGACCCGGCCCTGTTCACCGTGCTGATCGAGGACGTCGCCGCGCTCCTCGGCCTCTCGGTGGCGCTGGCCGGCGTGATCCTGGCCGAGGTGCTGGACCGGCCCGCCCTCGACGGCTGGGCCTCGATCGTCATCGGCCTCATCCTGATCGGCATGGCGGCGTTCCTGATGATCGAGACCCACGGCCTCCTCGTCGGGGAAGCGGCGGCGCCCTCCGTCGTCGCGGCGATCCGGGAGATCGCGGCGGCCGAGCCCGAGGTCCGCCACGTCAACGAGGTCCTCACCCAGCATCTCGGGCCCGACGACGTGCTGGTGAACCTCAGCCTCGACGTCGACGACCGGATCAGTGCCGGCGAGATCGAGCGCCTCGTGTCGCGGATGGAGGCGAAGGTGCGCGAGCGCGACGCCCGGCTGACCCGCGTCTTCATCGAGATCCAGGCCCGCGAGGAGCACGCCCGCACCCGCGCGACGCCGGCCTGATCCGCCCTGCCGGTGGCTCGAAAACGGTGCCGGCTTCGCTCCCGGGTTGTAGGCCCTATCGCTTAGGTCGCTAGACTGAGGCTCGTTTTACGGTATCCCTTCGACCGGTCGCGGTGCATCCCCGTCATCCACTGCAACAGGGCACTTAAAGCTTACAATTTGGGCATGCCACCTTCCCTGGAAATGCAACCTGCGGTATAGGTGCCTCAGGGTGCACGAGCAGGGATCCACAGAAACTACGGTGCGGCTGGTAGCTTCTTGCTTGTGGCACCTTGCAAGGCAAGCGCAGACGAGACAACAGGTCGTGGTCCCATCGCGTCCGGAGCGCGTGGAAACCGCGCGAAGGCGATGCCGATCATGCCGGTGACGATCCAGACGGCATCGGAGCCGGGTTATGCAGCCCCCAACACTCGACAGGCAGGACCCTGATGATGACGGACGTGGAAAGCCAGGAACGGGACACAGTGGAGAGCGAGGATTTCGTCGGCCTGACCGCGGACATCGTGTCGGCCTACGTCTCGAAGAATTCGGTGCCGGTGACTGAACTGCCTGGATTGCTGAGCGCCGTCCACGGGGCGCTGCGCGGTCTGGTGACGCCGGCCGAGCCCGAGCCCGAGAAGCTGACGCCGCCGGTCCCGATCCGCAAGACGGTGACGCCGGACCACATCATCAGCCTCGAGGACGGCAAGCCGTACAAGTCGCTCAAGCGCCACCTTGCCGGTCGCGGCCTCACCCCCGACCAGTACCGCCAGAAGTGGGGCCTGCCGCACGACTACCCGATGGTCGCGGCGAGCTACGCCGCCCAGCGCTCCGAACTCGCCAAGAGCATCGGCCTCGGGCAGCAGCGCAAGAGCCGCGGTGCCGGCAAGGGCGCCTGAGGCGCCGGCACGCCGCCACAGGATTTCGAGGACAGGAAGGGCCCCCACCGCCGTCACCGCCGTCATGTTGACGATGCCGCGCACGGTCGTGGTGTGGGTCAGGATGTGGACCGGCTGGGCGGCGCCGAGCAGGATCGGCCCGACGCTGATGCCCTGGCCCGCCACCACCTTCAGGGCGTTGAGGGTGATGTTGGCGGCGTCCAGGTTCGGCATGATGAGGAGGTTGGCCTCCCCGGTCAGCCGCGACTCCGGAAACACCCGCTCCATCAGCGGCCGGCTCAGCGCCGCGTCCGCCTGCATCTCGCCCTCGACCTCCAACTCCGGATCGCGCTCGGTGATGAGCGCCAGCGCCCGCCGCATCTTCGCTGCCGAGGCGTTGCGCGCCGTGCCGAAGCTCGAATGCGACACCAGGGCCGCCCGCGGGGTCTGGCCGAAGCGGCGCATCTCGGCCGCGGCGAGCAGGGTCATCCCGGCGATCTCGTCGGCGGTCGGGTCGAGGTGGATGTAGGGATCGCAGATGAACAGGGTGTGGCGGGGCAGTTGCAGCAGGCTCATCGCCGCCAGCCCCGCGACGCCGGCCGCGGTGCCGATCACCTCGCGCACCGGGCGCAGGTGGCTGTGGTAGGAGCCGTAGCCGCCGCAGAGCAGGCCGTCGACGCAGCCGGTGCGCAGCAGCATCGCGCCGAACAGCGTCGGGTTGCGGCGCGCCTCCGCCCAGGCGACTTCCCGCGACAGGCCGTCGCGCTTGCGCAGGCCGTAATAGCCGTCGGCGACCTCGCCCGCGAGGGCGTCGTCGTCGAGCCCGAGCACGTCGACGTCGTCGCCGACCCGGATGCGCAGGCCGAGCGTCCGCATCTTCTCGCCGATCACCTCGGCGCGGCCGATGAGCACCGGACGGGCCAGCCCCTCGTCGACCACGACCTGAGCGGCGCGCAGGATGCGGTCGTCCTCGCCCTCGGCGTAGGCGACCCGCTTCAGGCCGGGCTCGGCCGCCGCGGCGAAGACCGGCTGCATCACCGTGCCGGAGGTGTAGACCAGCCGCTCCAGCGAGCGCCGGTAGCCGTCGATGTCGGCGATCGGCCGTGTCGCCACGCCGGTCGCCATCGCCGCCAGCGCCACCGCCGGGGCGATCTTGGTGATGAGCCGCGGGTCGAACGGACGCGGGATCAGGTAGTCGGGGCCGAAGCGCAGGTCATGGGTGCCGTAGGCCGCGCTCACCACGTCGGACTGCTCGGCGCGGGCGAGTTCGGCGATGGCGCGCACCGAGGCGAGCTTCATCTCCTCGTTGATCGTCGTCGCGCCGACGTCGAGGGCGCCGCGGAAGATGAACGGGAAGCACAGGACGTTGTTGACCTGGTTCGGGTAGTCCGAGCGCCCGGTGGCGATGATCGCATCGGGCCGCACCGCCTTGGCCGCCTCCGGCCGGATCTCCGGCTCGGGATTGGCGAGCGCCAGGATCAGCGGGTTCTCGGCCATGCCCTTGACCATGTCCTGGGTGAGGGCGCCGGCGGCCGACAGGCCGAGGAAGATGTCGCTGCCCGGCACCGCGTCGGCGAGCGTGCGCGCCTCGGTCTTGCGGGCATATTGCCGCTTCTGCTCGTCGAGGCTGTTGCGGCCCTCGTAGATGACGCCGCGGCTGTCGGTGACGAGGACGTTCTCCTTGCGCAGGCCTAAGCCCACCAGCAGGTTGAGGCAGGCGATGGCCGCGGCGCCCGCGCCCGAGCAGACGAGGCGCACGTCCTCGATCCTCTTGCCGACCACTTCGAGGCCGTTGAGGACGGCCGCCGCCGCGATGATCGCGGTGCCGTGCTGGTCGTCGTGGAAGACCGGGATCTTCATCCGCTCGCGCAGACGGGTCTCGATCTCGAAGCACTCGGGGGCCTTGATGTCCTCGAGGTTGATGCCGCCGAAGGTCGGCTCGAGGCTGGCGATGATCTCGACCAGCTTGTCGGGGTCGGTCTCGTCGATCTCGATGTCGAACACGTCGATGCCGGCGAACTTGCGGAACAGGCAGCCCTTGCCCTCCATCACCGGCTTGCCGGCGAGCGCGCCGATGTTGCCCAGCCCGAGCACCGCGGTGCCGTTGGAGATCACCGCCACGAGGTTGCCGCGGGACGTCAATTCGGAGGCCTGCAGCGGGTCCTTCTCGATGGCGAGGCAGGCGGCGGCGACGCCGGGCGAGTAGGCGAGGGCGAGGTCGCGCTGGGTGCTCATGTCCTTGGTCGGCAGCACCGTGATCTTCCCGGGCGTCGGGAAACGGTGGTAGTCGAGGGCGGCCTTTTCGAGTTGCTCGTCCATGGTGTGTTCCTTCGGGGCAAGAGGATGGGGCCGCCGGGGCGGGGCCGCGAAGCGCCGTTCGCCGTCGTCGGGTCGGATGAACCGGATTTACGCGGGCGGATCGCCGTTGATCCGCGGGATGTCGGCCGGTCTCTTACCGTGAGCGCAGCCTGGACTGGATGTGGGGCGGTCGTGTCTGAACGCGTCACGTGCAACTCAGACGCTCGACTTGCGAGCACCTGACCCTCCCCCCTCTGTGGGGGAGGGTGGCGAGCGGAGCGAGCCGGGAGAGGGGAGCGCGCCGGCTCAGGATGTGGCGCCGGTCAGATCGGTCGCGACCCTTCCGGAAGCGGCGTCCCCTCTCCCGCCCCACTCCGTGGGACACCCTCCCCCATTCCAAGTCGGGCTTGCCCGACTTGGGCACATGGGTGCGGAACTCGGGCAAGCCCGAGTTCCGCGGGGGGGAGGGTTCGCATCGCGCGGGTCAGTGCTTCTTCTTGGGAATGTACAGGTCGGTCAGCGTGCCCTCGAACGCCTCGGCCGCCATGCCCACCGTCTCCGACAGGGTCGGGTGCGGGTGGATGGTGAGGCCGATATCGGTCGCGTCCGCCCCCATCTCGATGGCGAGCGCGGCCTCGGCGATCAGGTCGCCGGCCGAGGGGCCGACGATGCCGCAGCCGATGATGCGGTCGGTCTCCTCGTCGAACAGCACCTTGGTCAGGCCCTCGTCGCGGCCGAGCGACAGCGAGCGCCCGCTCGCCGCCCACGGGAACGCGCCCTTGCCGACCTTGAGCCCGCGGCCCTTGGCCTCGTTCTCGGTCATGCCGACCCAGGCCACCTCCGGATCGGTATAGGCCACCGACGGGATGACGCGGGCGTCGAACACGCTCTTCTGGCCGGCGGCGACCTCGGCCGCCACCTTCGCCTCGTGCACCGCCTTGTGGGCCAGCATCGGCTGGCCGACGACGTCGCCGATGGCGAAGATGTGCGGCACGTTGGTCCGCATCTGCTTGTCGACCGGCACGAAGCCGCGCTCGTCGACGATGACGCCGGCGGCGTCCGCGCCGATCAGCTTGCCGTTGGGACGGCGGCCGACCGAGACCAGGATCTTGTCGAAGGTGTCGGTCGCCGGGGCCGAGCCGCCCTCGAACGTCACCTTCAGCCCCTCGGGCAGGGCCTCGACCGCCGTGACCTTGGTCTTGAGGTGGATCGCCTCGTACTGCTTCTGGATCCGCTTCATCAGCGGCGTGACGAGGTCCTTGTCGGCGCCGGGGATGATCTGGTCCATCAGCTCCACGATCGTCACCTTCGAGCCGAGGGCGTGGTAGACCGTCGCCATCTCGAGCCCGATGATGCCGCCGCCGACCACGAGCAGGCGCCCGGGCACGCCGTCGAGTTCCAGGGCGCCGGTCGAGTCGATCACCCGCGGGTCGGAATGCGGGATGAACGGCATCTGCACCGGCTCGGAGCCCGCCGCGATGATCGCGTGGTCGAACCCGATCACCTTGCGGCCGTCCTCGCCCTCGACCTCGATCTGGTGCGGGCTGACGAACCGGCCGGTGCCGCGCACCACCGTCACCTTGCGCTGCTTGGCCAGCCCCGCGAGACCGCCGGTCAGGCGCTTGACGACGCCCTCCTTCCACTCGCGCAGCTTGTCGATGTCGATCTGCGGCGCGGAGAAGCTGATCCCGTGCGAGGCCATCGCGTGCGTCTCGTCGATGACCTTCGCGGCGTGGAGCAGGGCCTTCGACGGGATGCAGCCGACGTTGAGGCAGACGCCGCCGAGCGTCGCCCAGCGGTCGACCAGGATCACCTGTTGGCCGAGATCGGCGGCCCGGAACGCGGCGGTGTAGCCGCCGGGCCCGGCGCCGAGCACCACGACCTGCGCCCGCATGTCCTCGCCGGCGACCGGCGCCTTCGGGGCCGGGGCCGCCTTGGTCGGGCTGCCGTCGAGGGTGGCGCCCGCAGCCGACGAGCCGTAGCCCGCCTGCCCCTCGCCGGGCTTGTGCGCGCCGGTGCTCAGGCCCGGCGTCGCCTGCACCGCCTTGCCGGTCTTGTCGGCGGTGACGGGCTTGGGCGCGCCTTCCTCGGCGACGCCCTCCATCACCAGGATCAGGTCGCCCTGGGTGACGGTGTCGCCGGGCTTGATCCTCACCTCGGCCACCCGCCCGGAGACGGGCGAGGGCACGTCCATCGTCGCCTTGTCGGATTCGAGCACCACGATGGTGTCGTCGACCTGGATCGTGTCGCCGGCCTTGACCGGGACCTCGATGACCGGGACGTTCTTGAAGTCGCCGATATCCGGCAGCTTGACTTCGTTGCTCATCGGTTCACCTCCCTGGATGCCGGAATCCTCAGACGACGAGGCGCCGGACGTCCTCCAGGACGTGGGCGAGGTGGCGGGTGAAGCGCGCGGCGAGCGCGCCGTCGATGACGCGGTGGTCGTAGGAGACGCAGAGCGGCAGCATCATCCGCGGCTTGAACTCCTGGCCGTTCCAGACCGGCGCCATCTTCGAGCGCACGACGCCGAGGATCGCGACCTCGGGGGCGTTGACGAGCGGCGTGAAGTGGGTGCCGCCGATGCCGCCGAGCGACGAGATCGTGAAGGTGGCGCCCTGCATGTCGCCGCCCGACAGCTTGCCGTCGCGGGCCTTCTTCGACAGCGCGCCGAGTTCCTGGCTGATCTCGACGATGCCCTTGCGGTCGGCGTCCTTGACCACCGGGACGACGAGGCCGTCCGGCGTGTCGACGGCGACGCCGATGTTGTAGAACTTCTTGAGGATCAGCGCGTCCTTCTCGGGGCTCAGCGAGGAGTTGAACTCCGGATGCTGGCGCAGGGCCGAGACCGCGGCCTTGATGAGGAAGGCCAGCAGGGTGACGCGGTAGCCCTTGTCCTTGCCGGCGGTGTCGAGTTCCTTGCGGTAGGCGTCGGTGTCGGTGATGTCCGACTCGTCGGTGTGGGTGACGAGCGGCACGTTGAGCCAGGACCGGTGCAGGTGCGGGCCGGAGATCTTCTTGATCCGCGCCAGCGGCCGGGTCTCGACCGGGCCGAACTTCGAGAAGTCGACCGCCGGGATCTCCGGAATGCCCATCCCGCCCGAGGCCATCACGGCGGTGCCGGCGGCCGGCGCCGGGGCGGCCGAGCGGGTCAGGTGACCCTTCACGTCCTCCTTGGTGATCCGGCCCTTCTCGCCGGTGCCCTTGACGGCGTTGAGGTCGATGCCGAGTTCGCGGGCGAGGCGGCGCACCGCCGGGCTGGCATGGACCGACGAGAAGTCGGGCACGCTCGACGCGGCCGGGGTCGGGGCCGGGGGCGTGGGCGCCGCCGGGTCCGGCTCCTGCTTGGGCATCAGCGCGGCGGTGTCGGCGGCGGGAGCCGAGGCGGCGGAGGCGGCGGCCGGCGGCTTGGCCTCGCCCTCGCCCTTGAGCAGCAGCAGCGGGCTGCCCTCGCTCACCTTGTCGCCGATCTGGACCAGCACCTTCTCGACGACGCCGGCGGACGGGGAGGGGACCTCCATCGTCGCCTTGTCGGATTCGAGCGACACCAGCGGGTCGTCCGGCCCGATCGTGTCGCCCTCCTTCACCAGGATCTCGATGATCGGGATGTCCTTGAAGTCACCGATATCCGGGACCTTGACCTCGATCGACACTACGCGCTCTCCCGAAGATGAAATCGTTGATCTGTAGAAAAAATCGAGACGGGCCAACCCCGGCGGGGCGGCCCGGTCGCCGGATCCGGGCACGCGGGGGAGGGTGGCGGGAGACGCTGCCTCCCGCGTTCCGCCGCCCCGCGGCCCCGTGATCGGCCCGTCCGCGCCTCAGACCGTCCAGGGCGCCGGCTTCTCCGGGTCGAGCCCGTACTTGGCGATCGCCTCGGCGACCTTGGCGGCCGGCACCGTGCCCTCCTCGGCGAGGCTCTTGAGCGCCGCCACCACCACCCAGTAGCGGTTGACCTCGAAGAACTCGCGCAGGCGGACGCGGTAGTCGGAGCGGCCGAAGCCGTCGGTCCCGAGCACCTTGTAGCGGCCCGGCACGAAGGGCCGGATCTGGTCGGCGAACAGCCGCATGTAGTCGGTCGCGGCGATCACCGGGCCCTCGCGGCCGGTGAGGCAGGTCTCGACGTAGGACACCTTCTGCGTCTCGGTCGGATGCAGCAGGTTCCAGCGCTCCACGCCCATCGCCTCGCGGCGCAGTTCGGTGAAGCTCGGGCACGACCAGATGTCGGCGCCGACGCCGAAATCCTGCTCCAGCAGCTCGGCCCCGGCGATGACCTCGCGCAGGATGGTGCCCGAGCCGAGGAGCTGCACCCGGCCGTTCTTGCCGGCCTTGCCCTCGCGGAACAGGTACATGCCCTTGAGGATCCCGGCCTCGGCCCCTTCGGGCATGCCGGGATGCTCGTAGTTCTCGTTCATCACCGTGAGGTAGTAGAACACGTCCTCCTGCTCGGCGTACATCCGGCGCAGGCCGTCCTGCACGATCACCGCCACCTCGTAGGAGAAGGTCGGGTCGTAGGAGACGCAGTTCGGGATCGTGGCCGAGAACAGGTGGCTGTGGCCGTCCTCGTGCTGGAGCCCCTCGCCGTTGAGCGTGGTGCGCCCGGCGGTGCCGCCGATGAGGAAGCCGCGGGCCCGCATGTCGCCCGCCGCCCAGGCGAGGTCGCCGATGCGCTGGAACCCGAACATCGAGTAGTAGATGTAGAACGGGATCGTCGGCGCGTCGGAATGCGAGTACGAGGTCGCGGCCGCGATCCAGGACGACATCGCCCCGGCCTCGTTGATGCCCTCCTGGAGCATCTGGCCCTTCTCGTCCTCGCGGTAGTACATCAGCTGGTTGGCGTCTTCCGGCCGGTAGAGCTGGCCGACCTGGCTGAAGATGCCGAACTGCCGGAACATGCCTTCCATGCCGAAGGTCCGGCTCTCGTCGGGCACGATCGGCACGATGCGGTTGCCGATGTTCTTGTCGCGCAGCAGCGTGTTCAGCACCCGCACGAACGCCATGGTGGTGGAGATCTCGCGGCCGGCGGTCTCCTTGAGCTGGGCGGCGAAGGCCGAGAGCGGCGGGATCTCCAGGCTCTGCGACTTCGCGCGCCGGGCCGGCAGCGGACCGCCGAGCGCCTCGCGCCGCGCGATCAGGTAGCGGTGCTCGGGGCTGCCCTCGGGGAAGCGGATGAACGGGATCTCGCCGATCTGCTCGTCCGACAGGTCGATCTGGAAGCGGTCGCGGAACTGCTTGAGCACCGCCTCGCCCATCTTCTTCTGCTGATGGGTGATGTTCTGGGCCTCGCCCGCCTCGCCCATGCCGTAGCCCTTGACGGTCTTGGCGAGGATGAGGGTAGGCTGGCCCTTGTGCTTCACCGCCGCGCTGTAGGCGGCGAAGACCTTGCGCGGATCGTGGCCGCCGCGGGTGAGCCGCCAGATGTCGTCGTCGCTCCAGTCCTTCACCAGGGCGGCGGTCTCCGGGTACTTCCCGAAGAAGTGCTCGCGGATGTAGGCGCCGTTCTTCGACTTGAAGTCCTGGTACTCGCCGTCGACGCACTCCTCCATCAGGCGCGCCAGCATGCCGGTGGTGTCGCGCGACAGGAGCTCGTCCCAGCCCGAGCCCCACAGCACCTTGATGACGTTCCAGCCGGCGCCGCGGAAGTTCGCCTCCAGCTCCTGGACGATCTTGCCGTTGCCGCGCACCGGGCCGTCGAGGCGCTGCAGGTTGCAGTTGATGACGAAGACGAGGTTGTCGAGTTTTTCCCGCGCCGCGAGCGAGATCGCGCCGAGGGACTCGGGCTCGTCCATCTCGCCGTCGCCCATGAACGCCCACACCTTGCGGCCGTCGGTCTTGGCGAGCCCGCGGTGGTGCAGGTAGCGCAGGTAGCGCGCCTGGTAGATCGCCATCAGGGGCCCGAGGCCCATCGAGACGGTCGGGAACTGCCAGAAGTCCGGCATCAGCCAGGGATGGGGATAGGACGACAGGCCCTTGCCGCCGACTTCCTGGCGGAACTTGAGCAACTGCTCCTCGGTCAGCCGGCCTTCGAGATAGGCGCGGGCGTAGACGCCGGGCGAGGAATGGCCCTGGACGTAGATCAGGTCGCCGCCGTGCTCACCGTTCGCCCCGTGCCAGAAATGCATGAAGCCGGTGTCGTAGAGCGTCGCGGCCGACTGGAAGCTGGCGATATGGCCGCCCAGTTCCGAGGAATCCTTGTTGTTGCGCAGGATGATCGCGATGGCGTTCCAGCGGATCGCCGAGCGGATCCGGTGCTCGATCGCGCGGTCGCCCGGATGCGGGTCCTGCTTGTCGACCGGAATCGTGTTCACGTAGGCGGTGTTCGCCGAGTACGGAACCGGCGCGCCCTTCTTGCGGGCGCCCTCGATCACCTGCTCGATGAGGAAGTGCGCCCGCTCGGGGCCCTCGACCTCCAGCACCCCGTCGAGCGAATCGAGCCATTCCTGGGTCTCGACCGGGTCGAGATCGCGGCTGCGTTCCATCCTATCCTCCCTCGTGTGCTCGTGGCCGGCGCTCCGGCCGTTGCCGCCCCTGACAGCATCCTTCGTGCCAGGGCTCTCGCAGCGGAAACCACTCGATACTTCAGCGCGTTAGACTTTGGTAGGGGGGATATGGGCGCGGAAGTCCAGAATATTCGTCCGCAGGCGTCCGGAAATCCGCACGGCGCCGGACGGCGCGAAGCCCGCCCGCCGCCCGCGCCGGATCATTCCGGCTTCGGCCCCGCCCCGCCGCCGAAACCCTGCTGGAACATCTTCAGGAACAGGCCCTGCATCTGCTCGGCGTTCTGCGGGACCAGGGTGAACCAGCTCCGCAGGATCGCGTCCGGCGAGAACCGCTCCATGTCGGCCAGCATCCGCCGCTCGACCTCCGCCATGACCGCCGCCTGCATCGGCTCCACGTTCGGCAGGCCCACGAACTGGCGGGCTTCGAGCGGGGTGCAGTCGACCTCGACGCGGAACTTCATCGACTCTGTCCTTCCCGGGCCCGGGCTGCGGCGCTCCCCGCCGCCTACACCCTGCGGGGCCGCGACGGGGCCCCGGACCGGCGCCAAACCAGAGACATTTCGGCGGGTTTGTAAAGCTGCGGTGCGGCAAAAGCCGGTGGTCAGGCGGCCTCCGGCCGCGCCCAGGGCGCGTCGCGCAGGTGCCGCTCCAGGAAGGCGATCAGCGCGGTCACCCGTGCCGGCCGCCGGTGGCCCGGCGGGGTCACGAGGTTGAGGGCGATCGGCGGCGGCGACCAGCCGTCGAGGACCCGTTCGAGTCGGCCGGCGGCGAGGTGGTCCCAGACCAGGAAGTCCGGCTGGATCGCGAGGCCGAGCCCGGCGCGCAGGGCCGGCCCGAGGGCGTCGGCGTTGTTGGCCCGCAGCCGCCCGGCCGGCGCCACGGTCGCCTGGGTGCCGTCGTGGTGGATGAAGTGCCAGCGGTCGGGATTGGGCAGGTAGGCGTAGCCGAGGCAGTCGTGCCCGGCGAGGTCGTGCGGGTGGCGCGGCCGGCCGCGCCGGTCGAGATAGGCCGGCGCCGCGACGACCGAGCGCCCGACCGCGCACAGGCGGCGCACCCGCAGGCTCGAATCCTCCAGCGCCGCGATGCGCAGGCCGAGATCGAACCCGTCGCCGACGAGGTCGATCACCGCGTCGCTGAGGTGCAGGTCGACCGAGACCTCCGGATGCTCGGCCAGGAAGTCCGGCAGCAGCGGCGCGAGGTGGCGCAGGCCGAACGACATCGGGGCGGCGAGGCGCACGAGGCCGCGCGGCGTCGCCGCCTGCGCCAGGGCGTCGGCCTCCGCCGCCTCGCCCTCGCTGAGGATCCGCCGCGCGGCGCCGAGGGCGGAGCGGCCGGCCTCGGTCAGGGCGAGGCGGCGCGAGGTGCGATGGAACAGGCCGGTGCCGAGCCGCGCCTCCAGCCGGGTCACCGCCTTCGACACGGTGGCCTTCGACAGGCCGAGCTCCTCGGCGGCGCGGGAGAACGACGACAGGTCGGCCACGCGGGCGAAGATCGCCCAGGCCTCGAGATCGGGCAGCGCCATGGGTGCGGATCCGGAAACGATGCGTTTCGGTCGTTTCGGTTCTCGCGGGGGAAGGCAAGCCCTAACTTGCCCGCACCGATCACCGCCCCCGTCGGGGCCGCAGGGAGCCGACACCGTGCCGAAGATCCTCGTCCTCTATTATTCCAGCTACGGCCACGTCGAGACCATGGCCGGCGCCATCGCCGAGGGCGCCCGCTCGGCGGGCGCCGAGGTCGCGGTCAAGCGCGTGCCCGAGACGGTGCCCGAGGAGGTCGCCCGCGCCAGCCACTACAAGCTCGACCAGCCCGCACCGGTCGCCACCGTCGAGGAACTGCCGGATTACGACGCGATCATCGTCGGCACCGGCACCCGCTACGGCCGGATGTCGTCGCAGATGGCGGCCTTCCTCGACCGCACCGGCGGGCTGTGGGCGAAGGGCGCCCTCACCGGCAAGGTCGGCGCCGCCTTCACCTCCACCGCCTCGCAGCACGGCGGCCAGGAGACGACCCTGTTCTCGATCATCACCAACCTCCTGCATTTCGGCATGGTGGTGGTCGGGCTGCCCTATGCGTTCCAGGGCCAGTTGCGGATCGACGAAGTCGCGGGCGGCGCGCCCTACGGTGCCACCACGATCGCGGGCGGGGACGGCTCCCGCCAGCCGAGCGAGACGGAACTCGACGGGGCCCGCTTCCTCGGCCGCCACGTCGCCGGGGTCGCGGCCAAGCTCGCCGGCTGACGCGACGGCCCGCCATTGGCGACGAATCGTTGACAATCCGGGCTCGTTCCATAGTATCCGCGCGCGTGCCGCCCCTTTTCGGGCGGCGCTTTCATTTTGGCCGACTCTGTTTGGTCGACCGCGACGGAGACGATCGTGACGTCTGCCCTTTTGCCGACTTATGCCCGGGCCAAGGTCTCGTTTGAGCGGGGGGAGGGCGCGTGGCTCGTCGCCCGAGACGGCTCGCGATACCTCGACTTCGGGGCCGGCATCGCGGTCAACGGCCTCGGCCACGCCCACCCGCACCTCGTCGCCGCCCTGACCGAGCAGGCGCAGAAGGTCTGGCACGTCTCGAACCTGTTCGAGATCCCGGAGGGCGAGCGGTTCGGCCAGCGCCTCGTCGACGCCACCTTCGCGGACGTCGCCTTCTTCGCCAATTCGGGCGCCGAGGCGAACGAGGCCGCGATCAAGATGGCGCGCAAGTACCACGCCGCCGGCGGCCACCCGGAACGGTTCCGGATCATCACCTTCCAGGGCGCCTTCCACGGCCGCACGCTGGCCACCATCGCGGCCGGCGGCCAGCAGAAGTACATCGAGGGCTTCGGCCCGAAGGTCGACGGCTTCGATCAGGTGCCCTACGGCGACCTCGACGCGCTCAAGGCCGCGATCACCCCCGAGACCGCCGCGCTGATGATCGAGCCGATCCAGGGCGAGGGCGGCGTGCGGGTGATCCCGCCCGAATGGCTGCGCACCCTGCGCGCGCTCTGCGACGAGCACGGCCTGCTGCTGATCCTCGACGAGGTCCAGAGCGGCGTCGGGCGCACCGGCAAGCTCTTCGCCTACGAGTGGTCGGGCATCGCCCCCGACATCCTGTCGGCGGCCAAGGGCATCGGCGGCGGCTTCCCGCTCGGCGTCTGCCTCGCCACCGCCGAGGCCGCCCGCGGCATGACGGTGGGCGCCCACGGCACCACCTTCGGCGGCAACCCCCTCGCCATGGCGGTCGGCAACGCGGTGCTCGACGTCGTGCTGGCGCCGGGCTTCCTCGACCACGTCCGGCAGATCGCGCTCCGGCTCAAGCAGCGCCTCGCCTCGCTCCAGGACCGGTTCCCGGGCGTGATCGAGGAGGTGCGCGGCGAGGGCCTGATGATGGGCCTGCGCCTCGGCGTGCCGAACACCGACTTCGCCGCCGCCGCCCGGGACGAGCACCTCATCGTGATCCCGGCCGGCGACAACGTCGTGCGCCTGCTGCCGCCGCTCGTCATCGGCGAGGCGGAGGTGGACGCCGCCCTCGACAAGCTGGAGGCGGCCTGCACCGCCATGACCGCCCGGATGCGGGGAGCCGCCGAGTGATGAACGCCCCGCTCAAGACCGCGACGCGGCACTTCCTCGACCTCGCCGACTTCTCGCCGGCGCAATTGCGCACCGTCCTCGACGCCTGCGCCGACATCAAGCGCCAGCGCCGCAAGGGCGAGCTTGCGGCCGAGCGGCCGCTCGCCGGCAAGTTCCTGGCGATGGTGTTCGACCGGCCCTCGACCCGCACCCGCGTCTCGTTCGACGTCGCGATGCGGGAACTCGGCGGCGAGACCCTGATGCTGACCGGCAAGGAGATGCAGCTCGGCCGCGGCGAGACCGTCGCCGACACCGCCCGGGTGCTGTCGCGCTACGTCGACGCGATCATGATCCGCATCCTCGACCACGGCATGATGCTGGAACTGGCCGAGCACGCCGAGGTCCCGGTCATCAACGGCCTGACCAAGCAGTCGCATCCCTGCCAGATCATGGCCGACATCCTCACCTTCGAGGAGCATCGCGGCCCGATCAGGGGACGGACCGTGGCGTGGTCGGGCGACGCCAACAACGTGCTGGCCTCCTGGGCCCACGCGGCGGCGCGGTTCGACTTCCGCCTCACCGTCGCGACCCCGCCGGAACTCGCCGTGCCCGACGACCTCGTCGCCTGGGCCCGCCGGGAGGGCGCGGCGGTCGAGGTCACGAGCGACCCGTTCGAGGCGGTGGCCGGGGCCGACGCCGTCGTCACCGATTGCTGGGTCTCGATGGGCGACGAGGACGAGGCCCACCGCCACAACCTGCTCCAGCCCTATCAGGTCAACGCCAAGCTGATGGCGGCCGCCGCCAAGGACGCGGTGTTCATGCACTGCCTGCCGGCCCATCGCGGCGAGGAGGTCACCGCCGAGGTGATCGACGGCCCGCAATCGGTGGTGTTCGACGAGGCCGAGAACCGCCTCCACGCCCAGAAGGGCATCCTCGCCTGGTGCCTCGGCGCCGTGCAGGCGTGAGGATCGTCCCGCCCGGCGATCGCGTCCGGGCGGGACCGCTTCGCGAAAGCGGGCTGCGGACCCATATAGGGGAGACCTTCGAGGATTTCCCCGCGCGCCCCGACCGGGCACGCCCGTCCGCGGACACGCCATGACTTCCCACGCTAAGACGTCCCACGCCACGACTTCTGCTGCCTCCCCGTCCACCGACCCTGCCCGCGGGGACTTCGCCCCCGAGGGCCGGGACGACGTGATCCTGCCCTTCGCGGTCGAGCCCCTCGACGTGCGCGGCCGGGTGGTGCGCCTCGGCTCCTCGGTCGACACCATCCTGCGCCGGCACGGCTATCCCGAGCCGGTGGCGCGGGCACTCGCCGAGGCCGCGGCCCTGACCGCCCTGCTCGGCTCGTCGCTGAAGTTCGAGGGCCGGTTCCAGCTCCAGACCAAGACCGACGGTCCGGTCGACATGGTGGTGGTCGATTACGAGGCGCCCGACCGGGTCCGCGCCACCGCCCGCTTCGACGCCGAGCGCCTCGCCGCCCTCGGGACCCGCCCCGGCGCCGCCGACCTCCTCGGCCGCGGCCACCTCGCCATGACCATCGACCAGGGCTCGTCGCAGAGCCGCTACCAGGGCGTCGTCGCCCTCGACGGCCAGGGCTTCGAGGAGGCGGCGCACCAGTATTTCCGCCAGTCCGAGCAGATCCCGACCCGGGTCCGCCTCGCGGTCGCCGAGCAGGTCGAGGACGGCACGCGGGCGTGGCGGGCCGGCGGGCTGCTGATGCAGTTCCTGCCGCAATCCCCCGACCGGGCGCGGCAGGCCGACCTGCCCCCCGGCGACGTCCCGGAGGGCCATGAGCGCCTCGGCGAGGGCGGCGTGCCGGAGGACGACGCCTGGGTCGAGGCCAAGTCCCTCGTCGCGACGATCGAGGACCACGAACTCGTCGATCCGGCGGTGTCGAGCGAGCGGCTGCTCTACCGCCTGTTCCACGAGCGCGGGGTGCGGGTGTTCGACGGCCAGCCGGTCCACGAGGCCTGCCGCTGCTCGCGCGAGCGGGTGATGGGGATGATCCGCCGGTTCTCCGACGAGGAACGTCGCGACATGGTCGGCGACGACGGTCGCATCGGCATCACCTGCGAGTTCTGCTCGCGCCACTACGACCTCGACCCGGCCGAGGTCGAGGCGGAGATCGCCGCCGAGGCCGCCTCCGAGCGGGGATAAGCCGGGCGGGACGGGAACTTTCTGCCGCAGCGGCGCCTTCCTAGGCGCCCGCGCGAGCTTGGGCGCTCGCCCGGGCCTTGAGCCTGCCCCCGCACTACCCGGAGCCGTCGATGTCCCGCCCCTTCCTCGCCGCCGCGATCCTGCTGGTCGCGTCGTCCGGCATCGCCGCCGCCCAGCCGGCGGACGCCCAGCCGGCGGCGCCGGCCACCCTCGACAACAGCCTGCGCCCGACCTTCGTCGCCCAGGAGCCGAGCGACATCGTCGCCTCGAAGCTGATCGGCCTGACGATCCAGAACAAGGGCAACGAGACCATCGGCTCGGTCACCGACGTGGTGTTCGGCCCCGACCTGACGGTGAAGTCCTACGTCGTCGGCGTCGGCGGCTTCCTCGGCATCGGCACCAAGTACGTCTCGGTCGCCCGCAACGCGCTGACCGTCACCCGGGTCGACGACCGCACTCTCAAGGCGACGATCGACACCGACAAGGACCAGCTCCGCGCCGCGCCGGAATACGTCTACCTGTCGCAGCAGGACGCCAAGAAGGACGCCGCGGCGCCCAAGCCCGATCCGAGCCCGGCGACCGGCAGCACGAACCCGGCGCCCGCCACGAAGTAGACGCCCTGGCGCCGGAGCGCCGACCGCTTAGACTGGCCCGGTGCGATCGGTGCCGGAACACGAGCCATGGCTGCGCGGAACGAGGACACGGTACGGCGCGCCTTCGCGGTGCAGGCGGGCCATTGCGAGCGGATGGGGTCGCCCTTCACCGCGACCCTGTGCCGGCTGCTCGGCGAGCGGCTGGACGAGGGCACGGCGATCGGCCGCCGCGTCCTCGGCTGGGCCGGCGCGCCGGAGCCGGATGCCCTGGCGCTGCGGCTCGTCGGCGGGCTGCACGCCCTGGTGCGGCGGGGCCGTCTGCCGGCCCTGGCGGCGTTCTACCCGCCGGGCGCCTTCGACCCCGAATCCCTGTGGGCCGCCGTGTCCGACGCCCTCGCGACGGCGGCCGATCTCGACCCGTGGCTCGACGGCCCGCCCCAGACCAACGAGGTCGCCCGCTCGGGCGTGCTGATGCCGGGCCTGATGACGGTCGCGTCCCTCACCGGCGGGCGCCCGATCGTGCTGTGGGAACTCGGCGCCAGCGGCGGCCTCAACCTGCGGCTCGACCGCTACGCCTATGATCTCGGCGGCCTGACCGCCGGGGAGGCGGGCTCGCCGGTGCGCCTCGCCCCGGCCTGGACCGGCTCGCCGCCGCCGGATGCCCCGGTGCGGCTCGCCGCCCGCCGGGGCGTCGATCTGAACCCGCTCGACGCCGCCGCGCCGGCCGACCGCGAGCGCCTCGCCGCCTATGTCTGGCCCGACCAGCGCGAGCGGCTGGCCCGCGTCGAGGCCGCCCTGGCGCTCGCCGCCGCCGACCCGCCGCCCCTCGACCGCGCCGCCGCCGGCGACTGGCTCGCCGCCCGCCTCGCCGGGCCGCCGACGCCAGGCACGGTCCGGGTGGTGCAGCACTCGATCGCGCTGCAATACTTTCCGCGTCCCGAGCAGGACCGCATCGCCGCGCTGCTGACCGATGCCGGCGCCGCGGCGACCCCCGACACGCCGCTGGCGCGCCTCGCCTACGAGGTCGATCCCGCCCAGCCGGGACCGCCGGTCCTCGACCTCACCCTGTGGCCGGGCGGCGAGACCCGCCGGATCGCGACGGCGGACGCCCATGGCCGGTCGGTGTCGTGGCGAGGGTGGTCGGCCGACGATCGGCCAGCGCCCCCGTGACCCATGCGCTCCCGGAGAACCGACGATGACCACCATCATGCCCTACCGGGACCATCACTTCGCCGGCGTCGCCTCCCTGTGGGCGGAAGCCTTCCCGGACGATTCCTCCTGGAACCGGCCCGAGGTCGCGATTCCCGAGAAGATGCGGTTCCAGCCCGACCTGTTCTTCGTCGCCCTGGAGGCGGACGCGGTCGTCGGATCGGTGATGGCCGGCTACGAGGGCCATCGCGGCTGGATCTCCCGCATCGCCGTGCTGAAGGCGTTCCGCGGCCGGGGGCTCGGCCGGAGCCTGCTCGACCACGCCGAGGCCCGGCTCGCCGCGCTCGGCTGCATCAAGGTCAACCTGCAGGTCTTGGCCTCGAACGCCGCGACGGCCGAGTTCTACGCCCGGTCCGGATACGCGGTCGAGGCGCGCATCAGCATGAGCAAACGGCTGGGTGGGCGGTAGGAGGCCGGTTCGGTTCCTACCCCGCCGCACACTCCCGGATCAGCCCGCGCATGAAGACCTCGCCGGCCTCCAGCGCCGCGAGGGTGATGTACTCGTCGGGCTGGTGGGCCTGGTCGATCGAGCCGGGGCCGCAGACCACGGTCGGCAGGCCGGCGACCTGGAAGCGGCCGGCCTCGGTGGCGTAGGGCACCGAGACGGTGCGGTTGCGGCCGGCGAGCCGCATCGCGAGGCGTTCGGCCGGCGAGCCGGGCTCGGGGGCGAGGCCCGGAACCGAGGCGTCCTGCACCGTCTCGATGCGGCCGTAGGGGCCGTGGCGGTTGAGCCGCTCGCGGGCGACCTCCTCGGATTTTGCCGCGAACAGGGCCGGGATCTCGGTGAGGTCGAGGTCCGGCAGGCCGCGGAACTCCCACAGGAACTCGCAGGATTTCGGCAGGATGTTGCGCGCGGTGCCGCCGCCGATCATCCCGACATGGACCGTGCTGTAGGGCGGGTCGAACCGGCCGCTCGCATCACCCCGGGCGACCATCCGGTCGGCGATGCGGTTGAGTTCGGCCACCAGCTCGGCCGCCGCCATCACGGCGTTGGCGCCGAGCGCCGGCTTCGAGGAATGCGCCTCGTGCCCGTGCACCGTGGTCACGTAGGTGACGATGCTCTTGTGCGCGTCGGCGACGTCGAGGTCGGTCGGCTCGCCGACGATCACCGCGCCGGGCCGCGGCAGGTCGCGGCCGAGCCGGGCGATGATGTCGGCGACGCCGAGGCAGGTGGTCTCCTCGTCGTAGGACAAGAGCAGGTGGACCGGCCGGCGCAGGGACGCGGCCTGGAAGTCGGGCGCCAGCGCGAGGGCCAGGGCGCAGAACCCCTTCATGTCGACGGCGCCCCGGCCGTAGGCGCGGCCGTCCGCCACCCGCAGGGTGAACGGGTTGGTGGTCCAGGACTGGCCCGCCACCGGCACCACGTCGGTATGGCCCGACAGCACGACGCCGCCGTCCTGCACCGGCCCGAAGGTCGCGAACAGGGCGGCCTTGTCGCCGGCGGCGTTGGGCGCGCGCACGACGGGCACGCCCCAGGCGGTCAGGTACTCCTCCACGAAGTCGACCAGCGCGAGGTTCGACTTCTGGCTCTCGGTGTCGAAGGAGACCAGTCGCGCGAGCATCTCGAGCGGGGTCATCCGCGGGCCGGCGCTCATCGGGGCTCCTCTCGGGACGGGACGGTCAGTGCAGCACCCGGCGGGCGTGGGGGGAATCGAGCGAGAAGGCCGGGATCGCCGCCTCGAAGCTGCCGCCGTCGGCGGTCGCCATGGTGTAGGTGCCCTCCATCGTGCCGTCCGGCGTGGTCAGGGGGCAGCCGCTGGTGTAGCTGAACGACTCGCCCGGACCGAGGACCGGCTGCTTGCCGACCACGCCGGCGCCGCGCACCTCCTGCAAGGCGCCGCGCCCGTCGACGATGCGCCAGTGCCGGGAGCGCAGCTGGACCCGGTCGATGCCGTTGTTCGTGATCTCGACCGTGTAGGCGAAGAAATACCGGCTCTCGCCCGGCGAGGATTCCTCCTCGACGAAGCGGGGCGTGACGGTCACGCTGATGCCGTGGGTCTCGGCCTTGTACATCGGGGCCTCCGGGGGCTCGCCGCCGGAACCTTCAGGGCGACAGCCGCGATGGGTCGTGGTACGGCCGGGCTCCACGGCCGTCAATCGCCCCGAAGGCCGGTCGGCATTCCCATGGGAGAGCCCCCGGGCCCGACGACCGATGGAACGCCTTCCCGCCGGCCGGCGGCCCTTCGGCGCGCGGGCGCTGTCCCTCCACGCCGCGGCCTTCGCCGCCACCCTGGCCGCCGCCATCCTGGTCGCCCGCGGCGCTCCCGCGGCGGCGCTGCCGTCCCTCCTGGCGCCCCTGCTGCACGCCCTGGCGCGCGCGCCGCTCCCGGTCGCCGAGCGGCTGGCCCGCGCCGGCCTCGCCCTCGCCTTCGTGCCGGTCGCGGCGATCCCGGCGACGCTGCTCGCCGCCGCCTTCGCGGCCGATGCCGCGGCGACCGGCGGGCTCGCGCGCCTCCACGCCGCCGGCCGGCTCCCCGCCTTCGGCTACGCCTCCCTGATCCTGCCGGGGCCGGCGGCGGGGCCGCTCGCCGGAGCCGTCCTCGCCGCCGCTTCGTGGCGGCCGGAGTGGTTCGCGCTCCTCGCCGCCGCCCTCGCCGGCCTGACCCTGATGGGCGCGCTCGCCCGGGCGGCGCTCGCCGTCACGGTGCTGCGGGCGGGAAATCACGACGAACCCTGACCGGCGCGGCCTTCACGCATCGGCAACCCCTTGTTACGACAAGGGGGGCGAGGATGGGCCGGCGATGGTGGTTTTGCAGGACGGGATTCAGGCGTCACAGGGCATCGCGGCGCTCGCCGCGGCCGGGGTGATCCGCACGGCCGCGCCGTTCGCCGAGGACCAGATCCAGCCGGCGAGCCTCGACCTGCGCCTCGGCAGCCGGGTCTGGCGCGTGCGGGCGAGCTTCCTGCCCGGCCGCACCCGCGACGTCGCGGCCTGCCTCGCCAAGCTCAAGCTGCACGCGATCGACCTGAGCCAGGGCGCGGTGCTGGAAACCGGCTGCGTCTACATCGCCGAGTTGCAGGAGGGGCTGGCGTTGCCGCCGGACCTCGCGGCGAGCGCCAACCCGAAGAGCTCGACCGGGCGCATCGACGTTTTCACCCGCGTCATCACCGATCACGCCCGCGAGTTCGACATGGTCGAACCGGGCTATGCCGGCCCGCTCTACGCCGAGATCTCGCCGCGCACCTTCCCGGTCCTCGTCCGCACCGGCTCGCGGCTGTCGCAGCTCCGCTTCCGCCGCGGCGCGGTGCGCCTCGACGACGAGGCGCTGGCGCGGCTGCATGCGGGAAGCCCCCTGGTCAGCGAGGCGGCGCCCTCGTTCCAGGGCGGCGTCGCGGTCTCGGTCGACCTCGCCGGCTTCGACGGGCTCGTCGGCTACCGGGCCAAGCGCCATACCGGCCTCGTCGATGTCGACCGGCCGCGCTCCTACCCGGCCGGCGAGTTCTGGGAGCCGCTCCACGCCGACGGCTCGGGCACGCTGATCCTGGATCCGGGCCAGTTCTACATCCTGGCCTCGAAGGAGGCCGTGCAGGTGCCGCCGGACTTCGCCGCCGAGATGGTGCCGTTCGATCCCCTCGTCGGCGAGTTCCGGGTCCACTACGCCGGCTTCTTCGACCCCGGCTTCGGCCACGCCGCCGCCGGCGGCTCCGGGGCGCGGGCGGTGCTGGAGGTGCGCTCCCGCGACGTGCCGTTCATGCTGGAGGACGGCCAGATCGTCGGCCGCCTCGTCTACGAGCGCATGGCCGAGCGCCCGGCCTCGCTCTACGGCGCGGCCTCGGGCTCGAACTACCAGGCGCAGGGCTTGAAGCTGTCGAAGCACTTCGTGTGAGTGCGGGCCCTCATACGATTTCCGATTGATCGCTTCGCGATGCGGAAATCGACTTCGCTCATGCGTGTGGAGCCTTCGGCTCCACCGCGCGGGCTTGTGATACGAAACCCGGAAGCGATCTTCCGGATTTCGTATCACAGCCCGTAGCGGGCCCATGCCGCCCGCTCCTCCACCGCCGCCAGCACCCCGTGCATCGCCGCGACCCCGACCGCGCCGGGTTCCTTGCGCCGCAGCAGGCGGGCGAGCAGGCCGCCGCGGACCTGCTCGACCACCCGGATCTCCACCGTCTCGCCGAAGCGCCCGCGCACCACGCCGCGCAGGTCGCCCAGCGCGTCGACGAGGCCGAGCGCGACGCCCTGCTGCCCGGTCCAGACCGCGCCGGAGAACAGCTCGGAATCGTCGCCCTTCAGCCCCGGGCGGCGCGAGCGGACGAGGCCGGAGAACAGCGCCTGGATCTCGGCCTGGATGCCCTTGAGCCGGGCGATGTCGGCCGGGTCCTCGGGCCGGAACGGATCGAGCATCGCCTTCGACGGACCGGTGGTGTGGACCCGGCGCTCGATGCCGAGCCGCGCGATCAACTCCTGGAAGCCGAACCCCGACGAGACCACGCCGATCGACCCGACGAGCGAGGCGGGATCGCACACGATCTCGTCGGCCGCGCAGGCGATCATGTAGCCGCCCGACGCCGCCACGTCCTCGACGAAGGCGAGGACCGGCAGGGCGGTCTCGGCGGCCAGCGCCCGGATGCGGCGGTGGATGAGGTGCGACTGCGCCGCCGAGCCCCCCGGCGAGTTGATGACCAGCGCCACCGCGACGGCGCCGGGCATCGCGAAGGCCCGCTCCAGCGCCGGCGCGCACTGTCCGAGCGACAGGCCCTGGCGCAAAGGCGACACCGCCCCGATCGCCCCGCTGAGGCGCACGACCGGCACCACGGGAGCCTTGCGGCCGAGGCGCCCGGGCAGGAGGGCGCGCAGGGCGCGGAGCGGGGCGGGCATGGGCGGGTCTCCGGCAGGTTGGGCCGGCAGGGTTAGGCGGAGCGGGGAGGGGCGGCAAGCGCCGTCGCCGACGGCCGCCGAAAAGGCTCGGGCTGGACCTTGCCGGTCCGCCGCCTAGCTGTTCCCGCATGTCCCGGCCGGCCGGTGCCGGCGTCCCGGGGCATCGAACCGCGCGGACGACCGTGCGGAAGGCCAGGGAGGGACACATGCGGATCCTGCGGTGGATGACGCTCGTGCTGGCGCTGGCGGCCGGTACTCTGGGGATCTCGGCCGGCCGAAGTCAGGCGGCCGTCGTTCCGGGAGGCGCGACCGCGGTCGCCGGCGAGGCGCCGATCGTGTCGCAGGCGCGCTGGCACTACCGGCGCTCCTACTACCGGCCGGTGCGCCGCTACTATCGGCCCTATCGCCGCTACCGGTACTATCGCCCGTATCGCCGCTACTACGTCCGGCCGTACCGCCGTTACGGCTACTACCGCCCGTACCGGCCGTACTACCATCGCCGGTATTACGGCCGGCCGCGGGTCTATTTCGGCTTCTGAGGCGACACCGGGACCGCGGCGTCGAGCGCCGCGGTCTCGTCATCGGTGAACACCCGCGAGCGCAGCAGGAAGCGCACGCCGCGGCCGTTCTCCAGCGAGAACATGCCGCCGCGCCCCGGCACCACGTCGATGATGAGCTGGGTGTGCCTCCAGACCGCGAATTGCGGCCGGCTGATGTAGAACTCGGCGCCGCCGATCGCCCCGAGATGCACGTCGGCGTCGCCGGTGAGGAAGTCGCCGACCGCGTAGGCCATCGGCGAGGATCCGTCGCAGCAGCCGCCGGATTGGTGGAACAGGATCGGCCCGTGCTCGGCCGTCAGTTCGGCGACGAGCGTGAGGGCGGCCGGCGTCGCGGTGACCCGGGCCGGGACCGTCTGGATCTGCGCCATGAACGATGCTCCGCGGAAGGCCCCGCCGCACGGGCGGGGCCGTTGCCATCAGAAGAAGCCGAGCTTCTTCGCCGAGTAGCTGACCAGCATGTTCTTGGTCTGCTGGTAGTGGTCGAGCATCATCTTGTGGGTCTCGCGGCCGATGCCGGACTGCTTGTAGCCGCCGAAGGCCGCGTGGGCCGGATAGGCGTGGTAGCAGTTGGTCCAGACCCGGCCGGCCTGGATCGCCCGGCCGAAGCGGTAGGCGCGGGTGCCGTCGCGGGTCCACACCCCGGCGCCGAGGCCGTACAGGGTGTCGTTGGCGATCGCCAGCGCCTCCTCGTCGTCCCGGAAGGTCGTGACCGACAGGACCGGCCCGAAAATCTCCTCCTGGAAGATCCGCATCCGGTTGTGGCCGCGGAACACGGTCGGCTTGACGTAGAAGCCTTCCGAGAACTCGCCGTCGAGGCGGTGGCGCTCGCCGCCGGTCAGCACCTCGGCGCCTTCCTGGCGGCCGATGTCGATGTAGGACAGGATTTTTTCCAGTTGCTCGCTCGACGCCTGGGCGCCGATCATCGTCGCGGGATCGAGCGGCGAGCCCTGCCTGATCGCCTCGACCCGCCTGACCGCCTTCTCGATGAAGCGGTCGTAGATCGATTCGTGGACCAGCGCCCGGCTCGGGCAGGTGCAGACCTCGCCCTGGTTGAGGGCGAACATCGCGAAGCCTTCGAGGGCCTTGTCGAGGAAGTCGTCGTCCTCGGCCATCACGTCCTTGAAGAAGATGTTCGGCGACTTGCCGCCCAGCTCCAGCGTCACCGGGATCAGGTTCTGGCTCGCGTACTGCATGATGAGCCGGCCGGTGGTGGTCTCGCCGGTGAACGCGATCTTGGCGATGCGCGGCGACGAGGCGAGCGGCTTCCCGGCCTCCAGGCCGAAGCCGTTGACGATGTTGAGCACCCCCGGCGGCAGCAGGTCGCCGATGAGCTCGGCGAGCAGCATGATCGAGGCCGGGGTCTGCTCGGCGGGCTTCAGCACGACGCAGTTGCCGGCGGCCAGCGCCGGGGCGAGCTTCCACACCGCCATCAGGATCGGGAAGTTCCACGGGATGATCTGCCCGACCACGCCGAGCGGCTCGTGGAAGTGGTAGGCCACCGTGTCGTGGTCGATCTCGGAGAGCGAGCCCTCCTGCGCCCGGATGCAGCCGGCGAAGTAGCGGAAATGGTCGATGGCGAGCGGGATGTCGGCGTGGGTGGTCTCGCGGATCGGCTTGCCGTTGTCCCAGGTCTCGGCCAGCGCGATGACGTCGAGATTCTCCTGCATCCGGTCGGCGATGCGGGTGAGGATCAGGGCGCGCTCGGCCGGGGCGGTGCGGCCCCAGGCGTCCTTGGCGGCGTGGGCGGCGTCGAGCGCCCGCTCGATGTCCTGCGCGTCAGAGCGGGCGCATTCGCAGATCACCCCGCCGGTGAGCGGCGAGGTGTTGTCGAAATAGCGGCCGGCGACCGGCGCCACCCACTGCCCGCCGATGAAGTTGTCGTAGCGCCGCGAGAACGGCGAGCGGGTCGTGCCCTGCAGGAATTCCGGCTTGTTCATGTCGTTCCTCCCATCGTCGATATCAGGCCCGGTGCAGCAAACCGGACCTCCGATCCATGGCAGGCGCCGTGCCAGCACTCACGCCGCCCGCCAAAGGTGCGATGTTGCGGTGCGGTAAGTCGCTGATCCACTGATCGTGGCGGGGCGCAGACTTGAGGTTTTCCAGATTGCCGGCGTCCGTCGCGACGATTTCGACCAAAGGTCTCTTGGCCGATCCTGCGACATCGGCGACACCTGTCGCAATCTGCGACAGGGAGGAGCGCCGATGCACAGCCTCGTGGCGACGCCCAGGACGCTCCTGGCCGCCCGGCAGCGCGCCTTCGGCCCGGCCGGGGCCGCCGTGCCGCCGGATCCGATCCTGCGCTCGTGGCAGCGTTGCGCCGATCTCGGTCTCGATTTCGGCACCCGCCCGCGGGTCGAGCCGCTCGACGCCCGGGCCCTGCGCGAGGCGTGCGACCGCAACGAGGCCCTGCGCCGGCGCTGCCGGCCGGAGATCGAGGCGCTGCACGCCGACGCCGAATCGAGCGACAGCCTCGTGATCCTTACCGATGCCGAGGGGCTGGTCCTCGACACCCTCGGCAGCCCGGCTTTCGCCGGCAAGGCGGCGCAGGTGTCGCTGCGCCCGGGCGTGCCGTGGAGCGAGGCGGTGACCGGCACCAACGCCATCGGCACCGCGCTGGTCGAGCGCCGCGCCGTCGAGGTGCGCGGGCCCGAGCATTACTTCGAGCCCCACCGCATCCTGTCCTGCGCCGCGGTGCCGATCCTCGATCCGTTCGGGGCGGTGGCCGGCGTGCTCGACCTGTCGGGGCCGGCGCTGGCGGGGTCGTCGCACGCGCTCGGCCTCGTGCGGCTCGCCGTCGACGCGATCGAGCATCGCCAGTTCGAGGCCGGGTTCGCCGGCCGCGAGGTGTTGCGGCTGCACCACGACCCCGCCCTGCTCGGCACGCCCCGGGAGGGGATCCTGGTCTTCGAGGGCGACCGCCTCGTGGCGGCGAGCCGCATCGGGCTGGCGCTGCTCGGGCGCGACTGGTCGGCGCTCGGCCGCGACGGCTTCGAGGCGCTCTTCCCGCGCATCGAGCGAGGCCGGGGCGGCGCCCTGGCGTTGCGCGACCCCGAGGGGCGGCCCCTGCACGGCCTGCGCCGCGAGGCCCCGGCCGGACGGGCCGCGAAGGCGCCGGCGCGGCCGGCCCTGCCGGAGGCCGCCGACGGGCCGGTGCTCGACGCGGCGACGGCCCGCCGCCTCGCCCAGGCGGTGCGCCTCGTCGATGCAGGCCTCGGCGTCGTGGTCGAGGGCGAGACCGGCACCGGCAAGGAGGTCTTCGCCCGCGCGGTCCACGCCGCCTGCGCCCGCGCCGGCGGTCCCTTCGTCGCCGTCAATTGCGCCGCCCTGCCCGAGAGCCTGATCGAGGCCGAACTGTTCGGTTACGAGCCCGGCGCCTTCACGGGGGCCGCCCGCCACGGCGCCCGCGGCCTGCTGCGGCAGGCCGATGGCGGCCTGCTGTTCCTCGACGAGATCGGCGACATGCCGCTCGCCCTCCAGACCCGGCTGCTGCGGGTGCTGCAGGAGCGCGAGGTGCTGCCGGTCGGCGGCCAGCGCCCGGTGCCTGTCGATTTCGCCCTGGTCTGCGCCACCCACCGCGACCTCGCCCGGCTGGTGGAGGAGGGGGGATTCCGCGCCGACCTGTTCTACCGCATCGCGCCCTACCGCCTCGCCCTGGCCCCCTTGCGCGAGCGCGACGACCTGGCGGGGCTGGTCGCGACCCTGTGGGATCGACTCGGCGGGCGGGCGAGAAACGTGAGCCTGTCGCCGGAGTGCCGCGACGCCCTGGCGGCCCAGCCTTGGCCGGGCAATTTCCGCCAGCTCACCGGGACCCTGCGGGCGATGCTGGCCCTGGCCGAGCCCGGCGAGGTCGTCGGGATCGACGCGCTGCCGGGGGACGCGCCGCCCCGGCGCACGGAGCCGCGCCGCAAGCCCGCCGCGTCCGCATCGCCGGCGGCCGACACCCTCGACCGCCTGACCCGCGACGCGATGCGGGCGGCCCTGGCCGCCTGCGACGGCAACGTCAGCCGCGCCGCCCGCCGCCTCGGGATTAGCCGCAGCACGCTCTACCGCCGCTGCCTCGCGGCGGACCGGGCCTGACCGGACCCTATTCCGAAGCCGGGTTCGGCGGCACCGGCGCGGCGGTCTGGCCCGGCTGCACGCCGTCGTAGCCCTCGATCACGATGAGGTCGATCTCGGCGCCGCCCTCCTGCTTGGCGCGGGCGTCCTGGTATTCGGGCGAGTTCCAGCACGCGAGGGCGTCGGCGTAGCTCGGGAACTCGATCACCACGTTGCGCTCGCGGCTGGTGCCGAGCACCGACTCGAACCCGCCGCCGCGGACCAGGAACCGGCCGCCGAACTTGGCGAAGGCGGCGCCGTTCGCCGCGACGTAGTTCTTGTAGGATTCCGGCTTGGTCACGTCGACCCGGCCGATCCAGTAGCCCCTCGCCATCGCGCTTCCTCCCGACTTCGTTGCGGCCTTGAACCCGCCAATCCGAATGGTAGCAGTGCCGGTCATGAAATCCACCCCCTTTCCCGGACGACTGAAGCGTCAGCGGAAGGAGATCCGGGATCCAGCACAAGAATTTGCGAAGCATCCATGCGCAGCGACAGTGCCGACACTCTGAGCCGCTTCGCGGCCCATCTTACGTCTGGATCCCGAATCTCCTTCCACTACGTTCCAGTCGTCCGGGAAAAGGCCGGTGATCCATCTTTCACTTCGGGCCGACCGTCACAGCGCCTGTTCGATCTCCGCGACGATGCGCCGGGCCACGTCGCGCGGGTCGGAGGCTGCGGTGATCGGGCGGCCGACCACGAGGTGATCGACGCCCGAGCGGATCGCCGCGCCCGGGGTGACGATGCGCTTCTGGTCGCCGGCCTCGGCGCCGGCCGGGCGGATGCCCGGGGTGACGATCAGCCGGTCGGGGCCGACGCGGTCGCGCACCGTCGCCGCCTCGGTCGCCGCGCAGACGATGCCGTCGATGCCGATCTCCCGCGCCGCCGCGGCGCGCACCGCGACGAGGTCGGCGACGCCCAGCGCATAGCCGGCCTCGCGGGCGTCGTCGTCGTCGTAGGAGGTCAGTACCGTGACGGCGAGGATCCTCAGGCCCGAGCCCGGCACCGCGTCGCGTCCTCGCACCGCCGCCCGCATCGTCTGCGGGTAGGCGTGGACGGTGAGGAACGTCGCGCCGAGCCCGGCCACCGACCGCACGCCCTCCTCGACGGTGTTGCCGATGTCGTGCAGCTTCAGGTCGAGGAACACCTTGTGGCCGGCCCGGACTAGCCGCTCGGCGAGGCCGAGCCCGCCGGCATAGCCGAGCCGGTAGCCGATCTTGTAGAACCGCGCCGCGTCGCCGATGCGCGCGATCAGGCGCTCGGCCTCGTCCGTGCTCGCCATGTCGAGGGCGACGATGAGGCGGTCGAGGGGGCTGATGGGCTCGGGCATGGTCTCTCGCGGTCGCTCGTGCGCACGGACCACATCCGGGACCCGGAAATCAAGCGGATGGCGGGCGTTTCCCGTGCGGTCCGAGGGCGCCGCGACGCTCGCGCCGTTGCCGACCCTTCCGCGATAAAGGAAGAATTGTTCCTTGCTATCCGGCGGAAAACGACATGGCGATTCTCGTTCGCGAGCGCAGCAGGATCACCGCGAAGGGACAGACGACGGTGCCCAAGGCCGTGCGGCAGGCGCTCGGCGTGGGCTACGGCGGCGAGATCGACTACGTCGTCGATGAGACCGGCCGGGTGAGTCTGGTCAGGGCGGAGGAGGAAACCGATCCCGTCATCGACGGTTTCCTGACCTTCCTGGCGCAGGATATGACCCGCAATCCCTCGCACATCGCCGCCTTCCCGACCGAACTCGCGGAGCGGATGGCCGCGCTCATGGCCGGCATGACCGTCGATCTCGACGAGGAGATCGACGGACCCGTGACGCTCTGAGCCGTGGTCATCAACGGCTGGACGGTCTTCGCCCATCCGCTCGTGCTCGATCAGTTCGAGAGGGCGACGGTCGCCGTCGACAAGGCCCGGGCGGTCGATCCGGAAGGCTACCAGGGGACGGCGCAGGCGAAGCTGCTGGCCATGCTCGCCAAGCTGGTCTTCGACACGATTCCGGCGGATCCGACCCGGCCGGATTATCGCCAGGGCAGCACGCTCGGGGATGCCCGCAAGCACTGGTTCCGGGCCAAGTTCGGCAACGGCCGGTTCCGGCCGTTCTTCCGCTTCGACAGCCGGACGAAGGTGGTCATCTTCGCCTGGGTGAACGACCAGACCTCGCTCCGGACCTACGGCGCGAAGACTGACGCCTACCATGTCTTCCGGGGGATGCTCGAACGGGGCAATCCGCCCGACGACTGGCAGGCCCTGCTGGCGGCGGCCTCGGAGGAAGCCGCCGTCGCACGCCTGAAGACGATCAGGCCGAGGTAGGACCCGCCCCCGTCACCCGCGCCACCTCCGCCCGCAGCACCGGCAGCAGCTCGGCCTCGAACCACGGGTGCTTCTTCAGCCACGCGGAATTGCGCCAGGACGGGTGCGGCAGCGGCAGCACCCGGGGCCGGCGCGGCTCGGCCAGGATCTCGCGCCAGCGCGCCACCGTCGCGGTGAGGCCTTCCTTCGCCGTGCCGAGGTGCCAGCCCTGCGCGTACTGGCCGATCACCAGGATCAGTTCCAGCTCCGGCAGGCCGGCAAGCAGCGACCGGCGCCACGTCGCGGCGCATTCGCGCCGCGGCGGCAGGTCGCCGCCCTTGGCGTCGTGGCCGGGAAAGCAGGCACCCATCGGCACGATCGCGACCCGGCCGGCATCGTAGAAATCCGGCTCGGCGAGGCCGAGCCACGCGCGCAGGCGGGTGCCGGACGGGTCCTGGAACGGGATGCCGCTCCGGAACGCGCGGTGGCCCGGCGCCTGGCTGGCGATGCACAGCCGCGCCGTGGCGCGGCCCTGGACGATCGGGCGCGGCTCGACCGGCAGGGGAGGGCCGTCGGTCGGCGCGTCCCGGCACAGGCGGCAGGCGCGCAGCGCTGCCGCGACCTCCTCGAACGGCGCCGGGGCCTCGGCGGAAACAAGACGGGCGCGGCTTGCACCGCGCCCGGGAGGGGATCGAAACGTCTGGGGTGCCATCACCCTAAGATGGGGCGGCGGCGCCGGATGTGCGCTGCGTCACACGCCGCGCAGGGCGGCGAGATCGAGGGGCAGCGAGCGCAGGCGCTGCCCGGTGGCGGCGAAGATCGCGTTGGAGATCGCCGGCGCCAGCACCGGCACGCCGGGCTCGCCGATGCCGGTCGGCGCGGCGTTCGAGGGCACGATGTGGACCTCGACCACCGGCATCTCGCTCATCCGGGTCGGCTCGTAGGCATCGAAGTTCTTCTCCTGCACCTCGCCGTCCTTGAAGGTGATGCGGTTGCGCAGCACCGAGGACAGCGCGAAGCCGACCGCGCCCTCGACCTGGGCCCGGATCACGTCGGGGTTGACCGCGACGCCGACATCGACCGCCGCGACGATGCGGTTGACCTTCACCTTGCCGGAATCGGCGGTGACGTCGGCGACCATCGCGACGTAGGAGCCGAAGGACTGGTGCGCCGCGACGCCGAAGCCGCGGCCGGGCTTGGTCTCGCGCCCGGCCCAGTTCGCCTTCTCGGCCGCGAGCCGCAGGGCCGCCGACAGGCGCGGCGCCCCCTGGAGCAGGCCGAGGCGGTAGGCGACCGGGTCCTGGCCGGCGGCGTGGGCGAGCTCGTCGACGAACGCCTCCATCGCCTGCCCCGTATGCGAGTGCCCGACCGAGCGCCACCACAGCACCGGCACGCCCTCGCGGGCGTTGTGGACCTCGAACCGGTAGGCCGGCAGGGCGTAGGGCGTGTCCGAGGCGCCCTCGACCGTGGTCGCGTCGATGCCGTCCTTGACCATCGCGGTCTCGAGCGGCGTGCCGATGAGGATCGACTTGCCGACCATCGTGTGCTGCCAGCCGACGATCGCGCCCTTGGCGTCGAGGCCGGCGCGGATTCGGTGGTAGGCCGCCGGCCGGTAATAGCCGCCGGTGATGTCGTCCTCGCGGGTCCAGACGAGGTGGATCGGCTTCGATTCGCCGGTCGCCTTCAGGATGTGGGCGGCCTCGGCGAAGTAATCGGCGTTGCCGGTCGCCCGGCGGCCGAACGAGCCGCCGGCCCACAGGGTGTTGATCCGGACCTTGTCGGTCGTGGTGCCGAGGATCTTGGCGACGACGACCTGCTCGATGGTCTGGAACTGCGACCCGGCATGGATGTCGTAGCCGCCATCCGCCGCCTTCTCGATGGTGGCGTTGAGCGGCTCCATCGGCGCGTGGGCGAGGTAGGGGAAGCTGAACTCCGCCTCGACCACCTTGGCCGCGCCCTTGATCGCCGCGGCGGCGTCGCCGCGCTGCGAGGCGACGAGGCCGGGCTTGTCGGCGAGCGCCTTGTACGCCGCGAGCTGCGAGTCCGACGATTGCCGCTCGGCGCCGGCCTCGTCCCAGGCCAGGACCAGGGCCTCGCGGCCCTTCATCGCCGACCAGGTGTCACGGGCGACGACGGCGACGCCGCTCGGGATCCGCACCACCTCGACCACGCCCGCGACCTGACGGGCGGCCTTGTCGTCGACGCTCTTCAGCGTCGCGCCGAATTTCGGCGCCCGCGCCACGACGGCGGTGAGCTGGCCGGGACGGCGGACGTCGAGGGAGTAGACCGCGCTGCCGTTGGTCTTCGGCACCGAATCGAGCCGCGCCAGCTTCGTGCCGATCAGGCGCCACTCGCCCGGCTCCTTCAGGCGCGGATTCTCCGGCACCGGCAGGGCGGCGGCCTTGCCCGCGAGCGCGCCGAAGCGGGCCTCCTTGCCGGAGGCGTGGCGCAGCACGCCCTTCTCGACCGTGATCTCGCCGGCCGGGACCTTCCACTCGGCGGCGGCGGCCGCGACCAGCATGGCGCGGGCGGCGGCGCCGGCCTTGCGCAACTGCATCCAGGAATTGGCGACCGCGGTCGAGCCGCCGGTGCCCTGGATCGGCCCGAAGGCGAGGTTGGCGTAGAGCGTCGCGTCGGCGGGCGCGAAGGCGGTGCGGATCGTCGCCCAGTCGGCGTCGAGTTCCTCGGCCACGATCGTGGCGAGGCCGGTGGTGTTGCCCTGGCCCATGTCGAGGTGCTTGATCACCACCGTCACGGTGTCGTCGGCGCCGATGCGCACGAAGGCGTTGGGCTGCGGCTTGCCGGCCGAGAGGTCGGGCGCGCCGGCGGCGAGCGCCTTCATGCCGGCGAGGTCGAGGCGGAAGCCGACCACGAGGGCGCCGGCGACGGCGCCGGCCAGGAAGGTGCGGCGGGAGGGGGTGGGGGCGTCGAACATCGCGAGGAAACTCCCGGTCAGGCGAGGGAGCGGGCGGCGTCGTGGATCGCCGCGCGGATGCGCTGGTAGGTGCCGCAGCGGCAGACGTTGCCGTCCATCGCGCCGTCGATGTCGGCGTCGCTCGGGGCCTTGTTCTCCGTCAGCAGGCCGATCGCCGAGACGATCTGGCCCGACTGGCAGTAGCCACACTGGACCACGTCGAGCTTGCGCCACGCGGCCTGCACCGCCTCGGCGACGCGGCCCGACACGCCCTCGATCGTCGTGATCCTGGCCTCGGCGACGTCGCCGATCCGGGTCTGGCAGGACCGCACCGGCTGGCCGTCGAGCAGCACCGTGCAGGCGCCGCACTGGGCGATGCCGCAGCCGTACTTGGTGCCGGTGAGGTTCAGGTGGTCGCGGATCGCCCAGAGGAGCGGCATCTCGGGGTCGGCGTCGACCTCACGGGTCACGCCGTTGACGGTCAGCTTCGGCATCGCGAGCTCCGACGTTCGGTTGGAACCGTTCCAACCGCACTGGTTGACCCCGGCTGTGCCGCAGGCGCAAGCGCGGCCGATGTGCGCCAGCGCACAATCGGATCTTGCCCGAAGGTGAGGCGGCCGACCGGATTACCCCGCAATCGCCGGATCGCGGCAGGGGGACCTTAATCTCTTTCGCTGACGATCCCGGCCTCGGGGAGCCATCATCGGCGGGAGCGGCGCAGCCAGGGATCATGTCGGAACTCACGGCGCAGATGGTCCAGCGCGGGCGCGGCCCGACGGCGGAGGAGGCGGCGCGGCGGCGCCAGCTCGCCCGCGACGTGCGCTCGGCGCGCGAGCGGCTGACCTCGTCGATCGGCCTGGAGCGGGCCTTCGATTACGAGTTGCTGCGCCTCTACGCCGAGTACCGGATCGGCGCCTTCCTGCCGCTGATGCTGCTCGCGCTCTGCGTCGCCGCGGCGTCGGCGTTCTGGTCGCCGGTCGCGCTGAGCGCGGCGTGGTTCGGCGGCGTGCTGGCGAGTGCCGGCGGCGTCGCCGCCCTGGCGCGGTTCCTGCTGCGGGCCGACCCGGACCACCTGTCGCTGCGCTCGGCCCGCCGCCGGGCGATGGTCGGCGAGTTCCTCCAGAGCACCGCCTGGGCGCTGCTGGTGGTGATCGTGTTCGCGATCGACTCGACCAACCTGCGCACGTTCGTGATGTTCGCCCTCGTGATCGTCGCGGCGGTCACCACGACGCTCGCCGCGACGGTACCGTTCGCGGCCTATGCCGGCCTGCTGCCGCTCAGCGCCGCCGCCCTGTCGCTGCTGGCGATGACCCGCGACGTGGAATCGGTGCTGCTCATCACCATGGCGGTCGGCGCGCAGCTGTTCTTCCTGCTGCTGTCCAACCACCTGCACGCCTCGACCGTGGCGGCCCTGCGCTCGCGGGCGGAGAAGGACGCGATCTTCGGCGAGCTGGAACAGGCCAAGGCCAATTCCGACGAGGCGCGGCGGCGGGCCGAGGAGGCCAACCTCGCCAAGTCGCGCTTCCTCGCCACCATGAGCCACGAGCTGCGCACGCCGCTCAACGCGATCCTGGGCTTCTCCGAGGTGATGAAGAACCAGGTCTTCGGCCCGCACGCGGCGCCGTCCTACCAGGAATACTCGACCGACATCCACGACAGCGGCCTGCACCTGCTCAACCTCATCAACGAGATCCTCGACCTGTCGCGGATCGAGGCCGGGCGCTACGAGCTGAACGAGGAGGCGGTGCAGCTCGCCTACGTGGTCGAGGAATGCCGCCACATGATGTCGCTGCGGGCGCGGGCGAAGAACCAGACCTTTCGCGAATTGGTCGACCCGTCGCTGCCTCGGCTATGGGCGGACGAGCGCGCCGTGCGCCAGATCGTGCTCAACGTCCTGTCGAACGCGATCAAGTTCACCCCGCCGGGCGGCGAGATCGTGGTCAAGGTCGGCTGGACCTCGTCGGGGGGCCAGTACGTCAGCGTCAAGGATACCGGGCCGGGCATCCCCGAGGACGAGATCCCGACCGTGATGTCGTCGTTCGGCCGCGGCTCGCTGGCGATCAAGACCGCCGAGCAGGGCTCCGGCCTCGGACTGCCGATCGTCAAGGGCCTCGTCGACCTCCACGGCGGCAGCTTCCAGCTCAAGTCCAAGCCGCGCGAGGGCACCGAGGTGATCGTCACCTTCCCGGCGGCGCGGGTGATGGACGCGCTGCCGGCGATCGAGGTGGACGAGGACCCGGCGCGGGCCGGGCGCGCCGCCGTCCGTGCGGCCTGAACCTCACGGGCTGAAGATCAGCACGAGGTAGACGAGGAACACCAGGAGGTGCACCGCGCCCTCCAGGATCGTGGTGCCCTGGCGCGAGAAGGTCAGGATGCTGAGCACCAGCGTGACGGCGAGCAGCGCCATCTCGGTCTGGGCGAGGCCGAGCACGACGGTCTGGCCGGTGACGAGCCCGATCGTCAGCACCGCCGGCACGGTGAGGCCGACCGTCGAGGTGACGGCGCCGAGGCACAGGTTGATCGCCCGCTGCAACTCGTCCTTGATAATCGCCTTGACGGCGCTGATGCCCTCCGGCGTGAACACGATCGCGGCGATCAGCACGCCGCCGAGCGCCGGCGGCGCGCCGAGCGCCTTGATGCCGTGGTCGATGATCGCCGCGAGGCTCTTCGACAGCAGCACGATCGGCAGCAGGCTGGCGAGGAGCAGGCCGGTATGCTTGAGCAGCGGGCCGGCGCGGGTGTCGCGCCGCACCGGCTCCTCCGGCACCGGGCCCGATTCCCCGGCCGAGGTCAGGGTGGCGGCCTCGAAGAAGTCGCTGTGGCGCCCGGTCTGGATCGCCAGGAAGATCGCGTAGAGGGCGATGGTGAACAGCGAGAACGACACCGCCTGCAGCGTCGTCAGCGTGCCGCCGGTGGTCGAGGTGGTGAAGTTCGGCAGGATCATCGCGATCGTGGTGAGCGGGATGATGACCGCGAGGTAGGCCGCGGCGCCGTCGAGGTTGTAGTTCTGGCGGTGGTGGCGCAGGCCGCCGAGGATCAGCCCGAGCCCGACGAGGCCGTTCATCACGATCATCAGCACGGCGAACATCGTGTCGCGCCCGAGCGTCGGCGCGGTCTTGGCGCCGAGCATCACCGCCGCGACGAGGGCGACCTCGATGATGACGATCGACAGCGTCAGGATCAGCGTGCCGTAGGGCTCGCCGAGGCGGTGGGCGAGTTCCTCGGCCTCGTGCACCACCCCGAACGACGACCACAGGATGACGCCGAACAGCCAGCAGAACAGCAGCCCGGCCCAGACCGGCGACGACAGGTCGGCGAGCCAGCCGGATCCCAGGATCAGGAACGCGGCGACGCTCCCCCACGCAACACCCAGCCTCGCCGCCATCATGCCGTCCGCTCCATCCTGTCCGAGATGACGGAGAGGATAAGGGCGCAGCCCCGGATTTCCAGCCGCGAGGCTTCGTTCCGGCTCAGCGTCCGTGCGCGAAGGCCCAGTACAGCTCCCGCGCCCGATGGTAGAACGGGCCCGGCGCGAGCGGCCGGTCGTCGATCCGCGTCACCGGCATGACCTTCGCGTAGTTGCCGGCGGAGAAGATCTCGTCGGCGCCGGCGAAGTCGGCATAGGCGAGCGCCGTCTCGACCACGGTCGCGCCGGCGGCGCGAAGCAGCGCGATCACCCGGCCGCGGGTGATGCCGGCGAGGAAGGTGCCGTTGGGCGCGGGAGTGTAGACCACCCCGTCGCGGGCCATGAAGGCGTTGGCGTTGGCGAATTCCGCCACGTTGCCGAGCCCGTCGCGCATGAGGCAGTTGCCGAAGCCGCGCTGCGCGGCTTCCAGCAGCGCACGGGCACCGTTGGGGTAGAGGCAGCCGGCCTTGGCGTCGACCGGCGCGGTCTCGGCGGTGGGCCGGCGGTAGGGCGACAGGGTGATCGCGAGTTCGCCCGGCACCGGCATCGGCGCCTCGTAGAGGCACAGGCACCAGCTGGTCGAGTCGGGATCGTGGCGCACGCCGCCGGCGAAGCCCGACTCGGCCCAGTACATCGGCCGGATGTAGAGCGCGGCGTCGGGGGCGAAGCGGCGCAGGCCCTCGGCGACGAGGTCGTGCCAGCGCGCCTCGGTCACCACGGCGCGAAGGCCCATCGCGGCCGCCGAGCGGTTGACCCGGGCGAGGTGCAGGTCGAGGTCGGGCGTCACGCCCTCGAAGGCGCGGGCGCCGTCGAACACCGTCGAGCCGAGCCAGGCGCCGTGGGTGCGCGGCCCCATCATCCGCACGTTGCCCGGGTGCCACTCGCCCTCGAAGAAGGTCCAGGTCGACTCGGCCATCGCGGCTCCTCCGGGTTGTTGCGGTCAGCCGCCGAGGGACAGGGACGGCGCGGCGGCGCCGCGGCCGGTCAGCAGCCGCTTGGCGGCGCCGGCGACCCGCAGGGCCTGCCCGACGATCCGCGGCTGCACCCGGCGGCAGAACGCGACCTTACGCACGTAGCTCTCGACCTTCCAGTCGGCGACCGCGCCCTTGGGCAGGAACAGCACGTCGCCGGCGACGAAGCGCCGGGGCGGGGTCGTCGCGTCGCCGATGATCGCCGCGCCTTCGAGGAAGTAGATCGTCTCGTCGATGTCGTAGTGCCAGACGAACTCGCCGGCGGTGCAATCCCACAGGATCGTGCTGGTGGTCTCGTCCTCGCTGCGCGACAGCACGGTGTTGCGGGCCTGCGGCGTGCCGGCCCGGATCCAGCCCGGGTTGATCGGGGCCGGGACCAGCGGGACGTCGGTCGGCGAGTACACGATGGGCGGCACGGACACGGGCGGCACTCCTGCGGGATGTCGGCGAGCAGAACACAGAGCGATTGCCGCGGACTGAAAGCCGATCGTCGGATTTCCGCCGATCGCGTCAGCCTTCTGCAACGATTTTGCCCTCCGGTGCAGTCTGCTGCGCAGTCTTTCCCTCGGACAACCCCCGGACGCCTGCGATGCCGATCGACCCCCGCGCCCGCCGCTTCCTCGACATCGTCGCCATCGGGGCGGCCGGTCCCGCCACCGTCGCGGCCCGTCGCCGGGGACTCGCGGCACTCGCGCGCTTCGCCGGCCCGCCGGCTGCGGTCGCTGCGGTGAGCGAGGAGACCTGCCCCGGACCGGCCGGCGCGGTGGGGTTGCGGCTCTATCGCCCCCTCGACGCCGCGGAGCCGGGGCCCGGCCTCGTCTACCTGCATGGCGGCGGCTTCGTCGCCGGCGACCTCGACAGCCATGACGGGCTGTGCCGGGCGCTCGCGGCGGGGTCCGGCTGCCGCGTCGTGTCGGTGGCCTACCGGCTCGCCCCCGAGCATCCGTTCCCGGCCGCTCCCGAGGACGCCCTGGCGGCGCTCGCCCATGTCTCGGGCGAGGCCGGGCGGCTCGGCATCGACCCGGCGCGGCTCGCGGTCGGGGGCGACTCCGCCGGCGCCAACCTCGCGGCGCTGCTGTGCCTGGAGGCGCGCGACCGCGGCGGTCCGGCGGTCGCGGCTCAGCTCCTGCTGTGCCCGGTGCTCGACGCGGCGGGGGAGGGCGGCTCGCGCGCCGCCTTCGCCGAGGGCCACGGCCTCGACCGCGCCACCCTGGCGCGCGATCTCGCCGCCTATGCCGGCGCGCTCGATCCCTTCTATCCGCGGCTGTCGCCCCTGCGCGCCGCGAGCCTCGCCGGCCTGCCGCCGGCCCTGATCCACACCGCCGAGTACGACATGGTGCGCGACGACGGCGACGCCTACGCGCACCGGCTCGCGGCGGCCGGCGTGCCGGTGCGCCACACCTGCCATCCCGGCCTGATCCACGACTTCTATTCCCTCGGCGGCCTCATCCCGGTGGCCGCCGCGGCGCTGCGGGGAATCGCCGGGGAGCTGCGGGAGGTTCTGGCGGGGGGCTGACGGCATTTCGTTGCGCCCACCCGGCCGCCCGGCGCAACGAACCGGCCGGGCGCGGCGGCGAACGGGTCACGATCTGTCGCACCGCGCGGGCCAGCCATGTGACGCCGCCGCCGGAAGGGTATTCCCTCGGGTGATTCGCTTGGCTACAAGCCGGCCCGTCGCACGGCCGCTCCAGCGCCCGGAGCGTTCGCGTTTTCCAAACCAACAGCACGGGGGGCCGCCATGCGGGTCTATTACGATCGTGATGCGGACATCAATCTGATCAAGGGCAAGAAGGTCGTCATCGTCGGTTACGGAAGCCAGGGCCACGCCCACGCCCTCAACCTGCGCGATTCCGGCGTCAAGGACGTGATTGTCGCGCTGCGCAAGGGGTCGGCCAGTGCCAAGAAGGCCGAGGCCGAGGGCTTCCGGGTGCTCGAAGTCGCCGACGCCGCCCGCGAGGCCGACGTGGTGATGATGCTCACCCCCGACGAGCTGCAGGCCGAGATCTACCGCGACTCGCTCGCCCCCAACATGAAGCAGGGCGCCGCGCTGCTGTTCGCCCACGGCCTCAACGTCCACTTCAACCTGATCGAGCCGCGCGCCGACCTCGACGTGCTGATGGTCGCCCCGAAGGGCCCGGGCCACACCGTGCGCTCCGAGTACCTGCGCGGCGGCGGCGTGCCGACCCTGATCGCCATCGCCCAGGACGCCACCGGCAACGCCCACGACCTCGGCCTGTCCTACGCCTCGGCCAATGGCGGCGGCCGCGCCGGCATCATCGAGACCACCTTCAAGGAGGAGTGCGAGACCGACCTGTTCGGCGAGCAGGTCGTGCTCTGCGGCGGCCTCGTCGAGCTGATCAAGGCCGGCTTCGAGACCCTGGTCGAGGCGGGCTACGCCCCCGAGATGGCGTATTTCGAGTGCCTGCACGAGGTGAAGCTGATCGTCGACCTCATCTACGAGGGCGGCATCGCCAACATGAACTACTCGATCTCGAACACCGCCGAGTACGGCGAGTACGTGACCGGCCCGCGCATCATCACGCCCGAGACCAAGGCCGAGATGAAGCGGGTGCTCACCGACATCCAGTCGGGCATCTTCACCCGCAACTGGATGCTGGAGAACCGGGTCAACCAGACCTCGTTCAAGGCCACCCGCGCCCGCAACGCCGCCCATCCGATCGAGGAGGTCGGCGAGCGCCTGCGCGGCATGATGCCGTGGATCAAGGAGAAGGCACTGGTCGACAAGTCCAAGAACTGACCGACCGTCGCGGTCCGGCCGGGGAGTCCCGGCCGGCTTCCACGAGAGGCCGGCTTCCCCTGTACCCCGAGGGGTGGAGGCCAAGAAAAAAGGCCGCTCTTGCGAGCGGCCCGAAGTCTAGGGAGGAAACGCCCAAAGAGGGCAGCAGGGCCGCGACGCCATCGCGACCTTGCAATGCACAAGTTATATCGCGGCGCACAAAGCGCAACCCCCACTTGGAGGATCCCGGGCGCTACCGAAGCGTGGCCGGTCTGCGCGGGGCGCATGGAACGTCGCGATGGCGTCGAGAGCGGACGCCGCCGCCCGCGACCCGCTCCGCGCCGGCCGACGCGGTTCCGAGGTTGAGTCGCGCGGACGGTTTCGACCAAAGGGCGAGCCCGCGACCGGAACCCTCCCTCCCCGGCATCGGTTGCCGCCACACGAAACGACCGGAGGAAACCCGATGAGGATGACCACTCTCGCTGGCACCTGCGCGATCCTGGTGATGAGCGCGGCGGCGGCCGTGGCGGGGCCCTGCGCCCCGGGCCAGCAGGCGAACGCCCAGAACCGCAGCTCGACCGTCGATCCGCCCTCGACCGCCACGGTCACGCCCGGCGCCAAGGCCGAGTCGCCCGGCACGGTCGGCGCGATGCAGAACGTCGGCGCCAACGCCACCTCGCCGAGCGACGTCGCCAAGCAGAGCAAGGGTGAGAAGACCGCGGCGCAGGAAGCCAACAACTGCTGATCCCGAACGCCGCTCACGCGGCGGAACGAGAATCGTCGCCCGCGAACGGATGCGTTCGCGGGCTTTTTGATGGGTTCCGGCGGGTCGGAACCGGTTGGGTGCAGTGGCGGGACGGGAACTCGGACTTGCCGGCGACGATCCTGCCGCCCCCGACCCTCTCCCGCAGAAGGGGAGGGCTCGGGGGCTTCTCTCGTCCATCCTCCAACACCCGGCGAGACGCCCCGGCCCGCGCATCGCCCCGGGCTCTCGCACGCCACCATCCGCCTCAACCGAGCCCCGTCGCTCGACTGTCCTCCCGGCCCCCTGCCCCTGCGACACACCGGTCCCTGCACTGCCGCGGGACCGTTTCGTCACGATGGGCGTTGTCGGCGCACGAGGATGGAGGAGACGGTCATGACGACCAGGACCCCGGAGGAGGCGCGGGCTCAGATCGCGTTCGCCCTCGAAGCCAAGCGGCATTCGCTCGATGCCGCGACCGAGGCGCTGCGCGCCTCGCCCAACGACCCGATGGCGCGGCGCGAGGTGACGCGGCTGCGCGACGACATCGGCCGTCTGGAGATCCAGTTGCGCGGCGCGGAGGCGTGAGGATGGCGACGCAACATTCCGCGCAATCCGCCGGCAAAGGCCGGTGCCTACACCCCACCCATCGACGGATCGCGGGGGGCGGGTGATGGGCCGGACGATCGACGACATCCTGTTCGTGGGCAAGCTGGCGCTGATCGCGATGGTCGGCACCTGGCTGATGAGCGGGCACCGGCCCGCTCCCGCTCCCGAACCGGCGGTGATCGCCGTGGCCGATCCGGCGGCGTCCGACCCGCTGCAACCGGCGCCCGCAAGCGTGAACTGATCCCGGTCCGTCAGGCAGGGCAATCGCTTGAGAGCGATTGCCCTGGTTTTTTGCTTGGCCTCAGGCGCCGGCGTTCGCGTCCGCTCACTTGGCTCTCGCTCCGCTCTGCGTTCGAGCGGACATGCGTCCCCTCGAACCCGCTCCGCGGGGCGCTCTTCGCGCCCGCCATCGAGCGTCGCCCTGCGGGCGACCGCAGGACAATCGCTGAATCGATTGTCCTGGTCCGTCAGGCCGGGGGCCGTGCCTCGAAGGCCATGCGGGCCTGATTGTGACCGAGGTTGCGCGGCAGCCGGCGGGCCGCGAAGCCGGCGGCAGCGAGGCGGGCGAGCATCTCCGCCTCGCCGTAGCGGGACAGCCCGAGGCTGCGGCGCAGGGTGCGGTAATCGGACAGCGCGGTGCGGGCGAGCCCGGCGAGGGCCGCAGCCAGGAACCCGCCGCGATGCCCGAACGCCAGGAGCGCCCGCGCATCCGCCAGGGCCGACAGGTCCGGCGGGATGATGTCGGCGAGGATCAGTCGGCCGTCCCGGGCGAGCTTCCTGCGCCAGAGGACGAGGCAGGCCTCGAACTCGGCCGCGTCGAGATACTGTACCAGGGAGTTGGCGACGACGAGGTCGAGGCTCGCATCGGCCAGCGCCGGAAGATCCTCCGGCGCCAGCACGCTGACCCGGTCGTTTCCGGCGAAGCGGGCGTCGAGGGCGGCCCGCACCCGGGGGGCGCCGTCGCAGAGATGGAGCCGGGCGCAAGCCGCCGCGACCCGCTCGGCCGCGAGCGCCTCGCCGCAGCCGTGGTCGAGCACGCTGGCCCGGCGATGCGGCACCAGGGCCGCGACCTCCTCGGCGAGGCCGGCATAGTGCAGGGTCCGGTGGCGGTCGTTGACGTAGATCGCGCTGTCGCGGTTCCAGAACTCGCGCCAGGACCCGGCCATGGCGGCGCGTCAGCCGCCGATGAGCAGCGCCGAGACGGCGCGGTCGATCGACAGGTAGAACACCCCGAAGGCGACGAGGCCCGCGAGGGCGAACTCGGCGGCGTCGCTCGGCAGGGTGCGGAACTGGCGCAGGGTCTCGCGGCCGAAGGTGCTGGCGAGCCAGGCGAGCGCGAGGACGCACGGCATCACGAACAGGAACGACGCGGTGCTCTCGACCCGGCTGCCGAGGGGATCGACGAACGGCCGGATGTTGCGCACCCACGGCGCGTAGAGCGCCGCGACGCAGGCCGTGCTCCAGGCCAGGGCCGTCGCCACCCCGAGATGGAAGGTGAAGCTGCGGTGCAGGCGCGTGAAGGCGTCGTCGGCGGCGTCGTGGCGGATCACTGGCAAAGCCCCGGTCTCGGCCCCGCGACCTGCGTCGCTTGCGGGCGGTGGATGACCGGGGTCCTAGGTGGCGAGTTCGGGTTTTTTGTGACGCCGGAGGAACCGGCGCCACCGATCACGCGTTAGTGTTCTTGTGCTGGCGCATCAGATCGACGAAGCGCTCGAACAGGTAGTGGCTGTCGCGCGGGCCGGGCGAGGCTTCCGGGTGGTGCTGGACCGAGAAGGCCGGCCGGTCGGTGAGAGCGAGTCCGCAATTCGAGCCGTCGAACAGCGAGACGTGGGTCTCGACCGCGGTCTCCGGCAGGCTGTCGGGATCGACCGCGAAGCCGTGGTTCATCGACACGATCTCGACCTTGCCGGTGGTCTTGTCCTTCACCGGATGGTTGGCGCCGTGGTGGCCCTGGCTCATCTTCACCGTGCGCCCGCCGAGCGCGAGGCCCATGAGCTGGTGGCCGAGGCAGATGCCGAAGGTCGGCACCTTGCGCTCCAGCACCGCGCGGATCACCGGCACGGCGTATTCGCCGGTCGCCGCCGGGTCGCCGGGGCCGTTCGACAGAAAGACGCCGTCCGGGTTCCGGGCCAGCACCTCGTCGGCGGTCGCGGTCGCCGGCACGACGGTCACGTCGCAGCCGGCCTCGGTCAGCAGCCGCAGGATGTTGCGCTTCACGCCGTAATCGATGGCAACGACCTTCAGCCCAGTGCCCGGCGCCCGGCGGCCGTAGCCCTGGCCGCGCTGCCACACCGACTCGCCCCAGGCGGCCGATTCGCGGCTCGTCACCGGCGGCACGAGGTCGAGCCCTTCCATCGAGGGCAGGGCGCGGGCCTTGGCGACGAGCGCGTCGCGGTCGAACCGGCCCTCGGGGTCGTTGGCGATCACGGCGTTGGGCATGCCGCGGTCGCGAATCAGGGCGGTGAGCGCCCGGGTGTCGATGCCCGTGATGCCGACGATGCCGCGGGCCTTGAGCCAGGCATCGAGATGGCTCGACGAGCGCCAGTTCGACGGATTGGTCACCGCCGCGGCGATCACCGCGCCGCGCACGCCCGAGGCCGGCGCCGCGTCGAGGCTCTCGAGATCCTCGTCGTTCGTGCCGACGTTGCCGATATGCGGGAAGGTGAAGGTGACGATCTGGCCGGCATAGGACGGATCGGTGAGGATCTCCTGGTAGCCGGTCATCGCGGTGTTGAAGCAGACCTCGCCGGGGGCCTCGCCGGTGGCGCCGATGCCGAACCCGTCGAGGATCGTGCCGTCGGCGAGCGCCAGCACGGCGGTGACGACCGGCTCGGCCCAGCCTTCGTGATGCGCGGGCGCCGCGGCGCCGTCGTCTTGCAGCATGATCCTGATCTCGCTTATGTGCCGGCGGCGAGGGCCGGCGGGGCGGCCCGCGGGGCCGGCAGGGTGCTCCCGTTTAAGGGCGCCGCCGCGACGCGGTCAATGTGGGCGCCCGCCTCGACATCCTCAAGGTCAACGGAGATCGAACCATGCTGCGGGAGCGCCTCACCGCCGAGATGAAGGAGGCCATGAAGGCCGGCGACAAGGCGAAGCTCGCCACCGTCCGGATGATCCAGGCCGCTCTCAAGGACAAGGACATCGAGGCGCGCGGCCTCGGCAAGGAGCCGGCGAGCGAGGAGGAGATCTTCGCGCTGCTCCAGAAGATGATCAAGCAGCGCAACGAGTCCGCCGCGGTCTACGAGCAGGGCGGGCGCCCGGAACTCGCCGGGGCGGAGAAGGCCGAGGCCGCCATCGTCGCCTCCTTCCTGCCCCGGCAGATGGACGAGGCCGAGACCCGCGCGGCGGTCGAGGCCGCGATCGCGCAGACCGGCGCCGCCTCGCCCAAGGACATGGGCAAGGTCATCGCGGCCCTGAAGGCGAGCCATGCCGGGCGGATGGACTTCTCGAAGGTCAGCGGCGTGGTGAAGGGCCTGCTGGCCGGCTGAACCGGCCCGGACGCGCGAACCGGTCCGCGGCCGGTTCGCGCGAAGTCCGGCCGATCGCGCCGCCGCGGTCCACGGCGGAGAATCGGCGCGAGCACAGATCCCGGCCGCCGCCGCGGCGTCGCCCCCGGGATCCGGACAAGCTTCCGTGCGCGCGACAACGCGCGAATGATCGTCACGTCTCGGGTTTCCGCGCCGGGAAAGGCGCCAGAGCTTGCGACATCCACTCGGGGGCGGTCGGCCCTCGCGGATGATCGGGGCGACTTCACTGCGTCTTTCGTGCCGCCACGTCCGAGGACCGTCGCCGAATTGCCGCCTGACCTAGTCGAACACGTCATGATTGTGTCAGGTTCCGTTGGGTCAGTGCGATTTTTTCGCGACTCTACGGCCCGATGAGGCGAAAAGATCCAGGTTTTATTAAGCCGGCTGGACGATACTGCGAGCCTCCTCTCCATCGGATCCATGGGTCATGCTCGCGCGCGTCAGTATCCTCACGAAGTTCCTCGGGGTCATCGGAGCGATCGGTGTCATCATCGGCGGCTGCGTCTGGTACGCCACCGCCCAGATGACGGTGATCAACGACGCCTACTCGACGTTCCTGGACCGCGACGCGACCGGATGGGCGGCCACGCGGCGCCTCAACCGGCTGGTGTTCCAGACCAGCGACGCGGCCGGGCGGATGATCATCGAGACCGAACCGGACCGCATCCGCGAGGCCGCCGCGGCCTTCGACAAGATCGGGCCGGAATTCAAGACGGTGTTCGATATCATGCGCCAGACCCTGCCGGCGTTCCGCACCCGCGTCGATGCGATGTCGCGGGACATCGACCGCATGCTGGCCGAGGCCGCTCTGGTGCGCGACCTCGGCCAGCGCAACGCCAACGATGAGGCGCGGGAGCGGCTGCGCGAGAAGTTCGATCCGATACGCCGCGCGCTGTTCGGCTCCTCGCTCGAACTCGGCAACGACGTGGAGGCCGCGATCCGGAAGGGCTCGGACGCTCTCACCGTCCAGACCAACGCCGCGCGCCACATGACCATGCTGCTGTCGGGGGCCGCGATCGTCGTCGGCCTCCTGGCGGCGGTCGCGGTCGTGGTCGCCGGGATCACCGGCCCGATCAAGCGGCTGACCGCCGCCCTGCGCCGCATGGCCGGCGGCGAGACCGACGTCGAGACCGCGGAGGCCCGGCGCGGCGACGAGATCGGCGCGATCGGCCGCGCCGTCGAGGACATCAAGGCGCTGGTCGCCCGCACCGCCGCCGAGCAGGCCGAGACGCGCCGGCTCGCCGACGAGGCCGCGGCCGCGGAACGCCGCCGGGCGACGATCGCGCTCGCCGACGGCTTCGAGGCGGCGGTCGGCGGCATCGTCGGCGGGCTGGCGGCGTCCGCGACCGAGCTGCAGGCGACCGCCCGCACCATGGCCGGCACCGCCACGGAGACGGCGAGCCAGTCCACCGCCGTCGCCGCCGCGGCCGAGCAGGCGGCGGGCAACGTCGCGACGGTGTCCTGCGCCGCCGAGGAACTCGGTGCCTCCGTCCAGGAGATCGGCCGGCAGGTGAGCGGCTCGGCCGCCCTCGCGCAGAGCGCCGTCGCCGAGGCCGACGGGGCCGTCGAGATCGTGCAGGTGCTCAGCCGGACCGCGGCGCGGATCGGCGACGTCGTCGGGCTGATCTCCTCGATCGCGAGCCAGACCAACCTGCTGGCGCTGAACGCCACCATCGAGGCGGCGCGGGCCGGCGAGGCGGGCCGCGGCTTCGCCGTCGTCGCCGCCGAGGTCAAGGACCTCGCCGGGCAGACCGCGAAGGCCACCGCCGAGATCAGCGGCCAGATCGCCCAGATCCAGGCCGCCACCGAGCAGGCGGCCACCGCGATCGGCGGCATCACCGGCCGCATCCGCGAGATCAGCGGGGTCGCCAGCGGCATCGCGGCGGCGGTGGAGGAGCAGGGCGCGGCGACCCAGGAGATCGTGCGCAACGTCGCCCAGGCCGCCACCGGCACCGGCGAGGTGACGCGCAACATCGTCGGGGTGGCCGGCGCGGCGGAGGAGACCGGCGCCGCGTCGAGCCAGGTGCTCCACTCGGCCTCCGAGCTGTCGCGGCGCTCGGAGGAGCTGGGCGCCGAGGTGGGGCGCTTCCTCGCGACCGTGCGGGCGGCCTGAGGCAGGGCCGAGGCGGTCCGGGCCCACGGCCCGGGCCGCGTTAGGACTCCGCTGACCAAACCGCGCTATAGACCGGGTTCCGCCACACGGACCGACTCGTGCGCTATCCGCCCCACCTGCTGGAAGAGATCCGCAGCCGCCTGCCGGCCTCCGAGGTCGTCGGCCGGCGGGTGCGGCTGAAGAAGGCCGGGCGCGAATGGCGCGGCCTGTCGCCGTTCAACGCCGAGAAGACCCCATCCTTCTACGTCAACGACCAGAAGCAGTTCTACCACTGCTTCTCCTCGGGCAAGCACGGCGACGTCTTTCGCTTCCTGATGGAGACCGAGGGGGTGACGTTCCCCGAGGCGGTCGAGCGGCTCGCGGCGGAAGCCGGCGTGCCGCTGCCGGCGCCGAGCGAGGGCGCGCGCGAGAACGAGGAGCGCCGGCGCTCCGCCCTCGACGTGATGGAACTCGCCGCCGTCTTCTTCGAGGGCCAGCTCGCCGGGCGCGCCGGCGGGCGGGCGCGGGACTATCTCGCCGGGCGGGGCCTCGGCGGCGAGATCCGCGACCGCTTCCGCCTCGGCTACGCCCCGGGCGAGCGCCACGCGCTGCGCGACCACCTCGCCGGACGCGGCATCGCCGCCGAGACGATGATCGAGCTCGGCCTGCTCAAGGCCGGCGAGGACGTCGCAGTGCCCTACGACCGTTTTCGCGACCGGGTGATCTTCCCGATCCTCGACGTGCGGGGCCGGGTCATCGCCTTCGGCGGCCGGGCGCTCGGGCCGGACGCCAAGCCGAAATACCTCAACTCTCCGGAGACCCCGCTCTTCCACAAGGGTGCGGTGCTCTACAACCACCACGCCGCCCGGCAGGCCGCCCACAAGGCGGGCCGGGTGATCGCCGTCGAGGGTTACGTCGACGTCATCGCGATGACGATGGCCGGCCATCCCGAGGCGGTGGCGCCGCTCGGCACCGCGCTCACCGAGGACCAGCTCGCCCTGCTGTGGCGCATGGCCGACGAGCCGATCCTGTGCTTCGACGGCGACGGCGCCGGGCAGCGCGCCGCCTACCGGGCGGTCGACGTGGCGCTGCCGGCGATCGAGGCCGGCAAGTCCCTGCGCTTCGCGATGCTGCCCGAGGGCCAGGACCCCGACGACCTGCTTCGCTCCGGCGGCGCGGCGGCGATCGACCGGGTACTGGAGGCGGCACGGCCGCTGGTCGAGATGCTGTGGGCGCGCGAGAGCGAGATGATGCCGGCCGACACGCCCGAGCGCCGCGCCGGCCTCGCCCAGCGCCTGCGCGAGCGGGTCGGGGCGATCCGCGACGAGCGGCTGCGGCGCTACTACTACGACGACATCGGCGCCCGGCTGCGGGCCCTGGCGCCGGGCGGCGGGCCGCGGCGCGAGCCGGCCCGGGAGCGGACGCCGTTCGTGCCCCGGGGCCGCTTCGCCCCCGACCGGCCGGCCTCGCCGCGCCTGACCGTGCGGGCGAGCCCGCTGCTCGCCCGCTCGGCCCGCTTCGCCGGCGGGTCGTCGTCGCGCGAGGCGCTCATCATCGCGGCCTTGCTGCGCCACCCCGAACTGCTCGGCGACGAGGCGGAGGACCTGTCCGGCCTCGACCTCCAGAGCGCCGACGCCAAGGCCCTGTGCAGCCTGCTCCTCGACCACGCCGCCGAGGGCGAGGCCGGCGGCGCCGACCTGCTGGCCGGCCGCCTGGAGCGGGCCGGGCTGGCGGGGGCGGCCGAGCGGCTGGCCGCGCAGGTCGGGCCGGGCGACCGCTGGGCGCTGGAGCCCCACGCCGACCCGGTGCGGCTCGAAGACGCGCTCCGGCAGGCGATGATCTTGCACAGGAAGGCCGGAACGCTACATAGCGAACTCCGGGCCGCCGAGCGCGCCCTGGCCCAAGAGGAAACGGAGGCGAATTTCGCGTGGTTGCGCGACGTGAAGAGCCGCCTGTCCGTCGTGGCCGGCGCCGAGACCGAGGTTCCCGCGTCCGAGGAACCCGAATCCCGCGACGCGTGACTTCCGGGCCCGAACCGGGATAGTGAGCGGAAAACCGAGCGATCGGCTCGCGGAATCGTAGGCGTTCAGGGGCGGCTGGGCCGTGGGCTCCGCCGCCCGTCAGTACATCGCGGTGCCGCCGCGGCGGGACATCCCGCTCGGGCGCGCCGGCACCGGAAGCATAGGCTGAACATGGCGACGAAGGCAACGGAACGAGAAGAGACCGAAGCGGCTCCCGAGCAGCAGACCGACGGGCCGCTCCTCGACCTGACGGATGCCTCCGTCAAGCGGATGATCAAGCTCGCCAAGAAGCGCGGCTACGTCACCTACGACGAGCTCAACGAGGTGCTGCCGCAGGAGGAGTTCACCTCCGAGCAGATCGAGGACGTGCTCGGCCAGCTCTCCGAGCTCGGCGTCAACGTCGTCGAGGCCGAGGAGGCCGACGACGCCCAGGGCGAGGGCGCCGCCGGCGAGAGCGGCGGCGGCGAGGAGGAGGAGAGCACCGAGGGCGGCGAGGTGGCCGAGGTGTCGCCGGCGCGCCCGGTGGCCCTGCGCCCCGAGACCACCAAGGAGCCCACCGACCGCACCGACGACCCGGTGCGCATGTACCTGCGCGAGATGGGCTCGGTCGAGCTGCTCTCGCGCGAGGGCGAGATCGCCATCGCCAAGCGGATCGAGGCCGGGCGCGAGGCGATGATCGCCGGCCTGTGCGAGAGCCCGCTGACCTTCCAGGCGATCATCATCTGGCGCGACGAGCTCGTCGACGGCCGGGTGCTGCTGCGCGACATCATCGATCTCGAGGCGACCTATGCCGGGCCCGACGGCCGCGGCGGTCCGGTCGAGGGCGAGGCGGAAGCGGAGAGCGACGCTCCCGAGGGCGACGTGCCGTCGCCGGAGGGGGAGGGCGACGAGGACGACCTCGAGAACAACGTTTCGCTGTCGGCGATGGAAGCGGAGCTGAAGCCCCGCGTCCTCGAGACCTTCGACGCGATCGCCCAGAACTACCGCAAGCTGCGCACGGTCCAGGCCGCTCAGGCCGAGACCCGGCTCGCCCGCAGCGCCGACGAGGCCCAGGACCGGCAATACGTCGAGCTGAAGAGCCGCGTCGTCGCCGACGTGAAGTCGCTGTCGCTGAACGCCAACCGCATCGAGGCGCTGGTCGAGCAGCTCTACGACATCAACAAGCGGCTGATCTCGCAGGAAGGCAAGCTGATGCGGCTCGCCGAGAGCCACGGCGTGTCCCGCGACGAGTTCCTGCGCCACTACCAGGGCTACGAGCTCGACCCGCACTGGGTCGAGCGGGTGGCCAAGCTCGGCGGCAAGGGCTGGAAGAACTTCACCGAGCGCGGCACCAACGGCATCGCGGCCCTGCGCGAGCAGATCACCGCGCTCGCCTCCGAGACCGGCCTGGAGATCCAGGAGTACCGCAAGATCGTCCACATGGTCCAGAAGGGCGAGCGCGAAGCCCGTCAGGCCAAGAAGGAGATGATCGAGGCCAACCTCCGGCTCGTGATCTCGATCGCCAAGAAGTACACCAACCGCGGCCTGCAGTTCCTGGACCTGATCCAGGAGGGCAACATCGGCCTGATGAAGGCGGTCGACAAGTTCGAGTATCGCCGCGGCTACAAGTTCTCGACCTACGCGACGTGGTGGATCCGGCAGGCGATCACCCGCTCGATCGCCGACCAGGCGCGGACGATCCGCATTCCGGTCCACATGATCGAGACGATCAACAAGATCGTCCGCACCTCGCGCCAGATGCTGCACGAGATCGGCCGCGAGCCGACCCCGGAGGAACTGGCCGAGAAGCTGGCGATGCCGCTGGAGAAGGTGCGCAAGGTCCTCAAGATCGCCAAGGAGCCGATCTCCCTCGAGACGCCGATCGGCGACGAGGAGGATTCCCACCTCGGCGACTTCATCGAGGACAAGAACGTCGTCCTGCCGATCGACGCGGCGATCCAGTCGAACCTGCGCGAGACCACCACCCGGGTGCTCGCCTCGCTCACCCCGCGCGAGGAGCGGGTGCTGCGCATGCGCTTCGGCATCGGCATGAACACCGACCACACCCTCGAAGAGGTCGGCCAGCAGTTCTCGGTCACCCGCGAGCGCATCCGCCAGATCGAGGCCAAGGCCCTGCGCAAGCTCAAGCACCCGAGCCGGTCGCGCAAGCTGCGCAGCTTCCTCGACAACTGACCCGGACGAGCCCGGCGGAGACGATTCTCCGCCGGGGCATCGCTTCAGCGGGCCGGCGGCTCGACGATGAGCGCGACCGCGCGGCGCACGAGCGGCAGCACCAGCAGCAGCGTCGGGAAGCCGACGATCCAGGACGCGCCCCAGGCTCGCGACCAGTGGCCGAGGAATTCGGGATGCGGTCCGAGGCTCATCAGCGTCGAGAGGCCGGAGATGATGAAGGTCATCATCACCGACAGCAGCAGAGGCATGACCAGCGGCGCGGTGCGCGCCGGCAATCTGCGAAAACGAAAGGCCATCATCGAGCGTCTTTCGGAACGGGCTTCCGGCCGGGCCTGAGGCATCGCTTGCATCGACCCGAGCGGGAAGGCCGGGGACCCTGCGTTGCCTGACGTGAGACGCTTACGGCCGGCGCTCGGGAAGCGCGACGGAGCGTGGCTAGCATCGCGCCGTCCGGCTGCCAAGCCCCGGTGCGCGTTGCCCATGGGACGCGGGCTGCTACGCTCCATCCTTCGACCACCAAACCCCTCCGTGGTCGATGGATGGAGCACGGACGACGATCCGCCCCTCTCGCCGCACGGCCAAGCCTTGCCGTCCCGGACGGGAGAGCCCATCTGCCCCCCATGCCCGCCGCCGACGCCTCCGCTTCCTCCGCTCCGCCGCCGACGGCGCAGGCGGACGGGTCGGAGGCGAGCGCCATCCCGGTCGGGTCGATCCGGGCCTGCGTCGCGCTGCGCGACTGGCTGCTCAGCGAGGGGGCCAGGATCCCGGAGGCGAGCGACCTCCTGTCCGGCATGGCCCGGCGCCTCATCGACCTCGGCCTGCCGGTCGACCGCGCCACCACCGCCATCGACGCGCTGCATTCCGACTATTCCGGCATCGGCCGGTTCTGGACCCGCGAGAGCGGGGTGACGATCCGGCTGTTTCCCCACGGCGAGGCGAGCGAGCAGGCGCTCGCCGCGAGCCCGTTCGCCCACGTCTACGCCACCGGCGAGTGGCTGCTCCTCGACCTGCGCGAGACGCCCGACGACCGCTTCTCGATCATCCCGGAACTGAAGGCGGAGGGCTACGTACACTACCTCACGGTGCCGCTGTTCTTCACCAACGGCACCAAGAACGGCGTCACCTTCGCGACCCGCGACCCCGACGGCTTCAGCGACGAGCACCTCGCGGTCCTGCGCTTCGTCGTGCCGACGCTGTCGGCCGTGATGGAGATGCGCGCGGTCAATTCCCGCCTCGACCACGTCCTGCGGGTCTATGTCGGCGACGGGCCGCATCAGGCGATCCTGTCGGGCATCATCCGGCGGGGGCAGGTCCAGCGCATCCGCTCGGCGATCCTGTTCGCCGACATGCGCGGCTACACCCACCTCACCGACGCCCTGACGCCCGAGGAGTCGGTCGAACTGCTCAACACCTATTTCGACTGCCTCGTGCCGCCGATCGAGAGCGAGGGCGGCGAGGTCTTGAAGTACATGGGCGACGGCCTGCTGGCGATCTTCCGCGAGAGCGGCGACGACCTCGGCGGGGCCGCCCAGGGCGCGCTCACCGCGGCCCAGAACGCCCTGCGCCGCCTCGACGAGGCCAACCGCGCCGGCCGCTTCGCTACCCGGATCGAGGCGGGAATCGGCCTGCATCACGGCGAGGCCGCCTACGGCAATGTCGGCTCCGGCGCCCGGCTCGACTTCACCGTCATCGGGCGCGACGTGAACCTCGCCAGCCGGCTCGCCAAGCTCAACAAGATCCTGAGCGAGCCGCTGCTGATGTCGAAGCCGTTCGTCGACTTCCTGTGGGGCGATCCCGAGCCGCTCGGCACCCATCCCCTCGACGGCTTCGCCGAGGAGATGGAGATCTACCGTCCGGGCAAGTCTGGTTGACTGCTGACCTCAGGCGCCGGCGTTCGCGTCCGCTCACTTGGCTCTCGCTCCGCTCTGTGTTCGAGCGGACATTCGTCCCCTCGAACCCGCTCCGCGGGGCGCTTTTCGCGCCCGCCATCAAGCGTCGCCCTTCGGGCGACCCCAGGGCAATCGCCGACGCGATTGCCCTCTCGGGTTGACGGCGCGCCCGCCGGCGCCCACATAACGGTCCGTTCCAGGGAGATCCCCGACAAGGGGCTGAGACACCGCTGGACCGAGGCCGTCACGGCCGCCGGTCGGCGCGGAAATCCTTCGAACCTGATCCGGCTCATACCGGCGTAGGGATTGGACGGGGTCCGCGAGACCCGGCGCTTTCACCGCAGGCAGGCGCAGTTCCGATCTCGACGGGCCACCGTGGAGACGAGGTTGCGCATCGAACCCCCATCGCCCCTCGGCCGGCGGCGCATCGCCGAGCCGGTGCCGGCCGCCGACGACCGGCTGCCGGAGCGTGCCGACGTCGCGATCGTCGGCGCCGGGCTGATCGGCCTGTCGGTCGCGTGGCGGCTGGCGGCGGCGGGCCTCGCCGTCGCGGTGATCGAGCGCGGCCGGGCCGGCGACGGCGCCAGCCTCGCGGCGACCGGCATGCTGGCGGCGGCGGCCGAGCACGAGCCGGGCGGCGAGGCGCTGCTGCCGCTCTGCCTCGAGAGCCAGCGCCTGTGGCACCCGTTCCGCGACGACCTCGAAGCGGCGTCGGGCCTGTCCATCGACTACCGCCGCGAGGGCACGCTCGTCGTCGCCCTCGGCCGCGACGAGGTCGAGCGCCTGCGCTTCCGCCATGAGCTTCAACGCCGCGACGGCCTCGCGGTCGAGTGGCTGTCCGGCCCCGCTATCCGCGCCCGCGAGCCGGGCCTGCGCCCGACCGTCACCGCCGGGCTGTTCTGCGCCGACGACCATCAGGTCGACCCCGCCCGGGTGATGGCGGCCCTGCGGCTCGCCCTGCGGGCCGCCGGCGGGCGGCTGATCGAGGGCTGTAGCGTCGAGGCGCTGGAGCGCGAGGGCGGCCGGGTCGTCGGCCTGCGCACGGGCGCCGGTGCGGTGCGGGCCGCCACCACGATCATCGCCTCGGGCGCCTGGGCCGGGGAGGGCGGCCTGCTGCCCGACCTCGCCCTGCCGGTCCGCCCGCTCAAGGGCCAGTCGATGGCGCTCGCCGTCACCCCGCGCAGCGGCGGCATCGACCATGTCGTCTGGACCGAGCAGGTCCACATGGCGCCCAAGGGTGACGGCACCCTCATCGTCGGCGCCACCGTCGAGGAGACCGGCTTCGACCCCGACCTCACCGCCGGCGGCCTGTTCGCCCTGCTGGAGGGCGCCCGCCGCGCCCTGCCGGGCATCGAGGAGATGCGGATCGCCGGGATCTGGAGCGGCTACCGCCCGACCTCGGACGACGACGCGCCGATCCTCGGCGAGGCGGCGCCCGGGCTGGTCCTGGCGGCCGGCCACCACCGCAACGGCTACCTGCTCGCCCCGGTCACCGCCGCGGCGATCGCCGGGCTCCTGGTCGGCGGGGCGCTGCCGCCGGTCGCCGCGCCGTTCGGCCTCGCCCGCTTCCGCTCCGGAGGGACCGCATGAAGCTCCACGTCAACGGCGAGCCCCGCGACAGCGCGGCCGCCACCCTCGACGCCCTGTGGCGCGAGGAGACCGCCGACCTCGACCTGCCCGGCCCGCAGGGCTTCGCCATCGCGCTCAACGGCGCGGTGGTGCGCCAGCGCGACTGGACCGCGACCGCCCTGTCCGAGGGCGACCGCGTCGAGATCGTCCGCGCGATGCAGGGCGGCTGACACCAGAACCCCGGGAGAGAACCCATGACCGACGCCTACGACGACCCCCTGACCATCGCCGGCACGAGCCTCGCGTCGCGCCTGCTGATCGGCACCGCCGGCTACCCGACCCAGGCGATCATGAGCGAGGCCGTGCGGGAGAGCGGCGCCGAGGTGGTGACGGTCTCGATCCGCCGCATCTCGCTGCACGGCCACGGCTCCGACACGGTGTCCCGCCTCAAGGGCCACCGCTTCCTGCCCAACACCGCCGGCTGCGAGACCGCCCGCGACGCGGTCACCACCGCCGAACTCGCCCGCGAGGCGCTCGGCACCAACTGGATCAAGGTCGAGGTGATCGGCGACCGCGAGACGCTGTATCCCGACGTCGCCGAGACCCTGGAGGCGACGCGCCAGCTCGTCGATGCCGGCTTCGTCGTGCTGCCCTATTGCAACGACGACCCGGTGGTGTGCAGCCGCCTCGCCGATCTCGGAGCCGCCGCGGTGATGCCGATGGGCTCGCTGATCGGCTCGGGCATGGGCGTCGCCAACCCGGCCAACCTCGAACTGATCTGCCGGCGCTCGCCGGTGCCGGTGATCGTCGATGCCGGCATCGGCACCGCGTCGGACGCGGTGATCGCGATGGAACTCGGCGCCGCGGCGGTCCTGCTGAACACCGCGGTCGCCAAGGCCGACGATCCGGTGGCGATGGCCCGCGCCATGCGCCACGCCGTCGAGGCCGGCCGCCTCGCCCACCGGGCCGGGCGGATCCCGCGCCGCGCCCGGGCCGAGCCGTCGAGCCCGCAGCTCGGCCTCGTCGGCTCGTGAGCCTGCCGTCCCGGCTCCTCGTCGTCACCGACCGCCACGGCGCGGCGACGCCGCTGACCGACCGGGTCGCGGCGGCCCTGGCCGGCGGGGCGCGCTGGATCTGGCTGCGCGACCGCGACCTGCCCGAGGCCGAGCGCGCCGCCCTCGCGGAGGAGGTCGCCGGGCTGGTCGGCCGGGCCGGCGGCAGCCTCGCCATCGGCCGCGACGTGGAACTGGCGGCGCGGCTCGGCGCCGGCGGGGTCCATCTCGGCGGTGCCGACGGGGTGCCGGTGGCCCGCGTCCGCCTCGGGGGGGGAGCCGTGATCGGCGTGTCGGCCCACTCCCTCGCCGAGGTCGCCGCGGCCCGGGACGCCGGTGCCGACTACGCGACGCTCAGCCCGATCTTCGCGACCGCGAGCAAGCCCGGCTACGGCCCCGCCCTCGGCCTGGAGGCCCTGCGTGCCGCCGCCGCGACCGGGCTGCCGGTGCTGGCGCTCGGCGGCATCGATCCGGGCACCGCCGCCTCCTGCCGCGCCGCAGGGGCGAGCGGCGTCGCGGTGATGGGCGGCGTGATGGCGGCGGAGGATCCCGGTGCGGCGGTGCGGGCGCTGCTCGCTGCTCTGTGATGCGGTTGTCGGACGCGCCGTTCCGAGAACCCTCTCCTGAGCCGGCGCGTGAGCGAAGCCGGTTTCTGCATCGCGAAGCGATCATTCAGAAATCGTATCGTCAGCCCGCGCGGCGCATGAGCGAAGCCGAAATCCGCATCGCGAAGCGATCAATCGGATTTCGTATGAAACAATCGATCGGCAGCCGGATGAGGCGGATCACTCGGTGCGCCGGGACGACGGCACCGGCATCCAACGGCTCGGGCAGGATCCGGCCATCGCCGGATCCTGCCCGAAATCCTGAGCGTGCCACCTGAGCGGCGAGGCGGTCGTCGCCTCGCCGCCGTCCGCGCTAGAGTGCCGCGTAGCCGCCCGGGATCGGGTAGCTCAGCGCGCCCCGGTCGAAGGCGGCCGCGAAGCTGTCGCCGACGCCCTTTGTCGTGACGGCTGGGAACAGGCTCGTGCTACCGGACGGGAGGTCGTAGCCGCCGGTGCCGGCGACCGGGTCGGCGCCGTTGGCCCAGGCCCCGCCGTTGACGGCGAGGTAGAGCTTTCCCGCCACCAGATCGGCGCAGACCCGCACCACCGAACCTGTCGCCAGGAACGCGAGGCCGCTCACGTTCGGGATTTCGGTCCCATTGATGTAGAGCCTACCGTTGTTAAGCAGGCCCACCGCGCCGCTGCCCGATTGGAACAGGTGGGTGCCGGACCCGAGGGCCGCTGGCGCGAGGCCGATGGCGGCCCGGCCGTTCGCCGCGGGCGGCGTGACGCCAAGGGTCGTGACCTCGAAGTACACCTTGCGGCCGGTGATCGCCTTCGTCGCCTTGATGGTGCGATTGGTCGCGCCCTGGCCGGAGGCGACGGACACCGTCAGGTTGGCGTTGGAGAGCACCAGCCCGGCCGCCAGCGCGGCCGGGTTCCAGGTCTCGCTGAGCACCGCGTAGCCGGCCGGGATCGGGTAGTTGATCGAGCCTCCATCGACCAGGAGGGTGAATCTGTCGCCGACGCCCCTTGTCGTGACGGCCGGGAACAGGCTCGTGCTGCCGGACGGGAGGCTGTAGCCGCCGGTGCCGGCGACCGGGTCGGCGCCGTTGGCCCAGGCCCCGCCGTTGAGGGCGAGGTAGAACTTCCCCGCCACCCGATCGACGCAGACCCGTATCACCGAGCCTGCCACCAGGAACGGGAGGTTCGGCGATGCCTGGTTCGCAGGTGGTGCAGCCCCGTTGATGAGCAGTGCTCCGCTGTTGAGCAGGCTCACTCCGCCTGCACCGGACTGGTACAGGGTGGTGCCGGAGCCGAGCGTCGCCGGTGCGAGGCCGATGGCGGATCGGCCGTCGGCCGGGGCCGTGACGCCGAGCGCCTTGACTTCGAAGTACGCCTTCTGGTCGGTGATCGCCCGCGTGGCCTTGATGGTGCGTACGATCGCACTCTGGTTGGCTTCGACCGAGACGGTCAGGTTCACGTCCGAGAGTTCAAGGCCGGCCGGAAGCGCGGTCGGGCTCCAAGTCGCGCTGCTCACCGGAAACGGGTTCATCTCCCTCGTGACCGGAATCGTCACGATCGCTGCCGTCTTCTTGGTGATGTCGCTACGCATCGTAGCGATCAGGGGAACCTTGTAACCCCGCTGACCGCCGCCGATGTCCTGCGCACCGGCGTAGTTCAGCGCCTTGAGCCCACGCAGGAGACGCGCGCCACGGATGCGGAAGCGCCCTCCGAGCGAGCCGCCGTGGTCCTCGTCGAGGGTCACATCGACGATCTGGTCCTCCTGCCCGTGCGGGCAGCGGATCCAGCCGAGTTGGGCATCTTTGGGGGTGTTCTCGGAGAACGACGTGGGTGACGGCTCCACGGTCGGAGCCGGCGGCGCCGACGCCGTGGTGAGCCGGTCCATGACGTAGCCGCTCCCGACCTGGGACCGCTGGACGATGTCGCGCTCGGTCGTGTCGCCGCCCTGGCACGGGTCGAGATTGCAGCGGCCGAACATCTTGCCCTCGGCCGGCCATGTCAGGAAGCGCTGCCCCGCCACGGTCTGGTCGATCGACCCCGTCTCGTCACCGTTGCATCGGCTGCCGGCCGGCGGGTGGACGACGCTTGTGCCGTCCTCGTCCAGGTCCAGTTCGATTCTGACCTCGTTGCCGAAGTTGACCTCGGTGAGTCTGCGGGGACACTGCGCCGCGAAATCGTCACGACCCATGGGGCCGCCCGCCGATTGGTCCGACTCGTTGCAGTAGAGAGTGAAGTTTCTGTTGTCGTAGGGGATGATCTCCTGGCGCCGCCGAATGTTGATGCTGTCATATTCGAGCCCGCTCGATCCGGTTTCCACCTTGAAGCGCAGCCCGCCGATGGTGTGGTCGTAGCTGTGATGAGTGTCGGTGCACCGATAATACCGTACGGTGCCGTTGCGGCTGTTGTTGTCGCACTGGTCGAAATCCGCGTGCGACGACAGCGAGTAGCGATCGGTGAACTTACCATGCATCGTCACGACGAGGTCGGGATACGAGTTGCCGACCTGAAGACCGGATGCGCCACGATTCGTGAAGTCGGAAACATCGACCGTGAAGGTGCTGGCGCCGGTTGCGGTCACCGGAAGATCGGTGCCGACGAGCGTCTTGGGCAGCGAGCGGCCGAACAGGCGGACCGTCTTCAAGCCGAGATCGGGGTTCGTGTTGAGGCCGGGGCTGTTGTGGGGCGCCTCGGTCGTGATCGTTGCGACGCCGGTCTGGGAGATGACGAGAGAACAGCTTGCCGCCTTGGTGAACGATTGGAGCACGAACGGCTCGTCGGTCGGCGGCTTGAGCGGCTCGATCTGGCCCTGGGCGTTCAGCGGCGGAAAGCGCGATGTGATGCCCGTCTGGTAGGTAATCGTGCTCGCATCGACGACCGTCGGCACCCACACGCCCCCGAGGCGGCGCACGACGCTTCCATCTGTCAGGGTTTCGTAGGGCGCGAAGCAGACGTTGATCCGGGTGTGCGTCCCTGCGACGAGGCCGTGACCCGGCGCCTTCAGGGTGACGACGCCCAGTCCATCGCGGCTGATCTCCGTGATCGGCGTGGAGGCGCGGACGTAGTCCTGCCCGTCCCCCCGAACGTTGTTGGGAAGTTCCGTAGGTCCGCCGTCGAACGGAAAATAGGAACCGTGACGCCCGCGGGAATAGATGTTCTGGTAGGTGTGGGTCTGGCGTGGAAAGTCGGCCTTGAACTGGTCGTGAGCCAACACTCCGTTGAGATCTGAATATTTTTTCTTGAATGTGAGGCCGGCGGTGCCGTTGAAGACCTCGATCGTACCCTCGTGCGTCGGCTCGACCGGCGCGGGTTTGGTAACGAACACTCCAGGCGTCGTCAGGCGATAGAGCCGCAGCGACGGCGTGATGATCAGCGAGCCGACGTGGAATCTCGAGAAATCGGCGAGCGTCGTGGGATTCCAGAGATGCGGTCCCTGGATCGAGTAATGTTGATCGTCGGCGCCGCCGAGCGACCCGTCGAACACGCAGCCCTCGACGTGGCGCCGGCCGAGCGGCCCCATGTAGTAGGTGATCTTGGGCGCGCCGATGGTTGGGGCAGCGGTGCGCTCGATTCCCACCATCACGATATGGCGGCCGTACAGAATCCAGCCCGACGAATGCCCCTTGGCCGGGTGCCCACCGGCGGCCGTGATGAGGACGTCCTGCTCGTCGATGTCGTAGATCGCCGGGTCGCGGCGCTCCTCGAAGAAGTCCGGGCGCAGCGGCATCGTGTCGACGCCTGTTCCCGGACGCGCGGGATGGGCAGCGACACCGGGCTCGATCGGGTTGACGAGCGGTGGGTGGGCGTAGCGGCGCAGAGCCGGGGCGGCGGTCGATGCCGCGGTCTGATCGACGGTCGCGGAGGAGAAGGTGTCGGTGGAGTTCGTCATCGGTCTCTCGTCACAAGGGAGAAGGTCCCGGCGTCGGCCGCCGTGGACGGGATCCGGAAGCGCTCGGGCTGACCCCCGACGTCCCCGTCCGCCGACCGCTGAATGGCCGGTGGATGGACCGTATCCACACTTTCGTGGTTTGCAACGCAAAAACGTGGACATGATTCCATATTTTTATGGAAATGTCCTTGGTGATCCCTAATTTGCGAGAGGTTTGAGGACGATGGCCGATTCTAGCGACGCATCCGCGAGGCCGGTCTTCGGTTTCCATGATTTCATGGATGACCGGCTTCGAGACCGCATCAGCCAAGCGGTCACGAAGCTGGGCGGCTCCACGGCGGCCGGCGAGATCGTGGGCGTCTCCGACGAGGCGATCGGCCGTTGGCGCCGCGGGCCGACCAAACCGCCCTTCCCGGGAGTCGTGGCCTTGTGCCGGGCGGCGAAATTCCGCGTCGAATGGATGGCAACAGGCGAGGGGCCCCGTGACACCGGATCGTCGGATGAGGTACCAGGAGGAACCAAACAGGAACAAATAGGAAGTGGCATGGTCCAGTCGCCGACTCAGACGCTCCCTGCCTCAGGGTTCGTCATGCTGCCCCGCCTGCACGTCGAGGCCTTGGCGGGGCGTGGGGCGGTGCCTCCGGACGACGAGACTGCGGGGACGATCGCCCTGAAGGAAGGATTTCTGCGTGGCCTCGGCGTGCAACCGCGGAATGCCCACGTTCTTCCGATCAGAGGCGACTCGATGTACCCGACGCTGAAGAGTGGTGACGTGGTGATCGTCGACACCTCGGTGATCGACGTCTTGGAGGAGGGCCTCTACACGCTGGTGATCGGGGGCATGGTCCGGGCCAAACGGCTTCAGCCGCTCGCGGGCGGCGGCGTGCGGGTCATCAGCGACAACAAGGCCGAGGGCTACGCCGACGAGGTCGTGTCCCGGGCCGATCTCGATGGTCTGCGGATCGTCGGCCGCATCAAGGGGATGCTGCGCCAGCTCGACGGCGATTGAGGCGGCGCCGGCGTTGCCGGGTTCCCCGATCCGCAACGGATCTCGGGCGTTGGTCCGTGCGGGATGCGCGATCACCGGTCCCGCTACGGTGTCGGCAGGACCAGGAGTTGTCATGAAGGCGATCGTCGTGCGCGCCCCGGGCGGCCTCGACCGGCTGGAAATCGCGGAGCGGCCCGATCCCGGCGCCCCCGGACCCGGCGAGATCCGGGTCGCGATCCACGCCACCTCGCTCAACTACCACGACCTGATCGTGGCGAGCGGCCGGTCGCCGTCCGAGGACGGCCGGGTGCTGATGTCGGACGGGGCCGGCGTGGTCGAGGCGGTCGGCCCCCACGTCGCCGAGTTCAGGCCCGGCGACTCGGTCGTGTCGTGCTTCTTCCCGCAATGGCCGGACGGCGCGCCCCGCGGCTCGGTCGGGGGCTTCTCGGAGACCCCCGGCGATGGCGTCGACGGCTTCGCGGTCCGACACGCGGTCCGGCCGGTCGGTGCCTTCACCCACGCGCCGAAGGGCTGGAGCCACGCGGAGGCCGCCACCATCACCACCGCGGGCCTGACCGCGTGGCGCGCCCTCGTCGGCGACGGCGCCCTCAAGGCCGGCGACACCGTGCTCGCCCTCGGCACCGGCGGCGTCGCGATCCTGGCGCTCCAGATCGCCAAGCTGATGGGCGCAGCGGTGATCGTGACCTCGTCCTCCGACGAGAAGCTGGAGCGGGCCCGGGCGCTGGGCGCCGACCACACCATCAACTACCGGCAGCACGCCGACTGGGGCGCCAGGGCACGCGAATGGACCGGCGGCGTCGGCGTCGACCACGTCATCGAGCTCGGCGGCCCCGGCACCCTGGCGCAGTCGATCCAGGCGGTGCGGGTCGGCGGCCACATCTCGCTCATCGGCGTGCTGACCGGCCGCAGCGGCGAGGTGCCGACCTCGGTGCTGATGGCCAAGCAGGCCCGGCTGCAAGGGCTGATCGTCGGCAGCCGGCGCCAGCAGCAGGACTTCGTCGCGGCGCTCAGCCTGTCGGCCCTGCGCCCGGTGATCGACCGGACCTTCGCGTTCGAGGATCTGGCCGAGGCGTTCCGCACCCAGGAAGCCGCGGCGCATTTCGGCAAGATCTGCGCCGAGTGGTGACGGCGCAGGGTCAGGCTGCCCGCAGCACCCGCCCGTCATGGCCGGCGATGCGCAGGTCGACGAGGCTGCCGGGCGCGACGGCCTCGGAGAGGCGCACCGGGAAGAACCCCTCGGTGCGCCCGACCCCGCCATGCTCGGCCAGCACCCGGCGCATCCGTCCGACCTCGCCGTCGAGGCGGTCCGCCAGGGCGCGGGCTCCGGCCTCGCGCAGGCGGGCGGCGCGGGCGCGGATCTCCGCCTCGGGCACCGGCGGCATCCGGGCCGCCGGCGTGCCGGGCCGGGGCGAGTACGGGAAGACGTGCAGGTGCGCCAGCCCGCATTCCGCCACCAGGTCGAGGGAGCGGGCGAACTGCGCCTCGGTCTCGGTCGGGAAGCCGGCGATGAGGTCGGCGCCGAAGACCGCGTCCGGCCGCAGGCGCCGCACGGTCTGGCAGAACCGGACCGCGTCGTCGCGGCCGTGGCGGCGCTTCATCCGCTTGAGGATCAGGTCGTCGCCGGCCTGGAGCGACAGGTGCAGATGCGGCATCAGCCGCGCCTCCTCGGCCAGCGCATCGAGGAGGTCGGCATCGGCCTCGACGGAATCGATCGAGGACAGACGCAGCCGGTCGAGGTCCGGCACCGCCCGCAGGATGCGCCGGACGAGGCCGCCGAGGCCGAACCCTTCCGTGAGGTCGCGGCCCCAGGCGGTGAGATCGACCCCGGTCAGCACCACCTCGCGGCTGCCCGCCGCCACGAGGTCGCGGATCTGCGCGATGACGGTCCCGGACGGCACCGAACGCGAGTTGCCGCGGCCGACCGGGATCACGCAGAAGGTGCAGCGGTGGTCGCAACCGTTCTGCACCGGCACGAAGGCCCGGGTGCGGCCGGCCGGGCGGACCGGCGCCGGGCTCGCCGCCCGGGCGAGGCCCGTCATCGCGTCGATCTTCACCCGCTCGCCCGTGTCGAGCCCGTCCCAGGTGGTGCGGTGCAGCTTGGCGTCGTTGCCGACGAGCGCCGCCACCTCCGGCATCGCCGCGTAGGCGGCAGTCTCGATCTGGGCGCCGCAGCCGGTGACGACGATCCGGGCGCCGTCCCGCGCCCGGGCGCGGATTGCCTTGCGCGCCTGCCGGCCGGCCTCGGCGGTGACCGCGCAGGTGTTGACCACGACGAGGCCGTCGTGCCCGGCGGCCTCGGCCTCGCGGCGCACGACCTCGCCCTCGGCGGTGTTGAGGCGGCAGCCGTAGCTCAGCACCTCGACCGGCATCAGGCCGCCCCGGCAAAGAGGTCCAGTGCGAAGGTGCCCTCCCATTCCAGCTCGGTCGGGCCGGTCATCCGGACGTGGTCGTCCCCGCCCCAGGCGATGCCGAGGTCGCCGCCGGGCAGGCTCACCACCGCCTCGCGGCCGGTGAGCCGCAGGCGCGCGGCCGCCACCAGGGCGGCGCAGGCGGCGGTGCCGCAGGCCCGGGTCAGTCCGGCGCCGCGCTCCCAAACCCGCAGGACGATACGGCCGCGGTCGCGGACCTGCGCGATCGAGATGTTGGCCCGGTCGGGGAAGATCGGGTGGGCTTCGAGCAGCGGGCCGATCCGGCCGAGGTCGTAGGTCTCCGGGTCGCGCTCGACGAAGAACACCGCGTGCGGGTTGCCCATGCTGACGGCGCCCGGCGAGTGCAGCACCGGATCGTCGATCGGGCCGATCTGCAGCTCGATGCGGCGGGTGTCGGGAAACGGCTCGGCCAGCGGGATCTCGTCCCAGCGCAGGCGCGGCGCCCCCATGTCGACGGTGAAGTCGGTCGCCGAGACGCGCTCGACCCGCAGGAGGCCGCCGCGCCCCTCCAGCAGCAGCCGGCCCTCCGGGGCCGGGCGGGCCATGACGGGATCGTCCATCATCGCCCAGGCGACGCAGCGGGTGCCGTTGCCGCAGGCGCCGGCCTCCGACCCGTCGGTGTTGTAGATCCGCAGGGCCGCGTCGACGCCCGGCACCGAGGAATCGTGCAGCACCATGAGCTGGTCGAAGTGCGAGCGCGGGTCGGCGGCGATCGCCCGGGCCTCGTCGGGCCGGACCCGGTCGGCGCAGCCGCGCAGGTCGAGCACCACGATCTCGTTGCCGAGGCCGTTCATCTTGAGGAAGCGGCGATGGGCGAGGGGGCTCATGGCGATGTCCGGGTGGCGATGCCGGCTATATGGGACAGAACGGTTCCCGGCGCGAGCCGCGAAACCGCGGCCTCGCCGGAACGCCGGAACGCTCCTATGTTCGGGCGGTCGGTCCGTCGGCCCTCCCGCCGGACCGAGCCGGGCCGCGAGGCCCGCGATTCGCGAACGGAGCGTCCTGCCCGTGATCTTGTCCGTGAAGAGAGTGTCCGCCCCCCTCGCCGTGCTCGGCCTCGTCCTGTCGGTCGGCGTCCTGTCCGGTCCGGTGCGGGCGCAGCAGGCCGTTCCGGCGCCCTCGACCGCCGCCCCGCCCGCCGGCACGCCGTCGCCGGCCCAGGCGACCCCGCTGCCGAGCACCACCGCGCCGGGCCCCGGCCCGTCCTCGGGCGAGGCGCCGAAGCCTCCGCTGCCCGAGAAGGCGCTGCCGGTGCCCGGCGTCGCGCCCCCGGCCGGCGCGCGCCAGCCCCTGGTCCAGGCGCCCGGCGACCCGGCCGACGTCGACGAGGTGACGCTGCCGGCCAAGCCCGTAGCGATCCTCGCCGGCAAGTCGTCCTGGGACAACGCCGTGGCGAGCCTGAAGGAGACGATCGGGCGCATCGAGGCGGCGCTAGCGCAGGCCGGCGTGAAGGCGACCGGCCGGCCGGTGGCGGTCTTCACCCGCACCGACGACGACGGCTTCCAGTACGAGGCGATGGTGCCGGTCGATGCCGTCCCGGCGACCCGGCCCGGCGGGCTGCCGGCGGAGCTGCGCTTCGGCACGACGCCGAGCGGCAAGGCCCTGCGCTTCGTCCACAAGGGCCCCTATGACGGGATCGACCAGACCTACGAGACCGTGACCGCCTATCTCGACGCCAAGGGCATCATCGTCCAGGACGCCTTCGTGGAGGAGTACCTGACCGACCTCAAGACCGCGCAGGACGGCGACCTGGAGGTCAACATCTACGCCCTGCCGAAATAGGGCGGCGCGGTTCGTCTCGGGTCACCGCCCCGGACCCCGCAGATGGCCCCGGACCTGGGTCCGGAACGTGCGGGCGGCGTTCGCCTCCCAGCCGGTCCCCTGCGCCAGCGCGGTGAGACGCGCGGTGGCGGCCGGGCCTTGGACGCGGTCGGCGAACAGCGCGAGGCTGTTCTCCACCACCACCGGATCGAACTCGGTCAGGCCGGCGACGCAGACGAGGTAGTCCACGACGTTGGCGAGGCCGTCGCGGTCGAGCGGGAGTTTTCTGACGGTCCGCGGGTCGGCGAGACGCTTGGGATAGCGCGCATAGAACGCGTCCGCGAGCGCGCCGCCGACCAGCGCCGACGCCCTCACCTCGGCGCAGGTCGGAAGCGGAAGGTCCGCGCCGCGTTCGCTCCCGGCCGGCTGCGCCGCGCCGACGCCCGCGGAGCACAGCCCGGCCGTCGCCAGAGTCAGCAGCACGACGGAGCGCGCCGCCCGTCCGGTCCCGATGCACCGCATCGCGCTTCCTCCCGCTCCGTCGCGTTCCCGCCGGCGCGGTCCCGGCGAACGGAACTCAGCGGGCCAGCCAGCCGCCGTCGACCGGCAGCACGATCCCGTGGATGTACGACGCCGCCGGGGAGGCGAGGAAGACCGCCGCGCCGCCGAGGTCGCGCGGGTCGCCCCAGTGGCCGGCGGGGATGCGCCCGAGGATCTGGCCGCTGCGCTCCGGGTCGGCCCGCAGGGCCTCCGTGTTGTTGGTGATGAAGTAGCCCGGCGCGATCGCGTTGACGTTGATGCCCCGGCCCGCCCATTCGCAGGCGAGCAGCCGGGTCAGGCCCGCGAGCCCGCTCTTCGAGGCGGTGTAGGACGGGATCCGGATGCCGCCCTGGAAGGACAGCAGCGAGGCGATGTTGATGATCCGCCCGCCGCGCTCGTCGGCGAGCATCCGGCGGGCGAAGGCCTGCGACAGGAAGAACACCGACTTCAGGTTCACGTCCATCACCGCGTCCCAGTCGGCCTCGGAGAAGTCGAGGGCGTCGGCGCGGCGGATGATGCCGGCGTTGTTGACCAGGATGTCGGGCCGCCCGGCGGTCTCCGCCTCGGCCACCACGCGGGCGACCGGCTCCAGGCTCGACAGATCGGCGGTGACCGCCCGGAACGGCCGGCCGAGGGCGCGCACCCGGTCGCCGGTCTCGCTCATGTCCGAGCGGCCGACCGCGACGATGCCGGCCCCCGCTTCCGCCAACGCGACCGCGATCGCCTGACCGAGACCCGTATTGGCGCCGGTGACGACGGCGTTGCGGCCCGAGAGATCGAAGGCTCCGCCCATGGCGCTCACCGCAGCGCGGACATGGCGACCATGTCCATGTCGGTGTAGTCCTGGTTGTCGCCGCCCATCGCCCAGATGAAGGCGTAGTGGCTGGTTCCGACGCCGGAATGGATCGACCAGCCCGGCGACAGCACCGCCTGCTCGGAGGCGACGACGAGGTGGCGGGTCTCGCTCGGCTCGCCCATCAGGTGCAGCACCCGGGCGTTGGGGTCGAGGTCGAAATACAGGTAGACCTCGGAGCGCCGGTCGTGGGTGTGGCACGGCATGGTGTTCCACATGCTGCCGGGTTCGAGCTGGGTCAGCCCCATCACGAGCTGGCACGACGTGCACACGCCCGGGATGATGTACTGGCGGATGGTGCGCCGGTTCGAGGTCGCTTGATCGCCGACCTCCATCCGGTTCGCCCGCTCGGCCGGGATCACCACGGTCTCGTGGGCCGCGTGGGCCGGGGTGCTGACGAGGTAGAACTTGGCGGGGCTCGCCGCGTCGTCGCTCTCGAACACCACCTCGCCGGCGCCCATGCCGACATAGAGCGCGTCGCGCGGTCCGACCGCGTGGACGGCGCCGCCGACCCGGACCCGGCCGGGGCCGCCGACATTGATCGCGCCGAGTTCGCGCCGGGCCAGGAAGGCGTCGGTGCCGACCGCCTTCGGGGTCGGCAGGGTCACGGGCGCGTCCACCGGCATCGCGCCGCCGACCACCAGCCGGTCGATGTGGCTGTAGGTCAGCAGCACCTCGCCCGGGGAGAAGAGCCGCTCGATCAGGAAGTGGCGGCGCAGGGTCTCGGTGTCGAAGCCGCGCACCGCCTCCGGGTGCGCCACCTGGCGGATCTCGATCGTCATGGAACGGGCGTCCTCGTGGTGGAGGGCGGGGCGCGCTCGGGGCGCGCCTGCGCGTCGAAATAGTCGGGGTTGAGCCCGGCGACGTCGCCGAGGTCGGCGAGCAGGCCGTCGAGATGGGCGCCCATCCGGGTGGCGGCCCCGGCCGGGTCGCGGGCCGCGATCGCGTCGCGCACCGCCCGGTGCTCGACCAGCACCCGCTCGAAGCGGCCGGGCTGGGGCAGGGTGAGGCGGCGGAAGCGGTCGACCTGGATCTTCACCTGCTGCACCAGCCGCCAGATGCCGGGATGGCCCGCCGCCATGGCGATGCCGGCGTGGAACGCCTCGTCGGCCTGGTGGAAGTCCTCGCGGTCGTCGCGGGCGGCGGCGTCGCGCAGGGCATCCATCGCCCGGTCGAGGTCGGCCAGCGCCCCGGCCCCGGCCCGCTCGGCGGCGAGCCGCGCGCTGGTCTCCTCCAGGGCGCGCCGGATGATGAGCGCCTCCGGCAGGTCGCCGAACGGGATGCGGGCGACGAAGGTGCCGGCCTGCGGGAAGATCGCGACCAGCCCTTCCTCGGCGAGCTTCAGCACCGCCTCGTGGACGGGGGTGCGGCTGACGCCGTAGGCGGCGGCGAGTTCCTTCTCGTTGATCGGTTCGCCCGGCCGCATCGCCAGGGACGTGATGCGGGCGCGCAGGTCCTGGCGGATCAGCGCCGAGGCGGTCGGCGGCCGCTCCCGGGTCGGATCCGGCCGGCGAGCGGGCGTGCGCCGCGCGGGCGTCGTGCTGCCGGTCTCCATGCGCTCCTCCCACCGCTGCGGCACGCTGCTGCCGGCGCCCGTCGAACGGCACATTAATCTGATATATCAGATTGGCAAGCGGTTTGCGGCGGCGAGCGGTTCGCCGCGGCCGGCCTCACCGGTGCGGGGGAAACGACAGCCGCGTCGCCACGACCCGGGCCTTCAGCCGCGCCGCGGCGGCGGGGTCGCCCTGCCGGGCTTTCGCGTCGGCGAGGGCGAGGTGGAGGCCGGTGTCGTCGATCGTGCCGGCCGGCGCCATGTGGTCGCCGAGTTGCGCCAGGGCGGCGTCGTAGGCCGCCAGCGCCGCCGCGGCGTCGCCGCGCGCGAGGGCCGCGCGGCCCTCGCTGGCATACCGGCGGGCAGAGTCCGCGTCCGCCGCCGCGCCGGTCGCGGCCAGGGCGACCGCCAGCGCCGCCAGGGCGGCCCCGCGCCCCATCCGTCAGGGCTTGCCCGCCGCCCGCACCCGGGCGACGAAGCCGTCGTAGTTCTCGGGCGTCAGGATGCCGACGAGCTTGTCGCGGATGCGGCCGTCGGGACCGATGATGAAGGTCTCGGGCACGCCGTAGACGCCGAAATCGATGCCGGTGCGTCCGCTCGCGTCCGCGCCGACCGCCCGGAACGGATTGCCGTGGCGGCCGAGGAAGCGTCGGCCGTTCTCGGCCTCGTCCTTGTAGTCGATGCCGACGAGCCGGATGCCGTCGCGCGACAGCCGCATCAGCATCGGGTGTTCGATCTGGCACGGGGCGCACCACGACGCCCAGACGTTGAGCACCGTCGCCTCGCCGGTGAGGTCGGTGCTCGACAGGCCCGGGACCGGCTTGCCGTCCGGCTGCACCAGCCCCGGGATGCCGGGCAGCGCGAAGGCCGGCACCGGCTTGCCGATCAGCGCCGAGGGGATCGCCGAGGGGTCGTAGCCGGTCGAGAGCAGCTTGCCGAGGAAGATGCCGGCGAGCGCCGCGAAGGCCAGCAGCGGCAGCAGGAAGACCAGCCGCGAGCGGCGCGCCGGCAGGTCCGCGTCGAGCCCGGCAGCCGGCGGAGCCTCGCCGGGCGCGCTCACGGCTCCCTCCGGTGCTGGAGCGCGGCGAGCGCCCGGCGCTGGGCGCGGTGGTCGAGCAAAGCGTGCCCGATCAGGCCCGCCACCACCAGGGCGGTGAAGGCGTAGGCGCCGAGGATGAAGGCGGCGTGCGGTCCGAGGTCCACGGGTCGCCTCCGGCTCAGGCCGCCTGCGGCGCCGGCAGCGGCGCCGCGTCGAGGCGCTCGGCCTCCAGGATGGTCAGGGTGCGCACGCGCCGGCGCAGCAATTCGGTGCGCATGCCCTGAAGGTGCAGGGCGATGCCCAGCACCGAGAACGCCGCGATCATCGTCAGCAGCGGGTAGAGCATCGTCGGGTGGATGGTCGGGCCGCCCATGCGCAGGATCGAGGCCGGCTGGTGCAGGGTCGACCACCAGTTCACCGAGAACTTGATGATCGGCAGGTTGACCGCGCCGACGAGGGTCAGGATCGCCACCGCCCGGGCGGCCCGGGCGGGATCCTCGATCGTCCGCCACAAGGCGAGCAGCCCGGCATAGATCAGCAGCAGCACCAGCATCGAGGTCAGCCGGGCGTCCCAGACCCAGTAGGTGCCCCACATCGGCTTGCCCCACAGCGAGCCGGTGACGAGGCAGACCAGGGTGAAGGCGGCGCCGATCGGGGCAGCGGCGCGCTGGGCGACGTCGGCGAGCGGATGGCGCCAGACCAGCGTGCCGACCGCCGACACCGCCATCGTGGCGTAGAAGAACACCCCGAGCCACGCCGCGGGCACGTGGATGAACATGATCCGCACCGTCTCGCCCTGCTGGTAGTCGGGCGGGGCGACGAACCACGACAGGTACAGCCCGACGCCGAGAAGCGTGGCCGCGACCCCCCACAGGGCCGGCAGGGCCGCGCCCGACCAGCGCATGAAATGGCCGGGCTGTGCCAGCCGCGTGAACACGGACATCGCCATGGCGGATGGTCTAGCGCGGCGGCCGGCGCGGCGGCAATGCGGACGATGGGCGCAGTCCGGGCGGCCGCGTGCGCGGTCGCCCGGACTGCATCCTCTCTCGCCTCAGGCGACGGCGGTCGCGTCCGCGACCTCGGCTCTCGTTCCGCTCCGTGTTCGTGAGGACGACGTCCTGACGAACCCGCTCCACGGGGCGCTTTTCGCGCCCGTCACGCGGCATGGCTTGCGGGCGCAAGCCATGGGGGAACGAACCTTGGCCGCGGCGGTTGATGCGACGGTTTCGCGTCGGGGGTCCGTCATGCTGAAGTGGGCGATCATCTTCTTCGTCATCTCGCTGGTCGCCGGTGCGCTCGGCTTCACCAACGTCGCGTCGGGGGCCCGCGGCATCGCCCGGCTGCTGTTCGGCCTGTTCCTCGTGATCGCCGTGGTGATCGTGGTTGTGGCGGTGCTGCTCGGGCAGGCGGTGTTCTGATCCCTACTCCCCCCACCGCAACGCCGCCGCCGCCGCCAGCGTGCCGGTGACGGCGGCGACGAGGCTGAGCGCCGCGAGGATCATCAGCGGGGTGGCGAACGGCACGGTGCCGCCGCCGGCCGCCTCGGTGGCCGAGACGCCGAAGATCAGCGTCGGGATCATCAGGGGCAGCACCACCACCGCGAGGATCAGGCCGCCTCGGCGGATCGAGGCGGTGAGCGCGGCGCCCGCCGCGCCGATGAAGGTCAGGGCCGGGGTGCCGACGAGGAGCGTCAGGCTGGTCGCCGCCATCGCGGTCGGGGTCAGGGCGACGAGGAGCCCGAACACAGGCGCCGCCAGCGCCAGCGGCAGCCCGGTGGTGAGCCAGTGCGCCACGACCTTGGCCACCACCACGAGTTCGAGCGGGGCCGGCGTGCCGGCGATGAGGTCGAGGGAGCCGTCCTCCTCGTCGGCCTGAAACAGCCGATCGAGGCCGATCAGGGTGGCGAGCACCGCGGCGAGCCACAGGATCGCCGGGCCGATCCGCGACAGAAGGTTGAGGTCGGGGCCGAGCGCGAACGGCACCATCACCACGATCATCAGGAAGAACACGAGGCCGAGCGCCCCCGAGCCGCCGATGCGGCCGGCGAGCCGCAGGTCGCGGGCGAGCACCGCCAGGAAGGCGCGGGTCATGCCCAATCCTCCGCCGCCGCGTCCGGCGACGGCCGGGCCGGGCGGTACGCCTCGATCGACAGCCGCCGCGCGTCGTCGAGGCCGAGCGCCTGATGAGTCGCCGCCACCACGAGGCCGCCCGCCGCGAGGTGCTCGCGCATCAGCCCGGCCAGCATCGCCTGCGAGGCGGCGTCGAGGGCCGCGGTCGGCTCGTCGAGGAGCCAGAGCGGGCGGCGGCAGACGAGGAGACGGGCGAGCGCCACCCGCCGCCGCTGCCCGGCCGAGAGGTAGCCCACCGGCAGGCCCGCCGCATGGGCGAGGCCGAGGCGGGCGAGCGCCTCCCGCGGCGCCATCGCGGCGTCGCCGAGGAGGTCGCGGGCGAAGGCGAGGTTCTCCTGCGCGGTGAGCGCGCCCTTCAGGCCGTCGCGGTGCCCGACGACGTGCAGGGTCTCGGGGATGGTGCGCTCGCCGATGCCCTCGGCCCGCAGCCGCCCGGACTCCGGCCGCAGCCGCCCGGCGAGGATCGCCAGCAGCGACGACTTGCCGGCCCCGTTGCGCCCGGTGACGACCAGGGCGTCCCCGTCCGCGAGGGTGAAGGACAGCCCCGAAAAGATCCGGCGGCCGGAGCGCCGGCAGGCGAGGGTCTCGGCGATCAGGCGCACGGGCGCTCCGGACGGAAGGGGAGGAGCGCCGTCCTACGACGGCCCGCCGCGCCTGAGAATGCCTGCATCCCAGGTCGCCAGGACAATCGCTCCAGCGATTGTCCTGCGGTCGCCCGCAGGGCGACGCTCAATGGCGGGCGCGAAGAGCGCCCCGCGGAGCGGGTTCGAGGGGACGAACGTCCCTTCGAATGCAGAACGGAGCGAAAGCCAAGTGAGCGGATGCGAATGCCGGCGCCTGAGGCCAAGCAGGAAACAAGGGCAATCGCTATGGAGCGATTGCCCTTGTAGGTCGCAAGGCCGCGGTAGCGGGCAGTTTCGAAGTGTTCTATATGCAGCGCAGGCTGCGCCGCGCGAGCTTCAGAGGCGTCCAAACCGCCCAGTCGCGCATCCCAGTCCGGGCACCCCCGGGGCGGCGCGCGCATCGTCGGGTCGGCGGCGCGAGGACCTTTCAAGACTCCTCGCCCGCCGGTGCCGCACGGGAATCGGAGTCGGGGCCGCCGCGGCGGCGCGGGCTCCGTGAGCGCATCCGGCCGAACACTGCACCCTGGCGCAGGTTATGCCTGCGCCGTGTTCGACAACCCCTCGCGAGGACCACGCCGTGGCATCCATCGACAGCTTCAAGTCCCGTCAGACGCTCCAGGCCGGCGGCAAGAGCTACACCTACTTCTCGATCCCCGAGGCGATGAAGAACGGCCTCGCCGACGCGGCGACGCTGCCCTTCTCGATGAAGGTGCTGCTCGAGAACCTGCTGCGCTACGAGGACGACCGCTCGGTCAAGAAGGCCGACATCGAGGCGGTGGTGGGCTGGCTCGGCAACCGCGGCAAGACCGAGGTCGAGATCGCCTTCCGCCCCGCCCGCGTGCTGATGCAGGACTTCACCGGCGTGCCGGCGGTGGTCGACCTCGCGGCGATGCGCGACGCCATGGTGGCGCTCGGCGGCGACCCGCAGAAGATCAACCCGCTCGTCCCGGTCGACCTCGTCATCGACCACTCGGTCATCGTCGACGAGTTCGGCACCCCGAAGGCGCTGGCCGACAACGTCGCGCTGGAATACGAGCGCAACGGCGAGCGCTACACCTTCCTCAAGTGGGGCCAGTCGGCGTTCGACAACTTCTCGGTCGTGCCGCCCGGCACCGGCATCTGCCACCAGGTCAACCTCGAATACCTGTCGCAGACCGTCTGGACGAAGCCGTTCGAGGGCACCGAGGTCGCGTATCCGGACTCGCTCGTCGGCACCGACTCGCACACCACCATGGTCAACGGCCTCGCGGTGCTCGGCTGGGGCGTCGGCGGCATCGAGGCCGAGGCGGCGATGCTCGGCCAGCCGCTCTCCATGCTGATCCCCGAGGTCGTCGGCTTCAAGCTGTCGGGCAAGCTGCCCGAGGGCACCACCGCCACCGACCTCGTGCTCACCGTGACGCAGATGCTGCGCAAGAAGGGCGTGGTCGGCAAGTTCGTGGAGTTCTACGGCCCCGGCCTCGACGACATGTCGGTCGCCGACCGCGCCACGATCTCCAACATGGCCCCCGAGTACGGCGCGACCTGCGGCTTCTTCCCCGTCGACCAGAAGACCATCGACTTCCTGACGGTCACGGGCCGCGCGGACGATCGCATCGCGCTCGTCGAGGCCTACGCCAAGGCGCAGGGGATGTGGCGTGACGCGGCCACCCCGGACCCGGTCTTCACCGACACGCTCGAACTCGACATGGGCGACGTGAAGCCGTCGCTCGCCGGCCCGAAGCGGCCGCAGGACCGGGTGCTGCTCGACGGCGCCAAGACCGGCTTCGCCGGCGCGATGGAGACCGAGTTCAAGAAGGCGGCCGACATCGCCCGGCGCTATCCCGTCGAGGGCGCGAACTTCGACATCGGCCACGGCGACGTCGTCATCGCGGCGATCACGTCCTGCACCAACACCTCGAACCCGAGCGTGATGATCGGCGCCGGCCTGCTCGCCCGCAACGCGGTCGCCAAGGGCCTGCGCTCGAAGCCGTGGGTGAAGACCTCGCTCGCCCCCGGCTCGCAGGTGGTGGCCGAGTACCTCGACAAGGCCGGCCTCCAGCCGAGCCTCGACGCGCTGGGCTTCAACCTCGTCGGCTTCGGCTGCACCACCTGCATCGGCAATTCCGGTCCGCTGCCGGCGGCGATCTCGAAGTCGATCAACGACAACGACGTCGTGGCCGCCGCGGTGCTGTCGGGCAACCGCAACTTCGAGGGCCGGGTGAACCCCGACGTGCGGGCGAACTACCTCGCCTCGCCGCCCCTCGTCGTCGCCTACGCGCTCGCCGGCTCGATGCAGCTCGACCTGACCAAGGACCCGATCGGCCACGGCTCGGACGGCCAGCCGGTCTACCTGAAGGACATCTGGCCCTCGACCGCCGAGGTGCAGGAGTTCATCGAGGCCAACATCACGTCCGGCCTGTTCAAGTCGCGCTACGCCGACGTGTTTGGCGGCGACGACAACTGGAAGGGCGTCGAGGTCACGCAGGCCGAGACCTTCTCGTGGAACCCGGGCTCGACCTACGTCCAGAACCCGCCCTACTTCGTCGGCATGGAGAAGACCCCGAAGCCGGTCGAGGACGTGGTGAATGCCCGCATCCTCGGGCTGTTTCTCGACTCGATCACCACCGACCACATCTCGCCGGCCGGCAATATCCGGGCGGCCTCGCCGGCCGGTGCCTACCTGCAGGATCATCAGGTCCGGGTGCAGGACTTCAACCAGTACGGCACGCGCCGCGGCAACCACGAAGTCATGATGCGGGGCACCTTCGCCAACATCCGCATCAAGAACCAGATGGTGCGCGACGAGTCCGGCAACGTGGTCGAGGGCGGCTGGACGCTGTTCCAGCCTTCGGCCGAGAAGATGTTCATCTACGACGCGGCGATGCGCTACGAGGCCGAGGGCACGCCGCTCGTCATCTTCGCCGGCAAGGAGTACGGCACCGGCTCGTCGCGCGACTGGGCGGCGAAGGGCACCAAGCTGCTCGGCGTCCGCGCCGTGGTGGCCGAGAGCTTCGAGCGCATCCACCGCTCGAACCTCGTCGGCATGGGCGTGGTGCCGCTGGTGTTCCAGGGCGACACCTCGTGGGCGTCGCTCGGCCTCAAGGGCGACGAGACCGTCACGATCAAGGGCCTCGCCGGCGAGCTGAAGCCGCGCCAGACCCTGGTCGCCGAGATCACCTCGGCCGACGGCACCAAGCAGGAGGTCCCGCTCACCTGCCGCATCGATACGCTCGACGAGCTGGAATACTTCCGCAACGGCGGGATCCTGCCCTACGTCCTGCGCCAGCTCGCGGCCTGAGGGCTCCGGTCTGACCCTCCCCCCTCTGCGGGGGAGGGTGCCCCAGAGAGTGGGGCGGGCCGGGACGATAGTCCCGCAAGAGGGGATCGCGCCAGTCCAGAACGTGGCGCTTTGCACGGCTGCCGAGCCAAATCCGGAAACGTGGTTCCCCTCTCCCGGCTCGCATCCGCTCGCCACCCTCCCCCGCAAAAGGGGGGAGGGTTCGGGCGGGATGCCCCTGTAACGGTTCCCCGCCGGCCACCGAACTGACTCCCTGACCCCCAGGGAGATCATCCGTGACGAAGCTCACCTCCATCGCCTTCCTCGGCCTGCTCGCCCTGCCGGGCCCGGCCTTCGCCGCTCCGCAGGTCGAGCGGCTGCGCGGCACCATCGAAAGAACCGAATCCGGCACGGTCACGATCCGCACCGACGACGGCACTGCCCGCACGGTCGCGCTCGCCGACGACACCCGGATCTCGTCCCTCGTCCCGGCCAGCCTCGACGGCGTGAGGGACGGCAGCTACATCGGCACCGCGACCAAGGACGGCGACCCGCCGGTCGCGCTCGAGGTGCTGATCTTCCCCGAGGCCCTACGCGGCGCCGGCGAGGGCCATCGCCCGTGGGACGTGCTTCCCGACACCACGGCCGGCGGCGCCCCGGTCGAGAGCCGGATGACCAACGGCACCGTGCGCCCGCCCGAGGTCGAGACCCGGATGACCAACGGCACGGTCGGCACCCGCAAGGCCGGCGACGGCACCACGCTGCTCACCGTCGGCTACGGCGGCGGCAAGGCGCTCACCGTCGCGGTGCCGCCCGGGACGCCGGTCGTGACCCTGGAGCCCGGCTCGCGGGCGCTCCTCGTGGCCGGCGCCAAGGTGTTCGTCGTCGCCAGCCGCGACGGCGACCGCCTGGAGGGCCGCTCGATCTCGGTCGGCAAGGACGGCCTGCGCCCGCCGATGTAGCCCGCTCAGCGCACCTCGAAGATCCCGTCGACCTCGACGCTTGCGTTGCCGGGCAGGCCCGCGACGCCGATCGCCGTGCGCGCGTGGCGGCCGGCCTCGCCGAACAGCCTGAACATCAGGTCCGAGGCGCCGTTCACCACCTTCGGCACGTCGGGCCAGCCCGGCACCACCTGCACGAAGCCGCCGAGGCGGTGGCAGCGCACCACCCGGTCGAGGTCGCCGTCGAGGGCGAGGCTGAGCGAGGCGAGCAGGTTGAGGGCGCACAGCTCCGCCGCCGCCTGACCGGCGGCGAGGTCGTGGTCCTCGCCCAGCCGGCCGGTATGCGAGATCACGCCGTCGCGCTCGCAGATCTGGCCGGCGAGCCACACCGTCGGGCCGAGGCGCGAGAACGGCAGGAACGCGCCGCGGGGCGCCGGCACCGGCGGCAGGGTCAGGCCGAGCGCGGCGAGGCGGGTCGCGATCGTGCCGTGGGGCTGGGTCATCGGGGGGTGTCTCCGTGGGTCGGCGCGTCCTCGCCGGTGAAGTCGCGCCACAGCAGCATCAGGGCCGCCATCACCGCCGGGCCGAGGAACAGGCCGAGCAGCCCGAAGGTCTCGACGCCGCCGAGGATGCCGAGCAGCACCCACAGGAACGGCAGGCGGGTGACGCCGCCGATCAGCGCCGGGCGCACGAAGTGGTCGGCCACGAAGGTCACGACGAGGCCCGCGACCCCGACCAGGATCGCCGCGGTGACGTGGCCCTGCGCCAGCACCAGCAGGCAGGCGATGCCGAACACCAGCGGCGCTCCGAACGGGATCATCGCCGCGAAGGCGGTGGCGGCGCCGAACAGAACCGGGTGCGGCACGCCGGCGAAGAAATAGGCGATGCCCAGAAGAAAGCCCTCGCCGAGGCCGACCAGCACCAGCCCGTCGACGGTGCCGTGGACCGAGGCCGCCATCTGGCGCGCGACCCGCTCGCCGCGGGGGCCGAACAGCCGCCGGCAGGCGCTCAATCCCTGCCGGGCCACCGCCTCGCCGTCGCGGAACAGGAAGAACAGCGTCAGCAGGGTGAACAGGAACACCACCACCCGGTGGACGATCTGCGAGCCGAACAGGCGACCGAACCCGATCAGGGAGGTCCGGTCGAGCCGGTGCAGCAGCTCCGACGAGCCGGCGGGATGGCCGAGGGTATCGCTCCACCACCGCGACACCGCGGCGGCGCCGAACGGCAGGTGCGACACCCAGTCCGGCACCGGCCAGCCCGACTGCTCGACGCTGCGCCAGAAGTCGAGCACCTCGCTCGCCTCGCGGGCCGCCTGGATCGCCACGACGGCGAGGGGGATCAGGAACACCAGGGCGACCGCGCCGGTGAACAGCGCCGGCCACAGGATGTTGTGCGGACCGGGCGGGAAGCGCCCGGTCAGCCGGCGGTAGAGCGGCCACAGAGCCACCGCCAGCACCACCGCCCAGGCCAGCGCCGGCAGGAACTCGTGCAGGATCCACAGGCCGAGGGCGGCGAGGCCGAGCACCAGCGCCGCGCGGGCGAGGGCGGGCGTCGCCCCGGCCCGGATCTCGACCGGCGGGGCGGGGGGCGGCATCGGGTCGGGCATGCGGGCGTTCCGGCGCTGGGTGCGGGTGCATCTAGGGCATGGCCGGGCCGGGTGAACGGAGCGTGTCGGCCGTGTGGCGGGCGCCCGTCCGCAGGACAATCGCTCGAACGCGATCGCCCTGGTTTTTTGCTTGCCCTCAAGCGCCGGCGTTCGCGTCCGCTCACTTGGCTTGCGCCCGGCACACGGCGCGATCGCCCTGTGCTCGTCCGCCCGGGCTGTTGCCCGCCGCACCCCCCTCGTGTATGCGGACCGCTCGATCGGACGCCGTCCGCATCCGCGGAATCGCGCGGGTTCCGGCATTCCACCATCGCTCGAGACCGCCGGTCGCGGTCCGTGGTCAGGGGCTCGGGCGGGAGTCCGCAGGCCGCGCCGTTCGAGCCAGACCCCAGCAGGGAAGCGGCTGCACGCCCATGTCCGATACCTTCGACCGCGTTGCCGACATCATCGCCGACACCGCCGACATCCCGCGCGACACCATCACGCCGGAGAGCCACGCGATCGACGATCTCGGCATCGACAGCCTCGCCTTCCTCGACATTGCCTTCGCCATCGACAAGGCGTTCGGGATCAAGCTGCCGCTGGAGCAGTGGACCCAGGAGGTCAACGAGGGCAAGGTGCCGGCCGAGGAGTACTTCGTGCTGAAGAACCTCTGCGCGCGCATCGACGCCCTGGTGGCCCAGAAGGCCGCCAAGGTCTAGGCGCCGGAACGCGGTCGCGCACCATGCGGCTCGAATATTTCGAGATGATCGACCGGGTCGTGCGGCTCGACCGGGGGGCGGGCCGGATCGAGGCGCGCGCCACGGTGCCGACGGCGAGCCCGGTCTTCGAGGGGCACTTCCCCGGCCACCCGCTGGTGCCGGGCGTGCTCCTGACCGAGACGATGGCGCAGGCGTCGGGCTACCTCCTCCTCGCCCATCTCGACTTCCGCCAGATGCCGTTCCTGATGGGCGTCGACAAGGCACGCTTCCGCAGCTTCGTCGGCCCCGGCGCGGTGCTCGACGTCGAGGCGAGCCTGGAGCACGACGGCTCGGGCTATGCCGTGACCAGGGCGGCGATCCGCACCGGGGGCAAGCCGCTCTGCAACGCGGAACTGCGGTTCAGGACGATGCCGTTCCCCGATGGCCTCGACGCGCCGATGCGCGAGCGGGCGCGGGCGATCGGCCTGATCGAGGGACATCCGGCGTGACGCGCGACGTGGTCATCACCGGCCTCGGCCTCGTCTCCTGCGCGGGCGAGGGCGTGACGGCCCATCTCGACGCCCTGCGGGCCGGCGGGACGCCGCGGGTCGATGCCGCGACCTTCGCGCCCTACCCGGTGCATCCGGTGGCGCCGCTCGCCCTCGACGGGCAGATCCCCAAGAAATCCGACCAGCGCCAGATGGAGCCGTGGCAGCGCCTCGGCGTCTATGCCGCCGGGCTCGCCCTCGACGCCGCCGGGGCCAAGGCCGATGCCGCCCTCAAGGCCGGGATGCACCTCGTGGTCGCGGCCGGCGGCGGCGAGCGCGACTACGCCGTCGACGGCCAGATCCTCGCCGGCCTCGCCGGGGCGGACGACAAGGGCGCGTTCCTCAACGAGCGCCTTCAGAACGACCTGCGCCCGACCCTGTTCCTGGCCCAGCTCTCCAACCTGCTCGCCGGCAACATCGCCATCGTGCACGGCGTCACCGGCGCCTCGCGCACCTTCATGGGCGAGGAATCGGCCGGCACCGACGCCTTGCGCATCGCCCATGCCCGCATCGCGGCGGGACAGGTCGACCTGATGCTCGTCGGCGGCTCGTACAACGCCGAACGGGCCGACGTGCTGCTCGTCCACGAGATGGGCGGCTACCTGCGCAAGCCGGACTTCCGCCCGGTCTTCGAGCGCGACGACGCCCCCGGCTTCATCCTCGGCTCCGGCGCCGCCTTCCTGGTGCTGGAAGCGGCCGATCATGCTCGCGCCCGCGGCGCCGCCCCGGTGGCACGCCTCGCCGCCGTCGCCAGCGACCGCACTCGGCGGGTGCCGGGCAGCGTCGGGGCGAGCCTTGCCTCCCTGTGGCAGGGGGCGGGCGCGACGGCGCCGGACCTCGCGATCAGCGCCGCCACCGGCTGCGCCGGCATCACCGCCGAGGAGGGCGAGGCTCTCGCCACCCTGGCCCCCGGCGCCCGCCGGACGGCACTCGGCGACCTCACCGGCCACACCCTCGAAGCCGCCGCCCCGTTCGGCGCGGCGCTGGCCGCCGCGGCGGTCGCGGCCGGCGCGGCGCGGGAGGCCGTCGTCAGCGTCGTCGGCCATCGCCGTGGCGAGGGCGTGATCCGCATCCTGCCCGCGACGGAGGCCGCATGAGCCGCGCAGACCGCGACGCCCTGGGCCGCCCGCTCGTCGCCGTGACCGGCCTCGGCATCGTCACCTCGCTCGGCATCGGCGCGGCCGAGAACTGGGCTGCCCTCACCGCCGGCCGCTCGGGCATCCACGCGATCCGCCGCTTTCCGACCACCGGCCTGCGCACCCGCATCGCCGGCACCGTCGATTTCCTCGACGCCGAGCCGATGGTGGCGCCGGCCCTGTCCGAGCGCTTCGCCGCCTCGGCCGCCGAGGAGGCGATCGGTCAGGCCGGCCTCGGCCGCGCATTTCCCGGTGCGCTGTTCATCGCCGTGCCGCCGGTCGAGATGGAATGGCCGCAGCGCCAGGCGCTCGCCGAGGCCGCGGGGGCGTACGGCGAGGTCACCTATGCCGACCTGCTGCGCGCCGCCGGCACCCGTCGCTTCGACGACTGGCACGACCTGTTCATCTTCGGCACCGTCGCCGACCGCATCGCCGACCGCTTCGGCACCCGTGGCTCGCCGATCTCGCTCTCGACCGCCTGCTCGTCGGGTGCCACCGCGATCCAGCTCGGCGTCGAGGCGATCCGCCGCGGCGAGATGGCGGCGGCTCTCTGCGTCGGCACCGACGGCTCGGTGAACCCGGAATCGCTGATCCGGTTCTCGCTGCTCTCGGCCCTCTCGACCCAGAACGACCCGCCGGAGGCGGCGTCGAAGCCCTTCGCCAAGAACCGCGACGGCTTCGTGATGGGGGAGGGCGCCGCCGCCCTGGTGCTGGAGGACGCCGCCGCCGCCCGGGCGCGGGGCGCGAGAATCCTCGGCTACGTGCTGGGCTGCGGCGAGAAGGGCGACGGCTTCCACCGCACCCGCTCCTCGCCGGACGGGGCGCCGATCATCGCGGCGATCCGGGGCGCCCTCGACGATGCCGGGATCGGCCCGGAGCGGATCGACACCGTCAACGCCCACGGCACCGGCACGCCCGAGAACGACAAGATGGAGGCGCTCGGCTGCCTCGCGGTGCTGGGCGAGCGGATGCGCAGCGTGCCGATCTCGTCGAACAAGTCGATGATCGGTCACACGCTCACCGCCGCCGGCGCGGTCGAGGCGGCGGTCTCGCTCCTCACCATCGCGCATGGCCGCGTGCCCCCGACCCTGAACTACGCCGTGCCCGACCCGGCGATCCCCCTCGACGTGGTGACGAGCGCCCGCGACCTGCCGGTCGCGACGGTGCTGTCGAACTCGTTCGGCTTCGGCGGCCAGAACACCTGCCTCGTCTTCGGCGCGGAGCCGGTGGCGTGAGCGCCCCGGATCCGGCCCGCCGCGTCCTCGTCACAGGCGGGGGCCGCGGTCTCGGCGCCGCCATCGTGCGCGCCCTGGTCTCGGCCGGTCACGACGTCGATTTCACGTTTCGCGAGTCGGCCGAGGCCGCCGCCGCCCTCGCGGAGGAACTCGCCGCCGCGCACCCCGAGCGCAGCATCCGCACCCACGCCCTCGACCTGTCGGATCGCGGCGCCCTCGACGCCTTCAGCGAGGCGATGGCCGAGGAGGGGATCTACGGCTTCGTCCACAATGCCGGGCAGTCCTGCGACGGGCTCGCCGCGATGCTCGACCAGGACCGCGCCGAGGCGGCGATGCAGGTCAACTTCTGGTCGCTGACCCGCCTCGCCAAGGCGCTGGTGCGGCCGATGACCCGTGCCAGGGCCGGGCGCATCGTCGCGGTCGGCTCGGTCGCGGCCCTGCGGGCCAATCCGGGCAACGCCGCCTACGCCGCCTCGAAGGGGGCTCTGATCGCCTATTGCCGCACCCTGGCGATCGAATCGGCCCGCCGCGGCGTCACCGTCAACGTCGTCGCCCCCGGCTTCATCGACACCGACATGATGACGGCCTATGCCGGGCACCGCGCCGGCATGGAGAAGCAGATCCCGGCCGGGCGATTCGCCGCGCCGGACGAGGTGGCGAACCTCGTCGCCTTCCTGTTGTCTCCCGGAGCCGCCTACGTCACCGGTGCGGTCCTGCCGGTGGATGGCGGCCTCACCGCGATGCTGGGCATCCACCGCACCTGACACGGTGACGGGACGATCAGTCCCGTGTCCGTGTCACCAGCCCGCGCGGCGCTTGAGCGAAGCAGAAACCGTATGACACCGGATCCATGATGCACCCCGTGCCGCGCCGCGTCCGAGCCGCGGCTGTCCTCCTCGTCCTCTCGGGCGCCCCGGCCCTGGCCGAGACCTTTCGGGTCGACGACGTGCCGCCGGGCGATTCGCTCGGCATCCGCGAGGCGCCGGATGCGGACTCGCCCGCCGTCGGCCGGGCGCCGGCCAACGCCCTGCTGCGCGGCGCCGGCTGCACCAACGACACCCCGAGCGGCCGGACCTGGTGCCGGGTCAAGTACGGCGCCGTCGTCGGCTGGGCCCGGCGGCGCTACCTCGCGCCCGCCGATTAGTTTTTTGGGCGGGTTGCGTTCCTCTGCACCTCCGCCCCTTTCCCAGACGACTGAAACGAAGTGGAAGGAGATCCGGGATCCAGCCATCAGAATCGTCGCGAAGCGACTCTGTGTGGTGGCACCGTCGCTGAGTCCGGACGCTTCGCGACTCGTTGTGCTGGTTCCCGGATCTCCTTCCGCCGACGCTTCAGTCGTCCGAGAAAGGGGCGATTCTCGCGCCCGACAGGGCTGCGAGGCCGCCAGGCCAGCTTTCAGAAGGTTTCCCCATGCAGGCCCTCCAGCTCTTCGGCGACCGCGACATGCGCCTGACCGAGGTCGCGGACCCGCCGCCGCCCGGACCGGGCGAGGTGCGGGTCCGCGTGCGGGCGGTCGGCCTCAACTTCATCGACGTCTGGGGCTTCCGCGGCATGGCCTTCGCCAAGCGCAAGCTGCCGCTGACGGTCGGCGCCGAGGCGGCCGGCGAGATCGCGGCGCTCGGCGAGGGCGTGACCGGCCTGACCGAGGGCGACGCGGTCGCGCTCTACGGCGCGATGACCTGCGGCCGCTGCCGGGCCTGCCGCGAGGGCCGCGACAACCTCTGCGAGGAGGTCGGCGGCGTGATGGGCTTCCACATCGACGGCTTCGCCCGCGACTTCGTCACCATGCCGGCCCGTCTCGTCGTGAAGGTCCCGGCCGGGGTGAGCTTCGTACAGGCGGCCTGCGCGCCGGTCGCCTTCGGCACCGTCGAGCACATGCTGTTCGACAACGCCCGGCTGGAGCCCGGCGAGTCGATCCTCGTCCATGCCGGCGGCTCGGGGATCGGCACCGCGGCGATCAAGATGGCGAAGGCGATCGGCTGCACCGTCTTCACCACCGTCGGCGACGATGCCAAGGGCGAGCGGGCGCGCGAACTGGGGGCCGACCACGTCGTCAACTACCGCACCGAGCGGTTCGAGGGCGAGGTCCGCCGGCTGACGAAGCGCAAGGGCGTCGACGTCGTGTTCGAGCACGTCGGCGCCGAGACCTGGAACGGCTCGCTGCTCTGCCTCAAGCGCGGCGGCCGGCTGGTCACCTGCGGCTCGACCTCCGGCGTCTCGACCACCATGAACCTGATGCAGCTGTTTCAGCAGCAATACCGCATCACCGGCTCGTTCGGCTGCCGCCTCGACAACATCCGCACGTCGCTCGACAAGATGGCGTCCGGCCTCACCCCGGTCATCGACACCGAACTGCCGCTCGCCGACTTCACCCACGGCCTGGAACGGCTCGAATCGCGCAAGGTCTTCGGCAAGATCATCGCGACGCTGTGAGCTCGTCTCAGGGGCATCGCTGTGAAGCGATGACCTTGGAGCGTTGCGGTTGCGCCCTTGTGACGGCTCGGCGGCGCGCTTACAGGCAAGGACCTGCCCTCCGGCAGGGCAACCTGCCCTGTCGATCCCGCGAGACCCTCGTCCGTGCTGCGTCTGAAGCTGAGGCTGTACCGCGCCCTGTCCCGCTTCGCCGGGCTGCCGATGGTCGCCGTGGTGCGCGGTCTGTTCTGGCTCGCCCGCCGGCTCGGCCCGGAGCGGGCCGCCGCCGCCGGCGCCCGGATCGCCCGGACGCTCGGACCGTGGCTGCCCTCGCACCGCACGGCGCTCGCCAACCTGCGCCTCGCCTATCCCGGCCGCGATCCGGCCGAGCTCGCCGCCATCGCCCTCGGCTCCTGGGACAATCTCGGCCGCACCGGCGCGGAATACGCCCATCTCGGCGAGATCTTCGACTACGACCCGGACGCGGCCGAGAACGGCCGGATCGAGGTCGAGGGCATCGAGCACTTCACGGCGATGCGCGACGACGGCCGGCCGGGCCTGATCTTCTCGGCCCATCTCGGTAATTGGGAATTGCCGGCGATCTGCGCCGCCCGCTTCGGCCTGGAAGCGAGCGCGGTGTTCCGGCCACCCAACAGCCCGGCGGCGGCGCAACTGGTGCAGGAGGTCCGGCGCGCCACCATGGGCGGCCTCACCGCCGCCGGCCCCGGCGCCGCCTTCAGGATGCAGGGGGTGATCGAGCGCGGCGGCCATCTCGGCATGCTGGTCGACCAGCACTTCACCCGCGGCGTCGTGGTGCGGTTCTTCGGCCGGCCGGCCCTGGTCAACCCGCTGCTGGCCAAGCTCGCCCGGCACTACGAATGCCCGGTTCACGGCGTGCGGGTGATCCGCCTCGCCCGCGGCCGGTTCCGCCTGCAGCTCACTCCGGCCCTCGACTTGCCGCGGGACGAGGGCGGCGCGGTCGACGTCGCGGGGGCGATGCAGGCGATGACCGAGATCATCGAGGGCTGGGTGCGGGAGCATCCCGAGCAATGGCTGTGGATGCACCGGCGCTGGCGGCCCTCGATGCTGCCGAAGCCGGCGGTTCAAGCCAACGTGACTTCCGTCGGCGCCGTCGGCGGGGTTTGATGGCGCATGCCGCACCCGTCCTCCCGCTGGCTCCTCGCCGTCCCGCTCGCGGCCGTCCTGGTCGGGCCGCGGGCCGCCGGTGCCGGGGAGACGCCGCGGGCGGTGGTCGAGCTGTTCACCAGCCAGGGCTGCGCCGCCTGCCCGGCGGCGGACCGTCTCGTCGGTGAACTGGCGCGCAACCCCGACGTGATCGTGCTGAGCCTGCCGGTCACCTACTGGGACTATCTCGGCTGGAAGGATACGCTGGCCAGCCGTGCCTTCACCGAGCGCCAGCGCGCCTATGCCGGCATGCGCGGCGACCGTCAGGTCTACACGCCGCAGGCGGTGGTCAACGGCGCCGTCACGCTGGTCGGCTCCGACCGGGCCGCCCTGGAGCGCAGCATCCACGATCCCGGCACCGCCGCCAGCCTGCCGGTGGCGATCCGCAGCGAGGTCGGCCCCGACAGCATCGCGATCGACATCGCGCCCTCGCCGGTTCCCGGACGGCGGGCGGAACTGTGGCTGCTGCCGGTCGCCCGCACCCGCGAGGTCGCCATCGTCCGCGGCGAGAACCGCGGCCGCACGATGGTCTACCGCAACGTCGTGCGCGGCATGCACCATGTCGGCCCGTGGTCCGGAGCGGCGGCGCATTACGAGGTGCCCCGCTCGCTCCTGCGCCCGGGCGAAGCGGATTCCTACGTCCTGGTGCTCCAGGCCGAGCATGGCGGCCCCGGGCGGATCCTCGGGGCGGCGAAGGGGCCGGGGCTGTAGCTCACGGCCTGCGCCCGACGGCCTTGAAGAAGGTGTAGCCGAAGCTGCCGTCCGGCTCCGCCGTGCGCAGCAGGGCCCGGATGCCCCGGTCGAAGGCGTCGGCGCCGATGAGGCCGGCGGCGATCGCCGGTTCGCGAATACCCGCCACCATCGCCACGAAGGTGCGGCGCACGAAGCCGTCGATCCAGTCCGGGCGTCCGGCATCGGCATAGGCGACGCGGGGCGTCACGGGGCCGAGTGCATGGGCGGGGCGGGTTGTCATACGGTTTTCGGACGATCAGTTCCGAAAACCGTATCACCAGCCCGCGCGGCGACTGAGCGAAGCCGGTTTCTGCATCGCGAAGGGATCAATCAGAAACCGTATCACGGCCTATCCGGGACATCGCCCAACGGCGCAGGTCGTCCGAGTGCGTGAAGCCCGCTTGAACGGCACGTGCCGGGGAAGCCGGCGAGAAACACCTTCCCCTGCGGCAGGCGCGACCTTAAGAGACACGATGCGTGGCTTCGTCTCGCGGCGAGGCAAGGCCGGCATTCGTGGCCTACACGGATTGAACTGTCGCATGTGCCTGGTTCTGCCGGAACGATGCCGCACGCTGTCCGCTCCTCGTCGAGATCGACCTCCAAGCGATGCGTATCCCGTCCCTGATCACCGCCTGCCTGCTGGCCGGAACGAGCCTGTCGGCCTGTCAGACGTCATCCACCAAGGGCACGGCACCCGTGCCGATCCGACAACCCGCCGAGATTCCGCCCGAAGCGCCGAAGCTGCCGCGCGACTACCGGCGCATCCTGGGTGAACGGCTTCTCGACGGGTTCATGGCCGACGGTGCGGGCCGCGCCGAGATCAGCGCCCCGTACTACGGCCGTACGCTCTTTGGATCGGAAGTGTCCGTCGTCGCACGCTTCCCGGTCCGGGCTGCTTACTCCGCGCGAGTGAATCCCTTCATCAACCCGAACGGCCCCAATCGCATGCGGTGCATCGTGATGACGGGGAGTCAACTCTGGACGGAGACGAAGCGGATCACGCCCGCCATCGGTCAGGCCGGGCTCGCCGATACGGAAGAGTGCGGCGATGGGCTGGTCTATACGCCCTTCAAGGAGCTCGAACTCTATGCGGAGCGCATGAAGGTGTGCGGCGACAAGGGCAAATCGGCCTGCCTGCCAACGCCCGACTTCATCCCCGGACAGCCGGTGACTCGATATTTCTGAGCATAAGCGAAACGGCTCCTGGACCCTGGCGCCCGGGAGCCGTTTCTACAGTGGTGTGTGACCGGTGCGAACCCGGCTTCTCTCCCTGGCGAACCGACTCGCCGGACGTCGCTGGCCTCCACCGGTCCGCGACCACTGGGCGCCGAAGCCGACCGCGCCTATGCCGGACGGGTCGTGGCTGTGACGGGAAATCCCCGCTCCGAGACGACCCGCAGCGCCTCGATCCCCGGCACGCCCGTCGGCAAGACCTCGGCCCGGTGGCTGCCGGACCGCCCGCGGGTCATCGACGCGTCCTCGGCCGTGGCGTTCGTGCCGTCAATCCACCCACTCGCCCCGGCGCATCACCGGCTCGACGGTGCCGTCGAGGGAGACGCCGTCGACATCGACCTCGGCCGAGCCGATCATCCAGTCGATGTGGATGAGGCTGCGGTTGGCGCCGCGGGCGGTCAGGTCGTCCTCGCCGAAGTCGATGCCGCCATTGCGGAAGCACTTGCTGTAGGCCTGGCCCAGCGCGATGTGGCTCGCCGCGTTCTCGTCGTAGAGGGTGTTGAAGAACAAGAGCCCCGAGGCCGAGATCGGCGAGGAGGCCGGCACCAGCGCGACCTCGCCGAGGCGGCGGGCGCCCTCGTCGGTGTCGAGCACCTTGGCGAGCACGTCGCCGCCGGTGCGGGCCTTCGCCTCGACGATGCGGCCCTCCGCGAACCGCACGGCGATGTCCTCGATCAGGGTGCCCTGGTAGGATAGGGGCTTGGTCGCCGACACCGTGCCCTCGACCCGCAGGCGGTGGGGGGTGGTGAACACCTCCTCGGTCGGGATGTTGGCGTTGCAGACGATGCCGTTGCGGGCGGTCGTCGCGCCGCCGCACCATTCGTGGTCGTCGGCCAGCCCGACCGTCAGGTCGGTGCCCGGGCCGCGGAAGCGCAGGGCGGCGAAGCGGTGGCCGTTCAGCACCTCGGTCCGGCGCTGGAGCGCCCGGTTGTGCGCCGCCCAGGCGCCGACCGGATCCTCGCCCTCGATCCGCGAGGCGGCGAAGATCGCGTTCCACAGCCGGGCCACCGCCTCGTCCGGCGGCCGATCCGGGAAGACGGTGCGGGCCCAGGCCGGGGTGGCGGCCGAGACGATGGTCCAGTTGGTCGAGAAGTTGGCGATCAGTTCGAGCGCCGGCTGGTAGGCCCGGGAGCGGGCGCGGTTGGCCCGCGCCACCTTCTCGGTGTCCTGCCCGGCGAGCAGCGACGGGTCGTCGCCCGCGATGGCCAGCCGCGCGGCGCCGTTCCGGAACGCCTTGGCCATGCCCTCGTAGAGCCAGCCGGCGGCGGTGTCGAACGCCGCGTCGGGGGCGTGGGCGAAGCGCGCGAGGGTGGAGGCGTCGTCGCCGACGAGGGTCGTCACCAGGGAGGCGCCGGCCTTGTAGGCCTCGGCGGTGATGCAGCGGGCGAGCGGCAGCGCCTCGAGCGGTGCCGTCATCACCAGTTCTTGCCCCGGCCTCAGCCCGAGGCCGACCCGCACCGCCACCTCGGCGAGACGGTCGAGGCGAGGATCGTGGCTGGACGACATGCACTCATCTCCTTCGGCTGAACTGCCGTGATGCCCGGTCACACCACCCGCGTCCAGGCGATGCCGCCGAGATCCTCCCGGAACGCGAAGCGGGCGAGGTGCTCGGCGACCACGCCCTGCATCCGGGTCAGCGTCTCCAAGTCGGGGGCCGAGACCCGGAGCGTCAGCCCGTCCGGATCGGCCTCGAACGCCGCCGCCCGCCCGTCGCCGAACGGCACCGTGCCGCGCTCCGGCGAGAACGCGGTCTCGGGGAACTTGTGGCTCCAGTGCTTGCAGAGCTGGGTGAGGTAGCGGCTGGCATTCGGGGTCTCGACCCGGGCCTCCGAGGTCAGGGTGACGGGATCGCTCATGCGGCCTCCTGGGTGCCCGCCTCCTGCAACGCCGACCAGATCGCCAGCGGCGTCGCCGGCATGTTGAGGTGGGCGATGCCGCGCGGGCGTAGCGCATCGACGAGGGCGTTCATCACCGCCGGCAGCGAGCCGGCGCAGCCGGCCTCGCCGCAGCCCTTGACGCCGAGCGGGTTGGTGGTCGCCGGGACCGGGTGGCTGGCGAAGCCGACGCTCGGGGAATCGGAGGCCCGCGGCAGGCAGTAATCCATGAACGAGCCGGTCACGAGCTGGCCCTGCTCGTCGTAGGCGGTGCGCTCCATGAGCGCCTGCCCGATACCCTGGACGACGCCGCCGTGGATCTGGCCCTCGACCAGCATCGGGTTCACCACCGTGCCGAAATCGTTGACCGAGGTGTAGCGCACCACCGCGGCGACGCCGGTCTCGGGATCGACCTCGACCTCGGCGACGTGGCAGCCGTTCGGGAAGGCCGAGGGCGACTCCTTGTGGATGTGGGCGACGTCGAGGCTCCGCGGCGCCGCCGGGTCGGGCAGGCCGGCGCGCACCCGGGCGGCGAGGTCGATGAGGGCGATGCCGCGGTCGGTGCCGGCGATGACGAAGCGGCCGTCGCGGAACTCGATGTCGCCGGGCCCGGCCTCCAGCACCGAGGCGGCGGCCTCGCGGCCCTTCTCGATCACAAGGTCGCCGGCCTCGACGATCGCCGCGCCGCTCGCCATCAGCGACTTCGAGCCGCCCGTGCCGCCGCCGGCGATGAGCTGGTCGCTGTCGCCCTGGAGCAGCCGGATCCGGTCGACGGGGATGCCGAGACGGTCGTGCAGCACCTGGGCGAACGGGGTGGCGTGGCCCTGGCCGTAATCGAGGGTGCCGGTGAGGATCGTCACCGTGCCGTCCTCCTCGAAGCGGATGCCGCCCATCTCGTTGGTCGGCGGCGCGGTGATCTCGAGATAGTCGCCGATGCCGATGCCGCGCAGCTTGCCCGCCGCCTCGCTCTCGGCCCGGCGGGCGGAGAACCCGTCCCAGTCGGCGGCGGCGAGCGCCCGGTCGAGGACCGCCGGGAAGTCGCCGCTGTCGTAGGTCATGCCCGAGGGAGCCCGGTACGGCATGTCCTCGGGCCGGATGTGGTTGAGCCGCCGCAGGGCGACCCGGTCGCGGCCGGTCTCGGCGGCAGCGGTGTCGATCAGGCGCTCGATGAAGTAGTTGCCCTCCGGCCGGCCGGCGCCGCGATAGGCGCCGATCGGCGTGGTGTTGGTGAACAGGCAGGCGATCGCCACGTCATAGACCGGGGTGCGGTACACCCCGACCATGTTGCGGGCGATGTTGATGGTCTGGAACAGCGGCGAGAGCGGGTTGAGGTAGCCGCCCATGTTGGCGACGCCCCGGAGCCGGTAGGCGAGGAAGCGCCCTTCGGCGTCGAGGGCGAGTTCGGCATCGACCGCGACGTCGCGGCCGTGATGGTCGGAGAGGAAGCTCTCGGAGCGCTGGTCGGTCCACCTCACCGGCCGCCCGAGCACCTTCGCGGCGTGCAGGAGAGGCAGGTATTCCGGATAGACCGGCGCCTTCATGCCGAACGAGCCGCCGACATGGCCGGTGAGCACCCGCACCTGCTCGCGCGGCAGCTTCAGCACCCCGTCGGCGAGGCCGTTGCGCAGGCCGAACACGCCCTGCGAGCCGACATGCAGGGTGAAGCGCCCGCTCTCGGCCTCGTGCACGCCGATCGCGGCGCGCGGCTCCATCGGGTTGATGACGAGGCGGTTGTTGATGAGCGGCAGCCGGGTGACGTGGGCGGCCCCGGCGAAGGCCGCCTCGGTCGCGGCGGCGTCGCCGGTGCGGAAATCGAGGGCGAGGTTGCCCGGCACGTCGTCGTAGAGCAGCGGCGCGCCCTCGGCGGCGGCTTCTTCCGGCGTCGTCACCACCGGCAGGTCGGTGATGGCGAGCACCACCGCCTCGGCGGCGTCGCGGGCCCCGGCCAGGGTCTCGGCGACGACCAGCGCCACTGGCTCGCCGACGTAGCGCACCTTGCCGGTGGCGAGGGAGGGCTGGGCCGGCTTGCGCATGTCGCTGCCGTCCTGGTTCTTGAACGGCAGCCCGTTGCCGATCCCGCCGTAGCCGTCGAGGTCGGCGGCCGTCAGCACCGCCAGCACGCCCGGCAGCGCGAGCGCCGCCTCGGCGTCGATCCCGTCGAGGATCCCGTGGGCGACCGGGCTTCGCACGAACACGCCGTAGACCTGCCCGTCGAGGGCGAGGTCGTCGGTGTAGCGCCCCTCGCCGCGCACCAGCACCGGATCCTCGGCGCGGGGCACCGGCTGCCCAATGCCGAATTTCTGCGGGGAGGCGAAGTCGCGGGCGTCGGGACGGGCGTTCATGCCGGGCTCTCCGGGAGAGGATGCCGCTTCCAGCTAGCGATCCGCGAAAATCCTGCAACCCGCCCGCGGGCGGGGCTGACCGGCTTCGCCGTCAGGTCTGACCGTGGGGAAAAGGCGCCGGAACCTCGTCGCGGGGTGCAAGAATCTTGCCCGGGTCGACAAGAACCTTGCCCGGGTTGAGGAGGCCCTGCGGATCGAGCGCCTGCTTGAGCCGCCGCATCAGGTCGAGGGCGACCGGGTCCTTGTAGCGCGAGAGCTCGTCGCGCTTGATCATCCCGACCCCGTGCTCGGCGGCGATCGAGCCGTCGAAGGCGTGGACGATGTCGTGGACGATGCGGTTGAAGCGCGGCCACAGGGCCAGGAACTCCGCCTTGTCCATCCCGACCGGCTGGGTGAGGTTGAAGTGGATGTTGCCGTCGCCGAGATGGCCGAAGGCGCAGACCCGCACCCCCGGCAGGTCGGCCTCGCAGGCGGCGGTGGCGCGCTCCAGGAACTCGGCGACCCGCGAGACCGGCACCGCGACGTCGTGCTTGATCGAGCCGCCCTCGTGGCGCTGGACCTCGGACAGGCTCTCGCGCAGCGACCACAGGGCGGCCGCCTGGGCGGCGCTCGCCGCGATCGTCGCGTCCTCGGCGAGGTCCGCCTCCAGGGCGGAGGCGAGCATCGCCTCCAACTCGGCCGGCGCGTCGGGGCCGGCGGAGGAGAGTTCGACCAGCGCGTAGCCGGCATGCTCCCCGGCAAGCGGACGGCGGGCGCCGGCGGCGTGGCGCAGCACGATCTCCAGCCCGAAGCGCGGCACGTACTCGAAGGCGGTGAGCCGCCCGCCGGCGCGCTCGCGCAGGTGCGAGAACAGCTCCAGGGCGGCATGCGGCGAGGCGAGGCCGAGCCACGCCGTCGCCGTCGAGGCCGGGCGCGGAAACAGCTTCAGCACCGCCGCCGTGATGATGCCGAGCGTCCCTTCCGAGCCGATGAACAGATTCCGCAGGTCGTAGCCGGTATTGTCCTTGCGCAGGCCCTTGAGCCCGCTCCAGACCTGCCCGTCGGCGAGCACGACTTCGAGGCCGAGCACGAGTTCGCGGGCGTTGCCGTAGGCGAGCACCGCGGTGCCGCCGGCATTGGTCGCGAGGTTGCCGCCGATGCGGCACGAGCCTTCCGAGGCCAGCGAGAGCGGAAACAGCAGCCCGGCCCGCTCGGCCTCCTCCTGGACGCGGGCGAGGATGCAGCCGGCCTCGACCGTGAGCGTCGCGTTCAGCGGATCGACCGCCCTCACCCGGTCGAGGCGGGCGAGTGACAGGACGATTCCGCCCTGCGGCACCCCGCCGCCGACGAGGCCGGTATTGCCGCCCTGGGCCACCACCGGCACGCCGGCCGCCGCGCAGGCCCGCACCGCGAAGGCGACCTCCCCGGTGTCGCGCGGGCGCAGCACCGCGAGCGCCCGGCCCTGGTAGAGCCCGCGGGTCTCGGCGAGGTGGGTCGCCATCGCGTCCGGTGCGGTGAGGACCTGGGCCGGCCCGAGGCGGGCCGCGAGGGTGTCGAGGAGGGCGCTGGGCGTCATGGCTGCAGGGCGGCGGCAGGATTGCGGGCACCGTGGCGGCACCGGGATAGCGCCGGGCGGGGAGGGCCTCTAGATAGCCCTCGGGCCCCGCTTTCCCAAGGCGGCGCAACGTCCTGAGGCGTCCATGCTCTCCGTGATCCCCAACCCGCCGCGCACCACGCTTCCGATCCGCGGCACCGAGGACCTGTTTCCGGTGCGGCGGGTCTACTGCGTCGGGCGCAACTTCGCCGCCCACGCCCGCGAGATGGGCGCCGACCCGACCCGCGAGCCGCCGTTCTTCTTCATGAAGCCCGCCGACGCGCTGCAAGTGGTGCCGGACGGCGAGACGGTCGATCATCCCTATCCGCCGAAGACCGCGAACTATCACCACGAGGTCGAGCTGGTGGTCGCCCTCGGCCAGGGCGGCCGCGACATCCCGGTCGAGAGCGCCCTCGACCACGTCTTCGGCTACGCCGTCGGCCTCGACATGACCCGGCGCGACCTCCAGGACGACGCCAAGGCGCTGCGGCGGTCGTGGGAACTCGGCAAGGCGGCGGACCTCTCGGGCCCGGTCGGCGTCCTGCGTCGCGCCGCCGAGATCGGCCACCCGGACAAGGGCGCCATCACCCTGTCGGTCGACGGCGCCCTGCGCCAGAAGGGCGACCTGTCCGACATGATCTGGTCGGTGGCCGAGCAGATCGCCTACCTGTCGACCTACTTCGCCCTGGAGCCGGGCGACGTGATCTTCGCCGGGACGCCGGAGGGCGTCGGCGCCGTCGCGCGCGGCCAGACCATGGTCGGGGCGATCGAGGGCGTCGGCGAGATCCGCCTGACGGTGGTCTGAGGCGCCGTGCGGCGGCGGACCGAGGCGCTGCGGCGCCGCTCGCAGCGCCTGCTGATGCGCGGCGCCCACCTCGTGTGGCGCGTCTCGCGCGGCATGACGCTCGGCGTGCGCGGCGCCGCCATCGACCCCGAGGGCCGGGTCTGCCTCATCCGCCACACCTACCTGCCGGGCTGGTACCTGCCCGGCGGCGGCGTCGAGCCGGGCGAGACCGCGGTCGAGGCGCTGACCCGGGAATTCGCCGAGGAGGCGGAGGTGGTGCTCGATCCGGCGGTTGCGCCGGTGCTGCACGGCTTCTACCTCAACGACCGGGCCACCGCCCGCGACCACGTCGCGCTCTACGTCGCCCGCGCCTTCACGGTGCGGGCGCCGAAGCGCCCGGACCGGGAGATCGCCGAGGCCGGCTTCTTTCCCCTCGACGCCCTGCCCGAGGGGACCACCCCGGCGACCCGGGCGCGACTCGCCGAGATCACTGCGGGAACGCCGCCCGCGACCCGCTGGTGATGCAGCGAAATCGGGTTCCGCGACCGCCTGCGCCCTTGCACCCTGGACCCGTTTGCGTTTGATGGAGCGTACGGACGTTCGGAATGCGGAACGGCCGGGGCGGAGTCGAACGGTGCGAGGGGCGGTCATGGGCGTCGAGCGGGGGCGTGAGCGCACCAGGGACCTGATCACCGGCGCGCAGGTCCTGTCGGGCCAGCTCGGCAAGACGATCCAGCGCCTGCGCAAGGCCTACAACCTGTCGCTGTCGGAACTCGCCGAGCAGTCGGGCGTGGCGAAGTCGATCATCAGCCAGATCGAGCGCAACGAGACCAACCCGACCCTCGCGACGATCTGGCGCCTGAGTCAGGCGCTCGACGTGTCGATCGAGCGGGTGCTCGCCACCGGCGACGAGGAACCGTTCATCGAGAAGTCGTCGAAGGCCGACACGCCGATCCTCGTCTCCGACGACGGCCGGATGCGGCTGGCGATCATCGGCTGGATCAAGACCGTCGAGTGGCTGCAATGGTACGACCTCTCGGCCGATCCCGGCGGCGAACTCGATTCCGACGCCCATCAGCGCGGCTCGGTCGAGTGTCTGTCGGTGATCGAGGGCGAGTTCGAGGTTGACGTGGCCGGCACGGTGCAGCGGGCGCGGGCCGGCGAGACCCTGCGCTACCGCTGCGACCGGCCCCACACCGTGCGCTGCACCGGCGACAAGCCCGGCCGGGCCACCATGGTGGTCATCATGAAGGCGGCGGTGATGGAGTAGGGGGCGTCCGGTCCGGTCACCGCATTCCGTTCAACGGTCCCCGGATCGGGCATGTCCGCCGCTGTACGCACGGCGTCGGAGGCGTCACGCTGCGGCTGGAGCTGGTGATGCCGAAGACCGACCTCAGATGGCACGATCAGGAGCCTTCGGCAGAGGGCGAACGTTTAAGGCGTGAGCGCCACATGCTCGCGGCCGCCGAAGACGACCTGAATGCGGGCCGCGTCATCGAAGGGGATGAAGCCGAAGCATGGCTTCGGGCCTGGGCAGGCGGCGGGGACGCAGCGACGCCGAAGCGACAGGGTGGCGACCGGGGCTGATCCCTCACCGTGCCGTACCGCCTCCGCATCACCGATGCAGCGCGCAGGGATCTAGCCGAGGCGCGCCGATGGTTGACGCAGGCCGGGGCAGGCCCAAGGGCTACGAACCGCCTGGATCATATCCGGCGCGCCATCCTGGTTCTGGCGGACGATCCTCTTCTATGGCCCGAAAGCGAGCATGCGGGCTATCGTGCCCGCAGCGTCGCGCGACACAGGATCATCGATCGCGTCGATGTCCCGTCACGGTCCGGCTCGGGGATCGTCACCGTCATGCGCGTCTTCGGGCCGGGCCAGAGCCAGGACGTGCTCCGAACGCCCAGGACGCCGATCCTGGCCTCACCCCCCGGCGCCGACCCACCGCACCACGTCGGCGAGCACGATCGACAGGGCGCGGTCGAGGCCGTTGGCGGCCTGGGGCGCGGCGACCTGCTCGACCGGGACCCGGGCCTGGAACACCCGCGCCGCCGTGACGGTGCCGGTGGAGTCCTGCACGAGCTTCACCGACAGGTCGACCACCGCCTCGCGGCTCGGCGCCACGATGTCGAAGGCGCGGATGTCGCTGACCAGGATGATGTCGGCCGCGACCTTGTCGCCCGGGCGCCCGACCGAGCGCAGGCGGCCGGCATTCTCGAGGCTCTGGATCAGCCGGGTCTGGATCAGCCGCGGCAGGCGGTCGGCCCACTGGCCGCCGCCGAGGAACGACACCGTCCCGCCGGCCCGCACGATGATCCGGTCGGCCTCGAACGGCTGGATGCCGACCGGCTCGGCGACGACGATCGAGCGGCGCGCGGCTCCCGCCCGCGCCGCGCCGGGCAGGGCGGTGAGGTCGAAGGTCGTCGGCACCGCGCCGCCGCAGCCGGCGAGGGCGAGCACGAGCCCGGCCGCCGCCAGCAGGGACGACGGAGCGCGACGGGGCGCCGGAGGGAACGGGACGGGACGGCAGGTCATCATTGCGGAATTCGGGCCACCTAGCCCAGGGGACATAGGCGAGTCGTCCTAACGAAGCACCGAGGCGGAGCAGATCCCGGGCCGCTTCCGGTCCGGGCCGGGCCGAAAGCTACCGCCCGTTGTATTCGGGCAACGACGGCTTGCCGCCGAAGATCACCTGCGACGGGTCGCGCTCGATGCTGCGCACGGCGCTGTTGAGGGTGCTGAGGGTGCGCTGGCCGTCGGTCGAGAGGGTCTGCACCTCGCGTCGGCCGGCGCCGCTCAGCCGGCTGACGCTGGTGGCCAGCGTCGCGGTGCGCTTGTCGAGGTTCTCCGACATCAGCCGGAAGGCGCGGCCCGCATCGCGCACCGAGACCGCCGCCTCCTGGATGTCGGTGAAGGCGCTGCGGCCCTGCTCGCCGGAGGCCGAGCCGAGGAAGCTCTGCGCACCCTTCAGCACCGCGTCGATGCGGTCGGCCGAGGCGTTGAGCTTGGCGGCGAGGGAGCGGGCGTGGGGGGGGGGGGGGGGGGGGGCGGGCGCCCCGTCCGGCGAGGCCGCCGCGAGGGCGGCCGAGAACCGGTCGGCGTTGTCGATCAGGCTGCCGAGCTTGCGCCCGTCCACCGCCTTGACCAGGGCGTCGAGGGCGGGGGCGCTGTCGCTGAGCGTCTTCGAGAAGGTCTCGACGTTGGCGAGCGTGCGGTTGATCGCGCCCTCGTTGCCGGCCACGACCCGGTCGAGGCGCTGGAGCATGTCGTCGGCGCGCTGGGCGATCGCCCGGGCGCTCTGCATCAGGTCCTGGATGTCGGAGGCGTCGGCGAAGATCGTCGGGAGCGGGTCGTTGGCGTTGGCCGCGAGCGGCGGCGCGTCGGCGCTGCCCCCGACGAGGGAGATCGAGGCGATGCCGGTCAGCATCGCCATGTCGAGGCGCGCGCGGGTATCGGCGCGCAGGGGCGTGGTCGGGTCGAGGGCGGCGAGCGCCATCACCCGGCGCGGGTCCTGGGGCAGGAGCTGCACGTCGGTGACCTCGCCGACCCGGATGCCGTTGAAGGTGACGACCGAGCCCTTGGCGAGGCCGCCGACGCCGCCGGAAAAGACGATCCGCACCGGCAGCCGGGCTTGGTTCGAGGCGCGGCCGCCGAGCCAGAACGCGAAGGCGAAGCCCAGCACGATCACCAGCAGCGTGAAGGCGCCGATCAGGAGGTTGTTGGCGCGGGTTTCCATGCCTTACCCGTTTGCGTTCGCGCGCGGGGCCGTGCCGGCTCCGGCGGGCCCGTGCGGGCGGGGTCTCGGGGTGAGATCGGGAAGGCTACGCTCCGATCCCGGTTCGGGTTGTGCGCGCCCGCACATCAGCTCGGCCGTGCCGCCGCGTGCGGCGGCGCGCCGGGCACGAGCCCCGGCGGCAGCGCCGCCCGGGCGCGCTTGCCGTGGAAGTAGGCGCGCAGCCAGGGATGCTCGTGGGCGAGCATCGCCTCGATCGGCCCTTCGGCGATGATCTGGCCGTCGCCGAGCGCGGCGATGCGGTCGCAGGCGGTGGTGAGGCTGTCGAGGTCGTGGGTGACCATGAACACCGTCAGGCCGAGCGTCTTCTGCAGGGTCGCGACGAGGTCGTCGAACTCGCCGGCGCCGATCGGGTCGAGGCCGGAGGTCGGCTCGTCGAGGAACAGCACTTCGGGGTCGAGGGCGAGCGCCCGGGCCAGTGCCGCGCGCTTGATCATGCCGCCGGAGAGTTCCGAGGGCAGCTTGTCGGCGGCGTCGGGCTTGAGCCCGACCATCGCGATCTTGAGCCGGGCGAACTCGTCGAGCAGGCGCTCGGAGAGGTCGAGGTGCTCGCGCATCGGCACCTGGATGTTCTGCTTGACGGTGAGCGCCGAGAACAGGGCGCCCTGCTGGAACAGCACGCCCCAGCGCCGCTCCAGCACCCGGCGGCGGGCCAGCGAGAGCCCGTCCACGTCCTCGCCGAAGATCTCGATCGTGCCCGAGCGCTTCGGCACCAGCCCGAGGATGGTGCGGGTGAGGACGGACTTGCCCTGGCCCGACGGCCCGACGAAGCCGAGGATCTCGCCCCGGCGGATGTCGAGGTCGAGGCCCTTCATGACGATGCGGTCGCCGAAGCCCACGACGAGGTCGCGCACGCGGATGATCGCGTCGCGCGGCGGCGGGGACGGGAGGGGGTGCGGATCCGGCACGGGAGCGAGCGTCTCAGACGTCGAGGGCCGCGAAGAACACGGCGAAGAGGCCATCCAACACGATGACCATGAAGATTGACTTCACGACTGAGGCGGTGACGTGGCGGCCGAGCGATTCGGCCGAGCCCGCGACCGCGAAGCCCTCGATCGACGCGATGATGCCGATGACCAGCGCCATGAACGGCGCCTTGATGAGCCCGATGGCGACGTGGCGGAAGGTGATGACGTTCTGGAGCCGCGACAGGAACGCGTCCACCGACAGCCCGCCGTAGAGCAGCGAGGTCAGGGCGCCGCCGGCCAGCGCCGCGAGGTCGGCCAGGAAGGCGAGCAGCGGCAGCGCCAGCATCAGGGCGAGGATGCGCGGCACGATCAGGATCTCGATCGGGTCGAGGCCCATCACCCGCAGGGCGTCGACCTCCTCGCGCATCCGCATCGAGCCGATCTCGGCGGTGAAGGCCGAGCCGGAGCGGCCCGCCACCATGATCGAGGTCAGCAGCACCCCGAGCTCGCGCAGGGTGAGGATGCCGATCATGTTGACCACGAAGGTCTGGGCGCCGAAGCGCTGGAGCTGGATGATGCCCTGCTGGGTCACGATGCAGCCGACCAGGAACGCGATCAGCATGATGATCGGCGTGCCGTTGAAGGCGATCTGCTGCATCTGGTTGACCAGCGCCGCGCCCCGGAAGGTGCGCGGCCGGGCCATCACCCGCAGGCAGCCGGCGACGACCTCGCCGAGGAAGGCGATGCCCGCCAGGACCTCGCCGCCGAGGCGGCGCACCCCGCCGCCGAGGGCGACGACCGGGTCGAGGAGGCTGCGCGGCCGGCGCGGCGGCGGCGCCTCGGGCTCGCGGTAGCCGACCTCGCGCAGGAGGATGCGGTGCTCGGGCGCGGCGCCGCCGTAGACGACCGAGCGGCCGGCCTGTTCCAGGTCGCCGCGCGCCCGTTCGAGCACCCAGGCGCCCAGGGTGTCGAGGCGTTCCAGGCCCGCGAGGTCGATGACCATCCGCCCGTCGGCCCCGCCGCGCACGAGGCGGTCGGCCGCCGCCTCGACGGCGGGGGCCTGATCGGCGGTCCAGCGGCCGGCGAGCCGCGCCCGCACGCCGTCCGCCCCGCGCTCCAGGGCGATGCCGGCGGCACCGTCCCGGCGCGTGCTCGCATCCGTAGCCACGGACCCTCCTCGACCCGACCCTTCCCCTCGTGGCCCCGCTTATACCCCCGCCGGGCAAGCGGTGACAAACCACGGCGGACGGGATTCGAACGGCGCGCCCCGGCCGCCGGCGAGGGCCGCCAGCGTCGGGCGCGGCCGGGACCGGCGGCCGCCCGGGGCGTTGTCGTTGGCGCCCCGCGTCGGCATCTCGACGAAGAGGTCGAGGATGTCGACGACGTGGACGACGCCGCCGCAGGGCGGGGCGGCGGCCCGGCGCAGGCGGGGGTGGCGGCGCGCGCGCCCGGCTCGGCGGGTCTTGCGGGGGTGGGGCATGGCCTCGGGCCTCCTGTGGTGGCCGGCCGGAGCGAAGGACCGGCCGATCCGCCGAGACTTCCCCGAAACCCTCCCGGCGCCCGTGCGCGCCGGCACGCGGGCACGGCGCAAAGCCCCCTTGGGGGTGCCGCTGCGCACGCGGTCGCGAGCCGGCGTCGCGCCGGTGACCCGAAACCGCGGGGGGCGGGGTCGGTTCCGGTGCCGGCCCTACGCCGTTGGAAGCCCCGGTCCGGGGCACCGCGATTCCGGTGATCCTGCCCGGGCGGGGAGATGCCTGCGGCGCCCGGCGGTGCTATCCCTGCGTCAGGGGGCGGGGCCGACCGGACGGGCGGCGTCGCGGCCCCGGGCCTCGTTGCGGCGCCGGCTCGCCTCGAGGTCGGCTTCGAGGTCCTTCACCCCGGCGGCCGACTTGGCCCGGATCTCGCGGGGCGGGGCGGAGACGCCCACCGGCAGGAAGTCGCCGCCCTCGCGGCGGGAGGCAGCGACGAAGTCCGGCGCCTCGACCGGCTTGGGGGCGAAGCCGGCCGACTTGATCCCGTCCCGGATGCCGCTGCCGTCGAGGACGCAGCCGCCGAGGCCGAGGAGGGCGGCGAGCGCGACCAGCGCCGGGCGCGGGTCACGGGACAGGGGACGCGGAAGCGGCATGGAAACGAACAAAACCCGGGAGGGACGTCTGGTGGAACTGCTTCGTGGCGCATTACTTTGTCGGAAAGGCGGCCCGCTCCGGGGGACCGCCCACGATCAGGGAGGAGATGACGCGTGACGGTCGAGAAGATCGCGACCCCTGTCGCCGACGTGGAGGCCCTGTCGCGGAACGCCAGCCTCCTGGTCGAGGAGTTCGGCCGGGCCGCGCTCGCCTACGCCAAGCCGCTGGAGGAGGGCAAGCCGAACACCGCGATGGCCGAGAGCGTCGGCGAGGTGGTGCGCACCCTCGGGACGGTCGCCGAGCGGTGGTTCGCCGACCCGCAGAAGGCGGCCGAGGCCCAGACCCTGCTCGGCGGGCAATTCCTCGCCCTGTGGGGCTCGACCCTGCAGAAGATGCAGGGCGAGTCGACGCTGCCGGTGGCGATGCCCGACCCGCGCGACAGGCGGTTCGCGGCGCCCGAATGGTCGAGCAACCCGATGTTCGACTTCATCAAGCAGAGCTACCTCATCACCTCGCGCTGGGCCGAGATCCTCGTCGACGAGGCCGACGGGCTCGACGAGCACACCCGGGCCAAGGCGCAGTTCTACGTCCGGCAGCTCTCCGGGGCGCTGTCGCCGACGAACTTCCTGATGACCAACCCGGAGCTGATCCGCGACACCCTGCGCGAGGGCGGGGCCAACCTCGTGCGCGGCATGAAGATGCTCGCCGAGGACGTCGAGGCCGGCAAGGGCGAGCTGCGCATGCGCCAGACCGACCCGAGCCGGTTCGAGGTCGGGGTCAACCTCGCCACGACGCCGGGCGAGGTGGTGTTCCGCAACGACCTGATCGAGCTGATCCAGTACGCGCCCCGGACCGAGACGGTGCTGAAGCGCCCGCTCCTGATCGTGCCGCCGTGGATCAACAAGTTCTACATCCTCGACCTCAACCCGGAGAAGAGCTTTATCGGCTGGGCGGTGTCGCAGGGGCTGACCGTCTTCGTGATCTCCTGGGTCAACCCGGACGCGCGCCACGCCACCAAGGACTTCGAGAGCTACATGCGCGAGGGCGTCTTCGCCGCCCTCGACGCGATCGAGGAGGCGACCGGCGAGCGCCGGGTCACCGCGGCGGGCTACTGCGTCGGCGGCACGCTGCTCGCCGTGACGCTGGCCTACATGGCGGCGACGAACGACGACCGGATCGAGAGCACGACCTTCCTGACGACCCAGGTCGACTTCACCCATGCCGGCGACCTCAAGGTGTTCGTCGACGAGCCGCAGATCGCCGCGATCGAGGCCGGCATGCAGAACGTCGGCTATCTCGAAGGCTCGAAGATGGCCAACGCCTTCAACATGCTGCGGCCGAACGACCTGATCTGGCCCTACTTCGTCAACAACTACCTCAAGGGCAAGGCGCCGCTGCCCTTCGACCTTTTGTACTGGAACTCCGACGCGACCCGGATGCCGGCCGCCAACCACTCGTTCTACCTGCGCAACTGCTACCTGGAGAACCGGCTGTCGCGCGGCGAGATGCGGCTCGGCAACGTCTCGCTCGACCTGTCGAAGGTGACGATGCCGGTCTTCAACCTCGCGACCCGCGAGGACCACATCGCCCCGGCGCTGTCGGTGTTCGAGGGCTGCCGCGCCTTCGGCGGGCCGGTCGAGTACGTCATGGCCGGCTCGGGCCACATCGCCGGCGTCGTCAACCCGCCCGGCAAGGTCAAGTACCAGTATTGGACTGGCGGCCCGGCGCACGGCGAACTCGGCGACTGGGTCCGGGCGGCGACCGAGCATCCGGGCTCGTGGTGGCCCTACTGGTTCTCCTGGATCGAGGCGCAGAACCCCGAGCGGGTGCCGGCGCGCGAGCCCGGCGGCGGCCGCCTGCCCTCGCTCGGACCGGCGCCCGGCACCTACGTGCGCGAACGGGCGTGACGTCCGGCGCCGCCCCGGTCCCGGGGCGGCGCCGCAGGCTCAGTACTTGCGGACGACCGGCGCCGGCTCGACAATCGCGGCCGGCGTGTCCCAGCGGTACTTCAGGCCGACCGAGACGATGTCGGCGCTGGTACTGGCGGTGGCGATGTAGGCCAGGGGCGCGATGTAGGACGGCTCGCCCGGCACCAGGGCGAGGCGGATCGGGCTGGCCTGGAAGATGTGGGTGTAGCCGAGGTCGAACTGGATCTTCTCGCTGTAGCGGTAGCTCACGCCGCCCGAGAGGTGGAAGCGGTCGCCGTCCGGCAGGCGAGGGGTGCGGTTGGCCACCGTGATCGGGGAGATCTCGTAGGCGAAGCCGGCCCGGGCGGTCCATTGCGGCGTCAGGTCGACCTCGCCGCCGACGGCGTAGTAGAACCCGTCGCGGTAGTTGAGCGGCAGCGAGGACACCGGCCGCCCGCTCGCCAGCAGCGTGATCGCCGGCGTGCCGATCCTCGACCAGTTGTCCCACTCGAAGCCGAAATTGACCCGCATCGTCGGCGTCAGCGCCTGGGTCAGGCCGACCGAGACCTTTTCGGGCGTGTTGAGGTTGGCGCCGATCTGGCCGATCGGCGAGGCCGAGCCTTCGAGGTCGTGATGGATCGACGAGCGGTAGCCGATGCCGACCGTGGTGCCGGCCGAGGGCTGGATCAGCACGCCGGCGGTGAAGCCGACGCCCCAGTCGTCGCCCTTGAGGAAGGCGCTCGGCGCCGTCGGGGCGATGCCGGTGGCCTGGCGCAGGGTGATGCGGAAGTATTCCGCCACCGGGCCGGCGGCGACCGACAGCCAGTCGGTGACCCTGACGCCGATCACCGGGTTGAAGTTCAGCGAGAACACCCGCGACGAGCGCCCGTAGACCTGCCCGGCCGAGACGACGTTGGGCTTGGTGATGAGGCCGAACGGTGCGGTGCCGGACAGGCCGACGAACAGCCGGTCGCCGAGCTGGTAGTTCGCGTAGGTCGAGGCGAGCACCGCCGACTGGCCGATGTCGCCGGATTCGCCGAGGCGCTGGAGCGGCGGGAACGTGCCGGGCTGGGTGCGCAGCTCCGCCTGCGGGATGATGAGCGCGGCGTTGAAGTCGGAGTTCCAGCCCGGCTTCATCGTCACGACGGCCGGGTTCCAGAACATCGACGACAGGCCGCCCGAGCCCGACGCGGCGCCCGCGAACGCCATGCCCTGCGCCTGGGCGCTCTGCTCGCGGATCCCGAAGGCGCCGGCCCGCGCCTCGCCGCCCGGCGCCAGGACGAGCGCCGCCGCGACGCCCGCCGGAATGAGCGTCGTCCACCGATTCGTCATTGGGGTTTCCTCGTCCCGCTCTCGTACCGTTTGACAGGGGATGTCGCCACTCCTGCACGGCTTGGCCGAGATCCTGCCGGTTCGCGCGCCGGTCGGCAACGCCGCGTCGAGTTTCGTCCCGGCGTATCGCCGCAAGTTGCGGTGACAGGAAAATCGGACGGAGACTTGTCGGTGGCTTCGTCGACTTATGCAGGCAAGTCTGTCTCTGCCCATCCCGAACAAAGACTTTCATGATCCAAAGTAAGACTGGGCATGATCGTTCGCGATTTGCCCGCATCTGTGGCCTGCGGGCCACGTCCCGGGGCGGGGAAAAAGCCCCGCCCGGCGCTTGCGGGTTGCGGCGGGGGCCGCCAATGTCCGGGGCGCCACGGACCGCGTCCCCGGATGCCGGCCCGGGCGGGCCATGGGAGGATGCGATGAAGCTGGTGCGCTGGGGTGACAGCGGCGACGAGAAGCCCGGACTCGTCGGCCCGGACGGAACCATCCGCGACCTCTCGGGCGTGATCCGCGACATCGCCGGCCCGTATCTGGCCCGCGACAGCCTCGCCAACCTCGCGCGGATCGACCCCGCGACGCTGCCGGCGGTGCCGGCCGGCACGCGGCTCGGCCCCTGCGTCGGCCACACCCGCAACTTCATCGCCATCGGGCTGAACTACGCCGACCACGCCGCCGAGACCGGGGCTGAGATCCCCAAGGAACCGATCATCTTCAACAAGGCGCCGTCCTGCATCGTCGGCCCCAACGACGACGTCATCATCCCGAAGGCGTCGGTGAAGACCGACTGGGAGGTCGAGCTCGCCGTCGTCATCGGCAAGCGGGCCTCCTACGTCCACGCCAACGAGGCGATGGACTACGTCGCCGGATTCTGCGTCTGCCACGACGTGTCCGAGCGCGAGTTCCAGATCGAGCGCGGCGGCACCTGGACCAAGGGCAAGGGCTGCCCGACCTTCGGGCCGCTCGGGCCTTGGCTGGTGACGCCGGACGCGGTCCCCGACGTGCAGAACCTGTCGATGTGGCTCGACGTCAACGGCGAGCGGATGCAGACCGGCTCGACGAAGACGATGATCTTCGACGTCAAGCAGATCGTCTCGTACCTGTCGCACTTCATGCTGCTGGAGCCCGGCGACGTCGTCACCACCGGCACGCCCCCCGGAGTCGGCCTCGGCATGAAGCCGCCGCGGTTCCTCAAGTCCGGCGACGTGGTGAGCCTCGGCATCGAGGGGCTCGGCGAGCAGCGTCAGGCGGTCGTCGCCTTCGACGACTGGACCGCCCGCAAGGGCGCCGGCCAGCCGACGAGCTGATCGGCCGGAGCGGGGGAGGGCGCCATGGAGGTGCTGGTCGTCGACGATCATCCGATCGTGCTGCGCGGCTGCCGGCGGGTGCTGGAGGATGCCGGCGTCGCCCGGGTGCACGAGGCGACCGGCGTGGTGGCGGGCTACCGCAGCTTCCACCGCCATCGCCCCGGCCTCGTCGTCGCCGACCTCACCTTCCAGGGCGCCGGCCTGCACGGGCTCGAACTCGTCCGGCGCATCCACGCCCACGCGCCCGAGACCCGCATCCTCGTCTTCAGCATGCACAACGACCCGGTCATCGTCGCCCGCGCCCTCGACAACGGCGCCCTCGGCTACGTGCTGAAGGACACCGCCTCCGCCGACCTGCACCGGGCGGTCGAACGGGTGCGGGCCGGCGAGCCCTACGTCGATCCGGCCCTGGCCGCCGAGGTCTCGCTACTGCGCGCGGCGCCCCCGGCGCCGCCGCTCGCCGGCCTGACCGCCCGGGAGCGGCAGGTCCTGGGTCTGCTCGGGGCCGGGCGGTCCCACGCCGCGATCGCGGCCGAGCTCGGCGTCAGCTACAAGACCGTCGCCAACGCCGCGACCCAGCTCCGCCACAAGCTCGGGGTGCGCAGCCTCGCCGACCTGATCCGCATTGCCGTCCGGAGTGCCGCTGCGACGTGATTCGACGGACCCCGCTCGTCATGATCGGCATAGAAGATGTCGACCTGACCTCCGCAAAGATGAAGTCGATCCCGCTACTGACGACTTGGATAGACTGGTTCATATTCTCGCCTTGATCGGCGGCATGTTGCCCGCCACCAACAACAAGACGGGAATGCGACATGGATTCGAAGGCCAAGCTGGCGATCATCGGTCTCGTGGCTGCCACCGGCATCGCGAGCCTACAAGCCGGCACGCCTGCCCACGCCCAGTCGGGGGCCGCCTCCTGGTACGGGCCGGGCTTCCAGGGCCGCCGCACCGCCAACGGCGAGCGCTTCAACACCCACGCCTACACGGCGGCCCACCGCCGGCTGCCGTTCGGCACCCGGGTCCGGGTCACCAACACCAGCAACGGCCGCTCGGTCGTGGTGCGCATCAACGACCGCGGCCCCTATGTCGGCGGCCGGGTGATCGACCTGAGCCAGGCCTCGGCCCGGGCGATCGGCATCCACGGCGTCGCCAAGGTCCGCGTGAGCCGGCTCTAGACCCATCAGAGGCCGGAAGCTTGGCCATATCCGGGCAGTCCAGGGCGGATGAGCCGTCGCCCGGATCAGTACGGATTTGTTAAAGGCGAGGCGTATTTCCCGTCCGCGAAACGGAACGGTTCGGGTGCGATTGCGGTTGAGGTCGCGAAAGCTTCAACTTGTCGTGAACCCGATCCGGAGAGCGCCCATGCAGCCGCATTCTGCGAACCCGGCGGCCCGCCCCCGCCGGCTGCTGGTGGCGCTGGCCTCGTGCGGATTGCTGATCTCGACGGTGGCGGGCGTGCACGCCGCCGATGGCGACGGTCTCGACGGCTTCTTCCGCGGCCTCTTCGGCCAGCAGGCGGCCGCTCCGGCCCCGGTTCCGGCTCCCGTGCCGGCCTACGGCCAGCCCGATCCCTACGGATGGGCGCCCCGTAGCCGGGTCTCGGCCAAGGTCCGCAAGCACCGGCCGAAGATCCGCTACGTCGCGCTGCCGAAGCCCGAGGCGCCCAAGCCGCCGCCGCGCCCGGTCGTGGCGGCGCCGGGCGAGACGCTCGACGCCCGCGCGGCGCTCCTGCGCGATCCGACCCTGCGGCCCGGCGACATCGTGGTGCTGCCCGAAGGCCCGCGGGTGTTCCGCGGCGACGCGGACGACACCCAGCACCGGATGAGCGACTTCGAGGACGTGCGCTCCTCGAAGGCCGTCGATGCCCGGACCCGGCGCGAGCTGCTCGCCATGACCACGCCGGTCGGGGCGCTGCCGGCCGACGAGGCCCGCAAGCTGATGGCGAAGTTCACCCGGCGCGGGCCGAAGCCGGCCGAGCCGGCCGAACCGGCGCAGGCGCGCGCCGAGGCGTCGCTGATGCGGGTGATCTACCCCGCCCGCTGACCCACCCGCGGTGCGGCAACGCGCGCGGCGCTCTCCACCGCTCATCCCGCCGGCCCGGGCCCGTGCCGCCGCAAAGCTTGCTACACACGGAGCCGGCGGTCGCGCGGGCGTCCGGGATGTGGGCGGGAATGGCGGCGAGGAAGGACCCGGCGGCCGGGGGGTCGTCGGCGGGATCCCCCGGTCGTCGCTCCGCATCCCGGGCCGTCGCGCGACGACGGTACCCGGGACCCCGACCATGCGACACATCCTCCTGGCCGCCGCCCTCGCGGCCGGCCTCGCCCCGCTTCCGGCCGCCGCGGTCGAGGGTACTCAGCTCGTGGCGCAGTGCCGGAGCCTGCTCCGCAGCGCCAAGGTGACGGGCAGGCAGGTCGATTTCCGCCAGGACCCCGACACGGTGGCGTGCTGGTCGTTCATGGGCGCGGTCCAGGATCTCGCCGCGGTCGCGGAATCCGGCGATGCGCCGCCCCTTTTGCGCACCTGCCTGCCGCCGGACGGCACCCTGATCCAGCTCGTGCGCACGGTCGTGGCCTACGGCAGCACCCGCCCGGCGGCGCAGCGCGAGAGCGCCGGCGTGCTCGCGCTCCTCGCCCTGCGCGACGCCTATCCGTGCGACCGGCCGCAGCCGGACGAGAAGCCCCCGGTGGCGAAGCCTCCGGCCAAGCCGTGAGCGATGCCGTTGCGGCGGCGCGGGAGCTTCACAGCGCCCGGGCGTTTGACTAAGGAGCCCATGACCGTCGCGCACAGGATCCTGAGACCCATGACCGGCTTCGACACCGTCGGCCTGACCCGGCCCGCCTCGCAGCTCGTGACCATCTTCGGGGGCTCGGGGTTCCTCGGCCGGCACGTCGTGCGGTCGCTCGCCAAGCAGGGCTACCGCATCCGGGTCGCGGTGCGCCGGCCCGACCTCGCCCAGTTCCTGCAGCCCCTCGGCCGGGTCGGCCAGATCGTCGGCGTCCAGGCCAACCTGCGCAACCCCGAGTCGATCCGGCGCGCGGCCGAGCACGCCGACATCGTGGTCAACCTCGTCGGCATCCTGCAGGAGGGCGGCAACCAGAGCTTCCAGCGGCTCCAGGCCGAGGGGGCCGGCGAGGTCGCGCGCGCGGCTGCCGCCATCGGCGCGCCCCTCGTCCACGTCTCGGCGATCGGCGCCGACCCGGAGTCTCCGGCGGCCTATGCCCGCACCAAGGCCGAGGGCGAGGCCCAGGTCTTCGCGGCGCGCCCCGAGGCGATCGTGTTCCGCCCCTCGATCGTGTTCGGCCCGGGCGACGGCTTCTTCAACCGCTTCGCCGGTCTCGCCCGCCTGATGCCGGTGCTGCCGATCGCCGGGGCCGCGACCCGGATGCAGCCGGTCTTCGTCGGCGACGTCGCCGAGGCGATCACCCACGCGGTCGAGGGCCGCGCCCGCGCCGGCACCGTCTACGAACTCGGCGGACCGGAGATCCGCACGCTCCAGGAGCTCATCGACTACACGCTCGCCGTGACGATGCGCCAGCGGGTCGTGCTGCCGCTGCCGCAGCCGCTGGCGATGCTCCAGGCCCGGGCGCTCGAACTCGCCGACACCCTGACCCTCGGGCTGCTGCCCGACGGCCTGAAGCTCACCCGCGATCAGGTGGTGATGCTCCAGAGCGACAACGTCGTGTCGGAGGCGGCCAAGGCCGAGGGGCGCACGATCGAGGCCCTCGGCATCACCCCGACCGCCGTCGAGGCGGTGGTGCCGGGCTACCTCTGGCGCTTCCGCAAGGCCGGCCAGTTCGCCACCCGCCGCGGCACGCCCGAGATGGCGACGATCCCCGACCTGATCGCCCCGGAGCCGATGGGGCCGGGTTCGGCCCACCACCCGCACGATGCCGGCGGTCCCGCCGTCGGGCAGAAGGGGGCCGGCGCCGGGCAGGCGCCGGGGATGCGCTGGGGCCGGCGCTACTGAAGCGGCCCCGACGCCGGCGGCCGTAGCGCGCCGCTGCGCTGCGGCGGCATCAGCAGCCGGTCGCGGCTCAGGCCCTTGTGGACGTGGACCATCAGGGCGATGCCGAACAGCGGCGTCAGCAGGTTGAGGATCGGCACCACCATCAGCCCGGCCAGCAGGGCGCCGGCGAGCATGACCGTGCCGGAATGGTGGCGACGCATGGCGCCGGCCTCCGGCAGCGGCCGGAACCGCGCCGCGGCGAGCTCGAAATACTCGCGCCCGAGCAGGTAGGTGTTGGCGCCGAAGAACGCCACGAGGTTGACCCCGGGCACGAAGAACAGCGCCAGCGCGCAGAGGTTGACCAGCAGGGCGAGCCCGGCGAAGCGGGCGGCGTAGAGCATCGCCTGGCCGAGCGGCAGCGCCTGCCCCGGGACCTCGTCCGGGAAGTCGCTGCGCTCGACGATCTCGGCGGCGTCGTCGAGGAAGTAGCCGGCCACCAGGATCGACACCGCCGGCAGGATGTAGGCCAGGGCGACGAACAGCCCGGCCCCGGCGAGGAAGAACGCCAGCCCGTTGACGAACGGGTAGTCGGTCGAGAGCGGGTGCCCGGCCAGGAAGGCGTTGATGAGCCGGGTGAGCCCGAACCAGATCAGCACCAGGAGCCCGACCGTCAGGCCGAGGGACTTCCACAGGATCCGGCGCAGGGGCGGCGACAGCACCTGCCGCAGGGCCGCGAAGGCGGCGTTGAACAGCATCGGGACCTCGGGCGCGGGTGAAGGCGGGGGCGGCCGGGTTGCGAACCGCCCCGTCCTTCACGGGTTGAAGAGCGGACGCCGCCACGGACGGGCGGCACGCTGGAGGTATGAATGGAGATCGCGGTCGAGAAGGTCTGTGAGTTCATCCTGCGGGCCCGGGCCCTCGACGTGAAGGAGGGGCTGACCGATCCGGATTCCGGCTCCAACCCGATCGACGACGGCGCCCGGGACGTGCTGGTCGGCGGCACCGACGACGCCACCGAGGAGGAACTGCGCGAGATGATCGCCGGCCTCAACGACGACGAGCGGCCCGAGCTGCTGGCGCTCGTCTATATCGGCCGCAACGACCTGGAGCCGGAGGAATGGGCCGACGCGGTGCGGCTCGCCCGCGAGCGCGAGGCGGCCGGCACCAACGCCGCCGACTACCTCCTCGGCATCCCGAACGTCGGCGACCTGCTCGACGAGGGGCTGGCCGCGCTCGGCCTGAGCTGCGCCCCGTGACCGGAGGAAGCGCCCCGTGAACGGGGCGCCGTCCATGGATCAGGCCGCCTCGTCGCGCTTGCCGAGGCGCTTGTCGAGGTAGGTCTCGACGGTCTGGGTCAGCTCGTCGACCTTGCCGTCGAAGAAGTGGTTGGCGCCCTCGACGACCTGATGCTCGATCACGACGCCCTTCTGCGTCTTCACCTTCTCGATCACCGGCATCACCTCGCGGGCCGGGGCGACCCGGTCCTCGGAGCCGTGGACGAACAGGCCCGAGGACGGGCACGGCGCCAGGAAGGTAAAGTCGTAGCGGTTGGCCATCGCGGCGATCGAGATGAAGCCCTCGATCTCCGGCCGGCGCATCAGGAGCTGCATCCCGATCCACGAGCCGAACGACACGCCGGCGATCCAGCACGCCCGCGCCTCCGGATTGACCGCCTGGACCCAGTCGAGGGCGGCGGCGGCGTCCGACAGCTCGCCGGCGCCATGGTCGAACGAGCCCTGGCTGCGGCCGACGCCGCGGAAATTGAACCGCAGGGCGGCGAAGCCACGATTGGCGAAGGTGTAAAAAAGATTGTAGACGATCTGATTGTTCATCGTCCCGCCGAATTGCGGGTGCGGATGGAGCACGATGGCGATCGGGGCGCCCTTCTGCTTCGGGGCCTGATAGCGGCCTTCGAGCCGGCCGGCCGGGCCGGCGAAGATGACCTCGGGCATGGTGTCGAACCTCTTGGCGTGGCGGTCGGCGGGGGAGCGGCAGAGGCCCCGGGGCGGGCGGGCCGGCCGGTCGGAGATCGCGGCCACGAGCCTTGACTCGGGTCGGCGCTCTCCTAAAAGCACTCTTAGAACAGTTCTAGGTGACTGGAATCGTTCTAAACTGGGTTTCTGCGGGTGCTGATCCCTCGTCGGCCTGGAACCGCGACGGCGTCACGGGCGTGCATCCTGCGCGCCTTACCACGCCGGCCGGGGGGAAAGGCAAAGGAAATCAACGGATGGATTGCGGGACGCGCTGCTATCTCGACCACAACGCCACCTCGCCCGTGCGGCCCGAGGTGACGGCGGCGGTCGTGCGCGCGCTCACCGGGCTGCCGGGCAATCCGTCCTCGGTCCACCAGGAGGGACGGGCGGCCCGCGCCGCGCTGGAGACCGCCCGCCGGCAGGTCGCAGCCCTGGTCGGCGCGGCGCCGGACGCGGTGGTGTTCACGAGCGGCGGCACCGAGGCGGCAAACCTCGTCCTCGGCGGCTCGCTCCGCCGGTCCGGCCGGCCGGCGCCGACGCGGCTCCTCGTCGGGGCGACGGAGCACCCGTGCGTCCTCGACGGCCACGGCTTTCCGGCCGATCGGGTCGAGATCCTGGCGGTCGGTGCGGACGGGGTGATCGACCTCGCCGCCCTGGAGGCGCGCCTCGCCGCCCTTTCCGGCGAGGCGGTGCTGATCTCGGTGCAGGCGGCCAACAACGAGACCGGGGTGATCCAGCCGCTCGCGCGGGTCGCCGACCTCGCCCGCGGTCACGGCGCGGCGCTGGTCCACAGCGACGCGGTCCAGGCCGCCGGCCGGATCCCGGTGGACATCGCGGCGCTCGGGATCGACGCCGTGACGCTGTCGGGCCACAAGCTCGGCGCTCCGAAGGGCACCGGCGCCGTCGTGCTCGGCCCGGGCGTCGCGCTGGACGCCGCCCTGCGCGGCGGCGGCCAGGAGTCGCGGCGCCGGGCCGGCACCGAGAACGTGCCTGGGATCGTCGGCTTCGGGGTCGCGGCGGAGCTGGCCACCGGCGGCCTCGCCCGGGAGCCGGCCCGCCTCGCGGCGATCCGCGACGCGGTGGAGGCCGGCCTCCGCGCCCGCGCGCCCGCCGCCGTGGTGTTCGGCGACGGCGCGGCGCGGCTGTCCAACACCCTGTGCGTCGCGGTGCCGGGCCTGTCGGCCTCGACGGCGCTGATCGCCCTCGACCTCGCGGGCGTGGCGGTGTCCTCGGGCGCGGCCTGCTCGTCCGGCAAGGTGGCGGCCTCGACGGTTCTGGCGGCGATGGGCGTTCCGGCGGCCCTCGCCGGGGGCGCTCTGCGCCTGAGTCTGGGGTGGAACAGCGAATCCGCCGACGGGGACCGGGTCCTCGCGGCCTTCGATCGGCTGCTCGCCACCCTATATAAGCGGCAGGAGAGGGCGGCATGACCATGCTGCCCCGGCCGGCCGTGTCATCAACCCGCGGCCCTTGAAGCCGTCAGCGGTAGGAGACGTGAATGCCTGCAGTGCAGGAGACGGTCGATCGCGTTCGCGCCATCGACGTCGATCAGTACAAGTACGGGTTCGAAACCACGATCGAGATGGAGAAGTCCGAGAAGGGCGTCTCCGAGGACGTGATCCGGTTCATCTCGGCCAAGAAGAACGAACCCGACTGGATGCTCGAATGGCGCCTCGACGCCTACAAGCGCTGGCTCACCATGAAGGAGCCGGAATGGGCGCGGGTGTCCTATGACCGGGTCGACTACAACGACATCTACTACTACGCCGCGCCGAAGCGGAAGACGGCGGAGTCGCTCGACGAGATCGACCCCGAGATCCTGAAGACCTACGAGAAGCTCGGCATCCCGCTGCGCGAGGTCGAGGTGCTGGAGGGTATCGCCCCCGAGCGCCGCGTCGCGGTCGATGCGGTGTTCGATTCGGTCTCGGTCGCCACCACCTTCAAGGCGGAACTGGCCAAGGCCGGCGTCATCTTCATGCCGATCTCCGAGGCGGTGCGCGAGCATCCCGATCTCGTGAGGAAGTATCTCGGCTCGGTCGTGCCGGTGACCGACAACTTCTTCGCCACGCTGAACTCGGCCGTGTTCTCGGACGGGTCGTTCGTCTACATCCCGCCGGGCGTGCGCTGCCCGATGGAGCTGTCGACCTATTTCCGAATCAACGAGCGCGACACCGGCCAGTTCGAGCGCACGCTCATCATCGCCGACAAGGGCTCCTACGTCTCGTATCTCGAGGGCTGCACCGCCCCCAAGCGCGACGACAACCAGCTCCACGCCGCGGTGGTCGAGCTGGTGGCCCTCGACGACGCCGAGATCAAGTACTCGACCGTCCAGAACTGGTACCCGGGCGACAACGAGGGCAAGGGCGGCATCTACAACTTCGTGACCAAGCGCGGCGATTGCCGCGGTGCGCGCTCGAAGATCTCGTGGACGCAGGTCGAGACCGGCTCGGCGATCACCTGGAAGTACCCGTCCTGCATCCTGCGCGGCGACGATTCCCGTGGCGAGTTCTACTCGATCGCGGTGTCGAACGGCATGCAGCAGGTCGATTCCGGCACCAAGATGATCCATCTCGGCAAGAACACGACGAGCCGGATCATCTCGAAGGGCATCTCGGCCGGCCGGTCGCAGAACACCTACCGGGGCCTCGTCTCGGCCCACCGCAAGGCCAAGGGCGCGCGCAACTTCACCAACTGCGACTCGCTGCTCATCGGCGACCAGTGCGGGGCGCACACCGTGCCCTACATCGAGTCGAAGAACGCGTCGGCCGTGTTCGAGCACGAGGCCACCACCTCGAAGATCTCCGAGGACCAGAAGTTCTACTGCCTGCAACGCGGGCTGTCGGAGGAGGAGGCGACGGCGCTGATCGTCAACGGCTTCGTCCGCGACGTGCTGCAGCAACTCCCGATGGAGTTCGCCGTCGAGGCCCAGAAGCTGATCTCGATCAGCCTGGAAGGCTCGGTGGGGTGAGACGGACGACGGCTGCCGCGATGCTGGTCGTGGCAGTCGCCGCATCGGTTGGTCGGGCACAGGCTTGCGACTGCCTCTGGCCTCGCCGTCTCAAGACGGATGAGGAAAGGCTGGCCTATCGCTTCAACCAAGCGAAGCTCGTGGCGACTCTTCGAGTCGATCGCGTCAGAATCCCGGATGCTAGGCGTGGTGAACCGGACGTCTTCGGCGACGCAACGGTGATCAAAACGATCAAGGGGAAACTGGACCGCAAGATCCGGCTTCGGACATCAGGCGGCGACGAGAGCGCAAATTGCGGCCTCGGCACGTCCCTTTTTCAGGCAGCATCCGACCGGAGGCTGCTGACCGTTGCGCTCACGAAGGCGTCTCGGACTCGGAACACGTTCGGGATCGGGAGTTGCGGATATTTTGAGCTCGATGCCTTTCACAGCGCCCCTGATAAATAGCCATCGAGTGAGCTGAACAACGAATATGGACGTGAACTGACATGCTCGAAATCAAGAACCTCGTTGTCCAGATCGAGGACAACCGCATCCTCAACGGCCTGAACCTCACCGTCGCCGACGGCGAGGTCGCCGCCATCATGGGCCCGAACGGCTCCGGCAAGTCGACCCTGTCCTACGTCATCGCGGGCAAGGAGGACTACGAGGTCCTCGACGGCGAGATCCTGCTCGACGGCCAGAACGTCCTGGAGATGGCGGCCGACGAGCGTGCCGCCGCCGGCGTGTTCCTGGCCTTCCAGTACCCGCTGGAGATCCCCGGTGTCGGCACCATGACGTTCCTCAAGGCATGCCTCAACGCGCAGCGCAAGGCGCGGGGCGAGGACGAACTGACCACTCCCGACTTCATGCGCCGGGTCTACGCCGCCGCCGACACCCTCGAGATCAACCGGGAGATGCTCAAGCGCGCCCTCAACGTCGGGTTCTCCGGCGGCGAGAAGAAGCGCATGGAGATCCTCCAGATGGCGCTGCTGGAGCCGAAGTTCTGCGTCCTCGACGAGACCGATTCCGGCCTCGACATCGACGCGCTGCGCATCGTGTCCGAGGGCGTGAACGCGCTGCGGGCGCAGGGCCGCTCGTTCCTGGTCATCACCCACTACCAGCGGCTGCTCAACCACATCGTGCCCGACACCGTGCACGTCATGTCGAAGGGCCAGATCGTGAAGACCGGCGGCAAGGAACTGGCGCTCGAACTCGAGGCGTCCGGCTACGCCGAGTACCGCACCGGCGAGGCCGCGTGATGGCCGACGTCACCAACCTCCGCTCCCCCGCCGAGGCCGGCCTGTCGAAGCTGTTCGAGTCGGCCCGCAAGAGCTTCGCCACCGAGGAGGCGATCAGCCGCGAGGAGGCGTTCCGCTTCTTCGAGGCGACCGGCCTGCCGAGCCGGCGGGTCGAGGCGTTCAAGTACACCGACCTGCGCGCCGCGATCACCGAGGCGGCTCCGCCCGCCGAGGCGCCGGCCGAGGACGCGGCGAAGGCCGCCGTCGCCGGGGCCACCAGCTTCGCGAAGATCGAGGCCGTGCGCCTGACCTTCGTCAACGGCCACCTCGTCGCCGCCCTGTCGGATCTCGACCGGCTGCCGGAGGGCGTCACGGTCGCTCCGCTCAACGCGGCCCTGGCGCAGGGCGACGCGCGCCTCAAGCGCCTCGCCCCGGTCGAGCAGGCCCGCGAGAACCCGGTCTACCAGCTCAACACGGCGTTCCTCGCCGACGGCGCGCTGATCTCGGTGGCCGAGGGCGCCAGGCCGGCGATGCCGGTGCACCTGCGCTTCGTCGGCGCCGGCGCGACGGCGTTCTCGACCGCGACCCGCGTCCTGGTCGAACTCGGTGCCGGCGCGGAGTTCACCCTGCTGGAGAGCCACGAGGGGCCGGACGGGGTCGCCTACCAGCCGAACGACGCCCTCGACGTGCGCATCGGTGAGGGCGCGGACTTCCGGCACGCCCGGCTCAACGCCGAGGGGCGCGCCGCGGTCGCGCTCTCGACCCTGTCGGTGCGGCTCGACGCCGAGGCCCGGCTGGAGACGGTCAACCTCGTCACCGGCGCCGTGCTGTCGCGCCACCAGATCTACCTGCACGTCGCCGGCGAGAACGCCAACGCGGTGGTCAACGGCGCGGCGTTGCTCGGGGCCGGCCAGCTCGCGGATTCGACCCTGCTCGCCGACCACGCGGCGGTGGGCGGCGTCGGCCGCGAGATGTTCAAGACGGTGATCGACGGCGACGCCACCGGCGTGTTCCAGGGCAAGATCATCGTCCGGCAGGTCGCGCAGCAGACCGACGGCAAGATGAAATCCGACTGCCTGCTCCTGACCGATGACGGTCAGATGATGAACAAGCCGGAACTGGAGATCTTCGCCGACGACGTCGCCTGCGGCCACGGGGCCACCTGCGGCGCGCCGGACGACGACCTGCTGTTCTACCTCATGGCCCGCGGCCTGCCGCGGGCGGTGGCCGAGAGCCTGCTGGTCCAGGCCTTCGTCGGCGAGGCCGTGGAAGCGGTTTCGCACGAGGGCGCCCGGGCGGAACTGATCGGCCGGATCGAGGCCTGGCTGGCGGCCCGGGGATGAACGCGGCGGGGCCGTGCGCGGCCCCGCCTGCATCCTCGCCCCGGCGCTCCCTTCACACGAGCAATCCATGACCGCACCCGCCTCCCAGACCCCCTACGACGTCGCGGCGATCCGGGCGCAATTCCCGATCCTGTCGCAGACGGTCTACGGCAAGCCGCTGATCTACCTCGACAACGCCGCCTCGGCCCAGAAGCCGCGCGCCGTCATCGACGCGATGGTCGGCTCGATGGAAACCGCCTACGCCAACGTCCATCGCGGCCTGCACTTCATGGCCAACGCCGCGACCGAGGGCTTCGAGGGCGGGCGCGAATCAGCGCGGGTGTTCCTCAACGCCCGCTCGACCGACGAGATCATCCTCACCCGCAACGCCACCGAGGCCTACAACCTCGTGGCCTCCTCGATGGGCTGGGCCGGCCTGATCGGGGAGGGGGACGAGATCATCCTGTCGATCATGGAGCACCACTCCAACATCGTGCCGTGGCACTTCCTGCGCGAGCGCCGCGGCGCCGTCATCAAGTGGGCGCCGGTGGACGACGACGGCAACTTCCTGCTCGACGAGTACGAGACGCTGTTCACGCCGCGCACGAAGATGGTGGCGATCACCCACATGTCGAACGTGCTCGGCACGGTGACGCCGGCCAAGGACATCGTCCGCATCGCCCACGACCACGGCGTTCCGGTGCTGCTCGACGGCGCCCAGAGCGCGGTCCACCAGCGCATCGACGTCCAGGACCTCGACTGCGACTTCTTCGTGTTCACCGGCCACAAGGTCTACGGCCCGACCGGGATCGGCGTGCTCTACGGCAAGAAGGAGTGGCTGGAGCGGCTGCCTCCCTACCAGGGCGGCGGCGAGATGATCCACACCGTCACCCAGGACGCGATCACCTACAACGAGCCGCCGCACCGGTTCGAGGCCGGCACGCCGGCGATCGTCGAGGCGGTCGGCCTCGGCGCCGCCCTCGACTTCATGATGGCGCTCGGCCAGGACAGGATCGCGGCGCACGAGGCGGCGCTGACCGCCTACGCGATGGAGCGGCTCGGCGCGATGAACAGCCTGCGGCTGATCGGGCGCGCCAAGGGCAAGGGGGCGGTCGTCTCGTTCGAGATGAAGGGCGCGCACGCCCACGACGTCGCGACGGTGATCGACCGCCAGGGCGTCGCGGTGCGGGCCGGCACCCATTGCGCGATGCCGCTGCTCGCCCGCTTCGGCGCGACCTCGACCTGTCGTGCCTCGTTCGGATTGTATAATACCACCGACGACGTCGATGCCCTGGTGGCGGCCCTCGCCAAGGCCGAGATGATGTTCGCGTGAGGAACCCATGACCGCAACGACCCCGCACGGGCCGCAAGTCGCCGCCTCGGCGATTCCGCCCGAGGAACTCGACCAGCTCACCGACGGCATCGTGACGGCGCTGAAATCCGTCTACGATCCCGAGATCCCGGCCGACATCTACGAGCTCGGCCTGATCTACAAGGTCGACATCGGCGACGACCGCAACGTCGCGATCGACATGACTCTGACGGCGCCGGGCTGCCCGGTCGCCGGCGAGATGCCGGGCTGGGTCGAGAACGCGGTCTCGGCGGTGCCCGGCGTGCAGGGCTGCACCGTCACGATGGTGTTCGACCCGCCGTGGGACCAGAGCCGGATGTCCGACGAGGCCCGCGTCGCCCTCGACATGTGGTGACGCGGCGGCTGGCAAGCCGCCCTGCGACCACCTATCATCAGGGTCCCGATACCCTCACCTGCCCGGGCCTTGAACCCGGACGTCGGAGAGACCGTTCCCCATGGCACCGAGCTTCAAGGTCATCACGCTCACGGACGCCGCCGCCGAGCGCATCCGGGGCATCATCGCGGATGCCGACCAGCCGATCGCCGGCGTGCGCCTCGGCGTGCGCAACGGCGGCTGCGCCGGCATGGCCTACACGATGGAATACGCCGACGCGCGCCGGCCCGGCGAGGACATGGTCGAGGATCGCGGCGTGCGGGTGTTCATCGACCCCAAGGCCGTGCTGTTCCTGCTCGGCACGCAGATGGACTTCAAGACCGACAAGCTGTCGTCGCAGTTCGTGTTCAACAACCCGAACCAGACCTCGGCCTGCGGCTGCGGCGAGTCGGTCGCGATCACCCCGGCGGCGCCGGGGGTGATGGACGCCGCGCGGGTCTGACGCCGCTCAGGCGACGTCGTCGAGGTCGCCGGTCATGGTGTCGTCGACGACCCGGTTGCGGCCCGACCGCTTGGCCAGGAACATGCAGTGGTCGGCCCGCTCCAGCAGCGACACCGCGGTGTCGCCCCGGCGGATGCTGGCGAGGCCGACCGAGACCGTCACCCGGCCGAGCGATTCGCCGGTCGAGCGCTTGACCAGTTCGCGGCCCATCACGCTGGTGCGGATCCGCTCCGCCGCGAGGCGGGCGGAATCGCCGTTGCCGCCGGTGAGGATCACGCCGAATTCCTCACCGCCGAACCGGGCCAGCATCGCGCCGGATTCGACGGTCTCGCGCATCGTCACGGCGACGAGGCGCAGCACCTGATCGCCGGTGAGATGCCCGTACAGATCGTTGAACCGCTTGAAGTGGTCGATGTCGATCACGATCAGGCTCACGGGATGGCCCTGCATCGTCGAATGGTCGACCACCTTGCGCAGCATCTCGTCGAAATGCTTGCGGTTCCCGATCCCGGTGAGGGGGTCGGTGAGGGACTCGACCCGCACGGCCTCCAGGGTCTCGCGCAGGGTCTCGATCTCGGCCCGGCTCTCGCGCATCCGGGCTTCGAGGGTGCGGTTGTTGGCCGCCACGTCCCGCGTCGCCACCACCAGCGACGACACGATCTCGCGCACCCGGGCGCGGTTGACGGTGGGCCCGCTGAGATCCTGGGAGATCGCCTGCAGCGAGGCGCCGTAGCGCATCGTCGAGCCGAGGGCGACTTCGAGCATCTCCATGATCTGATCGATCTCGGTGATGACCCCGGCCCCGGTACGTTCGGCCTCGGCGGTCAGGCGGCGGCCGTCGATATAGGTCTCGTAGAGTTGGTCGATGCTGGCGGAGCTCAGCGTGCCGTGCTCGGTCGTCAGGCGCTTGACGGCTTCGTTGAGCAGGGGCTGCGCCCCCGACACGTAGCTGTACCAGACCGCGTAGCTGCGGGGATCGGCCGAGGAGCCGTAGGCCTTCATCAGCTCGGTCGCTCGCTGTCCGAACAGGAAGCTGCGCTCGATGTCAGCCTGGGACAGTTCACTCACCCGGCTTCTCCCACCATCAGCCCCCCGTCGTGCTGACGGGGCGCCCACGTCTGGGTCATACAGGCGGCAGGTAGAGAAGCGGTTAAGACCAGATCGGCACCGGTAAAAAGCCGAACCAGCGGTCTGCTACTCCTGGTCGTTCTTCTTCTTGAGGACAATCGGACGCAGGAGGAAGGCGGGGATGTGCCCGCCCAGGCCGATCTCGGCCTCGGGCATCGCGTCGGCCTCGCGCGGGGGGCGTGCCGGAGCCGGGCGGGGGCGTTCCTCGCTCCGCCGGCCCCTGACCCGGTTCGGCGCGTCGACGCGACGCTCCGCCTCGGCGCGACGCGGGTTGCGGGGCTCGTCCCGGCGCTCGCCCCGCGGCTCGTCGCGGCGCCCGCGGGTGGAGCGCTCGCGGCCGCGCCGGGCCCGCGGCTCGTCGGACTCGTCGTCCGCGGACAGGGTGGAGAGGTCGCCCGCCTCCCAGCCGATCGGCTGGCCGATCAGGCTCTCGATCGCCGCCAGGGACTTCTCGTCGCCGCGTCCCACGAGGGTGAAGGCGGCACCGCTGCGACCGGCCCGGCCGGTCCGGCCGATCCGATGGACGTAGTCCTCGGCGTGGTGCGGCACGTCGAAGTTGAACACGTGACTCACCGCCGGGATGTCGAGGCCGCGGGCCGCGACGTCGCTGGCGACGAGCAGCGGGATCTCGCCCGAGCGGAAGGCGTCGAGAGCGGCCATCCGGGCCCGCTGGTCCATGTCGCCGTGCAGGGCGGCGACGGTGAAGCCGTGGTTGGACAGCGATTTCTGCAACTGCGCCACGTCGCGCTTGCGGTTGCAGAAGATGATGCCGTTCTTCAGATCCTCGGCGGCGCGGATCAGCTTGCGCAGGGTCTTGCGCTTCTGGTGCCCCTCGGCCCCGGTGGCGACCAGCCGCTGGGTGATGGTCGAGGCGGTCGAGGCCGGACGGGCGACCTCGATCCGGACCGGATTGTGGAGGAAGTCGTCGGCGAGCCGCTGGATCTCCGGCGGCATCGTGGCCGAGAAGAACAGCGTCTGGCGGGTGAACGGCACCAGCTTCACGATGCGCTCGATGTCGGGGATGAACCCCATGTCGAGCATCCGGTCGGCCTCGTCGATCACCAGCAGTTCGACGCCGGACAGCAGCAGCTTGCCGCGCTCGAAGTGGTCGAGCAGCCGGCCCGGGGTCGCGATGAGCACGTCGACGCCGCGGGTGATCTTGGAATCCTGATCGGCGAACGAGACGCCGCCGATCAGCAGAGCGACGTTGAGCTTGTGGTTGCTGCCGTAGCGCTCGAAGTTCTCGACCACCTGCGCGGCGAGTTCGCGCGTCGGTTCGAGGACCAGGGTGCGGGGCATGCGGGCGCGTGCCCGGCCCTGCTCCAGCATGGTCAGCATCGGCAGGGTGAAGGCGGCGGTCTTGCCGGTTCCGGTCTGCGCGACGCCGAGGACGTCGCGGCGGCCGAGCACGTGGGGGATGGCCTGGGCCTGGATCGGCGTCGGCGTCGTATACCCCGACTCCGTGACGGCCTGCAGGACCTTGTCGCTCAAACCCAGTTCTGCGAATGACATTCCGTATGCGAACCGTTGCGCGCGGCCTGGGCCGGCCGGCGCGGGAAGATCCATCCCGGCAACGGCCTGGGCGCAGGTTGGTTGCACAACCTGCTACGCGCGAAGGGACTGTGCACGATCATGCCATTGCGGCGGCGCGCCGAAGTCGCGCCGGCCCCAGGGACACGCCCGAAACCGCGAGACTTGTCAAGCGCATTCGGTGCCGGCGGACGGAAAACCGGTGGGATCCCGAAGGCGCGGACAGGCGGAGCCGAGCCGTCTCCCGGGCTCGACCTTCCCCAACACCGACGGCTCGTGCTCGCACGCTGCCCCTTCGCCGCGGACCGACAGCGGAGGATGATCGCCGTTCGGACGAAACGCCCCGCCAATGCGGGGGGCGGCAGGCCGAGACGGGCACTCGTTCAATCAAATGTTATGGTTAACTCGTTCTTTCCAGGATCGAGCGAAAATCGAAGACCGCGGCGACGGAATTTCATCTTTTGTTGACCTGCGGTCCGGTAAAAGCCTGCCTTGTTGCAGGAAAGCGACAGACCGGACGCCGGGCCAGGGATACAAGCGCGCCGGCTTTCGCCAACCAGGACCAGTCACAAATGAAGAAGATTCTCCTCGCCTCCGTGGCCCTCGCCGGCCTCACCGCCGCCGCCTCGGCCGCCGACCTTCCGCGCCGCGCTGCGCCGCCGCCGGTGTTCACGCCGGTGCCGGTGTTCACCTGGACCGGCTTCTACGCCGGTTTCAACGCCGGCTACGGCTTCGCCACCGAGGACAACAACCGCGCCACCATCGTCGGCGTCGGCCCGGCCACCGGCCTCGTCACCACCCCCACCGTCATCGCCTTCCCGAGCCAGCGCTCGTCGGACGGCTTCGTCGGCGGCGGCCAGATCGGCTACAACTACCAGTTCACCCCGGGCTCGGGCATCGTCGTCGGCCTCGAGGCGGACGCCCAGTACGTCGATTTCGGCCGTGACCGCAACCGCTTCAGCGCCACCGGCCCGCTGGCCGCCCAGCAGGTGTTCAACCCGGCCGGCATCTCGGGCCTGGACTTCTTCGGCACCGTGCGCGGCCGCCTCGGCTACGCCTGGGACCGCACCCTGGTCTACGCCACCGGCGGTTTCGCCTACGGCTCGGGCGGCGGTCGCGACTTCGGCCTGCCCAACACCTCGACCGACGACTTCAAGACCGGCTGGACCGTCGGCGGCGGCGTCGAGTACGCCCTGCCCACCGACTCGTTCCTGAACTTCTTCAAGTCGTCGGCCGTGACGGTGAAGGTCGAAGGCCTGTACGTGAACCTCGATCGCGGCAACAGCCTGAACGGCGCGTTCGCGGTCAACAACGCCGGCACCGTCATCGGCCTGGGCAGCCCGGGCGTGGTCGTGGTTCAGTCGGCGCAGGCCCGCCGCGACACCGAGTTCGCCGTCGTCCGCGCCGGCCTGAACTACAAGTTCGGCACCTGGTAGGACCCGGTTCCCTCAGCGGGATCCCTTATCGCACCACGTGGAAGCCCGGCCGAAAGGCCGGGCTTTCCGCGTTGGAGAGCCTGCCCGCGAGCCCGTCCCGCGGGCCCATCCGGCGCGAGCCGCCTGGGGCACACCGCCTCGGGGGCGAGCGGCAGCATCGCAGGCTCCGCCCACCTGAGCGAAGCCGATTTTCGCATCGCAAAGCGATCAATCAAAAATCGTATGACGTCCGCAGCGCGAAGCGATGTCGTGAGCGAGGCTCCGACGCGAACGGCCGGGGGTCGTGCGGCCGTCCGCCAACGCCGTCAGTCCAGCGACGCCCCCCCCACCGCGGAGGACCGATCCTCGCTCGATGCAGCGGTCGCGCGCGCGACGTGGAAGCGGGCGATACCGTCATTGGCAAGCTGCGCCACGAGCTGCAATTCCCAGTCGATGTAGCCCTGCATCGCGGCGCGGGCGTTGTCGGTGCCCTCGTAGGGCCGCTTGTAGATGTCAGCCGGCTCCGACAGGAAGCGGCCCCCGGTCTCGAGCGGCTTGCCCACCTCCGCCCACGCCGCCGTGCCGCCGGCGAGCAGCCGCACCGGGCGGGCCGTCGCGCCCTGCGCCTCGGCGAGGTTCGCCGCGGCGACCCGGCCGTCCGGCGAGGTCAGCACGATCGGGCCGTCGCCCGGCAGGGCGGCGAGGTCGCGCGCCAGCGCCGGCCCGGAGGCGTGCCACGCGCCCGGGACGTGGCCGCGCCGGTAGGCCGGGCTGCGGGCGAGATCGACCACCGTGGCATCGGCCCGGTCCGCCAGGGCGTCCGGCGTCAGCGCCGGCCCGGCCGGCAGGTCCGCCCGGGGCGCCTCCGGCACCGGGAAGACGCCGGGCAGGACCGCGCCCTCGGCCAGCACGAAGGCGTCCCAGCCCATCTGGACCAGCCACGACGCCGCCATCCGGGCGCGCACGCCGTCGTCGTCGTAGAGCACGACCCGGGCGCCGCGCACCCCGAGCCACTCGTCGGTGGCCTGGACGAGCTGCCCGCCGGGCGCCGAGGCGAAGCCCGCCGGATGGCGCTGCGCATGCTCGGCGGGGTCGCGCACGTCGAGGGTGTAGAGCGTGCGCGCCTCGGCCTCGGCGCGGAACCGGGCGAGGTCGTCCGCCCCGATCGCCGGCACGCCGACATGGGCGGCCCAGGCGGCGGCGCGCTCGCGGGCCCAGGCGCGCGTCTCCGCCGATGGCGCCGGGGCGCGCTCGGAGCGGCGGGTCTCCAGCGTCAGGCCCTCCAGCGTCCAGCCGATCGTGCCGTTGCGCAGGGCCACGACCCGGTTGGGCAGGCCGGCATTGACGAGGCTCTGGGTGCCGATGATGCTGCGGGTGCGCCCGGCGCAGTTGACGACCACGAGGGTCCCGGGGGAGGGCGCGGCCTCGCGGATGCGGTAGACGAGTTCGCCCCCGGGCAGGCTGCGGCCGCCCGGGATGCTCATCGTGGCGAACTCCTCGAAGCGGCGGGCATCGACCACCACGACGTCGTCCTGCGCGTCGAGGAGGCGCTTCACCTCGGCCGCGGGCAGCGACGGCGTGTGGCGGATCGCCTCGACCAGTTCGCCGAACGCCTTCGACGGCACGTTGACGTCGCGGTAGACCTCGCCGACCCGGGCGTAGGCGGCGAGCCCGCCCTCCAGGATCGCGACGTCGCGGTAGCCGAGGGCGGCGATCCGGGCGGCCGCCCGCCCGGCGTAGCCCTCGCCGTCGTCGTAGACCACGACCGGGGCCGACAGACGCGGCACCAGCGGCGGCAGCGCGGTCTCGATCTCGCTCACCGGCACGCTGAGCGCGAAGAGCGGATGCGCCTCGGCGAACGGGCCCTCCTCCCGCACGTCGAGGAGCGCGATCTCGCGGCCCTCGGCCCAGTGGGCGCGCAGGTCCCGCGCGGTGATGGTCCTGGTCATGGGGATCTCATGGTGACGGTGTGCGGCAGGTCCTCGCTCAAAAGAACGCTCCCGTCGGCGGCAGGGCGCCGTTGAGGTAGTGGTCGCCGACCACGCGCTCCTTGTAGATCCGCGGGTTGTGCGCCGCGACGACCTTCAGGTTGCGCCAGTGGCGGTCGAGGGCGCGCTCGGTCGCGACGGCGCTGCCGCTGCCGACGTCGAGGAGCAGGCCCGCGAGCGTCGCCGCGACCTCGTCGGTCACGACCTTGGCCTCGGCCGCCGCGATGCTGCCGGCGATCGACAGGGCCTCGGCGTCGGGCTGCGCCGCCCGGGCCCAGGCGAGGTCGAGCGCCGCGACGGCCCGGTCGGTCACCGCGAGGATCGCGGCCCGGTAGGCGGCGATGCGGCCGATCACCGCTTGGATCTCCGGCTCGCCCGAAGGGTGCTCGGCGAGGGCGTGGTAGTAGTTGCGCGACCGGCCCCGCACCAGTGCCAGCGCATCCTGGAGGATGCGGGTGACGATGCCGGAGATCACCACCGTCAGGTAGACCTGGTGGAAGGTGAAGCCGTAGAGGTACGGCTCGCCCCCGGCCCGCTCGGGGACCGCGAACAGGTCGCCGGGGGCGACCGCCACGTCCTCGAACACCGTCGTGCCCGAGCCGGTGAGCTTCTGGCCGAACCCGGTCCAGTCGTCGTCGAGGATCACGCCCGGGGCACTGGTCGGAACCAGGAACTGCACGGTCCGGCCGCTGCCGTCCTCGACCGCCGAGACGAAGAGGTGGTCGGCATAGAGGTTGCCGGTCGAGTAGATCTTGCGGCCGGAGACCCGGTAGCCGCCGCCGTCCCGCATCAGCCGCGCGCCCGGCACCTGCCCGCGGCTGCCGGCCGGGCCGCCGCCGGCCTCCGACACGGCGTTGCCGAACATCCGCCCCTCCGCGGCGAGAGCCAGGATGCGGGCCGAGAACGGATCGCCCGGCGTCTTCCGGTGCTGCTCGACGGCGAAGAAGTGGTTGCGGAAGACGTGGGCGATGTTCGGGTCGGCGCCGGCAAGGTCGCGGGCGAGCGCGAACAGCTCGGGCAGGCTCACCCCCGCGCCGCCGCTCTCGCGGGGGAGCCGCACGGCGCCGAAGCCGCGCGCCTTCAGCTCCGCCGTCTCGGCGACGATCGGGGCGCGCGCGACGTCGCGGGCCGCCGCCCCCTCGGCGAAGCCGGCGAAGACCCCGTCGAGGCCGAGGCGGCGGGTGACCGGGCTCCAGTCCGGCCGGGTCGCGGCGGCCGGGTCGAACCGGTGGGATTGCAGCATGGCGCGCTCCTATCGCCCGGTGCCGGTGCGTCGCACCGGCGCGGCGTCGCGCGGATCGACGGAGTGGTCGAGGCCGAGATGGTGGCGCAGGGTCTGGCCCGTGTACTCGTCGCGGAACCGCCCGGCCTTGCGCAGGAGCGGCAGCACCGCGTCGACGATGTCCTCGAGCCCGCTCGTCTGGACGTCGACGTTGAGGTTGAACCCGTCCGCGGCGTCGGCGTCGAGCCAGTGCAGGATGTCGGAAGCGACCGCCTCCGGCGTGCCGACGATCATCCGGTGGCCGCCGACGATGTTGCTGAGCGCGGCCTGCCGCACCGTCCAGCCGTGCTCGACCGCCTCGGCGAGAATCTGCCTGCGCGGCCAGCGGGAGGCGATCGGCACCCGCGGCTCCGCGGCCTCGATCCGGTCGTAGGGGAGGGGGGCGTCGAGGGGCAGGTCGTCGGGGTCGAGGGCGAAGTGGCGGGCGAGTTCGCCGCGCAGGAACTCGATGTCGAGGCCGGCATCGAGGTCGGCCTTGCGGCGCAGGGCTTCTTCCTCGGTGCTGCCGACGATCGGAAACAGCCCCGGCATGACGAGGAGCTGAGCAGGGTCGCGGCCCTGGCCGCGGGCGAGCGCCTTCACGTCGGCGTAGAACTTCTTCGCCGGCCCGATCAGGCGCTGGCCGGTGAACAGGGCGTCGGCGTAGCGTGCGCCGAACGCCTTGCTGTCCTCCGACTGCCCGGCCTGGAAGATCACCGGCCGCCCCTGCGGCCCGACCGGGGCCGACAGGGCGCCCCGGGCGCTGAAGTGGCGGCCCTCGACCGCGACCGGGCGGACCCGCGCCGGGTCGACGAAGACGTGGCGGTCGCGGTCGGCGACGATCGCGTCCCGGGGCAGCGAGTCCCACAGGCCCGTGACGATCTCGACGAACTCGGTGGCGCGCCGGTAGCGCTCGTCCTGGTCGAAGCCGTGCGGCAGGCCGTAGGCGGCGAGCGCCACCGGGGTCTGGCTGGTGATGATGTTCCAGGCCGCCCGGCCCTTGCTGATGTGGTCGAGGGAGGCGATCTGGCGGGCCACGACATAGGGGTGACCGAAGATCGTCGAGGTCGTGGCGACGAGGCCGATATGGGTGGTGGCCTGCGACAGGGCGGCGAGCAGCGTCACCGGATCGAGGGCGCGCCAGGGCCGGTGCAGCGCCTCCTCGACGAGGCCGCCGGGACCGTCGGCGAGGAAAAGCGCGTCGATCTTGCCCCGCTCGGCCACCCTGGCGATGCGCAGGAACGCATCGATGTCGGTGGACAGCGAGGCCGGGTCGGGCAGGGTCTTCCACGCGGCGTCGTGGCGCCCGGAGGCGAGGACGTTGACGCCGAGGCGGACGGGTTTCTTGGGAGAGGGCATGGGCGCGCTCCGGGCGGAAAGGGGGATGGAGGGTTCAGACCCGCACGGAATGGTCGGCGACGTTGACTCGCTTCGGCAGGATCGCCCGGTCGGCGAGCCAGTCGGCCGCCTTCTGGAAGTCGGCGAGGAAGGCCGCGTCGTCGGCCTCGTAGAACCGGTTCTGCCGCTTGTAGCCGGCGAGGTGGTCGCGCACGGCGTCGCCGTACTTGCCCTCCCGCTGGGCGATGGTCTCGGCCTCGACCGGGTTGTCGCTGATCCAGCGGCCCTCGCGGGCATAGGCGTCGATCACCGCCCGCACGAGGGCGGAGTTCCTGGTGGTGAAGTCGCGCAGGGAGACGAGCGACGAGTAGTCGATCAGGAAATCGAGGTCCCGGCCCTCGAAGAAGATGTCCTTGGCACCGTACTGGTCGCGGGCGATGTCGACGGCCGGTGTCCACATCGACCACGCATCGACCCGGCCCTGGCCGAAGGCCGGCGAGGCATCCGGCGGATTGAGATACACGAACTCGACTGATCTGCGGTCGACGCCGTGCTTCTCCAGCGCCGCGACCAGCAGGAACTCGCCGAGCCCCGAGCGGTTCACCGCGACCTTCTTGCCGGCGAGATCCTTGACCGAATCGATGCCGGAATTCTTCTTGACGATGATCGCGGTCGAGCGCGGCGAATAGACGTTGTAGTTGGTGAAGACCAGCGGCGAGCCGGCGAGGATCGCGGCGAGCGCCGGGGTGGTGCTGCCCCAGAAGCCGAAATCGGCGCTGCCGCCGACCACCGCCTGCAGCGAGGGCGCGTGGTTGGGGAACGGGCCGACCCACTTTACCGTGATGTCCTGCGCCGCGAGGCTCTTCTCGAACTCGCCGCGCTCGCGGGCGATCAGCGGCAGGCCGCCGCGGCCCCAGCCGAGCCGGACGGTGTCGGTGTTGCGGGTTCCTGCGCCCTGCGCCCGGGCTTCTTGAGCCAGGATCCGGCCGGATCCGAGGGCGGCAGCGCCGAGCGCCAGCCCGGCTCCCTGGAGGAGGCGGCGCCGGTCGAGGCCGAAATCGTCTGAACGGGTCATGCGGAAGGGTCCTGTGGGCCGGCGCCGGGCCGGTCCGGATTCGGGAAGGGTCGGGGGATCAGGCGGCGCGGTCGTGCAGGACGACGCCGAGTTCGCCGAGGAGCTTGGCGCGCAGGGCGGACGGTCCCGCGGCAGTCTCGGCGTCCACGTCGTAGGAGGCGGCGATCCGGCCGCCGCGCATCACCAGGATGCGGTCGGCGATGGCGATCGCCTCGTCGACGTCGTGGGTGACCAGGAGGACCCCCGGCCGGTGGCGCGCGACGAGATCCTCGATGAGGTCGTGCATCCTGATCCGGGTCAGGGCGTCGAGGGCGGCGAAGGGCTCGTCGAGGAGCAGCAGCCGCGGCTCGCGCACCAGGGCGCGTGCCAGCGCCACCCGCTGGGCCTGACCGCCCGAGAGGTTGCGCGGCCAGTCGCCCTCGCGCCCGGCCAGCCCCACCTCCCGCAGGGCCGCCACCGCCTGTTCCCGTGCCTGCGGCGTCTCGATCCCGAGGGCGACGTTCTGCCAGAGCGGGGCCCAGGGCAGCAGGCGGTGCTCCTGGAACACCACGGCGGGCTGCGACGGGCCGTCGATGCGCCCGCCATCGACCGGGTCGAGGCCGGCCAGCGCCCGCAGGAGGGTGGTCTTGCCGCAGCCGCTCTCGCCCAGCATCGCGACGAACTCGCCGGTCTCGATCCGCAGATCCAGGCCCTCGATCACGACCCGCTCGCCGTAGCGGCGACGCAGGCCCCGGACGGTGACGGCGGCGCTCATCGGCGAGCCTCCCCGGCGTAGTTCGGGTGCCAGGCGAGCAGCCGGCGCTCCAGGGCCCGGGCGACGCTGTCGGCGAGCACGCCGATCGCCGCGTAGATCACGATGGTCAGCACGATGACGTTGGTCTGGAGGAACTCGCGGGCATCCATCGCGAGGAAGCCGACGCCCTTCGTGGTGGCGATGGTCTCGGCGATGACGAGCGCCAGCCACGCCACCGCGAGGGCGTAGCGCACGCCGGTGAGGATCGACGGCATCGCGCCCGGCAGGATGATCTTCGTGATGCGCCCGCGCAGGCTCAGGCCGGTCACCTTGGCGACCTCCATCAGCTTCGGGTCGACCTGACGGATGCCCAGCACGGTGTTGATGTAGATCGGGAACAGCACGCCGAGCGAGACCAGGAAGATCTTGCCGGCCTCGTCGACGCCGAACCACACGATGACCAGCGGCAGCAGGGCGAGGAACGGGATCGCCCGGACCATCTGGATCGAGCGGTCGAGGAGTGCCTCGGCGAGACGCGAGAAGCCGACGAGCACGCCGAGCCCGAAGCCGATGCCGCCGCCGACGACGAAGCCCGTCGCCGCCCGCACGAGGCTGTAGCCGAGATGGACGAACAGCGTGCCGTCCGCCGCGAGCGTCCAGGCGGTCGCCAGGACCGCGCTCGGTGCCGGCATCACCTGCGGGTTCACGCCGCCGAACCGGCACAGCGTTTCCCAGCCCAGCGCGAAGGCGAGAGGCGCGAGCCACGAGATCGCGACGAGTTCGCGCCCGCTCCAGGTCCACTCTCCGGCCGACCGCGGCTGCCCGTGCAGCAAGCCCGTGATCGCTTCGGTTTTCTCGCTCGTGAGGTCGACGGCCATGAACGATCGCTTCCGGTGCGCGGGACGCGTCGGCCGCATCCCTCATCGCATCCTGCGTTCGTATTTTAGTCGATCGACTTTGTAAACTAAAACGGCGCGGAAAGACCGGGGCCATGCCGGATCGCCGTCCCGTCATCGAGAACCGGCGCGGACGGGCCTCGACCGAGGTCGGAGAGACCGGATGCACCGGTCCGTTCGACATGAGGACGGTCCGCACGGCGACTCTCCCGCCGTGACGGCGCCCTCATGTCGATCGGACGCCGGGAGACCTCCCGGGCGTCGGAACGGCTCGATCAGAACGGCTCGGTCAGAACGGCTTGGGCTTCATCAGCTGGCCGCGGCTGGAGACGACCGCCACCACGATCCACGGACAGACGAAGACCAGGAAGAACAGCAGGCCCATCGAAACCTCCCTGAGTTGCACCACGACCGGCCATTACCAATGCCGCACGGGCCGTGCCGGTTGCAGGCCCGGCGGCTGCGATCCGCCCGGGGCCTACTCGACCCCGGCCGGCTTCTCGTCGTCCCGGGCGCGGTGGAGCAGGAAGATCGACACCACCATCACCAGAATCAGCCCGGCCAGCACCCCGAGCTCGATCATCGAGGCGCGAAACAGCGCCTCCTTCTGCGGCGACCAGTCGGCGGCGTGCATCGCCTCGGCGGTCTGGAGCGTCAGCACCAGGACCCGCCGGATCGACGCGATCAGGCCGACGATCAGGAACGGTTCGCAGGTCAGCCGGCCCGAGCGCATCGAGACCCGCACGGTGTGCAGGATCTCGACCAGCATCAGCAGGAACAGCAGCCGGTCGACCACGTCGAGGAGCTGCGAGGCGCCGCCGACCGACAGGATCGCCTTGCCGGTCATCCCGGCGGCGTCGAGCAGCGCCATCACCGCCGTGATCGCCAGCAGCACGCCGAGGGCGGCGTAGATCGCGTGCTCGGTGTGCAGGAACACGAAGGCGGAGAGCCGCGTCAGCCGCCCGCCTTCCTCGTCGGAATCGTCCGCCTTGTCTCCCGCCTTCGCGTCCTGGGCCATGGGGTCGGGTCTCCCGCTCTGGAGGGTTTGAGTCAGCGCGGGGCGCGCGGCATGCGGAACGGCAGCATCAGGCGCACCAGCGGGTTGGTGAACCGGTCGAGGTCGAGCGCCTCGTGCACCGGCCGCACCGCCTCGCCGCAGATCCGGGCCGAGAGCAGCGAGCGCGAGTAGAACGGCGCGTCCTCGAAGCGGCGCAGCACCGAGGCCGCGCCGTCGTCGCTGCGGGTCGCGCGCGGTAGGCGCCACAGCGTCGGCGGCAGCCGCGCCGGCACCGGCGGCTCGATCGGCTGCGGGGTGCCGTCCGGATCGAAGCGCAGGGACAGGTCCTGGCGGCTGCCGTCGCGGCGCTCGACGTCGTAGAGGATCGCGGCGCCGCGCTTGAGCGTCGAGCGCGACCACGTCCAGCTCCGGAACGAATCCTCGAGCGGCACGTCGCCGTCGTTGGTGTCGAAATAGGCGTCGCCGCTCCAGCGCAGGGACGGGCGGTCGAACGCGACCTCGATCCGCGAGGCCGGGCTGAGCGGCCACCACCGGTGGCGGCCCTCGGCGTCGAGGGTGAACGGGCCCGGCGTAATCCCGGCCGGCCGCACCCGGATCGTGCCGGACAGGCGCGAGGGCAGGGGGCTCGTCACCTCCGCGACCCGGATCGTCAGGGTGGTGCCGTCCCAGTGCAGCGAACTCGGGCCGATCGCCAGCGAGGTCGCGTCGCGCGCGACGCTGCCGCGGGGCCGCTCGGTCATCGCCCAGGCGCCGGGCCGGCCGTACAGGACCACGTTGACGGCGGAATGGTTGAGCGGGTCGGCCCGCCCGCTCCAGGCGTAGTAGGGCGAGAAGACGCTGCCGAGGAACGCGATGACCGTGAGGCCGTGGCGGCCGTCGTCGCTGACCCCGTCGACGTACCACCAGGCATAGCCGCCGGGCGGCACGCTCAGGTCGAACCGAGGTCCCGCAGCACGCTCGCGGCCGCCAGCCGGCCCGACTGCGCCGCCATCGGCACGCCCGGCCCCGGATGGACGCTCCCCCCCGCGAGGTAGAGGCCCGGCAGCCGCGTGCGCGCCCCCGGCCGGCGGAACGACGCCATCCAGCCGTGCGAGGCCCGCCCGTACAGCGCCCCGCCCGTCGCCGGAAAAAGCCGGGCGAACTCCGTCGGCGTCGTCGTGGTCCTGGCCGTCTCGGCGATCGTCAGGCCGCAGGCGGAGAGCCGTCGGCTCATCGTGTCGTGGCATCGGGCGATCTCCTCCGGGGATAGCGGGGCGTCGCGCGCGGGCGCGTTGACGAGGCAGAGCAGGGCTTCGGGGGATGCGCCGTCGCCGCGATCCGGCAGGCCGTGATCGCCGCGCTCCTGCGCGCAGACGTAGACGGTCGGATCCCGCGGCAGGCGGGCGCCCTGGGTCAGGTCGGCGAATTCGGCGGCATAATCGGGCGAGAAGAACACGTTGTGGCGCACCAGGGGGAAGCCGTCGGGCCGGCCCGCCAACGCGAAGGTCACCGCCGAGAGCGAGCGCTCGGACGCCGGGACCGGCTCGACCGCCCGGGCGGGCTCGCGCCCGAACAGCCCGTCCGCCAGGGCGGCGGCGTCGGCATTCGCCACCACCCGGGTCGCCGGCAGCCGCTCGCCGGTCGTCAGCGTCACGCCCGCCACCCGCCCGCCCGCGACCTCGATCCGCTCGGCGCCCACCCCGTAGCGCAGGTCCGCTCCCCGCTCGGCGGCGAGGTCCGCCACGGCGGCGGCGAGGCGCGACAGCCCGCCCTCGACGGTCCACACGCCCTCCATCTCGACATGGGCGACGAGCATCAGGGTCGCGGGGGCCGAGAACGGCGAGGAGCCGCAATAGGTGGCGTAGCGGCCGAAGAGCTGACGCAGGCGCGGATCGCGAAAATGCTCGCACAGGGCCGTCCACATCGTCGTGAACGGCTGGATACGCATCAGGCCGCCCATCCCCCACGGCCCGGCGCGCATCGCGAGGTCGACCGGGCTCGGCCGCTGGCCGCGGATGAACGGGCCTTCGAGGGTGCGGTAGATCTCGCCGGCCCGGGCGCGGAAGCGCCGGAACCCCTCGGCATCCCGTGCACCGGCGAAATCCGCGATGGCGGCCTCCGAGCGGGCGGGATCGGCGAACAGGTCAAGCCGCTCGCCCGCGCTCCAGGCGTGACGGGCGAGGATCGCCGCCGGGCTCAACGCCACCCGGGCGCCGAGATCGGCCCCGCACTCGGAAAAAATTTCCTCGAACACCCAGCGCATGGTGAAGACCGTCGGACCGGCCTCGACGCGGCAGGGACCGGCCGCGACCCGGCGCATCTTGCCGCCGGGCGTCGCCTCCTTCTCGACCAGCGTCACCGGCAGGCCGGCGGCGGCGAGCGTCAGCGCAGCGACGAGCCCGCCGATCCCCGCCCCGATCACCACCACCCGTTCGTCCGGCACGCCGTTGATCTCCTGCCCGGGAAGTGTCAATCTAAAATGACACTCCGTAATGTTCAAACGAAATGACAGATGCGGGAGAGACGCCATGGAAGGCCAGTTTGACGACGGTCGTCGCATCGAGCGGACCCTGGACGTGGCCGTGTCGTTCGCCGAGGCGCCCGGCGCGCCGCCGCGCCTCGCCGAGGCGATCCGCTACGCGGTGTTTCCGGGCGGGCACCGCATCCGGCCGCGGCTGTGCCTCGCGGTCGCCCGTGCCTGCGGCGACGACGACCCGGCCGCCTCCGACGCGGCGGCGGCGGCGATCGAACTCCTGCACTGCGCCTCGCTGGTCCACGACGACCTGCCGTGCTTCGACGACGCAGCCGAGCGCCGGCGCAAGCCCTCGGTCCACGTCGCCTACGGGGTGCCGGTGGCCTTGCTCACCGGCGACGCGCTGATCGTGCTCGCCTTCGAGACCCTGGCGCGGGGCGCCGCCCGGTCGCCGGCGCGCCTCGCCGCCCTGGTCGGGCTGGTGGCGCGGGCGGTCGGCTCGCCGGCCGGGATCGTCGCCGGGCAGGCCTGGGAATCCGAACCGCAGGTCGGCCTGTCGGTCTACCAGCAGGCCAAGACCGGCGCGCTGTTCGCCGCCGCCACCGTGACGGGGGCGGCCGCGGCCGGGTCCGAGCCGATGGGGTGGCGGCTGCTCGGCGAATATCTCGGCGAGGCCTATCAGGTCGCCGACGACCTGCGCGACGTCGCCTGCCGCCAGGAGGAGGTCGGCAAGCCGGTCGGCCGCGACGTGACGCTCGGGCGCCCCAACGCGGCGGCTTTGCTCGGCATGGACGGGGCGCTGCGCCGCCTGTCCGACCTCGCCCACGAGGCGATGGAGGTGATTCCCGACTGTCCCGGCATCGAGGCCCTGCGGGCCGAGATCCTGGCCCAGACCCGGCTCTTCCTGCCGGCGCGGCTGGCGCAGAGCCTGGTGGCGTAGGGATAGCCGGGGTGGCTCGTCACCGAACCCTCCCATCTCTGTGCAGGGCTATCCGGCGACAGGAAAAGGCGCGGGTGTCCCCTCTCCCTGCGGGCGGGGAGAGGGCTGTCTGCACCTTGTCGTGCAGACAGCGAGCCCGAAGGGCGAGGGTGAGGGGGTGTTTCCGGAGGAGCCTCTTCCGGCCCCACCCCCTCACCCTCGCTCCGCCTCCGCTTGCCGACGACACGACAAGGTGTCGTCGGCCCTCTCCCCGCCCGCGGGGAGAGGAGATTGCCCGCGACACACCTTTCCCCGGACGGCTCCGCGCAGAGGGGGGAGGGCGATGAAACCCGTCCCCCACGCCCTTCCGGCGACCCCGGTCGCGTCACTCCCCTGGCGCGACCGCCTCCTCGCCCTGCGCCACCGCCTGATCGCCAGCCCGCGCTTCCAGCGTTTCGCCGCCGCCTTCCCGCCGACCCGGGGCATCGCCCGGCGCAACGCCCGGGCGCTGTTCGACCTCTGCGCCGGCTTCGTCTACGCCCAGGTGCTCGCCGCCTGCCTGCGGCTGGACCTGTTCCGCCTCCTCGCCGACGGGCCGCTCGCCCCGGAGGCGCTGGCCCGGCGCCTCGACCTGCCGCCCGACCGGGCGCTCTGCCTCCTGCGCGCCGCCGCCTCCCTCGGGCTGCTGACCGCCCTGCGCGACGGCCGCTTCGCCCTCGGCGATCTCGGGGCGGCGCTCCTCGGCAACCCGTCCGTCGCCGCGATGGTCGCCCACCACGCCATGCTGTACGACGACCTGCGCGATCCGGTGGCGCTGCTGCGCGGCCAGGCTGAGCCGACGCGGCTGTCGGGCTACTGGGCCTATGCCGGCACCGACGACCCGGCCGGCGTCGGCGAGGCGGCGGTGGCGCCCTACGGCGCCCTCATGGGCGCCTCGCAGGCGCTGGTCGCCCGCGACATCCTCGACGCCTACCCGCTCGCCTGCCACGCCCGGCTCCTCGATGTCGGCGGCGGCGAGGGCGCCTTCGCGGTCGAGGCGGCGCGCCATGCACCGGCCCTCGCCGTCACGCTGTTCGACCTGCCGCCGGTCGCCGAACGCGCCGCGCGGCGCTTCGCCCAGGAAGGCCTGTCCGGGCGCGCCACCGCCCTCGGCGGCAGCTTCCATGACGGCTTGCCCCGCGGCGCCGACGTGGTGTCGCTGGTACGGGTCGTCCACGATCACGACGACGGACCCGCCCTCGCCCTGCTGAAGGCGGTCCGCGCCGCGCTGCCGCCGGGCGGCACGCTGCTGCTCGCCGAGCCGATGGCCGGCACGCCCGGGGCCGAGCCGATCGGGGACGCCTATTTCGGGTTCTACCTCCTGGCGATGGGAAGCGGACGGCCGCGGACCGCCGCCGAACTCTCGGGCCTGCTCGCCGAGGCCGGATTCGCGCGCATCCGCGAGCGCCCGACCCGGCGTCCGATGCTGGTGCGCCTGCTCGCGGCTCGCACGCCGACCTGATGGTCCTCCCACCGGCAGGCCGCGGTTCCGTCTCATGAGTGTAAAGTAAACTTGACACCAATAGACGCCCATTTAGGATGACGAATGCCGCTTCGAGCGGCTTTCGTCCGCACTCGCGGAGGGGCCGTACCGCATGCACGCGCAGGCCGTGATCCTCGACCGTCCCGAACGCCTCGGCCTCGCCCGGCTGGCTCTCGACGCGCCCGGACCCGCCGACGCGACCGTCGAGGTCGCGTGGAGCGGCATCAGCACCGGCACCGAGCGCCTGCTGTGGTCGGGCCGGATGCCGGACTTTCCCGGCATGGGCTATCCGCTGGTGCCGGGCTACGAATCGATCGGCCGGGTGGTCGAGGCCGGGCCGGAATCCGGCCGCCGCGTCGGCGAGACGGTGTTCGTGCCGGGGGCGCGCTGCTTCGGCCCGGTCCGCGGGCTGTTCGGCGGCGCCGCCTCGCACCTCGTCGCCGCCGGCAGCCGGCTGCGGCCGATCCCCGATTCCCTCGGCGAGCGCGGCATCCTGCTGGCGCTCGCCGCCACCGCGCATCACGCCCTCGCCGGCAGCGAGGGCCGGGGACGCCAGCTCATCGTCGGGCACGGCGTGCTCGGGCGGCTGCTGGCGCGGATCGCGCGGATCGACGGCCTCGACCCGGTGGTGTGGGAGCGCGATCCCGCCCGCCGCGGCGCCGGCACCGGCTACAAGGTGATCGACCCGGATCAGGACGAGACGTCCTATGCCCGCGTCATCGACGCCAGCGGCGATGCCGGCCTCCTCGACCGCCTGATCGCCCGGCTCGCCCCGGGCGGCGAGGTGGTGCTGGCCGGCTTCTACGAGGCGCCGCTCTCGTTCGCGTTCCCGCCGGCCTTCCTGCGCGAGGCGCGCATCCGCGTCGCGGCGCAGTGGCAGCCCGGCGACCTCGACGCCGTGGCGGCGCTCGCGGGCTCCGGCGCCCTGTCCCTCGACGGCCTCGTCACCCACCGGCGCCCGGCCGGCGAGGCCGAGGCGGCCTACCGCACGGCGTTCGGCGATGCCGACTGCCTCAAGATGGTCCTCGACTGGAGAGCACAGCCATGAACGCTTCGCTGAACGGCGCCGCGCTCCAAGCCTCGATCCTGCGCGCCGAGGCCGCGATCCCGCCGGACCCGGTCCCGACCGCGGCGACCCGCGAGACCCAGATCATCGCGATCTACGGCAAGGGCGGCATCGGCAAGAGCTTCACGCTCGCCAACCTGTCCTACATGCTCGCCCAGCAGGGCAAGCGGGTGCTGCTGATCGGCTGCGACCCGAAGAGCGATACCACCTCGCTGCTGTTCGGCGGCCGGGCCTGCCCGACGATCATCGAGACCTCGACGAGGCGCAAGCTCGCCGGCGAGGCGGTGGCGATCGGCGACGTCTGCTTCAAGCGCGACGGCGTGTTCGCGATGGAACTCGGCGGGCCGGAGGTCGGCCGCGGCTGCGGCGGGCGCGGCATCATCCACGGCTTCGAGCTGCTGGAAAAGCTCGGCTTCCACGAATGGGGCTTCGACTACGTCCTGCTCGACTTTCTCGGCGACGTGGTCTGCGGCGGCTTCGGCCTGCCGATCGCCCGCGACATGTGCCAGAAGGTCATCGTCGTCGGCTCGAACGACCTGCAGTCGCTCTACGTCGCCAACAACGTCTGCTCGGCGGTGGAATACTTCCGCAAGCTCGGCGGCAACGTCGGCGTCGGCGGCCTCGTCATCAACAAGGACGACGGCACCGGCGAGGCGCAGGCCTTCGCGGAAGCGGCCGGCATCCCGATCCTCGCCTCGATCCCGGCCGACGACGACATCCGCCGGAAGAGCGCGAACTACGAGATCATCGGCCGCCCGGACGGGCGCTGGGGGCCCCTCTTCGCCGAACTCGCCGACAACATCGGCTCCGCCCTGCCGCACCGGCCGACGCCGCTGTCGCAGGACGCGCTCCTCGGCCTGTTCAAGGGCGAGGCCGTCGGGCGCGGGGTGGTGCTCGATCCCGCGAGCGACGCGGACATGCGCGGCCGCCCGGTCGAGATCCGGCCGTCCCTCGAAGTCGTCTACGAGACGGTGTGACCATGGGTGCCTCCCTGGACATCGCGGCGTTGCGCGCCCGGAGCGGCCCGGTGAATCTCGCGGCGACCCGCGAGGACGGCCACGGCTGCCATTCCGGCAAGGCGGCGATGCGCGAGGCGGCGCAGGCCGCCGGCATGGGCGAGACCCTGGACGCCCTCAAGCGCGACTACCCGACCGGCCCGCACGACCAGCCGCAGAGCATGTGCCCGGCCTTCGGCTCGCTCCGGGTCGGCCTGCGCATGCGCCGCACCGCGACGATCCTCTCGGGTTCGGCCTGCTGCGTCTACGGGCTGACCTTCACCTCGCACTTCTACGGCGCGCGCCGCACGGTCGGCTACGTGCCGTTCAACTCCGAGACGCTCGTCACCGGCAAGCTGTTCGAGGACATCCGCGACGCGGTCCACGCCACCGCCGACCCGGCGCTGCACGACGCGGTCGTGGTCATCAACCTGTGCGTGCCGACCGCCTCCGGCGTGCCGCTGCGGCTCTTGCCGCGGGAGATCGACGGGGTGCGGATCATCGGCATCGACGTGCCGGGCTTCGGCGTGCCGACCCATGCCGAGGCCAAGGATGTGCTCGCCGGCGCGATGCTGCGGGTCGCGCGGACCGAGGCGGAGCTGGGCCCCGTCGCGGCGCCCCGCGAAGGGACGCCGACGCGAGGCCGCGACGGGCGTCCGACCGTCGCGCTGCTCGGCGAGATGTTCCCGGCCGACCCGGTGCAGATCGGCGCGCTGCTCGAACCGCTCGGCCTGAGCGCCGGCCCGGTGGTGCCGACGCGGGAATGGCGCGAGCTCTACGCGGCGCTGGACGGCACGGCGGTGGCGGCGATCCACCCGTTCTACACCGCGTGCCTGCGCGAGTTCGAGGCGGCGGGCCGGCCGGCCTTCGGCTCCGCGCCGGTCGGCCACGACGGCACCGCCGCGTGGCTCGACGCGGTCGGGCAGGCCTGCGGCGTCGCCCGCGCCCGCGTCGAGGCGGCCAAGAACCGGTTCCTGCCGGCGATCCGGGGGGCGCTCGCGGCGAATCCGATCCGCGGCCGGATCACGCTCTCGGGCTACGAGGGCTCGGAACTGCTGGTGGCCCGCCTTCTGGTCGAGAGCGGCGCCGAGGTGCCTTACGTCGGCACCGCCCTGCCGCGGACGCCGTTCGCCGAGGCCGACCGCGACTGGCTGGAGCAGCGCGGCTGCCGGGTGCGGTTCCGCGCCTCGCTGGAGCACGATCTCGCGGCGGTCGAGGAATACCGGCCCGATCTCGCCATCGGCACCACCCCGGTGGTGCAGAAGGCCAAGGAGCGGGCGATTCCCGCGCTCTACTTCACCAACCTGATCTCGGCCCGCCCGCTGATGGGCGTCGCCGGTGCCGGCTCGCTGGCCCAGGTGGTGAACGGGGCGATGGCGCAAGCCGCGCGGTTCGACGCCATGCGGTCGTTCTTCGCCGGCGTCGGCGAGGGCCACGCCGCCGGGATCTGGCAGGACGTGCCGAAGAAGCGCGCGGCGGTGAAGCGCGCCGCACCCGAGAAACCGATCGGGGAGATGGCCTGATGCTCGTCCTCGACCACGACCGCGCCGGCGGCTACTGGGGCGCCGTCTATGTCTTCACGGCGGTGAAGGGGCTCCAGGTCGTCATCGACGGCCCGGTCGGCTGCGAGAACCTGCCGGTGACCTCGGTGCTGCACTACACCGACGCGCTGCCGCCGCACGAGCTGCCGATCGTCGTCACGGGCCTGGCCGAGGAGGAACTCGGCCGCCACGGCACCGAAGGGGCGATGCGACGCGCCCACGCGACGCTCGATCCGGCGCAGCCCAGCGTCGTCGTCACCGGCTCGATCGCCGAGATGATCGGCGGCGGCGTGACGCCGGAGGGCACCAACCTCCAGCGCTTCCTGTCGCGTACCATCGACGAGGATCAGTGGCAGGCCGCCGACCGCGCCCTGTCCTGGCTCTGGCACGAATACGGGGCGAAGAAGGCCGGCAAGAAGGGTGTGATCCCGCCGCGGCCCGAACGCGCCCCCGGGGTGAAGCCGCGGGTCAACCTGATCGGCCCGGCCTACGGCACCTTCAACATGCCCTCCGACCTCGCCGAGATCCGGCGCCTCGTCGAGGGCATCGGCGCCGAGGTGAACCTCGTCTTCCCGCTCGGCACCCATCTCTCCGACATCCCGCGCCTCGTCGAGGCCGATGCCAACATCTGCCTCTACCGCGAGTTCGGGCGCCTGCTCTGCGAGGCCCTCGACCGGCCCTACCTCCATGCGCCAATCGGGGTGCACAGCACGACGAAGTTCCTGCGGGCGCTCGGCGAGATCCTCGGCGTCGATCCCGAGCCGTTCATCGAGCGCGAGAAGCACACGACGCTCAAGCCGCTATGGGACCTGTGGCGCTCGGTGACGCAGGACTTCTTCGCCTCGGCGAGCTTCGGAATCGTCGCGACCGACACCTATGCGCGGGGCCTGCGCCACTTCCTCGAGGACGAGATGGGGCTGCCGTGCCGGTTCGCGGTCTCGCGCACCGCCGGCACCAAGCCCGACAACGCGGCGGTGCGGCAGGCGATCCGCGAGACGCCGCCACTGGTGCTGTTCGGCTCCTACAACGAGCGGCTCTACCTCGCCGAATGCGGCGGGAGGGCGGTGTTCATCCCGGCCTCGTTTCCGGGCGCGGTGGTGCGCCGGCACACCGGCACGCCGTTCATGGGGTATTCGGGCGCGACCTACCTCGTGCAGGAGGTGTGCAACGCGCTGTTCGACGCGCTCTTCCACATCCTGCCGCTGTCGCGCGACCTCGACGCCGTCGAGGCGACGCCGGCCCGCGCGCCGCATTCTTCGACCGGCTCGGCGCTCCCGTGGGACGACGACGCGCGCGAGCGCCTCGACGCCTCGGTGGAGGCGAGCCCGGTGCTGGTGCGGATCTCGTTCGCCAAGCGCCTGCGCGACGCCGCCGAGCGCGAGGCGAGCCGGGCCGGGTCCGAGCGCGTGACCGAACTCTGCGTCGAGCGCGCCCGCGCCTCGCTCGCGGCGGCCTGACCGCCGTGCCGGCCGGCGCGGCCGCCGCGCCGGTCACCCCGCAATGGCTCCCGCGCAGGCGGGAACGGAGGAGAGCCGAAGCCATGAGATCCGAAGCAGTCCGTCCGTTCGTCGCGGTGTCGCGGTCCCGGTCCGAGGCGGTCCAGTTCCGGACCATCCTGGCGGCGACCTACCCGGTCTTCCTGGTCGCCGCCGTCGTGCAGCGCCTGCGCCCCGGGGCCGCCGCTCTGCCGCGCCGCTCGGTGTTCGGCGAGGCCCGCGCGATGGCGCTCTCGGCGATCCCCTTCGCCTTCATGGGCTGAGGCACCTTGGGCTGAGGCACCTTGGGCTGAGGCACCTCGGGCTAAGCCCGCCCGGGCCGATGCCCGCTGGGCCGAGTTTCCGCCGCCGGCGACGGCGGCGGGGAGACCGCCCGACCGTCACGGCCGGGCAACCCCCGCGCGGGAATCCCCGCGCGGTCCCGCATCCGGAGGTTCGGCAATGGCCAACGGCATGGACAAACCCAGCGTACTCTCAGGACTCACCGAAGAGGAGGCGAAGGAGTTTCACGGCATCTTCGTCACCAGCTTCATCATCTTCACGGCGATCGCGGTCGTCGCGCACTTCCTCGTCTGGCTGTGGCGGCCCTGGCTGCCCGGGCCCAACGGCTACTCGTCGCTGACGGACGGCGTGACCTACGCCGCCCACGGCCTGCTGCCCTTCATCGCGTGAAGAGGGAGGATCCGTCATGCACAAGGTCTGGCTTCTGTTCGATCCGCGCCGCACCCTGGTGGCCCTGTTCACCTTCCTGTTCGTGCTCGCGCTGATCATCCACTTCATCCTGCTCAGCACCAACCGGTTCAACTGGCTGGAGGGGCCCGCGGCCAAGAAGGCCGAGATCGCCCACAGCCTCGTCCTGCCGACCTGACGGCAGCGGGACCGGGCGCCCGCGCGGGCGCCCCGCGCCGCGGACGGACCGACCGTCCGCGGTCACCACGCACGTCGAGCGGACGGGAGGGCCGCGCCATGGCCATGCTGAATTTCGAGCGGAAATACCGGGTCCGCGGCGGGACGTTGCTCGGCGGCGACCTGTTCGACTTCTGGGCCGGGCCGTTCTACGTCGGCTTCTTCGGGGTCACGGGGTTGTTCTTCACCCTGCTCGGCACCGGCCTGATCGTCTGGGGCGCGGCGCTCGGGCCGACCTGGAACGTCTGGCAGATCAACATCGCGCCGCCCGACCTCAAGTACGGGCTGGCGCTGGCGCCGCTGCGCGAGGGCGGCCTGTGGCAGATCATCACCTTCTGCGCCGTGGGGTCCTTCGGATCCTGGGCCCTGCGCGAGGTCGAGATCTGCCGCAAGCTCGGCATCGGATATCACGTCCCCTTCGCCTTTTCGGTGGCGATCGCCGCCTACGTGACGCTGGTGGTGGTCCGCCCGATGCTGATGGGCGCCTGGGGCCACGGCTTCCCCTACGGGATACTCAGCCACCTCGACTGGGTGTCGAACGTCGGATACCAGTACCTCCACTTCCACTACAATCCCGCGCACATGCTCGCTGTGACGTTCTTCTTCACGACGACCTTCGCGCTGTCGCTGCACGGCTCGCTGATCCTGTCCTCGGTCAATCCCGGCAAGGGCGAGGTGGTCAAGACCCCCGAGCACGAGGACACCTACTTCCGCGATACGATCGGCTACTCGATCGGCACGCTCGGCATCCACCGGCTCGGCCTGTTCCTGGCCCTCTCGGCCGGGTTCTGGAGCGCGGTCTGCATCGTCATCAGCGGCCCGTTCTGGACCCGCGGCTGGCCCGAATGGTGGGGCTGGTGGCTGAGCCTGCCGATCTGGCGCTGAGCCCAGCCCGTCCTCCCGAGACGTCACCCGTCAGAAGGCATCCGCCGCCATGGGGTATTACCAGAACATCTACACGCAGGTGCAGGTCCACCCGCTCCATCCGGAAGCCGGCGTCGAGATCCCGGAGATCGAGAACCGCGTCGGCCAGGGCGGCTTCAGCTACCTCGCCGGCCTCGTCGGCAACGCCCAGATCGGACCGATCTATCTCGGCACGCTCGGCACGATGTCGCTGGCCTGCGGCTTCATCGCGATCGAGATCATCGGCCTCAACATGTGGGCCTCGGTGAACTGGGATCCGGTGCAGTTCGTGCGCCAGCTCCCGTGGCTCGCCCTGGAGCCGCCGCGGCCCGAATACGGGCTCAAGATCCTGCCGCCGCTCGCCGAGGGCGGCTGGTGGCTGATGGCCGGGTTCTTCCTCACCGCCTCGATCCTGCTGTGGTGGGTGCGGCTGTTCCGGCGCGCCCGGGCGCTGGGGCTGGGCTACCACGTGCCCTGGGCCTTCGCCTCGGCGATCTGGCTCTACCTCGTCCTCGGCTTCATCCGGCCGATCCTGATGGGGAGTTGGAGCGAGGCGGTGCCGTTCGGGATCTTCCCGCACCTCGATTGGACCGCGGCGTTCTCGCTGCGCTACGGCAACCTGTTCTACAACCCGTTCCACATGCTCTCGATCGTGTTCCTGTACGGATCGACGATGCTGTTCGCGATGCACGGCGCCACCATCCTGGCGGTGAGCCGCTACGGCGGCGAGCGCGAGATCGAGCAGATCGTCGACCGCGGCACCGCGACCGAGCGCGCCGCCCTGTTCTGGCGCTGGACCATGGGCTTCAACGCCACGATGGAATCGGTCCATCGCTGGCTGTGGTGGTTCGCGTTCCTGACCACGCTGACCGGCGGCATCGGCATCCTGCTCACCGGCACCGTGGTCGACAACTGGTACCTCTGGGCGGTCAAGCACGGCGTCGCCCCGAGCTATCCGACGGTCTACGGGCCGGTGGTCGATCCCCTGGCCACCTCGCCCCTCGCGGCTCCGGGAGGCACGCCATGAAGCTGACCCTTCAGATCCTCGGCGTCGTGGTGGCGGTGCTGCTCACCGGCGCGATGTTCGGCACCGCGGGCTGGACGCGCCCGCCGGTGCGCTCCGAACAGACCGGGTTCCGCGGTACCGGCATGGTGCAGGTGCAGAACCCCCGCACCCTCGCGGCGAAGATCGAGGCCAACGCCGCGCCCGCGCCGCAGGACCCGGCGCCCCCCGGCGGCGAGCCGGCGACCCAGGTCTACCAGAACGTGCAGGTGCTGAACGACCTCACGGCCGACCAGTTCAATCGCGTGATGGTCTCGATCACCGAATGGGTCGCGCCCGAGCAGGGCTGCGCCTACTGCCACAACGTCGAGAACATGGCCGACGACAGCGTCTACGCCAAGACGGTCGCCCGCTCGATGCTCCGGATGGTCCGCCACATCAACTCGGACTGGAAGAACCACGTCGGCGAGACCGGCGTGACCTGCTACACCTGCCACCGCGGCAACCCGGTGCCGCAGGCGGTGTGGTACGACAATCCCGGCCCGCCGCACGCGAAGGGCTTCGCGGCCCGGGACGGCGGACAGAACCACCCGGCGCCCGAGGCCGGCCTGACCTCGCTGAACTACGACCCCTACAAGACCCTGCTCGGCAACCCGGACATCGACCAGAACGCGGTTCGGGTCGCCGCCACCACGGCCCTGCCGACGAGCCCGTCGAAGCCGATCCAGGACGCCGAGCTGACGTACTCCCTGATGATCCACATGTCGGAGAGTCTGGGCGTCAACTGCACCTACTGCCACAACAGCCGCGCCTTCTCGTCCTGGCACGAGAGCACGCCCAAGCGCGTGACCGCCTGGCACGGCATCCGGATGGTGCGCGACATCAACGGCCACTTCATCACGCCGCTGACGCCGGTGCTGCCCGAGGCCCGGCTCGGGCCGGAGGGCGACGCACCGAAGGCCAACTGCACCACCTGCCACCAGGGCCTCGCCAAGCCGCTCAACGGCGCCAGCATGCTCAAGGACTATCCCGAGCTCGCCGGCGGGCCGATGGCGCCGGCCCAATAAGGGCCGCTTCCGGCACGCCGACAAAGCAGAAGGCCCCGGTTCGGATCCGAACCGGGGCCTTTTCGCACGTGCAAAACCGATGACGCGCGATCGGATTTTTTGGAGGTCCGGCTGGTTTACTTCGACACGGCGCCGCGGGTCTTCAGCTTCGACTGACGACGATTTGCCGCATCGGCAGGTCGCGGGGTCCCGCGAGTTGGTCAGGTGCGTGTTGCGGCGGTCCGTCCGGCCGGCGGCGCGTCCCGTCAACCAGCGCCCGTGGGGCGCCTTCGGAGGCAACGGCCATGGGCGATTCCGGCCTGATCTACATGCTCGCCTTCACGACCTTCGCGCTGGTCATCCTGTTCCTGATCTGGCAGCGGATGCGGGTCCAGCGCGCCAAGGAGACCGGCGAGCGGTCGAGCTTCACCGATCACCACGGCGGCGCGCCGCGGCCGCACCAGGGGGTGGATCCGCGGTAGCGGGTCGACGCGCCGATATGGACCCTCCCCCCTCTGTCGGGGGAGGGTGGCGAGCGGATGCGAGCCGGGAGAGGGGATCGCGACGCTGATCCAGATGGCCCCCGCCAACGGGGTCGCCACCCTTCGGAAAATAGGCGTCCTCGCATGCAGAGGGCAGGGGGCGCTCTGGGGAAAAGAAATGGCGCATCTCCCCTCTCCCGAGTGGGAGAGGGGCCGGGGGTGAGGGTGGCTCGGGTTCAAATTCATCCACCAACGGTCGAGCTGCGCAGCTCGACCGTTGGTGTTCTTTTTGGAGCCGTCTCCACCCTCACCCCTACCCCTCTCCCACTCGGGAGAGGGGATCCCGCGCTTGATCTTAAAAGGAATTTTCCCCGGATGGTCGCGCGCAGCGGGGGAGGGTACAATCCAAGGCAGCCGAAACCCCTACTTGTCCACCCGGCTCGGGTTCTTCAACTGCCCGTAGACCACGCCCGCGAAGGTGCCGAGCGCCGTCGACCAGTCGAGCCCGACGGTCTTGCGGTCGGCCACCTGGCAGAACGTGGCGGTGAGCCCGTTGACGAGCGCGGCCGAACCGGCCTGCGGGGCGGCCTGCCGGATCGCGGGCAGCAGGGTGGCGATGCGGGGCAGCATCTGCTCGGCCTTGATGTCCTTGAGCTGGCCGGCCGCGTCGGCCTGCTTGAGCGCCTCGGCGAGCGTCGGATCCGAGACAGTCTCGCAGGCGGCGTTGCCGGCGAGCATCGTCTGGGTCTCGGCGCGCAGGGCCGCGACCTGACCGGGCTCGGCGGTCGGCGGCGCTTCGTTGCCGAAGGTCTGGCGGACGTAGTTCGTCACCGCCGCGATCTCGGCGTCGGTCATGCCGACCCCGACCGCCGGCATCGCCGCGTAGTCGCCCTTGGCGTCGAGGCCGCCGAGGATCACCCGGATCACCGTCTCGGGACCCTTGGCGAGCACCGCGCCGTTGCCGGCGAGCGGCGGAATCGCCCCCGGCATGCCCTGGCCGTCCGGCCGGTGGCAGGCGACGCAGCGGTTGAGGTAGGTGTCGGCGCCGGGCGCCGTCGAGGCGGACTTGAACTCGGATCGCACGTCCGGCGTGTAGGTGGGCTTGGGCGCCAGGGTCTTGAGGTAGGCCGCGATGGCGCGCACGTCGCCGTCGCTCATCTTGCTCAGGCTTTCCTCGATCACCTGCCGCATCGGCCCGGCGACGACGCCGGCCCGGCCCGGCGCCGCGCCGGTCTTGAGGTAGGTGAAGAGCTGGTCCTCGCTCCACAGGCCCAGCCCCTCCTTGTCGTCGCCCGACAGGTTCGGCGCGTACCAGCCGTCGATCGAGCCGCCCTCGAGGTAGCCGCTCCACTGCGAGGCGCCGACGAGCTTGCTGCCGTTGTGGCAGGCGCCGCAATGGCCCGGGCCGCCGACGAGATAGGCGCCGCGGTTGACCTGCTCGGTCGCCTTCGGGTCGGGCTCGAAGCGGCCGGCGGTGAAGAAGGCGAGCCGCCACGCCAGCAGCCCCTCGCGGATGCTGAACGGAAACGCGATGTCGGCGGGCTTCCGCGGTGCGTTGATCGGTTCCAGCGAGAACAGGTAGGCCTTGATCGCCCGCACGTCGTCGTCGGTCATGCGGGTGTACCAGGGGAACGGGAACGCCGGGTACAGGTAGCTGCCGCTCCGCGTGATGCCCTCGTGCATCGCGCGCTTGAACTCGTCGTCGCTCCAGGCGCCGATGCCGGTCTCCTTGTCGGGGGTGATGTTCGGCGTCGACAGCTTGCCGATTCCGCCCGGGAAGTTGATGTAGAGCCCGCCCGCGTAGGGCTTGCCGCCGGGTGCGGTGTGGCAGGCGACGCAGTCGCCCGCCGTGGCGAGGTAGCGGCCCTTCTCGACGAGGTCGGGGGGCGCCGCGCCTTGCGCCAGCGCCGCGCCGGCGGCGAGGGCGAGCGCGCTGGTGCCGAGGGCCAGGGCCGTGATGCGACGCATGGGGCTTCCTCCGGTTGTGGTTATCGGGCGGCGGAACGCAGCCGCAGCCAGAGATCGGCGACGTGGGCGGCGCCCGCTCCCGCGAGGGCGGCGGCGAGCCAGAATCCGGGGGCGCCCGCGAGGGCGGCGCGCAGGGCCAGCATCAGGCAGGCGCCCGAAGCGAGGTTGACAAGGAGCGCCGCCCGGCCGGGTCCGCGCCGGCGGCGCCACAGCAGCAGCAGGCCGGCCTCCGCCGCGACCAGGACGAGCGCGAGGTCGACGAGCGAACCGCTGGCGAGGACGTCCGGCACGGTCGAGCCCTCCTGGCAATGCCGAGGCTTGCACAGTCGATCGGGGAACTAACCTAGAAAACGCGGGGCTCCAGTCCCGCAGAGGTCAAAACATCGTGCTGGATCGTCGAAATGACGCCACGGTTCACGATGTCGCAGCGGCGCCGAGCCCTGGTCTCGCCAAGTGCGGTGCAGCATGCGAGTTTGGGCGCTGCGGCATCCGCAAGGTCCGGTATGGCGAGCCGGCTCAGAACGGTCCGTTCAGCCGCACGATCGACCAGTTGAGCGCGGCGGCGATGCCGACCCAGACGAGGTAGGGCACGAGCAGCACCGCACCGAGGCCGGAATGGCACCCGACCGCCACGATCAGCACGGCGACCGAGAGCCACAACGCCGCGACCTCGATCAGCGCCCAGTCCGGCCGTTCCAGGCGGAAGAACAGGCCGCTCCAGGCGATGTTGAGCACGCCGTTCAGCGCGAAGGCGGCGAGCAGCCACCCGCGCTCAGGCCCCTCCGGCGCGGCGTTCCAGGCCATCACGCCGGCGATCGCCGTGAGGGTGAAGATCGTGGTCCAGACCGGGCCGAACGCCCAGTCGGGCGGCTTCCACGACGGCACCCGCAGGCTCGCGTACCAGGGGCCGAGCGTCGTGAGCCATGCCCCCGCCCCCGCGACCACGATCGCCGACGCCGCCGCCACCGCGATCGGGCCCCAGCGTCCTCCGAGCGCCTCGATCACGGCGAGACCCAGCGGAACAGATGGGCGAGATCCTTGAAGAAGATCCGTGCGTGGGCGGCGGGGCGCGCCCGCACCAGTTCCTTGTTCATGTAGGCGTCCCAGGTGAGCGACTGCACGTCGGGGTCGCGGCAGATGCTGACGAAGCGCTCCCGCAGGCCGTCGTTGCGATACCACACCGTCTGCATCAGGCGCAGGATCCAGAACACCCGGCCATGCGCCTTGAGGAAGCGGCGGCGCGCCTGCGCCAGGGCCCGGGCGTCGCCGGTCGTCAGGAAGGCGTGGCCGGCCTCGGCCGCGAGGCGGCCCCCGACCATGGCGTAGTAGATGCCCTCGCCGGAGGCCGGGGCGACGAGGCCGGCGGCGTCGCCGGTGAGCAGCACGTCGCGGCCGTTGTCGAACCGGCTCAGGGGCTTCAGCGGCAGCGGCGCGCCCTCGCGGCGCAGGGTCTCGCCGCGGTCGAGCCCGGTCGCGGCGCGCAGCCGCCCGACCGCGCCGCGGAGCGAGAACCCCTTGCGGGCGCTGCCGGTGCCGATGCTGAGCGTGTCGCCGTGCGGGAAGATCCAGGCGTAGAAGTCCGGCGACAGCACGCCCTGGTAGTAGACGTCGCAGCGCGCCGCCTCGAAGGCGCCGGCCGGCGGGGTGCGCACGATCTCGTGGTAGGCGAAGACCTGCCGCATCCGCGCGTGGGCCGGGATCTCCTGGCGCCCGACCGCCGAGTTGGCGCCGTCCGCCCCGATGACGAGGCGGGTGCAGAGCCGCGCCTCGGCCCCGCCGGCGTCGCGGTAATGGACCGTGACCACGCCCGCCTCGCGGGTCAGCCGCAGATAGGTGCCGGTGATCCGCTCGGCGCCGGCGAGGGCGGCGCGGTTGCGCAGCCACTCGTCGAAGGGCCCGCGATCGACCATGCCGACGAAGCCATCGCCGACCGGCATGTCGACCGCGCGCTCCCGCGGCGAGACCATGCGGGCGGCGCGGATCCTCGCCACCAGCAGCTCGTCGGGGATTGCGAAGTCGCGGATCAGCCGCGGCGGGATCGCGCCGCCGCACGGCTTGATGCGCCCGGCCCGGTCGAGCAGCACGATCCGGCGGCCGAGCCGCGCCAGATCGGTCGCCGCGGTCGCCCCGGCCGGACCGCCCCCCACCACCACCGCATCGAGGATCGCCTCGTCCATGGCCGTGCCTCCGGGTTGTCCGGACCGGTGCTCGCCGGCCGGATCGTTGGTCAGACCGCGTGCCTCATCGCCAACCCGCCGAGTGGTCGCTTCCCGGGCTCCGGCCGGCCGATCCCGAGGGCCAGCCCGGCGGCAGCGAGGAACAGGACCGCCTCGATCACGAAGACCGTGGCGTAGGCCGGCACCACCGTGTCGAAGGCGAGCCGCGCGAGGTCGACGCCGGCCGCGCCGAGGAAGCCGCCGAGGCCGAAGGCGAGGCCCTGCGCCGCGCCCCAGACGCCCATCCGGGTGCCGTGGCGGCTCTCGCCGCCGGGCGCGCCGCCGGTGCCGGCGAGCGCCATCATCGAGCCGATCGCCGCCACCGCGAAGATCCCGTTGAACAGGCCGAGCGCGGCGACGCAGGTACGAAGCGGCATGCCGGGTCCGCCGAATCCGCAGGCCGCGATCGCCGCGAGCGCGCCGGCCGAGCCGAGGCAGCCGGCGACCGTCCACAGCCGCAGCGAGGCGAGGGGCCCGCGCCCGTTGGCGGTGACGAGGGCGACCACCACCATGCCGGCCAGCACGCCGCCGTTCTGGAGCCCGGCGAGCTTCGTGGTCGCGCCCGGCGACAGCGCGAAGACGAGGCCGGCGAAGGGTTCGAGGATCAGTTCCTGCGCGCTGTAGGCGAGCATCGCCAGGAACACGAACACCGTGAATCGGCGCGCCTGCGGCTCGGCCCAGACCTCGGCGAGGACGAGGCGGAACGGCCGCGCCGGCCCGGGCCGGGCCCCGCCGGGGGGCCGCGGCGGCTCGAGGCCCCACACAGCCGCGAGGGCGACCAGGAAGGCGATCAGCGAGACGCCGCCCGACACCGCGACGAGGCGGGATTCCGAGAACGGATCGAGGAGGTGTCCGGCGGTAGGCGCGGTGACGACGAAGCCGGCGATCATCATGATCCAGACGATCGTCGCCGCCGCGCCCCGGCGGTGCGGCGCGACGCCGGTGGAGAGCAGGACCAGCAGCGAGGTGCCGGCCGCCCCGACCCCGATGCCGACGGCAAGGAACGACAGGACGAGGAGCGCGAAGCCGGCCACCGGATGCGTCGCGACGAGGGTCGTCCCGAGGGCGGCGCCGACGCCGCCGAGCGCCAGCAGCGCCATGCCGCCGACGATCCACGGCGTGCGCCGCCGGCCGAGATCCGACCCGTAGCCCCAGCGCGGGCGCAGCACCTGCACGGCGTAGTGCAGAGCCACCAGCCCGCCGGGCAGGGCGGCGGGGAGCGCCAGCTCCACCACCATCACGCGGTTGAGGGTCGAGGTGATGAGCACCACGATCGCGCCGAGCGCGGTCTGGACGAGGCCGAGGCGCAGGATGGTTCCCCAGCCGAAGGCGGCGGCCGGGCTCACGCGACGCCCCCGCGCAGCGCCAGCGCCGCAGTCAGCATGCCGAGCACGAACAGCAGCGTTCCGGTGCCGTTGTACCACGCGGCGCGACCGTGCGGGTCGGCGAGGAAGCGGCGCATCAGCGTCCCCTGGCCGGCGAGCAGAGCGGCGACGAGGGCCGCGTGCCAGGGCGCGCCCCAGGCGGCCAGCGCCGCGACCGCGGCGACCTGCGGCGCCGCCATGACGAGGCAGGCGAGGCGGGCGGCGCGGTCCGGCCCGAGCTGGACCGGGAGCGAGCGGATCCCGGTGCGCCGGTCGCCCTCGATCGACTTGAAGTCGTTGAGGGTCATGATGCCGTGGGCGCCGAGGCTGTAGAGGGCGGCGAGCAGGAGGACGCGCCCGTCGGGGAGGGCCGCGCCCATCACGGCGGCGCCGGTGAACCACGGCAGGCCCTCGTAGCACAGGCCGCAGGCGGCGTTGCCCCACCAGCCGTTGCGCTTCAGCCGCAGGGGCGGCGCGCTGTAGATCCAGGCGAGCGCGAGGCCGAACACCGCCGCGCCGAACACCCAGGGCCCGAGCAGGGACGCGACCGCGAGCGACAGCAGCGTCCAGGCCACCGCCACCGCGAGGCCCCAGCGGCCGGGGATGCGGCCCGAGGGGATCGGCCGGTGCGGCTCGTTGATGGCGTCGACGTGGCGGTCGAACCAGTCGTTGGCCGCCTGGCTGGTGGCGCAGACCAGCGGTCCGGCGAGCAGGATCCCGGCGAGCACCACCGGCCAGCGCCCGCCGACCGCGACCCCCGACGAGACCACGCCGCAGGCGAAGGCCCACATAGGCGCGAACCACGTGATCGGCTTGAGCAGTTCCAGCAGCGCGCGCGGCGCGGGAACCGCGAGAGGCTTCGGCAGGCGCTCGGTCGTCATGCCGGGAGGGTGGGACCGCCCCGGGCGAGTGTCAAGTAAACTTTACACTCGCGGACGCCGGTCCCCCGGTCAGCTCTCGCTCTCCTCCGGCTCCTCGGCGCCGTCGAGGTCGCCGAGGCCGTAGCGGCGCATCTTTGCGTAGAATCCCTGCCGGCTCAGCCCGAGCATCTCGGCGGCCGAGGCGCGGTTGTCGTGGGTGATGCGCAACGCCGCCTCGATGCACAGGCGCTCGATCAGGTCGGTGGTCTCGCGCACCAGCGCCTTCATCGAGACGCGGCCGACGAGTTCGGTCATGTGCTCGACCGAGCGCGGCAGTTCGCGCCCGCCCGGCGCCACCGCGGCGACGCGCCGGGGCAGGGTGCGCAGGGTGAAGCCGAAGCACGGCCTGCCGCCGCCCGGCACCGAGACCGCCGCGACCTCGACCTCCTCGACCACGCCGAACTCGCCGCGGATCACGGTGGCGAAGTGGCGGACCGAGCCGTGCTCGGCGAGCGTCGCGAACAGGGTGCCGATCTCGGTGCCCTCGCGCCCGAGCCAGCGCTCCAGCGATTCGCCCTTGGCCTGATGCTCGGTGGCGAGCTGCGCGAGATCGAGGAAGGCGGCGTTGACCCCGACGATCCGCCGCTCGCGGTCGGTGACGACGAAGCCCTCCGGCATCGCCTCGATGACCTCGAGCGCCCCCGAGCGCGTCGCCGCCGGGCTCGCGGCCGGCGCCACGACGGCGAGGCGCACCACGATGCTGGAGCCCGATTCCTCGCGGAACAAGGTGGCGGAGACCCGCGCCTCGCCCCGCCGCTGGGCGAGGCGGGCGGAGAGGTCCTCGGCCTGCCCGGTGAGGCGCAGGCCGACGAGGAGCGCCTGGACGGCACGGGCGCCCTCCGGCTCGAACAGGTCGACGAGGTCGCGCCCGACGATGCGCTTCGTCGCCCGGCCGAGGAGCCGGGCGGCGGCCGGGTTGATCTCGGTGATGCGGCGGGTGCTCGCATCGACGATCAGGATCGGCTCGCCGGCGAGCTGGAACAGCACCCGGTAGCGGGTCTCGGCGCTGCGCAGGCGGGCGTAGTCGCGCTCCAGCGCCTGCTGTGATTCGGCCAACCGCTGCTGCAGGGCCGAGAGCGCCCTGAGGTCCCGGCCGATCACGATGATGCGGTCGTCGTCGGGGATGCGCAGGGCGGCGTAGCGGATCGGCACGTCGGCCCCGCCCTGGGCGGAGGGGTGGTTGACCTGCCGCCAGCGCGTCACGGCGCCGAGCCCGGCATCCTCCAGCAGGCTCGCGACCTTCGGGCGGCTCTCCACCGTGACGGTGTCGATCCAGCGCCGGCCGAGCCAGGTCTCGCCCGCCTCCTCCGACAGGCCGTCGGCCCCGAACGCGGCGTCGCGGATCACGCCCTCGCCGTCGACCACCAGCGACACGTCGCTGGCTGCAGCGACGAGGCTGCCCGTCGTCCGGGGATCGAGGCGGGAGACGGCGTCTCGAAGCACCGCGAAAGATTCCTTCGCAGCAGGGCTCACGGGTCTGTTCAAGGGCCACCAACGTATGCCGACCGCATCGAACAGGTCTTTCAGCAGGCTCTAATCCTCAGATCAAGCAAGCTTCGTGCGATTTCAGGGGCTTCGCGCGCATCGTCGACGGATGCGTCGGCCCCGGCGAGCCGGACGCGGTCGGGACGGCCGTGGAAGGCGGGGCCGCCGACGATCAGCCGCAGGTCGCGGTTGCGCGAGGCGCGCCGCAGCACCGGGACCGCCGCGACCAGCCGGTCGAAGCAGACGTCGCAGGACAGGGACAGGCCGACGACGTCGAACCACTCGCCCCGCAGGCGGTCCAGCGCCTCGGCGAGCTGGGCGTCGAGGCTCGTCGCCACCTCCCAGCCGGCCGCCGCGAAGAAATGGGCCGCGAGGGTCAGGCCGAAGGTGTGGGTCTCGCCGGGAGCCGGCAGGAGCAGGACGCGCCGGCTCGCCGGGTCGACCGGCCGCGGATCGAGGCAGAGCGTCTCGAGGTCGTGGACGAGGCGGCGCAGCCGCGCCATCGCGGTGGTCACCTGGACGAAGTCGCAGACATCCTCCTCCCACAGCCGGCCGATATGGCGCGCGGTGGGCGCCAGCAGGCCGGTCAGGACCTCCTCGGCGGCCATCCCGTCGTCGAGCAGGGTCCGGATCTCCGAGACCGCGTCGCGGTCCTCGGGCGCCAGCATCACGGCGGTGAGCCGGGCGACGTCGTCAGGGCCGGCGACGCGCGTGGAGGCGCGCCGCGGCCGGGCCTCGCCACGATGGGCCAGCATCAGCCGCGGAATGATCTCGGTCTCGACCACCTGCGCAAGGTCATCCCGCCAGCGCAGGCGCCGCCGGGCCTCGACGGCCGAAGACCGGTCGCGAAAACTCCGGTCGCCGCGGATCGGCATCGCGCCGGGCAGCGTGCCGGATTGTGCTTGATCCCCCACCGGCACCTCCCCGATGCGCAGGAAAATCGGCTTTGCTCGACTTTGCGTCGGCTTTTCTGGATTGGGAGCGTCGTCCTCACGACGGCGTTATCCGGGGTTCTCTGCAGGATACATCTCCGGCGCGTTGCCGCAAGGCACTTTCGCGGCATGCTCTCCGGAATGTCATCCGGGTTAACTGTCAACCTAGGTTGACACTCGGCCGGCGGCGGTCCTAGGCTTCTCCCATCGGCATCCACGGCGAACGCGGGCCGGACAGGGCGGAAGTGAGGGCAGGCGCGATGGCGACGTCCACGGACCGGCCGTTTCTCTACAGCGAGGCCGAGCGGCGACGCCGGGACGCCTCGCCCTGGACCCTGGTCCAGGGCGTGCTCGCCCCGGTCCAGTTCGCGATCTTCCTCGTCAGCCTCGCGCTCGTCCTGCGCACGCTCTCGACCGGGGAGGGCGCGGCCCTCGCCAACGCCTCGGTGGTGGCCAAGACCCTCGCCCTCTACGCGATCTTGGTCACCGGCTCCCTGTGGGAGAAGGCGGTGTTCGGGCGCTACCTGTTCGCGCCGGCCTTCTACTGGGAGGACGTGGTCAGCATGCTGGTGCTGGCCCTGCACACCGCCTACCTCGCGGCGCTCGCGACCGGCGCCCTCGGCACCTCCGGGCTGATGCTGCTGGCGCTCGCGGCCTACGCCACCTACGTCGTCAATGCCGGCCAGTTCCTGCTCAAGCTGCGCACCGCCCGGTTGCAGGCGCCGGTCCAAGGACGGCTGTCCTCCGCGATGGAGGCGGCACGATGACGGCGCTCGCGAGCCCACTCGCCTGCGGCCCCGAGATCCGCCACGAGCGCGGCCAGCGGGCGGTGTTCTGCGGCCTCACCGGCATCGTCTGGCTGCACCGCAAGATTCAGGACGCGTTCTTCCTCGTCGTCGGCTCGCGCACCTGCGCCCACCTGATCCAGTCGGCCGCCGGCGTGATGATCTTCGCCGAGCCGCGCTTCGCCACCGCGATCATCGAGGAGCGGGACCTCGCCGGCCTCGCCGACGCGCACGAGGAACTCGACCGGGTGGTGCGCCGCCTGCTGGAGCGCCGGCCGGACATCAAGCTTCTGTTCCTCGTCGGCTCGTGCCCGTCCGAGGTCATCAAGCTCGACCTCGGCCGCGCCGCCGCGCGCCTCTCGGCCGACTTCGCCCCGGACGTGCGGGTGCTGAGCTATTCCGGCAGCGGCATCGAGACGACGTTCACGCAAGGGGAGGATGCCTGCCTCGCCGCCCTGGTGCCGGACCTGCCGCGCACCGACGAGGCCTCGCTCGTCGTCGTCGGGGCGCTCGCCGACGTGGTCGAGGACCAGTTCGCGCGGCTGTTCTCCGATCTCGGCATCGGGCCTGTGCGGTTCCTGCCCGGACGCCGCGCCGCCGACCGCGCCCCGGTCGGCCCGCGCACCCGCTACATCCTGGCCCAGCCGTTCCTCACGGACACCGCCCGGGCGCTCGAAGGCCGGGGTGCGACCCGCATCCCGGCGCCGTTCCCCCTCGGGGCCGAGGGCACGAGCCTGTGGCTCGCCGCCGCCGCCCGCGCCTTCGGCGTGGCGCCCGCCCGTCTCGCCGCGGCAACGGAGCCCGGCCGGGCCCGGGCGGCGCGGGCGCTCGCCGCCCACCGGGAGCGGCTTTCCGGCCGGCGGGTGTTCTTCTTCCCCGATTCGCAGCTCGAAGTGCCGCTCGCCCGCTTCCTGTCGCGGGAGATGGGCGCGGAGCTGATCGAGGTCGGCACACCCTATCTGCACCGGGGCCATCTCGCCGAGGATCTGGCGCTGCTGCCCGACGGCACCGCGGTGACGGAAGGCCAGAGCCTCGACGACCAGCTCGACCGCTGCCGGGCGGCGCGGCCCGACCTCACAGTGTGCGGCCTCGGCCTCGCCAACCCGCTCGAGGCCGAGGACCTGCCGACCAAGTGGTCGATCGAGCTGCTGTTCACCCCGATCCAGGGCTACGAGCAGGCCGGCGACCTCGCCGGGCTGTTCACCCGCCCCCTCGCGCGCCGCGCGCGGCTGGAGGCCTGAGGCGATGCAGCTCACGCTCTGGACCTACGAGGGACCTCCTCACATCGGCGCGATGCGGGTCGCCACCGCGATGCGCGGCCTGCACTACGTGCTGCACGCGCCGCAGGGCGACACCTACGCCGACCTGCTGTTCACGATGATCGAGCGGCACGGCGCCCGCCCGCCCGTCACCTACACCACCTTCCAGGCCCGCGACCTCGGCGCCGACACCGCCGAGATCTTCAAGCAGGCGGTGAGCGACGCCTACGAGCGCTTCCGCCCGCAGGCGATGATCGTCGGCGCCTCGTGCACGGCGGAACTGCTGCAGGACGATCCGGCCGGGCTCGCCCGGGCGCTCGGCCTGCCGATCCCGGTCATCCCGCTCGAACTGCCCGCCTACCAGAAGAAGGAGAACTGGGGCGCGTCCGAGACCTTCTACCGGCTGGTGCGGGCACTCGCCGGCCCGCCCGCCACCGCGCCGCGGGTCCGGGCGAGCTGCAACATCCTCGGGCCCACCGCCCTCGGCTTCCGCCACCGCGACGACCTGCGGGAAGTCCGCGGCCTGCTCGGGGACCTCGGCATCGCCGTCAACGTGACGGCGCCGCTCGGCGCCACGCCGGCCGACCTCGGACGCCTGGGCGAGGCCGCCTTCAACGTCGTGCTCTACCCGGAGATCGCCCGCAGCGCGGCGCAGTGGCTGGAGCGCACCCACGCCCAACCCTTCGTCGAGACCGCGCCGATCGGCGTGAGGGGCACGCGCGCCTTCGTCGAGGCGGTGGCGGCGCTCGCCGGCGTCAATCCGGCCCCGGTCCTCGACGGCGAGGGGTCGCGGCTGCCGTGGTACGCCCGCTCGGTCGATTCGACCTATCTCAACGGCAAGCGGGTCTTCGTCTTCGGCGACGCGACCCACGCGATCGCGGCGGCGCGGGTCGCGACCCACGAGATCGGCTTCACCCTCGTCGGGCTCGGCACCTATTCGCGGGAGCTCGCCCGTGAGGTGCGGGCGGAGGCGGCGGCCCACGGCATCGAGGCGCTGGTCACCGACGATTACCTCGCAGTCGAGGCGGCGATCGCGGCGGCGCAGCCGGAACTGGTGCTCGGCACCCAGATGGAGCGCCACGTCGCCAAGCGGCTCGGCATTCCCTGCGCGGTGATCTCGGCGCCGATGCACGTCCAGGACGTGCCGGCCCGCCACGCGCCGCAGATGGGCTTCGAGGGCGCCAACGTCCTGTTCGACACCTTCGTCCACCCGCTGATGATGGGGCTGGAGGAGCATCTTCTCGCGATGTTCCGGGACGACCCGGAATTCCATGACGGCGTAGCCCCTTCTCACCTCGGCGTGGCTCCCTCGCATCTCGGCGGCCGGCCACGCGAGGAGGCCGAGGCCGAGGCCGCGACCGCCGTGCTCGCCGCGGCGCCCGCCGCCGGGCCGGTGGTGTGGGCGATCGAGGCCGAGCGCGAACTCAAGAAGGTGCCGTTCTTCGTCCGCGGCAAGGCCCGGAGCAACACCGAACGCTACGCCCGCGAGCGGGCGCTCCCGCTCATCACCGTCGAGACCCTGTACGATGCCAAAGCGCATTTCAGCCGGTGAGGGGCCGGGCGCGCTGCCGGAGCTGCGCGTCGTCGTCGTCACCCTCGACAACCATCTCGCCGGGGCGGTGGAGCGGGCGCGCCGGGTGCTGGCGCAGACCGCCCCCGGGCTGATCCTCGGCTTCCACGCCGCCGCCGAGTGGGACACCGACCCCGCCGCCCTCGACTCCTGCCGCGCCGACATCGCCCGGGCCGACATCGTGCTCTCGGCGATGCTGTTCATGGACGAGCACGTCCGGGCGGTGCTGCCGGCGCTGCTCGCCCGCCGGCCGCATTGCGACGCGATGGTGGGCTGCCTGTCCGCCGCCGAGGTGGTGCGCACCACCCGGATGAACCGCTTCGCCATGGACGGCTCGCAGCGCGGCGCGCTCGACTTCCTCAAGCGCCTGCGCGGCAAGTCGGGCCCCGGCGGCGCGAGCGGCGGCGGGGCGCGCCAGATGGCGCTGGTCCGCCAGATCCCCCGGATCCTGCGCTTCATCCCGGGCTCGGCCCAGGACGTGCGGGCCTACTTCCTGACCCTGCAATACTGGCTCGCCGGCTCGGACGAGAACGTCGTCAACCTCGTGCGCTTCCTCGCCGGCCGCTACGCCGCCGGGGAGCGGGCGGGCTGGCGCCAGCGCCTCGCCGCCGAGGAGCCGCGCGCCTATCCGGAGACCGGCCTCTACCACCCGCGGATGCCGGGCCGCCTTGCCGAGCGCCCCGACCGGCTGCCGGCGGAGGGCAGGGCCGGCCGGGTCGGGCTGCTGCTGATGCGCTCCTACGTGCTCGCCGGCAACACCGCGCATTACGACGGCGTGATCGCGGCGCTCGAAGCCCGCGGGCTCTCGGTCGTGCCGGCCTTCGCCAGCGGCCTCGACAACCGCCCGGCGGTGGAAAAGTTCTTCCTGAGGGACGGAAGGCCGGCGATCGACGCGCTGGTCTCGCTCACCGGATTCTCGCTGGTCGGCGGCCCGGCCTACAACGACGCGGCCGCCGCGAGCGCGATGCTGGCGCGGCTCGACGTGCCCTACCTCGCCGCCCAGGCGGTCGAGTTCCAGAGCCTCGAACAGTGGGAGGTCTCCGAGCGCGGCCTGTCGCCGGTCGAGGCCACCATGATGGTGGCGATTCCCGAACTCGACGGCGCCACCGCCCCGATGGTGTTCGGCGGCCGCGCCGCCCGCGCGGAGGGATCCCGCGACGGGACGCAGTCCCGCGACATGGCCGTCCACCCCGAGCGCGCCGCGCGCCTCGCCGACCGGGTGGCGAAGCTCGTCGCCCTGCGCGCCCGCCCGCGGGCCGAGCGCCGGGTCGCGGTGGTGCTGTTCAACTTCCCGCCCAATGCCGGCGCCACCGGCACCGCCGCCTTCCTGTCGGTGTGGGAGTCGCTCCACCGCGTGCTCCTCGGCCTGAAGGCGGACGGCTACGCGGTCGAGATCCCCGAGACCGTGGATGCCCTGCGCGCCCGGGTGCTGGAGGGCAACGCCGCCCGCTACGGCACGCCGGCCAACGTCGCCCACCGGATCTCCGCCGACGATCACGTCCGGCGCGAGGCCCACCTCGCCGAGATCGAGGCGCAGTGGGGGCCGGCCCCGGGCCGCCACCAGAGCGACGGCGGCGGGATCCTGGTTCTCGGGGCCCACTTCGGCAACGTCTTCGTCGGGGTGCAGCCGGCCTTCGGCTACGAGGGCGACCCGATGCGGCTGCTGTTCGAGCGCGGCTTCGCGCCGACCCACGCCTTCTCGGCCTTCTACCGCTACCTGCGCGAGGATTTTTGCGCCGACGCGGTGCTGCATTTCGGCACCCACGGGGCGCTCGAATTCATGCCCGGCAAGCAGACCGGGCTGTCGGCGGCGTGCTGGCCCGAGCGGCTGATCGGGGCCTTGCCCAACGTCTACCTCTACGCCACCAACAACCCGTCAGAGGGCACGCTGGCCAAGCGCCGGACCGCCGCGACGCTGGTGAGCTACCTGACGCCGAGCCTCGCCCAGGCCGGGCTCTACCGCGGGCTGATCGACCTCAAGGCGTCGCTGGAGCGCCGCCGCGCCCTGCCGCCGGAGGATGCCGCCGAGCGGGCCAAGCTCGCGGTACTGATCCACGGCCAGGCCCTCGCCCTCGACCTCGCCGAGGGCGACGGGTGGGGGACGGAGGCCGAGACCCGCATCGCCGACCTCGGCGTGCGGCTGATCGAACTCGAACACACCCTGATCCCGCACGGGCTGCACGTGGTCGGGCAGGGAACCCCGGCGGCCGAGCGCGCCGACCTGCTGCTGGCGCTCGCCTCGTCCGTCCACGGCCTCGTGCCCGACCGCGCCGGCATCGAGCGGCTGGTCGCCGGAGCGGCGCCCGAGGAGGCCGCCGGGCCCGGCGCCGACGACGCCACCCTGGCGGCGTTCCGGGCGCTCGCCGGGACCGACCGGCTGCTCGCCGAGGACCACGAAATTCCGGCCCTGCTGCGCGCCCTCGACGGCCGCTTCGTGCCCCCGGTCGCCGGCGGCGACGTCTTGCGCTCGCCCGCGATCCTGCCGACGGGGCGCAACCTGCACGGCTTCGACCCCTACCGGATCCCGAGCGCCTTCGCGCTGGCCGACGGCCGCGCCCAGGTCGAGCGGCTGCTCGCCCGCCACGCCGCCGACGGCGGCGCCTACCCGGAGAGCATCGCGCTCGTCCTGTGGGGCAGCGACAACCTCAAGAGCGAGGGCGCGCCGGTGGCGCAGGCGCTGGCGCTCATGGGCGCCGCGCCGCGTTTCGACGGCTACGGCCGGCTCTGCGGCGCGGTGCTGATCCCGCTCGAAGACCTCGGCCGCCCGCGCATCGACGTCGTGGCGACCCTGTCCGGCATCTTTCGCGATCTGCTACCGCTGCAAACGAAGCTGCTGGCCGAGGCCGCCTACCTCGCCGCCACCGCCGACGAGCCCGAGGCGCTGAACTTCGTGCGCAAGCACGCGCTGGCGCACCAGGCCGCGCACGGCATCGACATCGAGACCGCGGCCTTGCGGGTGTTCAGCAACGCCGAGGGCGCCTACGGCGCCAACCTCAACCACCTCGTCGATTCCGGGCGCTGGGACGACGAGGCCGAACTCTGCGAGACGTTCTCGCGCCGCAAGAGCTTCGCGTATGGCCGCGACGGCCGTCCCGAGCCCCGGCGCGCCCTGATGCAGGCGGTGCTGGCGGGCGTCGATCTCGCCTACCAGAACCTCGATTCGGTCGAGGTCGGGGTGACGAGCGTCGACCATTATTTCGACGGGCTCGGCGGCATGGCCCGCGCGGTGGCGAAGGCCCGAGGGACCTCGGTCCCCGTCTACATCAGCGACCAGACCCGGGGCGAGGGCCGGGTGCGCTCGCTCTCCGAGCAGGTCGCGCTCGAGACCCGCACCCGGATGCTCAACCCGAAATGGGCCGAGGGCATGCTCGGCCACGGCTACGAGGGCGTGCGCCAGATCGACCAGCACCTCACCAACACGGTGGGCTGGTCGGCCACGACCGATGGCGTCGCGCCCTGGATCTACCAGCGCATCACCGAGACCTACGTCCTCGACGAGGCGATGCGCGAGCGCATGGCGGCGCTCAACCCCGCCGCCTCGGCCAAGGTCGCCCACCGCCTGATCGAGGCGCACCGGCGCGGCTTCTGGACCCCCGACCCCGAGACCCGCGCCGCCCTCGACCGGGCCGAGGAGGCCCTGGAGGACCGGCTCGAAGGCATCACCGCGGAGGCTGCGGAATGAACATCGCGATCCGAAACCCCGTCGCGGCGAAGCGCGCGCCCGAAGGGCGCCAAGAAGGAAGTCTCCAGGTCGCCCTCGACCCGGACATCCGCATCGAGACCGCGAAGGTCTTCGCCGTCTACGGCAAGGGCGGCATCGGCAAGAGCACCACCTCGTCCAACCTCTCGGTCGCGTTCTCGAAGCTCGGCAAGCGCGTGCTGCAGATCGGCTGCGACCCCAAGCACGATTCGACCTTCACGCTGACCAAGCGCCTCGCCCCCACGGTCATCGATGCGCTCGAAGCCGTGCAGTTCCATTCCGAGGAACTGCGGGTCGAGGATTTCGTGGTCGAGGGCTACAACGGCGTGCGCTGCGTCGAGGCCGGCGGCCCGCCGGCCGGCACAGGCTGCGGCGGCTACGTCGTCGGTCAGACGGTGAAGCTGCTCAAGGAGCATCACCTTCTGGAAGACACCGACGTGGTGATCTTCGACGTGCTCGGCGACGTGGTCTGCGGCGGCTTCGCCTCGCCGCTCCAGCACGCCGACCGGGCGCTGATCGTCACCGCCAACGACTTCGACTCGATCTTCGCGATGAACCGCATCGTCGCGGCGATCCACGCCAAGTCGAAGAACTACGGCGTGCGCCTCGGCGGCGTCATCGCCAACCGCTCGTCCGCCACCGACGAGATCGACCGCTTCAACGCGGCGGTCGGCCTCAAGCGCCTCGCGCATTTCCGCGATCTCGACGTGGTGCGCCGCTCGCGCCTCAAGAAGGCGACCCTGTTCGAGATGGACCCGTCGCCGGAGCTGCTCGCGGTGCAGGCGGAGTACCTGCAACTGGCGGAGCAACTCTGGGCCGGCGTCGAGCCGCTGCCGGCGGTGCCGATGAAGGACCGCGACCTGTTCGAGTTCCTGGGATTCGACTGATGACCAGCACCACCTACGCCACCCGCCGGGCCCAGCTCGAAACCTATTTCGACCGCACCGCCGTCGAGGCCTGGGCGCGGCTGACCTCGGACGCGCCGGTGAGCCGCATCCGCGCCACGGTGCGCGCCGGCCGCGACGCGATGCGGGCCGAACTCCTGTCCTGGCTGCCGGCCGACCTGTCCGGCCGGCGCCTGCTCGATGCCGGCTGCGGCACCGGGGCGCTCGCCGTCGAGGCGGCGCGCCGCGGCGCCGAGGTCGTGGCGGTCGACGTGTCGCCGACCCTGGTCGGGCTGGCGCACGAGCGTCATGCCGGCCTGCGGCTGCCCGGCCGCCTCGACTTCCGGGTCGGCGACATGCTCGACGACGATCTCGGCCGCTTCGACCACGTCGTGGCGATGGATTCGCTGATCCACTACCGCACCCCCGACATCGTGCGGGCGCTCAACCTGCTCGGCCGCCGCACCGGCGCCTCGTTGCTGTTCACCGTGGCGCCGCGCACCCCGCTGCTCACCGCCATGCACGCCGCCGGCCGGCTGTTTCCCCGCGGCGACCGGGCCCCGGCGATCGAGCCGGTCGGGGAGCGCGCCCTGCGCCGCCGCATCGGCGAGGAGCCGGGCCTCGCGCCCTTCGCCCTCGCCCGCAGCCGGCGGATCACCTCCGGCTTCTACCTCTCCAACGCCCTGGAGCTGGTGCGCCGATGAGCAGCACCCGCCGCCTCATCCGGGCCCTGGCCGAACTCGGCCCGCGCTACCTGCCGTTCGCGGACGCCGCCACGGCGGAGCTGCCGCTCGGCCGGCTGCTGCGGCTGTCGCTGTTCCAGGTCACGGTCGGGATGGCGGCGGTGCTGCTCATCGGCACCCTCAACCGGGTGATGATCGTCGAACTCGACGTCCCGGCCTGGATCGTCGCGGTGATGCTGGCGCTGCCGCTGCTCGCCGCCCCGTTCCGGGCGCTGGTCGGCTTCCGCTCCGACACCCACCGCTCGGTGCTCGGCTGGCGCCGCGTGCCCTACCTGTGGTTCGGCACGCTGCTGCAGTTCGGCGGCTTCGCGATCATGCCGTTCGCGCTGCTGATCCTGTCGGGCGACACGACCGGGCCGATCGTGGTCGGGCAGGTGGCGGCGGCGCTCGCTTTCGTGCTGGTCGGGGCCGGGCTCCACACCACCCAGACGGTCGGGCTGGCGCTCGCCACCGATCTCGCGCCGGCCCACGCCCGGCCGCGGGTGGTGGCGCTGCTCTGCGCCATGCTGCTCGCCGGCATGATGGCGAGCGCCGTGGTGTTCGGGCTGGCGCTGGCGAACTTTTCCGCGATCCGGCTGATCCAGGTGATCCAGGGCGCAGCGCTCGCCACCCTCGTCCTCAACGGCATCGCCCTGTGGAAGCAGGAGCCGCGCGACACCTCCCGCCGGTCGGCGCCGGCCCGCCGCTTCGGCGAGGCGTGGGAGTCCTATGCGACGCAGCCGCTGGCCCGCCGCCGCCTGATCGCCACCGGGCTCGGCACGGCGGGGTTCAGCATGCAGGACATCCTGCTCGAACCCTACGGCGGCCAGATCCTGCACCTGCCGGTCGCCGCCACCACGGCGCTCACCGCCGTGCTGGCGGTCGGGGGCGGGATCGGCCTCGTCACCGCTGCACGCTGGCTCAACCGCGGCGGCGATCCCTTCCGGGTCGCGGCGGCCGGCGCCGTCATCGGCATCGCGGCGTTCTCGGCCGTCGTCTTTGCCGCGCCGCTCGGGTCGGGGAGCCTGTTCGCCTGCGGCGTCGCGCTGATCGGCCTCGGCGGCGGGCTGTTCGCCCACGGCACCCTCACGGCCTCGATGGCCGGGGCGCAGCCGGAGCAGACCGGCCTCGCGCTCGGCGCCTGGGGCGCCGTCCAGGCCACCGCCGCCGGCGCCGCCATCGCGGCGAGCGGCATCCTGCGCGACCTCGGCTCGGCGCTCGCCGTCTCGGGCCGCCTCGGCGAGGGGCTGGCCGAAGCCTCGACCGGCTACCTCGTCGTCTATCACATCGAGATCGGGCTCCTGTTCGCGACCCTGGTGGCGATCGGGCCGCTGGTGCGCCGGCCCGGTCAACCCGCGCTTTCCGCCCGCCCGGCCCTGCCTTAAGTTGTTGTTTTTACGCGTTTTCTTCGGCGAAACGGTGTCCATTTCGCCGGAAAATGCTTTCGAAGGAGGCCACCATGCCCAAGGGTGCCATCACAGGCTACATCGACGTCGCGCAAGTGGTGCTCTACGCGTTCTGGTTCTTCTTCGCCGGGCTGGTCTTCTACCTGCGCCGCGAGGACCGCCGCGAGGGCTACCCGCTCGAATCCGAGGTCCATGGCGGGCTCAAGGGCTGGGACTGGCTGTTCCTGCCGAGCCCCAAGACCTTCGTGCTCGCCGACGGCTCGACCGTGCTGGCGCCGCGCCCCCACGAGGGTCCGGTCGGCGAGCTCAAGGCGGTCAAGCTCGAACCCTGGCCCGGCGCGCCGATCGTGCCGACCTCGACCGACGATTCCCGCCTCGCCGACGGCGTCGGCCCGGGCTCTTACGCGCTGCGCGCCGAGCGCCCCGACCTGACCTGGGAGGGCAAGAACCGCATCGTGCCGATGCGCGTCGCCGACGAGTTCACCGTCTCGGCGTCCGACCCCGACCCCCGCGGCATGCCGGTCTACGGCGCCGACGGCGTGCTCGCCGGAACCGTGACGGAGATCTGGGTCGATCGCGGAGAGTCGCTGCCGCGCTACTACGAGATGGAACTGGAGGGCGCCCGCGACCGCACCGTGCTGATCCCCTGGACCTTCGCGGACGTGCAGCGCTTCAGCCGGCACAAGAAGATCGTCGTCGAGGCCCTGCTCGCCCGGCAGTTCGCCGGCGTGCCGCAGCCGCGCGACCCCGACAGCATCACCCTGCGGGAGGAGGAGCGGGTCATGGCCTATTACGGCGCCGGCACGCTCTACGCCACCGAGGGCCGCCAGGAGCCGCTGCTGTGACGCCGACGCCGATCCCCCAGCGCCCGATCCCCCAAGGCCCGATCCCCCAAGGCACGGTCCAGGGCCCGATCCCCGATGGCCTGCCGGGGCCGCTGCCCGCCGGCGAGCGCCTGCTGTGGCAGGGCCGTCCGGGGCTGCTCAGCCTCGCGCGCCGCGCCTTCCACGTCGACCTCGTCGGGTTGTATTTCGGCGGGCTGGCGCTGTTCCAGGCGGTCTCGACCGGCCGGGCGGGCGCGGCCCTGCCGGTGCTGCTCGGCGGGGCGCTCGCGCTGGCGATCCTGTTCGCCCTCGCCTGGGGCGCGCGCCGCACCACGGTCTACACCCTCACCGACCGGCGGCTGATGCTGCGCATCGGCATCGCGCTCCAGATGGACGTGAACCTGCCGCTCAAGGAGATCGAGGCGGCGTCCTTCCGTCGCTTCGGCGACGGCAGCGGCGACCTGCCGCTGCGGCTCAAGCCCGGGGTGCGGCTGGCCTACCTGCACCTGTGGCCGCATGCCCGGCCGTGGCGGCTGACCCGGCCCGAGCCGATGCTGCGCTGCGTGCCCGAGGCCGAGGCGGTGGCCAAGCGCATCGCCGCGGCCCTCGCCGAGGCGAACGGCCAGCCGGTCCAGGCCGTGCAGCCGGCCCCGGCGGCGGCGCCCGTCCTGCCCGGTCGCCTCGCGGCCGCCGGCCACTGAGGGGGAGGCGATGGCCCACGACATCCCGGTCCCGCGCCCGCTCCTGCGTAATGTCGGCCTCCTCGTCGCCTTCTCGCTCGCCGCGGTGGCGTTCGGGCGCACCAGCGGCGTCGGCACCACCCACATGCCGCCGGCTGCCGCGATCCAGGTGCTCGACCTCGCGGTCGAGGACCGGCCGGACGGCCGCGTCGCCCTGCGCGAGGCCGGCAGCGGCCGCCTCGTGGCGGAGGTCCAGCCCGGCGAGGACGGGTTCCTGCGCGCCACCCTGCGGGTGATGGCCCAGGCGCGCCTGCGCGAGGGCCTGCCGCGCGACCCGCCGTTCCGGCTCACCCGCTGGGACAACGGCACGCTCTCGCTCGACGACGTGGCGTCGGGCCGGCGGATCAACCTCGAAGCCTTCGGGCTCGGCAACGCGGCCGCCTTCGCGCGGCTGCTCGAACAGGGGAGGGGCGCATCGTGATGCAGTGGTTCGGCGGCAAGCGCCGCATCGAGGTGCCGTGCACCGTCGAGATCGAGCAGACGGCCGAGAGCCTGCACGCCCACGTCACGCTCGACGGCGGGCTGCTCATCGCCCCGGGCGACGAGGTGACGGTGCACGACGCCCCGACCTCGGTACCCTACGGCGACCGGATCGTGGTGCGCCGCACCGCCACGGTGGTGCGCGCCGGCGCCGTCGAGCGCCTGTGGACCCGCATCGCGGGCCATTTCGAGCTCACCGAACTCTACGAAGTCAGCTTCTCGGAAAGGACGCGGCTATGAGCGCGACGACCCTGAAGACCCCCAACGAGAGCACGAAGTCGGCCCAGGAGACCACCTTCCTGAGCCCGCGCTTCTACACCACGAACTTCGAGGAACTCGACCGCACGAATGTCGAGCCGGTGCGGGCCGAATGGGACGTGCTGATCGCCGAGATGCGCAGCGACCCCAACAAGCGCCACTTCGTGCGCAATTCCGACTTCGACCTCGACCTGTCCGGCCTCGATCCGGAGCTGCGCAAGGAATTCCTCGACTTCCTGGTCTCGTCGATCACCGCCGAGTTCTCGGGCTGCGTGCTCTACGCCGAGATGCGCAAGCGGGCCAAGAACAAGGACATCCGCGAGCTGTTCGGCTTCATGAGCCGCGACGAGGCCCGCCACGCCGGCTTCATCAACGACACGCTCAAGGATTTCGGGGTCGGCATCGACCTCGGCTTCCTCACCAGGGCCAAGAAGTACACCCACTTCCGGCCGAAGTTCATCTTCTACGCCACCTACCTGTCGGAGAAGATCGGCTATGCCCGCTACATCACGATCTTCCGCCACCTCGAGCGCCACCCCGACAAGCGCTTCCACCCGATCTTCAAGTGGTTCGAGAAGTGGTGCAACGACGAGTTCCGCCACGGCGAGGCGTTCGCGCTGCTGATGCGCGCCAATCCGAAGCTGCTCACCGGCATCAACTATTACTGGATCAAGTTCTTCCTGCTCGCCGTGTTCTGCACGATGTTCGTGCGCGACCAGTGCCGGCCGGCCTTCCACAAGGCACTCGGGGTGGACCCGAAGGAGTACGACTTCCAGGTCTTCGCCATCACGTCGGAGATCTCGCGGCAGGTGTTTCCGCTCACCCTCGACATCGACAACCCGGGCTTCCGGGCCGGGCTGGAGCGGCTGCTGACCTGCGCCCGCGGCATCGAGGAGGCGAAGGCACGGGGCGGGATCGTCGGCAGGCTCCGGCATGCCGGCCACGTTGCGCGGGCCGCCTTCGCCTTCGGGCGGCTGATGGTGATGCCGGCGAAAGCCAACCCGATGCCCGCGCAGATCCGCCTCAGCCCCGCCTGGTAGCGCCCGCATGTCCGACTACGCCGCGCCGATCCTCTATGCCGTCGTGATCTGGTGGTTCCTGACCGGGGCGATCCTCTGGCTGAACCACCGGCCGCGCCGCACCCATGCCTGGAGCTTCGGCGCGACGACGCTGGCGCTGGCGGTCGCCCTGTGGGTGGTGGCCTGGAGCGCGACGCAGGAGAGCGAGGCGGGGGCTTACGCGGCGTTCACGGCGGCGCTGATCGTCTGGGGCTGGCAGGAGATGGCCTTCTACATGGGCTATCTCGCCGGCCCCCGCCGAACCCCGGGCGTGCCGACCGATCGCGGCCTCGCCCGGTTCGGCGCCGCGGCGGCGACGAACCTGTGGCACGAGGCGGCGATCATCCTCGGCGCCGTCGCGATCGGCTGGCTCACGGCGGGCGGCCCGAACCGGATGGCGCTGTGGACCTACCTCGTCCTGTGGGGGATGAACCTCAGCGCCCGCCTCAACCTGTTCCTCGGCGTGCGCAACCTGCACGCCGAGTTCCTGCCCGAGCATCTGCGCTACCTCGGCAGCTTCTTCCGCCGGGCGCCGATGAACGCGCTGTTCCCGGTGGCGATGATCCTCGCCACCGGCTTCCTGCTGGTGCTGCTGCACCCCGCCGTCACCGAGAGCGCCTCGGCGTTCAAACGGTCCGGCCACACCATGATGGCGACGCTGATGGCGCTCGCGATCCTGGAGCACGGCTTCCTGATGCTGCCGCTGCCGTCGGCCGCGCTCTGGGGCTGGGGGCTGCCCGCCCGCCGTCCCGGCGCCGACGCGGCGCCCTGAGCCGACAACCACAAGAACACGACCGGACGAACACCGTACAAGGGGACGCTCGATGAACTACGACGCCATGTTCTCCGCCGCCCTCCAGGGCTTGCACCGCGAGGGCCGCTACCGGGTCTTCACCGACCTCGAACGGCTGGCCGGCCGGTTTCCCTACGCCACCCAGCACGGCGCCCACGGCATCCGCGAGGTGACTGTGTGGTGCTCGAACGACTATCTCGGCATGGGCCAGCACCCGGCGGTGACCGGGGCGATGCACGAGGCGATCGACCGCTGCGGCGCCGGCGCGGGCGGGACCCGCAACATCTCGGGCACCAACCACTACCACGTGCTCCTGGAGCGCGAGCTCGCCGACCTGCACGGCAAGGAAGCGGCTTTGCTGTTCACCTCCGGCTACGTCTCGAACTGGGCCGGGCTCGGCACCCTGGCCTCGAAGCTGCCGGGCTGCGTCGTGTTCTCCGACGAGGACAACCACGCCTCGATGATCGAGGGCATCCGGTCGAGCCGGGCCGAGCGCCACATCTTCCGCCACAACGATCCCGAGGATCTCGACCGCAAGCTGCGCCTCGTCGATCCGGCCCTGCCGAAGCTCGTCGCCTTCGAGTCGGTCTACTCGATGGACGGCGACATCGCGCCGATCGCCGAATTGTGCGACGTCGCCGAGGCCCACGGCGCCATGACCTATCTCGACGAGGTCCACGCCGTCGGGCTCTACGGCCCGCGCGGCGGCGGCATCGCCGAGCGCGAGGGGCTGATGCACCGCCTCACGGTGATCGAGGGCACCCTCGGCAAGGCGTTCGCGGTCTCGGGCGGCTACATCGCCGCGTCCACGGCCCTGTGCGACTTCGTGCGCAGCTTCGCCTCGGGCTTCATCTTCACCACCTCGCTGCCCCCCGCCATCGCGGCCGGCGCGGCGGCGAGCATCCGCCACCTCAAGACCAGCGGGGTCGAGCGCGCCCGCCACCAGGACCGGGTCGCGGCGGTGCGCCGGCGGCTCTCGGCCATCGGCATCCCGCTCCTCGACAACCCGAGCCACATCGTGCCGGTGATGGTCGGCGACCCGGTGCTGTGCAAGCAGATCAGCGACACGCTCCTCGACGAGTTCGCGATCTACGTCCAGCCGATCAACTATCCCACCGTGCCCCGCGGCACCGAGCGCCTGCGCATCACCCCCTCGCCGCTGCACAGCGACGCCGACATCGACCATCTGGCGCGGGCGCTCGGCACGATCTGGGGCCGGATCGGGCTGGCGCGGGCGGCGTGACGCCCCGACCCTCCCCCCTCCGCGGGGGAGGGTGCCCGGCGGAGCCGGGCGGGAGAGGGGAACCACCCATCCGGAAATATCGCGACTGTGGTGACGGGCTCCCCCTGGACCAGCGTCGCGCCGCCCCTCTCCCGACCCCTGCTGACGCAGGGACCACCCTCCCCCGCAGAGGGGGGAGGGTTCTTTCGCAAGCAACCGTGCTGTAGCTGTCATCAAAATCGACCGTCAATTTCATTAGACAATCCCGCTTCCCCGGCCGATCCTGCTCCGCACGACCCACCCGCGAGGACCCACCGTGGCCCCCACCCCATCGGCCCTGTCCCGGCGGGCTCCTAAGCCGGGCTTCTCGAAGCCGATCGTCGTGGAGCCCGGAATCCGCGCCGAGGCGGCGGCCCGCCCGCCCTATCCGTTCGCGGCCATCGTCGGACAGGACGCCATGCGGCGCGCGCTGCTGGTCGCGGCGGTCGATCCCTCGGTCGGCGGCGTGCTGGTCTTCGGCGACCGCGGCACCGGCAAGTCCACCGCCGTGCGGGCGCTCGCCGCCCTGCTGCCGCCGATGCGGGCGGTGGAAGGATGTCCGTATGCCTGCGATCCCGCCGAGGCCGGCGCCCTCTGCGCCGAGTGCGCCGCGCGCCGGCCGCAGGGCCTCGCCGCCCGGACCGTGCCGGTGCCCGTCGTCGACCTGCCGCTCGGCGCCACCGAGGACCGGGTCGTCGGCGCCCTCGACATCGGCCGGGCGCTCGGGGCCGGCGAGAAGGCGTTCGAGCCGGGGCTGCTCGCCCGGGCCAATCGCGGCTTCCTCTACATCGACGAGGTCAACCTGCTGGAGGACCACCTTGTCGACCTGCTCCTCGACGTGGCGGCCTCCGGCGTCAACACCGTCGAGCGCGAGGGCCTGAGCCTGCGCCACCCGGCGCGCTTCGTCCTCGTCGGCAGCGGCAACCCGGAGGAGGGGGAGCTGCGTCCGCAACTCCTCGACCGCTTCGGCCTCGCCGTCCAGGTCGCGACCCCGACCGACCTCGCGAGCCGGGTGACGATCGTGAGGCGCCGCGACGCCTACGAGCGCGACCCGGCCGGCTTCGCCGCCGAATGGGCCGGCGAGGAGGCGCGGCTCGGCCGGCAGATCGTCTCGGCCCGCGAGCGCCTGGGCCGCGTCGCGGTGCCCGACGCGGTGCTGGAGGCGGCGGCCCGCCTGTGCCTCGCGCTCGGCACCGACGGGCTGCGGGGCGAACTCACGCTGATGCGCACCGCACGCGCCCTGGCGGCCCTCGACGGGGTGCAGACCGTGACCCTCGACCAGCTCCGCGCCGTCGCCCCGAGCGCCCTCGGCCACCGCCTGCGGCGCAGCCCCCTCGACGAGGCCGGGTCCGAGGCCCGCATCGCCCGGGCGCTGGCCGAGGTCCTCGGGTGAGCCCCGCGCCAAGCCCGGCCCCGGACGCGGCCTGGGCGCTGGCCTGCCTCGCGGCCGATCTGGCGGCGCTCGATCCGGCGGCCGCCTGCGTCGTGCTGCGCGCCCGCCCCGGCCCCGTGCGCGACGCGTGGCTCGATCGGCTGCGCGCGCTTCTTCCCGCCGGGATGCCGGTGACGCGCCTGCCGCCCGGCATCGCCGACGACGCGCTCCTCGGCGGGCTCGATCTGCCCGCCACCCTGCGGACCGGGCGGCCGGTGACGCAGCCGGGCCTGCTCGCCCGCAGCCACGGCGGCGCGGTGGTGGTGCCGATGGCCGAGCGGCTGGCACCCGGCACCGCGGCGCGGATCGCCGGGGTGCTCGACACCGGCTCCGTCGAGGTCGCCCGCGACGGCGTCGCGGCCCGGCATCCGGCGCGGATCGGCCTGATCCTCCTCGACGAGGGCGAGGGCGACGAGACCCTGCCCGCCGCCCTCTCCGACCGCGCCGCGATCCACCTCGACCTCGACGCCGTCCCGCCGGGATCGGTCGCAGCCCGTCCGTTGCCGGACCTCGCCGCCGCCCGCGCCGCCCGGACCGTCGTGCCGCCCGAGACGGCCGAGACTGTGTGCGCCCTCGCGGCCCGGCTCGCCATCGCCTCGCTGCGCGCGCCGCTCCACGCCCTGCGCGTCGCCCGCCTGCACGCGGCGCTCGCCGGGCGCGCGGCGGTGGAGGATCCCGACCTCGCCGCCGCCGCCGCGCTGGTTCTCGCCCCTCGCGCCGCGGCGTGGCCCCGGGAGGCCGAGGACGAATCCGAAGACGAAGCGGAGACGGCCGGGCCGCCCCCGGACGGCGACGAGGCGGGGCCCGCCGGCCGCGACGGCGCGGAGGACCGCATCCTCGCCGCCGCCGCCGCGAGCCTGCCGCACGGTCTTCTCGCCCGCCTGCTCGCCGGCGAGGGGCCGCGCACCCGCGCGCCGGGTGCCGGCCGCGCCGGTGCGGTCGCGCAGGCGCGGCGCGGCCGACCGGTCGGCGCCCGGCCCGGCGATCCGCGCCGCGGGCGCCTCGCGCTGATCGAGACCCTGCGGGCCGCCGCCCCGTGGCAGCGCCTGCGGCGGGGCGCCGGCGAGGCAGGCCTGCGCATCGCGGCGGAAGACCTCCGCATCCGCCGTCTCGTGCAGCGGCGCGAGACCACGACGATCTTCGCCGTCGACGCCTCCGGCTCGGCGGCCCTGGAACGGCTCGCCGAGGCCAAGGGCGCGGTCGAATCGCTCCTCGCCGAGTGCTACGTGCGCCGCGACCGGGTCGCCCTCGTGGCCTTCCGCGGCGCCGGCGCCGACCTGCTGCTGGCCCCGACCCGCTCGCTGGTGCGCGCCAAGCGCGCGCTCGCCTCCCTGCCGGGCGGCGGCGGCACGCCGCTCGCCGCCGGGATCGAGACCGCGGCCGCTCTCGCCGCCGCCGAGCGCCGGGCCGGGCGCAGCCCGGCGGTGGTGCTGCTCACCGACGGCCGCGCCAACGTCGCGCGCTCCGGTGCGCCCGGCCGGGCGCAGGCGGCGGCGGATGCCCTCGTGGCCGCCCGCGTGCTCGCCGCCGGGGGCACCCGCGCGATCGTGGTCGACACCGCGTCGCGCCCGCAGGACGGCGCCCGGGCGCTGGCCGCGGCGATGCAGGCGCGCTACCTGCCGATGCCGCAGGCCGATGCCGCGCGCCTGACCCGGGCCGTGCGCGAGGCCGTTCCGTCCGGTTGACCCGCGATGCTCCTCTCCGACGACAGGCCCGCCTTCGCGCGGGAGGGCCGCGACTGGCCGAACCGCGAAACGAGCCGCTTCGTCGCTGCCGGCGGCCTGACGTGGCACGTGCAGGAGGCGGGCGAGGGCCCGCCGCTGCTGCTGATCCACGGCACCGGCGCGGCGACCCATTCCTGGCGCGGGCTGCAGCCGCTGCTCGCGCCAAGCTTCCGGGTGATCGCCCCGGATCTGCCCGGCCACGGCTTCACCGACCCGCTGCCGACGCCCTCGCTGCCGCGGATGGCGAAGGCCGTCGCCGCGCTCCTCTCCGTCCTCGGCGTCGCGCCCGCTCTCGTCGTCGGCCACTCCGCCGGCGCCGCGATCCTGGCGCGGCTGTGCCTCGACGGCGCGGTGGCGCCGCGTCTCCTCGTCGGGCTCAACGCGGCGCTGAAGCCGTTTCCCGGCATGGCCGGCTTCATCTTCCCGGCGATGGCGCGCGCCCTGTTCCTCAACCCGGTCACGCCGCGGGTCTTCGCGTGGTCGGCCGACCGGGCCGCGGTGGAGCGGCTGATCCACGGCACCGGCTCGACCCTCGACCGCGCCGGCCTCGACCTCTACCGGCGCCTGTTCGCCAAGCCCGGCCACGTCGCCGGGGCGCTCGGCATGATGGCGAACTGGGACCTCGTCGCCCTCGACCGCGACCTGCCCCGCCTGAGCCCGCCCTTGCTGCTGATCGTCGGCGGCCAGGACCGCACCATCGCGCCCGACGTCTCCTTCGGCCTCGCCAAGCGCCTCGGCGCCCGGGCCAGGGTGGAGCTGCTGCGCGGCCTCGGGCATCTCGCCCACGAGGAGAAGCCGGAAGTGGTGGCGGGGCTGATCCGGGCCGGGGCGGAGCGCGAGGGAGTCCTTTCGGCAAACGCTTCCTGAGCCCTTGCCAGAGCGGCCGACCGTGATGATAGTGTCAACTTATGTTGACAGTCGACGACGCGCCGCCGCGGGTCACGTCCGCCCGGCGCCGACCCCGTGCGGTGGTGATCGGCAGCGGCTTCGGCGGGCTCGCGGCGGCGGTCCGGCTCGGCGCCCGGGGCTACCGGGTCAGCGTGCTCGAACGGCTCGACCAGCCCGGCGGACGGGCGCGGGTCCACCGCCAGGACGGGTTCACCTTCGATGCCGGCCCGACCATCGTCACGGCGCCGTTCCTGTTCGAGGAACTGTGGCGCCTGTGCGGGCGGCACCTCGCCGACGACGTGACGCTGGTGCCGATGCGGCCGTTCTACCGCATCCGCTTCGACGACGGCACGAGCTTCGCGATGTGCGGCGAGGCCGAGGCGATGCGCGCCGAGGTCGAGCGTCTCAGCCCCGGCGAGGCCCCCGCCTACGACCGCTTCATGGCGCTCTCGGACGAGCTGTGCCGGGTCGGGTTCGAGCAGCTCGGCGCGGTGCCGTTCGGGCGCCTGACCGACATGCTGCGCGTCGCCCCCGATCTCGTGCGGATCGGTGGCCACCGCAGCCTCCATGCCCTGGTGTCGTCGGTGTTCCGCGACGAGCGCCTGCGCACCGCGTTCAGCTTCCACCCGCTGCTGATCGGCGGCTCGCCGTTCCGGGCGAGCGCGCTCTACGGCCTGATCGCCGCCCTGGAGCGGCGCTGGGGCGTGCACTCGGCGCTCGGCGGCACCGGCGCCCTGGTGCGCGGGCTGGTGAACCTGATCGAGGGCCAGGGCGGCGAGGTCCGCTGCGGCGCCGAGGTGGAGCGCATCCTGGTCCGGGACGGTGCCGCCCGCGGCGTGGCGCTCCTTGACGGCCGCGAGATCGCCGCCGACGTGGTGGTGTCGAACGCCGATTCGGTCGTCACGGCGCGGCACCTGCTCCCGCCCGAGGCGCGGGGCTGGCGCGAGCGGCGGCTGGGCCGGGCGCAGTCCTCGATGGGCGTGTTCGTCTGGTATTTCGGCACGCGGCGGACCTATCCGGACCTCGCCCATCACACGATCCTGCTCGGTCCGCGCTACCGCGGGCTCCTCGACGACATCTTCTCCCGCAAGGTGCTGGCCGAGGACATGAGCCTCTACCTGCACCGCCCGACCGCGACCGATCCGGGCGTCGCGCCCCCCGGCCACGATGCGTTCTACGCGCTCGCCCCGGTGCCGAACCTCGCCGGCGGGCAGGACTGGGCCGCCCTCGCCGAGCCGTTCCGGCAGCGCATCGCCGCGCGCCTCGAGGCCACCATCCTGCCGGGCCTGTCGCAGAGCCTCGTCACCTCGCGGGTGACGACGCCGCAGGACTTCTGCAACGACTTCCTGGCGTGGCGCGGCTCGGGCTTCGGCCTCGAACCGATCCTGACCCAGAGCGCGTATTTCCGCCCGCACAACCGCTGCGGCGCGGTGCGCCACCTCTACCTCGTCGGCGCCGGCACCCATCCGGGGGCCGGGCTGCCGGGCGTGCTGTCCTCGTCGAAGATCCTCGATCGCGTGGTGCCCGATGCTGCCGTCTTCGCCTGACTCACCTTTCGCTGCTCGCGCCGCCGACCACGCCGCCTGCCGGGCGGCGATCCGCACCGGGTCGCGCAGCTTCTACGCCGCCTCCTGGCTGCTGCCGCGCGCCGTGCGCCGCGATGCCTACGGGCTCTACGCCTTCTGCCGCCTCTCGGACGACGCGGTCGACGGGGAGGGGGCACGGGCGGACGCGGTGCCGCGTCTGCGGGCGCGCCTCGCGCTCGCCTATGCCGGCCGGCCGCACGACGCGCCGGCCGACCGGGCGCTGGCCGAGATCGTCGCCCGCCACGCGATCCCCGAGGCGCTGCCCGCCGCGCTCCTCGACGGTCTGGCCTGGGACGCCGCCGGGCGGCGCCACCCGGACCTGTCGTCGCTCGTCGCCTACGCGGCCCGGGTCGCCGGATCGGTCGGCGCGATGATGACCCTGGTGATGGGCGAGCGCTCGCCCGAGGCGCTCGCGCGGGCCTGCGACCTCGGCATCGCCATGCAGCTCACCAACGTCGCCCGCGACGTCGGCGAGGATGCCCGCGCCGGGCGCCTCTACCTGCCGGAATCCTGGCTGCACGAGGCCGGCCTCGACCCCGACGCCTTCCTGGCCCGTCCGGAGCCGGGACCGGCGCTGGCCGCCGTGGTCGCCCGCCTGCTCGCCGTCGCCGACCGGCTCTACGCCCGCGCCGAATCCGGCATCGCGATGCTGCCGCCCGCCTGCCGGCCGGCGGTGCGGGCGGCGGGCCTGATCTACGCCGAGATCGGCCGCGACCTCGAACGCGGCGGGCTCGACCCGGTGACGCGCCGCGCCCGCGTGCCGGGCACCCGCAAGGCGCGGCTCCTCGCCCGCGCGGCGCTCACCGCCTCGGCCCGCCGGGCGGCGCGGCCGCCCCTGCCGGAGGCAGCGTTCCTGGTCGAGGCGGTGGCGGCGACGCCGCTGCCGGCGGTCGTGGCGCGCCCGGCCTGGTGGAACCTCGGCGGCCGGGCCGTGCGGGTCCTCGATCTCATCGAGACCCTGCGCGAGCGCGAGCGCCTCGGCGGGCCCGCCCCGTCGTGAACGAGACGCTGTTCGCGCTGCTGGATTTCGGGCTGGTCTTCGGGGCGGTGCTGGGATTCGGGTTCTGGCAGCTCTGGGTACTGCGGCGGGACAAGCGGCTGGCGGCGCGCTCGGAGGATCGGCGCTCGCCGGACAGGTGACGGCGGGTCGTCATAGGGGTGTCCGAACGGATCGTTCAAAAGCTGTATCATACGCCCAAAGGGCCGCCTCGCCTCCCCGACGACAGAACCTCGCGCTGCATCAGCGCTCAGGTCGATGGGGTGAAGGCCTGCCGGGGGCTGGAAAGCGGTCGCGGCTTGGTGCATCCATGCGTCATGAAGGGTCGAACGAGCGTCCTGCTGCTCGGCGGAGCGATCGTGAGCACGGTGGTGGCCATCGTCGCCGTGCCCATGATGGCCTTGCGCTCGTGGGCTCCGAGCACGCCGCTACCAGCTCTCGCGCGAGGGCTCCCGGCCAGATTCACCGAGGCTGATCCCGTCTTCCGGGCGCGCATCGCGGAGGCCTTCCCGCCCGGCTCTTCGGAAGCCGCCCTGACCCAGCGTCTTCGTGACGAGGGTTTCGCTCTCCAAGCGTCCGACCTCCCTGGCCGAAACGGAGAGCGCTGGGCGAGCCTGACGCTGCCGAGTTCGGCCTGCGTCTTGACTTGGCGCGTGCGCTGGCACGCGGAGGTGGGAACGCTCGTATCGGCCTCGGGGGATTATGGAGGAACTTGCCTGTGAACGGCAGACGCTCCGACACGGCAACGCGATTCGCGATCATCGCCGTGGCGGCCGCGCTCGCAGCCGTCCTGATTCTGCGGCTCCGCGATCCGAGACCCCCGAGCCAGACCAGTCCCGGTTATCATATCGGCAGCAGACGATGAGGCGCATCGCCTCGTTTCGCGGCGCTCCGGGACTTCTTCGTCCCATGCCGCGCGACGCGCGCCATGGCGTCGCTCGGTATCCTCGACGCCCCCTGACGATACCGATCGATCGAGGGATCGGGAGGGGCGCGCCGCGTCGTCACTCCAGTTCCAGCACTACGCTGCGGAACGCCAGCGGCTTGCGCGCCGGGCAGATGTCGGCGTCGTCGCTGATGAGCCGGACCTTGCTGCCGTCGGGCGAGACCAGCGCGGCCTCGGGCTGGAAGTCGGGAATCGCCGCCACCGCCGCGGCGACGCCGGGGATCCGGGTCGGCGCCTCGCCGGCCTTGCCGGACCAGCGGTAGAGGTCGGCGGCCTCGCCGCCGCTGCCCGAGCCGCCCGCGACAATGAAATACGCCTTGGCGTCAGCGGCGTACGCGATGGCGCGGATGCCGCGCCCCTTGAGATCGAGGGCGATCGGCTTGCCGAGCTTGGGCGCGGCTCCGCCCGCCAGCACCTCGGCGGGATTCTCCCATGGCACCACGAGGGCGTCGTTGTCGGCGTTGAGCGGGTTGCGCAGGCCGACCAGCAGGCCGCGCCCGTCGGGGGCCGGGCTCAGGCCCTCGACCGCGAGGCCGCGCCGGCGCGGGCTGAGGCTCGCCTTCGCCGCGAGGTCGACCGCGACCCGCTCGGACAGGCGCGGGTCGAGGTCGGCGATCGCCTTGGCGAGGCCCCGGAACGCCTGACCCTTCGGCGTCACCGTCGGGGCCTTCGGATCGCCGCCCACCGTCAGGGCGAGGGTCTGCCGTGACGCCTCGCGGGTCCGGCCCTCGGCGTCGCGGCCGTGGGAGCCCATCAGCACGAGGTCGCCGCCGAGCCAGGCGAGGGATTCGAGGTCGGCCGCCGCCGGCTCCTCGCGGGCGCCGGTCGCCAGCGCCCCGTCGAGGTCGCCGCCCTTCAGGGCGAGCGGCGGGCCTGACTCGTTGGCCTTGTAGAGCCGCAGCGTGTTGTCCCCGTCGCCGACCACCAGGAAGCGGTCGCCGAAGCTGCCGGCCGGGTAGGGGACGGCGCCCGACGCCTCGCACAGGCCCCAATGCATCAGGACAGGTCCCGCCTTCACCTCGGCGCGCGCGCCTTGCGTCGCGAGACAGAGCGTGAGCGCAGACACGAGCGTCCCCAGCCGGGTCATGCCCAGAGCTGTCATGGCGATCCTCCCCGTTCCGCGGCCCGTCGGCGCGGGACCGCCGCCGCTATATTTCACGCGGTCTAGGCTGCGTTCAATCGGGGAGATGAAGAATTCTTCGCGTCTCAAGACGAAGGCGCGTCGGGCGGGCCGGCGATGCTGCGGCAGACGTCCCCGCCGGCCCGCTCCCGCTGCTCCGCCACGAAGAGCCGCCGCGCCTCCGCCGCCTGCCGGAACGCCCGCGACCGCGGCGGCTGGAGCGCCAGCCTGCCGATCTCGCGCAGGATCAGCTCGGCCTCGAACGCCGCCGCCCGCTCGTCCGCGACGGCCCGGCTGTCGGCGCCCCGCGCGGCGGCGTGGCGTTCCAGCCCGTCGCGGCAGATCGCGGCGCGGTATTCCAGCCACTCGATCACGTCGTGGAAGGCCCGGCCGCGGATCTCCGCCGCCGTGGCCCGGCGCCTCTTCTCGCTCATGCTCGTCCATCCGCGGGCTCGGACGGACGATGCTCTCGCATATCGCCGGACGATTCGCCCGGGGTCAGATGTGCAGCGCCTCGCCGAGCGCCCGGAGATTCGCCTCGTGGAACGCCTCGCCGAGGGTCGGGTGGGCGTGGATGGTGCCGGCGACGTCCTCCAGCCGGGCGCCCATCTCGAGGGCGAGGCCGAAGCCGGACGACAGTTCCGACACCCCCGCGCCCACCGCCTGGATGCCGAGCACGAGGTGGTTGTCGGCCCGCGCTGTCACCCGCACGAAGCCGTCCTCGGCTCCCAGCGTCATCGCGCGGCCGTTGGCGGCGAAGGGGAACAGGCCGGTGCGGATCTCGTGGCCGGCGGCCCGGGCCTCCTCGGGCGACAGGCCGGCGGAGACCACCTCCGGGTCGGTGAAGCAGACGGCGGGGATCGCGACCTTGTGGAAGGCGCGGCGGCGGCCTGCCACGAGGTCGGCGACCATCTCGCCCTGCGCCATGGCGCGATGGGCCAGCATCGGCTCGCCGGTGACGTCGCCGACCGCCCAGACGTTGCGCATCGAGGTGGCGCAGCGCTCGTCGATGCGGATGAACGGCCCGCTCATGTCGAGGTCGAGCCGGTCGAGCCCGCAATCCTGCGTCCGCGCCTTGCGCCCGACCGCGACCAGGATCACCTCGGCGGGAATGTTTCGGAGTTCGCCGCCGGCCTCGACGGCGAGCGCCTCGCCCGAGGCCGACAGGCCGGTGGCTCTCGCGCCGAGCAGCACCTCGATGCCGAGCGCGCCGAGGCGACGGGCGACGGGCCGGGTCAGTTCGGCATCGTAGGCCGGCAGGATCCGCTCGGCCATCTCGACGACCGTGACCTTCGCCCCGAGCTTGGCGAAGGCGGTGCCGAGTTCGAGCCCGATATAGCCCGCCCCGACCACCGCCATGGTGGCGGGCACCCGCGGCAGCGACAGGGCCTCGGTCGACGAGACGACGCGCCCGCCGAAGGGCAGGTGGGGCAGGGCTGCGGGCACCGAGCCGGTGCTGAGGATCACGTGCTCGGCCCGCACCCGCTCGGGCCCGGTATCGGTCTCGACGAGGCAGGTCTTGCCGTCGACCATCCGCCCGCGCCCGCGCAGGATCTTGACCCCGCCGCGCTTGAGCAGCGCCGCGACCCCGGTGTTGAGCCGCCCGACGATGCCGTCCTTCCAGCCGACCGTGCGGCCGAAATCGAGCGTCGGCGGCCCGGCCGAGAGCCCGAACGGCGAGCCGTCTCCGGCCTGCAGCACGGCGGCGTGGAACGCCTCGGCGGCGTGAATCAGCGCCTTCGAGGGGATGCAGCCGACGTTGAGGCAGGTGCCGCCCAGCCGGTTCTCCTCGACCAGCACGGTGTCGATGCCGTGCTGGCCGGCCCGGATCGCCGCGACGTAGCCGCCCGGCCCGCCGCCGAGGACGAGGAGCTTGGTGGTGATCTCGCTCAACGATCAGGCCTCCATGAACAGCATCGCGGGCGTCTCCAGCAGGGCCTTCAGCGCCTGCACGAACAGGGCGGCGTCGTAGCCGTCGACCACCCGGTGGTCGAACGAGGCCGAGAGGTTCATCATCAGGCGCGGCACCACCCCGCCGTCTCGCCAGACCGGCCGCGTGACCTGCTTGTTGACGCCGAGGATCGCGACCTCGGGCCGGTTGATGACCGGCGTCGTCACGATGCCGCCGAGCGCGCCGAGCGACGTGATGGTGATGGTCGAGCCCGACAGCTCGTCGCGGGCGGCGAGCCCGTTGCGCGCGGCCTCGGCGAGGCGCCGCACCTCGGCGGCGGACGACCACAGGTCGCGGGTCTCGGCGTGGCGCAGGACCGGCACCATCAGGCCGGACGGCGTCTGCGTGGCGATGCCGACATGCACGCCGGCATGGCGAAGGATCACCTCCGCCTCGTCGTCGTAGTGGGCGTTCATCTGCGGGAAGTCCGGAAGGGTCCGCACCAGCGCCTGGACCAGGAACGGGATCAGGGTCAGCTTCGGGCGGCTCGCACCGTGGCGCCCGTTCAGCGCCGCGCGCAGCTCCTCCAGCGCCGTCACGTCGACCTCCTCGACGTAGGAGAAGTGCGCGACCCGCCGCTTGGCGTCGGCCATGCGCTGGGCGATGCGCCGGCGCAGGCCGATGACCTTGATCTCCTCGACCGCCGTCCGGGGCGCCCGGCCGGCGGGCACCGGCGCGGCGTCGTCGGGCGGGGCGGCGAGGTAGGCGTCGAGGTCGTCGTGGCCGATGCGGCCGGCCGGTCCGGTGCCGCGGACCTGCCGCAGGTCGATGCCGGCTTCCAAGGCCCGCCGACGCAAGGCCGGCGAGGCGACCGGCTTCTCGCCCGGAGGCCGCGGCGGGCCGGAGGCCGGGGCCGCCGGAGGGGGAGTCGAGGCACGGGGCGCGGGCTTTGCTGCCGCCGGCTTGGCCTCGGGGGCTGCGGGCGCCGCGGCCGGCTTGGCCGGTTCGGAGCGGGACACCGGCGGCGCCGGCTCCAGGCCGTCCGCGGCCGGGACCAGGGCCGCGGACGGCTGGCCCGCCGCGGCATCCTGGGCCTTCGCCACCTCGGGCGCCACCGTGACGCCGGCGTCCGGGGTCGCCGTCTGCGGCGCGGCCTCGCCGCCCTCGACTTCGAGCCGCACCAGCTCGGCACCGACCGCCAGCATCTGGCCGGCCTCGGCACCCAGCGCCGCGACGGTACCGCTGACCGGCGAGGGAATCTCGACGGTCGCCTTGTCGGTCATCACGTCGGCGAGCGGCTGGTCCTCGCGGACCACGTCCCCGACCTTGACGTGCCAGGCCGAGACTTCGGCCTCGGCCACGCCCTCGCCGATGTCGGGGAGCTTGACGATGCGGAAACCCATGGTCAGCCCTCCAGCGCGGCGCGAAGGGCCCGGCCGACGCGCTCGGGGCCCGGGAAATAGGCCCATTCCTGGGCGTGCGGGTACGGCGTGTCCCAGCCCGCCACCCGGACGATCGGCGCCTCCAGGTGGTAGAAGCAGGTCTCCTGCACCAGGGCCGCCAACTCGGCGCCGAAGCCCGAGGTCAGGGTCGCCTCGTGGGCGATGACGCAGCGCCCGGTCTTGCGCACCGAGGCCTCGATCGTCTCCAGATCGAGGGGCAGCAGCGTGCGCAGGTCGACGATCTCGGCATCGATCCCGGTCTCGGCGGCGGCGGCCTCGGCGACGTGGACGATCGTGCCGTAGGCCAGCACCGTCACGGCGCTGCCCTCGCGCCGGATCGCCGCCTTGCCGAGCGGCACGGTGTAGTGCCCGTCCGGCACCTCGCCGAGGTCGTGGCGCGCCCACGGCGTCACCGGCCGGTCGTGATGGCCGTCGAAGGGGCCGTTGTAGAGCCGCTTGGGCTCCAGGAAGATCACCGGGTCGGGATCTTCGATCGCGGCGATCAGCAGCCCCTTGGCGTCGTAGGGGTTCGACGGCACCACGGTCTTGAGGCCGGCCACGTGCGTGAACAGCGCCTCGGGGCTCTGGCTGTGGGTCTGGCCGCCGAAGATGCCGCCGCCGGTCGGCATCCGCACCACCATCGGGGCGGTGAACTGCCCGCCCGAGCGGTAGCGCAGGCGCGCCGCCTCCGAGACGATCTGGTCGTAGGCCGGATACATGTAGTCGGCGAACTGGATCTCGACGCAGGGCTTGAGCCCGTAGGCCGCCATGCCGACCGCGGCGCCGACGATGCCGAGTTCGCTGATCGGCGCGTCGAAGCAGCGGCTCTTGCCGAACCGCGCCTGCAATCCTTGCGTGCAACGGAACACGCCGCCGAAATAGCCGACGTCCTCCCCGAACACGACGACGTCGTCGTCGCGCTCCATCGCCACCGCCATCGCGTCGCGGATGGCCTCGATCATCGTGCGGCGCGGCATCTCAGTACCCCGCCTGCTGGCGCTGGCGGCGCAGATGGGGCGGCATCTCGGAGAAGACGCCCTCGAACATGTCGCGCGGCGACGGCTTGCCGCCGGCATGCAGGGTGCCGTGGGCCTCGGCCTCGCGCTGGGCCGCCACGACCTCGTCGAGGATCTCGGCCTCGCCCTGGCGGTGACGCTCCTCCGACCACGCGCCGCGGGCGATCAGGTGGGTCTTGAGCCTCGCGACGGGATCGCCGAGGGGCCAGGCGTCGAACTCGGTCTTCGGCCGGTAGGCCGAGGGGTCGTCGGAGGTCGAGTGCGCGCCGGCGCGATAGGTGACGTACTCGACCAGCGTCGGCCCGAGGTTGCGGCGCGCCCGCTCGACCGCCCACTTCGCCACCGCGTGGACCGCGAGGTAGTCGTTGCCGTCGACCCGGAGCGCCGGGATGCCGAAGCCGTGGCCGCGCGCCGCGAAGGTCGAGGACCCGCCGCGGGCGAAGCCCTGGAAGGTCGAGATCGCCCACTGGTTGTTGACGACGTTGAGCACCACCGGCGCCCGGTAGGTCGAGGCGAAGACCAGCGCGGCGTGGAAGTCGGACTCGGCGGTCGAGCCGTCGCCGATCCAGGCGGCGGCGATGCGGCTGTCGTTCTTGATCGCCGAGGCCATCGCCCAGCCGACCGCCTGGACGGTCTGGGTCGCGAGGTTGCCGGAGATCGAGAAGAAGCCGTGATCCTTGGCCGAGTACATCACCGGCAATTGCCGGCCGAGCAGCGGGTCGGCCTCGTTCGAGTAGATCTGGCACATCATGTCGACCAGCGGGTAGCCGCCGGCGACGAGCAGCCCGGCCTGCCGGTAGGTCGGGAAGTTCATGTCGCCGGGTTCGAGCGCCCGCCGGAACGCGGTGCTCACCGCCTCCTCGCCGAGATGCTGCATGTAGAACGAGGTCTTGCCCTGGCGCTGGGCCATCAGCATGCGGGCATCGAAGGCGCGCAGCTTCATCATGTCGCGAAGCCCCGCGAGCAGCTCCTCGTCGGTGAGCGAGCCGGCCCAGGGCCCGACCGCGACGCCGTCGGCGTCGAGCACCCGGATCAGCGTGTAGGCGAGGTCGCGGATCTCGGCCGCCGCCACGTCGACCTCCGGCCGGCGGACCGCGCCGGCCTCGGGGATGTCGAGATCGGAGAAGCTCGGGTTGCCGCCCGGGCGGACGGCCGGTTCCGGAACGTGGAGGCTGAGGGCGTCTGGCGGCATCGAGGGACCCTTGCGGGAGAGGGGATGCGGACGGTCGATCGGTGCGGGGAAGCGCAGGGCGCCGGGACCCGCGACGCGCCCGGAGCGGGCGTCGCGCGATCATCCGGCGATCCTCGCGGCGGCGTGGCGTGTCGGCGGGCCCCTCCCGTCGCGGCCCGCCCACGGTGTAGCGCATCCCGCCCCGGTCGCGTCATCCCCGAAATCGCGCAACCCCGCACCGCGCCCGGGCGCCGTGGCCCGGAAAGCGCATGGGCCCGCGTTGACATCGCGGCGGCCACGGGGTCAGTCGCGGTCGCGCCCGCCGGGACCGCCGTCGCGGCCGGGTTGGTGCTCTCACGGGAAGCGGGCTCGCGCGATCATGCGTCAGGATCAGGACGACGCCGGCGTCGCGGCCGATCCGCGGCTCTCCGCCTTCCTCGCCGTTCTCGCCCGGAGCGCCGGCCGGCCCCTGCGCGGGGACGGGCCGTTCGACCTGCGCGGCGTGCGGGCCGGGCGCGCCGACCTCGCGCCGCATGCCGGGGCCGGAGACCCGCCGCCCTGGCTCGACGAGGCCGGCGGGCTGAACCTCGCCGAGGCCGGGCTCGCCGGCGCCGACCTGATCGAGGCGGACCTGTCGGGCGCCAACCTCGCCCGGGCCTCCCTCGCCGGGGTGCTCGGCCGCTCGGCGCGGTTCGCGGGCGCCCGGATCGAGGAGGCCGACTTCGCCGAGGCCGACCTCAGCGGCGCCGACTTCACCGGCATCGTCGGCGGGCAGGCGCGGTTCGCCGACGCGATGGTGGAGGACGCGACCTTCGCCGACGCCGCGATGCGGTTCGCCAAGCTGCCGCGGGCGCTCCTCGACGGCGCCGACTTCTCCCGCGCCGACCTGTGGGGGGCGGACTTCGCCGGGGCCGACGCCGACTACTCGGTGTTCCGCGGCGCCCGCCTCGACGAGGCCGACCTCAGCGACACCAACCTCACCCACGCCGATTTCGAGGGCGCGAGCCTCAAGAAGGCGAAGCTCGTCAACGCCCGCCTGCGCGGGGCGAACCTCACCGGCCTGAAGCTCGACGGCGCCGACCTGTCGGGCGCCGACCTCTCCGACACCAACCTCGTGCGGCTCGACCTCGCCACCTGCAACCTGCGCCACGTCCGCTTCGCCGGGGCGTGGCTCACCGGCACGCGGTTCCGGGTCGAGCAGCTCGGCGGCGCGGTCGGCGAGGAGGTCGCGGGCGAGTACGAGGCGGCGAAGGCGAGCTACCTCGCCCTCGAACAGAATCTCAGGAGCATCGGCAGCCACGAGGAATCGCGCTGGGCCTACAAGCGCGGACGCCGGATGGGAAGGCGCCACGCCTTCGTGCAGGCGCGTGCGGCGTGGCGCGGGCGGGACGCCCGGGCGGCGGTCTCGCACGGCTACCGCTGGGTCTCCGACCGCTTCGTGGAGTGGCTGTGCGACTACGGCGAGAGCCTGTCGCGGCTGGTGCGGGCCTTCGCGGTGGTGATCGCGCTGTTCGCCGTGCTGTACGGCGCCACCGGCGGCCTGCTGCTGGAGGAGGACGGCCTGCGGCCGACCTACAACGTCCTCGACCTCGTCAGCTACAGCGCCCTCAACATGATGACCGCCAACCCGCCGGAGATCGGCATCAAGCCGGTTGGCCGGGTCACCAACCTGCTGGTGGGGGCGCAGGGCGCGGCCGGGATCATCCTGATGGGCCTGTTCGGCTTCGTGCTCGGCAACCGCCTGCGGCGCTGACCGCCTCCGCGGGCGCTGCGTATTCACGACCGCGCTGCAACCTGTGCTAAGGCGCACGCGCACGAGGGTCCACGTCATCCATGCGGTTCGAGGTCGAGCGTAAGTTTCTGGTGTCGCATGATGGCTGGCGGCCCCGCGCGGTGCGGCGCCGGCGCCTGCGCGACGGGCTGATCGGGCAGTTTCCCGCCGGCAAGGTCCGGGTGCGCCTCGACGACGACGGCGCCTGGCTCACCGTCAAGGGGCCGCGGGTCGGCATCGGCCGGCCGGAATTCGAGTACGCGATCCCCCGCGAGGACGCCGAGGCGATGATGCGCGGCCTGTGCGCCGGCGACCTGATCGAGAAGACCCGCTACGAGGTGCCCCATGCCGGCCTGACCTGGGAGGTCGACGTCTACGAGGGATCGCTGGCCGGCATCGTGCTGGCCGAGGTCGAGCTTGACCACGACGACCAGCCGTTCGAGGCGCCGGACTGGACCGGCCGCGAGGTCACCGGCGACCCGCGCTTCCGGCAGGCGACGCTCCTGCGCCTCGGCGCCGAGGCCGGCCGGCGCGAGATCCTGGCGGCCCTCGGCTGATACGGTTTTTGGACGGTTCGTTCAAAAACCGTATCACCAGCCCGCGCGGCGCCTGAGCGAAGGCGGTTTCCGCATCGCGAAGCGATCAATCGGAAACCATATGACGGCCGCTGTAACCATGGGCGGCCCGGGGGCGAAGGGGAGGGGGTGCCCCTTCTCGTGACCGGGATCCCCGCGATGACCCGCCCGCCCGTCCGCCTGCCGGCTTCGCTCTCCGGGAATCCCCGGTGAGCACCGTCTGCTGGCCCTGTCCGCAGCCCGCGATCGCCCCTCGCCAGGACGGCCGCGATGCGGGAGTGTCGCGGCTCCGGGCTCCCGCCCAGAGGATGCAGGGGATGGACACCGAGCAGCGTCTCGCCGCGGGGATGCGGGCGGCGCAGGACGGCGACGCCGCCGCCTACCGCGCCCTGCTGGCGGCCTGCGTGCCGGTGATCGCCGCCGCCGCCCGTCGCCAGGGCCTGCCGCCCGACGAGGTCGACGACGTGGTGCAGGAGACCCTGCTGACGGTGCACCGGGCGCGGCGGACCTGGGACCCGGCGCGCCCGTTCCTGCCGTGGCTGCGCGCGATCGCCCAGCGCCGCACCGTCGACGCCCTGCGCCGGCAGGGCCGCCGGCCGCGCGAGAGCCACGATCCGATCGCCTACGAGGCCCATGCCGACGACGGGCCGCTGCCCGGCGACGGGCTCGAGCGCCGCGACGACCGCCGCCGCCTCGTCGCCGCGATGGCGGCCCTGCCCGAGCGCCAGCGCGAGGCGGTGGAGCATCTCGGCCTCGCCGAGCGCAGCCTCGACGAGGCCGCGGCGCTGACCGGACGCAGCAAGGGCGCCCTGAAGGTCAACCTGCACCGGGCGCTGAAGGCCCTGCGCGCGGCGCTGACCCGCGACGGGAGCGGCGCCGATGTCTGAGATCTCCCGCCACGCCCCGCTGCTGGACGCCCTCGCCGACGACCTCGCGCCGGTGCGCCCGCTGGCGTCGCCGCTGCTGCGCGCCCTGGCGTGGTTCGCCGCGCTCGCCGGCCTCGCCCTGGTCCTGCTCGTCGCCGCCGCCGACATCGGCGCCCTGCGCCAGCGGATGGCGGCCCCGGACGCCCTCGCCGCCGCCCTCGGCGCCGGGGCGACGGCGCTCGCCGCCGCGTGTGCGGCCTGCCTCAGCGGGGTGCCCGGGCGCAGCCGGTGGTGGGCGCTGCTGCCGCTGCCGCCGGCGATCCTGTGGCTCGGCGCGAGCGGCGTCGGCTGCCTCGACGCGTCGCCTTCGTCCGTGGCGCCGGACGGGACCGGGGGCTGCGCCGCGATCATCCTCGGCCTGTCGCTGCCGCTCTCGCTGCTCGCGATCGTCATGCTGCGCCGGACCTGTCCGCTGCGCCCGACGCTGACCGCCTGCCTCGGCGGCCTCGCGGCGGCGGCCGGCGCCGCGGCCCTCCTCGCCCTCGTCCACCCGCACGCCGCGACCGCGGCCGACCTCGCGGTCCACGTCGTCGCCGTCGCGCTCGTGGTCGCGGCGAACTTCGCGGCGGGCGGGCGGGTGCTCGGCAGGGCCATCGCTTCAGCGATTGTCCTGCGGTCGCCCGCAGGGCGACGCTCCATGCCGGGCGCGCAGAGCGGAGCGAAAGCCAAGTGAGCGGATGCGAACGCTGGCGCGTGAGGCCAAGCAAAAAACCAGGGCGATCGCTCTAAAGCGATGGCCCTGGGGTGCTCGGGCCGGCCTCTTGCGGCGGGCGGACGGGATCGGCAGACAGGGGCTGACGCGGCGAAGACCCGCCGCACCAGGGGAGGCGCCGCGATGCCCGCCGCACTTCACGGGGTGTTCCCCTATCTCGTCTCGCCGGTGGACGACGACGGGCGGGTGATGCGGCCGGTCCTGGCCCGCCTCGTCGAGCACCTGATCGACGCCGGCATCCACGGCCTGACCCCGCTCGGCTCGACCGGCGAGTTCGCCTATCTCACCCGCGAGCAGAAGCTCGCGGTGGTCGAGACGGTGGTGGAGGTCGCCCGCGGCCGGGTCCCGGTGATCGCCGGCGTCGCCGACACCACGGTCGCGGGCGCCGTCTCCCTCGCCCGCGAGGTCATGGCCCGCGGCGCCGACGGCGTGATGGCGACGCTGGAGGCCTACTTCCCGGTCTCGGATGCGGGGATCGAGGACTATTTCACCCGCATCGCCGCCGAGGTCGCCGGGCCGGTGGTGCTCTACACCAATCCGAGCTTCCAGCGCGCCGACCTGTCGCTGCCGCTGATCCGGCGGCTCTCGCGGGTGCCGAACATCCGCTACATCAAGGACGCCTCGACCAATACCGGCCGGCTGCTGTCGATCCTCGGCGAGACCGAGGGCCGGATGCAGGTCTTCGCCGCGTCCTCGCACATCCCGGCCTGCGTCATGCTGATCGGCGGCGTCGGCTGGATGGCCGGACCCGCCTGCCTCGTGCCGCGCCAGAGCGTCGCCCTCTACGACCGCGCCCGTGCCGGCGACTGGCCCGGCGCGATGGCGCTCCAGCGCGCGCTGTGGCCGGTCAACCAGGCCTTCGCCCGCTACGGGCTGGCCGCCTGCGTCAAGGCCGGGCTGGACTTGCAGGGCTTTCCGGTCGGCGCCCCGATCCCGCCGCAGGCGCCCCTCGACGGGGCGGGGATCGAGGACCTGCGCGGGATCCTGGCGCGGGTCGGAGGGCTGGGAGACGGGTGAGCAGCCATCCGGCCGGCGGTTCGTTCGAGCGCACCGCCCGAACCCTCCCCCCTCTGCGGGGGAGGGTGGCCCGGCCGTCAGGCCGGGTCGGGAGAGGGGAGCGCGACGATTCCGAAGGTGGCGCCCGTCATCCAGGTCGCGACCTCTCCGGAAGCGTCGTCCCCTCTTGCGGGACTTCGTCCCGGCCCGCCCTGCTCCGCGGGGCAACCCTCCCCCGCGGAGGGGGGAGGGTTGGCGTGCGCTCGCAGACCGCCCCGTCACCGCCGCCCGGCGGCCTCGCGCCGGCGCCGGTCGTGCCGCTTGAGCAGCCGCTCGCGCTTGAGCCGCGACAGGCGGTCGAGCCAGAACACGCCGTCGAGCTGGTCGATCTCGTGCTGGAGGCAGGCGGCGAGGAAGCCGGAGGCCTCGGCCTCGTGGACGGCGCCGTCGAGGCCCTGGTAGCGCAGGCGGAGGCGGGCCGGGCGCTCGACCTCCTCGTCGAGGCCCGGCAGCGACACGCTGCCCTCGCGGTGGCGCGCGGTCTCGGGCGACGTCCAGACGATCTCGGGATTGACGTAGAGGCCGGCCGGGGCGCCGGGCTCCGGCAGCCGGATCATCGTGAACCGCACCGGCTGGCCCAGATGCGGGCCGGCGAGCCCGATCGCCCCGAGATGGTCGAGGGTGTCGCGCAGGTCGGCCGCGGCCGCCCGCAGGTCGGGACCGAACGCCGTCACCGGCGCGAGGCGCTCGCGCAAGCGCGGGTCCGGGTAGAGGACGACCGGGAGGACGGCCACCGGCGGACCTCAGCGGCGCTCGTAGAGCAGGCGGGCGCGGATCGTGCCCTCGATCGCCCGCAACTCGGTGAGCAGCGCCTCGGCGTCGTGGCCCTCGGCCTCGGCCTCGACCACCACGTAGGCGAGTTCGCCGTCGGTCTGGTGGAACTGCGCCGCGATGTTGATGTCGTGGCGCGAGAAGACCTCGTTGAGGCGCCGCAGCATGCCCGGCAGGTTGCGGTGGACGTGGATGTAGCGGGTGCCGGCCGGCCGCGTGGCGAGCTGCACCTGCGGGAAGTTCACCGCGCCCTCCGTCGAGCCGATGTCGGAGTAATCCACCAGCTTGCGCGCCACCTCCGACCCGATCCGCTCCTGCGCCTCCTCGGTCGACCCGCCGACATGCGGCGTCAGGATCACGTTGTCCAACCCCTGCAGCGGCGACACGAACCGCTCCGCGTTCGACGCCGGCTCGACCGGAAACACGTCCACCGCCGCCCCCCGCAGGTGACCGTCGCGCAGCGCCCCGGCCAGCGCGTCGAGGTCCACCACCGTGC
>NZ_SACP01000040.1 GCF_004004555.2 Methylobacterium oryzihabitans
TCGACGACGCCGAGGCCCGCGCCGAGATGGCCGCCGGTGACCGACACCGCGTCGATGGTCTCGGCGCGCAGCTCCGCGGCGACCTGCGGCAGGTCGCTCTCGGGGAGCCGGCGAAGATCAGACGGGACCCGGACCTGATCGAGGAGGGGAAGCGTGAGCGTCGACACCGAACGTCCTCATGTCCGGAAAGGGGGAAACCCGCGGGCGGGAGCGGGGGAGCCGGGCACGGGCCCGTCGTTCCACGCTCCGGCGGGGCGGACCGGACGGGCCGGCCCTGCGGCGGTGCGGCCGCGCCGGCGCAGGGCCGGGCCGACGGCCCGGATTCCGCAGGCGTGGTCGCGCGACGTCACCGGAGCGCCTCAGGCCACGTCCAGGGGCGCCGTCCCGGCAGCCTGACCGTCGGCGCCGAGGGTGATGCGCTGGATGCGGGCCTCGGCCCGCTGCAGCAGGGACTCGCAATGCCGCTTCAGCGCCTCGCCGCGCTCGTAGATCGCGACCGACTCGTCGAGCGGGACGTTGCCCTGTTCGAGCCGCTGCACGATGCCCTCGAGCTCCTCCAGCGCCTTCTCGAAGGGAAGGTCGCCGGGGCCGGGCGGGGAGGCCGCCGGCGCGGCCTCGGACCGTGCTGCGGTCATGCGGGATGCTCCTTGTCGAGCGCCGGGTTATGGCCCTCGCGGCGGCGTGAAACAACCCTCGGGCACGATCCCGCGTCCGCGCCGGTCAGTTTCCGCGCCGGGGCAGCATTCGGGTCACACCGGGAACGATCTCAGTCGAGGTCGAGGCAGAACGGCTCGCCCTCGAAGGCGTCGCTCCCGCGCCCGATCGCCTCGGCGGCGGCGACCATGCGCCCGTCGCGTCCCAGCATCTCGTCGGCGACGGCGATCAGGCGCCGGTTCGGCGTCGCCGAGGGCGAGGCGAGGCGCAGCCGCCCGGCGATCTCGGCCTCGTCGCGCTCCGGCCGCAGGGCGCAGGCGGCGATGAAGGCCGCCGCGGTCGAGCGGCTGATGCCGGCGTAGCAGTGGATGACCAGCGGCTTCTCCCGCCCCCAGGCGCGGACGAAGTCGAGGAAGCCCTCGACATGGGCGCGGTCGGGCAGGATGTGGTCCTGCATCGGCGCGGTGATGTCGCTGACGCCGATGAACAGGTAGTTGGCCGCCGCGACCGAGGCCGGCCGCGTCACCGCCGTGCCGACGTTGATGAGCGTCACCACGTGGCTGGCCTCCGCCGCCGCGACGGTGTCGGGCAGGCGCGACAGGGGACAGACATAGAGCTTCGGCATCGGGGGCGGGCTTCGAGGTGGCCGGGGCCTTCCGTCATAGGGCCGGCGCCGCCCGAAGGGAATGGCGCCGGGGTCAGGGCGCAGGGCCATCGCTCTGAAGCGATGGCCCCGGGTCAGGGCGGATCGCGCAGGCTCACGTCGCGGAACAGGTGGCGGCCGAGGGGGTCCATGCGGTAGCCGGTCACCTCGCGCCGCGCCGCCACGAAGGTCGCCGAATGGGCGATCGGCACCCACGGCGCCTCGGCCTTGAATCGGCGCAGGGCCCGGGCGTAGAGCGCGGCCCGGCGCTCCTGGTCGGCGATGCCGCGGGCCTCGGTGACGAGGGCGTCGAAGGCCGGGTCGCACCAGCGGGCGATGTTGCTGCCCCCGGGCCGGGCGGCGCCGCAGCCGAGCAGCACGCCGAGGAAGTTGTCCGGGTCGGCGTTGTCGGCGGTCCAGCCGAACAGGGCCATCTGCGGCCGGCCGGCGAGCATCGTCGCCCGGTAGGCGCTCCATTCCTGGGTCACCAGCCGCAGGCGGATGCCGATCCGGGCGAGGTCGGCCTGGATCAGCTCGGCGATCCGGCGCCCGTCCGGGCTGTAGGCGCGGCTGATCGGCGGATACCACAGCTCGGCCTCGAACCCCTCCGGGAAGCCGGCCTCGGCGAGCAGCCGCACCGCCGCGGCGCGGTCGAGGGGCTCGTCGCGGATCGCCGGGTCGTAGGCCCACAGGTTCGGCGGGATCGGCGTGCGCGCCGGGGTGCCGCCGGCGCCGTAGACGCCGGCGACGATCGCCTCCTTGTCGATCGCCAGGGTGACGGCCCGGCGCACCCGCACGTCGTCGAAGGGCGGCTTGCTCGTGTTGAGCGACAGGTAGCCGATGTTCAGCTCCTCCTCGCGCAGCAGCATCAGGGCCGGGTCGGCGGCGATGCCGGCGAGGTCGGCCGGGTTGGGGAACGGCATCAGGTGGCACTCCCCCGCCTTGAGCTTGGCGAGGCGCACCGCGGCGTTGGGGGTGATCGAGAACACCAGGGTGTCGACCGGCTGGCGCCCGCCCCAGTAGTCCGGGAAGGCCCGGTAGCGCAGGCCGACATCGGGCTGGAACCCGGCGAAGCTGAACGGCCCGGTGCCGATCGGCTCGCGGTCGATCCGCTCCGGCTCGCCGGCGGCGCGCAGGGCCGCGGCGTATTCCGCCGACAGGATGCCGCCGAGCGCCACCGCGAGGTTGGCGAGGAACGTCGCGTCGGGCTCGCGCAGGCGCAGGCGCACCGTGCGCGGGTCGAGTGCCTCGACCGCCGCGAGCAGGCCCGGCAGGCCGAGGTCGTTGAAGTACGAGTAGGTGCCCCCCGACACCGGGTGGAACGGGTGGTCGGGCTTCCATTGCCGCTCGATCGAGAACACCACGTCCTCGGCGGTCAGCGGCCGGGTCGGCCGGAAGCGGGCGCTGCGGTGGAAGGCGACGCCCTCGCGCAGGCGGAAGACGTAGTCGCGCCCGTCCGGCGAGATCGTCCAGGATTCGGCCAGCGCCGGGCGGATCGTGGTCGAGCCCGGGGCGAACTCGACCAGCGTGTTGTAGAGCGGCCAGGTCGCGTCCATGCCGGTCGTCGTGGTGACGAGCTGCGGGTTGAGCGATTCCGGGTTGCCCTCGGAGCAGAACACCAGGGTGCGGGCGGCGGCGGGCGCCGGCGCCAGCAGGGCGGCGAGGACCGCGAGGGCCGGGATCCGGATCACGCGGAGTGCTCCTCGGCGGCGCCCGCCGGCAGGCGGCGCGTCGCTCCCTCCGGCGCCGGCTCGGCCGGGAACTCGACCCGGATCACGGTGCCCTCGCCCTCGCGGCTCTCGACCGCGATCCGCCCCTGGAGGCGCCCGGTGACGAGGTTGTAGACGATGTGCATGCCGAGTCCCGAGCTGCCGCGGTGGCGGGCGGTGGTGAAGAACGGGTCGAAGATCCGCTCGCGGTCGGCCGGGGCGATGCCGCGTCCGTCGTCGCGCACCTCCAGCCGCACCCAGGCGCCCTCGCGCGACAGCGCGACCGCGATGCGCCCGGGGGGAGCGCCCTCGGGGAAGGCGTGCACGACGGCGTTCTTGACGAGGTTCGTGACGACCTGCGCCAGGGCGCCCGGATAGGTCTCGGCCTCGAAGGTCTCGGGCGCCACGAGGTCGAGGCGGTGGCCGCCCTGGCGCGTCAGCGGCCCGAGGCTGCGCAGCAGGTCGTCGAGCCATTCGCGCATCGGGAAGCGCCGGCGCTCGTCGCTGACCCGGTCGACCGCGACCTGCTTGAAGCTGTGCACGAGGTCGGCCGCCCGCGACAGGTTGGCGGCGAGCAGGTGCGCGCCCTCCTGCACCCGGTCGACATAGGCCAGCAGCCGCGAGCGCGAGAGCTGGTTGCCGGCGGCGACCGGGCGGAAGTCGCGGGCCTCGTCGCGCACGAGGGTCGCGGTGGTCAGCGCGATGCCGAGCGGCGTGTTGATCTCGTGGGCGACCCCGGCGACGAGCTGGCCGAGGGAGGCGAGCTTCTCCGCCTGGATCAGGTCGGCCTGGGTCTGGCGCAGCTCGGCCAGGGTGCGGTCGGCCTCCTCCTTGGCCCGGCGCAGCGCCCGCTCGCGCCGGCCGATCTCGTCGACGAACACCCGCGTCGCCCGGGCCATGTCGCCGAGCTCGTCGCGGCGCTCCACCGCCCCGAGATGCCGGCGCGACGGGTCGGCGGCGAGCGCCAGCATGTCGCGCTGCAGGCCCCGCAGCGGCCCGGTGATCGAGCGCGCCACGGCGAGCGCCGCGGCCGAACCGAGGACGAGGCCGGCGGTGGCGCCGACGAGGAGCAGGCTGCGGATCGACTCGCCGTAGCGGTCGGCGTCGGTGATGAACAGCTCGTTCAGGCCGCGCGCCGTCTCGCCGATCGTCGCGGCGAGGCGGTCCATCTCGACGATGTCGGAGTTCTGCCGCCGCAGGCGGCCGATCGTGGTCTCGAGGCGCTCGCGCCAGCCGTCGATGGCGTCGACCATCTCGCCCTGGATCAGCGGCGAGATCGGCAGGGCGGCGGCGGTGGCCGACAGCGCCTCGCCCTCGGCCAGCATCGCCCGGGCGGCGGCGGGGTCGCGCCGGCTCAGGGCCTCGGCGGTGCGCTGGCCGAGCTTGAGGGTGGCGAGCGCGATGTTCTGGGTCGCCTGCTCGGTCTCGTTGGCCTGGACCGCGTAGGCGAGGAGCTGCGAGACCTCGTCGTGCAGGGAGCGCTGGGCGGTGCCGTCGAGCTTGAGGACCCGCTCGCACCACTCGCCGAGCACGTTGGCCGGCGAGGGCAGGGCGGCCGGGGCGCCGGCGACGGCGAGGATGCCGGGCTCGGCGCCGGCGCGCGAGCCCTCGTAGGCGGCGGCGAGGATCAGGAGTTCCCCGGCCTCGTCGGGGCGGCCGTCGTCGCGCAGGGCCGCCCCGACGGTGCGGGCGGCGTTGCGCACCCGCACGAGGCTCGCCGCGAGCGGAACCTCGGCCGCCTGCGCCGCGCCGGGGACCTCGCGGGCCGTCTCCCGGGCCGCGCCGATCTCGGCCTCGGCGACCGCGGCGCGCAGGTCGTTGACCGCCGTGACGACGTCGCGGACCAGCCGCAGGCGGCGGGCCTTCTCGGTGAGCGAGGCGACGAGGTCGGTGTTGGCGGCGCGCTGGCGGTCGCGGGCCTGGTCGGCGAGCGCGATCAGGGTCGCGGCCCGGTCGGCCATCTCGGCGATCAGGCCGTCGTTCTCGCGGGTGATCCGCACCAGCCCCTGCATCCGGTCGACCGATTCCGCGAGGGCGCGCCGGGCCGCGTCGATGCGGGCGTCCTGGTCGGCGGTGCGGGCGAAGCGGCGCAGGTCGGCGAGGCGGCCGGCGGCGTCCGAGGTCAGGCGGGCGAAGCGCTCGGCGTGGTCGGCGCGCTCCTCGGGCCTCGCGCCGAGATACTCGTCGCGCACCGTCGTGGCGACCGTGAGCGTCCGGTAGATCGTGCCCGCCAACACCGCGCCGGCGCGCGCCCGCTCGGCCTCGGCGAGGAGCAGCCAGCCGGCGAGCGCGATCAGGGCCGCGATGGCGATCGGAAGACCGCCGACCAGGAGGATCCTATGGCCGACCCGCATCCCGCCTCGCCCCGTGCCGGAGCGCGATTCATACGGCCCGTTCAGGCCCTCCGGCAAGGATGGGCGGGCGAGCGCCCGGAGGCCGCCCCGGCGGCGCCCCTCCGGGTCGGACCCGGAAGGTTCTTGCGCGAACGCCCCGGCCCGGTCCCGCCGGACGCCCGCGCGTCCGGCCGGGGCTTTCCCAGGCCGCGTCCCGCCTCGCCGGCGGGCGGGGCGAGGCCGAGGATCTCGCGCAGGACGAGCGCCCCCGCGGGGTCGCCGTCGAGGATCGCGGCATCGAAGTGAGGCATGGCGCCGTCTCCCGGATCCGGGCTCAGCGGGAAGCCGGGGCGGGCCCGACCATCCGGACCGGCCGCGCGCCGGGGCAGCCGGCAGGCCGATAGGGCCAGACGGCGGCGGCGCAGGCGGACGCGGCGGCCTCCTGCCGGACCGGGGCCGGCCGGTCCGGCATCCCCGGCCCGGCCGCGGCGCTCAAGGCCGCGGCCCAGGCCGCCCCCGTCGCGCCGGCGCAGACCAGCATCACCCGCATCGTCGTCGTCGTGGTCGTCGTCATGGCACCGCCCCCGTCCCGCCCGTGTTCCCGGGCCGTCTTGAGGAGGCGGTGTAGGGCCCCGCGATGTCCGGCGTTTTGCGTCGCCGGGGGCAAAGTACCGAGACCGGGATCGGAATGTTGCGTCGCGCGGTTTGCGACGAAATATGTCTCGGCCCGGGGACCGGAGGGCGCGGCGATGACGGGCACGGCTGGGGACGCCGCACGGGGCGAGGCCGAGGCCCGGCGTCGGGCGGGCCTCGTCGAGCGCGCGGTCTTCGATACCGCCGCCTTCCCGGAGGCGGAGCGGCTGGTGCAGTTCCAGCACATCGTCGGCGCGCCGAGCCTGATCCAGCCCCGCGCCGCCCCGTTCCACGCGAGGGTGCTGACCTACTGGCTCGGCCCGGTCCGGATGCGGCTGTTCGAGACCGCGCCCTACCGGGTCGAGCGTCTCCGGGCCAAGATCGACTCCGACCGGCTCGACCACGTCATGATCGTCCACCTGATCCAGGGGCGGGCGCGGGGCGACTTCGCGGGCCTGCCGGTGGAGGCGCCGGAGGGGTCGGTCTACGGCTTCGACTTCGCCCGGCCGTGCCGGATCGAGGCCGACGACGACCCGATGCGCTACCTCATGATCGGCCTGCCGCGCCCGCTCGCGGCGCGCTGGTTCGGCGATCCGGCGGCGCTGCACGGGGCGCTGCTCGACGGCGCCGGCCCGGCGGCCGCGGCGATGATGGACCTCGTGCGGCGCCTCGACACCCTGCCGGCGGCGGAGGCGCAGGGCGCCTTCGACGGCCTGATGGGCCGCCTCGCGCCGCTCTTTTCCCGCGCGGCCCGGCCGGCGGCGCCGTCGGCCTCCGACGGGGCATTGCGTGACCGGGCGCGGGCGGTGATCGAGACCCATCTGCCCGCCCGCCACCTCACCCCGGGCTTCGTGGCGCGGCAGGTCGGGGTGTCGCGCAGCCGGCTCTACGAGGCGTTCGCCCGCCACGGCGGCGTGGCGCAGCACATCCAGGCGAGCCGCCTCGCCCGCGTCCACGCGGCGCTGCTGTCGCCGGCCGAGCGGCGCAAGCTCGCGGATCTCGCCCACGACCACGGCTTCGCCAGCCCGGCCCACATGACCCGTCTGTTCCGCGACGCCTACGGCGTGCCGCCGCGGTCGCTGCGCGCCCGGCCTCGCCGGCGCCCGCCCGCCGCGCCGTCCGGTACGCCCCGGGAGGGCGTGCCCTCGGAAGCCTGACGCGGCGGGGACGCTCAGCGCGCCCGGCCGTGCCGCGCGGCGTGCGGCGCGGCGCGCTCGCGCAGGCTGCCGGTGGCCTCCGGCTGCGCCAGGAATGCGGGCGCCGGCGCCTGCACGCCGGCATAGGGCGAGCGGGGGTCGTCGTAGGGCCGGGCGTAGCTGCTCATGAAGGCGCCGCCGGCCGGCATGCGGTCGCCGCCGCTCTGCGCCAGCACGGCGCCGGGGATCGAGACGAGGGCGGCGACGAAGGTCGCCTTGACGAGACGGACCATGATGCGGTCTCCATGGTGCGGGGCGGCTCCTCGGAACCGCCGGGCCGGCGCGTCGCGCGCCGTGATGGGACACGATGTGGGGCGTCGCCGGCGGCTCGAGGGTGCGCCCGCGCACGCCGCATACGATCAGGGGCGCGGTTTCATCCCGCCGGTCCGCGCCGTCCATTGTCGCATTGACGCTGCGTTCGGGCCGCCTAGCTGCGCTGCTGCCCCGGATCCGCCCCCCTGTGAGTGCCGCGATGCGCCTGCGTCTCCTCTGCGCCTGTGCCGTCCTCGCCCTGCCGGTCCCGGCGGCGGCCGACAAGCCGCCCCGGCCGCCGATCGAGACCGCGCCGCCGAACGCCCCCGACCAGAAGCCGGCCTTTTCCGGGCAGACCCGGGCGATGCAGCCCGGCACGGCGACGAAGCTCGCGGTCACCACGGTGGCGCACGGCCTCAACGGCGTCTGGGCGTTCGCCTTCCTGCCCGGCGGGCGCCTCCTCGTCACCGAGAAGGGCGGGCGGATGCGCCTCGTCTCGCCGGAGGGCGAGGCCGGCCCGCCGGTCGCCGGCGTGCCGAAGGTCGAGGCCCGCGGGCAGGGCGGCCTGCTCGACCTCGCGGTCGGTCCGTCCTTCGTCGCTGACGGGCGGATCTACTTCAGCTACGCCGAGAAGCGCGAGGGCGGCAACGGCACCACCGTCGCCCGCGCCCGGCTGGTGGAGGAGGGCGGCCGGGCCCGGCTGGAGGACGTCGAGGTGATCTTCCGCCAGAACCCGGCCTATGACGGCGACAAGCATTTCGGCTCGCGGCTGGTCTTCTCCGGCGACGGCACGCTCTACGTCACGGTCGGCGAGCGCTCCGACCCCAAGCCGCGGGTCCAGGCCCAGAGCCTCGCCAGCGGCCTCGGCAAGGTCTTCCGCATCAAGGCCGACGGCGGCATCCCGTCCGACAACCCGTTCGCGGGCCGCAAGGACGTCCAGCCGGCGATCTGGTCCTACGGCCACCGCAACATCCAGGCCGCCACCCTCGACCAGAAGGGCCGGCTGTGGACCGTCGAGCACGGGCCGCGGGGCGGCGACGAGCTGAACCGGCCGCAGGCGGGCCTGAACTACGGCTGGCCCGAGGTGACCTACGGCATCGAGTACAGCGGCGCGCCGGTGGGGCAGGGGCTGACCCAGAAGCCCGGCACCGAGCAGCCGGTCTATTACTGGGACCCGGTGATCGGCCCCTCGGGCATGGCGCGCTACGACGGGCCGCTGTTTCCCGCTTGGCAGGACGCGATGGTGATCGGCGGCCTCGTCTCCCGGGGGCTGGTGGTGCTGAAGCTCGACGGCGACCGGGTCGTCACCGAGGAGCGGGTGCCGCTCGAAGCCCGCATCCGCGACGTCCGGGTCGGCCCGGACGGGGCGATCTACGCCGCGACCGACGCGGAATCGGGCGGGCGCATCCTCAAGATCGCGCCGCGGGTGTGAGGCTCCTCACCCCGGCGGCGGCAGGTCGCGGCGGCGCTGGGCGCGCTCGCCGGCCTCCTCGGCGCATTTCGCCGCGTGGATGGTGCGGTTGACCACCTGGAGGTTCGGCACGCCCCAGTAGCCGAGCAGGACCGGCCAGGGCGCCTCGCGGTGCTCGCGCCAGACCCGGTAGAGCGGCGTGCGGTGGTCGACCTCGGCGGTGCGCAGCAGGCGCTTGCCGGATTCGGCGCAGCGGTGGCGCTGGCGCGCCTTGAGCGCCTTCACCTGCTCGGCCGGCGCGGTCCACAGCTTCCAGGCGGCGACGCAGGCGGCGTGCCAGCCGGCGTTGCGGTTCGGCACGCCCGCCCCCCAGAGGTCGGCGTGCCAGCCGAAGCGGTAGACCGGCTGGCCGCAGATGCGGCAATGGCCGCGCTCCCGAGCGAAGGCCGGCTCGCGGAACGGCGCCGGCGGCATCCGGAAGCTCAGCGGCAGCCCGTCCTCGCGCAGGGCCCCGAGGCGCCACGTCCAGCCCTCCGGGGTGCCGGAGCGGGCGGCGAGGCCGCGGGCGAGGCGGTCGGCCCGCACGAGGTGGTGGCGCCAGTAGCTCTCGACGGCGAGGCGCGGCGTCGGCGGCACCAGCGGCCGCGACAGGGCGTGGGCCAGCACCGCGGCCGGAAACACCGCCGGCAGCGCCCGCTCCAGCCGGACGCGCGCCGCGACGTTGCGCGTCTCGCGCCACTCCGAGGCCGCGCTCATGCCCGGCCGCTCCGCCCGCCCATGCCGTCGCTCCGAATCACCGGTCCCGCCGGCTCCCGCCTCTACCCCATCCTCACGGGAATGCGAGCGGACGGGTGGCCGCGCCGGGCGCGCACCCTAGCTGTGGCGGACGGGACGCCGCCCGGCGCCCGTGGTCCGGAGACCCGACGAGGATCCCCATGCGTGCCGCCAGCCTCGCCCCGTCCCCCTCCCTCGCCGGGCGCCTGCGCCTCGCGCTCACCGCGATCGTCCTCGCCACGACCCTGTCGGCCTGCGGCGCGATCAACCGGGTGCCGACCCTGGAGGAGGACGCCAAGTCGCGCTGGGGCGAGGTCCAGAACCAGTACCAGCGCCGGGCCGACCTGATCCCCAACCTCGTCGAGACCGTGAAGGGCTACGCCCAGCAGGAGCGCGAGGTGCTGACCCAGGTCACCGAGGCGCGCGCCAAGGCGAGTTCGGTGAAGGTCGACGCCTCGTCGATCCAGGACCCGGAGAAATTCAAGCAGTTCCAGGACGCCCAGAACCAGCTTTCGGGCGCCCTCGGGCGGCTGCTCGTCACCGTCGAGCGCTACCCGGACCTGAAGTCCAACGCCAACTTCCTGGCGCTGCAATCGCAGCTGGAGGGCACCGAGAACCGCATCGCGGTGGCGCGGCGCGACTACATCCAGTCGGTGCAGGCCTACAACACCGAGATCTGCACCATCCCGGGCCGCTGGATCGCCGCGGTGCTGTATCCCGACGCCAAGCCGATGCAGTCCTTCGCGGCGACCCCGGAGTCGGACCGGCCGCCGAGCGTGAAGTTCTGACCGCCCGATGACGCGGGGAGCGCCGCTGCGCCTCGCCGGCCCGCTGCTGGCGCTGCTGCTGCTCTGTTGCGCGGCGCTGGCGCAGCAGGGCCCGGCCTTCCCGGCCCTGACCGGCCGGGTGGTCGACGCCGCCGGGATCCTGACGCCCGAGCAGGCGGCGGCGATCGCTGCGCCGCTCAAGGCGCACGAGGACAAGACCGGCGATCAGGTCGCGGTCGCCACCGTGGCCTCGCTCCAGGGCCTCACGGTCGAGGACTACGCCAACCGGCTGTTTCGCCACTGGGGCCTCGGCGGCAAGGACAGGAACAACGGCGTGCTGCTCCTCGTGGCGCCGACCGAGCGCAAGGTGCGGATCGAGGTCGGGTACGGGCTGGAGGGCGCGCTCACCGACGCCCTGACCAAGGTCGTCATCTCCGGCTCGATCGCGCCGAAGTTCAAGGCCGGCGACTTCGCCGGCGGCATCCGGGCCGGCACCGACGCGATCCTCGGCATCCTCGACCGCGACGCCGGCGAGTGGCAGCGCCGGCCGGAGGTGCGCAACGACGAGGGCCACGGCATCGACCCGATCCTGGTGGCGATCCTCGTCATCGTGCTGTGCCTCGTGCTGTCGCGCTTCCTCGGCGGCGGGCGCGGGGGCGGCGGGGGCGGGCGGCCGCACCGGCAGCGGGGCGGCGGCTGGATCGTCGTGCCGACCCCCTCCGGCGGCGGCTGGGGCGGCGGGTTCGGCGGGGGAGGCGGGTTCGACGGCGGGTTCTCGGGCGGCGGCGGCTCGTCGGGTGGCGGCGGCGCCTCGGGAGACTGGTGATGGCGTCCCGTGGTCTTCCCCGCATCCTGGCCCTGCCCGACGAGGCGGCCCGCGACCGGATCACCGCGGCGGTGGCGGCGGCCGAGCGCGGCACCGCCGGCGAGATCGTCGTGATGGTGGCGGCACGGGCCGGCGCCTACCGCACGGTGCCGCTGGCGCTGACCCTGCTCGGCACCCTCGCGGTGCCCTGGCCGCTGATCCTCTTCACCGGGCTCAGCGCCGGGCGGATCGCCCTGGTCCAGCTCGCCGCGGCGGTGGCGCTGCTCCTCGTCCTCGCGGCCCTGCGCCGCCTCGCCCTGGTGCCGCGCCGGCTGCGGCGGGCGCGGGCGCGGGACGCGGCGGCGCGGGAATTCTGGTCGCGCGGGCTCAGCCGCACCCGCGGGCGCACCGGCGTGCTGATCTACGTCGCGCTGGCCGAGCGCTACGCCGAGATCATCGCCGACGCGGCAATCCGCGACCGGGTGCCGGAGGAGGCGTGGCGCCGGACCCTGACCGGCCTGATCGAGGCGCTGGGCCGCGGGGCGCTGACCGAGGGGCTGATCCGGGCGGTGGAGGAGACCGGCGCGATCCTGGCCGAGGCGGCGCCGCCCGGCCCGGAGGACCGCAACGAGCTGCCGGACCGGGTGATCCTGTCGGGGTAGCTCCGGCACCCGTTCCGGCCGGACCGCCCATCCACCGCCCGGAAAGCCCGGTTCCGCCGGGAGCCTGCCCCCCGCTCCGGCTGTTCAGCCCCCGTCCGTGCCCCTACCAAGGCCGCCGGCGAACCGAGGGAAACGGGCGGGGCGGGCATGCAGCGCATCACGATCACCATCGACGACGAGCTGCTGGCGGCGGTCGACCGGCTCTGCAGCGAGCGCGGCTACGCCAGCCGCTCCGAGGCGGTGCGCGACCTCGTCCGCGACGCGGTCGCCCCGTCGCGGGTGGCCCGGGACGGCGGCGCGCCCTGCTACGGGGCACTGAGCTACGTCTACGATCACGGCACGCGCGACCTGGCACGCCGCCTGACCGACGAGGGCCACCACCACGGGGTCTCGGTCGCCAGCCTGCACGTGCACCTGACGCGGGACGATTGCCTGGAAGTCGCGGTGCTCCGCGGCTCGGCGACGGCTCTGCAGGCCTATGCCGACAGCGTCGTCACGCAGCGCGGCGTGCGCTACGGCCACCTGCGGCTCATCCCCGGGAACGGCGCCGGGCCGGACGATCACCCGCACGGCGACGACACCGGCGGGTGAGGATCGCCGGTCACAGCCGGCGGTGTGATTTTTGCGTAGGTTCCTCATACGCGGAGCGTGCGAGGGGCACGCCCCGATGCCGCATCCGGAACGCCGTTGTCCCGCTTCGCCCTCTCCGCGCGCGCCGGCGCGCTGCTCGGCCCCGTCGGCCTCGTGCTGGTCGCCCCGCACGCCTGGGCCGCACCGGCGGCCGGGTCTCCCGACACGATCGCGCTGTCGGAGATCTCGGTGGTGGCCGAGGCGCCGGCGGCCACCACCTCGGCCACGCCCAATGCCAGCGCCGCCTATGTCGGCGGCGTGACCGGCATCGGCGGGACGCTGCGGCCGGTCGATGCCGCGAGCGCCGGCCTCATCACGGGCGCGCAGATCAACAGCCGTCCGGTCACCCGGCCCGGCGAGGTGCTGGAAGAGGTGCCCGGCCTCATCATCACGCAGCATTCGGGCGAGGGCAAAGCCAACCAGTACTTCCTGCGCGGCTTCAACCTCGACCACGGCACGGACATCGCCATCAGCGTCGACGGCATGCCGGTGAACATGCGCACCCACGCCCACGGCCAGGGCTATGCCGACCTCAACTTCCTGATCCCGGAACTCGTCGGCGCGGTCGAGTTCCACAAGGGCCCGTACTTCGTCCGCGACGGCGACTTCGCCTCGGCCGGCTCGGTGCGGATCGACTATCTCGACACGCTCAACCGCACCATCGCTCTTGCCACGGTCGGCAGCTTCGGGCTCAGGCGCGCCCTCTCGGCCGCCTCGACGCCGCTCGGCGAGGGCAATCTGCTGGTGGCCGGCGAGGCGCAGACCTACGACGGGCCGTGGGCGGTGCCGGACACCCTGCGCAAGCTTAACGGGGTGGTGCGCTACAGCCAGGGCACGCCGCTCGACGGCTTCGCCGTCACCGGCATGGGCTACTGGGGCAGGTGGAATGCCACCAACCAGATCCCCGAGCGGGCGGTGGCGGAGGGCCTCACCGGCCGCTACGGCACCCTCGACCCGACCGACGGCGGCGACACCGGCCGGTTCTCGCTGTCGGGGCGCTGGAGCCAGTCGGATTCCGGCGGCGTCACCCGGGCCTCGGCCTACGCAATCCGCTACGGGATGAACCTCTGGAACAACTTCACGTATTTCCTCAACGATCCGGTCGGCGGCGACCAGTTCCGCCAGCGCGACAGCCGCGTCCTCGGCGGCGGCGAGATCTCCCGCGTGTTCCAGGGTGACCTGTTCGGTCTGGCCATGGAGAACGAGATCGGCGTGCAGACCCGCACCGACGACATCCGGGTGGGCCTGTTCGACACCACCGCGCGTCGGTACCGCTCGACGGTGCTGGACGACCGCGTGCTGGAAGCGAGCGCGGCGTTCTACGTCGAGAACCGGGTGCGCTGGACCGACTGGCTGCGCACCAGCGTCGGCTTTCGCGCCGATGGGTACTATGCCGACGTTCGCTCGGACACGCTCGCCAACTCGGGCAAGGCCCGCGACGGCATCGTCAATCCGAAGCTCGGGGCGGTGTTCGGGCCGTGGCAGGAGACCGAGATCTACCTGAACTACGGCGGCGGCTTCCACTCGAACGACGCCCGTGGCGTGGTCGCCACGGTCGATCCGGTGAGCCCGCTGTTCACCATCGCGCGCTCGCCGTTCCTGGTGCCCTCGACCGGCTACGAGGTCGGCCTCCGCAACCGCTCGATCGCCGGGCTCGAAACCACCCTGGCGCTGTTCCGCCTCGACTTCGCGTCCGAGAACCTGTTCCAGGGCGACACCGGCACCACCGAGCCGAGCCGGCCGACGCGCCGCTTCGGCATCGAGTGGAGCAACCACTACGCGCTCACCCCCTGGCTCGCCCTGGAGGGCGACCTGACGATCACCAATGCCCGCTTCTCCGACCGTGATCCGGCGGGCCGGCGGGTGCCCGAGGCCCCGACCACCATCGCCTCGGCCGGGATCACCTTCGGGGAGGGCGCGGGCTGGTTCGGCTCCCTGCGCTTCCGCTACTTCGGTCCCCGTCCGTTGATCGAGGACAATGCGGTCCGGTCCAGGCCGACGGCCCTGCTCAACGGCCGGCTCGGCTACAACTTCGACGGCGGCGTCAGCCTGTCGCTCGACGTGCTGAACCTGACCAACGCGAAGTCGGACCAGATCACCTACTCCTACGTGTCACGTCTGCCGGGCGAGGACGCCGCCGGAATCGCCGACCGGCACTTCCACCCGGTCGAGCCGGCCGCCGTGCGGTTGACCTTGGCGGGCCGGTTCTGAGGCGCGAACGACGGCCGCGGCGCGCTGCCAGCGCTCCAAGCCGTCGTTCGCGCAGTCGGGGCCGGGCGCCGAACCCGGCGCCCGCCCTGCCGAGCTCAATCCTTCAGATCGTCCGGCACCTTGCCGCCGTTCTCCTCGAGCTTCTTGATGACCTGCTTGTGCAGCCAGACGTTCATCGTCGCCGAGTCGTTGGTGTCGCCGCTGTAGTGCAGCTCCTGCGCCAGCTCCTTGCGCGCCGACAGGCTGCTGTCGAGGCCGAGCAGCTTCATCAGGTCGACGATCGAGGTGCGCCAGTTCAGCGTCTGGCCGGCCTTCGACGCCATGTCGTTCAGCACCGCCTCGACGTCGACCTTGCCGCCCTCGGCGGTCGGGATCGTGCCGGTGCCGGACGGGGCGCCGGCCGCGCCGCCGGCGCCGGCGGTCTCGGTCGCGGGCGTGTCGGCCTTGGCCTCGCCGCCGCCGAAGGGGTGCAGGATCTTGCTGACGATCGTCCCGAGCAGGCTCATGGTGGTCTCCCTCGTCGCCGCGGCGCGGGGGCGCCGCCGGAATGGCGGAGGCTTAACGAGGCGGTGCGACACCTGTTCCGGTCCGCCCGCCGATCGCGGCGGGCCCTTCGCCCTGGTCGCGCCGGAAACGGGGAGCTAAGGAGCGGCACCCGGCCGATGCCGGGCACCCGGCCTGCGCCGGGCCCCCGAACCGGAGCCACGCCCGCCCCATGACCGGAGATCCGCTGCGCCGGCCCCTCGACGACGTCTGGTACTGCGTCGGCGAGAGCCGGCTCGTCCGGCCCGGGCGTCTCGCCGCCGTGGCCGTCGGCGACGAGGCGATCGTGGTCGGGCGCGAGGAATCCGGCGCGCTGTTCGCCCTGCGCGACCGCTGCCCGCACCGGGGCATGGCGCTGTCGGCCGGCAAACTCGTCGAGGGCGCCCTCGTCTGCCCGTTCCACGGCTGGCGCTTCGCGCCCGACGGGCGCTGCACGGCGATTCCGGCGCTCGCCCGGCGCGACGAGGCGCAGTTCGGCTCGGTGCGCCTGCCGCGCTTCGCGGTGGCGGAGCGGGCCGGCCTGATCTGGGTCGCGACCGGCGAGACCGGCGCGGCGCCGCCGATCCCCGAACTGACCTTCGAGCCCTGCGGCCAGCTCGTCGAGATCCTGGAGGTCGAGGCGTCCTACGACCTCGTCGCCCTCAGCTTCGTCGACCCGGCCCACGTCGCCTACGTCCACGACCTGTGGTGGTGGCGCCCGTCGAAGACCCTGAAGGAGAAGGTGAAGCACTTCGCGCCCTCGCCGTTCGGCTTCACCATGACGAGCCACACGGCGAAGACCGCCTCGCTCGCCTACCGGCTGCTCGGCGCGGTGCCGCAGGTCGAGATCGAGTTCCGCCTGCCCGGGGTGCGGCTGGAGCGGATCGACGCCGGCCGGCGCCAGATCGCGAACTACACCTTCGCGTCGCCGCTGCCGAACGGCCGCACCGCGCTGATCAACGCGATGTACTGGAACTGGCCGCTGCTCAACGCCTTCAAGCCGCTCGGCCGGCGCCTGATGCGGCAGTTCCTCGGCCAGGACCGCGACGTGCTGCAGATCGCCCAGCGGGGTCTCGACCGCAAGCCCGCGATGGTGCTGATGGGCGAGAGCGACGTACAGTCCCAATGGTACTTCAGTCTCAAGCGCGAGTTCCTGCGCGCCCGCGCCGCCGGCGAGGCTTTCGCGAACCCGCTGGAACCGCGGGAACTGCGCTGGCGGAGCTGAATGCCCTGCGTTAAGGACGGATCTGCCGCACCGGGCGCGTCCGCATGCAGACCGACATCTTCCGTATCATCTACAAGAGCACCGCGGCCCATCCGGCACCGGTGATGCTGGGCCAGGGCCACGTCGCGGCGATCCTGCGCGCCTCCCGGCGCCGCAACGCCGCCACCGGGGTGAGCGGCGTCCTGGTCTATACCGGGGCCGGCTTCCTGCAGGTGCTGGAGGGGTCGCGCCCGGCGGTCCAGACGGTCTTCGAGACCCTGCTCGTCGACCGGCGCCACCACACCCTGTCGGTGATCGAGATGGATCTCGTGCCCGCCCGCCGCTTCGGCGGCTGGGCGATGGCGTTCCTCGGCGGCTCGGCCGAGGTCGAGCGCGGCCTGAACGCGGGCGGCGGCCCGGCCCTCGGGGTGATCGGCGACGCGCCGGCGGCGGCCGATCTGCTGCGCGAGGTGCTGATGCTGCTCGTCGACAGCCCGATCAGCCTGCCCTGGAGCGCGGCGCCGCTGACCTTGCGCGCCGACCGGCCCCTATGAACGCTCAGAACAGCGGCGCGATCGCCACCGCGAGGACGAATCCGCAGCCGAAGCCGGCGGCGAGGACGAGGGTCTCGAACCGGAGCATCAGCGCGGCATCCCGGCGGTGTCGGCCTGCGCGACGGTGAGGTCCGCCGGCACGCGCACCAGCCGCGACAGGCCGGGCTCCGGGCGCTCCTCGACCGTCACCGACGCGACGCAGCGCGCGCCCTCGTAGGGCCAGGCGCTGCAGGTCCGCGGCGACCGGGCGCCCGAACCGGCGTCGCGCTCCTGCACCGCCGGCAGGCGGTCGGCGTAGAGCTTGGCGCCCGTCGCCGGGGAGGAGGGGAGCGGCCAGCCCTGCACCGTGCCGGTCGCCAGCAGGGCGAAGGCGGCGAGGGCGATTCCGGACGTCGCGATGCGGAAGGACTGGATCATCAATGCGCTCCCCTGCGCGGCCTCTGCGGCCGTCTGTGGAAGCCTGGCTAAGCCGCGCGCTTTGCCGGTGGATTGCGTGGACGGCCCGGAAAGATTGCGTCGGGCGTCCCGCGACGAAACACGCACCCGTGGGGCTCGTTCACGCTTTCGCAACCGACGGCCGGCGGGATGGCGACCTGACGGAACGTCGCCCCGGGCTTGGCCGTTAGCCATCATCACGGCCGCGACCCGGCCGCCCCCTGTCCGGAGTCTCCGATGCGATCCCTGCTCCGCCCCGCGCTCCTCGCGGCCGCATTCCTGGTCCCGGCCGCGGCCGTCGCCCAGCCGATCCCGCCGCGGCCGTCCGGCATTCCCTACGACCCCTACACCACCGGCACGGTCGGCGGCCGGGCGCCGTGGTCGCCGCCGTGGTCCTACGACACCGGCAGCGGCAACGACCGCCGGCCGGAGCTGCCCTACTACCAGCAGGGCAAGGGCCAGCAGACCGGCGGTCCCGCCCGCAACCTGCTGCCCGACGACGGCCTGCGGCTGTTTCCGGACTGAACCGGGTTCAGTCCAGCTCGCCCGCGTGCTGGACCGCGAAATGGGTGAGCTCGGTCAGCGTCGCGAGCCCGAGGCGCTGGCGCAGGGCCGCGCAGGCGTTGACGACGGTCTTGTAGCTCACCGAGAGGTCGCGGGCGATCGCCGCGTAGGTCCGCCCGCGGGCGAGGCCGGCGAGGATGCGCCGCTCGCGGGCGCTCATCCCCGACACCGCCCCGCGGCGCGGGTCGGCGCCGAGCAGCGCCACCTCCGCCGCGAGGCTGCCGTCGAGATAGGGCCGCCCGGCCCGGACCCGGTCGAAGGCGGCAAGCAGGTCGCCGGCCGGGGCGTCCTTGAGCACGTAACCGAGCGCCCCGGCCGCCATCGCCCGGGCGATCACCGCCGGGTCGGCATGCATGCTGAACACCAGCGTGCGGGTCGCCGGCGCCCGCGCCCGGACCCGGCGCAGCAGCGCCAGCCCGCCGAGGTCGCGCCCCGGATAGGCGAGGTCGACCACCGCGACGTCGGGCCGGTGGCGCAGCACCGCGCGGTAGCCGGCGGCGAGGCCGGCCGCCTCGCGCACCTGCGCCCCGGTCTCCTCCAGCAGCCGCCGGCAGCCCTGGAGCACGATCGGATGGTCGTCGACGACGAGGACCGAGGTCATTCCGGCTCCTCCGCCGCCTCTCCCGCCTCGGCCCCGACCGGGATCCGCGCCCGCAGCACCGTGCCGGAGCCGGCGTCGAGGCGCACCGCGCCGCCGAGCGCCTCGACCCGCTCGCGCATCCCCGGCAGGCCGCGGCCCGGTCCGTCCCCGGCCTCGCCCGAGAGCCCGACGCCGTCGTCCTCGACCTCGACCACCAGCACCCCGTCGGCCTCGCGGGCGCGCGCCGCGATCCGCCCGGCCCGGGCGTGGCGCAGGGCGTTGGTCAGGCCCTCCTGGACGCAGCGGAACACCGTGAGGTCGACGACGTCGCCGTAGCCGCCGCGCAGGCCGGCGAACTCGCCGGAGACGGCGACGCCGGCATGATGGCGGCCGGCCTCGCGCACGAGGCGGTCGAGGCAGGCGGCGAGCGGCGCCTGCCCGAGCCCGGCCGGCCGCAGGCGGTTGAGCAGGGCGCGGTTGAGGGTCTGGACCCGCTTGGTGATCGCCGCGATGTCGCCGGTGCGCTCCTCCAGCCGGCCGCGGGCCGGCTCCGGCAGGGTCGCGGCGATGCGGGCGATCGAGGCGGCGTTGGCCTCCAGGGTGAACAGGCACGGCCCGAACTCGTCGTGGAGGTCGAGGGCGGTGCGCCGGCGCTCGTCGTCCTGGGCGGTGACGAGCTTGAGGGTGAGGTCGCGGTTGGCCGCCCGCGCCGCCGCCAGCGCCTCGGCGAGGCGGTTGAAGCGCCGGGCGATGACCGCGAGCTCCCGGGTGTCGGGCTGCTCCAGCCGCGGGCTGTAATCCTGCCGCTCCAGCCGGGTCAGGCCGGCGGCCAGGGCCTCGAGCGGGCTCAGCACCCGCCCGAAGGCGAGATAGAGGGTCGCCAGCATCGCGAGCGACAGGCCGAGCCCGGTGAGCCCGAGGGCGACGGCGTAGCCCCAGACCTCGTCGATCTCGTCGGAGGGCTCGGTGGTGACGAGGGCGGTGCCGATCCGCTGGCCGCGCAGGACGATCGGCACCTCGTGGCGCTGCACCGGCGGCGCGACCAAGCCGGCGAACCAGGCCGGGGCCCGGTGCGCCTCGTCGGGCGGCGCGTCGCCCACCACCGCGCCCCGCGCGTCGGTCAGGACGACGCGGACGTGGCGCTGGGCCCGGAAGCGCAGGTCGAGGGTGCGGAACAGCCCGGCGACCGGCGCGTCCTGGAGCAGTTGCACGGTTTCGTTGACCAGCGGCTCGGCGACGCCGATCGAGGCGGCGGTCTCGACCGCCGTGGCGGTGCGCGCCTTGACGATGATGACCGCGCCGGAGACCAGCGCCGCCGCGGCCTCGATCAGCACGACCACCACCATCAGGCGCGCCCGCATCGGCCGGCCCGACCACAGGGCCGGCCAGGACGGGCGGGACGGAAGGCTGGCGCCGGCGCCCGCGCCGGCTCGTGTGGTCATGGATGGGTCCGCCTCGGTCGATCCGGCCCGGCGCCCCCGGGCGCGGATCGTCCGGGCGGATAGCGGAGCGGGACCGGGATGGGAAGGGCCGGCTACCAGGTCACCCGCACCCCGCCATAGACCGAGAGCGGCTGGATCAGCGTCGTCGTGCGCGCGTCGTTGAGCGCGAAGCGGTTGGCGAATAGCTCGCCGGGCTCCGTGCGCTCGAGGAAGGTGCCGAAGTTCGGCACCCGGGTGTTGAACAGGTTGGTCACCAGTCCGAAGACCTCGACGTTCTTCGTGAGGATGAAGCTCGTGTTGAGGTTCGCCAGCGCGTAGGCGGGCAGCTTGCGGTTGAGGTTCGACTCGTCGCCGCGGAAGTACGACGAGGAGAACGATGCCACGTTGAAGCCGACCCGCCAGTACGGCGTGACCGCGTAGTCGAACCCGGCCTTGATCTGGTGCTCGGGGATCAGCGGGAGCTTGTTGCCCGGACGGATGCTGATGAGACCGTCGTCGGCGAGCGGATTGTTGGGCGACGACAGGTCGCCGCGGAACTGGAAGGTGGCGTCGATCAGCGCGTAGTTGGCGTAGACCCGCCAGCGCTCGGCGACGTACTCGGCCGCGACCTCGATGCCCTGGCGCTGGGTGGCCGGCACGTTGACGAAGTAGCCGCGCGCCGCGTTGCCTGGCACGGCGACCTGCAGGATGTCGTTGCTCAGGTCGGTGCGGAAGAAGCCGAGCTTGTAGTTCAGCAGGCCGCCTTCGGTGATGTCCGGCACCGTGCCGCGGAAGCCGGCCTCGTAGGTGCGGGCCTCGACCTGCTTGAGCGGCGGATCGGCCACCAGCGAGTTCGGCAGCAGGCAGGGCCGGTCCGGGTTGGCGCAGGCGAGTTCCAGCGGGGTCGGCGCCCGGTTCGACTCGGAATAGCCGCCGTAGAGCGTCAGCCAGGGGAAGAACCGGTAGGTCAGGCCGGCCACCGGGTTGATGCGCGAGAAGTAGTGCGTGCCGGTCACGTCCGGCGAGAAGCCGGTCAGATCCTGGGTGTTGACGCGGGCGAAGTTGAGCCGGGCGCCGGCGGTGAGCGAGAGCCGGTCGGTGAGGTCGAGGGTGTCGAGGGCGTAGAGGCCCATGTAGAGGTTCGAGCCGGTGACGCTGCTCGGCGCGATGCCGAGCGCGGCGGCGGTGCGGATCGGCCCGGTCCCGAGGCCCGGGATCGTGCCGTAGGTCGGGTTGTTCGGATCGGTGGTGACGCTCAGGTCGGGGTTGATGACGCCGAGCGTGCTGCCCGACTTGAAGCCGTAGAACGCCGCGTCGATGCTGCCGCCGACGATGAAGGTGTTGGGGCGGTCGAAGATCCGGTCGCGGTTGGTCGCCTGCAGCGTGCCGCCGTAGCTCGTCGCCTCGGTGCGGACGGTGTCGAGCGTCCCGTAGGGCACGCCGGCCCGGAACGGGATGCGCTGGCCGTTCGGCCCGACGATCAGGAACTGGTTGCGGAACGCCTGGTCGGACTGGCCGGCGGCCCGGGTGAAGCCGTCATCCTCGAAGCAGAGCGAGCCGCGGAACGACGAGCGGGTGCTGCAATTCTCGAAGTTGCCGTCGTTGCCGTCGATCACGAACTGGCTGAAGCGCCGGACGTAGGCGACGCCCGACAGGTCCCAGGTCGGCGACACCGCGACCTTCCCGGTGACCTGGATCTGGCCCATCTCGGTGTCGATGGATTGCGGATAGGTGAAGATCGCCCGCTCGTTGACGCGGGTGAAGTCCACCGGCGCGGCGGCGGCGGCACCGAAGAAGGTCTTGGCGCCCGACGCGATGATGTGGAACTCGGAATCGAGCGTGCGGTGGCCGATATCGGCGTAGACCCGGCCGATCTCGCTCGGCGACTGGAAGCGCCAGCCGGCGTCGCGCAGGCCCTCGCCGGCGAAGTAGAAGCTCCAGGGGCCGATCACCTCGCCGTACTGGAGAGTGCCGAGGATGCGGCCGTCCGAGCCGCCCATCACCGAGACTTCCTTGCCCTGCCAGGTGAAGCCGTTCTTCATCTCGATGTTGACCGCGCCGCCGAGCGCGTTGAGGCCGAAGATCGGGTTGCCGGTGACGATGTCGATGCGGTTGATCGCGGTCTGGGGGATCAGGTCCCAGTTCACCACGTCGCCGAACGCCTCGTTGATGCGGGTGCCGTTCTGGTAGACGGCGAGCCCCTGCGGGGCGCCCTGGAGCGGCGAGGCGTCGAAGCCGCGATAGGTCAGGGTCTGGCGGAAGCTGTTGCCCTGGCCGTCCGACAGGTTCACGCCCGGGGTCGTGCGGGCGAGGGTGAAGGTCGGATCGAGGGTGGCGCGATCCTGCTCGAACTGGCGGGCGGTGACGGTCTCGACGGTGAACGGGACCTTCGACAGCGGCAGGCTGGCGCCGGACCCGATCCCGGGGCCGGTGCCGCCGACCGGTGTCACCGCCACGACGTCGATCTGGTCGAGGGCGATCGTGCCGCCCGCGGGCGCAGGGGCCGGGCTCTGGGCCGCCACCACGCCCGGCACCAGCATCGTCGTCATCAGGAGCCCGTACCGCCAGCCCGACATCCCGCCCCCCGAGGTTCTTATCGTCGTCTCATGCGCCGTGCGGCGCCTTCCGTCCCGTCGACGTGCCAAGATTCCAGGCCCGCCGCAATCCAGCCGCAGGTCCGATTGCACATTCCCGCAATCACCAGCATCCTTCCCGGGCCGACTGGAGCCGGATGTGTCTTTGGCGACACAGAACAGGGCGACCGAAGCATTTGAATTGGGACAATTCGGCAAGTTTTTTTCTTCGTTGTCCCGAGCCGGCCGCTCGGTTAGCCGTCCCCGGGTTCGCGCAGCATGTCGAGGAAGGCGCGCAGGGGCGCCGGCACCCGGCGCCGGCCCGGGTGGTAGAGGACGAAGCCCGGAAAGGCCGGGCACCACGGCTCCAGCACCCGCGCCAGCCGGCCCGCGGCGAGGTCCGGGGCGGCGAGGCCCTCGAACACGAAGGCGAGGCCGAGCCCGTCGCGGGCGGCCTGGAGCAGCAGGTCCTGGTCGCCGGCGACCAGCGGCCCGTCGAGGGCGGGCTCGATCTCCTCGCCGTCGCGGGCGAACTCCCAGCGGAACACCGCGCCGCCGGGAAAGCGCTGGCGCAGGCAGGCATGGCCGGCGAGGTCGTCGGGATGCGCCGGCACGCCGCGGGCGGCGAGATAGGCCGGGGCCGCCACCACGGCGAAGCGCTGCGGCCCGCCGAGCGGCACCGCCACCATGTCCCGCGCCACCCGCTCGCCGAAGCGCACGCCGGCATCGAAGCCGCCGCGCACGATGTCGACGAGGGCGTCGTCGCACGCCACCTCGACCCGCACGCCCGGATGGCGGGCGAGGAAGCGGATGACCAGGGGCATCAAGACCAGCCGGCAGGCCGAGCGGGGCGCGTTGATCCGCAACCGCCCGACCGGCCGGCCGAGGGAGGCCGCCGCCTCCTCGACCCCGCGGGCGATCTCGACCAGGGCCGGCGCCAGCCGCGCCAGCAGGGCGTCCCCGGCCTCGGTCGGGGCGACGCTGCGGGTGGTGCGGTTGAGGAGCCGCACGCCGATCCGCTCCTCCAGCCCGCGCAGGGCGTGACTCAGCGCCGAGGGCGACACCCCGAGTTCCGCCGCCGCCCGCCGGAAGCTGCGGTGGCGCGCGACCGCCGCGAAGGCGGCGAGGTCGGACAGGTCGGGGCGGCTCATTGGTGAACGAGGCTCAGCAGTGCATGCGCGATCGCGCAGCTTATCGCACCGGCGCCAGCGTGGCAGATCCCGTCCGTCACCGTTCAAGGAGCTTCCGCATGCTGCGACGCGACCTCGGCCGCACCGGCCTCACCGTCTCGGTCCCCGGCCTCGGCTGCATGGGCATGTCCGAGTTCTACGGCCCGGCCGACGAGGCCGAGTCGCGCCGGACCCTCGCCGAGGCCCTCGACCTCGGCTACGACTTCCTCGACACCGCCGACACCTACGGGCTCGGCCACAACGAGGAACTGATCGGCGGCGTCCTGCGCGAGACGGGGCGGCGCGGCCGGGTGGTGGTGGCGACGAAGTTCGGCATCGTGCGCGCGCCGGGCGCCTATGCCCGCACCCTCGACAACAGCCCGGATTACATCGCGGCGGCCTGCGACGCCTCCCTGCGCCGGCTCGGGCTCGACGCCGTCGACCTGTACTACTGCCACCGCCGCGACCCCGCGGTGCCGGTCGAGGATCTCGTCGGCGCGATGGCGCGGCTCGTCGCGGCCGGCAAGGTGCGGGCGCTCGGCCTGTCGGAGGTCTCGGCCGCGACCTTGCGGGCGGCGCACGCGGTCCACCCGATCACGGCGGTGCAGAGCGAGTACTCCCTGTGGAGCCGCGAGCCGGAGGCCGGGATGCTCGACGCCTGCCGGGAGCTCGGCACCACCTTCGTCGCCTATTCGCCGCTGGGCCGCGGCTTCCTCACCGGCGCCCTCGACGTGGCGGGGCTGGCGGCGGGCGACTTCCGGGCCGGCAACCCGCGCTTCCAGGGCGAGGCGCTGGCGCGCAACCGCGACCTCGTCGCGGCGCTCGCCGCCTTCGCGCAAGGCCGCGGCCTGACCCCGGCCCAGGTCGCCCTGGCCTGGCTCGTCAACCGCGAGCCCCACGTCGTGCCGATCCCCGGCGCCCGGCGGGTCGCGCGGCTGGCCGAGAACGCGGGCGCCGCCGCGGTCGTGCTGTCGCCGGCGGAGATCGCCGAGCTCGACGCCCTTTTCCCGCCCGGCGCCGCGGCGGGCGCCCGCTACGGCGAGGCCGGGATGGCGGGGATCGAGGCGGGGTAGGGGGGCGCGGGGCAGATTGCCCCAGCCCTCCGTCTACACCACGAGGAAGTCGGCCGCCGTCATGGTGGAGATCATGACGGGGACGCTGCCGCTCGACGTATCGAGCTCGGCCACCCTGATGGCGGCTTGCGAGCCGGACCCGTCCGGGTCGTAGTAGAGGAAGCCGTTCCAGTTCGTGACGATGATGCGGTCGTCCGCGTCCAGTCCGGTTGGCTGTTGGCCGTCGATGACCCTGAAGGCGTCGCGGTCGAGGGCGCCCCGCTCCAGCGCCGAGAAGATCGTCCGGTCGAGATGGATCGTGTCGTCGACCGGCCGGAAATCCGTGATGAGGTCGAAGTTCGTCTGCGGGTTCAGCGCCGTGTCGAACACGAACGTGTCGGCGCCGGTGCCGCCGGTCAGCGTGTCGCGGCCCTCCCCGCCGACGAGCACGTCGTCGCCGCCGGCCCCGCTCAGGCTGTCGTGGCCCTCTCCGCCCTCAAGCCGGTTGTCGGCCCCCGAGCCGGTGATGCGGTCGTCGAAGCGCCCGCCGATGAGGTTCTCGATCGAGGCCAGGGTGTCGGTGCCGATCGCGTAGAAACCCATGCCGGCATTGACCGTGTAGATCGCCTCCTCCTGCCGGGCGGTGCCGCCCGACAGGTTGGCGATCACCCGCCCGTAGAAGCCGCCATAGTCGACCGTGTCGCTGCCGGTGCCGCCGTTCATCAGGTCGATGCCGGTAAGATCGCGAAAGATGTCGTCGCCGTCATCGCCGTACATCCGGTCGTCGCCGTAGCCGCCGAGCAGCCTGTCCTTGCCTTCGCCGCCGAACAGGGTGTCGTTGCCGTTGCCGCCGTCGAGGGTGTCGAGGCCGTCGCCGCCGAAGATCCGGTCGTCGTCGTCGCCGCCGTCGAGGACGTCGAAGCCGTCGCCGCCGAACAGCGTGTCCCTGCCTCTGCCGCCGAAGATCCGGTCGTTGCCGCCCCGGCCGTCCAGGCGATCGTTGCCGTCGAGGCCGTAGATGAAGTCCTGGACGCTCGTGCCGGTCAGCTCGTCGTCCCGGAAGAACCAGTTCTCGTCTCCGCGGATCGTGGCCATGCTTGCCTCCTCTTGGCCGGCGCCCGACCGTCGGGCCCCGTGGGAGGAACCATGGCCCCGCCGGCCCGAGGCTTCCGTGATCCGGGTCACACAAGCCCGGGACCGGGCCCGATCGGGTCCGGTGCCGGGCTCACGCCCCGACGAGCACGACGTCGAGGGCGGCCCGACGGCCGCGGATCGCCACGCGGGCGCGCCGGCCCGGATGGGGCAGAGGCACCGGTTCCCGCCGGGCGGCCAGGAGGGCCTCGGAGAGCACCAGGGCCACGCCCTCGGCCTTGGCGACGTCGAGCAGGCGCGCGGTGGTGTTCACCGTGTCGCCGGTCGCGGTGATGTGCTGGTTGCGCGCGCCCCCGAGCCGCGACAGCACGACCGGCCCCTCATGCGCCCCGATCCGCAGGCCGGCCGGCGCCTCGCCCGGGGCCTGCGCGGCGAGCCAGTCGCGCAGCGTCGCGACCAGCGCCAGCGCCGCCGCGACGGTGCGGTCGGCGTCGTCCCCGCCCGCCTCGGGCAGCCCGAACAGCACCATCGCCCCGTCGCCCATGAAGCTCGTCACCGCGCCCCCGCGGGCGGTGGCTTCCGCCTCGACGCGGTCGTGCATCGCCTTCAGCATCTCCCGGGTGCGGGCCGGGCCGAGCCCCTCGCTCGCCGTGGTGAAGCCGGAGAGGTCGAGGAACAGCACGCAGGCCCGCCGCTCGACCGGGACCGCCAGGAAGTCCGGGTCCTGGGCGAGCCGCGTCGCGACGGCGGGCGGGAGGAAGCGCAGGAGATCGTCGCGGGCGGCGGCGAGCCGCCGCGCCTGCGCCCGGTCGAGCAGCATCCGGGCCGCGAGGTAGGGCGGCAGCGGCGCCAGCGCCGCGGCGAGCGGCAGCGCCATCGACAGCCAGACCCCCTGCCCGAACAGCCACAGGGCGGCACCGAGGAAGGCGGCGAGGGGGAGCGCCGCGAGCGCGAGCCCGAGGCCGACGCGGGGCAGCGACAGGCCGAGCAGCATCAGGACCGGCAGGACGAGCGCCATGGCCGCATCGGCCCGGCGCACGGTGGCATCGCGGCGCAGGGCGTCGCCGTGGATCAGGTGCGACAGGCCGGTGGCGAGCACCTCGACGCCGGGCATGACCGGATCGAACGGCGTGCTGAAGCGGTCGCCGCTCCCGAGCGCGACGGCCCCGAGCACGAGCAGCCTGCCGCGCAACGCCGCCGCATCGATCTCGCCCGCGAGAAGCGCGGCGGCGCTCACCGTCGTCAGGCTGCCTTGGGGACCGTAGAAGCGCAGGGCCAGGGAGGCACCGAGGTCGAGGGGCGCGACGGTCTCCCCCAGGCCGATCCGGTCGGCCTCCAGGCGCGGCCGGCTCCCGGCTGCCAGGGTCGCGGCCGCCAAGGTCGCGGCGGCCAGAACGAGGCTCGGCCGCACCCCGTCCGCATGCGCCACGAGGAGCGGCAGGTGGCGGGGCGTGCCGCCCGGATCGGCCGCGACGTTGACGAGCCCCTCCCGCGCCGCGCCGCGCAGGGGTTCGTGCGGCCGCGCGAGGGCGCTCGCCACCGGCAGGCCGGCGAACGGGCCGTAGCGCGCGCGCAGGTCCGGGCCGGTGCGGGGAAACACGGCGGCCGCCCCGATCACCGCGGGCAGGGCCGCCAGCGCCCGGGCGAGTTCGGCGTCGGCCGCCTCCGGGCCGGGATCGAGGAACAGCACGTCGATGGCGACCGCCCGCGGCGCGGCGGGACGCATCGCCTGCAACACCCGGGCGAGGTAGGCACGGGGCAGCGGGTAGCCGCCGGCCGCCGCGATCGTGCGCTCGTCGATGGCCACGATCACCACGTCCCCCGGCGCCGGGCGCGGCCCGGCGACCAGGAAGCGCAGGTCGGCGAGGGCGGCCTCGGCCCGGTCGAGGGAGGACGCCTCGCCCGCGAGATGCGGCAGGGAGAGGAACGCCCCGAAGGCGAGGGAGGCCGCGACCGCCGCGGCCGTGAGGGCGAGCCGGGGCCCGGAGCCGGCGGCCCGCGCCATCAGCGGCCGAAGCGGGCGAGCAGGCGCAGCCGCCGCTCGGCCGACCAGCGCTTGACCAGAGGGGGCCCGCGCTCGCCGCCGGCCGCGACGTCGACGCCGTCGCCCGCCCGCAGCAGGGCGGCCCGACGCTGTCCCCGGCGCGACACCGCCACCACGCCCTGCTCGACGAGAACGGCGGTGACGGCGCCCTGGGCGTCGACCGCCCAGACCGTGCCGCGCACCGACGCGACGGCGTGGGGCGTGCGCACCTGGAAGCCGGAACGGTGGGGCGCGACCTCGATCAGCGCGGCCTTGTCCTCCAGGTCGAGCACGTCCGGCCGCCCGTCCCGGTTCCGGTCGACCAGCCGGTAGGCGGCGCCCTGCTCCACGGTCAGGCTCACCCCGCCGGGGCACTCGATCACCTCCCGGGGAGGCCCGGAGAGGACGCTGGCCCGGCAGCCGTCGCGGGTCTGCGCGTCCGCGGGCGCGCCCGCGAGCCCGACGAGACAGCCCGCACAGACCGGCACAAGAACGGACACCCGCATCGTCAACCTCCCGTCTTCGCCCGGCGCGTCAGCGCATCCGCGTCGAGGATCGTGATCCGTCCGCGGCCGAGGGCGACCAGCCCCTCCCGCTTCCACACCTGGAGCTGGCGGTTCACGCTCTCGCGGCTCGCGCCGACGAACCGGGCCAGGGCCTCCTGGGACGCGATGATCTCGCAGCCGTAATCCTCGCGCAGGCCGGCGAGGCGCCGGATCAATCGCTCCTCCAGGCTGAGGAAGGCGGCCTCCTCCGCCCGCCGGCTCAGCCAGCGGATGCGCGCGCACAGGACGGCGATGAGGTGCACCGCCACGCCGGGCCGGCGCTCGATCAGGCCCAGCAGGTCGCGCCGGAGGATCGCGAACAGCTCGGTCGGCTCCGCCGCGACGGCGGTGGCGGTCCGCGGCTGCCCGTCGAGGAGCGCGACCTCGCCGAAGACGTCGCCGGGGCCGAGCAGGTTGAGGGTGGTGGTGCGACCGTCCCCGGTCCCGGCGACGATGCGGACCTGCCCGCGCCGGACCGCATAGAGCGCGTCGCCGGGGTCGCCCTGGCAGAACAGGGTGCGGCCGGCCTCCAGGCTGCGCGTCACGCACAGGCCGGCCAGTGCCGCGACCACCTCCTCGCCGAGGCTCGCGAAGAACGGATTGGCGCAGAGGAGACGCGCGAGATCGCGCGGCGGGTTCGCGGCTGCCGTCATGCGGCCTCCCGGATCGGGTGCCGACCGGGGCGCGGCCGCAGGGGTGCTGCTCCGTGCTGGCCTGTCCGCATCGTCCCCGTCCCAGAGCCGGCTCCGCCGCGCGGGCCGATCGCCCGTCCGAGCAGAGCCTACCCGGTCGCACGGGACTGTGACAGCCGTCACACGAAATCCGAGTGATCGCTTCGCGATGCGGATTTCGGCTTCGCTCAGGCGCCGCGCGGGCTCGTGATACGATTTTTGAACGAATCGTCCAAAAATCGTATCACACGATGTCCGGGTGATCGCTTCGCGATGCGGCAACCGGCCTCGCTCGGCCCGCGCCTCGAACCCTACCCCGCCTCGCCGAAGAACCCCAGCAGCGCGTCGCACAGCCGCTCCGGCTGCTCCTCCGGGATCCAGTGGCCGCACTCCGGCACCACGCCGCCGCGCACGTCCTCGGCGACCCGGCGCAGGGACTCGATGCACTCCATCCCGCGCCCGAAGCTCTCGCCGCCGCCGAGCGCCAGGACCGGCATCCGGAGCTTGCCGTTGCGGGCCAGGATCGCCCGGTTGTCCTCGGCGTCGACCGGCAGCGCCCGGTAGAAGCCGAGCATCGCCCGGAACGCCCCGAAGGTGGTGTAGGTGCGGAAATACTCGCGCTGGTCCTCGGGCGAGATGGCGTTGGGGCGGTGGCCGTAATGGTCGAACAGCCAGCCGACCACCAGTTCCTCGCGGCCGTGGCACAGGGCCTCCGGCAGGTCGAGGGTGCGGAAGAAGGCGTGGTGCCAGCGCCGCCCCCCTTGCGAGAAGTCGGCGCCGTCGCCCGGGATCACCACGTCGAGGATCGCCAGCCGGCGCACCGCCTCGGGATGGTGCGCCGCGAGGGCGAACGCCACCGGCCCGCCCCAGTCGTGGCCGACGAGGAAGAACCGCTCGACGCCGAGATGATCGCGCACGAGGCGCCAGACGTCCTCGGCCAGGGTCTTCTTGTCGTAGCCGGTGGCCGGGCGCGAGGAATCGCCGAGGCCGCGCAGGTCGGGGGCGACGACCCGGTAGCGCTCGGCGAGGCGCGGCACGACGTGGCGCCACTCGTGCGAGGTCTGCGGGATGCCGTGGACGAGGACGACGACGTCCTCGCCGGCGCCGGCCTCGCGGTAGTGCAGGGTGACGCCGTCGAGGTCGGCGAAGCGGCTGGTGCCGAAGCTCATCGGGGCCTCCCTCAGCCGAGCTTGCCGGTGGTGGCTTCGAGCAGCGACCACGCCTCGTCGCCGTAGCGCTTCTGCCATTCCTGGTAGAAGCCGGCGCCGACCAGCCGCTGGCGGAAGTCGAGGTTGTTGACCTTGAAGAATTCGAGCCCGCGCGACTGCAGCTCGCCCTGCAGCGTCGCGTTGAGGTGCTCGACCTCGCGGCGCTGGACCAGCGCCTCCTGGTTGATGTTGCGCTCGACGATCTCGCGGAGGTTCGGCGGGATCCGCTCCCAGGCGCGGCGGTTGGCCAGGACCCAGAACCCGTCCCACATGTGGTTGGTGAGCGAGCAGGACTTCTGCACCTCGTACATCTTGTCGACGAGGAGCCCGATCAGCGGCTGCTCCAGCCCGTCGGCGATCCGGGTCTGCATCGCCGAGTAGGTCTCGCCCCACGGGATCGACACCGGCGCGGCCCCGAACGCCTTGAACATCGAGGTCCAGAGCGGGGAGGGCGGGACCCGGATCTTGAAGCCGTTGAAGTCGTCGGGCGTGCGGATCGGCCGGGTCGAGGAGGTCGTCTGCCGGTAGCCGTGGTTGTAGGATTTCTCCATGCAGACGAGGTTGGCCTTCTCGAACGCGCCGCGGATGTGGCGGCCGAGCGGGCCGTCGAGGGCCTCCCACACCTTGTCGTAGCTCGGGAAGGCGAAGCCGACCCCGCTGATCGAGGCGACCGGCACCAGGGTCGACATCAGGACGCCGGTCTGGGCGAAGAGTTCGAGGGCGCCGGAGCGGAGCTGGCTCAGCATGTCGGCGTCGGAGCCGAGCTGGTTCTTGGGAAACAGCTCGATCGCCACCCGCCCGTCGGTCTCGCGGGCGACCCGGTCGCGGACCCGGCCCATGGCGAGGTTGAGGGGATGGTCCCCCGAGACGATGTTGCCGAACTTGAGCCGGATCTCCGGCTCGGCGGCGCGGGCGACCCACGGGGCGGCGATCCCCGCGGCCCCGAGCACGATGAGGCGGCGGCGCGAAACGGGCGTCATGGCGTCTCTCCCGGCCGCGCCGCCCGGCCCCCGCGGGGCCGGGGTCGGGCGACGGGACGTTGTCGTCTCTCGTCGGCCCGGCGGTCGTCGGCTTCCCCGAGGGTGCCAAAGCTAGGGCGCGCCGTATATCGCAGTTCCGCTCCGGCCGCTGTGAGCCGGACTCACAGCACTCCGGCTCAGCGCCCGGTGCGGACCCGGGTCCAGAGCCGGGTGACGACGCGCTGGGTGCGGTCGTCGTAGGCGGTGTTGGTGAACAGGCGCCGGAAGGTCGCCTCGTCCGGGTAGACCCCCGGGTCGTTCAGGATCTCCGGCTTGACCAGGGGTTTGGCCGACAGGTTGCCGCTGGCGTAGGACACGAAGTTGGTGTTGGCCGCCGCCACCTCAGGCCGCATCATGAAGTCGATGAAGGCGTGGGCCTCGGCCGGGTGGGCGGCGTCCTTCGGGATCGCGAAGGCGTCGAACCACATCAGCGCGCCCTGCTGCGGGATGAGGTAGGCGACCTCGACCTCGCTCTTGGCTTCCTGGGCGCGCTTCTTCGCCTGGATGACGTCGCCGGAATAGCCGACCGACAAGCAGACGTCGCCGTTGGCGAGCTGGTTGATGTATTCCGACGAGTGGAACTTCTGCACCGCGCCGCGGATGCGGAACAGCGCCTCGCCGGCCTTGTCGAGGTCGTCGACGCGCTTGGAATCCGGCTTGAGGCCGAGCGCCGCCAGCACGTTGGGAAAGATGTCCTCGGGGGCGTCGAGCATCGTGACGCCGCAATCCTTGAGCTTGGCGATCAGCTCCGGCCGCAGGACGATGTCCCAGGTGTTGAGCGGCTGGTTCGGCCCGAGCCGCGCCTTGACCAGCGCGGTGTTCACCCCGATGCCGGTGGTGCCCCACATGTAGTCGACGGCGTAGACGTTGCCGGGGTCGTAGACCGCGAGCCGGGCCGCGATGTCGGGCCAGACGTGCTTCAGGTTCGGCAGCTTCGCCTTGTCGAGGGGCTGGAACACGCCGGCCCGGATGAGCCGCTGGAGGAAGGGGCCCGACGGCACCACGATGTCGTAGCCGGACCTGCCGGCGAGCAGCTTGGTCTCGACGATCTCGTTGGTGTCGTAGGTGTCGTAGATCACCTTGATGCCGGTCTCGCGGGTGAAGGCGTCCAGCATCTTGGGGTCGATGTAGTCCGACCAGTTGTAGATGTTGACCACCCGCTCCTGCGCCGCGGCCGGTAGGGCGGTCGCCGCGAGGAAGGCGGTGGCGGCCAGCAGGGTACGGCGCAGGAGGCGGGTCACGGCTCAGGCGCTCCGGGCGGCGACGACCGAGATCTCGACCCGGTATTGCGGCCCGGCGAGCTTGGCCTCGACGGTGGCGCGGGCCGGGGCGTGACCGGCCGGCACCCAGGCGTCCCAGGCCCGGTTCATCTCGGCGAAGGTGCTCATGTCGGCGAGGTAGATCGTGGCCGACAGCAGGTTTTCGCGGGTGCTGCCGGCCTGGGCCAGGAGCTCGTCGATCTGGCCGAGAATGTCCCTGGTCTGCGCCTCGACGCCGTCGGCGTCGGAGACCTGCCCGGCGAGGTAGACCGTGCCGCCATGCACCACCGCCTGGCTCATCCGCGTGCCGGTCTCGAAGCGCTCGATCGTCATCTGTCCGTCCTGTCGTCGGAAATCCCGCCGCCTTGTGCCGCCGGAACCGGGCCGGCGTAAAGGGCCCGGCCCGATTTCCGCCGCCGCAAGCAGCGGTTGCCGCAACCACGTTCGCCCTCAGTGCGTTCCTGGATCACCGCAAGCGGAGCCGAAGGGCATTCCCATGTCGATCCTGTGGACCATCATCATCGGCTTCATCGCCGGCGTCATCGCGAAGTTCATCATGCCGGGGCCGAACGAGCCGAGCGGCTTCATCCTGACCACGATCCTCGGCATCATCGGCGCCTTCGTGGCGACCTTTCTCGGGCAGGCGGTCGGCTGGTACGGTCCCAACCAGGGCGCGGGACTGATCGCCTCGGTGGTCGGCGCGATCATCGTGCTGGCGATCTGGGGCTTCATCCAGGGCCGCCGCCGGACCACGATCTGACGGTCTCGCCGGAGCCCGCCGGGCTCCGGTCCCGGGCAAGAGAAAGCCCCGCCCGGTCGAACCGGGCGGGGCTTTCTCGCTGCGGGATGTCGCGGCGGGGCCGTCCCGGTCAGGCGGCGTAGTCGAGGCGGTCGTTGCGCTGCTCCATCAGCGCCTTGGCGGCGCAGTGGCCGGTGGCGCCGCGGATCGCCAGCAGGCTGCCGCCGATCAGCGCCGCGAGGCTGAGCCACTTGTTCGGACGCGGCTGCGCCGCCGCCGCCGCCAGCCCGAGGCCGATCACCACCGAGATGGCGCGTTCCTTGGTCGACAGGTTGGGCTCGCCGCTGAAGACGTCGTGGATCAGGTCGTTGGCCATGGGGTCTCCGGAAGGTTCGGATCGGTCACGGTGCGAACGCGGCGTCTCGCCCGTCGTTCCCTCCGGGCGCCGTCAGGGCTGCGGCCGATCGGCGATCAGCCGGTCGTCGATCTCCCGCGCCCGAACCGCCGCCGGGCGGCCGGCGAGGCGGGCGACGTAGGTCTCGTAGGCCGGGCGCCGCTCGATGCCGCCGAACTGCATCCCCCACATCAGGTGCGAGCCGAGATAGAGGTCGGCGGCCGAGAACCGCCCGCCGGCGAGGTACTCGCCCGCCGACACCGCCGCCTCCAGGGCATCGAGCACCTCGGCCATGCTGCCGTAGCCGACCATCCGGCGCCGCTCCTCGGGCACGACGACGCCGAGCGCCCTGTCGGTCACCGCCGCCTCGACCGGGCCGGCGGCGAAGAACAGCCAGCGGTAATAGGCGCCGCGCTGCGGATCGCCGGGCGCCGGGGCGAGGCCGGCCTCGGGAAACGCGTCGGCGAGGTAGGCGCAGATCGCCGCCGTCTCGGTGACGGCGACGCCGCCATGGCGCAGGGCCGGCACCTTGCCGAGGGGATTGACCGCCCGGAAGGCGGATTCCTTCATGCCAGCGCCGTAGGTCAGCAACTCGGTCCGGTAGGGCGCCCCGACCTCCTCCAGCATCCAGCGCACGATCCGGCCGCGGGACATCGGGTGGGTGTAGAAGACGAGTTCGTCGCTCATGGTGGATCTCCCCCGGTGGGCGAATCAGCGCGCGCCCGCGGGGAGTCTTGGAGCAGCGGCCCGCGGCCGACAACGACGGGACCGCGCCCGTCCGACCAGGGGGCGAGACGGGTCCTCGCGGATCAGGGGTGGGGATCGGGAAAGCCGTGCCGCTCCGCCAGGACCGCCAGGATGCCGTCCTTGTCGGCGACGAACCCGCGCCCCCGGGAGGCGCCGGTCTCGTGCCGGGAACGGACGCCCTCGGCCAGGACGAGAAGCGGCAGGGACTGGTTTTCGTCGCCGACCGCCGCGATGACGTCTCGTCTCGGACGCGGCCACGCGACCCGCTCGACGGCGAGGCGTGTCGCCAAGGCCGGGAACGAGGCCAGCACGCCCTCGATCAGGGCGCAGTGCCAGCAGTAGAAGCGCCGTCCGGGATAGTCGGGATCCTCGAAGCCGGGCGTCAGCAGAAACAGCCTGTCGCGATCCATGCCGGGCCTCGCCGTCCGTCGATGCGCAACACCGCAGGCCGATCCGGTGCAAAGCGGTGGCCACGGCCAACTGATTGACGGGACGGAGCGTCATGCCGCCACGTCCCGGAGGAACGGCCTGATGCGAAATCCGGAAGATTGCTTCTGGATTTCGCATCATCAGCCCACGCGGCGCATGAGCGAAGCCGGTTTCCGCATCGCGAAGCGATCAATCGGAAACCGCATGATACGATTTTCGGACGATCAGTTCCGAAAATCGTATCGAAGCCTGCGCGGCGCTTGAGCATAGCCGATTTTCGCATCGCGAAGCGATCAGTCAAAAATCGTATGAGACCGGCGCGATCCCACCCGGACGCCGGTCCTGCCGCGTCACGCCTCCGCGGACCGCTTGACCGTCAGGGTCAGGCCGAGTGCCTTGAGGACGGCCCTGATCGTCTCGAAGGAGGGATTCCCGGTCTCTGACAGGGCCTTGTACAGGCTCTCGCGGCCGAGCCCGGCCTCGCGGGCGATCTGGGTCATGCCACGGGCCCGGGCGACCACGCCGATCGCGTGACGGATCAGCTCCGGGTCGCCGTCCTCCATGACGGCTTCGAGGTAGAGGGCGATGTCCTCGTCGGTCTTGAGGTGCTCGGCCGTATCATAGGGCTGCGTGTCGAGGGGCATGACTCACTCCGTTCTGGCGAGGCGCTTGGCGGCGGCGATGTCCTGAGCCTGGGTGCTCTTGTCGCCGCCGCACAACAGGATGACCAGCGCGCCACCGCGCTGGGCGAGGTAGATCCGGTAGCCCGGGCCGTGGTGGATCCGCAGCTCGCTCAAGCCCCCGCCGATCGGCTTGACGTCGCCGAGGTGGCCGAACGCGAGCCGGTCGAGGCGGGCGGCGATCCGCGCCACTGCGCGACGGTCGCGGAGGCCGTCGAGCCAAGCGGCAAAGGTGGGGGTGCGGCGGACCTCGATCATGCACCATCGTATCCCATGAGATACGAACGGCAAGGGCGCCAAAGCGGGACGAGCGCCATGCTGGACCCGGCCGGCTACAGCCCGAGGAACACGCCGGCCGGAAAGCCGAACCGGGCCGAGAGGGCCCGCGCCTGCCGAAGGTTGATCCGGCGCTTGCCGCTCAGGATCTCCGAGACGACGGATTGCGGGCCGACCTCGGGCACCTCGCCCTGGCCGAGCCCGCGCTCCTGCATGATGAAGCGGAGGGCCTCGGCCCCGGCGACCGGAGGCATCGGACGGTGCGCCTCGTCGTAGGCTTCGATCAGGTCCCCCATGCGGGAGGCCAGCAGGGCGAGGGGATGGTTCTCGTCTTCGCCGGCCAAGGCCAGCACCTCGTCCATCTGCTCCACGAGACGCCGGTACTCGGCGTCGGTCGCCGGCATGGCGAGCAGGGGGGCGACATGCCTCCAATGTTCGGCCGCCTGCTTCACGAGAGGATTCATCGCCACTTGCCCTTGTCGTACTCGGAATGATCCATGATGGATTGAATATATATTTTCTTGAATTTGTAATTCACAGCGGCAATCAGGCGGATCTTATTCCCGCCGATATCGAAGACGTGAAAGCGACCGACCTTGTCCGTCGCTGGGAACAAAGCCTTCATGGACGAGAAATCCGACGGCTCGGACGCCTTGATCAGCCGGTACCATGCGTCGAGGGCGTTCGCCGCGTGGGGCCATCTTTCCTTTGCCTCCCAGACTCGCGCCTGCGTGACAACTGGCATCGGCTCCATCGCAGTTTGATATAGAATGCGTAGCGTTGCTCCCCGTTGCGGGCAATGGGTTGTGCATGCGTGCGGCGCGCACAACAAAAAAGCGCGGCCCCGAAGGGCCGCGCCTCATGCCTCACCGGCTCTTGCCGCGGGCGGTTACTCGCCGGCGTCGTTGCGGCGGCCGCCGCGGTAGGAGCGGGGGCCGTCGTCGTTGCCGCCCTCGTTGCGCTCGCGCGGGCGCTCGGCGTCGCGCTGGGCCTTCACCTTTTCGGTGATGTCCTCGCCGGTCTGCTGGTCGACGACCTTCATCGACAGGCGGATCTTGCCGCGGTCGTCCTGACCGAGGAACTTCACCTTCACCTTGTCGCCTTCCTTCACCACGTCGGTGACCTTGGCGACGCGCTGGGCGGCGAGCTCCGAGATGTGGACGAGGCCGTCCTTGGCGCCGAAGAAGTTGACGAAGGCGCCGAACTCCATCGTCTTGACGACCGTGCCGTCGTAGATCGCCCCGACCTCGGCCTCGGCCACGATCGAGCGGATCCAGTTGTAGGCCGCCTTGATCGCCTTGCCGTCCGACGACGCGATCTTGATCGTGCCGGTGTCCTGGATGTCGATCTTGGCGCCGGTCTTTTCCACGATCTCGCGGATGACCTTGCCGCCGGTGCCGATCACTTCCCGGATCTTGTCGGTCGGGATCTGCATCGTCTCGATGCGCGGCGCGTGCTCGCCGAGCTCGGGCCGGGCCTCGTTGAGGGCCTTGGCCATCTCGTCGAGGATGTGGGCGCGGCCGTCCCTCGCCTGGTCGAGGGCGACCCGCATGATCTCCTCGGTGATGCCGGCGATCTTGATGTCCATCTGCAGCGAGGTGATGCCCTCGCTGGTGCCGGCGACCTTGAAGTCCATGTCGCCGAGATGGTCCTCGTCGCCGAGGATGTCGGACAGCACCGCGTAGCGCTCACCCTCGAGGATGAGGCCCATGGCGATGCCCGCCACCGGACGGCGCAGGGGCACGCCGGCATCCATCAGCGACAGCGAGGCGCCGCAGACCGAGGCCATCGAGGACGAGCCGTTCGACTCGGTGATCTCCGACACGACGCGGATCGTGTAGGGGAACTCGTGGGCAGCCGGTAGGACCGGGTGGACGGCGCGCCAGGCGAGCTTGCCGTGGCCGATCTCGCGCCGGCCGGGCGAGCCCATGCGGCCGGTCTCGCCGACCGAATAGGGCGGGAAGTTGTAGTGGAGGAGGAATGTCTCCTTGTAGGTGCCCTCCAGCGCGTCGATGAACTGCTCGTCGTCGCCGGTGCCGAGGGTCGCCACGACCATCGCCTGGGTCTCGCCGCGGGTGAACAGCGCCGAACCGTGGGCACGCGGCAGCACGCCGACCTCGGACACGATCGGGCGGACGGTCTTCACGTCGCGGCCGTCGATGCGCGAGCCGGTGTCGAGGATGTTCCAGCGAACGACCTTCGACTGCGCCTCCTTGAAGGCGGCCTTGATCTTCTCGGCCTCGAAGCGGGCCTCGCCCTCGGCCGGGACCAGGGCGGCCATCACCTTCGCCTTCACGGCGTCGACGGCGGCGTAGCGCTCCTGCTTGACGGTCTTCTTGTAGGCCTCGCGCAGCTCGGCCTCGCCGACCTCCAGCACCGCCTTCTCGACCTCGGCGTTGTCCGCCGGCTGGAAGTTGCGCGGCTCCTTGGCGGCCTTCTCGGCGAGCCGGATGATCGCCTCGATCACCGGCTGGAAGTGCTTGTGGCCGAACATCACGGCCCCGAGCATCACGTCCTCGGGCAGCTCCTTGGCTTCCGACTCGACCATCAGCACGGCGGCGTCGGTGCCGGCCACCACGAGGTCGAGGCTCGACGCCTCCATCTCCTGGACGAGGGGGTTGAGCTTGTACTGGCCGCCGACATAGCCGACGCGGGCGGCGCCGATCGGGCCCATGAACGGCACGCCCGACAGGGTGAGCGCCGCCGAGGCCGCAACCATCGCGAGCACGTCGGGGTCGTTCTCGAGGTCGTGCGACAGCACCGTCACGACGACCTGGGTGTCGTTGCGCCAGCCCTCGACGAAGAGGGGGCGGATCGGCCGGTCGATGAGGCGGGAGACCAGGGTCTCCTTCTCGGAGGGACGGCCCTCGCGCTTGAAGTAGCCGCCCGGGATGCGACCGGCGGCGTAGGTGCGCTCCTGGTAGTTCACCGTGAGGGGGAGAAAGTCGATGCCGGGCTTGGGCTCCTTCATCGACACCACGGTGGCGAGCACCGTGGTCTCGCCGTAGGTGGCGAGCACGGCGCCGTCGGCCTGCCGGGCGACCTTGCCGGTCTCGAGCACGAGCTTGCGCCCGCCCCACAGCAGCTCTTCGCGTTGAACGTCGAACATTCTTCTCTGCCTTCCTGCGGACCGGTCCGGGCGGCGCCAGCGCAAGACGGCGAGGGGCTGGCAGGGCAAGACACCCTCGCCAGCCCCCGGCGATCCTGCCCTGGCGGTCGCGCCCGGGCCCGGGGGTTTGGGCGGCCGGACCCATTCCGGCCCGCCCGGGGCTCCGCCTCCCCGCCGCCGGCCCCGGGGGCGCGGCAAGGGGGCGTGCGAAGCGAAAACGCGGCCCGAGCCGGGCCCGGACCGCGTCGGCGCGCCTTTAGCGGCGGATGCCGAGGCGCTCGATGAGGCTGCGGTAGCGCGCCTCGTCCTTGCGCTTCAGGTAGTCGAGGAGCGACCGGCGCTGCGAGACCAGCTTGAGCAGGCCGCGGCGCGAGTGGTTGTCCTTGGTGTGGGTCTTGAAGTGCCCGGTGAGGTTCTGGATCCGCTCGGTGAGGATCGCGACCTGCACCTCCGGCGAGCCGGTGTCGCTGCTGCCGCGGGCATGGTCCTTGATGAGCGCGGTCTTGCGCTCCGCCGTGATCGACATCGCGTGTCCTTTCGGGTGTCGGGGTGGTGGGGGCGGCGTGATCGGCCGCTTCCGGCAGGGCTCGGCCGGGCCGGGATGTCGTCCAGCGCGGTCCGCCATGGCGGAAAGCCTCGCGTTCGGGGCGAGGTTGCGCGAAGCCATACACGCATCCGGCCGCCGAGGCCACCGCTTATCGCGGCGCCATCCGCGCGGTTTCGCCACGCGGCCGCCCGCTGCCGCCAAGGTCGAACCGAAGTCCTGCCCGCCCGTTGGGCCGGCATTCCAACCCACCTCAGAGGTCACGCCATGACGAGCACCGCGACGGCTGCGCCCGACACCCTGGCCGGGAGCGAGTCTGTTCAGACGCTCTACATCACCGCCCTGCGCAACACCCACGCCCTGGAGAAGCAGGCGGCGCAGATGCTGCAACGGCAGATCGAGCGCTACGAGAACTACCCGGATCTGGTCCAGGCCCTGCGGCTGCACCGGAGCGAGACCGACCAGCAGGCCACCCGCCTGTCGGACCTCCTGCACGGCCACGGCGAGGACCGCTCGCTGCTCAAGGACGTGGTGACCCAGACGGTGGGCAACGTCGCGGCCCTCGTCCACAGCGTCACCTCCGACGAGGTGCTGAAGAACCTCTACACCGACTACTCGGTCGAGACCTACGAGGTCGCCGCCTACACCTCGCTGATCGCGCTGGCCGAGGCGGCGGGGCACCGCAAGGACCTCGACCTGCTCACGCTCTCCCTGAAGGAGGAGGAGCGGATGGCCGAGGCGGTGTTCGCGCAGATCAAGCCGGTGACGCTGGCCTATGCCGAGCGCGAGGCGGCGGGGAAGAAGGCGGATCGATAAGGCCCGGACAGGTCCCCGCTGGCCGAAGATGCGAGGCTCGTGCGCCCTGGCGCGCGAGCCGCGCATCTTCAGGCCGGGTCGCGGTTCACAACTCCAGTTCCACCGTCACCGGCACATGATCCGACGGCTTCTCCCAGGCGCGGACGTGCCTGGCCACCGTCACCGCCTTCACGGTGCCGGCGAGGTCGGGCGTGACCCAGATGTGGTCGAGGCGCCTTCCCTTGTCGGCGGCGGCCCAGTCAGGGGAGCGGTAGCTCCACCACGTAAAAATCTTCTCCGGCGGCGGGCGCAGGTGGCGCATCGTGTCGACCCAGCCGGCCTCGCCCCGCAGGGTCTCCAGGCGCTCGGTCTCGATCGGGGTGTGGCTCACCACGTCGAGCAACTGCTTGTGCGACCAGACGTCGTGCTCCAGCGGCGCCACGTTGAGGTCGCCGACGAGGATCGCCGGGCCGGACGGGCGCCGGCCGCCCCAGGCACGCAGCTCGTCCATGAAGGCGAGCTTGTGGGCGAACTTGTCGTTGAGAGCGGCGTCCGGCACGTCGCCGCCGGCCGGGACGTAGAAGTCGTGCAGCACGATGCCGGCCGCCGCGCCGGCCTCCGGCCCGAGCGCCGCCGAGATGTGGCGGGCGTCCTGGCGCTCGCAGAAGCTCATCACGTCGCGGGTGGCCAGCGGCAGCCGCGACAGGATCGCGACGCCGTTATAGCCCTTCTGGCCGGCGAACACGACGTGCGGGTAGCCGAAGCCCTGCAATTCCTTGAGCGGGAAGCGGTCGTCCGGGCACTTGGTCTCCTGGAGACAGAGCACGTCGGGCCTGGCTTCGTCGAGGAAGCGGCGGACGAGGTCGATGCGCAGGCGGACGGAGTTGATGTTCCAGGTCGAGACGGTGAGGCGCAACGGAGGAAAACCTCAAGCAAGGATCATTTGGCCTGCTGCATGCGGCGCTCGAGTTCCTTGTCCTCGGCGCGGCCGTAATTGATGACGAACAGCATCCCGTCGACGGCGCGGCCGCGCTGGAGGTTCGAGAGCACGACGGTGGTCTGGTAGCCCTGCGGATCGGTGATCCGCCACTGGCTCAGGGTCTTCATGTCGGCGTCGAAGAACAGCATGATCCGGGAGGTGCCGCCGAGCGTCGAGCGGTCGTCGAGGGTCAGGCGCACGCCGCCGGGATCGGCCGCGACGTCGGTCACCGTCAGGTCGCGGGCGAGGTCGATCTTGTCGCGCAGCAGGAATTTCAGCGGCGTCTGCGAGATGAAGTACAGGTCCTGGGTCGCGAGCTTGCGGTCGCGTACCGCCACCGAGGTGCCGTCGGCCACCACCTCCAGCGAGGAGGGCTGGTCGTAGTCGAAGCGCAGGCGGCCCGGCTTGGCCAGGGTGAGCTTGCCGCCGATCTTGCGGCCGTCGGCGCCGATCTGGACGAAGTTGCCGGTCAGCGTCGAGACGCCGTTGAAATAGGCGTTGGCGCGCTCGATCACCGAGGCCGGGTTGGCGGCGTCGAGGGCGACCGGGGTGGCGACGGCGGCGACCTGCTGGCCGGCCGGGGCTGGGGACTCGGCGACCGCCTCGACCGGGGCGGCCCGGCTCCCGCCGAGCGCCGCCGGACGCCGCGGCGGCAGCGGCGCGCGCACGGCCGCCGCGGCGCCCGGGGTGGCGGCCGGGGCCTCGGGTGCCGCCGGGACCGGGGCCGGCTCGGCCTGCGGCGCCGGGTCCTTGCGGCCGAACAGGCCGTCGAGGAAGGAGGAGACCTGCGCCTGGGCCGTCCCGGTCCCGACGAGCAGCGCGAGGACCGCGCCGGCCGCGGCGGGGCGCACGCCCGCCGGAGGGCGGGATCGGGGGCGACGGCCTGTCATCGGCAGCGTTCTCCTGTGGAGGCGGGCAGGGGGACGGGGCGCCGGATCCGGCTCACCGGATCTTAGAGCCCCGCCCTGTGGCGGAAGTAGGGACCTGCGGGGCTTGACGCCCCTGTCAGCCCTCGTCGGCCGACGGGGCGGTGGGCTCGACCAGGATCTCGCGCTTGCCGGCGTGGTTGGCGGGGCCGACGATGCCCTCGCGCTCCATCCGCTCCATCAGCGAGGCGGCCCGGTTGTAGCCGATCTGGAGACGGCGCTGGATGTAGCTCGTCGAGGCCTTCCTGTCGCGCAGCACCACCGCCACCGCCTGATCGTAGACGTCGGCCGCCGGCTCGGCGAAGTTGCCCCCATCGAACACCGGCGCCTCGGCGGCCGCCTCGGGCTCGGCCTCCTCGTCGACGGTGATCGAGTCGAGGTAGGACGGACGGCCCTGGCGCTTGAGGTGGGCCACCACCTGCTCGACCTCGTCGTCCGAGCAGAACGGGCCGTGCACTCGCGTCGTGCGCCCGCCGCCGGCCATGAACAGCATGTCGCCCTGGCCCAGCAGCTGCTCGGCGCCCATCTCGCCCAGAATCGTGCGCGAGTCGATCTTGCTCGTCACCTGGAACGAGATCCGCGTCGGGAAGTTCGCCTTGATCGTCCCGGTGATCACGTCCACCGACGGACGCTGCGTCGCCATGATGAGGTGAAGCCCCGCCGCCCGCGCCATCTGCGCGAGCCGCTGGATCGCCCCCTCGATGTCCTTGCCCGCCACCATCATCAGGTCGGCCATCTCGTCGACGATGATGACGATGTAGGGCAGCGCCGAGAGGTCCATCACCTCGTCCTCGTACACCGCCTCCCCGGTCTCCCGGTCGAACCCGGTCTGCACCGTCCGGGTGATCACCTCGCCCCGCGCCCGCGCCTCCGCCACCCGGGCGTTGAACCCGTCGATGTTGCGAACGCCGAGGCGGGCCATCTTGCGATAGCGCTCCTCCATCTCGCGCACGGCCCACTTGAGGGCGATGACCGCCTTCTTGGGGTCGGTGACGACGGGCGAGAGCAGGTGCGGGATGCCGTCGTAGACCGACAGTTCCAGCATCTTGGGATCGACCATGATGAGCCGGCACTCCTCCGGCTTCATCCGGTAGAGCAGGCTGAGGATCATGGTGTTGATCGCCACCGACTTGCCCGAGCCGGTGGTGCCGGCGACCAGCAGGTGGGGCATGCGGGCGAGGTCGGCGATGATCGGCTCGCCGCCGATGTTCTTGCCCAGACACAGGGCGAGCTTCTGCTTGGTCTCGGCGAAGACCGGCGAGGCGAGGAGCTCGCGCAGGTACACGGTCTCGCGCTTGGCGTTGGGCAGCTCGATGCCGATGGCGTTGCGGCCCTGGACGACGGCGACGCGGGCGGAGACGGCCGACATCGAGCGGGCGATGTCGTCGGCGAGGGAGATGACGCGCGAGGACTTGGTGCCCGGCGCCGGCTCCATCTCGTAGAGCGTGACGACCGGACCCGGGCGCACCGCCAGGATCTCGCCGCGCACCCCGAAATCCTGGATCACCTGCTGCAGGTCGACGGCGTTGCGCTCCAGGAGGTCGGTGTCGAGTTCGCTGCCGTCCGACAGCCGCGGCTCGGCGAGCAGTTCCAGGGGCGGCAGCGCGTAGGGCGCGTCGGGCGCCCGGGACGGCAGCAGGCGCAGGGCAGGGGCCTCGGACGGCACCGGCGCCAGGATGTCGTCGTCGTCCTCGGGGTCGTCGAGGTCGAGGCCGAGATCGATGTCGAAGCCCGACCCGCCGATCATCGGCACCGGGCTCTCGTCCGGCCAGGCCGGGGCGGGCTCGGGCGACGGCGCCGCGGCCTCGAAGGCCGGCGCGTCGTCGGCCGGGAGCCAGGCCGGCTCCTCGGCGGATGGCGGCTCGGCGGCGGCCTGGATCGCGGCTTCGGCCGGCTCCAGGTAGGCGTGTTCGACCCTCACCGGCTCCGCCTGCCCGACCGGCACCGGTTGGGCTTGCCCGACCGGCAGGATGATCCGCGGCGGGCGCGGGTTGGCGTTCGGGGCCGGCGCGGGCGCGGCGCCGCGGCCGGTCGGCACGTAGACGAAGGGCCGGGCGGTCGCGACCGGCGCCACCAGCGGCTCCGGCGCGTGCGGTCCGGCCTCGGTTCCAAGGGCCGGCCCATCGTCCGGAGCGAGGTCGGCCCAGCCGAGCGGCGGCAGGGCGAAGCCCCCCGTCGAGAGGACGAAGTCGTCGCCGGGCACGAAGCAGTCCACCGGCGACAGCGCGAAGGCGGCGACCGGGGCGGGGGAGACTGCGGCGTCGGCCGCCGGGACAGGCAGGTGCAGGCTCTCGGCCGCGACCGGCGCGGGGTCGGTGACCGGGACGGTCGGCCACAGCGCCTCCGGCACCCGCGGGGTGGGGGCGTAGGTCAGCGCCAGCAGCGGCTCGGGCGCCGGCAGCGGGATCACGTCGGGCGCGTCGGCGGCGGCAGCCTCGCCGGCCGTCTGCGGCGGAACGTGCAGGGGGAGGCTCAGGCCGAAGCTCGCCGAGGCGAAGCCCGGCACCGGCCCGGCCGACAGGGCGAGATCCGCCGGGACAGGAGACGCAGGGGCAAGGGATGGGGGGGCAAGAGACGCGGGGGCGTCGTCCGCCGCGGCCAGGGGCGCCGGGACGGCGGACGGGGCCTCCGGCTCGCCCGCGACGACCGCGCCGTGCGGGGCGACCGTCGCGGGGGCGTCCGGATCCAGGTCGGGCCGGGGGGCTTCCGGGTCGTTGTCCTGGATCTCGGCGATCGGCAGCGGCCGGGTCCAGTCGTGGCGGAGCAGGCGGTCGAGGCCGTAGGCCGCGCGGAGTTCGGACTCGGAGCCGTGCGCCTCGTCCGGCGACGCCGGGTCGGCGAGCGTACCGGCCCCGTCATCCGCGGCGAGGGGCGTGGCGCCGGCCTCGTCGGGGGACGGGAGCGGTTCGGCCTGGACGGCATCGACCGGCATCGGCTCGAAGACCGCGTCCGCGGCAGCCGCGTCGGGCCCGGCCTCCGGAAGCCCCCCGTCGCCCGGATCCACGGACTCGTCGACCGGCAAAGCCACGGCTTCGCAGGACGGCACCGCCGCGTCGGCGGGCGCCGCGGCGAGATCGTCGGCGATCCCGGCGACCGGGTCGGCCGCGGCGACGGCCTGAGCGACCGTCGGCCCGGCGGCGGGCTCGTCGGCACCGGCCGGCGCGTCGAGCCGGTCGGACCGAGTATCGGGCGCGAACGGCGCGTCGGCGGGGGCCGGATCCGGCGCGGCCGGCCCCTCCCCGGGAGGCAGGGGCTCGGCCGGATGGCGCAGGAGATGGTCCGGGGTGCGGG
>NZ_SACP01000041.1 GCF_004004555.2 Methylobacterium oryzihabitans
GGGGGCCGGCCGACCGGGCGGCCGGGGACGCCGGGCTGCATGTGCGGGGCGGTCGCCGGGGGCTGCGCCGAGGGCGGGATCGGGGCGGCCGGGCGACCGGGCTCGGCCGGGCGTCCGGGCTCGGCCGGCGGCGGGGATGCGGGCGGTCGCGGCGCGTCGGGGGTGCGTTGCGCTGGCGCGTCGGGCGCGCGCTGGACGGGTGCATCGGGCGCGCGCTGCGCCGGCGCCTCCGGGGCACGCGGGGCCGGGGCACCGGGCGGGCGGCGATCGGGCACCGGCTGCGGGCGCGCATCCGGGTCGGGCCGCCGCTCGGCCGGGCGGTCGGGCTGGCGCTGGGCCGGCGGCTCGGGTTGGTCGGGACGTGCGGGCCGCGGCGCCGGGCGCTCGTCACGCTCCTGGCGTTCCCCGGCCGGCGGCGCGGGCGGCCGTTCGGGCCGGGGCGCCCGCTCGCGCGGTGCGTCCTGGCGCTCGGGGCGCTCCTGCCTGTCGGGACGCTCCTGCCTGTCGGGACGCTCCGGTCTCTCGGGGCGTTCCTGGCGCTCGGGGCGGTCCTGCCTGTCGGGGCGTTCCTGGCGCTCGGGCCTGTCCGGTCGCTCGGGCCGTTCCGGCCGCGGTGCCGGGCGCTCGGCCGCCGGCGGGCGCTCGCGGGGCGGCTCCGGCCGTTCCTGTCGCTCGGGGCGCTCCGGCCGCGGGGCCGGACGTTCGGCCGGTCCCGGCCGCTCGTGCGGGGCGCCTCTCTCGGGGCCGCCGGGTCCGCCGCGCTCGGGCGGGCCGCCCCGCTCCGGAGGCCCAGCCTGGGCGAACCGGACCGTCTCCGCGGCCGCCCCCTCCCGCGCGGACGCGACGGCGGGGAGCAGCAGGGCGGGCAGCATCGTGCCGGTGAGAAGCAGCACGCGGAGGGGTCGCATCGAGGGATCCGTGAAACGTGACGGGACCCCACGAACCGGACAGGCCGGATTTGGTTCCTGGTCTGCGCCGTCAGGGCGTCGCCGGGGCGCCCGTGTCGAGGCGGACCTGGGCCGGGACCGGCACCACGTCCGGCGCGATGATGCGGATCGGCGTCCGCTCCTCGGCGCCGGCGGTCTGGCGCGGCTCGGACGGCGTGCCGGCCTCGGTCAGGGCCTCCTCGCCGCGGGCGGCGGCGGTCGCCGCCACGGCGGCCGCCGTGCGGTCGGCGCGGCCGACGAGGGTCAGGCGGACCTTCGGGCGCGACAGCATCTCGGCCTGGGCCGGGGTGACGAAGATGTCGCCCTTGTGCCGGACCAGCATGCTCTCGGCCTTGACGAGCGACTGGGCCCAGGTCTGCCCCTCGGCCTTGCACGAGCAGTTCGGCACGAAGGTCTTCTGGAACTTGAAGGCGTTCGGCAGCGAGGCGTAGGAGCGGCGGCCCGCGATCGCGGCGGCCTGATGCAGGCCGTTGTCGGTCGGCGGCATCGAGTAGGCGGCGGCCTCGGTGCCGGGGCACAGGGCCTTGCACATCTGGTCGGCGCCCTCACGCCCGTCGGGCAGGTTCGCCATCGGGAAATAGGCGCCGTCGCAGGTGCGCACGCAGATCACCCGCGAGCCGCCGGCCGCCGTGCCGGAAGCGCCGCCGTCGGCGGTCCTGGGCGTCGCCGGCGGCAGGCCGGTGCAGGCGTCCTTCACCGCCTCGATGAGCTGGCCGCGGCGCGCGTCCGAGACCTGGGTCGCACCGGCGCCGTAGCCGGCGTTGAGGGCGCGGATGCGCTGCTCGACCTGGGCGCATTGCGGCGGCCGCATGTCGAAGAACAGGAACCGGCCGCCCTCGCAGCCGATCGACTGACGGTAGGCGACGAGGCGCTGGATCTCCTCGATCTGGCCGCGGTTGGCGTCCTGGCGCAGGTTGGCCAGTTCCGCGCGGTAGCGCTGGCAGGCCGCTGGGTTGGGCTCCGCCGCGGCGCCCTGGACGAAGGCGAGGACGGCACCGAGACCGGCGAGGATCCGGGCGATCGAGCGTATCGGCGACATGGCTTCCGGAAGGGACCGAGGCGGGCGGCGAGGTCTTCGACCGGGGCCGGAGACTCGTGCGACTGGGCTGTTCTAGCGGCCCTCGCCGTGCGGCGACAGCCGTCCTACATAAGTTAAGCTTGTGTAGGTTGGGGATGAGGCGATGGTGTGGCGTCGGGGTCTCATGGTGGTCGGCGGTCTCGCGGCCGGGTTGGCGGCGGGCCTCGCCGCGGGAGCGGCGCAGGCCGCCGACGATCCCGACCGCATCTTCGACAAGTCGACCGTCTGGCGTCCGCTGACGCCCAACGACAAGCTCGTGGTCTACGGCATCGACGACCCCGACGTCGCCGGCGTCGCCTGCCACTACACCCAGCCCGAGAAGGGCGGCATCAAGGGCACGCTCGGCCTCGCCGAGGAGGTCTCCGACATCTCGCTGTCGTGCCGCCAGATCGGCCCGGTGTCGTTCAAGGGCAAGGCCTCGCAGGGCGAGGTCGTGTTCAGCGAGCGCCGCTCGCTGATCTTCAAGAGCATGCAGATCGTGCGCGGCTGCGACGCCAAGCGCAACACGCTGATCTACATGGTCTATTCCGACAAGGTGGTGCAAGGCTCTCCGAAGAACTCGACCTCGACGGTGCCCCTCATGCCCTGGGGCACGGAGATGCCGCCGAAATGCGGCGACTTCATCAAGTGACCGGATCCGCCCGCCGCTCGGCTACCGCTTGCGGATGAGGGCGACGCCCTCGGAGAGGTTGAGGGTCCGGAACTTGGACGGGCGACGGGGCGACACGTTCCGGATCGCCCCGTAATGCGCCTCGTCGACGAGCTGCTTGACGAAGCCGACCATGCCGAACTGGTGGCTGTGGAACAGCTTGGGCAGGTGTCCGAACGACCCTTCCTCGACGTAGACGAAGCGGTTCTTCTCCTCGGCCGCCATCTCCCATTCGCGGGCGGCCGGCTGGTAGCGCGACCCGTCGGGCCAGTCGTCCCAGTACCCCGTTCCCCAGTCCTCGATGACGTAGTAGCCGCCCGACGACAGATGCTCGTCGAACAGGGTCTCGTAGGCGATCTTCGTGTACAGGCCGAAATGCGACCCGTCGTCGATGATGATGTCGAACCGCCCCCCGCGCACGCTCGCGGCGACCTGCCGCAGGAAGTCCGGGTCGTCCTGACGTCCCTTGCAGAACCGGATGTTGCCGGAGAACCGCACCGGCGGCTCCATGATGTCGATGCCGACCACGTGCGCGAAGCGGAAATACTCCGACCACATGAGGAGCGAGCCGCCGTGATGCACCCCGATCTCCAGGACGTTGATCGGCTTGTCGCGCAGGTGGCCGAAATGCTCCTCGTAGATTTCCAGGTAGCCCGGCTCCTTGACCGCGTTGAAATGCTGCGACAGCTGCGCAAGGCTCGGCATCATGGCGCGGTTCTCGTGAGTGGCGGGGCCGGTTCCCGGAGCGTCGCGGGGTCCTCCGGACCGCGCCTCATACGAAATCCGACTGATCGCTTCAGGCGACCGCAAGCGGTCGCTTTCGCGATGCGGATTTCGGCTTCGCTCAGGCGTGTGGAGCCGAAGGCTCCACCGCGCGGGCTGGTGATACGGTTTTCGGAACGAAGCGTCCCAAAACCGTATCACTCCTTGCAGGTGATGCGGACCGGGCGCTCGGCCGGGCGCGGCACGCTCGGCGTCTCGATCGCGCCGGTATACTCGTCCTTGGCCGCGACGCCGAACGAGACCGCCCGCGAGAACCCTTGCGACTCGCACCACGCATCGGCGACGACCTGGCCGCATTCGCCGCCGGTGCTGGCGAGGCAGTCGGCGACGCCGTAGCCGTCGCTCGACGGGATCAGGAAGGTCTTCTCCGTGCGGGCGGCCGCCGGGCCGGTCGTCTCGGCGGCCGCGGCCGGCAGGGCGAAGCCGGCGAGGAGGCCGAGGGCGCAGAGGGCGGCACGGGTGCGTCGCATGAAATGACCTTCCGGATCGGAATCGTTGCCGTCGAAACTGGAAGCGGTTGGTAAACAAAACCTCAATTCCAGCCGGTGCGCGTCCCGATCCGGGTCGGACGGCACGGACCTGCGCCCGCACCTCGCCCGCGGTCCGTCCCGGCGAGGGGCGGGCCGTTCCGGCTCGAAAAGCTCACGGATTTGGGCTAACCCGGATCGGCCGCCCGGGGCGTCTCGCAGGTGCAACACGGGGCGAAAACGGCCGGGCCCGCCGCGGTCCGGCGCGGGCGGCGCCACCCCGCGCGAAGCGCGGTGCCGCAACAGGTTAGGAGCGTGGCCGGACCGCGTGGCGATGGTTCCGGCCCGACAGAGTCCGAAGGTGTTTCATGGCCCCGTTGTTGCGCCTCTACAACACGCTGACCCGGGCCAAGGAGCCGTTCCGGCCGATCGATTCGGCCAACGTGCGGATGTATGCCTGCGGCCCGACGGTCTACGACGCGGCCCATATCGGCAACGCGCGCCCGATCATCGTCTTCGACCTGCTGTTCCGGCTGCTGCGCCACCTCTACGGCGCCGAGGCGGTCACCTACGCCCGCAACGTCACCGACGTGGACGACAAGATCAACGCGCGGGCGCAGGAGCGCGGCATCTCCATCCGCGCGCTGACCGACGGGACGCTGGCGCAGTTCCACGCCGACATCCGCGACCTCGGCGTGCTGATGGCGCCGGACGTCAACATCCCGGGCGCCCGCCCGGCCTTCGTCGAGCCGCGGGCGACCGACCACATCGCCGAGATGGCCTCCATCGCCGAGCGGCTCGTCGCCGCCGGCCACGCCTACGTCGCCGCCGACCACGTCCTGTTCGATGTGCCCTCGATGCCCGATTACGGTGCGCTGTCGAAGCGTCCCCTCGACGAGATGGAGGCCGGGGCCCGGGTCGACGTCGCGCCCTACAAGCGCTCGCCGCTCGACTTCGTGCTGTGGAAGCCCTCGAAGCCCGGCGAGCCGTCCTGGCCCTCGCCCTGCGGCATCGTCCCGCCCGGCCGGCCGGGCTGGCACATCGAGTGCTCGGCGATGGCGTGGCGGCATCTCGGCGAGACCTTCGACATCCATGCCGGCGGCATCGACCTCGTGTTCCCCCACCACGAGAACGAGGTCGCGCAGTCGCGCTGCTGCTTCGGCACCCCGGTGATGGCCAACGTCTGGCTCCACAACGGCTTTTTGCAGGTCGAGGGCGAGAAGATGTCGAAGTCCCTCGGCAACTTCGTCACCATCCGCGAGGTGCTGAACGACTGGCCGGGCGAGGTCGTGCGCCTGAACATGCTCAAGACCCAGTACCGCCAGCCGATCGACTGGACTCTGCGGGGGCTGGACGAGGCGAGCCGGATGCTCGACCGCTGGTACGAGGCGGTCGGCGACGCGGCTCCCGCCGCCTCGGTGCCGGATTCGGTCCTGGAGCCGCTGCTCGACGACCTCAACACCCCGGCGGCGCTCGGCGCCCTGCACCGCCTCGACGAGCCCGCCGCCCTCAAGGCGGCGGCGAACCTGATGGGGCTGCTGCGGCGCTCGCGCTCTGAGCGCGAGCAGGCGGCGGTGGCGGCATCGGGCATCGACGCCGCCGCGGTCGAGGCCCTGATCGCCGCCCGCAAGGAGGCGCGGGCGCGCAAGGACTGGGCCGAGTCGGACCGGATCCGCGACACGCTGACGGCCCTCGGCGTCAGCGTGAAGGACAACAAGGACGGGACGACGACGTGGACGGCGTTGCCGTGATGGCGGGGGCCTGAACCCTCCCCCCTCTGCGGGGGAGGGTGCCCTGCGAAGCAGGGCGGGAGAGGGGCACCACGCTTCCGGAGGTGGCTCGGCAGCTGTGTAAGGCGCTACGTTCTGAACCGTCGCGTTCCCCTCTCCCGGCTCGCTGCGCTCGCCACCCTCCCCCGCAGAGGGGGGAGGGTTAGCCCAGCGCCCTGCACCCCTGCCTCAGAACCGCTCCTCGATCAGCGCCTCGGCTTCCGGCCGCGGGGCGCTGCGGCGGATCGCGTCGCGCAAGGCCGGCAGCACCTCGGCGGGGTTGGAGGCCACGAGGTAGTTCAGGTCGAGCCCCTCGCGGATGAAGCCGCTGCGGCGCATGTGGTCGAACAGGCCCAGCAGCGGGGCCCAGAACTCCGCCACCGACAGGAGCAGGATCGGCTTGGCGTGCTGGCCGAGCTGAGCCCAGGTCATCTGCTCGACCAGTTCCTCGAGCGTGCCGATGCCGCCCGGCAGGGCCACGAAGGCGTCAGAGCGGTCGAACATCAGCTTCTTGCGGGTGTGCATGTCGGAGACCACGATCGTCTCCTGCACGTCGTCCAGCATGCGCTCGCGCGACTTGAGGAAGTCCGGGATGATGCCGGTGACGTGGCCGCCGTGGTCGAGCACCGCGCGGGCGACCGTGCCCATCAGCCCGACATTGCCGCCGCCGTAGACGAGGCCGATCCCCGCCTCGGCCAGCAGGCGGCCGAGGTCGCGCGCCGCGTCCCTGTAGACCGGATCGGCCCCGAACCCCGAACCGCAATACACGCAAACCGTTCGCATCGATGCTCCCGTGGTCGATCCGCGCCGCCCCCGAGGCCGCGCGAGGGCATCGACCGGAGGGGGGAGCCGCGCGGCGTGGTGTCTCCTCGCGATGGCTGATACTATGGTGGGGCGTCTCCCGTCTTGTCGACCCGGAGGCGAATGGCCGCGGCGGGCGAGCGTTGCCGGACGACCGGTGCAAGGATCCTGCCGCGGACGACGGGGAGGGGTGCCATGACGGCGGAATGGCGCAGGGGCGTGTCGCTGGCGGTCGTCGGCCTCGTGATCGGCCTCGGGCTCATCGGCGCGCTCGCGACCGGGACGCGCGCGGTCCGCCAGGGCGCGGCGCCGGAACCGGCCCCGCAGGCCGAGGCGGTGCCCGCCGTCCGCCCCGCCGACCGGGCCGAGGCGCGCCCGGCGCCGGCCCCCGCCGAGCCGCGCTTCGACGTGATCCGGGTCGAGCCCGACGGGGCCGCGGTGGTCGCCGGCCGCGCCGAGCCGAACGCCGAGATCGAGCTTCTCGTCGGCGGCCAGCCCTTCGCCCGCGGGCGCACCGACGCGGACGGCCACTTCGCCCTGGTGCCGCCGCCGTTCCCGGCCGGCAGCAGCGAGGTGACCCTGCGCAGCACCGGCGGTGGCGGCCTCGCCGCCGCGGGGTCGGACAGCGCGACCGTGGTGGTCGCCGCCGACCGGCGCGCCCCGCCCCTGGTCGCGGTCAGCCGCGCCGGCCAGCCGACGCTCGTGCTGTCGCGCCCCGACGAGACCGCCCCGGTCGCCGCCGCCCCGGCGCCCCTGCGGGTGGTGAGCGTCGATGCCGAGGCCGGGGGGCGGCTGCACGTCAGCGCCCGCGGCGCCCCGCGGACCGAGACGCGGCTCTACCTCAACGACACCCTCGTGGCTCCGGGACGGGCCGGACGGGACGGGCGCGTCAGCTTCACCATCGGACGGGGCGTGCGCGGCGGCGACTACCGGGTCCGGATCGATCAGGTCGACCCCGCCTCCGGGACGGTGCAGGCGCGGTCCGAGGTGCCGTTCGCCTACCCGAAGGGGCTCGACGGCCCGGTGGCCGCGAAGTCCGGTCCCGGCGCGACCCCCGAGGGCCGTGCCCCGGACGCGACCGTGCGGGTCGCGGGGGCCGGCGAGCCCGGCGTGGTGTTCGTTCCCGGCGTCGGGACGGCGCAGGTGGTCCGCGGCGACAACCTGTGGAGCATCAGCCGGCGGGTCTACGGCCGCGGCCTGCGCTACACGGTGATCTTCGGCGCCAACCAGCCGCAGATCCGCAACCCGCACCGCATCTATCCCGGTCAGGTCTTCGTGCTGCCGGGCGACGGCGGCCGGGACGCCACGATGGCGCCGGCCGAGAAGCGCGGCTAGGACACGAGGGGCCTGCGCCGCCGCAGGTGTCCGCCGCCGGCGCGCACGCCTATATGCGGGGCTCCACGCTCCCGGACTTCGCCGTGACCGACCCCAACACCACCGCCGGCGCCCCCGCCGGGCGGCCCGGCCTGATCGAGACCTATCGCCGCCTGTGGCCCTACCTGTGGCCCGGCACCCGTCCCGACCTCCAGCGCCGCGTCTTCGTCGCCTTCGGGCTCCTGCTCTGCGCCAAGGTCGTCACCCTGGCGATGCCGTTCACCTTCAAGTGGGCCACCGACGCCCTCGTGGCGGTGACCGGCGGCAAGGACGGGTCCGGCCCGCCGCCGACCGGCCTGTGGGCGGCGCCGCTCGCGATGATCGCGCTCTACGCGGTGTCGCGGATCGCGATGTCGCTGCTGACCCAGGTCCGCGACGGTCTGTTCGCCAAGGTGGCGATGCACGCGGTGCGCCGCCTCGCGCTCCAGACCTTCGCCCACATGCACCGGCTGTCCCTGCGCTTCCACCTGGAGCGCAAGACCGGCGGCCTGACCCGGGTGCTGGAGCGCGGCCGCGCCGGCATCGAGGAACTGTCGCGCCTGATGGTGCTGACCCTGGTGCCGACCATCGTCGAGTTCGTTCTCGTGCTCGGCGTCCTCGCCTGGGAGTTCGACTGGCTGTACTCGGCCGTCGTGTTGGCGATGGTCGCGGCCTATCTCGGCTTCACCTACAAGGCGACGGAGTGGCGGATCGCCATCCGCAAGCGGATGAACGAGTCCGACACCGACGCCAACACCAAGGCGGTGGATTCGCTGCTCAACTACGAGACCGTGAAGTATTTCGGCGCCGAGGCGCGCGAGACCGAGCGCTACGACCGCTCGGTGGCGAAGTACGAGAAGGCCTCGACCCAGACCTACGTCTCGCTCGCGGTGCTCAACGCCGGTCAGGCGGTGATCTTCACCATCGGCATGGCGGTAGTGATGGGGTTGGCCGCGCGCGACATCATGGCCGGACGGGGCACGATCGGCGGCTTCGTGCTGGTCAACACGATGCTGGTGCAGCTCTCGATGCCGCTCAACTTCATGGGCATGATCTACCGCGAGATCAAGCAGGCTCTGATCGACATCGACGACATGTTCCGCATCCTGCACCAGAACCCGGAGATCGCCGACCGGCCGGGCGCCAGGCCGCTCGCGGTCACCGCCGGCGTGGTGCGGTTCGAGGACGTGCGCTTCGCCTACGACGCGGCCCGCCCGATCCTGCGCGGCGTCAGCTTCGAGGTCCCGGCCGGCCGCACCGTCGCCATCGTCGGCCCGTCGGGTGCGGGCAAGTCGACGCTGTCGCGGCTGCTGTTCCGGTTCTACGAGCCGGCCTCCGGCCGCATCCTCATCGACGGCCAGGACATCGCGGCGGTGACGCAGGATTCCCTGCGCGCCGCCCTCGGCATGGTTCCGCAGGACACGGTGCTGTTCAACGACACGATCGGCTACAACATCCGCTACGGCCGCTGGGAGGCGGGCGAGGACGAGGTGCGCGAGGCCGCCCGCCTCGCCCAGATCGACCGCTTCATCGCATCCCTGCCGGAGGGCTACGACACCCCGGTCGGCGAGCGCGGCCTGAAGCTGTCGGGCGGCGAGAAGCAGCGCGTCGCCATCGCCCGCACGATCCTCAAGGGGCCGCCGATCCTCGTCCTCGACGAGGCGACCTCGGCCCTCGATTCCTTCACCGAGCGCGAGATCCAGGACGCCCTCGACCGGGTCAGCCGCGGCCGCACCACCCTGGTCATCGCCCACCGGCTCTCGACGGTGGTCGGCGCCGACGAGATCATCGTGGTCGACCGCGGCGTGATCGTCGAGCGCGGCAGCCACCCCGACCTGCTCGCCCGCGGCGGCGTCTACGCGGCGTTGTGGAACCGCCAGCGCGAGGCCGACGAGGCGCGCGAGCGGCTCAAGCGCGCGGAGGACGAGGACGACGAGAGCCTGCGCCGCCCGATCGAGCGGGGCGACCTGCCGCCGCCGTCAGGGGCGTTCAAGGAGCCGGAGCCGGCCTCGGTGTCGTGAGCCGGCGGTCCTTGTCGCCGGCAGGGCCATCGCTTCAGCGATTGTCCTGCGGTCGCCCGCAGGGCGACGCTGCATGACGGGCGCGGGGCGCTCTGTGCCCGAAGAGCGCCCCGCGGAGCGGGTTCGAGGGGGCGAATGTCCGCTCGAACACAGAGCGGAGCGAGAGCCAAGTGAGCGGATGCGAACGCCGGCGCCTGAGGCCAAGCGGGAAACCAGGGCCATCGCTCTGAAGCGATGGCCCTGTCTCGTCGGATCGGGAGATTGACGGCGGGGGCGGCGCCTGCCATCCGCGGGCGCCGTTGACCGCGTTGTTGCTGCCCGAGGCCCCATGACCGACCTGTTCGAGACGATCCGCCGCGTGCTGGTGCCGATCCACAAGGAGGGCTACCCCTTCATCGCGATCGGCATCGTGCTGACGGTGCTCGCCGGCACCTTCGTGCAGTTCCTCGGCTGGATCTTCTTCCTGCTCACCCTGTGGGTCTGCTACTTCTTCCGCGATCCCGAGCGGGTGGTGCCGGTCGGCGACGGGCTGGTGATCTCGCCGGCCGACGGGCGGGTCAACCTGATCTCGACGGTGGTGCCGCCGGCGGAGCTCGACCTGCCCTCCGAGCCGATGCTGCGGATCTCGGTGTTCATGAACGTGTTCGACTGCCACGTGAACCGCCTGCCGGTCGCCGGCACGATCGGGCAGATCCACTACACGCCCGGCCTGTTCCTCAACGCCGAACTCGACAAGGCGAGCGAGGACAACGAGCGCAACGGCCTCGTGGTCGAGACCATCTGCAACGGCGAGACCGTGCGGGTCGGCGTGGTGCAGATCGCCGGCCTCGTGGCCCGGCGCATCGTCGACTGGGTCAAGGCCGGCGAGACCCTCGCGGTCGGCGACCGCTTCGGGCTGATCCGGTTCGGCTCGCGGGTCGACGTCTACCTCCCGGCCGGAACCCGGGTGCTGGTCGGCCTCGGCCAGAAGGCGGTGGCGGGCGAGACAGTGCTCGCCGACCTGCGCGGCACCGGCCCGGTGCGCCAGTTCCGCCGGGTCTGAGGGACCGCCATGGACGATCTCTTCCCGCCCTTCGCCCCGGACCCGAACGAGGCCGGCCCGCAGGGGACCGGCCCGGAGGCCAAGCCGCGCCGGTTCCGCTCGGTGCCGGTGCGGATGATCATCCCCAACATGATCACCCTGATGGCGGTCTGCCTCGGCCTCACCGCCGTGCGCCTCGCCTTCGAGGACCGGTTCGAGCCGGCGGTGATCGCGATCGTGGTGGCGGCGGTGCTCGACGGCATCGACGGGCGGGTGGCGCGCCTGCTCAAGGGCACCTCGCGCTTCGGCGCCGAACTCGATTCGCTGGCCGACTTCGTCAATTTCGGCTGCGCGCCGGCGCTGATCCTCTACAGCTTCACCCTGCACAACCTGAAGTCGGTCGGCTGGATCGTCGCGCTGATCTTCGCAATCGCAATGGCGTTGCGCCTCGCCCGCTTCAACGTGATGCTGGACGATCCGAGCCGGCCGGAATGGAAGAAGGACTTCTTCGTCGGCATGCCGGCCCCGGCCGGCGCCCTGACGGTGCTGCTGCCGCTCTACCTGCACTTCCTCGGCCTGTCGTTCGAGACCGCCCTGGCCCCGGTCGCCCTCGTCTACATGCTGGTCATCGCGCTCCTGGTGATCTCGACGGTGCCGACCTTCTCCGGCAAGACCATGGGCAAGCGGGTGCCGCGGGAATACGTGCTGCCGATCTTCGTCGTCACGGTGGCGGGGTTCGGGCTGTTCATCAGCTTCCCGTTCGAGACGCTGGCGCTGCTGAGCGTCGGCTATCTCTGCGCGATCCCGCTCGGCGCCAACCAGTACCGGCGCCGGGCCAAGGCCGACCTCGCGGCCCCAGCCGCGACGCCCGAGGGGCCGGCGGCCTGAGCATTCTGCCTCAGGCCCGCTGCGCCACCAGGAACAGCCGCGGGAACGGCAGCAGCACCCGCCCGTCGTCCTGGGCCGGGTAGGCGCGGGCGAGGGCGGCCTCGTAGCGGGCGAGGAACTCCCCCCGCATCTCCGGGTCGAGCGGCGCGAGGTAGGGCCGCAGCCCGGTGCCCCGCACCCACTCGACGATGCCGCCGTGCCCGGACAGGGGATGGACGTAGGTGGTGCGCCACAGGTCGGCGCGGCAGCCGGCCCGGGTCAGCCAGCGGTCGTAGTCGGAAAACGAGCCGAGCCGGGTGCGGGCGATGCCGGCGAGCCGGTCGCGCCACGGGCCCTCGGCCGCGACCTCGCGCATCAGCCGGTGCGAGGGCTCGTCGAGGTTGTCGGGCATCTGCACCGCGAGGCAGCCCCCCGGCGCCAGGAACCCGGCGAGGCGGGCCAGCAGCGCGGCGTGGTCGGGCAGCCATTGCAGCACCGCGTTGGCGAACAGCAGGTCGGGCGCCGCCGCGGGCGTCCAGGCGGCGAGGTCGGCCTGGACGAACGCCACCTCCGGCAGGGCGACGCGCGCCTGCCCCAGCATGTCGGGCGAGGAATCGATCCCGGTCAGGTCCGCGTCGGAAAAGCGCGCCCGCAGCAGCGCGGTGCTGTTGCCCGGCCCGCAGCCGAGATCGACCACCCGTGCCGCCCGTGCCAGCGGCACCCGCGCCAGCAGGTCGGCCGCCGGCCGGGTGCGCTCGTCGGCGAACTTGAGGTACTGCGCCGCGTCCCAGTCGCTCATCGGTGCGTCTCCGCGGCGCCGGCCCTGGATCACGGGGCCGCGCGCCCAAGCTTCGTCCTTGCCCCCCGCGTGCGGCGGCAAGGAGACGGCCATGGCGTCGATGATCGAGGAATTCAAGACATTCGCCCTGCGGGGCAACGTGATCGACCTCGCGGTCGGGGTGGTGATCGGCACCGCCTTCGGGGCGATCGTGACCTCACTGGTCCAGGACGTCATCATGCCGGTGGTCGGCGCCCTGACCGGCGGCCTCGACTTCTCGAACTACTACATCCGCCTGTCCTCGGCGGTGCAGCCCGGCGCCCCCTACGCCGAGGCGAAGAAGCAGGGCGCGGTGTTCGGCTACGGCCAGTTCCTCACCGTGGCGATCAACTTCCTCATCATCGCCTTCGTGCTGTTCGTGGCGATCCGGGCGATCAACCGGCTCCAGCACCGGGAGGAGGCGAAGAAGGAGGATCCGGCCGACGTGAAGCTGCTCACCGAGATCCGCGACATCCTGGCGGCGCGGCGATAGGGCTCGTACGGGTTCCGATTAACTGCTTCGCCATGCGGAAACCGGCTTCGCTCAAGCGCCGCGCGGACTGGTGATACGGATTTCGGACGGAATCGTCCGAAATCCGTATCAGCCGCGCGGCCCGGTGCCGGCGGCGCGGCCCGCCGGCTCGCGGTCGAGCAGATCCTTCAGCGCGTCCTCGACGGCACCGGTCCCGGTCTCCCGGGCCTTGAGCCGGGTCTCCAGGCGGCGCAGATGCGGGCCGAGCTCGGGCGGAAGCGCCGGGTCGCCGAGATATTGCGGCTTCTCGGCCGACGCGTTGTAGACCGACCGCAACTGCTGGCCGAGATGGGTGCGGACCGGTTCCGGCAGGGCGGCGTGGCTGTCGTCGGTATCGGACATCGCAGGTCTCGCTGTCCTGAAGGCCGTGGAGACGGCCGGCGGGGTGGCTCTGACGGTGGGGAGACGGAGTCGCGGTCGTGATTCCGAGCCCCCTCAACGCCGTGGCGGCGACAGTCGTTGCGTCTCCACGCGGGTTTCCCGGGCCCGGAAAAGCAAAACCCCGGCCGCGGGGCCGGGGTTTGCTCGATCTGGTCTCGCGAGCACCGGGCGGCGGCCGAGTGGCCGGCGCCCCGGTCGCCGCGGCGGAACGTCAGTCGACGATCTGCACGACGCGGCGGGTCGCCGGATCGACCAGCACGACGCGGTCGTTGACCACGGTGTAGCGGCGGCCGCGGATGCCGTAGTCGGACGGAACCTCGTAGTAGCTCACGCCCGAGGACGGCAGCACGGTGCCGACCGCGACGTCGCCGTCCCAGTCGTACGAGCGGTGCTGGCGCACGGCGTACGAGCGGAAGCGCGGACGGTCGTCGACGCCGAGCAGGCCGCCGACCGCGCCGGTGGCCGCGCCGACCGCGCCGCCGACGATGCCGCCGATCGGGCCGGCCGCCGCAGCACCTTCCTCGGCGCCGCGCTGGGCGCCCGGGATCAGGCCCTGGGCCTGGGCGGCCATCGGCAGGGTCAGCGCCGAGAGGGCGGCGGCGATCACGAGGGTCTTCTTCATGGTGAGGGTCTCCATCTCGCGGGCCGCACCGTTCAGGTCGCTGCGGCTTCTTGGCGGTGCTAACTCCCCAGGAGGCGAAACGGTTCAGTTGAAAATGCCGAACCGTCGCGACACGCCCGGGCCGCTCCGCGGAAGGTCCAGGCGGGGCCGCCCTCGCCCGGCGGCGGGTTCCGGCCAGACCAGCCGCGGCGCGGGCGGGACCTGCCATAGTCCAGTGCAGTATCGACAGGGGGTCGCCCGGCGGGGACGGACCGGCGGAGCCCCGTCCGGACCCGCGCCGGCGTCGCGGCGGTTCCGGCTGCTTTGCGGTCCGCGCTTCCGGAGAAGGCCGGCAAGTGCATGCAAAGACCTCGCAAGCCGCTTCGTAGATGCGCCGCATCGACACTTCGGTAACGATTGCGCGGATAAGGTGTGGAACCTCCGGCGAGATGATGGTCGCCGCGCAAGCCCGGTCCGGCGGCCACATGACGTGTCCGGCGGCCACGACGAGAGTGGGCGAGATGACGCCGGTCCTTCCTTCGGGGGCTGCCTCCGTGCTGCTGCCACGGGGCGCTCCAGCCCCGTCGCCGCCGTCGGTGCCCGGGGCACCCGGCGCGGCGGCCACCGCCGGCGTCAACCCCGGCCTCAGCCCGGTGCAGATCCAGGCCGCGGCCCTGGCCGGCGACGCCTGGATCGCCGGCACCGAGAGCGGCCCGGCGACGCCCGCCCAGAGCTTCCAGTCGCTGGTCGTGGCGATGCGGGCCAACTCCCTCGACCTCGCGAGCCTCGCCTTCGACCCCGACCGCATCGCTGCGCTCAGGGCCGAGCTGCGCGAGACCTACGATCCGGTGCGCACCCAGAAGCTGCAGAAACTGATCCTGCTGTGGGACACCTGGGTCGCGGGCCAGCGCACCGACAAGCCCGACGCGGCTCCGCACTGACCCGCGCCGTCGGGCGAAGCGAGCCCGGCTTCGTGATCGACGGCACGGCGCACGCGGCGAGGGGAGGGGCCGATCGCCGCGCGATCGGATTCCGCTCTCAGCAGACTTGCGTTGGCAGGCCGACGCTTCGTCCGCTTGGATCCCTGTCTTGTCGCAGATTTTTGTCGCAGAACCGGCGACCGCTTCTGCGATATCTGCCCAGAGCATCTTCGACGAAGTGAGACCGGTTCGTCGAAGGAAATGCGGCGAAATCAAAGACCTGGAGAGCTTCGCGATCGCAGCGCGATTCTGAAGCGCTCTAGTCGGTCCCCGCGATCGAGATGCGGGTGCGGCTGACGAAGGCGCGCAGCTCCTGCCCGATCGGGCGGTAGAGCTCGCGCAGGACGGTCACGGTCCGGTGCGGCAGCGCCTTGCGGCAGACCTCCTTGACGAAGGTGTCGCCGATCGGGCTCTCGTCGCCGCTCGGGGTCCGGGTCTCGCAGGTCCAGCCCTCGTCGCCCCAATGCGCCCGGGCCTGGAGGCCGAGCAGGAAACCCTTCTTGCGCAGGAACATCGGCGCCTTCGGGTCGGTCTCGATCTCGAGCCCGTCGACGCGGGCATCCTCGCCGACCCGCAGGCTCAGGAGCGCCGGGTGGCCTGCCACCTTGGTGCCCTTGCGCGCGTCGTCGTAGCGGAAGCCGATCGTCCGCTGGCCGCGCTCGTCGGCCGGGCAGGTGCGCCAGTCCTGCCACGAGGCGATCTCCCGCGGCTGCGGGCCGCGGCAGGTGAGGTGGTCGAAGCCGGCCATCGGCAGCTCGGCGATCGGCATGCCGACCCGGACCTCGCGCAGGTCGGTCGTGTCCGGGGTCGCCGCCAGGGCGGGGCCGGAGATCAGCCCGGCGATCAGGGCGGCGGCGAGGTCAATGCGTGGTCTGCTGCGGCGCGGGCGTGCCATCGCGCGTCTCCTTCCGGTAGAGGTCGCAGGCTCGGGAGGTGTCGCCGAAGAAGGCGGTGCAGTCGGCGAGCGTCGGCTCGCCCTTGCCCTTCAGGGATTCGGCGACGTAGGTCGCGACCGCCTCGACCTCGCTCTGGCGCAGGAAGGCGGTGCCCTCCGGCGGCATCTGGGCGCCCATCTCGGCGCGCAGGGAATCGTAGCACTTGGTGGCGTCGTAGGCGCCGCGCAGGTGGAACGGCATGCCGGTTCCGGGGCGGCCGCAATTCACCGTCTCGATGATCTGCTCGCGGGTGAGCTGGGTGTGGCGCAGGGACAGGGCGTCGCCGCCGTAGCCTCCGCCGCCGCCGCCGTGCCACTTGTGGCACCCGACGCAGTTCGCCTTCTTGTAGACCGCCAGACCGGGATCCGGGCGCGGCGGCTGCTGCGCCGCCGCGACGGCCGAGATCAGGCCGACCGCGAGGGCCGGCAGGGTGACTTTGAGCATCGATGGGCCTCGTCGCGGCGCGGACCGTGACGGTCCGCGCCGGCTGATCGCGGGGTGAGCTTCAGAGCGCGAAGACGTAGAGCATCGATCCGGCCTGGATCGACTTCAGCTCCGGCGTCGAGTCGATGAACCACTTGTCCCAGGCGCCGCCGAGGCCGACCAGGATCGCGAGGTACTGCTTGCCGTCGACCGTGAAGGTCATCGGCGGGGCGTTGACGCCGCCGCCGGTGTTGAACTCCCACATCTTGGCCAGCGTCTTGGCGTCGAGCGCCATCACCCGCCCGTCCGGCTCGCCGGTGAAGACGAGGTCCGGCGTCGCCAGCATGCCGCCGAGCAGCGGGAACGGCGTCTCCAGCTTGGCCGCGACCTTGCCGGTGTTGACGTCGATCGCCGTGACGCTGCCGGTGATGCGGAACGGCTGGGTCGGGCCGCCGCCGGTGAAGAACTCCCGCGGCTTGAGGCTCGCGGTGGTCATCGTCTCGTGGGTGATGCGGTTGCAGCTCTCGATCACCGGGATGTACCAGAGCCCGGTGCCCGGATGGTAGGCGGTCGGCGGCCAGTTCTTGCCGCCCATGTTGCCGGGGCAGACATCCGCGACCTTGTTCTCGGGATGCGGCGTCACCGCCGGATTGTAGCGCTGCACGTCCTTGGTCGGGTCGTACTCGAACGGCTTGCCGGTGTCGGGGTTGATGCCGCGGGTCCAGGTCACCTTCTTGACGAACGGGGTCGCCCACAGGAACTGGCCGTTGGTGCGGTCGACCGCGTAGGCGAAGCCGTTGCGGTCGGCCTCCAGCGCCATCTTCTTGCCGCCGGCATCGACCAGCAGGTTCTCCGACACGCTGTCGTAGTCGTAGGGGTCGTTCGGCGTGTGCTGGAAGTGCCACTTGATCGCGCCGGTCTTGGCGTCGAGGGCGACCGTCGAATCGGTGTAGAGGTTGTCGCCCGGGCGGTAGGTGTTGTCCCAGTCCGGCCCGGGATTGCCGACGCCCCAGATGATGAGGTCGGTGTCGGGGTCGTAGCTGCCCGTGACCCAGGTCGAACCGCCGCCGCTGACCTCGGCGTTGTTCGGACCCTTCCAGGTCTCGATGCCGGGCTCGCCCTTGCCCGGGATGGTGTGGGTGCGCCAGATCTCCTTCTGGCTCTTGAGGTCGGTGGCGGCGATCCAGCCGCGGATGCCGTACTCGGCCCCGCCGACGCCGCTCACCGCCATGTCGTGCACGACCAGCGGCGCGCCCGTGATGGTCTCGCCCTTGTCCGGGTCGGCGACCTGCCGCTGCCACGCGACCTGCCCGGTCTCCTTGTCGGTGGCGATCAGCCGGCCGTCGAGGGTGTGGGAGATGACCTGGTTGCCCCACAGGGCGACGCCGCGGTTGTTGACGCCGCAGCACGCCACCGCGCCGGCCCATTCGCGGTCGGTCTTCGGGTCCATCTTCCACAGGAGCTTGCCGGCGCCGTTGCGGGTGTCGATCTTGTAGACCGAGCCCCAGCCGTCGGTGACGTACATCATCCCGTTCTCGACGATCGGGGTGCCCTCCAGGCCGCCGTGGCTCCAGATGCCGCCGCCCTCGATGCCGCCGAGATGCATCGTCCAGGCGACCTTCAGGTTCTTCACCGTGTCGCGGTTGATCTGGGCGAGGGTCGAGTAGCGGTGGGCGCCGAAGTTCTTGTGGTGGAGGAGCCAGTTGCCCTCCTCCTTGTCGGCCTTGAGCAGGCGGTTCTGGTCGACGGTCTGGCCGGTCGCCGGCGCCGGGGCGGCGCCCTGCGTCGGGGCCTGAGCCTGGGCCGCCGCGGTGACGAGAGCGAGCGCGGTTCCGGCCGCGAGCGCGCGCCGGCAGCGGGTCGAGAATCGGGTCATGGTGGCTTCCTCCAGATCGCTTCCTCTCGCGCGCCGCTCTTGTGCGGTCGGTCGCGCGTCCGTTCCGCGGGCCTGCGGCTCAGGTCGGCGGGGTCCTGACCGTCACGGTCATCGGCACCGGCCCGGCCCGGCGAAAGCTCGTCGCGCACTCGAAGGTCTCGCCCTCGGCCAGCACCTGCCGGGTCTGCAGCAGCATGACGTGGTGTCCCTCGGCGGTGAGGCGGGTGTCGCCGCCGGCGCGGACCGCGATCGTCGGCACGGCCCGGCGCGACGGCGCACCCTCGCCGCCCTTGTCGACCGTCACCTTCTCGCTGAAGTTCGCCATCGGGCAGCGCACCCGCAGCAGCGCGTCGCCCTCGGCGCCGGCATTGACCACGGTCATGTGCAGCGGGATGTCGGCCCCGATGGTCGAATTCGGCGCGATCCAGGCCTGAACGATCGAAATCTCGCCCGCTTGCGCGGTCTTCAGGGAAAAAATCAGGTGAAACAGCCCGAAAACTGCCAGTGCGGCGGACCTCGGCACAGTCATCGAGCGCCTCCGATGCGCGACGTGCTGCGCCGCACCATGACCTTTGCCATGGACACCCTCCCGTTCTATTGAACGCTTTCTTAGGCGTTGCTTACGGGCAGAATATCCCGGGCGCGACCCGCGTCAAGGCATTCCAATTCAGAATTCGAAATTTGCCGCCGGCACGAAAAAGCCCGGCCACGCGGGCCGGGCTCGACGGATTCGGATCGCCGGCAACCGGCGCGCGGGTCAGGCGCTGGCCTGGATCCAGCGCGACAGGTCGCCCTTGGGGGCGGCGCCGACCTTCTGGCTGGCGAGCTGGCCGTCCTTGAAGATCATCAGCGTCGGGATCGAGCGGATCCCGTATTGCGACGCGATGCCGGGATTCTCGTCGACGTTGACCTTGGCGATCTTCACCCGGCCCTGCATCTCGCCGGAGATCTCCTCCAGCGCCGGCCCGATCGCCCGGCACGGGCCGCACCACTCGGCCCAGAAATCCACCACGACGGGCTCCGAGGCTTCCAGCACGTCCTTCTGGAAGCTCGCATCCGTCACCTTCATGGTCGCCATCGTCGTCAACCTTTCCGCTGCGGGGCGAAACCCGAGCCGTCCCGAGTGAGCGCAACGTAGGAACCGCCCGGAACCCGATCAAGCCGGGCCGGAGAGGGCCCGCAGATTCGGCTGTGCGCAAGCGCACGCGCCTCAGGCGAGGACCGCCAGCGCCTCGGCCCTCTCGCCGTCCGACAGCCGGCGCACCACCGGGCCGCCGGTCCAGACCAGCAGCGGATGGACCGGGCGGTCGGGATAGATCGTTGCCAGCAAGGCGGCGTAGAGCGCGACCTGCGCCGCCTGCCCGCGCGGCACCGGCGCGTCGGCGGCGGGCGGGCGCCCGGTCTTGAAGTCGACGAGCCAGACCGCGTCCGGCGTCACCGCCAGCCGGTCGACGCGGCCGTGGACCGGGCGCTCGCTCCCGCCGATCGCGACCCGGCCGGCGAGGGTCACCTCGGCCCGCGCCGCGTCCCCGAACAAGATCGCCAGGGCCGGGTCGGCGAGGAGCCGCAGCACGTCGGCGGCGATGCCGGCCCGGGTGCCGGCGTCGAGCCCCGGGGCGCGGGCGGCGAGGAACGCCGCCGCCGCGCCCTCGCGCCGCTCCGGAGGCAGGGCGGGCAGATGTTCAAGCAGGGCGTGGATCAGCACGCCGCGCCGGCGCGCCGCCGGGTCGCTGGAGCGGGCATCCGACCGGCGCGGCTCGTCGGCGGCGCCGAGGCCGGAGGGGCGCAGGGGCGGCGTCGGCTCGGCTTCCGGCGGCAGCGGCCGGCGCAGCCAGTCGGGCAGGGCGCCCGGCGCGGGCACCGGCACCGCGGTCGCGGGTGGGGCCGGCAAGGCCGCCCCCTCGCGCCAGCACTCGGACGGGCCGTAGGGCATCTCGGTGCGCTCGACGCCGCCGAAGGCCGCCACGAGGCCGCGTCGCACCATCTCGCACCACGCCTCGCCCGGCGTCTCGCGGTCGTTGCCGCGATAGGGCGCGATCACCAGCCGGTCAGCGGCCCGGGTCATCGCGACGTAGAGCAGCCGGTTGTGCTCCTCGCGGGCGCGCTCGTGCAGCGCCTCGCGGGCGGCGGCGATCTCGGCGCAGTCGTGGGCCTTCGCCGACGACCACGCCGGCACCGTGCCGTCGCCGACCGCCACCGGGATCAGCACCGGGTCGCGGCCGAGCACCTCGCAGCCGTCGATCAGCACGACGAGACCGGCCTCCAGCCCCTTGGCGCCGTGGACGGTCATCACCCGCACCTCGTCGCGGGCCGCGTCGAGGTCGCGCTTCACCGTGTGGCCGCCGGCGTCGCGCCCGCCGCTCGGCGCGTAGCGCGACAGGAAGCCGGTGAGGGAGGGCGCGTCGGTGCCGGCCTCGGCCTGGGCCGCGGCGGTGAGGAAGACGTCGATCGCGTCGCCGGCCTCGCCGCCGAGGCGGGCGACGAGGGCGGTGCGGCCGCCGAGCGGCCCGAGCAGGTCGGCGTAGAAGCCGAACGGTCCGTGCGCCCGGGCGAGGTCCTGCCACTGCGCCAGGGCGGCGGCGCCCCGGACCGCCGCGGGGTCGCCGGCCCCGGCGTGGCGCGCCAGCGCCCGCACCAGCGGCTCGGACGGGTCGCGCCCGGCGGCGATGCGCACGAGGTCGTCGTCGGTGAGCGCGACGAGCGGCGTCTTGAGGGCGGTGGCGAGGGTGAGGTCGTCCTCGGGCAGCAGCGCGGCCCGGCCCGCCGCCACGAGGTCGAGCACCGCGATGTGGGCGGCGATGTCGAGCCGGTCCTGGCCGGCCACCGGCACGCCCTCGGCCTTGAGCGCGCGGATCACGCCCTCGAAGGCGGCGGAGCGCTTGCGCACCAGGATCAGGATCTCGCCCGGGCGCCAGACCCGGCCGCCCTCGTCGCCGCCCGTCGTCCAGTGCCGGACCGCCTTCGCCACCCGCCGGGCAGTGACGAGGGCCGGGGCGCCGGCCTCGACGGCGTCGACCGGCTGGGTCCAGGCGTCCGGCTCGTCCTCAGGGGAGGGGGTCTCGACCGGCCACAGCTCGACCTGCCCAGGCGCCCGCACCCGGGCGGTGGTGTGGACGGTGCCGACCGCCGCGTCGCCGAAGGACAGGCCGCGGTAATGCTCGGCCACCGCGAACACCGCGTCGACCCCGCGCAGCACCCCGGTGGCGGAGCGGAACGACAGGGTGAGGCCGACATCCTCGAACGGCAGCGCGGCGCCGAGGGCGGCCTGCCGCCAGGCGCGCCGGGTGACCTCGAATTCCTCCGGCGCCGCGCCCTGGAAGCTGTAGATCGACTGCTTCGGGTCGCCCACGGCGAAGCGGGTGCGGGCGAGCCCCTGGCCCGGCTCGCGGGCGCCCTCGCCGGCGCAGAATTCCTGGGTGATCCGGCGCAGGATCTCCCATTGCCGCGGGTTGGTGTCCTGGGCCTCGTCGACGAGGACGTGGTCGACGCCGCGATCGAGCTTGTACAGCACCCAGGCCGAATCGACCCGCTGGAGCAGGTCGAGGGTCTTGTGGATCAGGTCGTCGAAGTCGAGGGCGCCCAGCCGGGCCTTCTGCAACTCGACCCGGCGGTGGATCTCCCGCGCCAGGACGAACAGCGCCTCGGTGCGGGCGAAGGCGCGAGCGGCGCGCAGGCGGTCGCGCAGGGTGGCGAGCCGCTCCTGCTCGGCGAGCAGCGCCTCCTTCACCGCGGCGGGCACCGCCTTGGTGCCGAGGCTCGACGCGGCGTAGGGGTCGCCCGCGCCCTCGTCCTTGAAGAACACCGCGAGATACGCGGTCAGCCGCTCCGGCCCGGACAACGAGGCGGCGAGCGCGAGCGCCTCGGCCCGCTTCTCGTCGGTCGCCTTCCCGGTCCGGAGTCCTTCGATCAGGACGGTCCAGTCGCCGAGGCCGTCCTCCAGCATCCGGCGCTCGACCTGCCCGACATCCTCCTCGGCACCGATCGCCCGGCGCAGGCGCCCAAGCCGCCCCCCGGGCCCGTCGGGATGATCAAGCACGTCGCGGCACTGCACGGCGGCGGCGATCGCCTTGCGCAGGGCCTCACCCGCCGCCTCCGGCGCCACCAGGGCGAGGGCCTGCCTGAGGTCGTCGCGCCCGTCGACCGCGTCCGCGAGCACGAGATCGATGACGCGATCGACCATCTCGCGGGTTTGGGCCTCGTCGAGCACGGCGAAGCGCGCCGGCACGTTGGCCTCGAACGGCACGAGGTGGAGCAGGCGCTCGCACAGGGCGTGCAGGGTCTCGATCTTGAGCCCACCGGGCGTCTCGACGGCGCGGGCGAACAGGCGCCGGGCCCGGCGCAGGGTGGCGGCGTCCGGCGCCTCGCCCTCCAGCACGGTGAGTTCGCGCCGCAGGGCGTCGTCGTCGAGCGTCACCCAGCGGCCGAGGCGCTCGAACACCCGGATCGACATGTTGGCCGCCGCCGCCTTGGTGAAGGTGAGGCAGAGGATCCGGGCCGGCGTCGCCCCGTGCAGCAGCAGCCGCACCACCCGGTCGGTGAGCACCTTGGTCTTGCCGGCGCCGGCATTGGCCGAGACCCAGGCCGAGGCGCGCGGATCGGCGGCGCGGCGCTGCGCCGCCACGGTGATCCCGTCGACCACGAACCCTTCGATGCCCACGGCACGCTCCCGGCGGGCCGGGAACCTTCGTCCGGCCAAGCCTCTCTGGTCGCACCGCCGGGCACGGGCCCGCAAGCCGCGGCGTCGCCCCGTTCACAGCGAAGTGCCGCCCGTGTCCGCGCGGGCACAGCGGGGCGGCGATGCCAGCCCAAGCCAAGTGCTTGATTCCATTCGCCCGAAGGGGACGACAGCCTTAAAGGCGCGTTAACCGCGCCGCCCTAGTGTGCAGGCTCCGTCCCGCGTACCCGGCTTGCCTCGCATGCGTTCGCTCCGTCGCTCGGCATCGCCCTACGATGCACTCGTCGACACCCTCCGCGCCTTCCTGAAGCGGCGGATGACGGAGCTGTCGGGGCTCGCCCTGCTGCTCGGCGCGGCCGGCCTCGTCGTCGCCCTGGCGACGTGGTCGATCGAGGATCCGAGCCTCAACCACGCCACCAGCCAAGCGGCGCGCAACCTTCTCGGTTATGGGGGCGCCATCGTCTCCGACCTCGGCATGCAGCTCCTCGGGCTCGGCGCCCTGGCGCTGGCGCTGCCCCCGGCGGTGTGGGGCGTACAGTTGTTGCGCGCCCACACGCTGCCGCGGCTCAACCTGCGCATCGCCCTGTGGGTGATCGGCTTCGGCGCCGCGAGCGCGATGGCGAGCGCCCTGCCGTCGACCGCCCGCTGGCCGCTGCCGACCGGCCTCGGCGGCGTCGTCGGCGACGCCCTGCTCGGGGCGGTGCGGGCGATCTTCGGGCCGGCGGCGGCGATCGCCGGGTTCCTGTTCGCCGGGGCCGCGGTGCTCAGCCTCACCGCCGCCTGCGGCTTCGGCCTGATCGAGGGCGAGGAGGAGGACGAGGCGGACCATTACGGCCCGGTCTCCAGCCGCTACGACGAGCGCACCCGGCGCGCGGCGCCCCACGACGACGAGACGCCGGGCTTCGGGCTCGCGTCCCTCGGCACGCTCGCCCATCTGGCGATGAGCGCCCGCGACGCGGTCCGCGACCGCATCGCCGGGTGGCGCGAGGACCGTGCCGCCGCCGAGCGCGCCGCGGCCTATGCCGGCAACTCCCCGGCGCTCGCCGCCCGCCGCGCCTTCTCGGAGGACGGCGACGAGGAGGGCTTCGACGCGCCCGAGCCCGGCACCCGCCGCGAGCCGGTCTTCGACGAGCCGGCCCGCGCCGCCCGCCGCCTCGCACCGCCGCGGGTCCACGACGAGCCCGAGGACGAGGACGGCGACGACCTGCCGGCCGAGCCGGCGCCGGCCCCGGCGCGCACCCGCGTCGCCCCGCCGCCGGCTCCGCTGCCGAGCCGCCGGGCGCCTCCGCCGGCGCTGTCCGACACCTACGAGATGCCGGCCCTCGACCTGCTGGCCGAGCCGCGCCAGCCGGCGCCGAGCACCGCCGTCTCGACCGATGCCCTGGAGCAGAACGCCACCCTGCTCGAATCGACCCTCGAGGATTTCGGGGTGCGCGGCGAGATCCTGGCGGTGCGCCCGGGTCCGGTCGTCACGCTCTACGAGCTCGAGCCGGCGCCGGGCACCAAGTCGAGCCGCGTCATCTCCCTCGCCGACGACATCGCCCGCTCGATGTCGGCCGTCTCCGCCCGCGTCGCCGTCGTCCAGGGCCGCAACGCCATCGGCATCGAATTGCCCAACGCCAAGCGCGAGACCGTGTACCTGCGCGAGCTCCTCGCCTCGCCGGTCTTCGCCGAGACCAAGCAGAAGCTCGCCCTGTGCCTCGGCAAGAACATCGGCGGCGAGCCGATCATCGCCGACCTCGCCCGCATGCCCCACCTGCTGGTGGCCGGCACCACCGGCTCGGGCAAGTCGGTGGCGATCAACACCATGATCCTCAGCCTGCTCTACCGGATGAAGCCGGAGGAGTGCCGGCTCATCATGGTCGATCCCAAGATGCTGGAACTGTCGGTCTACGACGGCATCCCGCACCTGCTCTCGCCGGTCGTCACCGACCCCAAGAAGGCGGTCATCGCCCTCAAGTGGGCCGTGCGCGAGATGGAGGAACGCTACAAGAAGATGTCGAAGCTCGGCGTTCGCAACATCGACGGGTTCAACGCCCGGGTGGCGGAGGCGCGGGCACGCGGCGAGGTGATCACCCGGACGGTGCAGACCGGGTTCGACCGGGAGACCGGGGAGGCGGTGTACGAGGACGAGGTGATGGACCTCTCGGCGCTGCCCTACATCGTGATCATCGTCGACGAGATGGCCGACCTGATGATGGTGGCGGGCAAGGACATCGAGGGGGCGATCCAGCGGCTCGCGCAGATGGCGCGGGCGGCGGGCCTGCATCTCATCATGGCGACGCAGCGTCCGTCGGTGGACGTGATCACCGGCACGATCAAGGCGAACTTCCCGACGCGGATCTCGTTCCAGGTGACGAGCAAGATCGACTCGCGCACGATTCTGGGCGAGATGGGCGCCGAGCAGTTGCTGGGCCAGGGCGACATGCTGTTCATGGCGGGCGGCGGCCGCACGACGCGGGTGCACGGCCCGTTCTGCTCGGACGACGAGGTCGAGGGGGTGGTGGCCCACCTCAAGCGCCAGGGCCGGCCGGCCTATCTCGACGCGATCACCTCGGAGGAGGGCGAGGACGGCGAGGGCGGCGATCCGGGTCCGGCTTCTGACCCCGGTGCGGTCGGCGAGGGTGGCGACACCTACGCGCAGGCGGTGGCATTGGTGCTTCGCGACAAGAAGGCCTCGACGAGCTACATCCAGCGCCGCCTGCAGATCGGCTACAACCGGGCGGCCTCGCTGATGGAGCGGATGGAGCGCGAGGGCATCGTCGGCCCCGCCAACCACGCCGGCAAGCGCGAGATCCTGGTCGAGGCCGAGGGGCAGGAGGTCTGATCTCCCCGGCCGCGTCCAACCCTCCCTCCGCCGGCAACACCCCTTGCCGGCAACGGACGTCCCGGCGCACAACAAGCCCGTGAGGACCGGCCTGAAGGCCGGTCGGCGAGATCCGGGGCCGCCGGACGGCCGCGCGGGAGGACGACATGGCACATCTCAGCACCGGGCCGGCCTGCCCGACCGGCGCCGAGCCGGTGGCCGCATGGGCGCGATGATCGCGGCGGCTGGCGGACGTGGTCCGCAGCCCGCCCCGGTGCCGGCGCGGACGGGACCCGGCACCGCCGCGACCACCCGCATCGATGTCGGGCACCTCATCGATGCCGGCCCCTGGGCGCCGTTCCAGCGGCGCGCGGTGCTGCTCGCCGCCCTCACGGTCATCGTCGTCGGGTTCGACAGCCAGCTCATCGGCTTCGCCATCCCGTCGCTGGGCCGCGACTGGAACCTGACCGGGGCCGATTTCGCCCCGACCGTCGCGGCCGGCCTGTTCGGGATGGCGCTCGGCAGCCTGCTCGCCGGCCGGGTCGGCGACCGGGCCGGGCGGCGGCGGGCCATCGTGATCTGCGTCACGACGTTCGGCGCGGCGACCGCGGCGGCCGGGCTGGTCGACCATCTCGGGTCGCTCGCGGTGCTGCGCTTCGTCACCGGCCTCGGCATCGGCGGGGCGCTGCCGGCGACCGCGACCCTGGCGGCGGAGTTCGCGCCCCGGCGCCACCGCACCCTCGTGGTGACCGCGACGGTGGTCTGCGTGCCTCTCGGCGGCATGATCGCCGGGCTGGTGGCCGGGCTGGTCCTGCCCAGCCTCGAATGGCACGGCCTGTTCCTGATCGGCGGCGGCCTCACCCTGGCCTTCGCCCTCGTCCTGCGCCGGACCCTGCCGGAATCGCCCCGCTTCCTCGCCCGCCATCCCGAACGCTGGGACGAGCTCGCCCGGATGCTCGACCGGCTCGACCGCCCGGTGCCGCCGCGCGCCGTGTTCGTCGACCCGTCCGAGCAACGTGTGAGCCGCGGCGCCGGCTTCCGCACCCTGTTCACGCCCGAGCGGCGGCGGGACACGGTCGGGCTGTGCGCGGCGTTCTTCTTCTGTCTGCTCGCGGTCTACAGCGCGTTCTCGTGGCTGCCGACGATGCTGATCGGCGACGGCCTCGACGAGGAGATGGCGGGGGCGGGCCTCACCGCCTACAATCTCGGCGGGGTGGTCGGCGCGCTGCTCTGCGCCGTCGCGATCACCCGCTTCGGCTCGCGCCGGCCGCAGGTGCTGTGCTGCCTCGGGGCGGCGGTGACCGCGCTGCTGCTGCGCGGCGATGTCGGGCCGACGATGCTGATCGTCGGCTTCGGGCTGCACGGCCTGTTCGTCAACGCGGTGCAGACCACCCTCTACGTCCTCGGCCTGTCGCTCCACCCGACCGGCCTGCGCGCCTCCGGGGCCGCGATGGCGCTCGGCGTCGGCCGCCTCGGCGCGGTGCTGAGCGCGCTGCTCGGCGCCGCCGTGATCGCGGCCGGCGGCATCGACGCCTTCCTGGCCGCGCTCGCGGCCTCGATGCTCGGCGCCGGCCTGAGCCTGCTGCTGATGCGCCGTTCGGTTCCGCCCCTCGGCGGACCGCCGTCCTGACCCGGGCCGATCGGGAGAGAATCGCAACCGTTCCGGCGTAGCACGGTCCGGGGACGGGCGAGCCGGCCGTCGGGGCGGATGCGGATCGGAGGCGGAACGTGGCACGGTCGCGATCGGGACTGAGAATGCTGCGCCGGGCGGCGCTCGCCTGCGCCTTGGGGCTGCTGACCGCCGGGGCCGGCGTCGCCGCCGAGCCGGGCGTCACCGTCACGCTCCGCCCGGGCCTGGACCGGTCGCATGTCGAGACGGTCCTCGGCGCGGCCCGGCAGGCCGGGGCACCGGTGACGCTCCGCTGGGAGGACGAGCCCGGTCCCGCGGCCGCGGCGCCGGTCGCGGCCCCGCCTCCGCCGCAGACCGTCTGGCAGGCCTTCGAGACCGGGCTCGCCCGCCACGTCGACGGGCTGTCCGAACTCGGCTCGATCTCCGAGGCCGCCGCCGCGGCGTGGCACGGCGCGGTCGGGCTGCATCTGGTCCGGCTCCTCGTCGCCGCCGCGGTGGCCGGCGGGCTGGTCGGCCTGCTGCTCGCCCGGCGCGCCGGCGCGGCCGGGGGACGCTGGCGCCGGGCGTGGCGCGGGCTCATTCGCGACGGCGGCGCTGCTGCTGCGGCTGGTCCCGGACGCGGCGCCCGCCCGCCCGCTCGCCGCCGCGCTGCTCCGATCCGCCGCCCTGGCCGGGCTCGCCTTCGCGGCCGGCCGCTTCCTGCTCTCGCCCGCCGATCCCGGCGCCCGGCTGCTCCCCGTGCGGCGGCCGCGATGGCACATGGCGATGCTCGTCGCCCTCGTGCTCCTCGGCCTCGCCCTCGACCTCGCGGCGATCCTGGCCCGGGCGGGCGGGGCCGCGCCCTCCGGGCTCGCGGCCTGGACCCTGCTCGGCACCACCCTGACCACCGCCCTGACGCTGGTCTGGCTCTGGCTCGGTCGGCGCGACCTCGTCGCCCTGGTCCGGGGCAGGGCCGGGGAGGAGGGCGGCGTGCTCCGGCGCGTGCTGGCGGCGGCCTTGGCCCCGGCCCTCGCCGCCACGGTCGTGGCGGCCTGGGTCGTCGCGCTGCTGGTGGTGGCCGATCCCGGCTACGACACCTGGGCCGCCGCGGTCGCCGCCACCCGGGTCGCGTTCCTGGCCCTGCCGCTCCTGGCGCTCGCCGGCGACCACCTCCTGCGCCGCCTCGCGGCCCACCAGCTCGCCGACAGCCCGCCGGTGACCCGGGCCGCCGCGGTGGCGGCCCGGGCCGCGATCGCCGGCGGCATCTGGGTCGCGGGTCTGGCCCTGCTGGCGCGGGCCTGGGAGCCGGTCGTGGCCGATCCGCGCCTGCGCCACGCCGGCGGCAGCGCGGTCGAGATCGGCGCCTCCCTGGTCCTCGGCTGGTCGCTGTGGTGCTTCCTGCGCAGCTACTTCCAGGCGCAGATCCCCCACGCCTCCGGCCACGGGCCGGCCGAGGACGACGACGGCCCGGCGGTCAGCTCGCGGCTCTCCACCGTGTTGCCGATCGTGCGCGACCTCGCCTTCGGCGCCGTCACGGCGGTGACCGCGCTCATCGTGCTCTCGGCCGCCGGCATCAACATCGGGCCGATGCTCGCCGGCTTCGGCGTCCTCGGCCTCGCGCTGTCGTTCGGCAGCCAGGCCCTGGTGCGCGACATCGTGTCGGGCATCTTCTTCATGGCCGACGACGCCTTCCGGATCGGCGAGTACATCGACACCGGCAAGCTCAAGGGCACGGTCGAGCGCATCACCCTGCGCTCGGTGCAACTGCGCCACCAGAACGGCCCGATCCACACCGTGCCGTTCGGGACGATCAGCCAGATCACCAACTACTCTCGCGACTGGTCGACGGTGAAGTTCCTGATCCGCCTCGACCACGCCGCCGACCTCGAGAAGGCGCGCCGCACGATCAAGAAGATCGGCCAGGAGATGCAGGCCGACCCCGATTTCGGCCCGGAATTCCTGCTGCCGCTCAAGATGCAGGGCGTGCACGAGATCGCCGACACCGCGGTGGTGATCCGCTGCAAGTTCACGGTGCGGCCGGCCAAGCCCTCGGTGGTGCAGCGGGAGGCCCTGCGGCGGATCTACCGCGGCCTCCAGGCGGCCGGGGTGCCGCTGGCCTCCAACGCCGTGCTGGTCCGCTCCGGCACCGCCGAACTGCCCGGCGACGCCCTGGAGCGGGCCGCCGCCGCGGCGCGGGCGGCGCAGGCCGCCCAGGCGGCCGCCGCGAACCCGCCCGCCGCCGCCTGATCCGTCTCAGGCGAAGGTCTTGCTCAGGCGAAGGTCCTGCTCAGGCGAAGGTCTTGCGCGGGTCGAAGGCGTCGCGCACGGCCTCGCCGGCGAAGATCAGCAGGCTGAGCGTCACGGCGATGACCGCGAAGCCGGTCAGGCCGAGCCACGGCGCCTGGAGGTTCGCCTTGCCCTGGGCCAAGAGCTCGCCGAGGGAGGGCGAGCCCGGCGGCAGGCCGAAGCCGAGGAAGTCGAGGGAGGTGAGGGTGGTGATCGAGCCGTTGAGCACGAACGGCAGCAGGGTCAGGGTCGCCACCATGGCGTTCGGCAGGAGGTGCCGGAACATGATCCGGGCGTCCGACAGCCCGAGCGCCCGGGCGGCGCGCACGTACTCGAAGTTGCGGGCGCGCAGGAACTCGGCCCGCACGACGCCGACCAGCGACACCCACGAGAACAGCAGCAGGATGCCGAGCAGCACGAAGAAGCTCGGCGTGATGATCGACGAGATGATGATGAGCAGGTACAGCGACGGGATCGCGGTCCAGATCTCGATGAAGCGCTGGAAGATCAGGTCGATCCAGCCGCCGAAATAGCCCTGCACCGCGCCGGCGAGCACGCCGATGATCGACGAGGTGATCGCCAGGGTGAGGCCGAACAGCACCGACAGGCGGAAGCCGTAGATCAGCCGGGCGACGACGTCGCGGCCCTGGTCGTCGGTGCCGAGCCAGTTCCATTCGAGGTCGCGGCAGCCCCGGCCGCCGGTCTTCTCGGCCAGCGGCCGGCACTGCGCCTCGGTGAGCAGCCAGGTCGGCGGCGCCGGGGCCGGCACCGGCAGGTCGAGGTTGTGGGTGTCGTAGGAGTAGCGGATCGGCGGCCACAGCGCCCAGCCGTTCTCGGCCAGTTCCTTGCGGATCACCGGGTCGCGGTAGTCGGTCCGGGCCAGGAACCCGCCGAACTTCTCCTCCGGGTAGTCGACGAAGACCGGCATCAGGATCTCGCCCTTGTAGGAGGCGATGATCGGCCGGTCGTTGGCGATGAACTCGGCGAACAGGCTGACGACGAACAGAACGCCGAACAGCACCGCAGACCAGTAGCCGCGGCGGTTGGCGCGGAAATTCGCGAGCCGCCGCCGGTTGAGCGGCGACAGCCGGCGCGGGCCGGCCGCCGGGGGCGGCGGGACCGCCGGCCCCGGCGCTGGCGGGGCGACGGGCACGGGGTCGAGGGAGCGGGGCCGCTCGTTCATGCGCCGGCCCCGCGGAGAACGGTCAGTCGATCCGCGTCGCGGTGCCGTCGATCGTGGTCGGGCGCACGGCGCCGCTGCGCTCCAGGTGGCGGCGCAGCAGCCGCACGTTGCGGCGGTTGGCCTTGAACGCGGCGTCGAACAGGTCGCCCACCAGCGGCACCGCGCCGACCACGCCGTCGATCGCGACGTTCGCCGCCATCCGGGCGAGCAGCGTGCGCGGCACCTTGAGCCGGCGCGCCTCCCAGATGATGTAGGACGAGATCGCGGTCGTCACGAGGTCGCCGACCACCGGGATCAGCCCGACCACGGCGTCGAGCCCGACCCGCCGGTTGCCCGGCAGGACGAAGGCGGTGTCGAGGATGTGCGCCAGGAGTTCTAGCCGGGCCAGAACCTGGGCGGCATCCTCCGCGCCGGCGCCGGCGCGGAGCGAGGCCGCGCCGAAGGGCGGAACGGGACCGGCCGTCTGCGTGAAGTCCATCGTGGGGCTCCGGGGCGGGAAGGTCGTGCTCATGCACGATCATGTGGCCCCGGGGTGCCGCCGCCACAAGACGGGGGGCGCCGTCCGCGTTCCTCACCGGACCAGCCGCGCATCGGCGAGGCGGTCGAGGGCGCGGTCGAGGGTGTCGTCGCGCTTGGCGAAGCAGAACCGCACCACGTTGCGCACGCCGCCCTCGGCGTAGAACGCGCTCACCGGGATCGCCGCGACCCCGTGCCGGCGCACCAGCCGCTCGCAGAACGCGACGTCGTCGCTCTCGCCGAGCGGCGCGATGTCGATGTTGAGGAAGTAGGTGCCGGCCGAGGGCAGCACGCTGAAGCCGAGCCCGGCGAGGCCGCCGGCGAGGCGGTCGCGCGCCCGGGCGAAATCCGTCCGCATGCCCTCGAAATACCCGTCGTCCTTGCCCAGCCCGTAGGCCACCGCCGCCTGCAGGTTCGGCGGCGTGGTGAAGGTGAGGAACTGGTGCGCCTTGGCGAGGACCCGCATCAGGTCCGGCGCCGCCATGACGAAGCCGACCTTCCAGCCGGTGAGCGAGAAGATCTTGCCGGCCGAGCCGATCTTCACCGTCCGCTCGCGCATCCCCGGCAGGGCCATCAGCGGCCGGTGGCGGCGGCCGTCGAAGGTGACGTGCTCCCACACCTCGTCGCAGACCGCGACCGCGTCGAAGCGGCGGCAGAACGCGGCGAGCAGCGCCAGATCCTCATCCGGGAACACCGTCGCGGTCGGGTTGAGCGGGTTGTTGAACAGGACCACCCGGGTGCGGTCCGAGAACGCCGCGGCGAGCGCCGCCTCGGTCAGCCGGAAATGCGGCGGCGTCAGCGTCACGAAGCGCGGCACCCCGCCGGCCCGGCGCACCAGCGGCAGGTAGGCGTCGTACATCGGCTCGAACAGCACGACCTCGTCGCCGGGCTCGATCAAGGCCATCAGGGCGCCGGCGATCGCCTCGGTCGCGCCCGACGTCACCATCACCTCCCGGGCCGGATCGAGGTCGAGGCCCTGCCAGTGCCGGTAATGCGCGGCGACCGCCTCGCGCAGTTCCGGCAGCCCCATCATCGGCGGGTACTGGTTCCAGCCGTGGATCACCGCCGCGGCGGCGCGCTCGCGCACGTCCTGCGGGCCGGGATCGTCCGGGAAGCCCTGGCCGAGATTGACCGCGCCGGTCTCGCGGGCGAGGGCCGACATCACCTCGAACACGGTGGTCGGCAGGTCGGAGAAGATCGGGTTCATGCGCAACGAGACGGGTTCGGTGGCGCCGGGCGGGTCAAGCCCGGGACGGTCGAATCTCCGCTAGCACGCGGGAGGGTTGTGCGAAACCGCACATGGCCGCGCGGCGGGGCATCCGGGTCGGCTGACGATTGTTGACACTCGTCAGCCGTCGGCTAGGTTCTGGGCATGCGGCCGGGCCGGCCGCGATCCTGGTGAAGGGCTCCGCCCCCTCGCTCCGATCCGGGATCGATCGCCGGCCCGGCCGTACCCGTTCCGGGTTGCCCGAGGCCGCGTTTCCCGGCAGCCTGCGGGCCCGTCGCGCGCCATCCCCGGACAGCCGTCGCGAGCCCGCGCGCCGGCCGAGCGAAGCCGGTACCCGCATGGCGCAGCGATCCATCGGACACCGCATGACCCTCCGCACCTGCCTCCTCGCCGGTCTCGCCGCCGGCCTCGCCGGTCTCGGCCTGAGGCTCGCGGTGCCCGTCCCGCCGGTCGACGACGCCTTCCGGTCGGTCGTCGCCTATTACCGGTCGATCGATCCCGGCCGGGCGCAGCACTGAACCGATGCCGCCAAGGAGAGCCCGCCGAGGGCAGGCCTGCGGCGGGCTGAGTTGGGGTCCGAGAAGAGACGCCGTCGGCCGCGATGACGTCGAACCGCATGCGAACCGACGGCACCGTGCCGGTAGAAGGGGGGCGACCGGCACGACCCGATCACGCTATCGCGGCCCGCCCGAGGCTTCATTGACCTAGGTGAGTCCCGTCAGGCCGAATCGAGGCTCCTCGCACCGTCGTCGCCGAAGTTGCGGTTTTTCGGGGACCGTTAAACGGCGTTAAGGAGACCGGTCGCCCGTGTCCTTAGCTTCCGGCCATCGCTCTCAGGGAGCTGGAGCCATGGCGCTGTACTATTTCCACATCGAGATCGACGGAAGGCTGTTTCGCGACCGGCACGGCACGCGGATCGACGACGACGTCGAGCTGATCCCGCATGTCCAGAAACTGTCGGCCGCCTTCGCCCGCCGGACGACCCACGGGCACCGGTCCCCCAATGCGATCGTCCACGTCGTCCACGAGACCCGGGCCTGCACGCTGTACTTCCCGGTCGCCCGCTTCGTCGAGCCGACCGTCGCCGTCCCGGCGCCGCAGCCGCACTGACGGCGGCGGCCGGAGACGGCCGCCCGCCCGGATTGTCCTTGGCAGCCGGCCGCGTCCCGTGGGAGGGAAGGCGGTCGCGGTGCCGGAGACGATCCATGGCCGAAGCCGATCCTGTCACCCGCCTGCCCGTCGGCGAGCCGGTCGCCGTCGGTGCGGCGCCCCGGCCGGAGCGGATCGTTCTGGAGGGCGACCTCGTCACCCTGGTCCCGCTCGATCCCGCCGCGCACGGGGACGACCTCGCGCAGGCGGTGACGGGCCCCGGCACCGAGGCGCTGTGGCCCTACATGGGCGCCGGCCCGTTCCCCGAGCGCGGCCCGTTCCTCGACCATCTCGCCGCCTGCGCCGCCTCGGAGGACCCGCTGTTCTACGCCATCCTCGACCGCGCCAGCGGCCGGGCGGTCGGGCACGCGGCGCTGATGCGGATCGACCCGGCCAACCGGGTGATCGAGGTCGGCAACATCCTGTACGCGCCCGCGCTCCAGCGCCGGCCCGGGGCGACCGAGGCGATGGCGCTGCTCGCGGCTTACGTCTTCGACACCCTCGGCTACCGCCGCTACGAGTGGAAGTGCAACGCCCTCAACGCGCCGTCGCGCCGCGCCGCCCTGCGCCTCGGCTTCCGTTTCGAGGGAATCTTCCGCCAGGCGATGATCGTGAAGGGGCGCAACCGCGACACCGCGTGGTTCTCGCTCCTCGACCGCGAATGGCCGCAGGCCGCCGGCGCCTTCCGGCGCTGGCTCGCGCCCGACAACCTGTCGGGGCCGGACCCGCAGCGCCTGCGCCTGTCGGCGCTGAACGCCGGGCGCATCACGGGCAGCGACCTGCGCCGCGCCGACGCCGCCGACCTCCCGGCGCTCGGGCGGGTGCAGGCCGACGCCTTCGCGGGCAACCGGGCGCTGCTCGGCGTCGAGCCGCTGCCGCTCCTGACCCCGGCCTCCACGGTGCTGGCCGAGCACGAGGTCTGGCTCGCGGGGGAGGGGGACGACGTCGCCGGCGCCCTCGTCCTCGATCCCGAGCCCGGCCACCTGACGATCTGGAGCGTCGCCGTCGATCCGCGCCGCCAGGGGCAGGGCCTCGGCAACCGCCTGCTCGCGGCGGCGGAGAACCGCGCGCGGGATCTCGACCTCGCCACCCTGCGCCTCTACACCGGGGAGCCCCTGACGCGGAACCGGGACTGGTACACGCGGCAGGGGTGGGACACCGAGCGGATCGAGCCCCTCGCCGACCGCCGGCTGGTCCACATGGTCAAGCATCTCGCCTGACGGGAACACCCGCAGGCCGAACGACACGCCCGAACGGGCGATACGCCCGTCAGGGCGACACGCCCGCGAGGGCGACACCGCCCTTCAGGGCGGCAGGGAGGAGAACATGGTCGGATGCCCCGACCGGCCGCGTCCGCGCGCGGGACCGGTCCGCCTGCCGCGGCCTTGACCCGCGCGACATCCGCCGCCCCGCCTCCCTCCCGATCCCGCCCGCCGACCGATCGTTCACCGCGACAGGAGATTTCCGATGCACATCCTCATCCTCGGCGCCGCCGGCATGGTGGGGCGCAAGCTGCTCGACCGGCTGGTCCGTGACTGCCGGCTCGGCGGCGAGACGATCACCCGCTTCACCCTGCACGACGTGGTGGCGCCCGAGGCCCCCGCCGGCACCGGCGTGCCGGTCTCGCTCTCGGCCTCCGACTTCTCGCTGCCGGGCGAGGCCGAGCGGCTCGTCGCCGCCCGGCCGGACGTGATCGTCCACCTCGCCGCCATCGTGTCGGGCGAGGCCGAGGCCGATTTCGACAAGGGCTACCGCATCAACCTCGACGGCACCCGCCGGCTCTTCGACGCCGTGCGGGCGATCGGCGACGGCTACCGGCCGCGCCTCGTCTTCACCTCGTCGATCGCGGTGTTCGGCGCGCCGATGCCCGACGCGATCGGCGACGAGTACCTCACCGCGCCGCTGACCAGCTACGGCACCCAGAAGGCGATCGGCGAATTGCTGCTGTCGGACTACACCCGGCGCGGCATCTTCGACGGCGTCGGCATCCGCCTGCCGACGATCTGCGTGCGGCCGGGCAAGCCGAACAAGGCCGCCTCGGGCTTCTTCTCGGGCATCATCCGCGAGCCGCTCGCCGGCCAGGAGGCGATCCTGCCGGTCTCGGACGGGGTGCGCCACTGGCACGCCTCGCCGCGGGCCGCGATCGGGTTCCTGCTGCACGCGGCGACGATCGACGGTGCGCGCCTCGGCGACCGGCGCAACCTGACGATGCCCGGCGTCGCCGTGACGGTGGCCGAGCAGATCGAGGCCCTGCGCCGGGTCGCCGGCGACGCCGTCGCCGCGCGCATCCGCCACCAGCCTGATCCGGTGATCGAGCGCATCGTCGCCGGCTGGCCCCGCGGCTTCGACCCGCGCCGGGCGATCGAACTCGGCTTCACCGCCGAGCCGGATTTCGAGACGATCATCCGCGCCCATATCGAGGACGAGCTCGGCGGACGCATCGCGGCGTGACCGGGGAGGGACGGGAGCGCACCGGTCCGCGGCGGTCGGCCCGCCCGGTTCCCGGTCGGGCGCACCCGGCCCTTCGCCGCGTGGGCGACGGGGCCGGAACGCCGGCGCATCGATGCGCGCTCGGGTCTGCCCCGCATCGACAGGGCGACCGCTCCGTCCCGGTGCGGCGGTGCCAGGCCGTTCGGAAGCTCAGGCCCGGTGCCGTCCAGGATCGCCGCCGCCTCACCCCTGCCAGAACCGCTTCCCCGTCTCCCGGGAAACGTCGGCCCGGGAGAGCCCGAGGTCGTGCAGCATCGCGTCGGGGGCCTCGGCGAGGAGCCGGCGCTCGCGGGCTCGTTCGGCCCAGAGTTCGAGCCGCTCGAACCAGTTGGCGACCGGCCGCGGCCGGGCCGGGCGCAGGGCCACCGGCGGCACGAGGCGCAGGCGCGGGGCGGGCATCGCCGGGACCGGGTCCCGCCGCAGATTTTCTCGGGTACTCGCGAGCGCCGCCATGACGTCCTCCCGCCTTCAGCAGATGTGATCGATAGCAGCGATCTTGCCGCCGGGACGCGACGGGAGCAAACCAGAAGCTCTGCCGCTCCGGCATAGGAAATCTGGGCCGAGATGACCCTGCGCCGCCGTTTGCCGCCGCTCAACGCCGTCCGGGCCTTCGAGGCGGCGGCGCGCCACCCGACCTTCCAGGCCGCCGGGGACGAACTCGGCGTAAGCGCCGGGGCGGTGGCCCAGCAGGTCAAGGCGCTGGAGGGGTGGTTCGGCGTGCCGCTGTTCCGCCGGCTGCCGAGCCGCGGGGTCGCCCTCACGCCCGCCGGCGAGCGCTACGCGGCGGCCGTGGGCGACCTCCTCGACGGCTTCGCCGACGCGACCGCGCGGCTGCGCCGGCAGGGCCAGGACCACGTGCTGACGGTCAACACGACCCATTCCTTCGCCTCGCTGTGGCTGATTCCGCGCATCGGCGCGTTCCGGGCCCGCCATCCCGAGCTCGACGTGCGCGTCGTCGCCAACAACACTCTGGCGGATTTCGCCCGCGACGAGCTCGACGTGGCGATCCGGCACGGCCGCGGCCGCTATCGCGGCCTGCGCGCCGACCTGCTGCTGCGCGACAGCGTGTTTCCGGTCTGCAGCCCGGCCCTGCGCGACGGCACCCCGCCGCTCGCCCGCCCCGCCGACCTCGCCCGCCACGTCCTGCTGCACGACGACGACCCGATCGACCTCGAGGCCGTCGCGTGGCCGGACTGGCTCGCCGCGGCGGGGGTGACCGGGATCGAGGCCCGGCGCGGCCCGCGCTTCACCCACACCTTCATGGTGCTCCAGGCCGCCACCGCCGGCGAGGGCGTCGCCCTGGCGACCCGGGTGCTGGGCGGCGACCTGCTGGCGGGCGGGCGCCTCGTGCGGCCGTTCCCCGAGGAGGTGGCGAGCCCCTACGCCTTCTTCATCGTCACGCCGGAGGGCCAGGACCCGCCCAAGGTGGCGCTGTTCCGCGCCTGGCTCGCCGAGCAGGCGGCCCCGCTTTCGCCGCTTTGCGACGGGACCTAGGATGCGGCGGGGACGACGCCGTCGCCGACGGTCGATCAGCCATTCCCGGGGGAGCGTCGCGGACGCACGCCAAGCCACCATGACGATCCGATCGCACCTTCTCCTGCTGGCTTCGGCCGGGCTCGGCCTCGCCGCCGCGGCGCCTGCCGCGGCCCATCCGCATGTCTGGATCACGACGAAGGCCGAGATCGTCTACGGCCCGGACGGCCGCGTCACCGGCCTGCGCCACGCCTGGACCTTCGACCCGTCCTACTCGGCCCTCACGGTGCAGGGGCTGGAGCGCGGCGGCGACGGCGCGCCGAGCCCGCAGGCCCTGGCGGTCCTGGCGCGGGAGAACATCGAGAGCCTCGGCGATTCGCGCTACTTCACCGCCCTGAAGGTGTCCGGCCGCCCGGTCGAGGTCGGGGCGCCCGAGGCGCCGGCGATGGGCTACGCCGACGGCGCGCTGACCCTCAGCTTCACCCTGCCGCTCAAGGCCCCGGCGGGGCCGGGCGCGCTGTCGCTCGAAGTGTTCGATCCGACCTACTTCGTCGCCTTCAGCCTCGCCGAGGGCGACGGCGTCGCGACCCTGTCGGGCGCCCCCGCCGGCTGCCGGGCCACCGTGCACCGGCCCAGGCCGCAGGCCGCGGACGCCAAGTCCGCCGGCAAGTCCACCGACAAGCCCGCCGCCGGGATGTCGGAGGCGTTCTTCGAGGCCCTCACCGCCGCCTCGACCTACGGGGTGCAGTTCGCCAACCGGATCGTGGTCGCATGCTCCTGAGACTTAGCCCCGCCGCCGGGCTGCCGCTCGCCACCGGCCGCACCGGCCTGCGCCTGCTGCTCGCCGCGGCGGCGGTCGTCGCCGCCTTCGGCCTCCTCACCGGGCTGATGCTGCTCCTCGCGCCGGGCCTGTCGGCGCCGCCGCCGCGCTCGCCGTTCGGCCTCGGCTTCCGCGAGGCGACGCCCTCGGCCGGCGGGCTCGGCGGCTGGCTGCTCGCCCTCCAGGCGGATTTCTCGCGCCAGCTCCAGCGCGCGGTCTCGGCGGTGAAGGCGGGGCAGGCCGGCTACGGCCTGCTCGTCGGCCTCGGCTTCGCCTACGGGGTGTTCCACGCCGCCGGCCCCGGCCACGGCAAGGCGGTGATCGCCGGCTACATCGTCGCCGGCGAGCGTGCGCTGCGGCGCGGCTTCACCATGAGCTTCGCCGCGGCGCTGCTCCAGGCCGCCGTGGCGGTGGCGCTGGTCGGCGGCGGCGCGGTGGCGCTGCGCCTCACCGCGTCCGGCCTGAGCCGGGCCGGGACCGGCATCGAGATCGCCGGCTTCGCCGCGGTGGCGCTCCTCGGCCTCGTCGTCACCTGGGGCAAGGCCGGGCGGCTCGCCGCGCTGCTGCGGCACGAGGCCGGCCCGGCCTGCGGGCCGGATTGCGGCCACGGCCGGCTCGCCGACGGCGAGCGCATCGGGCGCAGCGACTGGCGCGAGCGCGCCGGCATCGTGGTCGCGGCGGGCCTGCGGCCCTGCGCCGGGGCGGTGCTGGTGCTGGTCTTCGCGCTGTCGCAGGGGGTGTTCTGGGCCGGCATCGCCGCGACCCTCGCGATGGCGCTCGGCACCGCGCTCACCACCGGGGCGCTCGCCTCGCTGGCGGTGTTCGCCAAGGCCCTCGCCCTCCGGCTCGCCGGCGGGCGCGGGCAGAGTGGCGCGGTGGCGGTCGGCGCCCTGGAACTCCTCGCCGGCGGCTTCGTGCTGGTGCTCGGCGTCGGGCTGCTGTCGGGCTGGGCGGTAGCGGCGTTCTGACGCCGGGCCGCTCAGGCCACCGCCGGCACCCGCGCGAGGGCCGGCAGCACGATCTCCTGGCGCTCGCGGGCGATGAAGGCGGTCGGCATCGCCGCCTTGAGCTGCTGCTCCATGCCGAGCAGCATCGTGTCGGTGTGCTGGGGATAGAGGTGGATGATCGCGAGCTGCCCGACGCCGGCGGCGCGGCACAGCTCGACGCCCTTCTCCCAGGTCGAATGACCCCAGCCGCGGCAGGCCGGATATTCGCCCTGGGTGAACATGCCGTCGTAGACGACGAGGTCCGCGCCCTCGACGAAGCGCCGCAGGGCCGGGTCCGGCCACGGCTCGGTGTGCTCGAGGTCGCTGATGTAGCAGGCGGTGCGACCGCCGTGCCGGAACCGGAAGCCGGTCGCGCCCTGGGGATGGTGGAGCGGGATCGTCCCGACCTGCATCCCGTCCTCGAAGGTCAGCGTCTCGCCGGCCCGGAAGCCGTGATGGACGAAGCGCGCCGGCAGCACGTCGAGGGGGATGGGGAAGATCGGCGGCGAGAACAGGCGGTCGACCGTCTCGGCGGCGCTGGCGCCGTCGAGGTTGCCGCAATAGGTGTGGATTTCCCGCGACGGATCGAGCACGGCCGGCTTCAGGAACGGCAGGCCGGCGATGTGGTCGAGGTGGAGGTGGCTGAACAGCAGATCGACGCGCCGGGGCAGGGAGGTGCCGTGATGGGCGCCCAGCGCGTTCAGGCCGGAGCCGGCGTCGAGGATGAACAGCCGCTCGCCGCACCGGACCTCGACGCACGGGGTGTGGCCGCCGAACTGGACGAAGTCGGGACCTGACGCACAGGTAGAACCGCGCACGCCCCAGAACCGAAGCGTGACCCCTTCCTGCTCGATCGGACCCCTGTTGCTCATGGCTGGAAGTTGGTCGGGGTTGAGGGAAACGCAAGTGCGCTAACACACACGACAACCGGGAGGGCCGAACCCCGGCCCGACAGATGACCTGCCGCAACCCGAACGGCAGAACCGGCGCACAGGTTCCTCCCCGGCCGTTAAACCACCGTTACGATCGGCCGGCCGGGGGCCCCGGCCGCGGCCTCCCGCCCCGTCAGGCCGGGATCACGTCGACGATCTCGTAGGTGTCGGGGTCGATGATGACGATGTCGTCGCCGACCAGGACGTAGCTGAAGCCGCGATAGGCCGGCACCAGCGTCAGGATCGCCGGGGGCAGGGCGTGCAGCGTCACCGAGCGCGGCACCGCGGTGCCGACCGAGAGCGCGAAATTCACGTTGGTGACCGGCCGCACCCCGGACCGGACGATGGTCTGGCGGAACTCCGTGCGCTGGCGGGTGTCGAGGCGCGTGACGGCGCCGCGGGCCTCGCCGCGGCCGGCCCCGCGCTCGCCCCGGTCGGCGCCGCGATCTCCCCGATCGCCCCTGTCGCCGCGCTCACCCCCGCGCTCGCCGGTCCGGTCGCCCCGGTCCCCACGCTCGCCGCCACGATCTCCGCGCTCGCCGCCGCGATCTCCCGCCCGGCCGCCGGACTCGCCGCCGCGGCCGCCGGGCTCCGTCGCGCCCGGGCGCTCGCCCCCGGCGCCGCCGCGGCCGCCCGCGTCTCCCGGCTGGGCGCCGCGCGGCCCGGCCCCGTCGGCCCCGCCTCGCG
>NZ_SACP01000042.1 GCF_004004555.2 Methylobacterium oryzihabitans
CGCTGGCGGGCCTGCGCACCACGGTCGCGGCGTTGCGCGAGCGCGTGGCGGCGCAGGAGGCGCCGCGGCCGGCCGCCGGGCAGGGGCGAGCCGGCGCCCATACCCGGGCCGAGGCCAGGACCTGGCTGGCGGGCGAGTTCGGCCGCATCGGCGAGCAGACGGCGATCAAGGGAGAGGCCGACAAGGCGCTCGCCGATCTCGGCGCGCTGCTTCCCGCCAAACGGACCGCCCTGGCCGCCGCCGGGGCCGCCAACCCGCCCGACGCCGCCGCGACGGCGCTGCGGACCGAGATCGCGGAACTGACGGCCCTGCGGCGTGAGCTGATCTCGGTCCAGATCGGCAACGAGTTCGGCGGGCTCGGCAAGCTGGCCTCCGGCCCCGCCCCCAAGGGCGGGGCGATCACCGCGATGTGGGCCCTGCACGGTCCCGGCGCGACCTCGATGGAGAGTCGCGTCGACGAGCGCCAGATCCGCGAGATCGGCCGCATGGTCGATGCGTTCAACGCCGGCGCGACGCCGGTGCTCTGGGACGACGGCAGCGAGGCGACGCCGGCCTCGTTCTCCGAGCGGCTCGACAGGGTGGCGAGCCGGCTCGAAGGGGCCTCGAACCGCAAGCTCGGCGACGCGGCGGCGCGGGAGGTGCGGACTCTGGCCGCCGTGTTCGGCATCCGGGCGGCGCATGCCGAGGCGGTCGCCCATGTCGAGGCGATCCTCGACACGGCGCCGACCCTGCCGGTGGGCGGCGCGCTGCGGGCGATGACCGGCATGCTGCCGGGCCTCCGGGACGACGGCCATTCCGGCGAGCTGCCGGCGCTCGGGCGCGCGGCCGACAGCCTGAACGCGCTGGCCGGATGGATCCGCAGCGGCGAGCCGCTGCCCAACCTGCAGGGCCACGACGCCGGCTTCGACCGGGCGTGGCTGCCGCTGAAGCAGGAGGCGGGCGGGCAGAAGGCCGTCGTGTTCCTGCACGATCAGCAGGTCCGGCAGAGCCGGTCGACGCTGAGCCCCGAAACGCTGGCGGCGGGCGAGGCGCTGCTGCCGCTCCTGCACAGGACGGACGAGACGCTGACGGTCGGCGAGCGCCGGCAGCTCCTCGACTTCGCCGGCAAGGGCAAGTGGTCGACCCTGGCGGACGCCCGGGGGATGCTGGAGGAGGTGCGCGACGAGCGGATCCGGCAGAGCCGGTCGACGGTGAGCGAGGCGACGTGGGCGGCGGGCCTGCCGCTGCTGCCGCTCCTGGACAAGGAGGACGGGACGCTGACGGTCGGGGAGCGCCGGCAGCTCCTCGAGTTCGTCGGCAAGGGCAAGTGGTCGACGCTGGCGGAGGCCCGCGAGATGCTGGCGCCGGTGCGCGACGAGCGGATCCGGCAGGTCCGCGCGGCGCTGAGCGAGGCGAAGCTGGCGGCGGGCGGGCCGCTCATGCCGCTGCTGGCCAAGGCGGACGGCGCGCTCACGGAGAACGAGCGGGTGCAGCTTCTCGCCTTCGTCGGGAAAGGGGAGCGCTCGACCCTGGCGGAGGCCCGCGAGATGCTGGCCCAGGTTCCGGCGCAGACCCGGGCGGTGCAGGCGGCGCGCGAGAGCGGCGCCAAGGCCGCGACGCTCCGGCACGAGGTCACGGCGCTCAACCGGCGCTTCGCCGACGCGCTGACGGTCGACCGCCGCAAGTGGTGGAACCCCGCCACCTGGAGCCAGAAGTCGGTCCGGGTCTTCCACGAATCCTCGTCGGTCATGAAGGACAAGGCGTTCCAGACCGCCCTGCGCGCGTTCGGCGGCAGCGCCGCCGGACGCGACGTCGCGCTGATGACCGCGCGCCTCGCCCGGCTCGAACTGGAAACGATGACGGCCGAGACGCTCGGCTTCGGCGCCCACGGCGACAAGCATCTGGCGAACTGGCGGCCCGATCCCGCCAACCCGCTCGCGCATGTCGGGATCAGCAACCGGGACCTCGACGCGATCGGCATCACCGCGGACGAGTTCGGCGAGCTGCAGGCGACCGTCGAGGCGTTCAACCGGCAGGGGATCGGCAGCATCGACGACGTCCGCGCCTTCAATGCCAGCATCCGCGGCGTTGCCGAGACGGCGTTCCGCAGCCGGGGCGCCCAGGGCCTGATCGAGGGCTTCCAGTCCGAGAGCGCCCGGGCGATGGGCCGCCACCTCCTCGACGTCGTCGTCGAGAACGCCGACGTCACCAACCGGGCGACCGTGCCGCAGGCGCGCGAGCGGCATGCCGGCATCGACAGCGCCTCGGTCGCCGGGCATTTCCGCGATCAGGTCGCGACGCTGCGATCCGGCATGGAAGCGGCCGATCCGGGCTCCTGGGACCGGCTCCGGGAGGGGGCGACCGAATACCGCGAGATCGAGGGCCGGATCGCGCACAGCTACGGCGGCTATCAGGCGGTCGCGGCCGAGATCGAGAACGCCCGCAAGGTCCTCTCCGACGAGGCGGAGAGGGGGGATCTCGGCGTCGGCGTGAACCCCGGCGCGCGCCACGCCCTGCGCGACGCCGCGGCGATCCGCACCGGCCTGCGCGCCGGGCCCGGGGCGCCGGGATCGGACGAGGCGGCGAGGCGCCGGAGGCTCGAAGCGGTCGCCGACGCGATCGTCTTCATCCGCGAGGACGGGCCGACGCTCCAGGCCCAGCTCGGCGACCGGATCAGCGATCACGGCGCCGCGCTCGACGCCATCGTGGCGGCGCGCCGCGCGGCCAACCCGCAGCTCGGCGCCGTCACCGACATGATCCGGGCGGCGGTGCTGAACGAGTGGCTCGGCGCGAAGGCGGACCTCACGGTGACGGGCGACGCGGTCGCGGAGGGCTTCGACCCGGCGGCGGCGCCGGCCCGGGCCAGGATCGAGGCGCGGCTGGCGGATTGGGGCGTCACCCCGGACCGGTTCGCGCCGGAGATCGATTCCGTGCTCTACGCCCGGATGACGCCGGCCGATCTCCAGCAATGGGGCAGGGAGGTCCGGCTCTCGCCGCCGATGCGGGCGGAGCTGAAGGCGCGGGAGCCGCGGTTCTTCCAGGAGGGCGGCGGGGTCGCCGGCGCGATGAGGGATGTCCGCCGGGGAGCGATCGACGCCCTGACCAACCGGGCGACGATGACCCCGGACACCCGCGGGCACCTGTTCGCGCTGCTCGGGTCGTTCCAGGAGGGCGACAAGCTCGACCTGAAGGCCGGGCAGCGCATCGGCCTCGATTCCGGCAAGATCCCGATCGACCCGGCAGGGATCGCCGGGCTCAAGGCGAAGATCGCGGCCGCCCGTCTCGGCCAGTTCGAGGTCGAGCGCGGCTCGGACGGCTACAAGCTCCACCTCCGGGCCGGGTACGAGGGCAAGGGCAGCCTCGACGTCGTCGCCGGCAAGCGGGTCGGCTTCGGGTTCGGCGAGGGCGGCGGCGAGGGGTCGCTCGGGGTCGAGGGCAGCGGCAGCACGCTGAAGGGCGTGTCGATCAGCTTCCGGAACGATGCGGACGGCCTGAACGCGCTGCTCGACCTCGTCGGCAAGATGGTGGACGGGGACGCGATCTCCCACCGGGACTGGAAGGACGCGACCGACCTCGGCGCCACGACGGAGGGGCGCAGGAAGGTGGCGGTCGGCCTCAAGGCCGGCGCGGGCGTCACCCTGGGCGGTTCCTCTCCCTGGGCGGCGCACCACGACCGCCCGGACACGCTCGGCGCCGGCGCCTCGCTGGGGGCGGGCATCACGGGCAGCAAGGGGTGGAAGAGCGTCTCCACCGACAGCCTGAACCAGCGGACGGTCAAGAGCGAGGTCGAGTACGCCTTCACGGCCGGGGCGAATGCCGGGCTCTACGCCCGGATCTACAACCCGCAGAACATGGGTGCGAGCTGGCTCGCCCAGGAGAGCGGCGGCCAGGCCGGCGCCGACGCCGCGTTCGGCAAGGGGGCCGGGTGGGACAACGCCAAGGGAACGGCCGACGACGCCGGCAAGTTCAACATGCACGACACCGTACAGAACACCGACCTGCTCGGCGTCGACGTCTCCAAGACGTGGTCCTACACCGACAAGTCGAAGATCGTCTTCGACGGGTCGGGCTTCTACGACAAGTGCGAGAAGGTCCGGCAATCGAACGTCAAGGAGAGCCCGGTGGCGAAATTCGCCGCCGTCCACACGCCGGCGATGCGGAAGGCGATCGCCGACCCGGCGAATCCCGATCTCGACCGTGGGATCAAGCAGTTCATGGACCTGATGGGACCGGAGGACGCGCTCGCGGTGACCTACGCGCTCAGGACCGAGCGGAAGGCCGAGGCGAACGAACTCGTCCGCCGGGCGCAGGCCGAGCGCCGGGCCGGCAACGAGACCTTCGCCCGGGTCTACGAGGATCGCGCCGACACGATCGTCGCCGACGCGGAGAACTATTTTCCGAGCAAGATCGGCCTGTTGTCGATCGACGTGCGCAAGAGCGAGGTCACGAACCTGAACGGGCGCTGGGTCAAGTGGGACTCGTTCTCCGACGGCAAGACCGAGCACCAGGGCGCGTCGATCTCGATTCCCGAGCCGAAGGCCTGAAACGGTTTTTGGACGATTCGTTCAAAAACCGTTTCAGAAGCCCGCGCGGCGCCTGAGCGAAGCCGGTTTCTGCATCGCGAAGCGATCATTCAGAAACCGTATGAAACGATTTCCGGACATTCGGTCCGGGACGCGATCCTTCGGATCTCGTCTGAGCCGGGGAGGGGGCCGGCACCCCGGTCCCGGCTCACGGCTTCGGCGACAGGTGGGCGATCTGGCTGCCGAGGAGGTAGGAGTGCTCGCGCAGCGCCCGGAACCGCCGCGGGACCGGGGCGGTCGCGGGCAGCGGCAGGTCGTCCTCGCCGACGCGGCCGAGGATCAGGTCGGCGAGGGCACGGCCGAACACCGTGCCCGGCGCGATGCCGCGGCCGTTGTAGCCGCTGAACGAGACCACCCGCTCCGCGAGCCGGTGGAAGCGCGGCAGGGCGTCGGCGGTCATGCCGATCATGCCGTACCAGCCGGCCTCGATCCGGACCTCGCCGAGCTGCGGGAAGATCCGGCGCAGGGTGCGGCGGGCCCAGGCGGCGTGGATCGCGGAACCGGTGCCGCGCAGGGCGCCGACGCTGCCGACGATCAGGCGTCCGGCGCGGTCGAAGCGGAACGACGACAGCACGGTCCGGGTGTCCCAGCAGCCCTGGCGCTCGGGCAGGATCGTGCGGGCGAGGTTCGACGACAGCGGCGCGGTGGCGATGTTGAAGTAGGGGAGGTGGACGATCTCCTCGCGGATCTCCGGCCAGGGCGCCCGGGTGTAGGCGTTGGTCGCGACCACGACCCAGTCGGCGGCGACCGCGCCGGCCGGGGTCGCGACGCGCCAGCCCGTGCCCGCGCGGGTCACCGCCCCCACCGGGCTGCCGGTGTGGATCGCCGCGCCGGCCGCGATCGCGGCCCCCGCCAGCCCGCGGGCATAGGCGAGCGGCTGGATCGTGCCGGCCCGGCGGTCGAGGAGCGCCCCGGCATAGGCGGTCGAGCCGACCTTCCCGGCGGTCTCGGCGGCGTCGAGCAGGTCCACCGGTGCGCCGCGGCGGCGCCACTGGGCGTGGCGCTCGGCGAGTTCGCGCCGGCCGGATTCGCCGACGGCGAGGTGCAGCGTGCCGGCCCGCTCGGGCTCGCACGCGATGGCGTGGCGCGCGACGAGATCGAACACCACGCCCGGCGCGTCGCCGAGCAGGGCGAGGAGCCGTTCGCCGTGGGGCGCGCCGAGGATGCCCGGCAGGTCGTCGGGCATCACCCACAGCCCGGCATTGACGAGGCCGACATTGCGGCCCGAGCCGCCGAAGCCGATCCCGTCGCCCTCCAGTACCACCACCCGCGCGCCGGCCTCGGCGAGGTGCAGGGCCGCCGACAGGCCGGTATAGCCGGCGCCGATCACCGCCACGTCGGCGGTCGTCTCGCCGGCGAGCGCCCGCGTGGGCGGGGAGGGAGGGGCGGTGCGCGCCCACAGGCCGTGCGAGCGCGGATCGTTCGGCATGGCGTCGTCCCGCGATCGGACCCGTTTCTCAGTCGTCGAGGGGATCCAGGATCAGGCCGAGGCGGTCGCCCGCCGCGAGGGTGCGCCCGGGCTCCGGCTCCTCGACATCCGCGATCGAGCGGGCGATGCCGGCGACCGTCACGGGAGCGCCGACGAGTTCGTCGAGGCCGTGCGGGAACGCCCGCGGCGCGCGGACCCAGATGCGGTTCTCGTCCTGCGCGTCCACGTCCATCACCTCGGCGTTCCACATCGTCCGTCCCTCCCGGTTGTCGTTCGCGTCCCGGACGACCGGGCGACGCCTGGAATGCGGTCGCCCCAGAGCAGGGGCCGTACCTGGAAGATCGCCGCGACGCCACCTATCTGTGAGACCTCGGCAGTGATGCTGCGCCGGCGCGAGGCCGGCCGGCTGCCGATCGACCCGTCACCCCGACGCGGGCGTATGATCGGGCGAGTTCGAGAGGCCAGTCATGGCCAAGAGCGTCATCACGGGCTCCGCCCGTGGGGTCTCCAGCGACGACTTCAACAAGCGGATGGCCCGCCTCGCGCCGCTGCCAGAGCCGGCGGCGCAGCCCCCCAAGCACCGTTCGATCAGGAACAAGCCTGCCTCCCCGCCGCCCGAGCCTCAACCCGAGCCGGCCGGCGACACCCCGGAAGAGACCTGAGAATGCTGAGATCCAAGCAGAAGCCGAAGCCGCAGGACAGCGGCTTCGTGCTGTTCGACGTCTATTACGAGGATGGGTCGCGGCGGTCGAACCGCCGGGTCCCCCGTGCCGCCCTCCTCGGGCTCGACGGCGACGAGTCCGCCCGCGCGGTGATCGAGGAGCAGGACCGGGAGATCGCGGAGAAATCCGGCCGTCCCCCGCTCGCGATCACGCGGCTGACCCGCTCGGCCTGACCGCGGTCGCGGCGATCCCCTCGGGCGGCATCGTCGCGAACCACAGGACGTGCCGGCGCCCGCTCGTGCCGTCGGCGTGGACGCGCAGCTCCTCGACCAGGAAGCCGGTCCGGCGCAGGCGCGCCTTGAACTTCCGGTCCGGCCCGCCCGACCACACGCCCAGCACGCCGCCGGGCCGGAGGGCGTAGCGGGCCCGCTTCAGCCCCCAGGCGTCGTAGAGACGGTCGTTGACGCGGCGGACCATCCCCTCCGGGCCGTTGTCGACGTCGAGCAGGATGGCGTCGTAGCACGCCGCCTCGCGCTGGATGACCCGGTTGACGTCGTCCTCTCGCAGTTCGACGCGCGGGTCGTCGAGGCAGCCGGCGGTGAGATGCGCGAGCGGGCCGCGCGCCCAGGCGACGACCGCCGGGACCAGCTCCGCCACCACCACGCGCGCCTGGGGCCCGAGGGCCGCGAGGGCGGCGCGCAGGGTGAAGCCCATCCCGAGCCCGCCGATCAGGATCCTGGCCCGGGGCGTGTCGCGCAGGCGCTCGCAGACATGGGTCGCCAGCACCGCCTCCGACCGCGAGGCGCGGCTGCTCATCAGCTCGATGGTGCCGACGCAGATCGTGTATTCGTCGCCCTGGCGCATGAGCCGCATCGGCTCGCGCTCGCCGGGAATCGCGCTGGTGTCGATTTCAACCCATGGTGCCACGGAGCAGACCTTCGCTTGACGCGGGGGAGGGGGCGATGTCGCCGAAGCCGGCGCCCGCGGAGTTGGTCATCGCGGGCGCGATGTGCGAGAACGCGCGGATGACCGACGACACTCTCTATCCCTTCACGATCGAAGTCTCACCCCTGAGCGCCCCGAAAGGCCATTACGGCTGGGCGATCCGCAAGCACGGCAAGCTCCTGGAGCGCTCCGACCGGGCCTACGAGAACGAGGCCAAGGCCTACAACCGCGCGCTCGCGGCGGTCGAGCGGGCCCTCCACGGCGGCGCCGACGCCCGGCGCTGATCGCGTCGGCCTCGCTCGACCGGGCCCGGGCCGGCGAGGCCGGTGGCGGGCCCGGCACCGGGCCGCGAGCGAGGCAGCCATGCCCCTGACCTGCGCCATCGGCGACCCGCACGGCCGCCCCGATCTGCTGTCGGCCATGCTCGACGCCGCGGCGGCACGGGGCGTGGACACCGTCGTGTGCCTCGGCGACTACGTCGACAAGGGGCCCGACAGCGCCGGGGTGGTGCGCCTGCTGCGCCGGGCTCAGGCGCGGGCCCGGGTGATCTGCCTCGCGGGCAACCACGACGACATGCTGGTCCAGGCGGCGCGCGATCCCGCCCGGCATGCCTTCTGGGTCGAGAGGGGAGGGCGGGCGACCCTGGCGAGCTACGGCGCGTGGCACGCGCCGGACATCCCCGCCGACGACCTGGGGTGGCTTGCCGGGCTGCCGACCCTGCACGAGGACCGGCACCGCTACTACGTCCATGCCGGGCTGCGGCCGGGCGTGCCGGTGGAGCCGGAGAACCGGCACGACCGGTTGTGGATCCGCGAGCCGTTCCACTCGGCCGGGTACGATTTCGGCAAGCACGTCGTCCACGGCCATGCCCGCCAGCGCAGCGGCCGGCCCGACCTGCACCGCCACCGCACGAATCTCGACACCGATGCGTGGCGCTCCGGCATCCTGACCGCCGGCCTGTTCGACGACGCGGTCCCGGGCGGTCCGGTCGATCTGATCGTGATGACCGGACCGGGGCATCGGCTGCCGTCCTCGCGGCCATGAGCGTCGCGCCCACGGCGCAGGCCCGCGGCACCGCCGTAGGCACCGCGTCGGGTTCCGGGCTATCGTGCGATGTCCGGTCGATCGCTTGGCGATCCCTGCGGGATCGCTCGGCGATCCTGCCGGATCGCTTTCGCGATGCGGAAATCGGCTTCGCTCACACCCCGCGCGGGCTGAGGAGACGAGATCCCGAAGCGATCTTCCGGATTTCGTATCGCCCCTGCCCCGGTCAGGAGGAACCCGGCGCGATGGAGCTTCGCCATCTCCGTTACTTCGTCGCCGTGGTCGACGACCTCAGCATCACGCGGGCGGCCGAGCGGCTCAACATCGCCCAGCCGGCGCTGAGCCAGCAGATCAAGAACCTGGAGCAGGAGGTCGGGACGCCCCTGCTCCAGCGCTTCTCCCGCGGCGTCGCCCTCACCGAGCCGGGGCGGGCCTTCGCCGAGGAGGCGCGGGCGATCCTCGCCTCGGTCGAGCGCGCCACGACCCGGGCGCGGCGCATCGGCGGCGGCGACGTCGGGCAGATCCGCATCGGCTTCACCGGCTCGGCCTCGTTCCACCCCTTCGTCACCGGGGCGATCCGCGACTACCGCGCCCTCCATCCGGAGGTGCAGGTGGAACTGGTCGAGGAGGTGACCGCGCGCCTGCTCGTCGCGTTCCAGGACCGGCGGGTCGACGTCGCGTTCCTGCGGCCGGGCCCCGGCGAGACCGACCACCTGTGGGCGCACCACCTGTTCGACGAGGCGATGGTGGTGGCGCTGCCGGCCGGCCATCCCCTCGCCGCCCGCGAGGCGATCGCCCTGCCGGCGCTCGCCGACGAGGCGTTCATCGTCTACCCGCGCCAGAACGGCCGGGTGCTCTACGACAGCATCATGTCGGCCTGCGCCGGGGCCGGCTTCACGCCGCGCATCGCCCAGAACGCGCCGCAGCTGTCGTCGGTGGTCAACCTCGTCGAGACCGGCATCGCCCTCGCGATCGTCCCGCAATCGATGGCCCGGCTGGCGACCGAGGGCGTGCGCTACCGGCCGATCGCCCCGCCGGCCCCGACCGCCCCGATGGTGCTGGTGCGGGAGCCCGAGCCGGAGACGCCGCACGCCACCATCTTCACCAATCTCGTCCTCTCCCGGTTGAACCGGCCGGAATGATCGGTCGGCCCTACAGCATCGGCAGCGAGCGCGGGCGCGGCCCGCGCGGGAACGCCCGGTCGATCCGCGCCACCTCGTCGGGCGCGAGCCGCAGGGTAAGGGCGCCGGCATTGTCCTCGGCGTGCGCGACGCGCGAGGCCTTCGGGATCGCCAGCAGGGCCGGCTCGCGGGTCAGGAAGGCGAGCGCCACCTGCCGGGGCGTCGCGCCGTGCACCTGCGCGATCTCGGCGAGAACCCGCCCGCCGGGGCTCGACGGCGCCGGGAAGCGGCCGTGGCCGAACGGCGAGTAGCCGACGAGAGCGACGCCGTGGCGCGCGCACCACGGCAGCACCGCGTGCTCGATCGCCCGCTCGCCGAGATGGTAGAGCACCTGATTGCAGGCGATCCGGCCCGCCCCGACGAGGGCGAGCGCCTCGTCGAGATCCTCGACGTCGAAATTGCTCACGCCCCAGCAGCGGATCTTGCCGGCCTCCTGCAGCCGCTCGAAGGCGGAGAAGGTGTCGGCCAGGGGGACGCCTCCGCGCCAGTGCAGCAGGTAGCCGTCGAGATGGTCGGTGCCGAGGCGCGTCAGCGAGCGCTCGCAGGCGGCGATCGTGCCCCGGGCCGAGGCGTTCTGAGGCAGCACCTTCGAGACCAGGAAGACCCGGTCGCGCCGGCCGCGGATCGCCTCGCCGACGAGGGGCTCGGCCTCGCCGTACATCTCGGCGGTGTCGATGTGGGTGAGGCCGAGGTCGATGCCGCGCCGCAGCGCCGCGACGACCTCCGCCGGCCCGGACTCGTCGATGCGCCAGGTGCCCTGGCCGATGGCGGGGACCGGCCGGTCGGCCGATCCGAAGGGGTGCTGGCGCATCGCGTGCTCCTCGTTCCCGGGCTCAGCGCCGGACCGGCACCGGCCCGTTCATCCCCGGCCAGTCGGAATAGCCGTTGGCGCCGCCGCCGTACCAGGTCGCCTTCGGGGCCTCGGCGAGCGGCGCGCCGGTGGCGAGGCGATGCACGAGGTCGGGATTGGCGAGGTAGGGGCGGCCGAAGCTGAACAGGTCGGCGCGGCCCTCGGCGAGCTCCTTCTCGGCCAGTTCCAGGGTGAGCTGGTTGTTGCCGATGTAGGCGCCCTTGAAGCGCCGGCGCAGGTCGTCGAAGTCCACGCTGTCCGGCACGTCGCGGGTCTGCTGGGTCACGCCCTCGATGGTGTGGATGTAGAGCAGCCCGAACGGCGAGAGCGCGTCGACGTAGGCGCCGTAGGTCGCGCGCGGATCCGAATCGAGCGGAGTCTCGCCGGGCTGGGTCGTCGCCGGCGACAGCCGGATGCCGACGCGGTGGCCGCCGCCCCATTCCCCGGTCACCGCCCGCACCACTTCGAGGGGAAAGCGCAGGCGGTTCTCGATTAAGCCGCCGTAGCGGTCGGTGCGCCGGTTGGTCGAATCGCGCACGAACTGTTCGAGCAGGTAGTTGTTGGCCGAGTGGATCTCGACCCCGTCGAACCCGGCCTGCTTCGCGTTGCGGGCGGCCCGGCGGTAATCCTCGACGATGGCGGGGATCTCGTCGGTCTCGAGCGCCCGGGGAGTGACGTGCGGCTTCATGCCCTCGGCCGTGAAGGCGGTGCCCTTTGGCGCGAGGGCGGAGGGCGCCACCGGGAGCTGGCCGCCCGGCTGCACGTCCGGGTGCGAGATGCGGCCGGTATGCCAGAGCTGGAGGAAGATCAGCCCGTCGTTGGCGTGGACCGTGCGGGTGATCCGCGACCACGCCTCGACCTGGGCCTCCGACCAGATGCCGGGCGTGAAGGCGTAGCCGACCGCCTGAGGCGAGATGTTGGTCGCCTCCGACACGATGAGCCCGGCGCTGGCGCGCTGGCCGTAATAGTCCCCGGCGAAGTCCGGCGGCACGCCGTCGGCGGAGGAGCGGCTGCGGGTCAGCGGCGCCATCACCACGCGGTTCTTCAGGGTGAGGTCGCCGAGGGTGACCGGCTGGAGGATCGGGCTGTCGGACATCGGGATGGGGGAACTCCGGGATCGGGCGCCGTGCGGACGCCGGGATGCCGCGGCAACGCGCCGGCGGGCGCCGGGATGCTGCGCCGCACGGTCTCACCCTTCGGGCGGCCGGACCTCCACGGCCTCGCCGACGCCGTCGGTCTTGCCGGCGAGACCCGGCACCTCGTCGAGCTGGCGCAGGCTGGTGAACCGCCCGCGCTCCTCGCGGTAGCGGACGATCTCGAAGCCGTGCCCCTTCAGCGCCGGCACGCCGTCGAGGTCCTCCGCGGTGGCGGTGTTGAGGTCGATCATCGCACGGGGTCCCGGCCGCGGGGCGCGGCGAGCCCGGGCAACGCCGCCCGCGCGACGGCTGTTCCGTCCGGCCGCCGACGAACGGGGTGCGCCGCGAAGCCAGGGGATCACGGCCCTTCCCGGCCGGACGAGCGGCGAGGCGGCGGCGATCGGCCAAGACGACGACAGTCCTGCCATGGCCGGCGGCTAGGGCACGCCACGCCTTCAGCCGGACCCGGAGCCCTTCGGCGAGGATCCGGCCGGTCGAGATCCGGCGCGGCCATGCAACCGGCGTCCCGTGACTCCAGTCCGGCAAATATGCCGTTGTCTTCGCCGAAACGATCTCTCGTGCGCCGCCGCACTGACCCTGATGAGGCAGTCATGGGATCAAGGCTCATCGGAGACGCGCTGGGCGCCGCCGAGTATCGAAGGACACGCCGTCATGGCTCGTCTGACTCTCACCACCAAGCTCGTTGCCGCTGCGTCCGTCGCGGCGTTCGGCCTCTCCTCGCCGGCCTTCGCCGGCGGCCCGATCAAGATCGGCAGCTATCCGGGCGGTCAGCCCGGGGTCGTGCAGTTCGGCAAGAACGGCGGCTCGAACGTCCACGGCACCGGCCGCCCGGCCCCGCTCTCCAAGCAGGGCGGCTTCAAGCCCGGCGGCGGCCCCGTCTACGGCTACAAGCCCGGATACGGCGGACCGAAATGGGGTTACGGCGGCTACGGCGTGGCGGCCGGCGTCGGCCTCGCCGCGGGCCTCACCGGCGTGGCGCTCGCGACGCAGCGCTCCTACGAGCCGCTGCCGGACGACGATTGCGACGTGATCGTGCGCAAGTACTACATGCCGGACGGCTCGGTGCGGGTGCGCCACATCCCGCGCTGCTACTGACCGCCCGCCGCCCCGTCATCGCCCGCCCGGCTCGTCGCCGCGGCGGGCCTCGCGCGTTCAGCCCTCCGCGCCCTCTCCCCCTCGAGCCGGCTCGACGAGGCCGCGCAGGGTGGCGGCGAGGTCGGCGAAGCTGAGCTGGCCCTTCTGCAGGATGCGGTCGGCCTGCCCGGCGAGCCGGCGGCGGTCGTCGGCGGTGATGTCCTTGGCGGTCAGCACCACCACCGGGATGTCGCGCCATTCCGGCCGGGCGCGCAGGCCGCGCAGGAAGCCGAACCCGTCCAGTTCCGGCATCATCAGGTCGAGCAGGATCAGGCCCGGACGGCGGGCGGCGACCGCCTCCAGCCCGGCCCGGCCGTGCTCGGCCGAGGCCACCCGCCAGCCCTCGCGGGTCAGCAGCGTCGTCATGCGCTCGCGGGCGTCGGCGTCGTCGTCGACGACGAGGACCGGCCCCTCGATGAGCGTCGGCTTGAACCGCTCCATCACCTCGCGCAGTTGCCCCCACTCGACGGGCTTGTGCAGGTAGTCGGTGGCGCCGAGGGAGAAGGCGAGGTTCTGCTCGTCCAGCACCGTCACCATCACCACCGGCGTCGCGCCGAGGTCGGGGTCGGCCCGCAGGGCCCGCAGCACCGACCAGCCGTCCATGCGCGGCATGGTCACGTCGAGCAGGATCGCCCGCGGGCGCAGCCGGCGGGCCCGGTCGAGGCCGTCCCGGCCGTCCTCGGCGGTCACGACCTGGAAGCCGTCGCGGCGCAGGAAGCGGGCGAGCAGGTCGCGGGTGGCCGGGTCGTCGTCGACGACGAGGATCTGCGCGCCCTGCGGCCCCGGCCCGCCGGAGACGGGCTCGGGCAAGGCGCCCTCCAAGCCGGCCTCCTCGGCGGGTGCGGCCGGGCGCTCCTCGTAGCGCGCCGGCAGGGTCAGGGTGAAGGTGGTCCCGTGGCCCTCGCGGCTCTCGACCGCGATCTCGCCGCCGAGCATGTGCGCGAAGGCGCGGGTGATGGCGAGCCCGAGCCCGGTGCCGCCGAACCGGCGCGTGGTCGAGGCGTCGGCCTGGGTGAAGCGCTGGAAGAGCCGCGCCTGCTGTTCGGCGCTCATGCCGATGCCGGTATCGGCGACCCGGAAGGTGAGCCAGTCGGTGCCGTCGCGGGGCGCCCGCTGCGCCGACAGGGTGATGCGCCCGCCCTCGGTGAACTTCGCGGCGTTGCTCAGGAGGTTGATGAGGCACTGGCGCAGCTTGGTGACGTCGGTGTGGGCCCGGCCGAGATCGGCGCCGGCCTCGACCGTCAGGGCGTTGCCCTTCTTCTCGACCAGCGCCTCGACGGTGGCGGCGACCTCCCGCACGGTGTCGGCGACCGCGATCTCCTCGGCGTAGATCTCCATCCGCTCGGCCTCGATCTTCGACAGGTCGAGCACGTCGTTGATGAGCCCGAGCAGGTGGCGGGCATTCGCCTCGATCTTGCGCATGTCGGCGAGCAGGCCCTCCTCGCCGAGATCCTCGATCTCCTCCTGCAGCATCTCGGAATAGCCGATCACGGCCGAGAGCGGCGTGCGCAGCTCGTGGCTCATGTTGGCGAGGAACTGGCTCTTGGCGCGGTTGGCCTCCTCGGCCGCCTGCTTGGCGGTCTCGAGCGCCAGCTCGGCCTCCTTGCGCGCCGTGATGTCGGCATGCGCCCCGACCCATTCGCGCACCCGTCCGTCCGGCTCCAGGATCGGCACGGCGCGCACCTCCATGTGGCGCCACGTCCCGTCGTGGCGGCGCAGGCGGTGCTCGATCTCGTACAGCGTCCGGCCCTCGACCGCCCGCGCCCAGGCCTCGGCCGTCGCGGCCCGGTCGTCGGGATGCACCGCGTCGAGGAAGCCGCGCCCGGCGGCCTGCTCCGGCGTCTGCCCGGTGAAGCGGGTCCATTCCGAGGTGACCTGGGTGAACTCGCCCTCGGGCGTCGTCGTCCAGACGATCGCGGCGGTCGCCTCGGTGAGCGAGCGGAACCGCTCCTCGCTCGTGGCGAGGCGCAGCTCCGACAGCCGCCGCAGCGTCGTGTCGGCCATCACCACCCCGACCCCGTCGGCGCGGGCGCCGGCCTGCCGCAGCAGCGGGAAGAAGCTCATCTGCAGGTGGCGCACCCCGCCGGGCGCGCTCTCGGTCGGCACCCCGACCTCGACGTTGGGCGTGACGAGGCCCTGGTCGCGCGCCGCCGCCAGCACCGGCTCCAGGGTCTCGCGCAAAGCGGGCCGCATCGCCCAGACCGGCGTGCCGAGCGCGACCCCGAGGCCGCGCTCGCTCATGCTCTGCATCGCGCGGTTCATGTGGCGCAGGGCGAGGTCGCGGTCGAGGAAGCCGAGGCCGACGGGCGCGTTCTCCAGCACGCCGTCGAGGAGCGCGGCCATGCGCCGGCTCTCGCGCCGGCGCAGCACGGCGAGGCGGGCGAGCAGGAACAGGGCCGCGCCGGCCGCCGCGAGGGTGAGCAGCGACAGGGCGAGCGAGCGGTCCCGCTCGCTGCGCTCCAGGGCGGCGAGGTCGCCCTGCGCCCGCTCCTGGGTATCGCGGATCAGCGCCCGGACCGCGTCCATCGTGCGCTTGCCCTCGCCGGTGAGAACGAGGGCGGTCGCGGCGGGCAGGCCCCCGGCGTCGCGGGCGGCGACGACCCGCCCGGCATAATCCTGCTCGGCCCGCAGCAGCGCCTCGCGGCGCTCGCGGTCGGCGCTGCCCGGATCGACGGCGTCGAGCGCCCGCAACTCGTCCCCGACCCGGCCGACCGCCTCCCGGTACGGTTGCAGGAACTCCGGGACGCCGGTCAGCGCGTAGCCGCGCATGCCGGTCTCGAGGTCGATCATCGTGAGGAGCAGCCGCTCGCTCGCGGCGACGACGGCGTTCTGCCGGATCGTCTCGGCCCGGTTGCGCGAGGCCGCGACGTAGTTCCAGACGCCGCTCGCCAGCGCCACGACGATGAGCAGGCCGGCGACCACCGAGCCGGTGAGGCGCCGCCGCAGCGGCGGGCCGGGTCCGTCGGTGCGCGACGGCGATGCGATGCTGATGCTCATGGTCCCGGTCACCTCTCCGGGCGCAGCCTTCGCATGTCCCGCCGACGGGACATAGCCGCCCGCGGCGAAGCGTCAGCCCCGCCGCGCGATCCGCGAGCCGTGCGACAGCGCCCGGCCGAGCGTCGCCGCCGCCCGCTCCAGGCCGGCGAGGCGCGCCGGCAGGTCGTCGTTGAACACCCGCTGGACCGGCCCGGTCAGCCCGACGCTGTAGAGGACCGGGCCGTCGTCGAGCCGGACCGGGACGCCGAGCGCGCCGAGCCCCTCGTCGATCTCCGAGATGCAGGTGCCGTAGCCCTTGGCCCGGACCTCGTCGTAGTCGCGCAGCACCGCGTCGCGGGCGGTCCGGGTCTGGCTCGTCAGGGCCGGCAGGTCGCGCTCCAGCGCCTTCCCGATCAGCGCCGGCTCCTGGAAGGCGAGGATCGCCTTGGCGGTCGCGGCGGCGTGCGGCGGCATCTCCAGCCCGGGCTGGACGTAGCTGCGCCACTGCACCTCGGGCGAGACGCTGAACACCACCCGCACCGCGGGCCCCATCAGGCGGGTGAGGTAGCAGGTCTCGCCCCGCTCCGCCGTCAGCGCCTCCAGCGCCGGGCGCGCGAGCGCGACGATCCAGCCGTCCTCCGCCGAGGCGTGCAGCAGCCGCACCAGCCGGGTGCCGAGGCTGTAGGTGCGGTGGCGCCCGCCGCCCTGGACGAGACCGGCCCGCAGCAGCCCGGCGAGCAGCCGGTGGGCGGTGGTCTTCGGCAGGTCGAGGAGCGTGCAGACGTCGCTCATCGTGATCGCGTCCGGGAACGCCGCGACGAGTTCGAGCACCGCCATGTAGCGGTCGAGCGGGCCGGCACCCGCGGCCTCCTCGGCGCTGTCCGCGGTCGGTGCCGCCGATTCGGGCAGGCTGCCCGCCGATGCACGATTGACAATCTTCCGAGGCATCGTACCCTCAAACCGAATTACGGAACTAATTCCCGTTTATCGGAACTGATAGCCCGAACCGGCGGGCTTGTGAAGCGGCAGGAGGGGATCGGATGGTGGTTCGGACACGCAGGACGATGCTCGCCGCCGCAGCCGCGGTCCTCCTCGCCGGGGGCGCCGCCCGGGCGGCGGAGGAGCCGATCACGGTCGGCGCCACCGTGCCGACCACCGGACCGCTGTCGCTCACCGGCAAGCTCTACTTCAACACGCTCACGATGGCGGCCGAGGACATCAACAAGGCCGGCGGCATCAAGGGCCGGCCGGTCAGGCTCGCGATCGAGGATGCCGGCGCGTCGAACAGCACCGCGGTCTCGGCCTTCGTGAAGCTGGTGCAGGAGACCAAGCCCCCCTTCGCCTTCCTGACCAGCTACTCGACCCAGAACCTCGCCGTCGCCCCCGAGGTCGCCAAGGCGGCGATCCCGGTGATGTATGCCGGCGGCGCCGACGCGGTGGCCGAGAACGGCAATTCCTGGATGTTCCGGATCCGGCCGACCGACAGCCTCGCGGCCCGGGCGATGGTCCGGTTCATGACCACGCAGCTCAAGGCGACGAAGCCCGGCATCCTCTACATCCAGAACGATTTCGGCCAGGGCGGCGCCGGCGTCGCGGCCAGGCGGCTCGAAGAGGCCGGCATCAAGGTCGTGGCCAGCGAGGCCTACGGCCAGAACGACAAGGACTTCTCCGCCCAGCTCCTGCGCCTGCGCTCGGCCGGGGCCGACGTGGTGCTGGTGTTCTGCTACCCGGCCGACGGCGCGCTGCTGCTGCGGCAGGCCAAGGCGCTCGGCCTCAAGATGCCGGTCGTCGCCTCCTCGGCGGCCTTCGTGCCGGCGGCGATGCAACTCCTGTCGCCGGCCGACCTCGACAACGTCTGGGGCGTGGTCGACGCCTTCGTCGATCCCGGCGCCGGCGGGCGCATGAAGGACTTCGCCGATCGCTACAAGGCGAAGTTCGGCACCGACGCCGACGCCTACGGTCTCGCCTATTACGACGGCGCGATGCTGATGGCCGAGGGGATGCGCCAGGTCGGCACCGAGCCGAAGGCCCTGCGCGACTGGCTCGCCGGGGTGAAGGGCTGGGAGGGCATCGGCCACGCCTACACCTTCGACGGGAAGGGCAACGGCGTCGGCGACGTCGCGGTGGTCAAGGCGAAGCCCGGCACCAAGGCCCTCGAGGCGGTCACCAGCGTCAAGCTCGACTGACCGCGCCCCGCAGCGATGGCCGACCTGATCCAACTCCTGACGAACGGGCTCGCGCTCGGCAGCGTCTACGCGCTCGCCGCGATCGGCTTCGTGATCGTCTACTCCGCCACCGGGGTCGTGAACTTCGCCGCCGGCCAGTTCGTGATGCTCGGCACCTTCGCGGGGGTGGCGACGCTGGTGAATGCCGGCTGGCCGCTGCCGGTCGGCTATGCCGGGGCGCTCGCCCTGATGGCTTTGTTCGGCCTGCTGTTCTACGCCGTGGTCTACCTGCCGCTGTCGAAGAGCCCGGTCGTCACGATCATCATCGGCACGGTGGCGATCGGCATCACGCTCCAGAACGCGGCGCTGCTCACCTTCGGCTCGTGGCCGTTCCGCCTCGTCTCGCCGGTCGAGGGGATGATGCTGGAGGTCGCCGGCGCGGTGATCCCGCTCCACGCCGTCGCGGTGGTGGTCGCGACCGCTCTGCTGATCGGACTGCTGTGGCTGCTCCTCAATCGCACCGCGCTCGGCATCGCCATGCGGGCGGTGGCGCAGGATGCCCGCACGGCGCGCCTCATGGGCCTGCGGGTCAACGCGCTGCTCGCCTTCACCTGGGTGCTCGCCGCCCTGCTCGCCGGCATCGCCGGGCTGATGCTCGGCCCGATGTGGTTCGCCGACGTCAACATGGGCGATCCCATCGCCCTCAAGGCCTTCGCGGCGACGATCATCGGCGGCTTCGGCAGCCTGCCCGGCGCCATCGCCGGCGGCCTGTTCGTCGGCCTCGCCGAGGTGCTCGGCGCCTCCTACGTCTCGTCGGCCTACAAGGACCTGATCGCTTTCGGGGCGATGATCCTGTTCCTGCTCGTGCGCCCGCAGGGGGTGTTCGGCGAGCGCATCCAGGACCGGGGCTGACCGCCATGCGCTCCGTCCTCGTCCTCGCCGCCCTTCTGCTCGCCGGCCTCGCCCTGTCCTTCGTGGTGTCCGAGTACACGCTGCGGCTGCTCAACATGGCGGTCATCGCGGCGGTCGCGGTGGTCGGGCTCAACTTCGCCTTCGGCTATGCCGGGCTGATCTCGCTCGGGCATTCCGCGTTCGTCGGGCTCGGCGCCTACGGGCTCGCGATCCTGACCACGAAGGCCGGCTGGTCGCCCTGGCTCGCGGCGATCCCCGCGGTCGCCGGAACCGGCCTCGCGGCGGCCGCCCTCGGCTACCCGCTCCTGCGGCTCAAGGGGCACTACCTCGCCCTGGCGACGCTCGGGCTCAACGTCAGCTTCGGCATCGTCGCGGCGAACTGGATCGAACTCACCGGCGGCACCAACGGCATCGCGCAGATCCCGGGCCTGACGCTGGCCGGCCACAGGATCGAGGGCGAGCGGACCTTCCTGTGGTTCGGGCTCGCGGTGCTGGCGGTGCTCGGCCTCGCGGCGCTGGCGATCCACGCCTCGCGCCTCGGCCGGGCGATGATGGCGGTGCGCGACGACGAGACCGCCGCGGCGATGACCGGGATCGACGTGACCGGCGTCAGCGTCGCCGCCTTCGTGCTGTCGGCGCTCTACGCCGCGGTCGCCGGCTGCCTGTTCGCGGTCCATGTCCACTTCGTCTCGCCCGACGACTTCAACGTCGCCCACGCGATCACCTTCCTGTCGATGCTGATCGTCGGCGGCGAGGGCTCGGTCGCCGGCGCGATCGTCGGGGCGGCGCTCCTCACCTTCCTGCCCGAGTGGCTGCGGGTCCTCGGCGAGGGCTACCTCGCCTTCTTCGGCCTGATGATGCTGGCGATCCTGGTCTTCCTGCCGACCGGCATCGTCGGCCTCGCGCGGCGCTGGCGCCGCCCCGTCCGGCCGGCCGCCTCGGCGCCCGGGGGAGCGCGGCCGGGAGTGCAGCCATGAACGCGGCGATGAGTGCCGAGACCGTCCTCGCCGCGACCGGCATCACCAAGCGGTTCGGCGGCCTCGTCGCTCTGGCCGAGGTCGACCTGAGCGTCGGGGACGGCGAGTTCGTCGCCCTGATCGGCCCCAACGGCGCCGGCAAGTCGACGCTGCTCAACGTCCTCACCGGCCTGTCGGCCCCGACGAGCGGGCACATCGTCCTCGACGGGCGCGACGTCACCCGGCTGCCGACCCACCGGCGCATCCGCGCCGGCCTCGGCCGGACCTTCCAGCACGGCCGGCTGTTTCCGCGCCTCAGCGTGGTCGAGAACATCATGGTCGGGGCCGCCAACCGGACCGGGCGGAGCGAATCCGCCCTGCGCCGGCACGCCTTGGCGCAGCTCGGCCGGATGGGATTGGAGCACATGGCCGACCAGCCGATCTCGGCCCTGTCCTACGGCAACCGCCGGATGGTGGAGCTGACCCGGGTGCTGGCCGGCGAGCCGCGGGTGCTGCTCCTCGACGAGCCGGCGGCGGGGCTCAACCTCGGCGAGGTCGAGGACCTGATGGCGCGCCTGCGGGCGATCCGGGCCGAGGATCGCGTCGCCGTGGTCCTGATCGAGCACAACATGGGCATGGTGATGCGGCTCGCCGAGCGGGTCGTGGTGCTGAACTTCGGTCGCCGGATCGCCGAGGGCACGCCGGCCGAGGTCCAGGCCGATCCGGCGGTGCTCGCCGCCTATCTCGGCGAGGGGGCCGCCCATGCTGGCCATTGAGGACCTGACGGTCGCCTACGGCGACAGCGTCGCGCTGCACGGAATCGGTCTGGAGGTGCGCGGGGGCGAGACCGTGGCGCTGATCGGCGCCAACGGCGCCGGCAAGACGACGCTGCTCCAGACGATCTCGGGGCTGAACGCGATCCGCGGCGGCGACATCCGCTTCGCCGGCGCCTCGCTCCGGCGCGTCTCCTGCGAGAAGCGGGTGCGCCTCGGCATCGCCCACGCGCCGGAGGGGCGCAAGATCTTCCCCGGCCTCACCGTCGAGGAGAACCTCGTCGTCGCCACCGCCCCGTGGCGCCGGCCCGGCGGTGCCTTCGCCGACGAGCTCGCCTTCGCGTTCGACCTGTTTCCCCGCCTCAAGGAGCGGCGGCGCCAGCTCGGCTGGTCGCTGTCGGGCGGCGAGCAGCAGATGCTCGCCATCGGCCGCGCCCTGATGGCGCGCCCGAAGCTGCTGCTGCTCGACGAGCCGTCGCTGGGCCTCGCGCCGCGGCTCGCCGAGGAGGTCTACGAGCGCGTCGGCCGCATCCGGGCGAGCGGGCTGACGATCCTCGTGGTCGAGCAGAACACCGTGCTGGCGCTGGCGGTCGCCGACCGCGGCTACGTGTTGGAGACCGGCCGCGTCGTCCTCGCGGGCCCGGCCGCCGAACTCAGGAGCAACCCGCGGGTGCGCGAGGCCTATCTCGGCCGCTGATCCGCCCCGCCGGACCCCGACCAGGAGCGACGTCATGACCTATCCCGATCCGGCATCGCGCTCCAAGGCGATGCACGAGCGCGCCCGCGCCAGCCTGCCGGGCGGCAACACCCGCACCACCGTGTTCATGAAGCCCTACCAGCTCTACGCCGAGCGCGGCGAGGGCTGCCGGGTGATCGACCTCGACGGCACCGCCCGCATCGACTGCATCAACAACTTCACCTCGCTGATCCATGGCCACGCCCATCCGGCCCTGGTCGAGGCCGCCTGCGCCCAGATCCGCCTCGGCAGCGCGCCGGGCCTGCCGACCGCCTCGGAGGTCGAGCTCGCCGAATTGCTGTGCGGCCGCGTCGCCTCGGTCGAGCGGGTCCGGTTCAGCAATTCCGGCACCGAGGCGGTGATGAACGCCCTCAAGGCGGCGCGCGCCTTCACCGGGCGGCCGAAGATCGCCAAGTGCGAGGGCGCCTATCACGGCTCCTACGACTACGCCGAGGTCAGCCTGGAGACGCCGGCCGCGAGCTGGACCCAGGCGCCGCCGGCCTCGGTCGCCTACGCCCGCGGCACGCCGCAGGCGGTGCTCGACGACGTCGTGACGATCCCGTTCAACGACATCGACGGCGCGGTCGGACTCATCCGCGCCCACGGGACCGACCTCGCCTGCGTGCTGGTCGACCCGATGCCGAACCGCGCCGGCCTCGTCCCGGCCGACCGGGCCTACATCCAGGCCCTGCGCGAGGTGACGCGCGAGGTCGGCGCCCTGCTGATCTTCGACGAGGTGATCTCGTTCCGCCTCGGCCATGCCGGGGCGCAGCCGATCTGGGACGTCGCGGCGGACCTGACGGCGTTCGGCAAGATCATGGGCGGCGGCTTCCCCGTCGGCGCCACCGGCGGGCGGGCCGACGTGATGGCGGTGTTCGACCCGAGCGAGGGCAAGCCGGCGCTCCCGGCCGGCGGCACCTTCTCGGCCAACCCGGTGACGATGCGCGCCGGCCTCGCCGCGATGGACCTCCTCGACGAGGCCGCCTTCGCGCGCCTCGACGCGATGGGCGAGCGCGTCCGGGCCGGGATCGACGACGCCTTCCGCCGGGCCGGCGTGCCGGGCGGGGCGACCGGGCTCGGCTCGCTGATGAAGATCCACTTCACCGACCGCCCGGTGCGCGACTACCGCTCGGCTCATCACGGCCCGGCCGAGGCGGCGCGGCAGGCGGCGTTCTTCCGCGCCCTCCTCGACGAGGGGGTGATGATGGCGAGCTACGGCCTGATGGCGCTCTCGACCCCGATGACCGACGACGACCTCGCGGACATCCTCGCCGCGGTCTCGGCCGCCCTCAGCCGTTCGGCCTCGGCCTGAGCGTCCGGAGCACCGCCATGCCGCGCCCCGTCGATCCCATCACCCGCTCGGTCGTCGAGCATCGTCTCTCCTCCATCGTCACCGAGATGGGCGAGGCGATGCTGCGGACCTCGTACTCGCAGATCCTCAATTCGAGCCGCGACTTCTCGATCGGCATCACCGACGTCGAGGGCCGCCTCGTCGCCCAGGCCGACCACATCCCGGTCCATGTCGGCGCCCTGCCCTGGGCCACCCGCGCCGTTGAGGAGCGGTTCCGCGACGTGGTGCCGGGCGACGTCTTCCTGATGAACGACCCCTATCACGGCGGCTCGCACCTGCCGGACCTCACCGCCTTCGTGCCGGTCTTCGACGGCGAGGCGCGCCTGTTCTGGACCATCGTGCGGGCGCACCAGAGCGACATCGGCGGCTCGACCTACGGCGCCTACAACCCGGATGCCCGCGACATCTGGACCGAGGGCCTGCGGGTGCCGCCGGTCCGCCTCGCCGAGGCCGGGCGCCTGCGCGAGGACCTGATCGACCTCCTGGCGCTCAACACCCGCAACGGCCGCGACTTCCGCGGCGACCTCGCGGCGATGGTCGGCGCCGCCACCCTGGGCGAGCGCCGGATGAGGAAGCTGTTCGCCGAGTTCGGCGGGCTGGTGGTGGTGCAGGCGGTGGACGGCCTGTTCGACGCCGCCGAGCAGCGCGCCCGCGCGATCGTGTCGACCTGGGCCGACGGCGTCTACGAGGGCGAGGCGTTCCTCGACGACGACGGCCACGGCCGCGAGGACATCCGCATCCACGCCCGGGTGACCGTGGCCGGCAGCGACGTCGAGGTCGACCTCTCGGCCTCCGACCCGCAGAGCACGAGCTTCGTCAATTCCTCGCACGCCAACATGCAGTCGGCCTGCGCGATGGCCTTCGCCTACCTGCTCGACCCGGACGTGCCGAAGAACGCCGGCGCGTTCCGCCCGCTCACCGTCAAGGCGCGGGAAGGCACGATCGTGTGGTCGGAGCCGGGCCGGCCGGTGACGATGTGCACCAGCCACCCCTCCGACGAGATCGTCGAGGCGATCGTCAAGGCGCTGTCGCAGGCCTGCCCCGAGCGGGCGATGGCGGGCTGGGGCCGGCGCTTCCGCATCGCGATCCAGGGCGAGGACCCGCGCACCGGGCGCGGCTTCATCTGGCACATGTTCCACGCCCGCCCGGGCGGCGGCGCCTCGTCGGGCGGCGACGGCTGGTCCTCGGCCGGCGAGTGGCACACGGTCGGCGGCCTCAAGTTCGGCAGCGTCGAATTCGCCGAGGTGCGCTTCCCCCTGCATTTCCGCCGCCACGAGTTCCTGCCCGATTCCGGCGGCGACGGACAATTCCGCGGCGGCCTCGGCGCCGCCCTCGACCTCGTGGTCGAGACCGCGGCGCCGGCGCTCGCCAACACCGCGGGCGACGGCATCCGCTACGGCGCCCCGGGCATGCAGGGCGGGCGCGACGCCGCTCCGCACGCCTACCGGCTGCTGTCGGAGGGCTGCGCGCCGCGGGTGCTGAAGACCAAGGAGACGGGCATCCCGGTGCGGCCCGGCGACGTGTTCGAGGTCCGCTCCGGCGGCGGCGGCGGCTGGGGGCCGCCGGAGGCCCGCGACCCGGCCGCCCGCGAGCGGGACCGGGCCGAGGGGCTGGTGAGCGGCAGGGGAGAGGGCTGAGGTGACGCAGTTCAGGATCGGAATCGACGTCGGCGGCACCTTCACGGACCTCGTGGCGATCGACCGCGACGGCGCGACGGTGTTCGCCAAGTCGCCGTCCACCCCCGCCGACCCGTCGCTCGGCGTGCTCGCGGGGCTGGAGGAGCTGGCCGGCCGGCTCGGCCTCGGCCTGCGCGCCCTGCTCGCCGGCACCGAGCGGATCGTCCACGGGACAACGGTCGCGACCAACGCGCTCCTGGAGCGCAAGGGCGCCCGGGTCGCGCTCCTCACCACCGAGGGCCACCGCGACGTGCTGGAGATGCGCGAGGGCCTGAAGGACGACCGCTACGACCTGCGCTCGCCCCCGCCCGCGCCGCTGGTCCCGCGTGCGCTGCGCATCGGCGTGCGCGAGCGCCTGCGCGCCGACGGCTCGGTGGCGATTCCTCTCGACGACGCCTCCCTGGACGCGGCGGTGGCGCGGGTGCGCGAGTCCGGCGCGACCTCGGTCGCGGTGTGCTACCTGCACGCCTACCGCAACCCGGCCCACGAGATCGCCACGGTCGAGCGGCTGGCGCGCGACCTGCCCGAGGTTTCCGTCTCGCGCTCCAGCGACGTGCTGCCCCAGATCAAGGAGTACGAGCGCGTCTCGACGACGGTGGTGAACGCCTATGTCGGGCCCGCGGTGCAGCGCTACCTCGCACGTTTGGAGCACCGCCTGCGCGAGGGCGGGCTGTCCGGCTCGCTGTTCATCATCCTGTCCCACGGCGGCATGGCGCCGGTCGAGGAGGCGGGCCGGCTCGCCGCCGCGACCGTGCTGTCGGGCCCGGCCGGCGGCGTCGCCGGGGCGCGGCTTTGCGCGGCGATGCTCGGCATCCCCGACCTGATCCCGTTCGACGTCGGCGGCACCTCGACCGACATCTCGCTGATCGTCGACGGGCAGGCGGCGCTGTCGGGCGCCCGCGGGCTCGCCGGCGAGCGGATCGCCCTGCGCTCCCTCGACATCGCCTCGGTGGCGGCCGGCGGCGGCTCGCTGGCGAGCTTCGCCGACGGCCGCTTCCAGGTCGGGCCGGAGAGCGCCGGCGCCGTGCCGGGGCCGGCCTGCTACGGCGGTGGCGGCACGCGGCCGGCGGTGACCGACGCCAACCTGCTGCTCGGCTACCTCGACCCCGCCACCTTCCTGGGCGGCCGCAAGCGGCTCGACCAGGCGGCGGCCGAGGCCGCGGTCGACGCGCTGGCGCCCCGGCTCGGCCTGTCGCGCGACGAGACCGCGCTCGGCATCCACCGGCTCATCAACCTGAGGATGGCCGACGGCATCCGGCTGATGACCCTGCGCCGGGGCGTCGATCCCCGCCGCTTCGCGCTCCTGTCCTTCGGCGGCGCGGCGGGCCTGCACGCGGTCGCGGTCGCCCGCGAACTGGAGATTCCCCGCGTCGTCGTGCCGACCGTCGCCTCGGTCCTGTCGGCCTGGGGGATGCTGGCGAGCGACCTGCGCTACGAGGTGAGCCGCACCCATGTCGGCGAGAGCGCGGCGGTGGACGACGAGGGCTTGCGGGCGATCTTTTCCGATCTGGAAGCCCGGGCGGGCGCGCGCCTGCGCGAATGGACCGACGCTCCGCCGCGCATCGAGCGCTCGGCCGAGATGCGCTACGGCGAGCAGGTGTTCGAGATCGACGTGCCCCTCGACGACCTCGCCTGGGACGCCCCCGATCTCGTCGCCCGGGTCCACGAGCGCTTCCACGCCCGGCACGAGGAGCTGTTCACCTACGCCTCCCGCGACCAGGAGGTGGTGTTCGTCAACGCCCGGGTCGCGGCGGTGGGAGCGGTGCCGGCGGCCTCGCTGCGGCCCGCCGAGATCCCGGCCGCGGCGCCGTCGCCGGGCGAGCGGCGGATCTTCCTCGACGGCTGGCGCACCGTGCCGGTCCACCGGGTCGAGGCGCTGGTGCCCGGCACGACCGTCGCCGGCCCGGCCCTGTTCGAGGCCGAGACCACCACGGTCCTGGCCGGCGAGGGCGACGTCGTCACGGTCAACCGCTACGGCTGGCTCGACATCGCGCTCCGGCCGGGGGAGGGGGCTCGAGGCGAGACGTGACCGAGGCGATCCGCTCGGCACCCGCTTCCACGGGTGGCCCGCAGCCCTCGTGCCGACGCACACGCTGAACTGATCACGAGGAGACCGTATCACGAGCCCGCTGCCGGCAGGCGCCACCGGCGGCGATGAATTTCGCCGGATTTCCGGAACGGATCAGGTCAACGGCCGTCATCTGGTCAGAAGCGGGCGCCCGCGGGCGCCCCGTCCTCCGTTCCGGGGCCTGTTCGACCATGCTGTTCCACGAAGTGACCGACGCCCTCGGCGTCGGCGGGCTGTTTCGCGACGTCGGAAGGCCCCTCGACCGCTATCTCGCCGAGACCGAGCGCGATCTCGGCTGGCCTGTCGAACCGGGACCGGAAGCGTCCTCCGGATCCGCCCCCCAGGCGGCGCCCACGCGGCGCGGCTCCGTGCGCTGCGCCCCGGAGACGGTGTCGGCGCTGGTTCGGCCGGCGTCCTGAGCAGCTTTCGCAAGAGCGGCGGCTCCCGCGAGACGGGCCCGCCAGCGCAGATCGACCGCGGATGACGCGCGGACGGCGTGCCCCCGAGGGGCACGCCGCACGCTGTCGGACGACTTCCGGTTGATCGCTTGGCGATCCCAGCGGGATCGTGGCGATTGCCGTGCCATCGCTTCGCGATGCGAAGAGCGGCTTCGCTCATGCGCGGCGCGGGCGGGTGTACGGTTTTCGGAACGAATCCCGAAAGCCGTATCAGTTGCTCACCGGCTTTGCCGTCCCTTGCGGATGAAACCGGGCGGTGGTCCGCCTGCAGCCGTTGCAACCGTGGAAGGCGGCTTCATCGTGGCGCGGCTCCCCTCTCCCGAGTGGGAGAGGGGCCGGGGGTGAGGGTGGCCCGGGTTCCGAGATGAACGCCCAGCGTCGAGCTGCGCAGCTCAACCGTTGTGGCCTGATCCGGCACCGTCTCCACCCTCACCCCTACCCCTCTCCCACCCGGGAGAGGGGATCCCGCGCTTAAAATTTCGACTGCAAAACCAGTCGTTTGCAGCGAGTTTCTATTTAGAAGTGCCCGTGATGGTGACGGTGGCCGCCGTGGCGCCCCCCCCAGCCGTAGTGGCGCCGGTGGCCGTGCCCCCAGCCGTGGTGATGGTGATGGCGGTGCCCCCAGCCGTGATGGTGGTGACGGCGGTGGTGGCCCCAGCCGTGGTGATGGCCCCAATGCTGCACCGTCTCGACGGCATGCGGGGCGGCGAACCCGTCGGCGGAGCCGGCGGGCAGCGCCTGGGCGCCCTGTCCGGCCAGCAACGATCCGCCGAAAGCCAGGGTTCCGGCCACGATCAGGGCCCGGCCGGCCGACAACAGGCGTTGAACGTGCGACATCATCGTCTCCCGAATTGATGAAGACTTGCCGGACTGCGTCGAAGACGCGGCCTTTTGGCAGGCCCTCAAGTGATCGCAACTTGCGTCAGGCAGCCTGAACGTTGTCTGACTGTCCGTGGACGACGGGCCGTGGAGAGCATCCGGCCGCCGGGACCGCGCAATGTCGCGTTGCACCCCGTCGGGCGGCCGGTTAACCACGGGCGTCGCCGGGGGCGGCGCGCGGGAGCGACACGAGTTGACCGGAACCAGCCCGAAGGACGACGGGGCGAACACCCGCGACGGGGCGAACACCCGCGACGGGGCGAAGCTCGCCGCGGCGCCGTGGACCGAGATCGTGATGGTGTGCGCCAAGTGCGCCAAGCGGCAGGGCGTCGGCGCCAAGGCGGTGCGGCGCGGGCTCAAGCAGGGGGCCAAGCGGCTGCGCGGCGGCGGCCGGCTGCGGGTGGTCGAGGTCGGCTGCCTCGGCCTGTGCCCGAAGCGCAGCCTCACTCTCGCGTCGGGTGCCTCCCTGCGCGACGGCCGCCTGCTGGTGTTCGATCCCGCCGCCGAGCCGGCGGCGATGCTGGCGGCGCTCCTGCCGGGCCGCGTGGCCGACGCCCCGTGACCGCGCCCGCTCCGCGCCGGATCGGACGGGCGATCCTGCGGCGCATCCCCCTGGTCGGCGCCCTGGCGGGGATCGGGCTCGCCGTCTGGCTCGTCGCCAGCAACGACGTCGGCGCGGTGGCCGACGCCTTCGGGCGGGTCGGCCTCGCGGGTATCGGCGCGGTGGTCCTGGTGCGGCTCGCGATCCTGGTGCTGTGCGGCCTCGCCTGGGCCCGGGTGCTGGCCGGGCTCACCGGCGTGACCATCGGGCCGTTCCTGCTGCTGCGCTTCGTGCGCGAGGGCATCAACGTGCTGCTGCCGGTGGCCTCGGTCGGCGGCGAGGTGCTGGGGGCGCGCCTGCTCACCTTCTGGGGCGTCGGCGGCGCCCTGTCGGCGGCCGGCATTCTGGTCGACATGTTCTTCCAGGTCGTCACCGAGGCGGTCTTCGCCGCCACCGGGGTGCTGCTGCTGGCGCAGCTCGACAACGCCCAGGCGGCAGTGCTGGCGCAGTGGTGCGCCAAGGGCCTCGCGCTGAGCGCGGTGGTGCTGGCGGCGTTCTTCGCCGTGCAGCGCTTCGGCGGCGCCGGCTTCGTCGAGGCGCGCATCGCCGCGCTCGTCCGCCGTTTCGCCGCCGAGGATCCGGCGACCGCGCCGGACGGGACCCGCGGCGGCGTGCAGGCGGCCCTCGACGCCGCCTGGGACCGCCGCCGCTGGCGCCCGCTGGCGGACGGGTTCCTGCTCCACCTCGCGGCGTGGTTCCTCGGCGCCGCCGAGATCTGGATCGCCCTGCGCTGCCTCGGCTTCGAGAGCGTCGGCTTCGCCGAGGCGGTGGTGCTCGAATCGCTCAGTCAGGCGATCAAGTCGGCGGCCTTCCCGGTGCCGAGCGGCCTCGGGGTGCAGGAGGGCGGCTTCGTCCTGCTCGGCAGCCTGTTCGGCATCGACGCCCACGCCGCCCTGGCGCTGTCGCTGGTCAAGCGCGTCCCCGACGTGGTGCTCGGCCTGCCGGCGCTGCTACTCTGGCAGGCGATCGAGGCCCGCCGCGGGCTCGTGGCGCGGCAGCAGGGCTGACGCCGCCGGATCCCCGCACAGCCACGCGCCGAGATCGGCGAAGGTCCGGTTGGCGCCCTCGACGATCGCGGCGGCGCAGTCCGGATCGGCCGTCGCGGCCTCGTCGAGGCGGCGGCGGAAGCCGGCCCACATCGCCCCGACCTCCCGGCCGTAGCTGCGGTGGTAGCGGCTGCCGGCCTCGCCGAGGCCGAGATGGCGCTCGACGTGGCGGGCGATGAGCTGGCCGCCGAGGGTCGAGCCCTCGGTGACGTAGAGCGCGCCGAGCGCCTCCGGGCGGGTCGCCGGCAGGCGCAGCCGGCGCGGCCGGGGCAGGGCCGCGACGGCGGCGGGGGAGAGGCCGTGGAACCCGAGATCCTGCGCGAGGAGCCCGAGCTTGCGCCGCGGCGCGTGCAGGGCGTCGTCGGCGAGCGCCGCCGCCACCGCCGGCTCGAACACCGCGTGGAAGCCGTAGAAGCGCTCGAGCAGGGTGCGGTAGCCGGCCCGCGTGGCGACGCGGCGCTCCCAGTCGAGGTCGCGCTCGATCGCCTCGTGCGCCGCCCTCGTCTCCGCCCGCAGGCGCGCCAGGATGGCGCTCACGCGGTGACCGTGAAGCAGGCGCCGGGTCTATTCTCGACCTCGATCCGAGCGTTGATCTGGTCGAGCATGGCGCGGATCAGCTTCATGCCGAGGCCGGTGCCCTGCGCCCGGTCGGCGGCCCAGTCGCCATGGATGCCCTTGCCCTGGTCGCAGACCGACAGCCTGACACCGCCGGCCGCGTCGCCCGCCACGCTGATCGCGACCCGGCCGCCGGCCTCGCCGTAGGCGTACTTGAAGGCGTTGGTCACGAGTTCGGTGGCGATGAGCGAGAGCGCCACAGCCTTGCGGTAGGGCACCATCAGGCCGCGCTCGGCGTCGAGGTCGAGTTCGTGCCCGCTGCCGGCCATCCCGGCGAGGTCGGTGCACAGCGTCTCGATGGTCTGGCCGAGATCGACCTCCTCGACGCTCTCGGCCTGGTACAGGCTGTCGTGCACCCGGGCGACGCTCATCACCCGGGCGGCGGTCTCGGCGAAGGCCTGGCGCGCCTCGGGGTCGCTCACCTGCCGCTTCTGCATCTGCAGGAAGGCCGAGACGATCTGGAGCGAGTTCTTGACCCGGTGGTCGATCTCCCGGGTGAGCAGGTCCTTCTGGGCGAGCAGGCGCTCCTTGTCGGCGAGCAGCCCGGTCAGCTCGCCGATCTTGCGGCGCTGGCGCAGGACCACGCCTTCGACCGCCTGGGCCAGGGCCTCGGCGATGCCGACCTGCCAGTCGGCGAACGGGTCGGACGAGCCGCGCCGCTCCTCGACCCAGCGCTCGAACGAGCGCCGCGGCAGCACGGCGGCGAGACCGCCGGCGCCGGCGAGAACCGGCTTGCGCGGGTCGCCGCCCCAGGTGACCGTGCTCGGCACCTCGGGCCGGAACCACAGCAGCAGGTGGTCGCGGCTCGGATCGACGAAGGCGGCGAGCACGCCGCTGGCGATGTCGCGATGGACCGCGCTCGGCCGATGCGCGAGGGTGAACTCGCTCGACACGTAGCTCGACCGCTCGGGCGGCAGGGTGGCGCGCAGCCACGCGGCGATCGCCAGGATCGCCTCCGGCGGCGGCGTGCGGCCGAGCACGCTCACCGCCCCGTCCGCCACCGTCGCGGCGCCGGTGGCGTCGAACAGGGCGAGCAGCGTCGTGTCGCCGCCGGTCAGCGCGCCGACGATGTCGTCGGAGCGGGCGAGTTCGCGCACCAGCCGGCTCTCGATGGCGAGGTGCTCCTGCTGCTGGCGCCACAGGCGGCGGCTCTCCAGCTCCTGCACCCGCATCGCGAAGGCGTCGGTCAGCACGGTCACGGCCGCCCGGGTCCCCGGCGCGACGTAGTGCGGCTTGCGGTGGTGGCCGATCATCAGGCCCCACAGCCGGCCCTCGACCAGGATCGAGATCGACATCGAGCCGTTGACGCCGAGGTTGCGCTGGTATTCGAGGTGGACCGGCGACAGGCTGCGCGCCTGGGCGAAGGTGAGGTCGACGGGGTCGTTCGAGGTTCCGGGGGCCGCGACCAGCGGCACCGGCACGGAATCGCGGTCGACCACGAACCGGCTCTTGGCGCGGGTGTAGAGCGCGCGGGCCTGGGCCGGGATGTCGGAGGCCGGGAAGTGCAGGCCGAGCAGCGAGCGGTCCCAGCCCGGGTCCTTGTCCTCGGCGATCGCGGCGCCGTTCCAGTCGGGATCGAAGCGGTAGACCAGCACCCGGTCGAAGCCGGTGAGGCGGCGGATCTCGCCGGCGGCGGCCCGCGCCGTGGTGTCGAGGTCGTCGGCGGCGCGCAGGCGTGCGACGGCGATCTCGGTGTCGAGCTGGCTCGCCGAGCGGAAATCCTCCGGGTGGTCGGAGGCGAGTTCGAGCTCGACGACGATCTGGTCGCCGCTGCGGTGGGCCACCGCCACGTAGGGGCGGCCCTGCGCGTCGGGCAGGCGCAGATGCGCACGCAACTGCCGTCCGGAATCGAGCGTCCCGGCCGCGACCGCCCGGCGGATCTCGCCCATGAACGAGGCCGGCAGCACGCCGTCGAGCGGCCGGCCGAGGGGGCTCTCAGGGACGATCTCGCCGACATTGGCGCTGCACACGGTGACGGCGAGGTCGTCGATCCCGCCCGCCACCAGGACCGCGTGCGGCTGGATCGAACCCGGAACGTGGATCGGCTCGCGCTCGCACAGGCTCGGATCGACCGGCTCGGCCCGGGCCCGCTGCCCGACCGCCTCCAGGATCGCGCTGCGGCGCGGCTCGACCACCGGGGTCTCGATCGGCTCGGACACGATCCAGTAGCGGTCGGCGATGCCCGAGCGGCACAGGGTGACCCGCATCCGCATCGGCTGCGGGTCGAACCCGTAGACGAAGGTGAAGGTCTCATCGAGGGCGCCGCGGCGCACCCCGTCGCGGAACCGGCCGTAGAAATGCGGCAGCCGGGTGCAGGGCGCCACGTCGCGGAAGAAGTCGCGGCCGATCACCCGCTCGGGCTTGCGGCCCGAGAACCGGCTCTCGGCCGCGTTGTAGACCAGGATCGTCCCCTCGGCGTCGACCTGGATCACGCCCTGGTCGAGGCCGTCGATCTGTTCGGGCGTCAGCGCATCGAGCCGACCGGCCAGCGCAGTCTGTGACGAATCGGACATCAAGCGCCGGCGGCTCGGACCATGGGGAGTTGGACACGCGGGAATTGCGTCTTTCTCCCATATCGGGTCGCATCGCGGAACGAAACAGCGTGCGTGAGACTGCCGCCCTCACCGCGAAGGGGATGCAGCCCTTCGCCGCGCCACCGCCTCGGCGATCTCCTTGAGCGCCGATTGCAGGCCCTCCTCGACGGTCGGGTGGTAGAACGGCCGGTCGAGCATCCGCCCGGCGGTCCAGCCCTCCTGGACCGCGATCGCCAGGAGATGGGACAGGTGCTCGGCCTCCGGCCCGACCATCGCGCCGCCGACGAGGCGGCCGTCGGCCGGATCGGCGTAGAGCCGGATCGCCCCGGCGTTGCGCCCCATCACCCGGGCCCGGCCCTGGTCGGCGAGGGAGACCGACCCGACGATCCGGTCCCGGTCCCCGTCGAATGCCTCGCCGACGACCGCGATCTCCGGGTCGGTGTAGACGAGGGAGAAGGCCGGCCAGGGCGGCGGCGCCTCGACCTGAGGGTAGCGCGCGGCGTTGCCGCCGGCGATGGTGCCCTGCCGGCTCGCCTCGTGCAGCACCGGCCGTTCGTGATTCACGTCGCCGGCGAGGAAGATCGGGCTTGCGCCGCATTGCAGGGTGCGCGGGTTGAAGTCCGGCAGGCCGTGCTCGTCGAGGTCGAGCCCGGTCCGGGCGAGGTCGAGCGGCTCCAGGTTCGGCGGCCGGCCGGCGGCGGCGAGGACCCGGGCGAAGGACCCGGAACCGGTGGTTCCGTCGCCGCCGCGCCAGTGCAGGCGGAGTCCGTCGCCGTCTGGCTCCGCCCCCGTCACCTCGGCACCGAGATGCAGGGCGAAGTCCCGGCCGATCAGGGACGCGGCCTCGGCGGCGATCTCCGGGTCGCTCAGGCCGGCGACCGCGGAGGAGGGGTCGAACAGCGTCACCCGCACGCCGAGCCGGCTCATCGCCTGGGCGAGTTCGAGGCCGACGGCGCCGGCGCCGAGCACCGCGAGGGAGTCGGGCAGGTCCGCGATCTCGAACACCGTGTCGGTGGTCAGCACCCGGTCGGCGACCGGCCGCAGCGGCGGCGGCACGCTCGGGCTCGACCCGGCCGCCACCACGACGGCGCGGGCGCTGATCCGGGTGTGGTCGTCGACGAGGAGCGTGGTCGCGTCTGCGAACCGCGCGGTGCCGGCGATGCGCTCCCGCGCTGGAATGGCCTCGACGCCCTCCAGCACCGCGGCGACGAAGCGGTCGCGCTCGCGGCGCACCCGGCGCATCACCGCCGCCCCGTCGACGCGGATGCCCGCGACCTCGACCCCGAACAGGCCGGCCTCGCCGGCCTCGTGGGCCGCGCGGGCGGCGGCGATGAGCAGCTTCGAGGGCATGCAGCCGACCCGGGCGCAGGTCGTGCCGCCCGGTCCGCGCTCGATCAGGACCGTGGAGGCTCCCGCCCGGTTCGCGGCGGCGCGCGCGGCGAGACCCGCGGTCCCGGCCCCGATCACCGCCACGTCGCAACTGATGTCCTGCATGGGTGGGTTTCCTGGGAAGGGGAGGGGATCAGCGCCGCGCTGCCCTCACACCGACATCGTGAACACCGCCCCGCCATCGACCCGGAGGTTCGCGCCGGTGATGAAGCTCGCCTGGGCCGAGCACAGGAACGCGATCGCGGCCGCGACCTCCTCGGGCTCGCCGCGGCGGTGGGCGACGATGCCCGGGCGCTTCTCGTCGAGGAAGCTCGTCAGCGCCTCGTCGAAGTCGGTGCCGCGCTCCTTGGCCCGCTTCTCCATCATCGCGTCGGTCATCGGCGTCGCGATGAAGGCCGGCGAGACCGCGTTCACCAGCACGCCGTCGGGGCCGTAGGCCTTGGACAGGCCCTTCGACAGGTTGATGAGGCCGGCCTTGGCGGCGCAGTAGGGCAGTTCCTCGACGTAGGGCTGGACCGCGTCCTCGGAGCCGATCAGCACGATCCGGCCCCAGCCCGCCGACCGCATCCCGGGCAGGAAGGCGCGGCAGACCCGCACCGCCGCCATCAGGTCGGCCTCGATCGCCTCCATCCACTGCGCGTCGGTGATGGTGAGGAAGTCGCCGGTCGGGCCGGTGATGCCGGCGGCGTTGACGAGGATGTGCGCCGGGCCGTAGGCGGCCTCGGTGCGGTCGCGCAGGGCCTCGACCGCGTCGAGGCGGGTGAGGTCGGCCGCGACGGCGGTGACCTCGCCGAGGCTGCGCAGCTCGGCCGCGGCCGCCTCCACCGCGTCGGCGTCGACGTCCGACAGGACGACCTTCGCGCCCTCCTGCAGCAGGAGGGAGGCGGTGCAGCGACCGATGCCGGAATCGCCGCCGGTGACGACGGCGACCCGTCCCTTGATGCCAAGATCCACGCCCGGACTCCGTTCTCGGGCCGGCCTCGCGCACGGCCCCGATTCTGTTCGGCGGGCCAACAGAATCGTGGGCACTTCGTTCCGCAGGGTCGCCGGCGGCCCGGCGCCTCGGGGGAAAACGTCGCAGGTGAGGTCCCTGGGGCAGGCGCCGGAGGCCGCTGGGTCAGCCGGAAGCAGAGGCCGAGAGCAGCCCGCCGACGAAGCCGTCGAGGCCGGTCTGGCGCTCGCGCCGCAGGTGCTCGGCGGTGAGGATCGCCTCCAGCGCCTTGAACGAGCGGTCGAGGTCGTCGTTGACCAGCACGTAGTCGTATTCCGACCAGCGCTCGATCTCGGTGCGGGCGTTGCGCAGGCGCTTCTCGATCGTCTCGGGCGAGTCCTCGGCCCGGCGCTCCAGCCGGCGGCGCAGTTCGGCCATGCTCGGCGGCAGGATGAAGATCGTCACCACGTCGTCGCGCAGCTTCGAGCGGACCTGCCGGGTGCCCTGGTAGTCGATGTCGAAGATCATGTCGCGGCCGGCGGCCAGCGCCTTCTCCACCGGCCGGCGCGGCGTGCCGTAGAAGTTGCCGTGGACCTCGGCCCATTCGAGCAGGTCGTCGCGCTGGCGCAGGTCCTCGAACGCCTCGCGCTCGATGAAACGGTAGTGCTGGCCGTCGATCTCGGAGGCGCGCCGGGCCCGGGTGGTGACCGAGACCGACAGGGCGAGCTGCCATTCCGGCCGCTGGGCGAGGGCGCGGGTCAGGGTCGTCTTGCCGGCCCCGGACGGCGAGGACAGGATCAGCACCAGGCCGCGGCGGGCGACCGGCGAGGTCAACAGGTCAGGTCCGGCACCGGTGGCCATCGGCATCCTCTCTCCGCCCGCCGGCCATCGCGCCGGCGCGCCGCCGCACGGCGCGGCACCCGCTCCACTACCCGCTCGGCGCCGGTCCGGCTACTCCAGGGCCATCGGGTGATCCCGATTGCCCTGGGTTTCCTACTTGGCCTCGTGCGCCGGCAGTCACGCGCGACACGTCGTGTCGCCGTGACTTTGGCTTTCGCTCCGCTCTGCGTCCGAGAAGACATTCGTCCTCCCGGACCCGCTGCGCGGGGCGCTCTTCGGGCGCAGAGCGCACCGCGCCCGCGGGATCGACAATCGGGTTTCACCCGAGTGCCCTGCCGGCTACTCGATGTTCTGCACCTGCTCGCGGTATTGCTCGACCACCGCCTTGAGGTCGAGACCGATGCGCGACAGCGACACGTCGCCGGCCTTGGCGCACAGGGTGTTGGCCTCGCGGCCGAATTCCTGGGCCAGGAAGTCGAGGCGCCGGCCGATCGCGCCGCCGGCGGCGAGCAGGTCGCGGGCGGCGTCGACGTGGGCGCGCAGCCGGTCGATCTCCTCGCGGATGTCCGCCTTGGCGGCGAGCAGCATCGCCTCCTGGTGCAGGCGGTCGAGGTCGAGCGCCCCGGCGCCGGCCTCCGTGAGGGCGGCGACCGCCGCCGCGAGACGGGCCCGCACCGCCTCGGGCCGGCGGGCCGGGCAGGCTTCGGCCGCGTCGACCAGGGCGGACATCGCCGCGAGTTGCCCCTCCACCACCGTCGCGAGGGCGGCGCCCTCGCCGGCGCGGGCGG
>NZ_SACP01000043.1 GCF_004004555.2 Methylobacterium oryzihabitans
GGCCGGGGCCGCGCGGGCGGCCGGCGGCAGGGATGCGTCGGCGGCGGCCACCGCCGTCTCGCCCTCGGAACGCGGGAAGTAGCCCGGCGGGGCGGCGGTCGCGGCCGCGCCCTCGGGGCTGCGGCTGCGCCACAGGCGGGCGACGCCGTCCGAGACCGGGCCGCCGCGGCGGGCATCGGTCTGGAACAGCGAGCGCAGGCCCGATCCGGCCTCGGCGGTGTAGGCGGTCGGGCCCTCGGCGACCGGTGCCGCGGCGGCGCTCGCCGGCGGCGGCGCGGCGGACTGGCTCGCGGCGCCGCGGGCGCCGAGCACGTGGGCGGCGTAGAGGTCGCCGGCGGTCGGCTCGCGGCCGAGCTCGGCGCCGAGCGCCTCGTGGTTGCGCCGGGTCAGGGCGCCGGCCATCGCGGCGGCGGCCTGCGGGTCCTGGCGCAGGTCGAGGATCGCCTGCCGGGCGGCCGGGTCGCTCACCGCGTAGCCGCCCTGGGGCTTGGCCGTGATCGCGTCCGCGTAGGCGCCGAGGCCGAGGTCCGGCCCGTCCTGCTTGAGCACGCCGAGCCAGGTCTGCTCGATGAACTGGAACAGCCCGGTCGCCGAGGAGGTGCCGGCCTTCGCGGACGGGTCGAGGCCGGATTCGCGCTTGGCGGTGGCGAGAAGATAGTCGAAGCCGATGCCGGTCTTCTCCGCTCCCTGCCGGATCGCCTCGACCACCGGGCTCGCCGTGGCGGTGCGCGGTGCGGTCTCCCGCGGGGTCGGCGTGGTGAACAGGAACATGGGCACCCGGACGGCACGGGCGCGAGAGAGGCGGCCCGTCGGCGTGGGTCTCAGACTGCTCCGATCATGGTTAAGGAACCGCTGAAGACCGCGGCCCGGGATCGTCCCGGGCCGGGGACGGGCTCAGGCCGCGCGGGCGGCGAGCCGCGCCTTCTCCTGCGCGAAGGCCCAGTCGAGCCACGGCGTCAGGGCTTCGAGGTCGGCCGCCTCGACGGTGGCGCCGCACCAGATCCGCAGGCCGGGCGGGGCGTCGCGGTAGGAGCCGATGTCGTGGGCGACGCCCTCGCGCTCCAGGGTCGCGGCGATGCCCTTGGCGACGGCCGCGCCGGCCTCCGGCCCCTTCGCGGTCACGTCGGGATCGGTGACGACGAGGCAGACGCTGGTGTTCGACGCGGTCGCCGGATCCTGCGCGAGGTTGCCGATCCACGGCGTGCGGGCGACCCACTCGGCGATCACGCGGGCATTGGCGTCGGCGCGGGCGCACAGGCCGGCGAGCCCGCCGGCGGCCTGCCCCCAGCGCAGGGCGTCGAGGTAGTCCTCGACGGCGAGCATCGAGGGAGTGTTGATGGTCTCGCCCTCGAAGATCCCCTCCATGAGCTTGCCGCCCTTGGTCAGGCGGAAGATCTTCGGCATCGGCCAGGGTGGAGAATAGCTTTCCAGCCGGGCGACCGCCCGGGGCGAGAGCACCAGCATGCCGTGGGCGGCCTCGCCGCCGAGCGCCTTCTGCCAGGAGAAGGTCACGACATCGAGCTTGTGCCAGTCGAGCCGCTGGGCGAAGGCCGCCGAGGTGGCGTCGCAGAGCACCAGCCCCTCGCGGTCGGCGGCGATCCAGCCGGCATCCGGCACCCGCACGCCCGAGGTGGTGCCGTTCCAGGTGAACACCACGTCGCGGGTCTTCGTGTCGACCGCCGACAGGTCGGGCAGCCGGCCATAGGGCGCGGTGACGACGCGGGCGTCGAGCTTCAGTTGCTTGACCGCGTCGGTGACCCAGGTCTCGCCGAAGGATTCCCAGGCCAGCATCTCCACCGGCCGGGGCCCGAGCAGCGACCACATCGCCATCTCGACCGCGCCGGTATCGGAGGCCGGCACGATGCCGACCCGGTAATCGTCCGGCACTTCCAGCACCGCCCGGGTGAGGTCGATCGCCTCCTTCAGCTTCGTCTTGCCGAGCCTGGCGCGGTGCGAGCGGCCGAGCGCCGCGTCGCCGAGGGCGGCGGGGGTCCAGCCGGGGCGCTTGGCGCAGGGGCCGGAGGAGAAGTGCGGCACGCGCGGGCGCGCCTCGGGCCGGGTCGTCATGGTGTGGGCCATCCGTCGCGATGGAAGCCCGCTTGCCTGCGGGAGCCGCCGGGCATGACCGAGGGGACGGCAGGGGTCAAGCGGCGCCACCGCCGGCCTGTGTTGCGTCGCAGCACCGATGCGCCTATGGGGGATGGATGACGCAGGATCGAGCCCGCCACGCCTCCCGGCCCACGCCGCCGTAGCCGTCCGCTCTCCCGCCGTTCCACCGCCATTCCCCGGCTGCCCGCGTCTTTCGCGGCAGCCCCTCCCCGGCCGCCTGCGCCGGGACGCTGCGAGCATCCCCGATGAACCTGAACCGCCTGCGGAGCGAATGGGCTCCGAACGTCACCCGTGAACTCCTGGCCGGCACCGTCGTCGCCCTGGCGCTGATCCCGGAGGCGATCGCCTTCTCGATCATCGCCGGCGTCGACCCGAAGCTCGGCCTCTATGCCTCGTTCTGCATCGCGGTCGTCACCGCCTTCGCGGGCGGGCGGCCGGCGATGATCTCGGCGGCCACCGGCGCGATGGCGCTGGTGATGGTGACGCTCGTCAAGGAGCACGGCGTCGCCTACCTGTTCGCCGCCACGATCCTGACCGGGCTGATCCAAATCGCGGCCGGGTTCCTGCGGCTCGGCAACCTGATGCGGTTCGTCTCGCGCTCGGTCGTCACCGGCTTCGTCAACGCGCTGGCGATCCTGATCTTCCTCGCCCAGATGCCGGAGCTGATCGGGCGCGGCCCGGTGGTCTACGCGATGACGGCGGCGGGCCTCGCGCTCATCTACGGATTGCCGCGGCTCACCCGGGCGGTGCCCTCGGCGCTGGTCTGCATCCTGGTGATGACCGCGCTCGCGATGGCGCTCGGCCTCGACATCCGCACCGTCGGCGACATGGGCGCCCTGCCGGACGCCCTGCCCCACCTCGCCTGGCCGGAGGTGCCCCTGACCCTCGAGACGCTGCGGATCATCGCGCCCTACTCCCTCACCCTCGCGATGGTCGGGCTGCTGGAGAGCCTGATGACCGCGGCGATCCTCGACGAGATGACCGATACCGGCTCGAACAAGAACCGCGAATGCGCCGGCCAGGGCCTCGGCAACGTCGCGGCGGGCCTGCTCGGCGGCATGGCCGGCTGCGCGATGATCGGCCAGTCGGTCATCAACGTCTCGTCCGGCGGGCGCGGCCGGCTCTCGACCCTGTGGGCCGGCGCCTTCCTGCTGTTCCTGATCGTGGTGCTCGGCCCCTACGTCGCCCGGATCCCGATGGCGGCCTTGGTCGCGGTGATGATCATGGTGTCGATCAACACCTTCCAGTGGCGCTCGATCCGCAGTGTCGCCACCAATCCGTGGAGTTCGAGCGTGGTGATGCTCGGCACCGTCGCGGTGGTGGTGGCGACCCACGACCTCGCCAGGGGCGTGCTGTTCGGCGTCGTGCTGAGCGGGCTGTTCTTCGCCCACAAGGTCACGCGCTTCTTCTCGGTCGCCTCGGTGCGGGACGGGGATGCCCGCACCTACCGGGTCTCGGGCCAGATCTTCTTCGCCACCGCCGAGGCGTTCCACGCCGCCTTCGACTTCCGCGAGGCGGACCTGTCCCGGGTCGTCGTCGACCTGAGCGCGGCGCATTTCTGGGACATCTCGGCGATCAACGCCCTCGACCGGGTGGTGCTGAAGTTCCGCCACCACGGCATCGCGGTCGAGATCACCGGCATGAACGAGGCCAGCGCCACGATGGTCGAGCGGCTGGCGACCCACGACAAGCCGGGAGCGGCGTTCTCGGCGGGGCATTGACGCGGACTCCGGCCACTCACCCAGGGCACGGGCTCGATCCCACAGGATTAAGCCGACCTGCCTAGGCATTCGGAGCCGATCGGTGCAGCGCAACAGCGTGAGGCGGCAGACGATCCCGCCCCCGATCGGCCCATGATGATTTCGCGTGCATCACGGGAACACTCCCGTTACATCGTACGCGGGGCGGCGAACGAGCGTTCTTCTCGGATACAGCCGAGGAACGCTACGCAACGCCTTCCGAGGCATGTCGTCGGAGTTCTCCGCCGTGTCGTCATTCTGGAGACTTGAGATGGGGATCCTTCATCGCGGACGCTCCGCGCTCGTCCGGATATTCGTTTCGATCGGATTTGTCGCAGCGCTCGCCGTGCCGGGCGCCGTCTCGTCGGCCGACGCCGCGCAGATCAGCATCGTCGCGCTCGGAGCCAGCAACACCGATGGCAAGGGCGTCTCCCGCGCCGAGGCCTATCCGGCCCAACTCGAACGGATCCTCCGCGACAAGGGGCTCGACGTCTCCGTCACGAATGCCGGGATCAGCGGCGACACGACCGAAGGCATGCTCAACCGCCTCGATTCGTCCGTGCCAGAGGGAACCCGGCTGGTCATCCTGCAACCGGGCAACAACGACGGCCGCGGCGGCAAGCGCCAGGGCTACCGCGTGATCGATCCCGAAGCGACGGCCGGCAACCTCGAATCCATCGTGTCCCGGTTGCAGGCGCGCGGCATCGCGGTGGCGATCTTCGCCGGATATCACGGCGTCGCCCGCGACGTCGCGGCCCACACGCACAGCGTCTTCCTCGGAGGGATCAGGGCCGGCGTGCCGGCGGCGGCGATCCAGCCCGACGGCGAGCATTTCCTGCCGGAAGGCTACGCCATCGTGGCGCAGCGCATCGCCCCCAGGATCGTCGCGATGTTGGGACGGGGGCGGCACTGACGAGGCGACGCGCGGCCCAGGGTCAGTCCGTCGGATCCGCGCTCGTCGCAACCGGACGACGGTCCCGCGCCAGCAGGTCCGGCCGGCGCTCCCGCGTGAGGCGGGCGGCCTCGGCCGCGCGCCAGCGGGCGATGGCGTCGTGGTTGCCGCCGGTGAGCACGTCGGGGATCGTCCGTCCCTCCCAGTCCCGCGGGCGGGTGTAGTGCGGATATTCGAGCCCCGGCCCCTCGAAGCTCTCCTCGACGCCGGACGCCACCTTGCCCATCACGCCGGGCAGGAGCCGCACGCAGGCGTCGATCGTCACCAGGGCGGCGATCTCGCCGCCCGAGAGCACGTAATCGCCGATCGAGACCTCCTCCAGGCCGCGGCCGGCGATCACCCGCTCGTCGACGCCCTCGAAGCGGCCGCAGACGGCGATCAGGCCCGGGCCCTCGCTCAGGGACCGCACCCGCTGCTGGGTCAGCGGCCGGCCGCGCGGGCTCATCAGCAGGCGCGGGCGCGGGTCGTCGGGCGCCGCGGCGGCGTCGATGGCGGCGGCGAGCACGTCGCAGCGCAGCACCATCCCGGCCCCGCCCCCCGCCGGGGTGTCGTCCACGGCGCGGTGGCGGCCGAGGCCGTGGTCGCGGATGTTGCGCGCCTCCAGGCTCCAGGCGCCCCGCTCCAGGGCATCGCCCGAGAGCGACAGCCCGAGGGGACCGGGGAACATCTCCGGGTAGAGGGTGAGGATCGTGGCGCGCCAGGGGGAGGTCATGCCGGGGTGATCGCGCGGGTGCGGGATCGGGTCAACGCTTCGCACACCCCCGCGGGCTAGAACCGGCCCCAGGGGCATCTCGCCCGGCCACGCGACCCGTTCCGATGCTCGGCTTCCTGCTCGACCAGCCGGCCTGGCTGATCTTCCTGCTGCTGATCGCGTTCTTCGCGGCGGCCTGCCTCGGCCTGCACGCGCTGGCGTTCTCGCGCCCGACCCGCGGCTTCGCCCGCAGCCTCGACGGCCTCGTGCCGAGCTATTTCGGCGTCGTCTCGATCCTGCTGTCGCTGCTCACCGGCTTCGTGGCGAGCGACGCCTGGGAGCGCCAGCGGCACGCGGTGCGCGCGGTGCAGCAGGAGCGCGACAGCCTGATGACCCTCTACGACCTCAGCGTCGCCTCGAAGCCCGACATGTCGGCGATCCGGGCCGACCTCGCGACCTACGTCGCGGCGGTGATCGACGAGGAATGGGCGCTGATGCGCTATGCCGGCCGCTCGTCCGCCGCCGGCGCGGCGATGGACCGGTTGCTGCGGGCGACCGCCAACCCGCGCCTCAGCACCGAGGCCGGGCTGGCGGTCCACAACGCGATGCTCGACGCCGCGATGCGCCTGCGCAGCGCCCGCAGCGACCGGCTGACGCTCGCCGACAACCCGGTCGACGAATCGAAGTGGATCACGCTGCTGGTGCTCGCGGTCCTGACCCTGGTCTCGCTGGCGCTCGTCCACATGGAGCGGCCCCGGGCCTCGATCGTCGCCATGACGCTGTTCGCGATCGGGATGGTGACGACGCTCGGCCTCGTCGCCCTGCACGAGCGGCCCTTCGGCGGGCCGAACCGGGTCGAGCCGCACTCCCTGGTGCGGCTGCGCGCGACGATGAACGCCGCTCTCAGTCCGGGTCAGTGTCGGGTTCCGGACGCGCCGGCGCGAACAGATCCTCCGGCGGATCGATCGTGAGGCGGCGGCCGGCGATGTCGACCTCGGGCACGAAGGCGCGGGTGAACGGCAGCAGCGCCGAGGCGCCGGCGGTCGAGACGATGTCGAGGAGGTCGCCGCCGCCGTAATTCGGCACCGCCCGCACGGTGCCGACGCGGCTGCCGTCGCGGTCGTGGACCGCGAGCCCGACGAGGTCGGCGGTGAGGAACTCGTCCTCGTCCTCCGGCGCGCCGAGGCGTTCGCGCGGGGCGTAGAGGGCGAGGCGGTTGAGGGATTCGGCGCCGGTGCGGCCGCTCACGCCCTTGACCCGGGCGATCAGGATGTCAGGGATTCCGGTCGCCGGGCGCAGGGACAGGATCTCGACGGCACGGCCGTCGGCCCCGGTCAGCACGCCGTAGCGGCCGATCGCCTCCGGGTCGCCGGTATAGGATTTCACCCGCACCTCGCCCGCGAGGCCGTGGGCGCGACCGAACTCGCCGAGCAGGACGAGGTCGGGGTCGCTCGCGATGTCACGGCGGGCGGCCGGGCCACCCGCAGGGGCAGCTTTGCCACCCGCGGGAGCGGGCGTGTCGCCCGCCGGGCGGCGTGGCCCCCCGCGGCGGGGGGCGGCGTCGGGCCGGCGGGCCATGGTGCCGGGCCTTACGCCGCGGCGTCCTCGCCGGCGCCGGCCTTCTCGGCGCGGGCGGCGGCGCGCTCCTTGGCCTTGGTGCCGGGCTCGGCCTTCTTCGGGTTGTTGCGGGCAGGGCGCTTGGCGAGGCCGGCGGCGTCGAGGAAGCGCAGCACGCGGTCGGTCGGCTGGGCGCCCTTGGCGAGCCACGCCTGGATCTTCTCGGCCTCGAGGGTCACGCGGGCCGGATCGTCCTTCGGCTTCATCGGGTCGTAGGCGCCGACCTTGTCGATGAAGCGGCCGTCGCGCGGCGAGCGGGCGTCGGCGACGACGATGCGGTAGTACGGGCGCTTCTTGGCGCCGCCGCGGGTGAGACGGATCTTGAGCGACATGGTGGTCTCCTGACTGGATGTCGTTGCGAGGTGTGGTGGATCCCGATCCGGACGGAGGGCTCGGCTAGGCCGGCGGCCTCGCCCGGACGGATGGCGTCGGCTCCCGTCGGGAGCCCGGACCGGCCGCTGCGTGCGGCACGGTCACTTCTTCTTCCCGAACGGCAGGCCGCCGAGGCCGGGCAGGCCCGGGAGCTTGCCCCCGCCGAGGCCCGGCAGGGACGGCATCCTGCCCGGCGCGCCGAGGTTCGGCGGCATCGGCGGCAGCTTGCCGCCAAACTGCTTCTCCAGCGCGGCGATCTGCTCGGGCGTCGGCTCGGGCATGCCGCCCGGCATCCCCCCGCCCATCATCTTGCCCATCTGCCCGAGCCCGCCGCCGCCGAGCCCGAACATGTTGCCGAGCGCCTGCCCGATGCCGCGCTTGCCCTGCCCCATCGCCTTCATCATGTCGGCCATGGTGCGGTGCATCTTGAGGAGCTTGTTGATCTCCGCCACGTCGACGCCCGCGCCCCTAGCGACGCGCTTCTTGCGCGAGGCCTTGAGCAGGTCGGGGTTCTTGCGCTCGGCCGGCGTCATCGACGAGATGATCGCGCGCTGGCGCTTGAACATCGTCTCGTCGAGGTTGGCGCCCTCGACCTGCTTCTTGATCTGGCCCATGCCGGGCAGCATGCCCATCAGGCCGCCGATGCCGCCCATCTTCTCCATCTGGGCGAGCTGCATCGACAGGTCGTCGAGGTCGAACTTGCCCTTGCGCATCTTCTCCGCGGCGCGGAGAGCCTGCTCGTGGTCGATCGTCTCGGCGGCCTTCTCGACCAGCGAGACGATGTCGCCCATGCCGAGGATGCGGTTGGCGACGCGGTCGGGGTGGAACTCCTCGAGGGCGTCGACCTTCTCGCCGGTGCCGACGAGCTTGATCGGCTTGCCGGTGACGGCGCGCATCGACAGGGCCGCGCCGCCGCGGGCGTCGCCGTCCATGCGGGTCAGCACGATGCCGGTGACGCCGAGCCGGGCGTCGAAGGCGCGGGCGGTGTTGACCGCGTCCTGGCCGGTCAGCGCGTCGGCGACGAGCAGGACCTCGTGCGGACGGGTCGCCGCCTTGACCTCCGCGGCCTCCTGCATCAGCGCCTCGTCGAGGGTGATGCGGCCGGCGGTGTCGAGCATCACCACATCGAAGCCGCCCAGCCGCGCGGCCTCCATGGCGCGCCGGGCGATCTGCACCGCGGTCTGGCCGGCGATGATCGGCAGGGTGTCGACGCCGACCTGCTGGCCGAGCACCGCGAGCTGCTCCATCGCCGCCGGGCGGCGGGTGTCGAGGGAGGCGAGCAGCACCCGGCGCTTGTCGCGCTGGGACAGGCGGCGGGCGATCTTGGCGGTGGTGGTGGTCTTGCCCGAGCCCTGGAGGCCGACCATCAGGATGCCGACCGGCGCCGGGGCGTTGAGGTCGATGATCTCGGCCGAGGAGCCGAGCATCGCCACGAGCTGGTCGTTGACGATCTTCACGACCATCTGGCCGGGCGTCACCGACTTCAGCACGACGGCGCCGACCGCCTGCTCCTTCACCTTGTCGGAGAAGTCGCGCACCACTTCGAGGGCGACGTCGGCCTCGAGCAGGGCGCGGCGCACCTCGCGCAGGGCGGCCGTCACGTCGGCCTCGGTCAGGGCGCCGCGGCGGGTGAGCCCGGACAGGATGCCGGAGAGGCGGTCGGAGAGACCTTCGAACATGGCTGTCGTCCCCTGCGCGCCTACTCGTCGTTGCCGGCGGTGGCGGCCCGGCGCGCCTGGAGCGCGCCCTCGAAGTGCCGCACCGCCTGCTCGAACTTGTCCCGGCAGCCCGGATTGCAGAAGCCGACCACGGCGCCGCTGTAGAGCGTCAGCGAATCGGCGGCGACCGGCTTGCCCGACCACGGGCAGGTCTGGTTCACCGCGTCCTCGATGCGCAACCGCGCCGGGTCCTGGCCGTTCATCCGGTCGTCCTGATGGCGGCCGTTCGCCGCCGGTATCCTGGGCATCCGCTCAACGCCGGACGCGCCCGAGGGCGCATCGCGCTGTCGGGCGTTGACCTCCGGCCTCTCGGACCGGTCGGCTTGGCGTGAGGCATCAACCTCGGGATGGGGCGGGTTAGAGGCAGCGGGCGCCGGAGTCAAGATCCGGGTCCAGGCGATTGCGCCCCTCAGAAGTTGACCGGGCAGACCACGCCGCCGGGCAGCACCGCCTCGGGACCGGTGCCGTTCGCCTGGGTTCCCCCGCGCACCGGCCAGACGATCTGGTCCCTGAGCGACGCCAGCCCGCCCTCCGCACCCAGGTACGACGCGAGGCTGGAGCCGAGCATCGGCTTGTAGGTCATCGACAGGATCACCGCGACGTAGCGGGTGCCCTTGGCCTTGTAGGCCGCCGGCACGGGCGGCAGGCCCGTCGACACGGTGGTGGCCGTGACCGCCGGCGGCTCGGCGTTTCCGCTCGACTGGCTGCCCGAGCACACCTTCACCTGGGTGGCGGCGTCGTCGTAGACCCCCACCGCCAGGACCGTGATGGTCGCGCTCGCGGGATCGAACGGCGCCAGGATCGCGCGTGCCGCCCGGATGGTGTTCTGGAGGCTCTCTGTGGTCACCGGCAGCGTCTGGCGCGAGATCAGGTCGGCGACCGACCGGGTCGCCAGCGCGACCTTGCGCGCGTTGCTGATGTACTGGGCGAGCTCGCTCGCGCCGAGATACAGCCCGATCAGCACCGGCAGCATCAGGGCGAACTCGACCGCCGCGATGCCCCGCCGGTCGGCCGCGAACCGGCGCGGCGCGGCAGGGCACCCCGGACCGCGGCCCCCGGGGGGGCTCACTTGTAGGGCTCCGTCCGGAAGGCGACCGCGGTCTGGATGATCCGCGACCGGCCCTGGCTCGCCTTGTAGGTCGAGGGGTTGAGCAGGCTGAAGAAGGCGGGAATCGCGACCGCCGCCTGCACCACGACGATCTGGTTGTCCTCCGGCGCCTGGTAGCGGGTGCCGAAGCCGGCGCGCCAGTCCCCGGTCGCGGGGTCGATCGGGCCGGTGATCGCGATGCCCCTGTTGTCGGGCAGGGCGAGCACGTCGACCTTGACGTCGCCGCAGGGAAAGATCGTCACCCGATCCCGGCACAGCAGGATCTTGAAGTTCGCGAGCGCCTGATCCGCCGAGCTGCCGGCGGCGAGGCCGCCCTGGAACTGCCCGGTATAGATCTGGCGGGCGGTGTCGCTGACCGCGATCTCGAGGTTCTGGCTGGCGAAGAAGCCGAGCGCGGTCTCGAAGATCGCCCCGACCAGAGCCAGGAACGGGATCGAGATGAGGGCGAACTCGACCGCGGCGACCCCGTCGTCGGCGCGGCGGAACCGGCGTGCCCCGCGGCCGAGGGCGGCCCGGAGTAGGCGGGGACGCCCCGGGAGGTCGGGCCGCGCGGGGAGAGTCGGCAGGGGCGCCATCGGCATCGGGGCGTCTGCCGGCTACTGCGTCGCCAGCGTGTTGCGCTGGCCGGCCTGTCCGCTGATCTCGCCGAAGTATTTCGGTGCGTCGCCGAGTTGCACCGCCGGTAGGCAGGCCGGGGTGCACGAATAGGTCTCTCGGTCGAGCCCGCGCTGCACCGTGACCATGGCGGTGCCGCCGGCCGTCACGCTGATGCGCGACTCCGCCAGCATCGCGCCGGCGCCGTCGAGGGCGATGAGGTTGGTGCTGCCAAAGCTCTTGCCGGTGAGGACCACGACGCCGTTCCGCTGCAGCGACACGTCGGCGATGATCGGGTTGCCGACGATGACGGTCGCGGTGCGCTCGGGCAGGCGCATCACCTTGGCGCTGTCGACCGATACGGTGACGACGCCCGATCCCTCGCCGGCGGCCGCGGCGGCGCTCGCCACGCCGGCGAGGCAGGCCGCCAGCAGCCCGCGGCGCAGGCGGGCGCGGGCGGGCGAGGGGCGGACGGGCCGGGCCATGGGTCGGATCTCGCGGGCGGACGGTGCTGCTTGCCATAGGGGACCAGGATCGTTGCCGAATCGCTAAGGTCGCCGCCGGTACCGGAATACCGGTCGATTGCAGCGTCGGCGGTAGGGCTTCGTTGACGGTCGCGACGGATCCCCCGTGGACGGCCGGTTGCGAAGATCGTTTTAACCTCGCCGCAACTGCACGGCGATAGGTTGCGAGCGTCCCGATCGGCCACCTCCAACGATGCCGACGGAGCTGCAGGGTCACCGAACCGAAGGGCATTCCCTCATGGCCACTTTCCTCAAGCGTTTCGCCTCCGACGAATCCGGTGCCACCGCGATCGAATACGGTCTGCTCGCGAGCCTGATCGCCGTTGCTCTCATCACCGCGGCCAGCACGCTCGGCAACAACATCGGCAACACCTTCACGAACGTCGCCAAGAACATCAACAAGTGACGGGCCGCCGCGCCGACGGCCGGTCCGGTCCGGGTGTTCCCCGGCCGGGCCGCCTCGCCGGTCCGTCCGCGGCCGCTCCGGGGTCCAGAGGATGGCCACCTTCGCGCTTCTCGTCGCCTTCCCGTTCCTCATGGCCTACGCTGCCGCGAGCGACCTGCTGACGATGACGATCCCCAACCGCCTCGGCGCCGGGCTCGTCGCGGGCTTCGTCGCGGTCGCGCTGGCGTCCGGCCTCGGCTGGGCCGAGATCGCCGGGCATGTCGGCGCCGGGCTCGTCGTCCTGGCGGCGGGTTTCGGGCTGTTCGCCGCCGGTGCGGTCGGCGGCGGCGACGCCAAGCTCGCGGCGGCGACCGCCCTGTGGCTCGGCTTCGGCGCCCTGCCCGAGTATCTCGTCGTCGCGTCGCTGGCCGGCGGGGTCCTGACCCTCGGCCTGCTCACCCTGCGTGCGCAGCCCCTGCCCGCCTTCGCGGCCTCCTGGCCGTTCGCGCTCCACCTGCACGACCGCGACGCCGGGGTGCCCTACGGCATCGCGCTCGCGGCGGCCGCCCTCGTGGTGTGCCCGGCCGCCCCGCTGTGGCGGATCGCCCTCGGCCCCTGACCGGGCGCGCACCGTCAGTGAACCGTTAACCTTAAGTTGAGGTTTCGCTGCTGGATTCCCGGAGCGTCCGGTGCGGTGCCGGCGCCCGTCCGGTCCCGTGATGAACCCCTCGCGCGCCCTCCTCATCGGCATCGCCGCCGTCGCCGGCACGTTGGCGTTCTACCTCACGAGCGGGCGCGAGCCGCCGCCCCCGCCGCCGCCGGTGGTGGTCGCGGCGGCACCGGCGATCGAGACCGTCGACGTGCTGGTCGCGGCCGCCGACCTGCCGATGGGACAGGTGCTCAAGCCCGCCGACCTGCGCTGGCAGCCCTGGCCGCGGGCGGTGGTCAACGACGGCTTCCTGCTGCGCCCGGCGCTGCCCTCGGCCTTGGAGGATACCGCCGGCTCGTTCGTGCGCGGCGCGTTCCTGGCCGGCGAGCCGATCCGGCGCGAGAAGCTCATCAAGGCCAATGGCGGCGGCTTCCTGTCGGCGATGCTGCCGGCGGGCATGCGGGCGATGGCGATCTCGATCGACACCCGCGGCAGCAACACCGCCGGCGGCTTCATCCTGCCCAACGACCGGGTCGACGTGGTGCGCACCCAGCGCGACGGCGAGCCCGGCCGGGCCGGCGCGTCCGAGACGCACGCCGCCGACACCCTCCTGACCAACGTGCGGGTGCTCGCGGTCGGCCAGACGGTGCAGGAGCGCAACGGCGAGCGCGTGGTCACCGGCGACACCGCGACCCTCGAGGTCACGCCCGGGCAGGCCGAGATGCTCGCCCTCGCCCAGCGCGCCGGCCAGCTCTCGCTGACGCTGCGCAGCATCGTCGACGCCGCCCCGTCCGGCCCCGAATCGCCCGAGCCCCGGGCCGAGGGCGGCCTCACCGTGATCCGCTACGGGGTCGCCAAGCCGATGTCGGCCCGGTGACCCGCCCCGTCACGGCCCCTGCCGAGGAAGCCCGTCCCATGCCCGCCCGCGTCCCCGCCCCGTCCCGGGCCCGGAGCGCCCTGCTCCCGCTCCTGGCCGCCGCGGCCGTCCTCGCCGGATCGCCGCTGCCCGTCCTCGGGCAGCCGGCGGGGATGCGCGGCGCCGTCGCGCCGGCGCCGGTGCTCGCGGTCGGGCCCGACGAGGCCGCGATCTCCCGCCGCCTCGACCTGACCCAGGGGCGCTCGGTGGTGGTCGACCTGCCGCGGGACGCCCGCGAAGTGTTCGTCGCCAACCCGAAGGTGGCAAACGCGGTGGTCCGCTCGACCCGCAAGGTGTTCGTCATCGGGGTCGACAACGGCGCGACCTCGATCTTCGTGATGGATGCCGAGGGCCGGCAGATCGCCGCCCTCGACGTCACCGTCGGCCGCGACCTCAACGTGCTGCGCCAGACCCTCAACGGCAGCCTGCCGGGCGGGCGCTTCGACGTGCGGCCGGCGGGCGAATCGGTCCTGCTGACCGGCACCGTCACCTCCGCCGCGGAGGCCCAGCAGGCGGTCGACATCGCCACCGCCTTCGTCGGCACGAACGGCGGCGCCCGCGGCGCGGTCATCAACAACCTCACGATCCGGGGCCGCGATCAGGTGATGCTGCGCGTCACCGTGGTCGAGGTGTCGCGCTCGGTGCTCAAGCAGTTCGGCATCAACACGAGCAGCACCTGGGGCATCACGAAGAACTTCGCCAACAACACCCCGTTTCCGCTGAGCGGCCAGAGCTTCCCGACCGGCAATCTGGTTCAGGGATCGATCGGCGCCGGCCCGATGACGCTCCAGGCGACCCTGCGGGCCTTCGAGCAGGCCGGCGTGTCGCGCATCCTCGCCGAGCCGACCCTGACGGCGATCTCCGGCGAGGCGGCGAACTTCACCGCCGGCGGCGAGATCCCGGTGCCGACGAGCCAGAACTGCACCGGAATCGTCGGCGTGGTCGGCGTCGGCGGGTCGTCGAACTGCTCGGTCGGCATCGAGTTCAAGCCCTACGGCGTCGCGCTCAACTTCACGCCGGTGGTGCAGTCCGAGAACCGGATCTCGGTCCGGGTCGGCACCAACGTCACCGAGCTCGATCCCCAGAACGCGATCCTGGTCTCGAACGGCAACACCAGCATCGCGGTGCCGGCGCTGACGGTGCGCAAGTCCGAGACGACGATCGAGCTGCCCTCCGGCGGCACGATGATGACCGCCGGCCTGATCCAGCAGCGGACCCGGCAGGCGATCGACGGCCTGCCCGGCCTCGTCAACCTGCCGGTGCTCGGCGCCCTGTTCCGGTCCCGCGACTACCAGCGCCAGGAGACCGAGCTGATGATCATGGTCACGCCCTACATCGCCCGGCCGATGGATCCCGGCGAGGCCAAGCGGCCCGACGACGGCTTCGTCGACGCCACCGACGCCCAGTCGATCCTGCTCGGACGCTTCAACCGCCTCTACGGCGTGGTCGGCGCGGCCCCGCTCGGGCCGGCCTATCGCGGCCGGGTCGGCTTCATCACCGATTGAGCCCCGCCAGGATGATTCCGATGCCCCGCCCCTCCCCGCGCCTCGCGGCCGCCGCGGCCCTCGCGCTGCAGCTCGGCGCCTGCGTGAGCGCCGACCGCACGACGACCGGTTCGATCGCCCCGGCGACCGTCGCCGGCCGCCACCCGATCGTGCTCGCCGACCGCCCGCGCGACCTCGACGTGTTCGTCACCGGCACCGGCCATCTCGACCCGCGCCAGGCCGACGACCTCGACGCCTTCCTGCTCGAGTACCGGCGCTACGGCCGCGGCGTGCTGGTGGTCGAGGTGCCGAGCGGCTCGCAGGTGCCCGGGCCGGCGGTGGCCCGCACCGCCGCGCTGCTGCGCGCCCGCACCGCCGAGCGCGGGGTGCCGGCGCGGGAGATCGTGGTCGCGCCCTACGCGGTCGCCGACGTCGCGGTCGCGGCGCCGGTGCGGCTGAGCTTCCAGCGCATGCAGGCCCGGGTCGCCGGGGAATGCGGATTGTGGCCGCAGGACCTCGGCGTGTCGCAGCCCGGGTTCAGCGACGGCAACGCCGCCTACTGGAACCTCGGCTGCGCGACCCAGTCCAACCTCGCCGCCCAGGTCGCAGACCCGGTGGACCTCGTGCGCGGCCGCCAGGAGGGCCGGGTCGATTCGGTCGCCCGCACCCGCAAGATCGAAGAGCTGCGCTCCGGAAAGGATCCGTCAACCACTTGGAAGCAGGATGGCCGCGCAAGCGTGAAGACGCAGGTGACGCAGTGACGGGCTCCCGGCGGGCGCGTCCGCCGGGGTGATCCCGGGCGCGGGCCTGCCGGCCGCAGGAGGAGGGGCGCGCTCGGCAGAGCCGCCGGACGCAACCAGGGCGTGAGTCGCGAGCGAGCCATGACGGACATGTCAGAGACCGGCGACCGGATCATCGCACCGGTTCCGCGCATCACGATCCAGGCCTTCTGCGAGACGCCCGACGTCGCCGCCGTGATCGAGAGCACCATCGGCGACCGGCGGATGCAGAAGGCGCAGGTGAAGGTCCAGATGGGCGGCGCCAACGCCGCCGTCGAGGCCTATCGCGGCGCCCCGACCCCGAACGTCATCGTCATCGAGATGGGCAACGGCAAGGTCAGCCCGCTCACCCATCTCGACCGCCTCGCCGAGGTCTGCGACGCCGGCACCAAGGTGGTGCTGATCGGCCACGTCAACGACGTGCTGCTCTACCGCGAGTTCATCCGCCGCGGGGTGAGCGAGTACCTCATCGCGCCGATCGACGCGGTCGGCACCATCGCGGCGATCTCGGAACTGTTCAGCGAGCCCGGCGCCGAGCCGCTCGGGCGCACCGTCGCGGTCGTCGGCGCCAAGGGCGGGGCGGGCGCGTCCACCATCGCCCACAACCTGTCATGGTCGATCGCCCGCGACTTCGGCACCTCGACGGTGATCGCCGACCTCGACGTGGCGTTCGGGACCGCGAGCCTCAACTTCAACCAGGACCCGCCCCAGGGCATCGCCGAGGCGGTATTCGCGCCCGAGCGCATCGACGCGAACTTCGTCGACCGCCTGCTGTCGAAGTGCACCGACAACCTCAGCCTGCTCGCCGCCCCCGCGACCCTCGACCGGACCACCGACTTCTCCGAGACCGCCTTCGACAGCGTGATCGAGATCCTGCGCGCCTCGGTGCCGTGCATCGTCCTCGACGTGCCGCACCTGTGGTCGGCCTGGAGCCGGCGGATGCTGATCGGGGCCGACGAGATCGTGGTGGTGGCAGCCCCCGAACTCGCCTCGCTGCGCAACGCCCGTAACCTGTTCGACCTCCTGCGGCAGGCGCGGCCGAACGACCGGCAGGCCCGGCTGGTGCTCAACCAGGTCGGCATGCCCAAGCGGCCGGAGATCGGGGCGGCGGAGTTCATCAAGGCGCTGGAGGTCCCGGGCGCCGCGGTGGTGCCGTTCGACCCGGGGCTGTTCGGCACCGCCGCCAACAACGGCCAGATGCTGGCCGAGATCCAGGCCGGCGGCCGGGCGACCGAGATCATCGCCGACCTCGCTGCCGCGGTCACCGGGCGGGCCGAGGCCAAGCGCGCCCGCTCGACCCTGTTCGACCCGATCCTGGCCCGCCTCGGCCGCCGCAAGGCGTCCTGACTGGCGCTCCCGTCCCCGTCACCCGTCCCCTCGGCGGCGCGCTTCGGCCCGCGGCAGGGACGCCCAGGAAGGCCCGGCAACAGCGATGTTCGGCAGGAGATCCGGAGCGGTGGTTCCCAGGCTCCCGGAGCGCCCGGCTCCGGCGCCCGAGCCCGTGCCGGTCCACGTGGAACCGCTCCCCCGTCCGGAGCGCCCGCGGGCCGAGCCTCAGGCGCACGAGGCGGCGCGGTCGGACGACTACTACCGCACCAAGGGCGCGATCTTCGGCGCGCTGATCGAGGCGATCGACCTCACCCAGCTCGCCCGGCTCGAACCCGACGCCGCCCGCGAGGAGATCCGCGACATCGTCACCGACATCATCGGCCTCAAGGGCGTGGTGATGTCGATCGCCGAGCAGGAGGACCTGCTCGAGGACATCTGCAACGACGTGCTCGGCTACGGGCCGCTCGAACCGCTGCTCGGCCGCGACGACATCGCCGACATCATGGTGAACGGCGCCAACCGGACCTACATCGAGGTCGGCGGCAAGATCCAGGTCACCGGGATCCGCTTCCGCGACAACCAGCAGTTGATGAACATCTGCCAGCGGATCGTCAGCCAGGTCGGGCGCCGGGTCGACGAATCCTCGCCGATCTGCGACGCGCGGCTGCCGGACGGCTCGCGCGTCAACGTCATCGCGCCGCCGCTCGCCATCGACGGCCCGGCGCTGACCATCCGCAAGTTCAAGCGCGACAAGCTCACCCTCGACCAACTCGTGCGCTACGGCTCGATCTCGCCCGAGGGCGCCCGGATCCTCCAGATCATCGGGCGGGTGCGCTGCAACGTCGTGGTCTCGGGCGGCACCGGCTCGGGCAAGACCACGCTCCTCAACTGCCTGACGCGCTACATCGAGGACGACGAGCGCATCATCACCTGCGAGGACGCCGCCGAGCTGCAGTTGCAGCAGCCCCACGTCGTGCGCCTGGAGACGAGGCCGCCGAACCTCGAGGGCCAGGGTCAGGTCACGATGCGCGACCTCATCAAGAACTGCCTGCGCATGCGGCCCGAGCGGATCATCGTCGGCGAGGTCCGCGGCCCCGAGGCGTTCGACCTGCTGCAGGCGATGAACACCGGCCACGACGGCTCGATGGGCACCCTGCACGCCAACTCGCCGCGCGAATGCCTGTCGCGCATCGAGTCGATGATCTCGATGGGCGGCTTCAGCCTGCCCTCGAAGACCCTGCGCGAGATGATCGCCGGCTCGATCGACGTCATCGTGCAGGCCGCCCGCCTGCGCGACGGCTCGCGCCGGATCACCCACATCACCGAGGTGACCGGGATGGAGGGCGACGTCATCATCACCCAGGACCTGTTCGTCTACGACGTGCTCGGCGAGGACGCCAACGGCCGGCTGATCGGACGCCACCGCTCGACCGGGATCGGCCGGCCGCAATTCTGGGAGCGGGCGCGGTACTACAACGAGGAGCACGCGCTCGCCGAGGCGCTCGACGCCGCCGAGGCGGCCGGCACCGAGGCGGCGCTGTGACCCGCCGCCCCGCCCGCGGGCAGGCCCGCCGATGACCGGGCTCGACACGGCGCTGCCGGCCGCCCTGACGGCGATCGCGGTCGCGGCGAGCGTCTACGTCGCGCTGACCGCGCTGCTGCCCTGGGGCGTGCGCGCGGGCAAGCGCCAGCAGGCGGTGGTCGCGGGCCGCCAGAAGGTGGCGGAGAAGGCCCAGGCGGTCGGCCGCCGCGACCAGCTCGCCAAGAGCCTGAAGGACCTCGACGACCGCGAGAAGAAGACCCGGCCGAGCCTGGAGCTGCGCCTCGCCCGGGCCGGGCTCGCGGTGACCCCGATGCAGTTCCGGATCGCCAGCGGCGTCGGCGGCCTCCTCGTCGCGTTCGCGGGCGCGCTGGCGACCGGCAGCCTGTATGTCTCGCTCGGCTTCGGCTTCGCGGCGGGGGTCGGGCTGCCGATCTGGCTGCTGACGACCCTGCGCAAGCGGCGCATCGCCCGCTTCATCGCCGACCTGCCGGACGCGATGGACGTGGTCGTGCGCGGCATCCGCTCGGGCCTGCCGCTGTCGGATTGCCTGCGCGTCATCGCCCGCGAGGCGGTCGAGCCGCTGCGCGGCGAGTTCCGTCTCGTCGTCGAGGCCCAGAGCATCGGCGTGTCCCTCGCCGAGGCGGCGGCGCGGCTGCACGAGCGCATCCCGGTGCCGGAGGCGAACTTCTTCGCCATCGTGATCGGCATCCAGCAGAAGTCCGGCGGCAACCTGTCGGAGGCGCTCGGCAACCTGTCGCGGGTGCTGCGCGAGCGGCGCCGGATGGCCGACAAGGTCCAGGCGATGAGCATGGAGGCCAAGGCCTCGGCCGCGATCATCGCCTCGCTGCCCTTCGTGGTCGCGCTGCTGTGCTACCTGTCGAGCCCCGACTACATCGGCCTCCTGTGGACCACCCGGGTCGGCCAGCTCGCGCTCGGCGCCTCGCTGCTGTGGATGCTCGTCGGCGTGCTGGTGATGCGGCGGATGATCGATTTCGAGATCTGACGGGGAGGCTGGTGCGATGAGGCGATGTCGTGCGGGCGCGGTCCCGGCCCTCCCCGGCAGTGCCCGGAGCGGAAGCCTTGGGCTGCTCCCGCATCGCCCCGGTTCCGGCCGACACTCATACGATTTCCGATCGATCGCTTCGCGATGCGGACATCGACTTCGCTCATGCGCCGTGCGGGCTGGTGATACGAAATCCGGAAGATTGCTCCCGGATTTCGTATCACACCACCCCGGCGGCGCGGGTCTCGCGGGACGGACGGCATGGCGGAACTCCTCGGCATCCTGATCGACCCCCAGGTCGTCGCCACCCTGCTTGCCGCCGTCGCCGCCGCCGCGACGGCCTTCGCGCTGCTCCAGCCGCTGCTCGAACCGGACCGCCTCGCGCGGCGGTTGAAGAGCGTCGGCAGCGAGCGCGAACGCATCCGGCTGCGCGAGCGCGAGCGGGCGAGCCAGAAGGTCAACCTGCGCCCGCAGCCCAAGGCGTACATGAAGCGGGTGGTCGAGCGGTTCCGGCTCGAGAACTGGCTCGCGACCGACGATTCCCGCCTGCGCCTGATGCGGGCCGGCTATCGCGGCCCGCAGGCCGAGACCGCGTTTCTGTTCTTCCGGCTCGTGATGCCGCTGGTCTTCCTGGTGGTGTCGGGCGTCTACCTGTTCGTGCTGCGGGTCATCGACCAGCCGTTCACCATCCGGCTCGGGATGGTGGTGGCGGCGGTCTATATCGGCATCAAGGCGCCGGAGATCTTCCTGCGCAACCAGACCACCAAGCGGCAGGCGCTGATCCATCGCCACTGGCCCGACGCCCTCGACCTCCTGCTGATCTGCGTCGAATCGGGCATGGCGGTCGAGAACGCCTTCCGCCGGGTCGGGACCGAGATGGCCGGGCAGTGCCTCGTGCTGGCCGAGGAGCTGACCCTGACGACGGCCGAGATGTCCTACCTGCCCGACCGGCGCACCGCCTACGAGAACCTCGCCCTGCGCACGGGCCTCGACTCGGTCCGCAGCGTCTGCACCGCCCTGATCCAGGCCGACCGCTACGGCACGCCGATCGGGCAGGCGCTGCGGGTGCTGTCGCAGGAATGCCGCGACCAGCGGATGAACGAGGTCGAGAAGAAGGCCGCGGCGCTGCCGCCGAAGCTCACCGTGCCGATGATCCTGTTCTTCCTGCCGGCCCTGTTCGCCGTGATCCTGATCCCGGCCCTGGTGCAGGTGTTCGAGTGGCGCTGAGAGCCGGGCGCGGTCGCGCACCCGGTGGTTCCGTCGCGCGGCGGACCGTCAGCCGCGGGGCGCCGGCCGGGCCGGGCCGGCCTTGTCGGCCGAGCGGATCGCCTGCCAGGCGTTCGGCTGCGAGACAGCGCCGCGCAGGGCGGCGACGTTCTGGGCCGCCTCGGCCGGGCCGAGATCGCGCCGCAGCACCTCCTCGGCCTCCCCGAACCGGCCTTCGAGGCCGAGGACGAGGGCGAGGTTCTGGCGCACCCGCGCATCCGCCCGCGGGTCGGCGGCGGCCTGCCGCAGCACCGTCTCGGCCTCGCGCAACTGCTTGGCGAGGGCGTAGGACAGGCCGAGATTCGACAGCACCGCCGGTTCGCCGGGGGCGATCTTGAGCGCGGCCCGGTAGTAGCCCTGGGCCTGGGCATGGTCGCCGAGCTGATCCGCCACCGCCCCCTGCGCCGAGAGCACGCGCCAGTCGGGATTGGCCGGGCTGTGGGCGTTCTGGAGCACCGCCGCGGCCTCGGCGAACCGGCCGGCCTCGGCCAGCGCCTTGCCGTAGGCGGCGAGCGCGGAGGCGTCCTTCGGGTTGCGCAGGGCGGTCTGCTGGAGCACCGCGACCGCCTGGGCGGTCTGGTCGCTGGCCCGCAGGGCGCGGGCATAGGCGAGCGCGGCGCCGACATCGGCCGGGTTGGCGGTGGAGCGGGCGGCGAGGCGGCCGATGTCGGCCCGCGCCTCGCCGGCCCGGGGGTTGATCGAACCCGTGGTTTCCGGCGCGCGCGACAGGCAGCCGGCGAGGACCAGGGACATCGCCCCGAGGGACACCGCCCGGACGAGCGCGGCCGGGCGGACCGGAAACGAGAGGGGCGCGAACGCCATGAAGGACTCCGCAACCGGGGCCGCACCGGCCCCGACTACGGCATTGGTAGGTTGTTAACGCTAATCATAGGTTAACACGCGCCGGCGACCCAGACTTCGCGGGCCGTTCCGGGCCGCCGGTGCGGGTGCCGCAGGGTCGCGACCTCCGTCGATCAAGCCTCGTCCCGGGGAAAGACCGACAAGTCGTCGCCTGTTCGGACGCGGAAAGCCGCAGTCGGACGGATGGTGCCGATGCGAAGAGACCATGATCGCGCCATTGCGAATGCAAGTCGTCGTCTCGGCCGCCAGGACCACGTCTGCACCCTCTGGCGCCGGCGCGGCGATCCGGCGTAGCGTCCCCGGTGCCGAACCGGCGCGAGACGAGACCCGGGATGCCCGCGTGACCCTGCTGCCCTCCGATGCGACGCCCGCGACCCCGATCTGGTGCGTCGATGCCGAGACCTGGCCCGCCCTCGCCGAGACCCTGCCGGAGGCCGCCGCCGCCTTCGCCCGGGCGAGCGGCTTCGCTCCGAAGCCCGGGCGGCTGTGCCTGCTGCCGGAGGCCGGCGGCGGCCTGCACGGGGTGCTCGCCGGGCTCGACCCGGCCGCCGGGCCGTTCGGCCCCGGCCGGCTCGCCGACCTGCTCCCGGCCGGGACCTACCGCTTCGCCACTCCCCTCCCCGACCCGGCCCTCGCCGCCCTGTCCTGGTGCCTGACCGGCTACCGCTTCGGCCGCTACCGAGACCGCCCGGCCCCCGAGGCCGTGCTCGCCGCGCCCGAGGGCGTCGATGCCGGGGAGACCGGCCGGATCGCCGCCGCGGTCGCGGCCGGGCGCGACCTCGTCAACACGCCGGCCAACGACCTCGGCCCGGCCGAGATCGCCGCCGCCGCGCAGGCGCTGGCCGGGCGGTTCGGCGCCGCCTGCACGGTGACCCTCGGCGACGACCTCGCGGCGGGCTTCCCGATGATCGCGGCGGTGGGCCGGGCCTCGGACCGGGCGCCGCGCCTCGTCGACCTGACCTGGGGGCCGGACGACGCGCCCCGCGTCACCCTGGTCGGCAAGGGCGTCGCCTTCGACACCGGCGGGCTCGACATCAAGCCGTCAGCCGCGATGCTGCTGATGAAGAAGGACATGGCCGGCGCCGCGGTGGCGCTTGCCGCCGCCGAGATGGTGATGGGGTCGGGCCTGCGGGTGCGCCTGCGGGTGCTGATTCCGACGGTCGAGAACGCGATCTCGGGCTCGGCCTTCCGCCCCGGCGACGTGCTGGCGAGCCGGCAGGGCCTCACCGTCGAGATCGGCAACACCGACGCGGAAGGGCGGCTGATCCTCGCCGACGCCCTGAGCCTCGCCGACGAGGAGGCGCCCGACCTGCTGATCGACTTCGCGACCCTCACCGGCGCCGCCCGCGTCGCGCTGGGCCCCGACCTGCCGGCTCTGTTCACCGAGGACGACGCGCTCGCGGCCGAGATGGCCGAGGTCGGGCACGCGGTCGCCGACCCGGTCTGGCGGCTGCCGCTCTGGGCGCCCTACCGGTCGATGCTCGAATCCAAGATCGCCGACATCAACCACGTCTCGGGCGGGCCCTTCGCCGGGGCGGTGACCGCGGCCCTGTTCCTGCGCCGCTTCGCCGTCAAGGCGAAGGCCCACGCCCATCTCGACCTCTACGGCTGGAACCCGGCCACGAAGCCGGGCCGGCCAGAGGGGGGCGAGGTCCAGACCGCCCGGCTGGTCCACGCCCTGCTCACGCGCCGCTACGGCTGACGGCCGGAGCCTCGACGTCGCTACGCCGCCGCCTGCCCCGGCTCCGGCGCGAGGCCGAGCGCGGCGCGCTCGGCCTCGTAGGCGGCCCGCACCGTCTCCTTGCCGTAGCGCCGCTCCAGCCGGCGCACGGTGAAGTGGGCCCGGGCGACGCCCTGGTAATGGTCCATGAACGCGGTGTTGACCGCGGCGCCGCCGAGCGCCCCGACGACCGGCACCGCCTGGGCCGCCGCCTTCTGCGACACGACGAGGCCGAAGCGCGAAGCGATCTGGGCGGCGAGGCGGGCCAGCGCCGGGGCGCTCTCGTCGAGCAGCCCGCGCCCGGCGGCGTAGCGGGCGGCGTCCGCCATGGCGTGGGCCAGTGCCGCCCGCACGGCGAAGTAGCCGCTCTCGACCGCCTTCGAGTCGCCGGCGCGGCCGCCGAGGGCGAAGACCTGCATGCAGGCCAGCGCCGCCTCCGGCGTGCCGAGATCCTCGCCCTCGCGCTGGGCGATCTCGGCGATCGAGCGCAGCATCAGGGTGGTGGAGACCGGCAATTCGACCGCGAGGGTCGAGAGCCCGAACGCGCCGCCGAGGGCGCCCGAGAGGGCCGCCAGCGCCTTGTGGCCGCGGTCGCCCGGCGGGTAGCGGCCGAGGAGATCGAGGGCGCGGGCGCGCAGCGACGGCGAGGCCGGCACCGGCACGGCCGCGTCGGCCGGCGTGCCGCCCCGCGGCAGCGTCGCCAGCGCGGTCCGCAGGGAGACCCGGATCGCCCCCTCGGCCGCCTGCGCGACGGTGTCGGTGACCGCCTCCGGCAGGACGCGGCCGATCATCTCCAGCGGCGCCCCCGCGAGGCCGGCGAGCCGGCCCGCGAGGCTCGGCTTCTCCAGGGTGGTGATCGCCGCCCGCAGGGCGGCGAGGTCGGCTTCGCCGAGGCGCTCGGGCGCGCCCGGCGCAACGGGCGTGGCGGTCTCCATCGAAACGATCTCGGTCACGGCGGCTTCCTGCGGCGGTGAGGCGTGTCGCTGACAAGGTGGCAGCGGCCCCGTCGGTTCCGCAAGGGGACGGCGAAGGGGCCATCGGGAGCCATCCCGGAAGGTCCTGGTCGGCGGTAGGGACGCAGGCTCAGCCGATGCGGGCCATGGATTGTCTCGCATGGCTCTAGACCGTCCTGCAACGGCGTCTCATGGCGTCGTCTCGTTCGGGTGTTCTCATAAGGATATGGTGCGCTGCAAAAACCACGGAGGAGACGCGATCATGGCCGTGACCGTGGCTTGGTCCCGACGGTCACAGCAGCCACTCGGCCTCGACGCCAGTGTGCGCAGCGACTTGGCGCGCCTGTTCCCGCGTGAGCGCCCGCCGTCCCCGCTCGATATCCGAGAGGTGGCCCTGTGAGATCCCGATCGCCTCGGCGAGTTGCGCCTGCGTGCAGTTGTCGTGGTGCTTGCGCGCTGCGGTCACCGTCGAGCCGTGCTCGGCGAGAAGCATCACGAACCAATGGGGGATCGCAGGCCCGGCGGTGCCGGCGGCGACCGCAGCCAAGTGCTCGTCGACGATACGGGCGGTGGCGCGGTCCTCCGCCGCCTCGTCGCCGAGCCGGGCGAGGAGAGCGTCGTAGTCGCGGCGCGGCAGGATCGCCAGTTCCTCGCCGGCCGGGGTGGTGATGAACTGGACGGTCATGGGTCTCTCCTCACTCGTACACGTCGCGGCGGTGGCCGATCAGCGCCACGTCGATGCCCGCCTCGTCCTCCACGAACACGATGCGGTAGTCTCCGACCCGCAGCCGCGCGCCCGGCCGACCGGACAGTGCCCGGACATCGCCAGCGCCGGTCTCGGCGTAGCGGGCGAGCTTGGCGAGGATCGCCAAGCGGTCCCGCTTGGGAAGGCCGGTCAGGGCGCGCAGTGCGGCGGGGCGGTAGGTGATCGGCTTCACTGCGATAATATCGCACATTGATGCGATATTTGCAAGTTGAATGCGGTATCGGCGAGGGCTCGCGCCGAGATGCCGATTGCCAGCGAAATGGGCAACCTATCTTCCTGACAACGTCGCTTCGAAGCGATGACCGTTGTTTCTTGCTTGGCCGTGAGGGCCGGCAACCGCGTCCGCGCCTTCGGCTCCCGCTCCGCGGGCGCTCTTCGGGCGCAATGCGCATCGCGCCCGCCACCGGGCGTCGCCCTTCGGATGACCGCAGGACGATCGCTGCCGCGATGACCGTGCCTCACCCGACGTGGTCGAGCCCGATGTCGAGGATCGGCGCGCTGTGGGTGAGCCAGCCGATCGAGATCAGGTCGACGCCGGTCGCTGCGATAGCCGGGGCGGTCTGCGGGGTGACGCGGCCCGACGCCTCGGTGATCGCGCGGCCTCCGACCATCGCCACCGCGCGGGCCAGCGTCTCGGGACCCATGTTGTCGAGCAGCACCGCGTCGACCCCGATGTCGAGCGCCTCGCGGAGCTGGTCCAGGGTGTCGACCTCGACCTCGATCTTGACGAGGTGTCCGACCCCGGCGCGGGCGCGCTCCACCGCCGACCGGATGCCGCCCGCGATCGCGACGTGGTTGTCCTTGATGAGCACCGCGTCGTCGAGGCCGAAGCGGTGGTTGCCCCCGCCCCCCGCCCGCACGGCGTATTTTTCCACCGCCCGCAGGCCCGGCGTGGTCTTGCGGGTGCAGACCACCGTCGCGCGGTGGCCGCGGATCGCCGTCGCCACGGCGGCGGTCGCGGTGGCGATGCCGCTCAGCCGGCTCAGCAGGTTGAGGGCGGTGCGCTCCGCCGTGAGGATGCCGCGCGACGGACCCTCGACCCGCGCCACCACGTCGCCGGGCGCCACCGCGGCGCCGTCCGGCCGCAGCACCGTGACGGCGATGGCCGGGTCGATGAGCCGGAACGCGGTGGCGGCGAGGTCGAGGCCGGCCACCACGCCCGCCTGGCGGGCGGCCAGCACGGTGGCGCTGCGGTGATCGGCCGGCACGATCGCGTCGGTGGTGAGGTCGCCGGCCCGGCCGAGGTCCTCAAGCAGGGCGGCGCGCACCACCGGTTCGGTCATGATCGCCGGCAGGGGGGACAGGGGGGTCATGGTCAGGCGCTCCGGGCGAGAGGGGGGCGGACGGCGCGGGCCGCCGCGAGGGCGTCGTCGAGGTGCAGGACCGTGCGGCGGGGCGGGGCCGCGCGGTCGGGGTGGTCGGTGCGGTGGTGGGCGCCGCGGCTCTCGCGCCGGTCGAGGGCGGCGACCGCCATCGTCAGCCCGACGGTCGCCGGGTCCCGGGCCGGGCCCGGCGCCTCGGCGAGCGGCAACAGGGCCGCGACCGCCGCGCGCAAGGCATCGCCGTCGCGCTCGACGCCGAGCGCCCGCGACAGGATCAACCGGACCCGGGCCGCGTCCGGAGCCGGAAGCGCGGCCGGCTCCGCGGTCGGGCGCCACCGTCCCGCCGGGGTCCCGGCGACGCTCGCGGCGACCCGCCCGGCGCAGACCGCCGCCTCGGCGAGGGAGTTGCTGGCGAGGCGGTTGGCCCCGTGCAGGCCGGTCGCCGCGACCTCGCCGCAGGCCCACAGGCCCGGCACGGTGCTGCGTCCGTCCCCGTCCACGGCGATGCCGCCCATGTGGTAATGCGCCGCCGGCCGCACCGGGATCGGCTGGCGCGACGGGTCGAGGCCCGCCGCCCGGCACAGGGCGGCGAGGCCGGGAAACCGCGCCGCGAAGTCCCGACCGGGCTTCTCCCGCGCGTCGAGGAAGACCTGATGGCCAGCCCGCAGACGGCGCCAGACGGCCCGCGCCACCACGTCCCGCGGCGCCAGTTCCGCCCCGGGCTCGCCGGCGAGGAAGCGGGCGCCGGTCTCGTCGACCAGCACCGCGCCCTCGCCGCGCACCGCCTCGCTGACGAGGCCCATCGGCCGGGCCGGGGTGTCGAGGGCGGTGGGGTGGAACTGCACGAATTCCGGGTCGGCCAGCGCCGCCCCGGCCCGGGCCGCCAGGGCGAGGCCCGTGCCGAGGGCGCCGGCCGGGTTGGTGCTGTCGGCAAACAGCCCGCCGAGCCCGCCGGTGGCGAGCACGACCCGGTCCGTGGCGAGGACGCCCGGCCCGGCCGGACCCGCGACGGCGAGGCCGGCGACGGCGCCGTCGTGCAGGAGCAGCCGGCGCGCCTCGCCGGTCAGTACGGTGACCGAGGGCGTGCGGGCGAGCGCCGCCCCGAGGGCGCGCATGATCTCGCGCCCGGTGGCGGCACCCGCCGCGTGGACGATCCGGCGCCGGCCGTGCGCCGCTTCGAGGCCGAGAAGCAGGGCACCGTCCGGCCCGCGATCGAAGACGGCGCCGAGGCGTTCCAGCGCCGCGACCGCCGCCGGGGCGGCGGCGAGGATCGCCGCGGCGGCGTCGCGGTCGCACAGGCCGTCGCCGGCCGCGAGGGTGTCGGCGAGGTGCAGCCCCGGATCGTCGCCGGCTCCGATCGCGGCGGCGATCCCGCCCTGCGCCCAGGCGCTGGCGGCGCCGTCGCCCGCCGGGGCGAGGAGGACCACCGGCTCGGGCGCCAGCGTCAGGGCGGTGAGCAGGCCGGCGAGCCCGGCCCCGACCACCACCGGCCGGCCGTCGAGCGCGGCACTCATAGCGCCAGCATCCGCTCGACGGCCCGCCGGGCCGGGGCGGCGACGGCCGGATCGATCGTCACCGGGTGGCGGCCCTCCTCCAGCGCCCGCCGGATGGTCCCGAGGGTGATCCGCTTCATGTGCGGGCACAGGTTGCACGGGCGGATGAACGCCACGTCCGGGTGCCGGACCGCGACGTTGTCGCTCATCGAGCACTCGGTCAGCAGCACCACCTGCTCGGGCCGGCGGGTGGCGACGAAGTCCGACATCACCGCGGTCGAACCGGAGAAGTCGGCCTCGGCCACGACCTCGGGCGGGCATTCCGGGTGGGCGAGCACCACCACGCCGGGATGGGCCTCGCGCAGTTCGCGCACCTCGGCCGGGGTGAAGCGCTCGTGGACCTCGCAGTGGCCGTGCCAGGGGATGATCTCGACCGCGGTTTCGGCCGCGACGTTGCGGGCGAGGTACTCGTCCGGCAGCATGATGACCCGGGGCACGCCGAGGGATTCGACCACCCGGCGGGCGTTGCCCGAGGTGCAGCAGATGTCGGATTCGGCCTTCACCGCCGCCGAGGTGTTGACGTAGGTGACCACCGGCACGTCGGGGTGGCGGCGGCGCATCGCCCGCACGTCCGCGGGCGTGATCGACTCGGCGAGCGAGCAGCCGGCGGCGAGATCCGGGATCAGCACCGTGCGGTCCGGGTTCAGGAGCTTCGCCGTCTCGGCCATGAAGTGGACGCCGGCGAGCACGATCACGTCGGCGCAGGTGTCCATCGCCATCCGGGCCAGCGCGAGGCTGTCGCCGACGAGGTCGGCGACGCAGTGGAAGATCTCCGGCGTCTGGTAGTTGTGCGCGAGGATCACCGCGTTGTGCCGGCGCTTGAGCGCCAGGATCGCGTCGACGTCCCCGGCGAAGGCCGGCCACTCGACCGGCGGGATCACCCGTCGCACCCGCTCGTAGAGCGGCGCCGTGCGGACCAGGATCTCGTTTGCCACGACCATCTTTATACTCCGATTGAGCATATGCGTGATATGCTGAAGCCGAGCATAAGGTTTGTCAATCAGCCTCCGGTTGCCTTTTCCAGGTTGCAGGGCGCCGCGGGCGAAGGGTCAGCCGCGGGTGAGCGGCAGCTTGGTGCCGGCGACCGCGCGCTCGATCAGCACCGCGGGGCGGAAGCGGAACAGCTTGGCGGGGCGGCCGCCGGTATCGGGCGTGCTGGCGCCGGTCTCCTCGACCAGCTCCTGCTGCTCGATCAGGCGGCGGAAGTTCTGCTTGTGGACGCGCAGGCCGGCCAGGGCCTCGACGCTGCGCTGGAGCTGGAGCAGGGTGAAGCTCGCCGGCATCAGCTCGAACACCACCGGGCGATACTTGATCTTGGCCCGCAGCCGCGCGATGCCGGTCGCCAGGATGCGGCGGTGGTCGCCCTGCATCCGCCGGCCGGGCACCGGCTCGGCGGCGGCCGCCTCCGGGACGAGGCCGGCCTCGTAGAGCAGTTCGTAGCGCTGGAGCGTCAGTTCCTCGTTCCAGGCCGCGCCGTCGAGGCTGAAGGCGATCGCGACGCGCTGCTCGCGGGCGCGGCGCTGCTCGGCGCTGGCGGACGTGGCCCAGGCCCGCAGCCGCGGCTTCAGCACGCCCTCGATCACCGCCGGCGGTCCCCCGCGACAATCCTCCCACGGGAAGTAGTCGTACCAGGTGCGCCAGCCCTCCTCGCCCGGGCCCGCGCCCGGCTCCTCGCGGGTGAGGCCGAGATAGCTGACCGCGATCACCCGGGCGTCGCCGCCGCCGTCGCGGTCCCGATCGGCGAAGGTGTAGAGCTGCTCGACATAGCCGAGGGGATGGCCGGTCTGCCGCTCGACCCAGGCCCGCAGGCCGGCCTGGAGCGAGCGGTGCGCCGGTTCGAACGGGCCGGAGGGCAGCGCGCCCGCCCCGGGGATGGTCAGGACCCGCGGCTCCCCGTCGGTGACCGCGACCACGACGGCGATCAGCTCGCCCGCGATGGCGCCCGGCTTCCCCTGCCCCGTCATGACTGCCCCGGCTGCGCGACGACTTCGGCTCCGGGCCATACGGCGCCAGGGCGGGGACGGCAAACCCGGCCGGTCGCGGCGCGATCCGACCGTCGCCGTGCGGACATCGAGGCGCGAACCGTCATCGTTCCGGTTCGCAAGTGGGTTCCCTGCGGCAGCGGACCGATGCACTGTGCGGCGACGCTGCGTTCGCGAGACCCGGCGCCCCGCCCCTGCCCGAGAAGGAGTGCTCCGGTGTCCGACGACCTTGCCGCCGAACGGGGCGTGCCGGTGATCCGCACGATCGCGATGCCGGCCGACACCAACCCGGCCGGGGACATCTTCGGCGGCTGGCTGATGGCGCAGATGGATCTCGCCGCCGGCAACGTCGCGGCCCGGCGGGCGCGGGGCCGCTGCGCCACCATCGCGGTCGAGGGCATGACCTTCCTGCACCCGGTCTTCGTCGGCGACGAGGTGAGCCTCTACGCCCGGATCGTCTCGGTCGGCCGCAGCTCGCTGAAGATCCGCATCGAGGCGTGGCGCCGGGCACGCGAGAGCGAGGAGACCACCCAGGTCACCCAGGCGCTGTTCACCTTCGTGGCGATCGACGCGAACCGCCGCCCGCGGCCGGTGCCGCCGGACTGAGGCACCGACGGCGCGTGAGGCGGCGCCCCCGGCCTCACGGCCGCGCCACCGCCCCGTTCGCCGCGACGTCCTGCACCTCGTCGCGCTCGCCCGGCAGCAGCCGCAGGGCGAGGCAGAGCGCCACCACCGGGATCCCGACCATCGCCGTCATCACGAAGAAGGCCGGGTAGCCCATCGCCTCGACGGCGAAGCCGGTGAGGCCGCCGACGAACTTGCCCGGCAGGGCGTAGAGCGAGGACAGGAGCGCGTACTGCGTCGCCGCGAAGGCCGGCGAGGTCAGGCCCGACATGTAGGCGATGAGCGCGGTGCCCGCGAAGGCGCCCGCGAAGTTGTCGATGCTGATGCTCGCCACCAGCAGCGGCAGGTCGTGGCCGGCGAGCGCCAGCCACGCGAACATCAGGTTCGAGGCCGAGGCGGCGATGCCGCCGATCAGCAGCGACAGGTGCATCCCGAGCCGGCTGACCGCGATCCCGCCCGCGAAGGCCCCGGCGATGCCGACCCAGACGCCGTAGACCTTCGACACCGTGGCGATCTCGGACAGGCTGAACTTCATGTCGATGTAGAGCGGGTTCGCCATGATGCCGGACACGATGTCGGGCAGGCGGTAGAGGGTGATGAGCGCGAGGATCAGGGCGAGGCCCGCGCCCTTGCGCCGCACGAGATCGGCGAAGGGCTCGACCACCGCCTCCTGCAAGCCGGCGCGCCAGCCGCGGCGCTGGCCGGGATCGCGCGCCTGCACCTTCGGGGCGGCGAGCGTGCCGACGATCGCGACCAGCATCAGCGCCGCCATCGTGCCGTAGGCGGGAGCCCAGCCGAAGGCGTCGGCGACGTAGAGCGCGCCGGCCCCGGCGCAGATGCGGGCGAGCGCGTAGCCGAGCTGGTAGGCGGCGAGCATCATGCCCTGGCGCTCGGTCGGGGCGGCGTCGATGCGCCAGCCGTCGACCACGATGTCCTGGGTCGCCGACGCGAAGGCGATCAGCAGGGCGCAGACCACGACGTAGCCGAGGGACTGCGCCGGGTCGCCCCGGCTCATCGCCACGAGGCTTCCGGCGACCAGGAGCTGCGAGGCGAGCATCCAGCCCCGGCGCCGGCCGAGCCACCGCGACAGCACCGGCAGGTCGAAGCGGTCGATCACCGGCGCCCACAGGAACTTCAGCGAGTAGGCGAGCGAGACGTAGCTGAGCAGGCCGATCTCGGAGCGGGCGATGCCGACGCTGCGCAGCCACGCCGACAGGGTGGCGAAGACGAGCAGGATCGGCAGCCCGGCCCCGAAGCCGAGCACCAGCATCAGCGCCATGCGCCGGTCGGAGGCGACGTCGCGCAGGGTCCGCCGGGTGCCGTCGAGCCAGCCGGAGAGAGGTGTCATCGCGTTCCGTCCTCGATCGGGCGCCCCGCCGTGCGGGACGGCGGGTGATGCCGCCCCACGAACCGGGCGACATGATGGACCCCCGATATGGAGGCAAGATGGTTAACGGGCCGGTCCGGTGCGGGGCCGCCCCGCGAACCGGCCATGCACAGCTTCGTGGCCCCGTCGCCGCCACCGTCGACCCCGACCCGGGAACTGCCGCCGCGACGGCTCGTTCGGGTTGCGGGAGCCGGTGCCGGCTCGGCATCGGGGCGCAAAGGGCGATGGAGGATCCAGTCGGTCGGTCGGTCGGGACCGAGGGAACGCGGTTCGCGGCGGCGTTCCGGGGGAGCCCGCTGCCGATGGTGCTGACGGACCCGCACCGGGCCGACAACCCGATCGTCTTCACCAACGCGGCCTTCGCGCGGCTCACAGGCTACGCCCCCGAGGAGGTGATCGGCCGCAACTGCCGCTTCCTCCAGGGGCCCGAGAGCGACCCCGGCGCGATCGCGCGGGTCCGGGCGGCGATCGCGCGCTGCGAACCGGTCGAGGTCGACCTCCTCAACTACCGCCGCGACGGGACGCCGTTCTGGAACGGCATGGCGTTGAGCCCGGTCCGCGACGAGACCGGAACGCTGGTGAACTACTTCGCGGTCCTCACCGACGTCTCGCCCCGCCGCACCCGAGAGGACCGGCTGGCCGAGGCCCGCAGCCACCTGGAACAGGACGTCGACGACCGCACCCGGGCGCTCCAGGCCGCCCTCGACCAGAAGACCGCGCTGCTGCACGAGGTCGACCACCGGGTGAAGAACAACCTCCAGGTGATCTCCTCGCTGATGCTGCTCAAGGCCCGGCGTACCGGCGATTCCGGGGGACGCGACGCGCTGCTCGGCATGGCCGACCGCATCGGCGCCCTCGCGACGGTGCATCGCCTGCTCTACAGTGCCGGCGACGTGAGCCGCTTCGACCTGCACGACTTCGCGGCGGATTTCGGCTCCGACCTCGCCTCCGGGCTGAAGGGCGACCGGATCGACCTCGCCCTCGCGGTCGAGCCGGTTCCGGTTCCGGCCTCGAAGGCGGCGCCGCTGGCCCTTCTGCTGCACGAACTGGCCACCAACGCGGTGCGGCACGCCTTTCCGGACGGACGGCCGGGTCGCATCGCGATCGAGGCGCGGGAGGAGGACGACGCGCTGCTGCTGTCGGTCGCCGACGACGGGGTCGGACTCGCGGCCGGGACGCCCAACCCCGACGGCTTCGGGCGCGGGCTGATCGACATGGTGGTGCGGCAGATGCGCGGATCGATCGCCTGGGACGACCTCGCCCCCGGCACCCGCGCGCGGATCCGCCTGCCCCTCGGTGCCCCGGAGCATCGCCGGTGACCGCGGCAAGCCCCTTGCGGATCCTCGTGGTCGAGGACGAGGTGTTCGTCGCGCTCGAACTCGAATGCCTGCTCGAGGAGAGCGGGCACGCGGTCGTCGGCACGGCGGCGGATTCGCGCGAGGCGACCGCCCTCGGCGACCGCCCTCGGCGACCGCCTGCGGCCCGACCTCGCCCTCGTCGACATCCACCTCGCCGACGGCCCGACCGGCGTCTCGGTCGCGCAGGCGCTCGACGCGCTCGGCGGCATCACGGTGCTGTTCACCACCGCCAACGCCAAGCGGATTCCGGACGACTGCTCCGCCGGCCTCGGCATCGTCGCCAAGCCGTATTCGCCCCGGGCGATCCTGGCGGCGGTGGACTACGCCGCCCGGGTCCGGGCCGGGCAGGCGCCCGAGCGCGTGCCGGAGGGCATGCGGCTCATCGCACGCTGAGCCACGCGGATTCCGAGACCGAGGGCCCGGAACCGCGGGCAGAGACCGGCAGCGTCAGCCGTCCCGCGCCGCCTTCAGCCGGTAGAGCGCCTCCAAGGCATCCCGCGGGGTCATCGCGTCGGGATCGAGCCCGTCGAGGAGGTCGCGCAGGGCGTCCGGCTTCGGCGGCGGAGCCGGAGCGGCGGGCGGCGGCAGGCTCGCGAACAGCGGCAGTTCGGCCGGCGCCGCGGCACGACGGCCGCGACCGCCCTCGCCCCGGCCGCTCTCAAGCTCCGACAGGATCACCTTGGCGCGGGCGATCACCGCCGCCGGAAGGCCGGCGAGGCGCGCGACCTGGAGGCCGTAGGAGCGGTCGGCGGCACCCGGCACCACCTCGTGCAGGAACACCACGTCGCCCTTCCACTCCGTCACCTTCAGGGTGGCGTTGGACAGGCGATCCAGCCGCTTGGCGAGGCCGGTCAGCTCGTGGAAGTGGGTCGCGAACAGCGCCCGGCAGCCGGTGATCTCGTGCAGGTGTTCGAGGCAGGCCCAGGCGATCGACAGCCCGTCGAAGGTCGCGGTGCCGCGCCCGATCTCGTCGAGCACCACCAGCGAGCGGCGGCTGGCCTGGTTCAGGATCGCGGCGGTCTCGACCATCTCGACCATGAAGGTCGAGTGGCCGCGGGCGAGGTCGTCGGCGGCGCCGACGCGCGAGAACAGCCGGTCGACCACCCCGAGATGGGCGGCCCGCGCCGGCACGAAGCCGCCGATCTGCGCAAGCACCGCGATCAGCGCGTTCTGGCGCAGGAAGGTCGACTTGCCGCCCATGTTCGGGCCGGTGACGACGAGGATCTGGCCGGCCTCCCGGCCGGTGCCGGCCTCCCGGCCGGTTCCCGAGTCCCGACCCGACAGGTCGCAGTCGTTGGCGATGAACGGCTCGCCGGCGCGCTTGAGCGCCGCCTCGACGACCGGGTGGCGGGCGCCCTCGATCCGGAAGGTCAGGCCGTCGTCCACCACCGGCCGGGTCCAGGCGAGTTCGACCGCGAGTTCGGCGTGCGAGGCGGACACGTCGAGGGCGGCGAGCGCCTTCGAGGCGGCGGCGATTCCCTCCGCCTCGCCGAGCACCGCCGCGGAGAGTTCGTCGAACACCGCCAGTTCGAGGGCGAGCGCCCGGCCGGCGGCGCCGGAGATGCGCGATTCGAGTTCGCCCAGCTCGACGCTGGTGAAGCGCATCGCGTCGACCATCGTCTGGCGGTGGATGTAGGTCGCCCGCCAGGGGTCCTTCAGCAGCGTCTCGCCGAAGGCCTGCGGCACCTCGATGAAGTAGCCGAGCAGGTTGTTGTGCTTGATCCGCAGGGTCCGGCAGCCGGTCTCCTCGGCGTAACGGGCCTGGAGCGCCGCGACGTAGCGCCGGGAATCGCTGCCGAGTTCGCGCGCCTCGTCGAGGCCGGCGTGGAAGCCGGCGCGCACGAAGCCGCCGTCGCGGCGCAGAAGCGGCAGGTCGTCGGCGAGGGCCGCGGCGAGGCGCTCGACGAGGTCCTCGCCGGTGCCCGCGAGCAGCCGGGCCGCCTTGCCGATCTCCGCCGGCAGCGCGCCGGAGCCGGCGAGCCGGGTCGCGAGGCTGCGGGCGGCGTCGAGGCCGTCGCGCAGGGCCGCGAGGTCGCGCGGG
>NZ_SACP01000044.1 GCF_004004555.2 Methylobacterium oryzihabitans
GCCGCGGCGCCCGCGCAGCCGTCGAGGGCGTGGGCCGGGGTGCGGGCGAGCAGCCGCCCGAGGGCGAGCGGCCCCCCGGCCTTCGGGCCGGTGCCCGACAGCCCGGCGCCGCCGAAGGGCTGCACCCCGACCACCGCCCCGATGACGTTGCGGTTGACGTAGACGTTGCCGGCGGCGATCCGCCCGGTGACCCGCGCGATGGTCTCGTCGATGCGGGTGTGCAGGCCGAAGGTCAGGCCGTAGCCGGTGGCGTTGATGTCGGCGATCAGCCGGTCGAGATCCTCGCGCCGGTAGCGCAGGACGTGCAGGACCGGCCCGAACACCTCGCGCTCCACGTCGGCGATGCGGCCGATCTCGATCAGGGTCGGCGCCACGAAGGTGCCGTGGCGGGCGGCCTCCGGCAGCGGCAGTTCCTCGACGGCGTGGCCGCGGGCGCGCATCTGCGCCACGTGGGCGAGGATGCCGTCGCGGGCCTCCGCCCCGATGACCGGGCCGACATCGGTGCCAAGGCGACCCGGGTCGCCGATTTCCAGCTCCCGCATCGCCCCGCGCAGCATCGCCAGGGTGCGCTCGGCGACGTCGTCCTGGAGGCACAGGATGCGCAGGGCCGAGCAGCGCTGGCCGGCGGAATCGAACGCCGAGGCGATCACGTCGCCGACGACCTGCTCGGCCAGCGCCGAGGAATCGACCACCATCGCGTTCTGGCCGCCGGTCTCGGCCACCAGCGGCACCGGCCGGCCGCCCGCGCCGAGGCGCCCGGCGAGCCGGCGCTGGATCAGCCGCGCCACCGCGGTCGAGCCGGTGAACATCACCCCCTCGATCCGCGGGTCGGCGACGAGGGCCGCGCCGGTCTCGCCCGGCCCGGGCAGCAGTTGCAGCACGTCCTCCGGCACCCCGGCGGCGTGGAGCAGGCGCACCGCCTCGGCGGCGACGAGGGGCGTCTCCTCCGCGGGCTTGGCCAGCACCGGGTTGCCGGCGGCGAGCGCCGCGGCGACCTGCCCGGTGAAGATCGCCAGCGGGAAGTTCCACGGGCTGATGCAGACCACCGGCCCGAGCGGGGCCGGCGCCCCGTCGGCGAGGGTCCGCACCGCCTCGGCGCCGTAGTAGCGCAGGAAGTCGACCGCCTCGCGCACCTCCGCGACGGCGTTGGAGGCGGACTTGCCGGCCTCGCGCGAGATCAGCCCGATCAGCTCCGGCATCGCCGCCTCCATCGCGTCGGCGGCGCACGCGAGGGCCTCGGCGCGCGCCTGCGGCGCCGTCGCGGCCCCGGCCGCGGCGGGGCGCACCGTGCCGACCACGTCGCGGCGGGCGGCCGGGTTCAGGACCGGCTCCGGGGCGGACTCGCCCGCGGGCGGCGCGGCCTCCCAGCGCCGGGCGCAGGCCCGGGCGATGCCGGCGGCGAGCCGCGCGAGGTCGGCTTCGCTCGCGAGGTCGAGCCCGCGGGAATTCGGGCGGCTCGGTCCGAGGAGGTCGCGCGGCGCGGCGATGGCCGGATGCGGCGCGCCGACCGGCTGCGCCGCGCGCACGACCGCGACCGGATCGGCGACGAGGTCGTCCACCGGCACCGCCTCGTCGGCGATGCGGTTGACGAAGGACGAGTTGGCGCCGTTCTCCAGGAGCCGCCGCACGAGGTAGGCGAGCAGGGTCTCGTGGGTGCCGACCGGGGCGTAGATCCGGCACGGCCGCCCGAGCTGACGGGCGCCCACCACCTCCTCGTAGAGCGGCTCGCCCATGCCGTGCAGGCACTGGAACTCGTAGTCGCCGGGGCGGAAGTCCGGCCCGGCCATCGCGGTGATCGCCGCGAGCGTCTGGGCGTTGTGGGTGGCGAATTGCGGGTAGACCGCGTCGGGCGCCGCCAGCAGCTTGCGGGCGCAGGCGAGGTACGAGACGTCGGTGTGGACCTTGCGGGTGAAGACCGGGACGTCCTCCATCCCGTCGACCTGGGCGCGCTTGATCTCGCTGTCCCAGTACGCGCCCTTGACCAGCCGGACCATCAGCCGGCGGCCGGAGCGGCGGGCGAGGTCGATCAGCCAGTCGATCACGAACGGGCAGCGCCGGCCGTAGGCCTGGATCACGAAGCCGAGGCCGTCCCAGTCGGCGAGGTCGGGGTCGAGGCTCAACGCCTCCAGGATGTCGAGGGAGAGTTCGAGCCGGTCGGCCTCCTCGGCGTCGATGTTGAGGCCGATGCCGCAGCCGCGGGCGAGCCGGCACAGATGCGCGACCCGCGGCAGCAATTCGCCCATTACCCGCTCCGCCTTGGCGCGGGCGTAGCGCGGATGCAGGGCCGAGAGCTTGATCGAGATGCCCGGCCCGTCGTGCAGGCCGCGGCCGCCGGCGGCGCGGCCGATCGCCAGGATCGCGCCCTCGTAGTCGGCGAGGTAGCGCGCGGCGTCCTCGGCGGTGGTCGCCGCCTCGCCGAGCATGTCGTAGGAATACGAGAAGCCCTTGGCCTCCATCCGGCGGCTGCGCGCCAGCGCCTCCTCGATGGTCTGGCCGGTGACGAACTGCTCGCCCATCAGCCGCATGGCGAGGTCGACGCCGCGGCGGATCAGCGGCTCGCCGCCCCGGGCGATCAGGCGGGTGAGGGCGTGGGTCAGCCCGGCCTCGCTCGACGTCGCGACGAGGCGCCCGGTGACGAGGAGCCCCCAGGTCGCCGCGTTGACGAACGGCGACGGGCTGTGGCCGAGATGGGCGCGCCAGTCGCCGGCCGCGATCTTGTCGCGGATCAGCGCGTCGCGGGTCGCCGCGTCGGGGATGCGCAGCAGCGCCTCGGCGAGGCACATCAGGGCCACGCCCTCCTGGCTCGACAGCGCGTATTCCTGGATCAGCCCCTCGACGCCGCCGCGCCGGGCCCGCGCCCTGGCCTTGTCGCGCAGCGCCCGCACCAGGGCGCGGGCCTGCTCCCGCGCCCGCTCCGCCGCCGCCGGCTCCAGCGTCGCGAGGTCGAGCAGGGCGCCGACGCAATCGGGCTCGGGCCGCCGGGTCGCCGCGGTGATCGCGCGGCGCAGGGCCGGGCGGTCGGGCAGGTCGGCGAGCGGCGGGCGGGCGGCGACCTCCTGGGCGGGGACGGGGCGGTTCATGACGGCGCGGACTCCGGGACGGCCCGCGGCGCTTCTGGCCCGGGCTTCATGCAGTGTAGGGCGGATCTCGCCGTGCATGAAGCGAAGCAAAAGCGTCTGCGATAGGGAATTTCTCGATCAAACTACGGCCAATTAGCGAAAGATGCGGCAGGCTGCCTGACCGTACCCACGCCCCGTCCGACCTCCTCACGGTGCCGCATGGACCGCCGGCATCCCCGCCTCCGCGGGGCTCCGGCCCGGCGCCATGCCGCCACACAGGTGCTTGAGCAGGCGGCCCGCCGCGGCCGGGAGCTGGCGGCCCAGCCGCGTCACCACCCGGGCCTCGACGGCGTTGAGCGAGGGATGCGCCAGGGCGTGCGCCGCGAGGCGGTCGGCGGCGATCTCCTCGGCGGCGCAGAAGGCCGGCAGCAGGGTCACGCCGTCGGCCGCCGACACGAAGTGCTTGAGCACCGAGATCGAGCTGGTGGTCAGCGCCGCGGTCAGCCGCACGCCCTCGGCCTGCTCGGCCCCGGCGATGATCTGGCGGATGCCGTAGGCCGGGTGCATCAGGCCGAGGCGGTAGGGGGCGAGGTCGCGCAGGCGCAGCGGCCCCGGCTGCGCCGCGAGGGGATGCTCCGCCCGGGTCACGACCCGGATCGGATGGCGCACCCGGGCATGCGCCCGCAGCCGCGGCTCCGGCGGCGGGTTGTAGACGAGGCCGAGATGCGCCTCGTCCTCGATCACCGTGCGCACCACGTCGTTGGTCGCCGCGAGGTCGAGGGTCATGGTCAGGTCGGGGTGCCGGGCCCAGAAGCCCTGGAGCAGCCCCGACATCAGCTCGCCGACGAAGCCCTCGCCCAAGACCACGTCGATGTGGCCGCGCTGGAGATCCTTCAGCTCCCCCAGCTTGGCCAGGGTGTCGTCGCGGTCGGCGCGCTGGCGGCGGTGGTAGTCGAGCAGCATCAGCCCGGCCTCGGTCGGCCGAACGCCGCGGCTGTGGCGCTCGATCAGCGGCGTCGCCAGCTCCTCCTCCATCTGGGCGAGCTGGCGGCTCACCGCCGAGGCGTTGATGTCGAGCTTGTCGGCCGCGGCGCGGACCGAGCCACAGCTCACCGCCGCGGCCAGGTAGCTGAGGCAGCGCTCGTCGAGGCTGTGCATGGCGTCCTCCGGGTCCCGCCGGTCGTTGGAGTGTTGCCGGCAAGTCAACGCAAAATATCTGCCAACCGCGTTCCTCACAACGCGGCCGGTCAGCATCATCCCGATCTCAAGGGCAAGGCGGCCCCGCCCAAGGGCAAGGCGGCCCCGCCCCGCGCGGGCGCCGCGCCTTCTGGGAGAGACCGGACATGAAGACCATCGGGGTGATCGGGCTCGGCAACATGGGCCGCGGCATGGCGCTGTCCCTGCGGCGGGCCGGCTACGCGGTCCACGGCACCGACGCCTCGGCCGCGACCCGCGCCGCGCTGGCGGCGGAGGGCATCGAGACCGTCGCGACGATCCAGGCGCTGTGTGCGGCCTGCGACATGCTGATCCTGTCGCTGCCCAACGCCGCGATCGTGGAGGCGGTGACGCTCGGCGAGGGCGGCATCCTGGCCCACGGCCGGGCCGGGCTCGTCGTGGTCGACACCTCGACCTCGGATCCGGCGGTCACCCGCCGTCTCGCCGGCCATCTGCGCGGGGCCGGCATCGACCTCGTCGACGCGCCCGTGAGCGGCGGCCCGAAGGGCGCCCTCGCCGCCACGATGACGATGGTGATCGGCGCCGACGACGCGGTCCTGGCGCGGGTCGAGCCGGTGCTCGCCGCGATGAGCGCGACGCGGGTCCATGTCGGCGGGGTCGGCGCCGGCCACGTCGCCAAGCTCGCCAACAACCTGCTCTGCGCCGCCCACCTCGTCACCGCGGCCGAGGCCCTGCGGATGGGCGCCGCCGCCGGGGTCGCGCCGGAAAAACTGCTCGCCGGGATCAATGCCGGATCGGGCCGCAGCGGCGTCACCCAGGTCAACATGCCGACCTGGATCCTCAACGGCGCCTTCGATTCCGGCTTCACCATGAAGCTGATGCGCAAGGACGTGCGCCTCGCCGAGGCGCTGATCGCGGCGCTCGGCCTCGACCTGCCGCTCTCGGCCGAGGCCGCCCGGCTGTGGGCCGCGAGCGCCGAGACCATCCCCGACGAGGCCGACTTCAACCGCATCGCCGACCTGCGCGCCTGACCGAGGAGCCCCCGCCATGACCCGCAACCCCGCCGACACCCTGAAGGCGCTGCTGGCGCCGTTCTTCCCCGACATGCCGACGATCGGCTCGCTGATCGGCGGCCGGATCGTCGCCGGCGACGGCGACGAGATCCGCCTGACCGACCCGGCGACCGGCAGCGCGCTCGCCGCCTACCCGGATGCCGGGCCGGCCCTCGTCGCCGCCGCCGCCGAGGCCGCGAGCGCCGGTCAGGCCGCGTGGGCCGCCCTCACGCCCGCCGCCCGCGGCCGGGTGATGCAGGACGTCGCCCGGGCGATCCGGGGCGAGGTCGAGGCGCTGGCGCGGCTCGAATCGCTCACCGCCGGCAAGCCGATCCGAGACTGCCGCGGCGAGGCGACCAAGGTCGCCGAGATGGTCGAGTACTATGCCGGCTGGGCCGACAAGCTGCACGGCGAGGTGATCCCGGTCCCGACCAGCCACCTCAACTACACCCGCCGCGAACCGGTCGGGGTGGTGCTGCAGATCACGCCGTGGAACGCCCCGGTCTTCACCGCCGGGTGGCAGATCGCGCCGGCGCTCGCCGCCGGCAACGCGGTGCTGCTCAAGCCCTCCGAGCTGACGCCGCTGACCTCGCTGGCGCTCGCCGTGATCGCCGAGCGCGCCGGCCTGCCGCCGGGCGTGGTCAACGTGCTGGCCGGCTACGGCCACACCACCGGCCAGGCGGCGATCGCCCATCCGGCGGTGCGCAAGGTGGTGTTCGTCGGCTCGCCGGCCACCGGCAGCCGCATCGCGGAAGCCGCGGCGCGGCGCCTCGTGCCCTGCGTGCTCGAACTCGGCGGCAAGTCGGCCAACATCGTGTTCGCCGATGCCGATCTGGAGCGGGCCTGCCTCGGGGCGCAGGCGGCGATCTTCGCCGGCGCCGGCCAGAGCTGCGTCGCCGGCTCGCGCCTGCTGGTCCAGCGCCCGGTCTACGACCGCTTCGTCGCCATGGTGGCGCAGGGCGCCGAGCGCCTGCGCGTCGGCGACCCGGCTGCACCCGAGACCGAGGTCGGCCCGATCAACAACGCGGCCCAGTACCGCCACGTCCTCGGGATGATCCGCGGCGGGCTGGCCGCCGGCGCGACGCTCGTCACCGGCAGCGACGGCACCCCGGCGGAGGGCGGCTACTACGTGCGCCCGACCGTGCTCGCCGGGGTCTCCAACGCCATGGAGATCGCCCGCACCGAGGTGTTCGGGCCGGTCGTGGTCGCGATTCCCTTCGACACCGAGGCCGAGGCGGTGGCGCTCGCCAACGACACCGAGTTCGGGCTCGCCGGCGCGGTCTGGACCCGGGACGTCGGGCGCGCCCACCGGGTCGCGGCGGCGGTGCGGGCCGGCACGTTCTGGATCAACGCCTACAAGACGATCCACGTCTCCTCGCCGTTCGGCGGCTCGGGCCGCAGCGGCTACGGCCGCTCCAGCGGCATCGAGGCGCTGCGCGAATACACCGAGGTCAAGAGCGTCTGGGTCGAGACCGCCGCCGAGCCCGCCGCCTCGTTCGGCTACGCCCCCGGCGTCGGCGCCTGAAGAACCCCCGACCGGGCGCCGGGGGAGCGCGGCGCCCGCCCCACCGTGACAGGAGTTCGACGATGACGACCACCACCCTGGCGGCCGACGCGGCGCCGTCGGACCGGCCGACGGCGCTCGGCGGCTGGATCAAGCTGTTCGCCTACGCCCTGGCGATCGTGACCGCGGCCGAGTTGATCGGCAACGTCAGCTTCGCGGTCGGGCACGGCAAGATCATCCTGCTGCCGCTGCTCTGGGCGCTGCTGATGGGGGCGGCGCTCGGCCTCGCCTCGCCGCGGCTGCCGGGTGCCCTCGCGGTCGGCACGCCGCTCCAGAACGCCGCCTCGGCGATCCTGCAGCCGGCCCTTCTGATCTTCATCGCCAGGCTCGGCCTGCTCGTCGGCGGCTCGCTGCCGAAGATCCTCGGCGCCGGCTGGGCGCTGGTGTTCCAGGAGTTCGGCCACTTCTTCGGCACGATGGTGTTCGGCCTGCCGGTGGCGCTGCTGCTCGGCATCAAGCGCGAGGCGATCGGCGCCACCTTCTCGGTCGGGCGCGAGCCGAGCCTCGCGATCATCGGCGAGAAGTACGGCATGGACTCGCCCGAGGGCCGCGGCGTCCTCGCCGAGTACCTCACCGGCACGGTGTTCGGCGCGGTGTTCATCGCGGTGCTGGCCGGGCTGATCGCGAGCCTCGGGATCTTCAACCCGCTGGCGCTCGCCATGGGCGCCGGGGTCGGCTCGGGCAGCATGATGGCGGCGGCCTCCGGGGCGATCGCGGCCCAGCAGACCCCCGAGATGGCCAAGGACGTCGCCACCTTCGCGGCGGCGAGCAACCTCATCACCACCACCATCGGCACCTACTTCACCCTGTTCCTGTCGCTGCCGTTCACGGTCTGGGCCTACGGCGTGCTGGAGCCGGTGCTCGGCCGCGGCCGCGCGCACGCCGCACCGGAGGCGGCCCCCGCCCCGGCCCCCGCCCCTGCCCCCGCCGCCGTCCCGGCCGAGGCGCCCTCCCTCGGCTTCGGCGAGTTGCTGCTGACGTGGATCCTCGTCGGCCTGTTCGGGCTGATCGGCAACAGGCTCGTCTACAACACCGCGCCGGACGCCGCGGTGCTCGCCGGCATGGCGATCGTCGTCGGGGTCGTGGTGGCGGGCTACGGCCTCTACCGCCTCACCGCCCGCCGGCTGCCGGCGGTGGTGTGGGTGTCGCTGATCGGCATGGTGCTGACCTATCCCGGCACGCCGTTCTCGGCCGAGGTCGCGGCGCTGACCGGCAAGATCAACTTCCTGGCGCTCGCCACCCCGATCCTCGCCTTCGCGGGCCTGTCGATCGCCAAGGACGTTCCGGCCTTCCGCCGCCTCGGCTGGCGCATCGTGGTGGTGTCGTTCATGGCCAATGCCGGGACCTTCCTCGGCGCGGCGCTGATCGCCCAGTTCTGGATGCACCCGCCGCTGTGATCCGCCGGCCTCCGGGCGGGCCGGGTCATACGATTTTCGATCGATCGCTCGGCGATTGCTGCGCAATCGCTACGCGATGCGAAAATCGGCTTCGCTCAGGTGTGTGGAGCCTTCGGCTCCACCGCGCGGGCTCGTGATACGATTTTCGGAACTGATCGTCCGAAAACCGTATCATAGGATTGCCGATCGATCGGACCGACGGGGCGGGCGGGGAACCCGTACCGCTCCCCTCCCCCCTCGTTCAGTCCGGTCGTCGGGCGGTCACGCGCCAGCAGCCGGCGGCGAGGCGCACCGGGCCGGTCTGCGGCAGGGCCGCGGTCACGGCCGCCGCGGCGCGCTCGCGCATCGGTGCATCGAGGTCGCGCAGCAGTCCGGAGACCGGCCCGACCGTCACGGCGAAGCGGGTCGCGTCGGCGGCGTCGCGGCCGAGGGTGAGCATCCGGTCGACCCGGGCGGTTGCCACGTCGGCGAAGCCGAGGCGGCGCAGGACCTGCTCCAGGGCCTCGATGTCGGCGAAGCGGAACGGGCCCGGCCCGCCGGGCGTCGGCGTCGCCGGCTCCGGCACCACCGTCAGCACCGCCTCCCGGGCGCGGGCCACCCAGGGATTCTCGGGCAGCCCGCGCCAGCACAGCAGGGCGAGCCGCCCGCCCGGGCGCAGGGCCCGGGCGAGATTGGCGAAGGCGGCGGCGGTGTCGTCGAAGAACATCGTCCCGAACCGCGACAGCACGACGTCGCGGTCGGGCGCGAACGGATGGGTCTGGGCGTCGGCCTCCAGGAACGACAGCGCCGCGTGGCCCGGAGGGACCGCGCGGGCCCGCTCCCGCGCCCGATCCAGCATCGGCTGCGAGATGTCGACCCCGAGGACGTCGCCGCCGGCGCCGACCCGCCCGGCGGCGATCAGCGCCGTCTCGCCGCAGCCGCAGCCGACATCGAGCACGCGGCCTCCGGGCGGCAGGTCCAGGCCGTCGAGGAAGGCCGCGGTGAGCGGCGCGAACACAGCGTCGAGCTCCGCCTGCATCCGCGCCCAGCGGACGCCGACCTCGCCGTTCCAATACTCGCTCTGCGGGATTTCCTCGGGCATCGGGCGTCCCTCCGGCCGGCTGCGAAGCCGTTCATTCCGGTCAGCGTAGCACGAAGCGGTCCGGCACCGGAGGGGGCGGCAGCGGACGCGTCCCGCGCGGTCGCCGGGCGGACCGTGCGGGGGTCAGCCCGCGACCTGCCGGTCGCGGGCGGCGGCGAGGCCGAAGCCCATCGCGGTCAGCGCCAGGGATGCGTAGACCGCGGCCGGCCAGTCCCAGCCGCCGCTCGCCTCATGGACGGCGCCGATCAGCAGCGGCCCGAGCGCGGCGACGCAGTAGCCGACGCCCTGCGCCATCGCCGACAGGTCGCCGGCGGTGGCCGGGTCGGGGGCCCGCAGGACGATCAGCGTCAGGGCGAGCCCGAAGCAGCCGCCGAGCCCGAGGCCGAGGATCACCGCGAACATCCAGGCCAGCGCCAGCGGGCCGACCAGAAGGCCGCCGAAGCCGATCATCGGCAGGGCGACCACCGGCACGATGAGAATGCGCTGGTCGCGCCGCCTCCCGGCCAGCGTCGGAACGACCAGCGCGAGGGCGACCTGGGACATGGCCGAGACCGAGGCCAGCGCCCCGGCGGCGACCGGCGTGAATCCGCGATCGATCAGCGCGGCCGGGAGCCAGCCGAACACCACGTAGGCCAGGGACGACTGCGCCCCCATGAAGGCGGTGACCTGCCACGCGAGGGGATCGCGCCACAGCGCCGACAGGCGTCCGCGCGGGGAGGCCGCGGTCGCGCGGGGCCGCGGACGGGCCAGCATCGGCAGCCAGGCCAGGGCGGCGACGAGCGCCGGCAAGGCCCACAGCATCAGCGCCCCCTGCCAGTGGCCGAGCGCCCGGGCCGCCGGCACGGTCAGGCCGGCGCCGGCGCTCGCGCCGAGGCACAGCGTGCCGGTGTAGAGCCCGGTCATCAGCCCGGCGCGGGTTGGGAAATCGCGCTTGACCACGCCCGGCAGGATCACCCCGACGACGCCGATGCCCGCCGCCGCCAGGACCGAGCCGGAGAACAGCGGAACCACCCCGTCGAAGCCGCGCAGCACCAGCCCGACCGCCGTGAGCACCAGGGCGGCGAGGACGCCGGCATCCGGCCCGATGCGGTGGACGAGCGGCGGCCCGAGGCGCCCGAACACGCCGAGGCACAGGACCGGCACGGTGATGAGCGCCCCGGCGAGCACCCCGGACAGGCCGATCTCCTCGCGGATCCGCCCGAGGATCGGTCCGATGCTCGACAGAGCGGGACGCAGGTTGAAGGCGACCAGCATCAGCGCCAGGGCGGGCCAGACGGCGCCCGCGGCTCGCGTCAGACGGGCCCGCGGCATCGGGCCGGACCGCCCATCGTTCGGCCCCATCGCAATCCCCCCGGAGCGCGCCGGTCGTGGCGCGGCGCGCTTGTTGAGGGCGGTCTAGACGATTTGCGACGCGGGGGGCGAGTCGGCGTGCCGCCTGTCCGCCCGGCTTCCAGCGCATGGGACGGCGCCCCGGGAGCCGGACAGGCGTTACTCGCCGTCGAGCTTCGGCTTGTTGCCGAGCGCCTCGACGAGGCTGATGATCCGGCGCCGGATCTGGCTGTCGCCGATGCGCTGGAAGGCCCGCACCAGTTGAAGGTCCTGGCTGGTCCAGAACATGTTGCCGTGATCGCTGTCGGGCGCGTCGGCGGCGGTGTCGTCGTCGCCGGCCTCGGTGCGCGGCGCGCCCTCGTAGAAGAAGCTGACCGGCACCCCGAGCATCTCGGCGATCTGCTGGAGCCGGCTGGCGCTGATCCGGTTGGCGCCCTTCTCGTACTTCTGGACCTGCTGGAACGTCACGCCGAGGGCGTCGCCGAGTCGCTCCTGGCTGACGCCGACGAGGAGGCGGCGGACCCTGACGCGGTGCCCGACATAACGATCAACCGGATCCGGTGCCTTTTTCAACGTCCGCTCCAAACCCATGTCGTGGCAGCCGGACCAGCCGCGCCGCCACTGCCGCCGACAGGCACATTAAAAGCAGAACCGCGAAATTGACATCGCCGAATCGTACGAAGATCGTCGCTTCCCCTAGGGATTCGGGCAATCTGCCGTCGAGCACCGCCTCCGTGCCCAGGGGCAGACTACCGATGATGCGACCGTAGGGGTCGACGATGGCCGAGATTCCTGTATTGGCCGCCCGCACCAGAGGCAAGCCTTCCTCGACGGCCCGCAGACGCGCCTGAGCGAAATGCTGCCGGGGTCCCGGCGTGTCGCCGAACCAGCCGTCGTTGGTGACGTTCAGGATCAGGCCGGGCCGCTCGCGGCGCGACGCGACCGCGCCGGGAAAGATCGCCTCGTAGCAGATCGACGGCGCGACCGGGGGCAGGCCCGGCACCGCGAGATGGCCGCCGGGCTCGCCGGCGGTGAAGCCCCCCGGCACCGCGACGAACTGCTTGAGCCCGAGGGCACGCAGGATCTCGTCCACCGGTGCCGGCAGGTACTCGCCGAACGGCACGAGGTGCACCTTGTCGTAGGTGCTGCCGACGAAGCCGTCCGGGCCGATCACCATGATGGCGTTGTAGAACCGCAGCCGCTCCCCCGGCAGCGGCTCGTCGGCCCGGGCCGCTCCGGTCACGAGGTGGGTGCCGGGCGGCAGGGCGGCGACGATCTCGGCGAGCGCCCGGGGGTCGCGCTGGATCAGGAACGGGAAGGCCGATTCGGGCCAGATCAGGTGGGTGACGTCGGCGAGGCCGCGGGCCTCCGGCCCGATCGCGCTGTCGCTGAGGCCGAGATAGCGGGACAGGATGCCGTCGCGGTTGCGCGGGTTGAAGCGGGCATCCTGCGGAATCGCCGGCTGCACGAGGCGCAGCCGAACGCCCGGCACGTCAGGGGTCGCGGCCGCAGGGACGCGGGCATAGCCCGCGGCGGCGAGGAGCGCGAGCGCCGCCAGGGCGCCGAGCGAGGGGGCGGACCGCGTCCGGCCCTCGCCCGCGTCGGCGAGGGTCGCGGGGGCGGCGGCGAGCGCCACCGCGATCACGGTCAGGCCGTAGAGCCCGAGCCACGACGCCGCCTGCATCAGCCAGAGGTTCTGGCCCAGCGCCATGCCGAGGCTGTTCCAGGGAAAGCCGGTGAACAGGTGGCCGCGCAGCCATTCCGACAGGCTGAGCCCGAAGGCGAGGGCGAGCACCCGCGCCGGCCCGCGCGACCAGACCAGCCGCGCCGCCGCGAAGCCGGCGCCGAAGAACAGCCCGAGCACCGCCGGCAGGCCGAGCACGCCGAGCGGCAGCAGGTAGGCGAACTGGTCGGCCTCGACCAGGAAGGCGGCGCCGAGCCACCACAGCCCGGCGACGCCATAGCCGAAGCCCCAGGCCCAGCCGATCCGGGCGGCGGCGAGCAGGGTGCCGAGGCGCCGGCCGGTCCGGGACGCGCCGGTGGCGGCGCCGTCGAGCAGCCACACCGCCGGGACGAGGGCGAGCGCCAGCGCCGGCACGAGGCCGAAGGGCGGCATCGCCAGGGCGCCGCAGGCTCCGGCGAGCCAGGCCAGGACGAGCCGGGTCCAGCCCGCGGTGAGGGCGACGCGGTGGGCGAGGCCGCCGAGATCGAGGCGCGCCGGGCGGCTCCAGCCCGTGTCCATCGCAGACTCCGCCCCGTCGCCCCGGCCGACGCGCCCGATCATGCGCCCGTGGCGCCGAAATCGTGGCGCAGGCCGGCCTCGCTCCCGGCATGGGGCGGCGGCAGCGCATCGCCCGCCTCGGCGAGGCGGGCGGCGCCGTGCAGGAGGCGCAGGCGCTTGATCCGGCGCGAATCGGCGTCGAGGACCTCGACCTCGAAATCGCCCGGCACGGCGATGACCTCGCCCCGGGCCGGGACCCGCTCGGCGATGGTCACGACGAGGCCGCCGATCGTGTCGACCTCCTCGGCGATCTCGCCGACTTCGGCGACGAGGTCGATCCCGGTCGCCTCGGCGACCTCGGCGAGGCTGGCGCGGGCATCGGCGACGAACACCGCCTCCTCGCCCTCGACCCTCAGGACCCGGTGTCCCTCGGCGACGTCGTGCTCGTCCTCGATGTCGCCGACCACGACCTCGATCAGGTCCTCGATCGAGATCAGGCCGTCGGTGCCGCCGTACTCGTCGATGACGAGGGCCATGTGGGTGCGGCTGGCCTGCATCCGCACCAGGAGGTCGATCGCCGGCATCGACGGGGGCACGAACAGGACCGGGCGCAGGATGCGGGTGGCGGAGAGCGGGGCGGCGAGGTCGACGTCGCCGAGATTCAGCAGGTCGGCGGCGGGTGCCCCGGCATCGCCGGCCGCCGGTCCGGCCTCCTCGGCCCGGATCGCCAGATGGTCGACGAAGTCGCGGATGTGGACCATGCCGCGGGGGTCGTCGAGGGTCTCGCCGTAGACCGGCAGGCGCGAATGGCCGGCGGAGCGAAAGACCTTGAGCAGGTCGCCGAGCCCGATCTCCTGCGGCACCGCGACGATCTCCGAACGGGGGATCATCACGTCGTCGACCCGCACCCGGTGGAGGCTCAGCACGTTCTTCAGCATCACCCGCTCGACCGGCGAGAAGGCGTGGTCGCCCGACTGCGCCTCGGCGAGGGCGTCCGAGAGGTCGTCCCGCGGGGTGTCCCGCGGCTTCAGGTGCAGGATGTTCAGCAGACGGTCGTACCAGGGCTCGCGCCCCGGAGAGTCGTCCTCCGCGGTGGCGTGGATCGCCGCAGCGGCGCCACGACTTCGGTCGTTGCTCATGGGTCCCGTATCTGGAGTGGAGGCGAGGGCTCAGTCTGCCGCATCGCCATAGGGGTCCGGCACGCCCAGGCGCCGCAGCGCGACCACCTCGAGGGCCTCCATCGCGTCGGCCTCGGCCTCGCCGGTCTCGTGATCGTGTCCGAGGAGATGCAGCGTGCCATGAACCACGAGATGCGCGAGATGGTGGCCGAGGGGCTTGGACTGCTCCGCACTCTCTCGCACCAACGTGTCATACGCAAGAACGACGTCGCCGAGGGGGCGCAGGCCGCCGCCGGCATGGACGCCGCTCGCCGGGAAGGACAGGACGTTGGTCGGCTTGTCCTTGTGGCGCCAGGTCCGGTTGAGCTCCTGCACCGCGGCGTCGTCGGTGAGGACGACGCTGACCTCGACCGGCCCGCCGGGGGGCACGACGGCGAAGGCCGCCTCGACCGCCTCGGCGACGCGGGCCTCGATGCCGGCCAGCGCCTCCTCCCAGCGCCCGTCCTCGACCGCGACGTCGATCTCGTGCCCGGCGCTCACGGCAGCGGCCCGCGGCGCGAGGGCGGGCCCGGGCGATCCTGCGGGGCGTGGCCGGCCTCGATCGTGGCCCGGGCGTCGGCCTCGTAGGCACCGACGATGCGGCGCACGAGATCGTGGCGCACCACGTCGACGTCCCGGAAGGTGATGCGGCCGACGCCCTCCACGCCGTCGAGGATGCGCGTCGCCTCGACCAGACCCGACTTCTGCCCGGCCGGCAAGTCGATCTGGCTCGGATCGCCGGTGACGATCATCCGCGAGTTCTCGCCCAGCCGCGTGAGGAACATCTTCATCTGCATCGAGGTGGTGTTCTGCGCCTCGTCGAGGAGCACCACCGCGTTGGTGAGGGTTCGCCCGCGCATGAAGGCGAGCGGCGCGATCTCGATCATCCCGGTCTGGAGGCCGCGGTCGACGTGGCGCGCCTCCATGAAGTCGTAGAGCGCGTCGTAGATCGGGCGCAGGTAGGGATCGACCTTCTCGCGCATGTCGCCCGGCAGGAAGCCGAGGCGCTCGCCGGCCTCGACCGCCGGGCGCGACAGGATCAGGCGCTCGGCGTGGCCCTGCTCCAGCAGCGAGACGGCGTAGCCGACCGCGAGCCAGGTCTTGCCGGTGCCGGCGGGCCCCTCGGCGAAGACGAGCTCGTGGGCGCGCAGGGCGCGGATATAGGCGTCCTGGGCGGCGTTGCGGGCCCGGACCGCACCGCGGCGGCGGGTCGCGATCTGGTCGAACTGCGCCCGCTCGCCGTCGGCCGGGGCCTCGTCGGCGGAGAACAGGTTGCCCTGGCGCGCCGCCTCCTGGATCATCCCGTCGACGTCGCCGACGCTGAGCGGCTGGCCGCCCTGGCGGGCGCGGGCGTAGAGACCTTCGAGCACGAGGCGCGCCCGCTCGGTGGCGTCGGGCGAGCCCTTGACGACGACGTGGTTGCCGAGCGCCGTCGCGACGATCCCGAGCCGGCGCTCGAGATGCGCGACGTTCTGGTCGAACTGGCCGAAGACGAGGCTGGCGAGGCGGTTGTCGTCGAAGGTGATGGCGACCTCGGCGGTCTCGCGCAGGGCGCCTGCGACGGAGCCGGCGAAAGACCCGGCCAGGGGCCGCGCCTCCCGGCCGCGGGGGCTGCGCCCCGCTGCCGGTTCTCTCGGTGGGGTGTCTCCCGGACGCACTCCGCTGTTCCTCACGCTGCCGCGGCCGGTGCCGCGCCGGCCAACTCGCCGAACAGGCTGTTGGATCCCGCCCGGGTGATGCGCACCGGCACGACGGTCCCGATCGTGTCGGTTCCGGCCTCGATCTGCACCGCCTGGAGGTAGGGCGACTTGCCGGCGACCTGCCCGGGATGGCGCCCGGGCTTCTCCAGCAGCACGTCGACGGTCCGCCCGACCGTGGCGTGATTGAAGCCCTGGCGCTGGCGCTCCAGCAGCTCCTGCAACTCGGCGAGGCGGGCGCTCTTGACGCTCTCGGGCACCGCGTCGGCGCTCTCGGCCGCCGGGGTGCCGGGGCGCGGGCTGTACTTGAACGAGAACGCGCTGGCGAAGCCGACATCGGCGACGAGGCGCAGGGTCGCGGCGTGGTCGGCGTCGGTCTCGCCCGGGAAGCCGACGATGAAGTCGGAGGACAGGGCGATGTCGGGGCGGGCGGCGCGGACGCGGTCGATCAGCCGGCGATAGGCGTCGGCATCGTGGCGGCGGTTCATCGCCGCGAGGATGCGGTCGGAGCCCGACTGCACCGGCAGGTGCAGGTAGGGCATCACCGCCGGGCTGTCGCGATGGGCGGCGATGAGGTCGTCGTCCATGTCGTTGGGGTGGCTCGTCGTGTAGCGCAGCCGCAGGATCCCGGGCAGGCCGGCGAGGTGGCGCAGCAGCCGGCCGAGGCTCCAGACCGCGCCGTCCGGCCCCTCGCCGTGATAGGCGTTGACGTTCTGGCCGATCAGCGTGAGTTCGCGCGCGCCGCCGGCGACGAGGCGGTCGGCCTCGGCGAGGAGCTTGGCGACCGGGCGCGAAACCTCGGCCCCGCGGGTGTAGGGCACGACGCAGAAGGCGCAGAACTTGTCGCAGCCCTCCTGCACGGTAAGGAACGCCGAGGTTCCTGCGGCGCGGCGGGGCGGCAGGTGGTCGAACTTCTCCTCGACCGGGAAGTCGGTGTCGACGACCCGCTCGGTCCTCGCTCGGCGCAGCAGGTCGGGCAGGCGGTGGTAGCTCTGCGGCCCGACCACCACGTCGACGCCGGGGGCGCGGCCGAGGATCTCGCGGCCCTCGGCCTGGGCGACGCAGCCGGCGACCACCACCGTGGTGTCGAGGCCGGCCTCGGCCCGCTCGCCCTTGAGCACCCGCAGGCGGCCCAGCTCCGAATAGACCTTCTCGGCCGCCTTCTCGCGGATGTGGCAGGTGTTGAGGACGACGACGTCCGCCTCCTCGACGGCGCCGGTCTCGACGAACCCTTCCCGGCCGAGCAGGTCGGCCATCCGGGTCGCGTCGTAGACGTTCATCTGGCAACCGTAGGACTTGATGAACGCTTTCTTCAACGAACCGGCCTTTGCGGGTGACGGGTTGGGGATGCGCGGGAGCACGCGATCATTTAAGCCGTCGCGGTCGGAATGAGAATAGGCGGCACGTCCGGGGCGGTCGCGGGCTCGGCCGGGTCCGGCACGCGCCCGGTCACAGCGGCCTGCATCGCCCGGCGGATCGACGCCTCGGCGAGCGCGGTCGCGACCTTGCGGTCGGAGCCGGCGGCGAAGGCGACCGGCTCGCCCCAGATCACCAGCGCGTCGACCGGGCCGCGGGCCAGGAAGGTGGCGAGGTGCGGGGCGAGTTCCATGTCGCCGTACCACGCGATGTCGGGGCGCTCGGCCCGGGTGAACGGCAGGCCGTGGCGGCGGACATAGGCGATGCAGAGCGGCTGCAGCCGGACCCGGTCGAGCCCGCCCTCGGTGATGGCGGCGCGGGCGGCGCCGACGAGGGAGGTGCGGAACGGCAAGAGCCGGTTGCCGTCGCCGGTGGTGCCTTCGGCGAACAGGACCACGGCGTCGCCGGCGGCGAGCCGCCGGCTCATCTCGGCGTTGACGGTGGCGGTGTGGCGCTTGCGGGCGCGGTCGATGAACACCGTGCGCTGGAGCCTGGCGAGATGCCCGATCACCGGCCAGCCGGCGATCTCGGACTTCGCCACGAAGGACAGCGGGCGCAGGGCACCGAGGACCGGGATGTCGAGCCACGAGACGTGGTTGGCGAGGACCAGGGCCGCCTCCCCCGCCGCCGGCGGCGTGCCGAGGACCGTCACCCGGACCCCGAACAGGCGCAGGAACAGGCGGTGCAGCAGCACCGGCAGGTGCCCGGCGAGGCGCCCGCGTCCGACAGACAGGCTGAACCGGTGCGGGCCGACGAGGATCAGGAAGGCGAGGGCGTAGAGGACGAGCCGCAGGGCCGCACCGAGTCGCGTCATGTCCCGAGTCGATTCATCTCCGGCGCCGGATCCCGGCCGGCACCGTCGCGGTGCGGCGCGTCATCCCGTTGCGGCCACCGCTTAGCCGATGCGCGGACTCCCGTCCACGCCGCGCGCGACGCCGGACACGAATGTGGCCGGAGCGGCGGTGCCGGCCCGGCCACTTTGGTCTGGATCGCGACGGTCGGGCTTCAGTGGAGCGTGTCGCCGGCCAATGCGAGCGTGGGCTTGAGGTCGGGGCCGAGCGAGGCCTCGAACAGCTCGGCCTGCGCCCGGGTCAGCCCGCTGACCAGCGCGCGGGCGCCGCGATAGACCGTATAGGTGCCGTCCTGCGTGGGCTTGACCCGAATGATCTCGGACATGAGCCGCCTCCATCGTGCGAATCGCTGCGCGATCGCTGGGGACTGAACGGCAGGTTAACGACTTGTGCCCTTCCTGCAAGAGCGAAAGATTTTCTCTTCGCGTCGCCTGCCGTAGCGTCCGGTTCTCCGGCGGGCCGCCGACGCTGCGCCAGGAGACCCGGCTCAGGACGGGCTGTGCGCGCTCGCGACCTGGACCGGCGCGGAGCGGGTGGCGTGATCCGACAGCGCCCACAGGCCGGCGGCCGAGTTCACGCCGAGCGTGAGGGCGACCAGCAGCACCATGGCGAGCGCCTGACGGCCGAGGCCCATGGCGGGCTTGTCGGCAACCGCCGGAGCCGGCGTGGACGGCAAGGCATCGGACGGCAGCGGTTCCTGCGGGAACAGCGAGTCGAAGAAGCCCGCGGGCTGCCCGGCCGAATGATGGAAGGGCCCAATGCTGAACATTGGCATCTCCTCTCGATAGCGTCGCCCCGAGGGGCATCCGACCCTGGTAAAATTAACAGACGCTGAACGAAATGCTACCCCGCACACGAAACCTTGATCGTCCGCCCGCCCCGCGCCCGGCGAACCCCATCCGGGGACGCGCGTTTCATCGGCCGGCTGCGAAGAGGTCGGGGCGCCGCAACCGCAGCGTCTGGAGCAGGTACAGCGTCTTGAGATCGGCGATCTCGCCGCCGTCGCTCCTCGCGGCAGCCTCCGCGAGCGACAGTTCGACGACGGTGATCTGCTCGCTCTCGCTCGCCAGACCGCCGCCGGCGGCGACGCGGTCGCCCTCGGCGTAGGGGGCGAGGTAGTAGTCGATCCGTTCGGTCGAGATGCCGGGCATGGTCCAGGCCCAGCCGGCGGGTTCGAGGGCGCCGAGGCGCAGGCCGACCTCCTCGTGGGCCTCGCGGCGGGCGCAGGTCTCGGGGTCGTCCTCCTCCAGGCGGCCCGCCGGGGCTTCGAGCAGCGCGAGCGTCCCGTCCGCGAGGCAGGGCGGCGCCCGGAACTGGCGCACCATCAGGGTGGTCCGGCGGACGGGATCGTAGGGCAGCACCGCGACGGCGCGGCCGTGATCCTCGATCTCGCGGGTGGCGAATGCGCCGTCGGGCAGCACCACGTCGGCGACGAGGTAGCGGGCCCAGCCGTCATGGACGAGGCGGGTGCCGCGGATGCCCGGTGCGTCGGTCGTCACGACCGGGCTCCGGCTTCGCCCTGAGAGCGGGACACGATCGGCATGGGCGTCATCCGGGTCGGCAGCGCCGCCAGGGGCGCGACCTCGCCGTCTTGCCGGAGCAATCTTGCGCCGGCAATGCGCGCCGGGCGCCATACGATTTTCGATCGATCGCTTCTGGCGACCCCTGCGGGATCGCTTCGCGATGCGAAAATCGGCTTCGCTCATACGCCGCGCGGGCTGGTGATCCGGGTTTCGGACCGAATCGTTGGAAATCCGGATCACGCCGGGCGCGAGATCCGGAAGGTCAGGACGCCGTCCCGCTCGCTCGTCCCGTCGAGGCGGTCGCCGGTCTCGCGCAGCAGATGGGGGATGTCGATCGCCGCGAGCGGGTCGGTGCAGTGCACGACGAGGGCGCCCCCCGGTTCGATCGCGCGCAGCGCCTTGCGGGTGCGCAGGACCGGCAGGGGGCACTTGAGACCGCGCAGGTCGAGATCCATCGGCATCGGGTCCGGTCTTCGGGACAGGCGCCATACCGGGCGGGCGGAGATCGCGATAGGCCCGGACGCGGCGGCGCCGGACGTGGTCTCCCACGCCCGGCGCCGCCGGTCACCGATCGCGGTCGGCTCAGTAGCCGTAGCCGTAGTAGCCGCCGTAGGCCGGGGCGTAGCCGTAGCTGTAGGCCGGGGCGTAGCCGCCGTATCCGTAGCTGCCGTAGGCCGGCGCGTAGCCGTAATCGTAGTAGCCGTAGCGCGGGGCGGCGCTGGCCGCGATCGCGCCGCCGATGATGCCGAGGGCCGCGCCGGCCGCCAGCGCGCCACCGACGTTGCGGCGGTAGCCGTAGCCGCGATAGCCGCGGTAGCCGTAGCCGCCGCCGTAGTAGCCGCCGCGCCAGCGGACCTGATCCACGGAGGTGGACGGACCGGCGACGCCCGCCGAGGTCGCAGCCGGAAGCGGCGCGGCCTGCGCGGTGCCGGCGGCGCCGGCCGCGAGGGAGAGGGCGGCGAGGCCGGCCAGGGCCACGGACGTGATGCGGGACATGATCACAAACTCCTGAGTGCGTGGGGGTTTGGCACCCCTGTGGCCTCAAGAACGGCCGAGGAGCCGAACCTGTTCCCCAACGGCGCCCGCTGCCGGCGCCGTGCTCTCGGTCTCGTGATCGACCCGGCGCCGACACATGGTCTCGCACGGCAGGATTGAACGGAGTCGCCGCGGTCTCGCTCGCATTTGCGTCAAATGCGATGCTCCACTGGGTTCAGAACGTGCAGAGCCCGAAGGCCGGATCGACCGAGCCCTCCCACGGGCCATGGTACAGCGCGAGACAGTCCTCGGCCCGGGTCCGCGAGGCGGCGATGGCGTGGAGCGGGGCGAGGTAGAGGGTCTCGTCGCGGCCCTGGGCGTCGTGGCGGGCGCGGGCCTTGAGGCCGGACTCGGCGATGGCCAGCGCCTCGCGGGCGACCTCGCGCAGGGTGCGGCCGGCGGCCGGGGCGTCGAGGCCGAGGCGCGGCGCCTCGGCCCGCATCGTCTCGCGCTCCCCGGCGCTCCAGCCGCGCACGAGGGCGAGGGCGGCATCGAGGGCACCCTGGTCGTAGAGCAGGCCGGTCCAGAACGCCGCCTGTGCGGCGATCATGCCGGCATCGCCGACATCGGCGCCGCGCATCTCCAGGAAGCGCTTGAGCCGGACCTCCGGGAAGGCGGTCGAGGCGTGGTTGGCCCAGTCGGAGCGGGTGGCGTACTCGCCCTCCAGCCCCTTGAGCCGGCCCTGCATCAGGTCGCGGAACGACAGGCCGGCGACGTCGTGGTAGGTCTCGCCGCGCTTGACGAAGTACATCGGCACGCCGAGGAGCCAGTCGGCGTAGGCCTCGTAGCCGAAGCCGGGCTCGAACGCGAAGGCGAGCATGCCGGTGCGGTCGCCGTCGGTGTCGCGCCAGATCTCGGAGCGGCGCGACAGGAAGCCGTTCGGGCGCCCGTCGGTGAAGGGCGAGTTGGCGAAGAGCGCGGTCGCCACCGGCTGGAGGGCGAGGCCGACGCGCATCTTCGCCACCATGTCCGCCTCGGAGGCGAAGTCGAGGTTCACCTGCACGGTCGCGGTGCGGAACATCATGTCGAGGCCGAGGCTCCCGACCTTCGGCATGTAGCCGGCCATGATGCGGTAGCGGCTCTTCGGCATCACCGGGGTCTCCCCCCGGGTCCATTTCGGGCTCATGCCGAGGGTGAGGAAGCCGATGTCGAGGGGGTCGGCGGCGGCGCGCACGACGCGCAGGTGCTCGGCGAGTTCGCTCGCGGTGCCGTGGACGTCGGGAAGCGGCGCGCCCGACAGCTCGAACTGCCCGCCGGGCTCGAGCGAGATCGCCCCTCCCCCGTCGGGCCCCGCGAGGCCGATGACGTGGCCGGCATCGACGATCGGCTCCCAGCCGGTCGCGGCGCGCACGCCGTCGAGGAGTGCCGCGATCCCGCGCTCGCCGGCATAGGGCACCGGCGCCAGCGTCGAGCGGGTGAACGGGACCTTCTCGTGCTCGGTGCCGATCGCGAAGGAGTCCCGCGGCTTCTCGCCCTCGGCGAACCACGCGATCAACTCGGCTCGGCTGGTGAGCGGGGTCGCGTCGGACACGTCGCGCGCCATGCGCTACCTCGTGGTGCAGTCGGAATGGTGCGGCGGACGGGCCGTGCGGGGTCGCGCCCGGACCGCCGCTACGGTCGCGCTTAGATAGGTCGCGCGCGATGTCCGCGCAACGCGCAGGGTGCATGCGGCGGCGACATGCCGGTTAGCGCTTCGTTCACCACGACCGCAGGTCGCGCCGCCTCCCCGCTTTACCCAGAACAAAACAGGAACAAGAATGGTTCCCAGAGAATGTTCTCATCGAAACGCGGAGAACGGCGATGATCGTACGCAAGATCCTGGTCTGTGTCACGGAGGCCGCGGCGATCGGCATGCTCACCGGTGCGATCGCCCTGTGGGCGGTGGCGCTGTCTCCGATGCACGGCTGAGCCGTGGCGGGGTTCCGCAGATTTCGCGGAGGATCCACCGCATTTTTTCGGCCCGTGAGGCGCGGCGGGTCCTGACTCCCGGCCCGACTCGGGGGATCCTGGCAGGCTCAAGCGGCGGAACCGAGCGAGAGCCGAATTGCCCATCCTGAAGCCGGTCGGCTACGTCCATCTGCACGCCCACTCGTCCTATTCCCTGCTCGAGGGCGCGCTGAAGATCGGCGACCTCGTCAAGGCGGCGGCCGGCGACCGGCAGCCGGCGCTGGCGCTCACCGACACCAACAACCTGTTCGGCGCGCTGGAGTTCTCCGAGAAGGCGGCAGGGACCGGGATCCAGCCGATCGCCGGGATCCAGCTCTCGGTGGCGTTCGAGGCGGCCGATCCCGGGGCCCGCAACGCGGTCGCGGCCTTCCCGCACGTCGTGCTGCTCGCCCGCGACGAGACCGGCTACCGCCACCTGCTGCGGCTCGCGAGCCGCGCCTATCTCGACGGCCCCCTCGGTGATGTGCCGCGCGTGTCCGCGGCGGCGCTCGCGGAGTGCGGGGAGGGCCTGATCGCGCTCACCGGCGGTCCCGGCGGTCCCCTCGACGCTGCCCTGCGGGCCGGCCGGGCCGACCTCGCCGCGTCCCGCCTCGACGCCCTGCTCGGCGCCTTCGGCGAGCGCAACCTCTACGTCGAGATCCAGCGCCACGACCTGCCCGAGGAGCGGGCGGTCGAGGGCGAGCTGATCGCGCTCGCCGACCGCCACGGCCTGCCGCTGGTCGCCGCCAACGAGCCGTTCTTCGCCAAGGCCGACGATTACGAGGCCCACGACGCGCTGCTGGCCATCGCGGAGGGGCGCCTCGTCTCCGACGACCGCCGGCGCAAGCTGTCGCCCCGCCACGGCTTCAAGACCCGGGCCGAGATGGCGGCCCTGTTCGCCGACCTGCCGGACGCGCTTGCGGCCACCGTCGAGGTGGCGATGCGCTGCGCCTACCGGGTGCGGACCCGCAAGCCGATCCTGCCCAACTTCGGCGCCCCCGCCCTCGACACCCCGAGCGCCGGCACGCCGGAAGGGGCTGCCGCCCAGACCATGGCGGCCGCGGCCACGACGGCGGTGGCGCGGGCGATCGCCCCCGACGAGGCGGCGGAGCTGCGCCGGCAGGCCGAGGAGGGTCTGGAGGCCCGGCTCGCCCAGCACGGCACCGCCGACGGGCTGACCGAGCAGGATTACCGCGACCGGCTCGACTTCGAGATCCGCGTCATCACCAACATGAAGTTCCCGGGCTACTTCCTGATCGTCTCGGACTTCATCAAGTGGGCCAAGGACCACGACATCCCGGTCGGGCCCGGCCGCGGCTCCGGCGCCGGCTCGCTGGTGGCGTGGTCGCTGCTCATCACCGACCTCGACCCGCTCCGCTTCGGGCTGCTGTTCGAGCGCTTCCTCAACCCCGAGCGCGTCTCGATGCCGGATTTCGACATCGACTTCTGCGTCGAGGGCCGCGAGCGGGTGATCCGCTACGTGCAGGAACGCTACGGCGAGCGGCAGGTCGGGCAGATCATCACCTTCGGCACCCTGCTCGCCCGCGGCGTGCTGCGCGACGTCGGCCGGGTGCTGGAGATGCCCTACGGCCAGGTCGACAAGCTGACCAAGCTGGTGCCGCAGAACCCGGCCAACCCGGTGACGCTCGCCCAGGCGATCGAGGGCGAGCCGAAGCTCCAGAGCGCGATGGAGGAGGAGCCGGTCGTCGCCCGGCTGATCCAGATCGCCCGCAAGCTGGAGGGGCTGCACCGGCACGCCTCGACCCACGCCGCCGGCGTGGTGATCGGCGACCGGCCGCTCGAGGAACTCGTTCCGCTCTACCGCGACCCGAAGACCGGGATGCGGGTCACCCAGTTCAACATGAAGTGGGTCGAGCAGGCCGGGCTGGTGAAGTTCGACTTCCTCGGCCTCAAGACCCTGACGGTGCTGCGCGCCGCCACCGACCTGCTGCGCCAGCGCGGCGTCGAGGTCGACCTGCCCTCGCTGCCGATCGACGACCCCCTCACCTACGAGCGCCTGCGCAAGGGCGAGACGGTCGGGGTGTTCCAGGTGGAATCGGCCGGCATGCGCAAGGCGCTGGTCGAGATGTGCGCCGACCGCTTCGAGGACATCATCGCGCTGGTGGCGCTTTACCGGCCGGGCCCGATGGCCAACATCCCGGTCTATTGCGAGCGCAAGCTCGGCCGCGACGCCGGCAACGAGAAGAACTGGTACCCGCACGAGACGCTGGAGCCGATCCTGCGCGAGACGTTCGGCATCATCGTGTACCAGGAACAGGTGATGGAGGTCGCCAAGGTCCTGGCCGGCTACTCGCTGGGCGACGCCGACCTCCTGCGCCGCGCCATGGGCAAGAAGATCAAGGCCGAGATGGACGCCCAGCGCGACCGTTTCGTGAAGGGCGCGGTCGAGCGCGGGCTGACCAAGGCCAAGGCCGACGAGATCTTCGACCTGCTCGCCAAGTTCGCCGATTACGGCTTCAACAAGTCGCACGCGGCGGCCTACGCGCTCGTCACGTACCAGACCGCCTACCTCAAGGCGAACTATCCGGTCGAGTTCCTGGCCGCCTCGATGTCGCTCGACCTCGACAACACCGACAAGCTCGCCGAATTGCGCCAGGACGCCCAGCGCCTCGGCCTCAAGGTCGAGCCGCCCTCGGTGAACACCTCGGGCGTGGTGTTCGAGGTCCATGACGGGGCGATCCGCTACGCGCTCGCCGCCATCAAGGGCGTCGGCCGCTCGGCGGTCGAGGCGATCGTGCAGGCCCGCGGCGACCGCCCGTTCCGCGACCTCGGCGACTTCGCCCGCCGGCTCAACCCGCGGCAGGTCAACAAGCGCACGCTGGAGAACCTCGTCTGCGCCGGCGCCCTCGACGCGATCGAGCCCGACCGGGCCAGGGCCCTCGCGGCGGTCGAGCCGATGATGCGGCTGGCGCAAGGCGCGGCCGAGGCCGAGACGGTCGGCATGACCGACATGTTCGGCGGCGTCGTCGCGGCCGAGGTGGCGCTGCGCATCCCCGACCACGCGCCGTGGCCAGCGGCCGACCGGCTCAAGCGCGAATACGACGCGGTCGGGTTCTTCCTGTCGGGCCATCCCCTCGACGAGTACGGCGACCTCCTGAAGAAGCTGCGGGTGCAGACCTGGGCCGAGTTCTGCCGCTCGGTGCGGGCCGGGACCTCGACGGTCGGTCGGGTGGCGGCGAGCGTGCTCGACCGCTCCGAGCGCCGCACCAAGACCGGCAACAAGATCGGCATCGTCACCCTGTCGGACCAGACCGGGCACTTCGAGGCGATCATCTTCTCCGAGGGGCTGTCGCATTACCGCGACCTGCTGGAGCCCGGCCGGGCGCTCGCCCTGCAGCTCCAGGCCAGCGCCGAGGGCGAGGACGTCCGCGCCCGGATCCAGACCTGCGAGCCCCTCGATCAGGCGGTGTCGCGCCACCAGAAGGGGATGCGGATCTATCTTCGCGACGAGCGCCCGATCTCCAGCGTGCAGCAGCGGCTGGCGGTGCGCGGCGAGGGCGAGGTGTCGCTGATCCTGATCCTCGACGGCGGCGAGCGCGAGGTCGAGATCCGGCTGAGGGACAAGTACCAGGCGACGCCGCAGATCGCCGGGGCGCTGCGGGCGGTGCCAGGGGTGGTGCAGGTGGAGGTGAGCTGACCTTGGGGCGGACTTGCCCTATCTCTGCAAGGTCCGGAACGAGGGACACTCCCGATGGCCGAGGCTTCTCTCGATATCGCCGAGCAGGTGGCTCGGGTCCTCCGGTCCCAGGAGGAAACTCAGAAGTTCGTCTCCGAGCAGCGCAAGCTGATGGCCGAGGAGGCCAAGCTGAACGCGGAGGCGGCGAAGCTCATCCGCGAGGAACTCAAGCTCGGCGCCGAGACCGCGAAGCTCCGCCGGGACCGCGAACTGTCCCTGTGGCAGGTGATGATCGCCGGCATGGCTGCCGGCGCGGCTTTCTTCGGGGCCGGTGCGGCCTTCATGAAGCTGCTGTTTCCGTGATCCCGGATCGACAACAAAAAAGCCGCCGGCGCTGGTGACGCGGGCGGCTCCGTCCGGGCCCGAAGGCCCGGCGATCGCGGGCGGCTCAGGCGGCCTCGGCGATCTTCTTCTCGATCTCGCGCTTGATGAGGCGGGCGCTCTGCGACAGCGTCTCCTCGCTGGCCTTGGCCAGGAAGGCGTCGAGGCCGCCGCGGTGCTCGACCGTGCGCAGGGCGTTCGCCGACACGCGGAAGCGGATCGAGCGGCCGAGGGTGTCGGAGAGCAGCGTGACGTTGCACAGGTTCGGCAGGAACCGGCGCTTGGTCTTGCGGTTCGAGTGGCTGACCAGGTGGCCGGTGAGCACGCCCTTGCCGGTGAGCTCGCAGCGACGCGACATGATACGAATCCTTAAACTTGCAATCTGATCGGCGAAGGACCGCGCAACGCTGATGCCGGGCGTGCACTGCACCCCGGCGGCGACCGGACCCCGCGAAGTCCCTTGAAGGCCCGGGCCTATACGGGACCCCCCCGTCTCCGTCAAGGTGGAGACCGCCGCCGGGCAGGGCGATCGCTTGAGAGCGATGGCCCTAGTGCTTTGCTCCGCCTCAGGCGCCGGCGTTCGCATCCGCTCACTCGGCTCTCGCCCCGCCATAAAGCGTTAACCCTGCCGGCGTCACGATGGGGACAGAATCAGCGGTCACGCGATCCGCTGACGGATCGTTCACGGTTGCTCCCCATGCGTGCCAAGTCCGGTGCCCCCACCGTCTGCGCCAAGGCATTCCTCCCGGCGCTGGTCGCCGCCGGGCTGACCCTCGGCGCGGGTCCGGACGCCGAGGCCAGGACCCAGCGGGCCCGCCCCGCCCCGGGCTCGACCGCGGTGACGGTCGATTACGGCATCGCCCTCGCCGGGGTGCCGATCGGGACCGCGCAGGTGGTCGGGTCGGTGACGGGCGCGCGCTACGCCATGGACGTGACCGCCAAGCTCACCGGCCTCGCCGGCGCGATCACCGGCGGCTACGGCGCCGGGCGGGCGGGCGGCCAGATCGGCGGCCCGGGGCGGCCGGTGCCGGCGACCTTCGCGATCGCGTCGCATTCCTCCTCGGCCTCGATCACCGTCCGGATGGCGCTGGCGCGCGGCAACGTCGTCGCCGCCGAGGTCACCCCCCCGTTGCCGCCCTATACCGACCGCGTGCCGGTCTCGGAGGCCGACAAGCGCGGCATCATCGACCCGGTGAGCGCCCTGGTGATGCCGGCGGTCGGGCGCGGCGAGCTGATCGACCCGCAGAACTGCGACCGCACCATCCCGGTCTTCGACGGCGCCAGCCGGTTCGACGTCGTGCTGAGCTACGGCGAGACCCGCTCGGTCGACAAGCCCGGCTATGCCGGCCCGGTGCTGATCTGCAACGCCCGCTACCGCCCGATCGCCGGCCACCGGGCCGGCCAGCCCGGCGTGACGTTCATGGAGAACAACACCGACATGTCGGTGTGGCTCGCCCCCGTCGAGGGCACCCGCGTGCTGATCCCGCTGCGCATCGCCGTGCGCACGACGCTCGGCACCAACATCATCGAGGCGACGCGCTGGTCGCGCACCGGCCCGGGCACCGAGACGGCACAGGTTTCGGCCCCGCAGCAGTGAGCCCGGTAACCGCCGGTTGACCAGCCCGGCGGTTCGGCAGGCCCCGGCGAGAGTCCGGCAACGGGTGACCGGCTAGGGTCGGTCCTCCGCCAGCCCAGAACCCGCGATGCGCCCCCTCCTCCTCGCCCTTCTCCTCGCGGCGCCGGTCCCGGCGGCGGCGCAGTCCGATTGCGGCGGCGACGCCGTCTCGTCGGCGCAGGTCACCGGCAGCCAGGGCCCGACCGGCCCCCTGGTCTCGGTCCCCGACACGCTCTGCGCCACGATCACGCCCGAGACGACCATCAACCTCGAGGTCAACGTGTTTCCGATCGTGCCCGATGGCGGCCGGTGGGGCGCGGCCCCATATGGAGGCTATCCCCTGCGGGGCCGGCCGGTCGGCCGCGCCCCCTGACCGCGGCGGGGAAGCGCCCGGCGACGGGAGCCCGCCGCCCCCGAGGACCCGCTCGCCCCGATGCTCCGCCGCTCCCTCCCACCGCAGGCCCGCGCGCGCGGCGTCACGGCGGTGCTCGGCCCGACCAACACCGGCAAGACCCACCTCGCCATCGAGCGCATGCTCGCCCACCCGACCGGGATGATCGGGCTGCCCCTGCGCCTGCTCGCCCGCGAGGTCTACCACCGGGTGGTCGAGCGGGTCGGTCCGGCCCGGGTCGCCCTCGTCACCGGCGAGGAGAAGATCAAGCCCGACCATCCGAGCTACTGGATCTGCACCGCCGAGGCGATGCCGCGCGACCGCGAGGTCGACTTCGTCGCCATCGACGAGATCCAGCTCGGCGCCGACATGGACCGCGGCCACACCTTCACCGACCGGCTGCTGCACCAGCGCGGCCGGGTCGAGACTCTGCTGATCGGCTCCTCGACGATGGGCCCGCTGGTCCAGGCGCTGATCCCCGGCGCCCTCGTCACCACGCGGCCGCGGCTGTCGCAGCTCACCTTCGCGGGCGAGAAGAAGATCTCGCGCCTGCCCCACCGCACCGCGGTCGTGGCGTTCTCGGCCGAGGAGGTCTACGCCATCGCCGAGTTGCTGCGGCGCCAGCGCGGCGGCGCCGCGGTGGTGCTCGGCGCCCTGTCGCCGCGCACCCGCAACGCCCAGGTCGAACTCTACCAGTCCGGCGACGTCGACTACCTCGTCGCCACCGACGCGATCGGCATGGGGCTGAACCTCGACGTCGACCACGTCGCCTTCGCGTCGAACCGCAAGTTCGACGGCGCGCGGTTCCGCGGCCTCACCCCGTCCGAGACGGCGCAGATCGCCGGCCGCGCCGGGCGCCACCTGCGCGACGGCACCTTCGGCTCGACCGGGCGCTGCCCGCCCTTCGAGCCCGAGATGATCGAGGCGCTGGAGAGCCACACCTTCGAGCCGCTGCGGGTGCTGCAATGGCGCAACCCCGACCTCGACTTCTCGTCGGTGGACGCCCTGCGCCGCAGCCTCGCCGAGCATCCCGGCGAGCGCGGCCTGACCCGGGCCCAGACCGGCGACGACGAGGCCGCCCTGGAGATGCTGTCGCGCGAGCCCGACATCCGCGACTACGCCACCCACCGCAACGCCGTCGAGCGGCTGTGGGCGGTCTGCGGCGTGCCCGACTACCGCAAGGTCGCGATCCAGACCCATGCCGACCTGATCTCGCAGCTCTTCCGCTTCCTGATGCGCGGCATGGCCGGGCGCATCCCGCACGACTGGTTCGCCACCCACGTCGCGATGGTCGACCGCATCGACGGCGACATCGACGCGCTGTCCCAGCGCATCGCCCAGATCCGCACCTGGACCTACGTCGCCAACCGGCCCGACTGGCTCGCCGACCCGGAGCATTGGCAGGGCGAGACGCGTCGGGTAGAGGACAGGCTGTCCGACGCCCTGCACGAACGGCTCGCCAGCCGCTTCGTCGACAGGCGCACCAGCGTCCTGATGCGGCGCCTGAGAGAGAACACCATGTTGGAAGCTGAGATCACCGCGGGCGGCGACGTGACGGTGGAAGGCCAGCACGTCGGTCACCTGCACGGGTTCCAGTTCGTGCCGGATCCCGGTGCGGAGGGCCACGAGGCCAAGACCCTCCGCAACGCCGCCGAGAAGGCGCTGGCGAGCGAGATCGAGGCGCGGGCCGACCGCTTCTCCGCCGCCGCCGACGCGGCCCTGGTCCTCTCCAACGACGGCACGATCCGCTGGACCGGCGACCCGGTCGCCAAGCTGGTGCCCGGCGACAAGCTCTACGCCCCCGCCTTCCGGGTGCTCGCCGACGAGCAGCTCACCGGCCCGGCGCTGGAGAAGGTCGAGGCCCGGCTCCAGGCCTGGCTCAAGGCGCACATCGTGCGGCTGCTCGGCCCGGCGCTCGCCCTCGAAGCGGCCGAGGACCTGACCGGGCTCGCCCGCGGCATCGGCTTCCAGATCTCGGAGGCCCTCGGCGTGCTCGAGCGCGCCAAGGTGCTGACCGAGATGCGCAGCCTCGACCAGGAGGGCCGCGCCGCCCTGCGCAAGCACGGGGTGCGCTTCGGCGCCTACCACATCACCCTGCCGGCTTTGCTCAAGCCGGCGCCCCGCACCCTGGCGGCCCAGCTCTGGGCGCTCCAGAACGGCGGCCTCGACCAGCGCGGCCTCGACGAGATCGCGCATCTGGCCGGCTCGGGCCGGACCTCGATGCCGGTCGACCCCGAGATCGCCAAGGGGCTCTACCGCGCCGCCGGCTTCCGGGTCTGCGGCGGCCGGGCGGTGCGCGTCGACATCCTCGAGCGCCTCGCCGACCTGATCCGTCCGGCGATCGCCTACGTGCCCGGCACCACCCCCGGCGAGCCGCCGCCCGGCACCGCCGACCGCGACGGCTTCGTGGCGACGGTCGGCATGACCTCCCTCGTCGGCTGCTCGGGCGAGGATTTCGCCTCGATCCTGAAATCCCTCGGCTACGTCGTCGACCGCCGGCCCGGCCCGGCGATCACCGTGCCGCTGCTGCCGGCCGCCTCGACCCAGCCGGTGCAGCCGGTGCCGGCCGCCGAGGCCGTGACCGAGGCGAGCCCGGCCGAGGACGTCGCCGACGCCGCCGCCTCGGGTGACGAGCCCGCACCCGCCGAGGCCGCGGCCCCGGACGAGACGGCCACCGAACCGGCCGTGGAGACCGGCGAGGCGCCGGCACCGGAGGTGGCGGGCGTCGCCGACGCCGAGGCGGCGGCGGAAGCCGCCCCGGTCGCCTTCGAGGTCGAGGTCGTGCACGCCGCGGAGACCGAGGCCGCCGGGACCGAGGCGTCCGAGCCGGCCCTCGCCGAGGCGTCGGCCGAAGCGCCGGAGGAGCGCCCCGATGCGGCGCCGGCGAGCCCGGACGAGGCGCCCGCCGCCGAGGCGGTCGTCGAAGCCGAACCGGCCGCCGGGTCGGACTCGCCCGGAGATGCGGCGCCGGTCGCGGCCGATGCGGGCGCCGAGCCCGCCGTCGCGGGCGAGCCGGCCGCGATCGAGGTCTGGCGGATGCACCGTCACCAGCGCGGTCAGGCTCCCCGCCACCAGGGCCGGGGCCGGCCCAACCAGGGGGCCGGGCAGCGCGGCGGCCAGGACCGGCCGGAGGGCGGCCGCGACCGCCCGCAGGGCCGCCCGAACTTCCGCGACGGCCAGCGCTGGGGCGAGCGTGCCCCCGCGGCCGCCGAGGCCGGACGCCGGGACGGCCGGCCGCCGCGC
>NZ_SACP01000045.1 GCF_004004555.2 Methylobacterium oryzihabitans
GGCTTCGTCTCGGCGGCGGCCGGCTTCGGCTCGGCCGAGGGCGGTCTGGCGTCGCCGCGCGGCGCGGCGTCGAGGGAGGCGGCCCGGGCCGGCGGCCTGACGACGGGCGCCGCCGCCTTGATGACGGGCTCCGCCTTGATGACGGGCTCCGCCGGTCTGGCGACGACCTCCTGCGGCTTCGCGGCGGGCGGGGCCGGCCTCGCGGTGGGTTCCGCTGCCGCCGGGCGGGGCGTCGCAATCGTGGGCTGTGGCAGGACCGCCGGGGTGAAGCCCGCCGCGGGCGGCGCGAAGGCCGCCGGTGCGAGGGCGCCGGTGACCACCGCGTCGCGCGGGCGCTCCGCGGTCTGGGTCGCCTCCGCCGGCCTGGTGCCGACGGGCGGGATCGCCACGGTGCGGACCGGCGGTCGCGGCGCCGGGTCGGGCTCGGCCGGCCGCGGCGCGTCCGGGGCCGCCGACGCCTTGAGCGCCGGGATCCCGTCGCGGATCTCCGGCATGTCGGCGATGCGCCCGACATGGACCGCCGAGGCGCGCGGCGCCCACAGGGCGGCCACGGACGGATAGGCCGCGACGGCGAGGCCCACGGCACCGGCGGCCGCGCCGCAAGCCGCGGCCGCCCGCAGAAGCACCGGGCCCACGCCGCGGCGGGCCGGCGCCGCCCGCCGTTCGCTCGGATCGATCTCCACAGGCATCATCAGCCGGGCACTCCACGGGTACGCCCTTCGTCCCGTCATGAAGCCGGCGAATCAGGCGTGAAGATGTCGGGCGATGCCCGCGCAAGGGGTGTAGCGCCACATTCGCACGAAATGGTTACCGCGCCCCGGGCCCGGACCGCGAACGTCCGGCCGACGGGCCGTCGACGCGACCTCGCGTCAGGCCGCCGCGCACAAATTCCAGGGCCATCGCTTCAGCGATTGTCCTGGGACGAATTCCCGGCCCGGTTGCCCCCGCGTTCGGTGGCACGATCCGTGCCCCAGAAAGGCCGATGTCCCGATGTCAAGCCCACAAGACAACGGATGCGCCAATGTTTCTGCCGCCACATGACGTGCAGGGCCCCGACCCGATGCCGGAGACGACCAACCGCCTGCGATAATTCGACTTGCGGCGTTTGAATGTTGCGCCGCCCTGAGCTACCAAGGGTGAGCTTCTGCTCGTCCGATTCGTCATTCGCGAAGCTCCGGGGGACAGAAACCCATGTCGTGCAGCCGCATGGGTGAGGCAGCCGTGGCGGCGCCGTCGGAGAGCCGGGGCAGAGCATCGATGGATCATCAGTCCGGGCCTCCGAGCCATCCTCGCGCCGGCTCCGGGGACGAGCCGGCGCCCGTCCGGCGCGACCCGGAGATGCTCGGGCTCCCGGCGGCCGCGCTCCTCGACGCCCTGCCGCACAAGGCGTGGCTGCTCGACGCCGCCGGCGCGACCGCCTACGCCAACGCCCAGGCCCGCGACGGCCATCCCGATCTCGCCGCCGGGGAGACCTGGACCGGCACCGGCATCCACCCCGAGGACCGGCTGCGGGGCGGCGAGGTGCGGGTGGCGGCGATGGCCCGCGGCCAGGCCAGCCGCGTGACCGTGCGCCTGCGCGACCGCGGCGGCGAGTGGATCTGGCACCGGGTCGACACGAGCCCGGTGCCGCGGGACGACGGCGCCCCGGCCTGGATGATGACCGCCGTGGCGACCGAGGAGACCGCCACCGAGCGCAGCCTCGAGACCACCAGCAACCTGCTGCTCCTCGCCCAGACGGCGGCCGGGGCCGGCATCTGGGACTGGAACATGCGCTCGGGGGCGCTGGCGCTGTCGCCGGAGGGCGCGCGCCTGCACGGGCTGCCGGCGCAGGCCTGCACCATCACCTCGGCGACCTGGACCGCCCTGATCGAGGCCGAGGACCGATCCGCCCTGTGGAGCGCGGTCACCCAGGCGGTCTCGACCGACACCCCGTTCATGGTCGAGGTCCGCATCCGCGACGGCAGCGAGGACGTCCGCTGGATCCAGAGCCGCGGGCGGGTGCTCACCGACCCGGCCGGCGTGCCGTCGCGCATCGTCGGCCTGACCCTCGACGTCACCGCCCGCAAGGAGGCCGAGCGGTCGCTCGCCGAGGCCCGCGACCAGGCCGAGGAGGCCAGCCGGGCGAAGAGCGAGTTCCTGGCCACGATGAGCCACGAGATCCGCACGCCCCTCAACGCCGTGCTCGGCTTCACCGACCTGCTGCTCGACCGGCCGCACGACCCCGAGACCCAGCGCCATCTCGGCCACGTCCACGAGGCCGGCTCCGCCCTGCTGCGGGTGGTCGACGACATCCTCGACTTCTCGCAGATCGAGGCCGGGCGGGTCGAGCTGGATCCCCAGCCCTTCGTGGTCCGCGACCTCGTCGACGGCACCGTGTCGATGATCCGCACCATCGCGGCCAAGAAGCAGTTGCGGATCGCCGTCGATCTCGATCCGACGCTGCCGCTGCAGGTCGTCGGCGATGTCGGGCGGGTGCGGCAGGTGCTGCTCAACCTGCTCAACAACGCGATCAAGTTCACCCCGAGCGGGTCGGTGACGCTCTCGGTCCACCGCGAGCGGACCGACGAGGGCGTGGCGTGGCTGCACTTCGCGGTCAACGACACCGGCATCGGCATCTCGCAGAGCCAGCGCGACCGGCTGTTCCGCCGCTTCAGCCAGGGCGACGGCTCGATCCGCCGGCATTTCGGCGGCACCGGCCTCGGCCTCGCGATCTGCCGCCGCCTCGTCGCGCTGATGGGCGGCTCGATCGGGCTCGACAGCAAGCCGGGCCAGGGCTCGACCCTGTGGTTCGTGCTGCCGCTGCCGCCCGCGCCGGAGGAGAGGCAGGGCGCCGACGACGCGGCGCCCGCCCTGCCCGCCGCGGCCGGAGGCCGGATCCTGCTGGCCGAGGACATGCCGCTCAACCAGGAGCTCGTCCGCTCCGCCCTGGCGGCCAGCGGCTACGAGGTCGACGTCGCGTGCGACGGCGCCGAGGCGGTCGAGGCGGTCCTGACCAGGAGCTACGACGTGATCCTGATGGACGTGCAGATGCCGGTCATGGACGGGCTGAGCGCGACCCGGGCGATCCGCCGCCTGCCGGGGCCGGTCTGCCGGGTGCCGATCATCGCGATGACCGCCAACGTCCTGCCGCCGCAGATCGCCCAGTGCCGCGAGGCCGGCATGGACGACCACATCGGCAAGCCGTTCCGCCGCGAGGTGCTGAGCGCCACCATCGCCCGCTGGATGAGCGGCGAGGCCGCCGACACCGCCGCCTGAACCGGGCGGCCGTTCACAGGCGGGCGCGGTGCGCCTATCTCTCGCCGATGCAGTGGCAGGATGACGGCCTCGTTCTCGGGGCGCGGCGGCACGGGGAGACGGGCGTCGTCCTCGAACTGATGACCGAGGCGCATGGCCGCCATCTCGGCCTCGTCCATGGCGGGCGCTCGCGCCGGATGCAGCCGGTGCTCCAGCCCGGCAACCTCGTGCGCGCGGTCTGGCGCGCGCGCCTCGACGAGAGCCTCGGCAGCCTCGCGGTCGAGCCGCTGGAGAGCGCGACGGCCCGGCTGATGGGCTCGCGCCTCGCCCTCTACGGCGTCGGCCACGTCGCCGGCCTACTGCGGCTGCTGCCCGAGCGCGACCCCCATCCCGGCCTGTTCGCGATGGCGAAGGTCCTGGTCGCGCACCTGCACGACGGGGCGGTCGCGCCCGCCCTGATGGTGCGGTTCGAGGTGGCGATGCTGGCCGAGCTCGGCGTCGGCCTCGACCTCGGCGCCTGCGCCGCCACCGGGTCGAACGACTACCTCGCGTACGTCTCGCCCAAGTCCGGCCGGGCGGTCAGCGCCGAGGCCGGCGAGCCCTGGCGCGACCGGCTGCTCGCGCTGCCGGATTTCCTGGTCGACCGGCCGGACCGCCGCGGCCTCAACGCGCCCGGGCCCGAGGACGTTCGGCAAGGGTTTACCTTAACGGGTTACTTCCTCGACCAGCGCGTCTGGCGCCCGCGCGACCTGCCGGTGCCGGAGGAGCGCACGCGATTCGTCGCACTCGGCACCGCGGATGCGGGCTGATGTTCGTGTTATGTTCCGGTCGTGAGACCGCCAGATCGTGAGATGACCGGAGTGGGGCATGGGTAAGCCGTTCGAGCCGCCGGGCGACCGCGAGGGCATCGAGAGCGTCGAGCTGAAGGCGGCGCTCGAGGAGCGCTACCTCGCCTACGCCCTCTCGACCATCATGCACCGGGCGCTGCCCGACGCCCGCGACGGGCTGAAGCCCGTCCACCGCCGCATCCTGTACGCGATGCGGCTCCTGCGCCTCGATCCCGGCAGCGCGTTCAAGAAATGCGCCCGCATCGTCGGCGACGTGATCGGCAAGTACCACCCGCACGGCGACCAGGCCGCCTACGACGCCCTGGTGCGGATGGCGCAGGACTTCGCCCAGCGCTACCCGCTGGTCGACGGCCAGGGCAATTTCGGCAACATCGACGGCGACAACCCGGCGGCCCAGCGCTACACCGAGGCGCGGATGACCGAGGTCGCCCGCCTGCTCCTCGACGGCCTCGACGAGGATTCGGTCGATTTCCGTCCGAACTACGACGGCCAGGAGGAGGAGCCGGTCGTTCTGCCAGCGGCGTTCCCGAACCTGCTCGCCAACGGCTCGCAGGGCATCGCGGTCGGCATGGCGACCTCGATCCCGCCGCACAACGCCGCCGAGCTGTGCGAGGCCGCGCTCTACCTCATCGCCCATCCGGCGGCGACCTCCGAGCAACTGACGACCTTCGTCAAGGGACCGGATTTTCCGACCGGCGGCATCGTCATCGATTCCGCCGCCTCGATCGCCGAGGCGTATCGCACCGGCCGCGGCGGCTTCCGGGTCCGGGCGCGCTGGCAGCGGGAGGATCTCGGCCGCGGCGCCTGGGTCGTCGTCGTCACCGAGATTCCCTACGGCGTGCCGAAGGCGCGGCTGATCGAGAAGATGGCCGAGCTGCTGACCGAGCGGAAGCTGCCGCTGCTCGCCGACGTGCGCGACGAATCGGCCGAGGACGTGCGGGTCGTGCTGGAGCCGCGCTCGCGCAGCGTCGATCCGGTGGTGCTGATGGAATCGCTGTTCCGGCTCACCGAGCTGGAGAGCCGGATCCCGCTCAACATGAACGTGCTGGTCGGCGGGCTGGTGCCCCGCGTGATCGGCCTGTCGGAAGCCCTGCGCGAGTGGCTCGACCACCGCCGCACCGTGCTCCAGCGCCGCTCGCGCCACCGCCTCGCCCAGATCGAGCGGCGGCTCGAGATCCTCGGCGGCCTGCTGATCGTCTATCTCGACCTCGACCGGGTGATCCGGATCATCCGCGAGGAGGACGAGCCGAAGGCCGAGCTGATGCGGGCGTTCTCGCTCACCGAGTTGCAGGCGAACGCGATCCTCGACACCCGCCTGCGCTCCCTGCGCAAGCTCGAGGAGATGGAGCTGAAGCGCGAGCACGACGCGCTGACGGCGGAGAAATCCGACCTCGACGCGCTGCTCGGCTCCGAGCCGCTGCAATGGAAGTCGATCACCCAGCAGATCCGCGCCGTGCGCAAGACCTTCGGGCCGGAGACCGCGCTCGGCCGGCGCCGCACCACCCTGGAGAACCCGCCCGACACCACCGGCATCGACTTCTCGGAGGCGATGGTCGAGCGCGAGCCGATCACCGTGATCGTGTCGCAGAAGGGCTGGATCCGCACCCTCAAGGGCCACGTCGCCGACCTGTCGGCGGTGGCGTTCAAGGGCGACGATTCGCTCAAGCTCGGCTTCCCGACCGAGACGACGGCGAAGATCCTGGTGCTCGCCACCAACGGCAAGGTCTTCACCCTCGACGCCGCCAAGCTCCCGGGCGGGCGCGGTTTCGGCGACCCGATCCGGCTGATGGTCGACCTCGACGAGGGCACCGAGATCGTCACCGCGTGGCCCTCTCGCGCCGGCACCCGGCTGCTGATGGGGACGAGCGACGGGCGCGGCTTCACGGTGCCGGTCGACGGCCTCGTCGCCAACACCCGCAAGGGCCGCCACGTCGTGACCCTGGAGGACAAGGCGGTGGTGAGCCACTGCATCGAGGTCGGCGACGGCGACCACGTCGTCGCCTGCGGCGACAACCGGCTGCTCGTGGTGTTCCCGCTCAACGAGGTCCCGGAGATGGCCCGCGGCAAGGGCGTGCGGCTGCAACGCTACCGCGACGCCAGCCTCGCCTACCTGTCGGTCATCAGGCTCGCCGAGGGGCTGACCTGGCCCGACAGCGCCGGCCGCACCCGCGCCGTCGTCGGCGAGGAACTCGCCAAGTGGGTGTCGCATCGCGGCACGGTCGGGGCGATGGCCCCGCGCGGCTTCCCGAAGACCAACCGGCCGTGAGCCTGCGGGTGGCACGGCTGTCCAGGGGAAATTCCTTTTAAAATCAAGCGCGGGATCCCCTCTCCCGAGTGGGAGAGGGGTAGGGGTGAGGGTGGCTCGGCCACAGAATAAAACGCCGGCTGTCGAGCTACGCGGCTCAACTGTGATTTCTTTATCCTGGACCCGAGCCACCCTCACCCCCGGCCCCTCTCCCACTCGGGAGAGGGGAGACGCGCCACTTCTTTTTCCCGGGCGGCCCTTCCCTCGAATCCGCCGCGCACAAAAAAAGGCGGCTCTCGCGAGCCGCCGGAGGAAGTCCGGATCGGGAAGGGGGAGGGGCTCCCCTTCCGCCCTGTTCTACTCGCGCTCGCCCGTCAGGTTGAGCAGGAGCTGGAACATGTTGATGAAGTTGAGGTAGAGCGACAGCGCCCCGAACACCGCGAGCTTGCTCGTCGCCTCGTGGCCCCAGTGCTCGGAATACTGTTCCTTGATCGACTGCGTGTCGTAGGCGGTCAGTCCGGTGAAGATCACCACGCCGATGACCGAGATAGCGAATTGCAGCGCGCTCGACCCGAGGAAGATGTTGACCACCGAGGCGAGGATCAGCCCGATCAGGCCCATCATCAGGAACGAGCCCATCTTCGACAGGTCGCGCTTGGTGGTGTAGCCGTAGAGGCTCGTCGCCCCGAACATCCCCGCGGTGATGAAGAACGTGCGGGCGATGCTGGCCCCGGTGAAGACCAGGAACACCGAGGCCAGGGACAGACCCATCACGGCGCAGAAGCTCCAGAACAGGGTCTGGGCGGTGGCGGCCGAGATGTGCTCGATGCGGAACGACAGGAACAGGATGAAGCCGAGCGGCGCCAGCATCACCACGTACTTGAGCGGGGTGCCGAAGATCGGCTGGGCCAGGGCCGGGGTCGAGGCGACGAAGAACGCGACGAGGCCGGTCAGGGCGAGGCCGAGGCCCATGTAGTTGTAGACCCGCAGCATGTGCTGCCGCAGGCCCTCGTCGAAGGCGGCGCCGGCGGGGACGGTCTGCGCCTGCCAGGCGTAGGGGCTGTTCATCGGGGGCTCCGGTTGGGGGCGGACACGGGTCGTCGCGACGCATCGCGGCGCCGGTCAGGATCGAGAAGGGACCGGGACGGCGACGCCCCGGGAACAGGTTCAGGGGCGCAGGGCGGCGAGCTGGGCCGCGGCGCGGCCGAGGGCCGGCTCGTTGGCGCCGCTGAGGGCGTAGGCGGCGTGGCCGTCCTTCCAGTAGATCGTCACCGCGTCGCCCGAGCGGGCGGTCTCGGGGGCGATCGCCGCGGCGTCGCGGGTGCGGGTCGCGAACAGCGCGACCTCGCCGAGCGACCCGGCCCGGATCGCGACCTCGACCCCGGCGCCGCTGCGCGCGGGGAACACCTGGAGGTCGTGGACCTGCCAGTCCTGCGGCAGGTCGGGCAGGGTGATGCCGGTCGCGGCCTCGACCTCCTTGCGGTCGTAGGCGGGGGTCGGGCGCTGCGAGGCCATGCGGGCGCGCACCAGCGCGGTCTGGCGCGCCTGGATCGCGTCCTCGACGAAGGCCGGCGAATGCGGCGCGGCCTCCAGCCCCGGCACCCCGAAGCTGCCGGTCTCGGCATGCATGAGCCAGCCGGCCCCGACCAGCATCGCGATCACCGCCGCGCGCTGGAAGCGGGCGCCGATGCGACGCCAGACCAGGGCGCGGTCGAGCCGGCGTGCCGCCGCGGCGATCCGCTCGGGGACCGGGGCCGGCCGCAGGTTCGGATGCGCCGGTGCGAAGGCGGCGGTGAGGGCGTCGCGGCCGCGCAGGTCGGCCATCACCCGGGCGGCGATCTCCGGGTTGTCGGCGAGATGGCCCTCGACCTCGATCCGGCGTCCGAGATCGAGCTGGCCGTCGATATAGGCGTTCAGGTCCGCTTCGGTGACCGGATCGATCATCGCTCCATTCTCCTCTTGCGGATTCACGACTGGCCGGCGCCGCCCTGGACCACCCGCAGCCGGGGGGCGCGGGACGTCTCGGGCGTCTCGGCCTGGGTCTGGGCCTGCCGGCCGGCGCCGCTCTCGAAGTTGCGCAGGGCCGCGCGTCCGCGGCCGAGCCGCGACATCAGCGTGCCGATCGGGATGCCGAGGACGTCGGCGGCCTCCTGGTAGGCCATGCCCTCGATCGTCACGAGGTGCAGCGCCGCCCGCTGCTCCTCGGGCAGGCGGTCGAACGCCTCGCGGATCTGGGCGAGGCGCACCTGCCCTTCCTGGGGCGCCGGCACCGCCTCGCCCGAGATGTGGGCGAGGGCGTCGGCGTAGCGCGCCTCGACCTTGCGCCGGCGCTGGTCGTCGATGAAGGCGTTGTGCAGCACCGTCATCAGCCAGGTGCGCAGGTTGGTGCCCGGCCGCAGGTTGCCGCCGCGCTCCAGCGCCCGCACCAGCGTGTCGTGGACTAGGTCGTCGGCCTGGACCGGATCGCGGGTGAGCGAACGGGCGTAGCGCCGCAGGGGCACCAGCAGGTCGACGACGTCGAGGCGCTTGCGAGGTCTCATGTCCTGTGAACGGGCGGGGAGGGGTTCGTCATCCCGCGCGCGGCGATTTTCCTGCATCGAGGGCATCCGGGGAAGTGCCACGCGCCCGCCCCCGCCGCGTGCGGCCCGGGTGCCCACGGGCGGGAAGCGGTGCGCTTCTCCCGGCCGGACGAGGCCCCGTTCGACGCCGCCCGCACGAGGTGGCCGTCCCGGGCGCCCGCTCGCCCGGCTTCTGTCCCGCCGCAGCAGGCTCGTGAGCGCGGACGGGCGATCCTCGTTCGGGAGGCTCACGTCACGCCGGGGCCCGAAGTTCCACTCGCCGGCAATCCCCGAGGACGTCGGCACGGAGCGTGACGCCGTACCCGGCCGCGTCCAGCACCGGGATCGTCCCGCCCGAGACCCGCTCTTCGATCGGGTTCTCCAGCAGCTCGGTGTGGCCCGGGATCCTGGCCCAGTACGGGAAGTGCTCCTGGAGGGCGATGTTCGGAGTCGCGGCGCTGAAATGCATCGCGATCGCCGTCGACAGGGCGCTGGCGCAGACGTGCGGCTGAACCTTGACGCCGTAGGCCTCGGCCATCGCGGCGATCTTGCGGCCCTCCAGGATGCCGCCGGTGTTGCCGAGGTCGGGCTGCAGGATGTCGATGGCGCGCCCGGCGAGCAGGTCGCGAAAGCCGTAGCGGGTGTAGACGCGCTCGCCGACGGCGATCGGCTGGGAGATCCCGGCGGCGATCTTGGCCAGCGCCTGCGGGTCGAACGGATCCGCGGGCTCTTCCACGAAGGCGATGTCGAAGTCCTCGACCTCGCGGCAGAAGCGGATCGTCTCGTCGGGGGTGAGGCCGCCGCTGAGGTCGAGCATCAGCGAAGGCCCGGGCCCGAGGGCGGCGCGCAGGGCCGCGACGACCGCGACGCCCCGCCGCCGCAGGTCGCCGTCCGACACGCCGCGGCGCGACGGGTGCCGGAGCCGGCCGGTCTCGAGGATCGTCGCGAGGGGATAGGCCTTCAGCGCGTCGTAACCGTCGGCCACCGCCGCCGCGGCGAAGCGCGGCAGGTCGGCGGCGTCGGTGCAGCCGAAGTACCAGCCGTTGGCATAGGCCGGCAGCGCGTCGTGGACGCGCCCGCCGAGAAGATCGTAGGCGGGCACGCCGAGGGCCCGCGCCTTGATGTCGACGAGCGCCTGCTCGATCGCGCTCATCGCCGCGAAGACGACAGGGCCGCCGCCCTTGGCCCAGAAGCTCTGGTCGACCATCTCCGACCAGATCGCCTCGATCCGGAACGGATCGCGGCCGAGGACGCAGCGCTCGCAGAGTTCCCCGATCATCGCGGCCGCCGCCGTTCCGCCGAGGCCGTAGGCGAGCGCCGCCTCGCCGAGGCCGACCGTGCCGTCGTCGGTGGTCATCTCGAGGATGACCGGCCGCAGGCCGCCGCTCTCGACCACGTAGACGCGGATCCGTCGCACCCGCATGTCAGAGCGTCCGGCACAGGCGCAGCGCGTCGAGCACCGCCGCGTGCACGTTCCGGCTGGCGACCGCGTCGCCGATCCGGTGCAGCTCGATCCCGGCCTCGGGCCGCCAGGTCAGCGGCTGCGCGGTGCCGGCGAGGAGCGCGTCGAGATCCGTGACGCCGTCATTGGCCGAACGGGGCCGGAGCGCGTGGTAGAGGTCGTCCGCCGGCCGCGTGCCGTGCTCCACCAGGATGCGGTCGGCGTCGCGCTCGATGGTCTCCTCGGTGGCGAGGTTGCGGAAGGTCGCGACGAGGCGGTTGCCGCGACGCTCGACCCCGACGATGGCGTGGTCGAAGGTCGTCGGCACGCCAAGCTCGTAGATCCGCTTCTTCCAGATGATGCGCTCGGCGTAGGTCAGTTCCTGGGCGAGCTGGGCGTCGATCGACACCAGCTGCACCTTGCGGCCGTCCTGCGCCGCGGCCTCGGCGGCCTGGGGACCCGGGTGGCGCCCGGTGCCGTCGTAGACCAGGATGTCGCCGGAGAGCGGCAGCGTGCCGCCGATCACGTCCCAGACGCTGTCGCAATGCTCCGCGCCGGGGATCCAGTCGATGTCGGGTACGCCGCCGGTGGCCACGACGACCGCGTCCGGCGCCTCGGCGAGCACGTCGTCCGCCTCGGCGTAGCGGTTGGTCTCCACCCGCACCCCGAGGCGCCGGATCTCCTCGGCGCGCCAGTCGACGATGCCGATCACGTCGCGCCGCCAGCTCGCTCGCTGGCCGAGCAGCAATTGACCGCCGAGCTTGGGCCCGGCCTCCAGCAGCACGACCGCGTGGCCGCGCAGGGCCGCGACCCGGGCCGCCTCCAGGCCGGCGGGGCCGCCGCCGACCACCACGACCTTGCGGCCGGCCCGCTCGGAGCGGGGGATCTCGTGGGGCAAGACCCCCTCGCGTCCCGTCGAGGGATTGTGGAGGCAGTGCGGCCGGTGGGGCGACTGGCAGTGGGTCGCCCCCACGCAGGGGCGCACCCTGTCCTCCTCGCCGGCCGCGATCTTGCGCACGATGTGCGGGTCGGCGATGTGGGCGCGGGTCATCGCCACCATGTCGAGGAGCCCCTCGCGGATCGCGTGGCGGGCGGTCGCGATGTCGGAGACCCGGGCGGCGTGGAAGACCGGCAGCCCGACCTCGCGCTTGAACGCCCCGACCTGGGCCAGCCACGGCGCGATCGGCGAGGCCATGCCGGGCATGTTGTCGACGGCGAGCGCCCGCTCGGTGTCCATCCGGCCGACGATGGCGTTGAAGAAGTCGAGCATGCCGGTGCGCTCGAGGAGCTGCGCCACCTTGATGGCGTCGCCCGCCGACAGGCCCGATTCGCCCTCGTCGACGGCGTAGCGCATGCCCACCACGTAGTCGTCGCCGACCTCGCGGCGGATCGCCTCGAAGACGTCGAGGGCGAAGCGGCAGCGATTCTCCAGCGACCCGCCGTAGCGGTCGGTCCGCCGGTTGGTCGCCGGCGAGAGGAACTGGCCGATGAGGTGGCCGCCCGCCAGGGTCTCGACGCCGTCGAGGCCGCCGTCCCGGCAGCGCCGCACTGCCGCGGCATAGGCCTTCACGACGCGCCGGATGTCGTGGTCGTCCATCTCCTTGGGGAAGGAGCGGTGCAGCGTCTCGCGGATCGCCGAGGGGCCGATCGTCGGCAGCCATCGGTCGCCGTAGGGCTCGCCGCGGCGGCCGAGATGGGTGATCTGCACCATCAGCGCCGCACCCTCCTGATGCATGCGCGCCGAGAATTGCTGCAGCCAGGGGATGATCTCGTCGGTGCCGACGTTGAGCTGGCGGAAGATGTTGGGGCTGTCCGGCGCCACGTTCGAGGAGCCGCCGAACATGCTGAGGCCGATCCCGCCCTTGGCCTTCTCGAGGTGGTAGAGCTGGTAGCGCTCCCTCGGCATGCCGCCCTCCTCCAGGCCGGCGGCATGGCTGGTGCTCATGACCCGGTTGCGCAGGACGAGGTTCTTGATCCGCAGCGGCTGGAGCAGCGGGTCGCGGGACGTCGCGGCGGACGGGATGATCGCTTCGGCTAACGGCATGGGAACTCTCCGGACAGGGAGGGGGACGGGGCGGAGCCGCCCCGGGCGAGGGGAGGAGGGGGAGCGAGGCCGAGCAGTTGCGCCTCGCGCCGGACCGTCGCCGCGACGAGGCGTTCGCCGAGGGCGCGGGCATCGAGCGCGGTGATCGCCGCCTCGGTGGTGCCGCCAGGGGTGGCGGTGCGCGCGACGACGTCCTCGAAGCGCGCGCCCTCGGCGAGGAGGGCGGCGAGCGCCGCGACGGATTCCACCATCATGGCGCGCAGCTCCGCCGGGCCCGAGACGGTGGCCCGGGCGGCGTTGGCGTCCAGGAAGGCCGCGCAGAACGCCGCCAGGATCGCGGGCGCGGATCCGGCGAGGTTCGCGGCGACGCGCCCGTCCGCCGGATCCACGACGACCGGACGGCAGAACCGGCGGAGCAGGGCGACGACCCGCTCGACCTCGCCGGGCCCGGCGCCGGGGCCCGGGGTGACGAGGGCGACGCCCCGCCCCACGGCCTGCGCCGGCGAGGGGATCACCCGGACGATCGGGCGGTCGCAGAGGGGCCCGAGATCCCGGAGCGGGATCGCGTTGGTGACGACGACCAGGAGGGCATCCGCCCGCATGTGCGGGGCGAGCGCCGCCACCTCGGCGCGATACGCCTCCGGAGGCACGCACGGCACCACCATGTCGGCCTCCGCGGCGAGGCGCGCGGCCTCCAGGGTCGCCACGCCGGGCCAGGACGCCGCCGCGGCGGCGGTCCGCGCCGGATCGCGTCCGGCGACGACGACCCGCGCCTCCGGGGCGAAGCGGCGCAGGGCCGTGAGCAGCACCGTTCCGATCCGCCCGAGCCCGATCAGGCCGACCGTCGGTGCCGGCGCGGGGGGAGGGGGGGCGGTGGTCATGGAATGCACGTCATGGGACTCGAACCTCCCTCGTGGGGCAAAGCGGGGGCGGTGTGCCGCCCCCGGCGTTCGGGCACGCGCCCGCCATCGCCCGGTGCCGGAGGGGCACGCGGACGGGGCTCGCCTCGTCTTCCATTCAGAGCCTGTTTGACTCTCGATCTAAAGAACAAGCTCCCTTTCCCGGACGACTGGAACGCAGTGGAAGGAGATCCGGGATCCAGCACAACAAGTCGCGAAGCGTCCATACCCAGCGACAGTGCTGTCAGGCTGAGCCGCTTCGGGGCACATCTGACGTCTGGATCCCGGATCTCCTTCCGCTATCGCTTCAGTCGTCCGGGAAAGGGGTGCTTCGCGCGATGAATACGATGGACCATCGCTCAAACAGGCTCTCACAAGATGTCCGCCTGATCTGTTCCTTCACCAGTCAAGCGCGGGATCCCCTCTCCCGTGTGGGAGAGGGGTAGGGGTGAGGGTGGCTCGGTGTCAGGCCTAAGCAACAACGGTCGAGCTGGGCAGCTCAACGGTTCGCGGCTCATTCTGAACACGAGCCACCCTCTCGCGGGCCACAGGCCGGTGCGGGATCTTCGATCCCCCGGCCCCTCTCCCACACGGGAGAGGGGAGACGCGCTCGATACTGACCCGTCCCGATCACGCGAACACGGCATCAGAGAACCTGGCTCAGGAACTGCCGCGTCCGCGGGTCCTGGGCCTCGCGAAAGATCCGGTCGGGCGGTCCGTCCTCGACGATGACGCCGCCATCCGTGAAGTAGACGTGGTGGGCGACCTCGCGGGCGAAGCCCATCTCGTGGGTCACCAGGATGCAGGTCATGCCCTCGGCGGCGAGTTCCCGGATGGTGGCGAGCACCTCCTTGACGGTCTCGGGATCGAGCGCCGCGGTCACCTCGTCGAACAGCATCACCTCGGGGCGCATCGCGAGGCTGCGGGCGATGGCGACGCGCTGCTGCTGCCCGCCGGACAGCTCGCCCGGATAGGCGCGCTCCTTGCCCGTCAGCCGCACCTTGGCGATGAGGCTCAGCGCCCGCTCCTCCACCTGCGCCCGCGGTTCCCGCAGGACCTTGAGGGGCGCCAGCATGACGTTCTCCAGCACCGTCTTGTGCGGGAACAGGTTGTATTGCTGGAAGACGATCCCGACCTTCCGGCGCAGGGAGAGTTTGTCGAGCTTCGGGTCGTTGACCTCCTGCCCGTCGACGGTGATCGAGCCGTCCTGGATCGGGCTGAGGCCGTTGATGCAGCGGATCAGGGTCGACTTGCCGGAGCCCGACGGCCCGATGATGCACGCCACCTCGCCCTTGCCGACATCGAGGCTGATGCCCTTCAGCACCTCGAAGGCGCCGTAGGACTTGCGGACGTCGCGCAGCGAGACGAGGGCGCGGCGATCCTGGGGGATGGCTGCCGGCCCCGCGGCGATGGGATCAGCGAACAGCATAGCGGCGCTCCAACAGGCGCGTCCACACCGCGATGGGATAGATGTAGACGAAGAACAGACACAGCAGGAACAGGTAGAACGGCAGCAGAAGCTCCGGGCGGGCGCCGGCCGCCTCCATGCTCGCCTGGGCGTTCGACACCGCCTCGTGCACGCTGAAGATCGACGCCATCGGGGTCGACAGGGTCAGCAGGGCGTACCAGTTCATCCAGGGCGGGATGCCGCGGCGGATGCATTGCGGCAGGATGATGTAGCGCAGGGTCTGCCCGCGGGTGAAGGCGAGGCCCTCGGCCGATTCCCACTGTCCCGTCGGGATCAAGCGCACCGCGCCGCGCAGGATCTCGCTGATGTTGCCCATCACCGGCAGCGCGAAGGCCAGGGTGGCCTTGACCCAGTCCGGCAGCGGGATCCGCCCTCCGCCCGGCAGCCGGATCTCGATCGGCAGGAGGTACATCACCAGGAACAGGATCACGAGCCAGGGCGAGTTGCGCAGGAGATGCGTGACGAACCGCGCCGGCAGCCGGATCAGCGGAGCCTCGCTGATCTGCATCAGGCCGAGCCCGATCCCCAGCACCGTCGCGATCGCCATCGCCAGCACGCTCATGGCGAGGTTGAGGGCGAAGCCGCGCAGGATGAACGGGGCGTAGTCGATCAGGGCGGCGAGCGCCGAGGACGGAGACCCGAGGGTGCCCAAGCGCGTCGCCGCCGCGGCGAGGGAGACCGCGAGGGCCAGGAGCACGACCGCGACGTGCCAGGCCCTCAAGCCCCGCAGGACCCCACCGTCGCGCAGGCGCGCCATGCCGAGCTGGAAGGCCGGCTGTCTCATCGGCCGTATCCCGGGAGCACGAGCCGGCGCTCGACCGCGTGCAGGCCGGCGGCCAGCAGCGTCACGACGGTGATGTAGAACCCGAACAGGACCAGCATCATCTCCGGAACGTTCAGGTTGTCGGACCAGACCTGATTGAGCACGTAGGTCATCTCCGGAACCGTGATGATGTAGGCGAGCGACGTCGTCTTGGCCAAGCTGACGAGGTTGTTGGTCAGCGCCGGCAGGCTGATGCGGAATGCCAGCGGCAGCGTGACGTAAAGATAGGTCTGGAGGCGCGAGAAGCAGAGGCTCTCGGCGGCCTCCAGGGTCGCGTCGGGTACCGCCTCGATGCCCGCCCGGAAGATCTCGACGTTGAAGGCGCCGCCGAAGATGCCGAGCGCGATCACCGCCCAGGCGAAGGAGGAGATCACCGGCTGGCTGTACCCGCCCATGTCCACCGCCGGCGTGAAGGCCCCGAGGCCGAAATAGAAGAACAGGAGCTGGATCATCGGCGGGGTGTTGCGGAACGCCTGGATGTAGGCGTCGACGCCCCAGCGCAACGCCCGGGAGCGGGCGCTCTGCGCCCAGGCCCCGAGCACCCCGATCACCAGCGACAGCGCCAGCGACCAGCCGATGAGCTGGAGGGTCGTCGCCGCGCCCGCCAGGAACCGGCCGTATTCGTACGGATCGTAGAAGACGTTGAAGTTCCACCCCGTCCGGTCGTTCAGGTCGCGGAAGAACGGCCCGATCAGTTCCAGCATCGCGTCTGCCTCAATGTTCGAGCCGGGCCTTGCGTTGCGGCGTCCGGGCGATTCCGAACGGGAGTCGCCTCGCCGGCCCGCGGCGCGTGAGCGGAGGCGACTTCCGCCGTGCGACGCGATCCGACAGGATCGCCCGACGCCACCGGCCGGGCGTCGGACGAGACCTCGGCCTCACTTGAGGTAGGAGGTGTCCCAGCGCATCTTCTGGTTCTGCTGGGCGAACCAGTCCGAGAGGGTCACGCCCCACTTCCGGCCGAGCTCGATCAGCGTGCCGCTGGCCTGCCAGCGATAGGCCATGCCGGTCATGAAGGTGCCCCAAGCCTTGTCGCGCTCGTCGAGCGGCACGGCGGCGGCCCAGGGATTGTTGTAGAGCACCGGGACGGGCATCTCGTAGCCCTCCCATTCCGGCTGGGCGAGGTCGGCCATGATGCTGACGTCGTCGTAGAGCCAGGCGACGCACTTGCCCGCGCGCAAGCCCTCCTTGCCCTCGGTGTTGCCCGCGAAGGCGATCAGGTTCGCCTGCAAGTCGGTCTGCACCTGCTTGTTGTAGTAGTTGCCCTGCTTGCCGCAGACCGGCTTGTTGGCGATGTCCTTCCAGTCCTTGATCGTGCCCTTCCTGGCCAGCAGGGTCGGCCCGGACGACCAGTAGGCCGGCTCGATCATCCCGACGATCTTGCGGCGGTCGCTGGCATCGTACATGCCGCCGATGATGAGGTCGATCTTGCCCTGCTGGAGGTAGGGGATGCGGTTGGCCGAGGTGATGACGACCGGCTCGAGCTTGACCCCGAGCGTGTCGGCCACCGACTTGGCGAGATCGACCTCGATCCCCTGCAGGGTTCCGTCGGGCGCCGGGAAGGACCACGGCTTGAAGGCGCCCTGAAGCCCGACCCGCACCACGCCGCGTTCGAGGATCTCCTTCAGGCGGTCGGCCGCGCTCGCGGGCGATGTCGCGAGGGTGCCGGCCAGAAGGGCCGCCACGGCCGCCCCGGTTCTCGTGCGTCTGCCCTGCATCATGTCTCTGCCTCCATCCTGGCGGTCGACATCCCGTCGGCCGCTCGCCGCCCGAACCGGGAATCCTGCTGTTGCATGAAGCGCTCGACCTGCCTCGCCGCCTCGCCCGGCGACCATCCGAGCAGGTCGGACACGGACTGCGCCGCGCTCGCGACGGCATGCCGGTCGAGATGGCGGCCCCACGCAAGCCCCGTGCGCGTGTAGAGGAGGCCCTCCAGGTCGCGGGCGTGCTCCGCCACGACGGCGCGGCGCAGCCTCTCCGCACCGTCCGCGCCGGGATCCGGCCGCGGAAGGGGCCGTGGGGGCGGCCGCCCGGATGGCGGGATCACGCGGGCGACCGCGTCCCGCAGCTCGCGGCCGGCGCTCAAGTGGGACATCACCGGCCCCGCGGTCATCGCGAAGATCCCGGGCAGGCCGCGCTCCGCGAGATCGTGGATCGTGCGCACCCGGCGCCCCATCGGCTGCCCGGCAGCAAAGCCGAGCGGCCGCACGCCGGCCCAGGTGAAGACGATGTCGGAGCGCCGCAGCCGCAGGCCGGGAAGGAGGAAGTTGGCCTCGCCGAGCAGGAAGGCGACGTCCTCGTCGGTGGCGACGGCCTCGGTGGCGTCGCCCTCGTAGGGCGTCTCGGTCGGGCCGAAGCAGAACAGATCGCCGCCGAGCGGCAGGCAGTAGAAGGGCAGGCCGCCGCGGTGCAGGCAGGCGATGCCGTGACCGGCATAGCGCGGCGGCAGCCGGACGACGATGTGCGACCCCTTGGTGCCGGTCACGAGCGGAGTCCGCGGCTCCGGCGCGATCCCGGCGAGAACCGCGTCGGACCACGTCCCGGCGAGGTTGAGCACGACCGGCGCCTCGACGGCCTCGACGCCGTTCCGGCCCGACAGGTGCAGGCGCCAGCCGCCGGCCTCCGCGCGCCCGGCGATCGTGGCCCGGGTGAACAGCCGCAGCTCCGCCCCGCCGCGCTCGGCCTCGAGGGCGGCGTCCACGCAGAGCCGGTCGGGCGAGTCGATGATGTATTCGCGATAGGTGGCGATGGCGTGCAGGTGCGCGCGGTCGCGCAGGTCGCCCGCGAAGGGCACGTGCCGGTCGAAGTCCCGCGCGATCCGCCGGTAGTCGAGGGAGGGCCGCGCCGGCCCGAGAGCCGCGAGCAGGCGGAAGCCGAGATCGAGGTGCCAGCCCGCGACGGCGCCGCCGCGATAGACCGGAAAGCACATCGTGAACGGCCGGCAGACCTCCGGCCGCAGGGCGCTCAGCTCGGCGCGCGCCTGCATCGCCGCCCGCGCCATGCCGGCCGCGCCGGCGAGGCGCCGGGGCGAGGACAGGAAGGTGCGCAGCGGCCGCGGCGTCTCGAAGTAGCGCAGGCCGCAATGCAGGATCCGCGACGACCGGCTCGACGCACCGTTGGCGAGGTCGGACATCTCGGCGAGCAGCACCCGGTATCCGGCCGCGGTGAGCTCGCGCGCCGCGCTCGTGCCGTTGATGCCGCCGCCGATGATGACGACGTCGTAACGGCTCGCGCCCAATGCTTGGCTCTGCGGGGCTTTACTCACCGGCTTTCCTCAAAGTCAGCGACCCGACGGAGTGAACGACAAAATCGAGAATGCGCAAAATTGATTGTTCGCGGATCGTTATGCGCGTTTCACATACCGGGCTCAGCCGGGGAATCGCGCCATCAGGCGGTCGCGCTCCGAGGCCACCCGCTCCAGCAGGGCTTCGGCGGCCGAATTGGCCGGGCGCGCGTCGGGGCGCAGGAGCGCGACGTTGAACGGGATGGTCGGCGCGAAGCGCAGCAGCCGGGCCCGCTCGTCGGCCTGCGTCAGGGCGGTGTAGGGATCGACGAGGCCGATCCCGACGCCCTGCTTGACCAGCTCGTACACCGCCATCGAGAGCGGCGCCTCGAACCGGACCTCCAGCGGCACGCCGCTGGTCCGGAAGGCCTGGGGCAGCAACTGCCCCATGGCGGTGAAGGAGGAGCCGACGATGAACGGTTCGCCGCGCAGGTCCGACGGCCCGACCTGGCCCCGCCCGGCGAGCGGATGGCCGCGCGGGACGGCGAGCAGGTAGGGGTGGTCGCTGAAGATCTCGGTGCGGAAGCCCGAGCGCTTCACGGGCATCTCGGCGAAGCCGAAATCGACCTGCTGCGCCGCCGCCCATTCCTCGACCTGGGCCGAGAGTTGCACGTTGAGCAGCACCCGGGTCCGCGGCCAGTCCCGGGCGAAGGCCGCGACCGCCGCCGGGACGAAGCTGAGGCCGAGCGCCGGCAGCACCGCGACCGAGACGCGGCCGCTCTCGCCCTCCGCGACCCGGGAGGCGAAGGTCTTCAGCGAGTCGAGCGAGACGTAGGCCCGCTCGACCTCGTCGAGGAGGAGCTGCGCGGTGGCGGTCGGGACGACCCGCCCGCGGCGGCGCTCGAACAGCTTCGCGCCGAGTTCCGCCTCGAGCTTGTCGAGGAGGCGGCTCACGGCGGGCTGGCTGCGTCCGAGCACCTCCGCGGCCGCACTCACCGTCCCGGTCAGCATGACGGCGCGGAACGCCGCGAGATAGAGCAGTTTCATCGATGGCGGCCTGACGACACGTGCGATCGCGACAGACTACGATCGGGCGCCCTCCCGTGCGACGCGGATCCGGTCCCTGCCCGGCGTCGGGCCCGCCATCGTCCCGGTGCGCCGTCCCGCCGCCGGGCATCGTCAGCGGCCGATCGCGTCGAGGAACTGGTACCAGCCGGCGACGAGCCGGACCACCGGCTCGCGCAAGCCGTAGAGCGGCACGGGCTGGAAGCCGCCGGCGCCGAGGAGCGCCACGTCGGGGGTCTCGCCGAGGGCGAACGAGGCCGCGAGGCCTCCCAGGTGGCTCGACATCGCGACCCCGGCGCCATTGTAGCCCATGGCGAAGCTGATCCGGTCGTCGAGCCGGCCGACATGCGGCAGCGCATCCAGCGTCATCCCGACGAGGCCCGACCAGCGATAGGCGACCGGGGTGTCGGCGAGCGCCGGGAAGGTGCGCACCATCGCCCGCCTCAGGGTCGCGAAGGCGGCCTCGGAATCCTGGCGCCCGAAGGCGCCGCGGCCGCCGAACACCATCCGGTCGTCGACCATGCGGAACCAGCGCATCATCCGCCGGGTCTCGACGCAGATCCGCCGGCTCGGCAGGATCGCGGCGCGCAGGTTGTCCGACAGCGGCTCGGTGGCGAGGATCGCGCTGCGGAACGGAATCAGGCGGGTGCGCAAGGGCGCCGGCGCCGCGGTGAGGTCGGTGTAGCCGTTCGTCGCCACGATCACCCGGCGCGCCCGCACCGAGCCGCCCGGCGTCTCGACCCGGATGCCGCCCGCCTCGCGATGGAAGCGCAAGGCCGGGCTCGCCTCGTGGATCGCGATGCCCTTGGCCGACACCGCCCGGGCCAGCCCCCTGGCATAGTTGAGCGGGTGCAGGCCGCCGGCCTTCTGCGAGAGGACGCCGCCGACGAAATCCTGCGAGCCGGTCTCGGCCGCCACCGCCTCGCGGGGCAGGACCGAAACCGAACCGTCGCCCATCTCGCGGCGCATCCACTCGCCGTCGGCGACGGCCGCCGCCAGGGTGGCGGGCGTGTGGGCGCATTTGAGCTGGCCGACCCGGGCGTAGCCGGCTTCCGCGATGCCGTGCTCGGCGATCAGCCGCTCCAGGGTTTCCACCGAGGCATACGCGATGGCGTGCATGCGCTTGGCCACCGCGATCCCGTGCCGGCCCGCGAGGGCCTGGAACGAAGGGCGGTACTTCGCCGAGACGACGCCGCCGTTGCGCCCGCTGGCGCCCCAGCCGATCGTGCTGGCCTCCAGCACCACCGCGCGCTCGCCGCGCTCCGCCAGCGCCAGGGCCGCCGTGAGGCCGGTATAGCCGCCGCCGACGACCGCGACATCGGCCTGGACGTCGTGGTCGAGCGGCCCGAAGCGTCCGGCCGGCATCGCGCCGGCGGCCCAGAGCGAGGCGGCCGGAGGCTTCGGGAAGGCATCCATGGTCAGGCCCGCCGGCCGGCGAAGGCCGCGTCGACGGCGTCGGCGAGCTTTTCCAGCGTCGGGAAGTGGTAGTCGGGCGTGGTCATCCGCGCGGGCTCGGGCGTGCCGCCGAAGCCGTCGAGGCCCTGGCGGCGCTCGATCCAGCACACGGTGTAGCCGAGGTCCCGGGCGACGCCGATGTCGTGGTACTGGCTCTGGGCGACGTGGAGGATGTCGCTCTGCCGGTAGCCGAAGGCCGACTGGCGGCCGCGGTTGAAGGCGAAGAACTGCGGGTCGGGCTTGGCGACTCCGGTCTCGTCGTAGGTCACGCTGTCGTGGAAGGGCGTGCCGAGCGTGTTGGAATAGAACGAGAAGGCCGAGCGGTCGGCATTGGTCATCGCGACGAGGCGGTAATGCTTGCGCAGGCGCTTCAGGGCCGCCGCCGAATCCGCGAAGGCCGGCCAGCGCAGCACCGAGAGCTGGAACGCGTCGGCATCGGCGTCGGTGTTCGGGAAGCCGAACTCGCTGGCGACATGACGGTAGACGTCGGCGAAGACCTCGCTGGAGCGCCCGTGATGGAGTTCGCGGCCCTTGAGATAGGAGGCGAAGATCCGGGCGTCGCTCAGCTCCTCCGGGCTGCGGCCCGAGGCGGCGCGCATCTGGTCGAGGATGCCCGTCTCGAAATCGATCAGGGTGCCGACGACGTCGAAGGTGAGAACCTTGAAGCTGTCGAGAGAGGGGGCGGACATGGGGAGCCTTTCGGGAGACCGGGGTTCGGGCGCGCTCCGCCGAAGCGGCGACCGCGTCGAGAGGGGCGGGGGGGCGGCGAAGCGATCGCCCGAGGCCCGGCAGGGCGGTCCGGGTCCGACGCCGCGATCGCGCGAGAGGCCGCCATCCCGTCCTGTGCCGCCGGACGGAGGGAAGGCTCACAAAATCCGCGTCCGGCTTCAATGTCCAAAAAATCCGCAGGCTCATAACCCGGGGTTATGACGCGTCGAAGCAGCTCCGGCCGAGGCCGAGTTCGGGATAGAGGCGGTCGACCCGGGCGACGTCGGCCCGCATCTCGGCGACGAGCCAGTCCCGCACCGCGGCGACGGAGCGGCGCAGCGGCCGCGAGCGCAGGTGGATGAGCTGGCAGGCCCGCGCCGTGCGGGTGAGCCGGGGCGCCGCCGGCACGAGGTCGCCGGTCGCGAGCCAGTGCGAGACCACGCTCATCCAGCCGAGCGCGACGCCCTGCCCGAGGAGGGCGGCCTGAAGCACCACGGCGTAGTCGGAGAAGTTGAGCGAGGTCCGCGCGCCGTTCCAGCCCGGTTCCGGATCGACCCCCCCGGTCCACATCGGCGAGGAGGCCGTGAGGTTGACGAAGGTGGTGCGGCCCTCCGGGGCGGCCTTGCGACCGGCGAGATAGGCCGGGCTGCAGACCGGCACCATCACCTCGTTCATCAGGAAGACGGCCTCGTGGTCGAGGTCCGGGCCTTCGACGAAGCGCATCCCGAGATCGACGTCGTCGACCGGGCCGGCGAGCAGCGCCGGGATGAGCTGGAAGCGGAAATCGACGGTCGGAAAGGTCTCCTGCAGGACGTTGATGCGCGGCATCAGCCAGTGGGTGGTGAAGGCCGAGGACAGGGAGAGCGTGATCGTGTCGATGCCGGTGCGGCGGACGTCGATCTCGCGCAAAGCCGCCTCGATGCCCCTGAAGCCGTCCGCCACCCGGCGGTAGAGGATCGCCCCGTCGTCGGTCAGCGCGATGCCGTCGCCCGAGCGGTCGATGAGGCGCACGCCGAGATGGCGCTCGAGCTGTGCCATCGCCTTGCTGACCGCCGGCTGGGTCACGTTCAGCTCCGCCGCGGCCCGGGTGAAGCTCATGTTGCGTGCCACCGCTTCGAACACGAACAGGGCGTGATGGGACGGCAGCATGCGTCGAAGCGGGTTCATGGCGCCTCTCGTACGGTTTCCGATTGATCGCCCGGCGATCCCTGCGGGATCGCTTCGCGACGCGGAAACCGACCGTGCCCAGGTGCCGCGCGGGCTTCGATACGGTTTCTGGACGAATCGTCCAAAAAGCCGTGTCCATCCGAGCCGAACATGATCCCGGTTCAGGCCGATCGGTCCGGTACGGCTTTCCGTGCCGCCGGGCTGGCGGGCCGCCCCCGTGGCGCTGGCGGACCGCCGTCAGGCGTGGAGGGCTGGCAACCTGACCTTCATCATATCGAGAAAGGGCCGGCCGTTCGGCAACGAGTTTCGCGACGTTTGCCGGAAGGCGGGGGTGCGCCGGGCGAACGAGGCCGGAGCCGCCCCTCAACGCGCTGCTGGGATGGCCGCTGGAAAGCCGGGAAAGCGCGACCGACACGCGGACGGCGAACAACGCGCGGCTCGCCCGCGAGGCGCCGGTCATTCCCACACCCGCGACCAAGGTGCGGGATGGATCGCGGAAAGACTAGATTTTGCTGGATCTTAGAAAGTCGATGGTGCCCAGGGACGGAATCGAACCGCCGACACTGCGATTTTCAGTCGCATGCTCTACCAACTGAGCTACCTGGGCCCGCCTGGCTGCGCTGCGGCAGCGGCGATGGCGGGGGTATAGTGGGGGCGAGGGCGGCTGTCCAGCCGTCTCGTGCGGGTTCTTCGTCGGGAAAATCAGAGGGCCGCGCAGGTCGGCGCGGCCCTCGGGACTCACGGCGTCGGCGCCTCGCCGTGATGGGCGTCGAGGGTCGCGGCCACCTGCGGCTCGCTCGCCGCCACCGCGCTGGCGCGGCGGCGGTCGGGGGCGGTCGCCTCGGCGACGAGCTCGGCCAGCGCCTCGTCGAGGGGCAGGGTGCGGGTCTGCTGGCTGCCGAGGCGGCGGACCGAGACGGTGCGCTCCTCGCCCTCGCGGCGGCCGACCACCAGCATCACCGGCACCTTGGCGTGGGAGTGCTCGCGGACCTTGTAGTTGATCTTCTCGTTGCGCAGGTCGGCCTCGGCGCGAAGGCCCGCCGCTTCCGCTGCCGCCAGCACGGAGCGCGCGTAGGGGTCGGCCTCGCCGGTGATCGTCGCCACCACGACCTGGAGCGGCGCCAGCCACAGCGGGAAGTGGCCGGCGAAGTGCTCGATCAGGATGCCGGTGAACCGCTCCATCGAGCCGCAGATCGCGCGGTGGACCATCACCGGGGTCTTCTTCTGCCCGTCGGCATCGACGTAGAACGCGCCGAACCGCTCGGGGAGGTTGAAGTCGACCTGCGTCGTGCCGCATTGCCAGTCGCGACCGATCGCGTCGCGCAGCACGTACTCGAATTTCGGGCCGTAGAACGCGCCCTCGCCCGGGTTGATCGCGGTGCGGATCCGGCCGCCGGACTGCTCCTCGATCTGCGCCAGCACCCGGGTCATCACGTCCTCGGCGTGGTCCCAGAGAGCGTCGGAGCCGACGCGCTTCTCGGGCCGGGTCGAGAGCTTCACCACGATCTCGTCGAAGCCGAAATCGGCGTAGGTGCTGAGGATCAGGTCGTTGATCGTCAGGCACTCGGCGGCGAGCTGGTCCTCGGTGCAGAAGACGTGGGCGTCGTCCTGGGTGAAGGCGCGCACCCGCATCAGCCCGTGCAGGGCGCCGGAGGGCTCGTAGCGCGACACCGACCCGAACTCGGCCAGCCGCAGCGGCAGGTCGCGGTAGGATTTCAAGCCATGCTTGAAGATCTGGACGTGGCCGGGGCAGTTCATCGGCTTGATCGCGAACACCCGCTCGTCCTCGGTCTTGGTGACGAACATGTTCTCGCGGTACCAGTCCCAGTGGCCGGAGGTCTCCCACAGGGCCTTGTCGAGGATCTGCGGCGCGTTGACCTCGGCGTAGTCGCCCTTCAGGCGCCGGCGCATGTAGGCGATCAGCTCCTGGAAGACCGTCCAGCCCTTGGCGTGCCAGAACACCACGCCCGGGCCCTCCTCCTGGAAGTGGAACAGGTCCATCTCGCGGCCGAGGCGGCGGTGGTCGCGGCGCTCGGCCTCCTCCAGGCGGTGCAGGTAGGCGTCGAGATCCTCCTTGGTCGCCCAGGCGGTGCCGTAGATGCGGCTCAGCATCGGCTTGGTGGAATCGCCGCGCCAGTAGGCGCCCGCCACCTTCATCAGCTTGAAGGCGGTGCCGACCTTGCCCGTCGAGGTCATGTGCGGGCCGCGGCAGAGGTCGAACCACTCGCCCTGGCGGTAGATCTTCAGGTCCTCGCCCGGCGGGATCGCGTCCACCAGCTCGACCTTGAACGCCTCGCCCTTCTGCTCGAAGAGGGACCGGACGTCGTCGCGGGCCCAGACCTCGCGGGTGAACGGGGCGTCGCGGGCGATGATCTCGCGCATCCGCGCCTCGATCGCGGAGAAGTCGTCGGGCGAGAACGGGGTCTCGCGGAAGAAGTCGTAGTAGAAGCCGTTCTCGATCACCGGGCCGATCGTGACCTGGGTCTCCGGCCACAGCGACTGCACCGCCTCGGCGAGCACGTGGGCGCAGTCGTGGCGGATCAGCTCGAGGGCGCGCGGGTCGGCGCGGTCGAGGAACTCGATGCGGGCATCGTGCGCGATGGCGTCGTCGAGGTCGCAGACCCGGCCGTCGAGGGCCATCGCGACCGTGCGCTTGGCGAGCGACTTGGCGATGCCCTCGACGACGGCGCGGCCGGTCACCGGACCGTCGAAGGAACGGGCGGCGCCATCGGGGAATGTCAGGATCGGCATGGTGTCTCGTGCCTCCGCGGGCTCACTCCTGCGCACCGTGCAGGTAAGCGGGGGATGAAGGGGCTACAGTCTCCACGGCGCGGGCCGTAGGGCGGCCGGGCCGGGAGGCGCCGTCATACCAGCCGGGCGCGCGATTGCCAGGGCGCGGGCGTCATACGAAATCCGATCGATCGCTTCAGGCGACCGCAAGCGGTCGCTTTCGCGACGCGGATTTCGGCTTCGCTCAGACGCCGCGCGGGCTGGTGATGCGAGTTTCGGAACTGATCGTCCGAAAATCGTGTCACGAATCCGAACCCGGCACCGTCTCGCAGGCGAAGGGGGAGGGGGGCGCGTTGACGCCGCGCCAGCGGCCGTAGGCCCAGGGGCGATGCCACGCCGCGCCCGCCGGCAGGGTCTCGGGCACGAGGTCGATGCCGTGGGTGCCGAACGGCCCGCAGCGGCAGATCCGGGCGAACCCCATCCAGGCGCCGGCCCAGACGCCGTGGCGCCCGATCGCCTCGTCGGCATAGGCCGAGCAGGACGGCCAGTGCCGGCACTGCCGGCCGACGAGGCCCGACAGCGTGAGCTGGTAGGCGCGGATCGCCCCGTGCGCGGCACGCCGGCCGGGGCTCATGCCGCCGGGGCGTCGCGGCGGGCCTCGATCCGGTCGAGGGCGTCCACCACCGCGTCGAAGGTCAGGAGCGTCGAGGCGTGGCGGGCCTTGAACTCCCGCACCGGCTCCAGCACGGCGAAGTCGGCGAACCGGCCCCCGGGGGCGGGCCCGCCCTCCTTGAGCATCCGCCGCACGCTCTCGCGCAGGGCGCGCAGGTCCCCGGTGCGGGTGCCGATCACGTGGCGGGCCATCAGCGACGAGGCCGCCTGACCGAGCGCGCAGGCTTTCACGTCGTGGGCGAAGTCCGTGACCACGCCGTCCTCGGTGACGAGATCCACCGTCACGGTGGAGCCGCACAGCTTGGAATGCCGGCTCGCGCTCGCCTGGGGTGCCGGCAGCCGGCCGAGGCGCGGGATGTCGGCGGCGAGTTCGAGGATGCGCGTGTTGTAGATGTCGCTCAGCATGGCGGCCTGGACTTTCGGCGAGGATGACAGCGCCGGCGGGACGGGCGATGGCACGAGGAACTGGCGTGCATCCGGTGCATTGCGCCGGAGGCGAGGAGCCATGATATAGGCGCCAGCGTGCCGGGCCGCGAGGGATGACGCGCCCGGGAACGCTCGCCTCCACCGGCATGGCTGACCCGCACCGGCGGCGGAGGGCGGGGCGGATCGTTGAGCATGCCCGATCGGGCCGGGCGGGAGGCGTCATGGATGCGGTGCTGAAGTCGTTGTCGGTCCGGATGCCGGAGACCGCCGACAAGAGCCGCGACGTCCCGCGCCCCGAGCGGATCACCGACCGGCCGACACGGCAGGAGGCCGAGGCGGCGGTGCGCACCCTGCTGCGCTGGGCCGGCGACGACCCCGACCGCGAGGGCCTCGTCGAGACGCCGCAGCGGGTGGTGAAGGCCTACGAGCAGATCTTCGGCGGCTACCGCCAGGAGCCGCACTCCATTCTCGACCGCGTGTTCGAGGAGGTCGACGGCTACAGCGACATCGTGCTGGTGCGCGACATCCCGTTCCACTCGCACTGCGAGCACCACATGGTGCCGTTCATGGGCCACGCCCACATCGCCTACTATCCGCGCCGCGGCGTGGTCGGGCTGTCCAAGCTCGCCCGGGTGGTCGACGCCTTCGCCCGCCGGCTCCAGACCCAGGAGACGATGACGGCGCAGATCGCCGAGACCATCGACTCGGCCCTCAAGCCCCGCGGCGTCGCCGTGATGGTCGAGGCCGAGCACCTGTGCATGGCGATGCGCGGGGTGCAGAAGGCCGGCGTCTCGACCCTGACGACCCAGTTCACCGGCGTGTTCAAGCAGGACCCGACCGAGCAGGTCCGGTTCCTCACCCTGGTGCGCGACAAGCGATGAGCGCCGGCTTCGCCGAGCCCGGCACCAAGGCCGAGATCGAGGAGGGCACGGCGTTCATGCCCCGCTTCGGGGCCGACGGGCTGATCACCGCTCTCGCGGTCGATGCCGCGACCGGCGAGATCCTGATGCTCGCCCACATGAACCGCGACGCGCTGGCGAAGACGATCGAGACCGGCGAGGCGTGGTACTGGTCGCGCTCGCGCGGCGAGCTCTGGCACAAGGGCGCCACCAGCGGGCAGGTCCAGACCGTCGTCGAGATGCGGGTCGATTGCGACCAGGACGCCCTGCTGCTGCGGGTGCGCGTCGGCGGCGACGGCGGCTGCTGCCATACCGGGCGGCGGGCTTGCTTCTACCGGGCGGTGGCGGTGGATGCGGTGAGCGGGCGGGTGGGTCTGACGTTCGTAGGGTGAGCGCAGCTCTCTCCGAATCGAGCCCGCGGACCGTTTCCCGTTGCGAACGCTGGGTGAACCTGCAACGCTCATCCCGCGAAGCCGACGGGGTGAGGCGATGGCTGCGAAGAAGGGTGAGAGTGTCAGGTTCTCCGGCACCGGTCGCTTCGTGACCGTTGTGCCGCGCAAGCCGATGACCAAGGCCGATGTCGCGCGTGTCCACGCAGCCTTGTCGAACGCCGCCGAACAGACCGGCGCGTTTCGATCCGCCATCGACGTTCGGAAACACTCGCCCAAGGCGAAGTGATGCCGACGAACGACCGCGAGGTCTTCGACAAGCTCACGGATGGCGCCGGGTCGCCCCCGGTCGAGGCGTTCATCACATACGCTCTGTTCGCATTCGAGCGACGCGAATGGCTGTCCCACCACGCCGCCACCCGCGGGCAGCCTCCCTCCGAAATCGAAGTCGAGGCGTGGATCGGGAACATCACCGATTATCAATTCGATCAGATGCGGAGCCGGGCCGCGTCCTTCTTCGACGTGGCGGCTCGTGCCTACATGGCCGACGAGATCGAGGAGGCGCGCCAGGAGACGCTGAAGAGCGCCGTCGTCCGCGAAGTCAAGGCAGCCGGCAATTTCTGGCGCCAGCTCTTCATCGCGACCGCGACGGCGATCATCGCGCCTGTCATCATCGGCCTCATTGTCGTCGCGGCTTTGAGGAGCGAAGCGGTCATCCCGACGATCACAGGCACCAAGACCCTCGTTCAGCCGCAGGCCCCGAACGGCACACCCGGCAGATGATCGGACCGGTGCCGGTCACCGCTTGCGCACGAACTCCGTCCGCAGCACCAGGCCCTTGATCGTCTCGTGGCGGCAGTCGATCTCCTCGGGGTCGTCGGTGAGGCGGATCGAGCGGATGACCGTGCCCTGCTTCAGGGTCTGGTTGGCGCCCTTGACCTTCAGGTCCTTGACGAGGGTGACCGAGTCGCCGTCGGCCAGGACGTTGCCGGCGGCGTCGTGGACCTCGGCCGCGGCCGGCGCCGCGGCGGCGGCAGCCACCTCGCTCGCGGGGCGCCACTCGCCGAGCGCCTCGTCGTACACGTAGTCCTCGTCGCTGCCGGCCATGCCTGCCCCCTGGAGCGTCGGCGCCTTGTCGCTGACGACGGGAGAGGCGGCAAGCACCGGGACGGGATCGCCCCACGCCTCTTGCAGGGAGCAGGCTTGCGTCGGATCCCCTACCACCACCCGCGCCGGACCGTCGGCGGCGCGAAGAAGCCGTCGTCGGGCTGCACCACCCCGGGGGCGGCGGGGATCTCGGCCGCCTCGGCGGCGCGGGCGCGCGGCCGGGGCGCGTGCTGGGCGACGTTCGCCGCCGGCGCCGGCTTGGGCTTCGGCTTGCGCACCTCGGCGGCCGGGGGCGCCTCGGTCGCGAGGCCGAGGGCCACCTTCACCCGGGCGTCGAAGCCGTAGACGTCGGGCGCGCTGCGCAGCGCGCCGGTCTCGTCGACCAGCGTGGTGAAGTAGGCGAGGTGGACCGGCAGCTTGTGCGGCAGCATCACGGTGCGCTCGCCCTTGCCGATCAGCTTCCTCAGCCGCTCGGTCGGCCAGGTCGGTCCCAGCACCACCTCGGCGAAGCGGAATGGGTCGTCGACGCGCACGCAGCCGTGGCTCAGCGCCCGGTCGCTGCGCGCGAACAGCGAGCGGTTCGGGGTGTCGTGCAGGTAGACCGCGTGGTCGTTGGGGAACATGAACTTGATGAAGCCCAGCGCGTTGCGTTCCCCCGGCGGCTGGCGGATCGCGATGCCGTTGCCGCGCCGCACCACCTCGTAGCCGAGACGGGCGGCGTAGTTCGGATCCTGGGCGAGGCGAGGCAGGAACTGGTTCTTGAGGATCGAGGGCGGCACCGTCCAGGACGGGTTGACCACCGCGTAGGTCATCTCGCCGGAGAAGACCGGCGTCGGCGATTCCGGCTTGCCGATGATCGCCCGGTTCTCGTCGACCGTGCGGCCGTCGCGCACCACCCGCACCTTCATGTCGGGGATGTTGACCCAGACATGGGTCTGGCCGAGGTCGGCCGGCAGCCAGCGCCAGCGCTCCATGTTGGAGAGCAGGTCCGCCTCCTGGCGCCCCGGCGCCGGGCCGGCCAGGGCCGCGACGGTGTCGGGGGTGAGGAGCCCGGTGACCTTCAGGCCGCGCTCGCGCTGGAATCCGGCGACGGCGCCCGCCACCGCGTCGTCGTAGGCGGTGGCGTCGGCTGCGCCGCCGAGGCCGAAGCGGGCGCGAATCAGCGGCACCCGGGCCGGGTCGCGCATGCCGGTCTTCAGGGTCGGGCCCTTGGGCAGGCGCACCATCGGCACCGCGCGGCCGGGCTGCTGCGCCCGCAACGCCGCGAGCCTCGCCTTGAGGGCGAGGTAGCCCGGCTGCTGCGGGTTGTAGGCCTGCAGCGTCGCGTCCGCCGCGGGACCCGCGGTGACGAGGCGGGTCAGCACCGCGTCGGCGCCCGGCAGGTCGAGCTTCGGGGTGATGTGCTTCGACAGCCGCCACGGCTCGATGCGGCCGCCGCGGGCGTCGCGGGCGTAGAGCGCGACCGCCGCCGAGAGCTTCAGGTCGGCCTCGGCGAGGTCGGCCGGGCCGGCGCGGGGCGCGTCGAGGAGCGGGATCGGGTAGGCGAGGGGATCGAGCCCGTCGTCGCCGGCGGCCTGGAGCCGGGCGATCGCGGCCTTCGCCGCCGGCGTCCAGGCGCCGTCGGCGACCCAGACCGCCTTGAAGGCGCCGAGGGCGTAGAAGGCCTGGATCGCCTCGCGCTCCTTGCGCGGCAGGCGCCGGACGAGGGCGAAGTTCGTATCGGCGAGGCGGGCCGCGACCACCTCGGCCACCGGGTCGCCGGGGGCGGGCAGCGGCGGCGCCTCGGCGGCGGC
>NZ_SACP01000046.1 GCF_004004555.2 Methylobacterium oryzihabitans
GATGCACAACCTCGCGGTGATGCTGGCCGAGGCCTCGTCGGCCGACGGCAAGCCCGACTACGCCGCCGCCGCGTCGTGGTTCCGGCGCGCCGCCGAACTCGGGGTGCGCGACAGCCAGTACAACCTCGCGGTGCTTCTCGGCCGCCGCCGGCCAGGGCGACGAGGATGCCGGGCGCAAGCGCGACGAGGTCGCCGGCAAGATGACGCCGAAGGATCTCGCCGCCGCCCGCGCCGCCGCCGAAGCCTGGAAGCCGCGCCAGCCGGACCCGGCGGTCAACGAGCCGCCCCCGGCCCGGGCCGAGGCGGCCTCGGCCGCGGCGGATGGAGCGATGACCCTCGTCGGCGCGCCGCCGCCCCTGTCGCTCGGCCGCGGCGGCGCCCGGAGTTGAGGCAGGTCTTGCGCCGGAGCGTTGTACGACCGGCGATTGATCGCTAGAGCCCCGGGACGACGCGCCCCGGGTCCTCCCCTTTGCAGATCTACCTTCCCGTCGCCGAGATGCCCGTGAGCGTGCTGACGCTCCTCGGGCTCGGCGCGCTGGTCGGCTTCGTGTCGGGCCTGTTCGGGATCGGCGGCGGCTTCCTGATGACGCCGATGCTGATCTTCCTCGGCATCCCGCCGGCGGTCGCCGTCGCGACCCAGACCGCCCCGATCGCCGCCTCCTCGACCACGAGCGTGCTCGCGGCCGTGCGGCGCAACGCCGTCGACCTGCGGCTCGGCGCGGTACTGGTCGGCGGCGGCCTCGTCGGCACCGCGCTCGGCGTCTGGTTCTTCGCCGCCATGCGGCGGGCCGGGCAGCTCGATCTCGTGATCGCGCTGTCCTACCTCGCCCTGCTGACCGCGGTCGGCGGGCTGATGCTGACCGATTCGGTGCGCGACCTGTGGTCGAAGCGCCGCGGCCGCGCCCGTCCGGCCCGCCTCGGCGGCGACCATCCGGGCTACCTCGCCTGGCCGCTGCGGATGCGGTTTCCGCGCTCGCGGCTCTACGCCAGCGTGATTCCGATCCTCGGCCTCGCCCTCTTCGTCGGCTTCGCCGGGGCGGTGCTCGGCATCGGCGGCGGCTTCATCATGGTGCCGGCCCTGCTCTATCTGCTGCGGGTGCCCACCGGCGTCGTGGTCGGCACCTCGCAGTTCCAGATCCTGTGGACCTCCCTCGTCGCGCTGGTGCTGCACGCGGTCCAGAATCAGGCCGTCGACATGGTTCTCGCGGTCATCCTCATCACCGGCGGGGTGTTCGGGGCGCAGTTCGGCGCCCGGTTCGGGCGCAACCTGCGCTCGGAGACCTTCCGGCTGCTCCTCGCCGTCCTGGTGCTCACCGTCGGGCTGCGCTTCGCCCTCGACCTCGTCGTGCCCCCCGCCGAGCCGTTCTCGGTGGTCGTCGCGGAGGAGCGCTGATGAGCGCGCTCCTCGGTGGAGCGCTGATGAGCGCCTCCCGACGGCGCCCTGGTGCCCGCGCGCTCCTCGCCGCGCTGCTGGTCCTGGCCGGCACGCGGGCGTCCGGCGCCGAGACCCTGGTCGTCGGGCTGTCGTTCAACCGCATGGCGATCACCTCCTCCTACGCGGGCGCCTCGGTGGCGGTGTTCGGCGCGATCGAGCGCGACGGCCAGGGCGGCGCGCGCGCGGGCGACTACGATGTCGTCGTGACGATCCGCGGCCCCCGGCGGGGCGTGACGGTGCGCGAGAAGGACCGTCTCGGCCCGGTCTGGATCAACCGCCACCAGCGGAAATTCGCCGAGGTGCCGCTCTTCCTCGCCGTCGCGTCGTCGCGGCCAGTCGAGGCGGTCGCCGACGCGCCGACCCGCCGCCGCCTGCGGCTCGGGCTCCAGGCGATCGTCGACGGACCGGACCTCGCCGCCGCGCCGCCGGAGGGCGAGGATCCGTTCCGCCAGGCGCTGCTGCGCCTGCGCCGGGACGAGGGCCTGTTCGTCGAGCGCCCGGCGGGCGTGCGCTTCCTGTCGCCGGCGGTCTTCCAGGCCGCCCTGCCCCTGCCCGCCGTGGCGCCGGTGGGAGCCTACGAGGTCGAGGTCGCCCTCCTCGCCGGCGGCACGCCGCTGGCGACCCGCACGGCCGGGTTCGAGCTGGTCAAGACCGGGTTCGAGCAAAGGATGGCGGTGTTCGCCCGGGACTGGTCGCCGCTCTACGGCCTCGCCGCCGCGGCGCTGGCGCTGCTGTCGGGCTGGCTCGCCAGCGTGATCTTCCGGCGCGATTGAGACTTTCGCGCCTTGCCATCGACGTGTCGATGACAAGGCGTCCGGCGCATCGGCGCCGACGCCCGTTCGGGCTTGCCTTGCGCTTTCGAACAGGCCCGTTCGAAAGCGCGGCGGAATGATACGATTTTCGGACGATCAGTTCCGAAATCCGTATCACCAGCCCGCGCGGCGCCTGAGCGAGGCCGATTTTCGCATCGCGAAGCGATTCATCGAAAATCGTATGAGTTCTCAGCGCGGATCTCAGGTCCGGTAGCGCCGGTCGAGGCTGGAGACCACGTCCTCCGGCAGGGACAGGCGGCTCGCCAGGAAGGCGAGGTAGAGCCGGCTCACCAGGCGGCGCTGGTCGAGCACCATCAGCGAGGCGGCGTAGGCGTAGGCACCGAGATCGCGCGCCCGAACCGCGTCGAGCAGGCCGCCGAGACCCGCCTCCTGCGCCCGCGCGTCGGCGAGCAGCGCCCGCTCCGCCTCCCCCGCCCCGATCCGCGCGAGGAGGTCGCCGGGCGGCGCGGCGTCCTGGCCGGTCGCCGCCTGGGCCGCCGCCATCGCCCGCACCACCAGGGTCCGGCCCTCGGCATCGAGGCTGCGCAGGTTGAGGGCCAGCGGCACCAGGGTCTGGTTGCGGTTCTGGAGCCAGGCGCGCAGCACCTTCTGGCTCAGGGCGTCGCGCACGATCGCGTCGGCCTGATCGGCCCGCCGCTCCCGGCGCGAGGCCCGGACCGGGGCCGCCTCCTCCTCGTCGGCGCCGGCCTCGTCGGGCTCGGCGGATATCCGCATCCCGGGCAGCAGACGCCCGATCGCGGACAGGAATCCGCCCGCGCCCTCGCCGCCGCTCCGCCCCGCTGCACCGGTCATGCCGCATCCCCCGTCGCCCAGCGACAACGCCGGCGAGGCTCCGCGGCTCCGGCCCTGGCCGCGCGGCCCGGCCGGACCATGTATCGGGGCTCCCCGCCCGCCGACAGGAGCGCACCGCGCCCGATGACCCCACCGCGCCCGCTCGCCCGCCGTACCCGCCTCGCATGACGCTCGATCAGGGGCTCGCCTTCGGGCTGATCGGCGTCACGGTGGCGCTGTTCGTGTGGGGCCGCCTGCCCTACGACCTCGTCGCCCTGCTGTCGCTGGTGGCGGGGGTCGCGGCCGGCATCGTGCCGGCCGCCAAGGCGTTCGACGGCTTTTCCGACGACGTCGTCGTCATCGTGGCGAGCGCGCTCGTCATCAGCGCCGCGGTCTCGCGCTCCGGCGTGGTCGAGAGCGCGATGCGCCCGCTGCTCCCGTACCTGCGCAGGCCGCGCCAGCAGGTGCCGGTGCTGGCCGGCGCCGTGATGGGCATGTCGGTGTTCACCAAGAACATCGGCGCGCTCGCGATCTTCATGCCGGTGGCGCTGCAGCTCGGCCGCAAGACCGGCACCTCGCCGTCGCTGCTCCTGATGCCGATGTCGTTCGCCTCGCTGATCGGCGGCCTCGTGACGCTGGTCGGCACCTCGACCAACATCATCGTGTCCAAGGTGCGCGAGGACGTCACCGGCAAGCCGTTCGAGATGTTCGACTTCACCCCGGTCGGCCTCGGCATCGCGCTCTCGGGGCTCGCCTTCCTGGCCTTCGGCTACCGGCTGCTGCCGAAGGACCGGCGGCCCGGAGCCTCCGCGGCGCAGTTCCGCCTCGACGCCTACACCACCGAGGCGCGGCTGCCGGCGGACTCGCCCCTCGTCGGCGCCACGGTCGCGGAGCTCGAAGCCCTCGGCGATGGCGACGTGACCGTCGCGACCGTGATCCGCGAGCGCTTCCGCCGCTACGTGCCGGGGCCGGACTGGCGGCTGGCCGCCGACGACATCCTGCTCCTCGACGGCGAGCCGGAGGACCTGGAGCGCCTCGTCGCGAGGGCGCGCCTGACCCTGGTCGGGCCGCCCGCCGGCGAGGGCGAGATCGGGGTCATCGAGGCGGTGGTGCCGGCCGACTCGCCCCTCGTCGGCGCCACCGCCGCGAAGGCGGAGCTGGCCGGTCGCCACGGCGCCACCCTGCTGGCGGTGAGCCGCAGCGGCGCGCGCATCACCCGGCGGATCGCCAGCGTGCGCCTGCGGGCCGGCGACGTGGTGGTGCTGCGCGGGCAGGCCGAGCGGCTGCCGGACGTGCTCGGCGACCTCGGCCTGCTGCCGCTGGCCGAGCGCAGCATCGCGCTCGGCCACAGCCGGCGCGGCTTCGTCCCGATCGTCGTGCTGGCCGGCGCGATGGCGCTGGTCGCCCTCCACCTCGTGCCGGTCGCGATGGCGTTCTTCGGCGCCGCGGTGCTGCTCCTGCTCCTGCGGGTGCTGACCATGCGCGAGGCCTACGAGACGATCGAGTGGCCGGTGATCGTGCTGCTCGGCGCGCTGATCCCGGTGAGCGATGCGGTGCGCACCACCGGCGGCACCGACCTCATCGCCGGGGCGATGTCCGGGGTGGCGCAGGCGGTGCCGCCGACCCTCGCGCTCGGTCTCCTGCTCGTCACCGCGATGGCGGTGACGCCGTTCCTCAACAACGCCGCCACGGTGCTGGTGATGGGACCGATCGGCGCCAGCCTCGCGGGCAAGCTCGGCCTCGACCCGGACCCTTTCCTGATGGCGGTCTCGGTCGGCGCGGCCTGCGACTTCCTCACGCCGATCGGCCACCAGTGCAACACCCTGGTGATGGGCCCGGGCGGCTACCGCTTCGGCGACTACGCCCGCCTCGGCCTGCCGCTCTCGCTTCTGGTCGTCGTCGTCGGTACGGTGCTCATCAGCCTGTTCTGGCCCGTCGCCCCGACCTGACCCGGAGTGTCCCGTCCCGATGTCCTCCCTCGACGCGCTCGCCGCCCGCCACGGCGTGAGCCCCGACGCCGCCCGCCACCTCCTCGACGCGCTGGCCCGCGGCGGCGGCTACGCGGCGCAGTTCAACCACCCCGAACTCGGCGGCATGGGGCAGTGGTCCAGCGGCGGCATGCTGATGATCGGCGACATGTTCAACAACGGGCTCAAGGCCCGGGTCGCGGCCCTGTGCGACGACCTCGTGCCGCTCGTCGCCGACTTGCCGCGGCAGCAGACCGGCGGCTGGGGCTTCGGCGGAGCGTGGTGGCCCGAGGAGCTCGGCCAGCCGTCGAGCTCGGGCGCCCAGAACGACGCCCGCTACGCCGTCTTCCCCCAGACGCGCCGCCTCGCGATCCAGTCCGGCGGCCGCACCACGGTCTACGACACCGGCGACCACCTCATCGGCGGGGTATCGCAGCAGCAGAGCGACTGGCGGTCCCTCACGTTCACCAGCCAGCACGGCCCGGTCAGCGTCGACGACCTTCCGGTGATCGACGGCACCGCGCCGCCGGATTCCGGCATGCCGGCCTCCCACGCCGCCCCGGTCGAGGCGCCGGCGGCGACGCCGGTGGTCCCCTCGTCTCCCGCGGGCGCACCCGTTCCGGGCGGCGGCGACGTTCTGGCGACCTTGGAGCGGCTGGCGGAGCTGCACCGCAAGGGGATCCTCACCGAGGCCGAGTTCGCTGCCAAGAAGAGCGAGCTGCTGGCGCGGCTTTAGGCGCGCGACACCCTGCCGGGCTGGCGGCCGCCGGGGGCGCCGCCATGTCCGAGCGGAGCCCACCGCGTCCCGCGAGCCCGCCCTGTCCCGCCTCCTCGCCATCGACACGATCTATCTCGAACCGGCCGCCGCGGAGTACCCGCGCGGACGCGAGATCCTCGACCGCTTCCCGAACGCACGCCGGATCGAGGTGGCGTCGCACTGGAACATCCCGGAGTTGCACGGCAACGAGGGCTCGGCCGAGGACTGGCTGCGGATCAAGCGATCGACCCTCGTGCTCGGGGTCAAGAAGGGCCTGACCATGCGGCCGAACGGCCGCAGCGCCCACTTCATCGCGCCGTCGAGTTCCAACGGCTGCGCGATGGCCTGCGCCTATTGCTACGTGCCGCGGCGCAAGGGCTACGCCAACCCGATCACCCTGTTCGCCAACACTGAGGCGATCGGCCGGGCGATCGCCCGCCACGCCGCGCGCCAGGGACCCCTCCCCGCCCCGGACCAGATCGACGAGCGCGCGGTCGTCTACGACATCGGCGAGAACGGCGACCTCTCGGTCGACGCGCTGGTCTGCGACTCGGTGCGCGACCTCGTCGGCGTGTTCCGCGGCCTGCCGACCGCCAAGGCGTCGTTCGCGACCAAGTTCGTCAACCGCGACCTCCTCTCCTATGATCCGCAGGGGCGCACGCGGCTGCGGATGTCGCTGATGCCGGAGGGCGTGGCGAAGGTGGTCGACGTGCGCACCTCGCCGATGGCGGAGCGGATCGCGGCGCTCGACGACTTCGTGCGCGCCGGCTACGAGGTCCACGTCAACTTCTCGCCGGTGATCCTCTACGAGGGCTGGGAGGCCGACTGGCGCACCCTGTTCCGGCAGATCGACGCCGCCGTGAGCCCGGCCACGCGGGCGCAGTTGCGGGCGGAGATCATCTTCCTCACCCACAACGCCGCGCTGCACGCGGTCAACCTGCGCTGGCACCCGAAGGCCGAGACGCTGCTGTGGCGTCCCGACATCCAGGAGACCAAGCGCTCCGAGGGCGGGATGGAGAACCTGCGCTACCGCAGCGGCTGGAAGGGCCGCTGGCTCGCGAGGTTCAAGGCGCTGCTCGCCGAGGAACTGCCCGCGTGCGGCGTGCGCTACGCGTTCTGACCGGTCATACGATTTCCGACTGATCGCTTCCGGCGACCGCACGCGGTCGCCGGAAGCGATGCGGACATCGGCTTCGCTCATGCGCCGCGCGGGCTGGTGATACGATTTTCGGAACGAATCGTCCGAAAATCGTATCAGTGCGTCCAGGGCGCGGTGCGGTTGAACTTGAAGTTGTCGGAGTACGACAGCCCCTTGCGCAGGGCCTTCTGCGGCTCCTCGACCCGGTAGGCGATGCCGGCGCGGGTGGCGTAGGCGACCGCCTCCTCCTGGGTGTCGAATTCCAGGCGCACCTGCTGGAGCATGTCGGAGGACGAGGTCCAGCCCATCAGCGGCTCGGTCTCGGGCGCGCTGGTCTGGTCGAATTCGAGCATCCACTGCTTGGTGCGGGCGAGACCCGACTGGGTCGGATCCTTGGCGGGCTTGAAGATACGGGCGCTCGACATCGGGGTTCCGGTCCGTCGTGAAGCCGCATGGTCGGGGCGGCCGGATTCGAACCAGCGACCCTCTGGTCCCAAACCAGATGCGCTACCAGACTGCGCTACGCCCCGACACCGCTACGGCGCGTTGGTTCCTAGAGTTTTTCCGCCCTGGACGCAAGCGGCGCCAGGGAACGGAACGGCGCCAAGGGTGCCGGAAAATCCCTCTACGGCGCGCTCAGTCCCAGGAAAGTCCCGAAGTTCGTTCCCGTCCTGTCCCACCGCGAGTACAAGCGGAGACGCTTGAGAAAGAGCCAAGCCAAGACCTTCAGTTTTTTTCGAGTGAAGTAAGCCGCAGGGTGTTGAGAGTGAATCGAATTGGCATAAATCAGTAGACCGAACCCACTCATGCAATGGGGCGCGCGAGGTACAGAGATGACTCGGGCAAACGATGCCACCGGCGAGATTGGAGTTGCCGTGGCTAAATATGTGTTTTCCCATGCCAACTGGTTATTCCGCGATCAACCTTTGCAAGATTATGGCATTGATGCGCAGGTGGAACCCAAAGAAAATGGAATACCAACCGGTCAGTTGATCGGTCTGCAAATCAAAACAGGTAAATCTTTTTTCAAACACGAACAAGACGAATCATTCACGTTTTATGGAGAGCCTAAGCATTTGAATTACTGGACAAACCATTGCCTTCCAGTATTCATTATCCTCCATCATCCAGATACCAAACTTACTATTTGGCAAAAAGTAGAAACAAGGTTCATTACTTTAACCGACGCTGGCTGGAAGATCGAAATCCCCAAAGCAAATTTGTTAAATGGCGATGCAATGTCATTTTTCAAAGCTGGAGTGGCTCGAGACCCAAGTTCATTCATGCGTTCCTCGCTCGCTCTAGATTATCCAATGATGCTAGCAATCCACGCACATAATACGTTCATGAAAGTATTGCAGTTCAACCATAAATCGCTCAACATGCGTGGTGCTTTTTTCTATTTCGGCAATCCAGACAATTCCGATCCGGATATCAAAGTCGAACGCTGGCTTCCGTTTAGTGATATACATGATTACATGGCAAGGCGATTTCCTTGGCTTGAATATAATCACATCCGCGAATTAGCCGATCCCACGGGAGCCATTGAAGGAGAGGAACATATACTTGAGGTTAGGCTCAACCATGTGGGACTAGCATTCTTAAATCTTGAGGAATTTTTTGAGAATGGCCCTACTCCGAAGGAGTATGAGTTGCCATACCGCGAGAGCGATGTGATGGATGATGAAGAAATGGATGAGTGGGGTTACCGCCACGGAGTAGACGAAGATTGAGAACCGCCACCACGTTGCGTATCGACGCCATTCGAGATATGCCCATATGTACTGGAAGCGAGTCAAGAGCATCATACCGCGAGAGGCACACATCCTTATGATACCAACAGTGCACTCGGCGCTACTCGACTGATGAAGCGAGGCGGACATGGGTGGGTTGAGCCTACGATAGCCAAGTCGGAGGCCATGCGTCGCATCCGGACCGCGGGTACGGCACCTGAGATCGCGTTACGTAGCAGGCTTCACGCGCTCAATCTTCGATATAGGATCTCGTATCCAGTCCCCGGGAAGCCGCGGCGGACCATCGATATTGCTTTCACGCGCTATCGGCTCGCTGTCTTCGTAGACGGCTGTTTTTGGCATGGTTGCCCCGTACATGGCACGCTGCCGAAGACCAACGCTCCTTTCTGGGCGAACAAGATCAGCACAAATCGCGGGCGGGACCGCGACACTGATCTCGCTCTAGCGGCGGCGGGTTGGGACGTACTGAGGATCTGGGAGCATACCGAGCCGGAAGAAGCCTCAAGGATGATCCTCTCCGCATTAGGTCGCGGACTCATAAAGCTCGCAGCCAGACCCGCAGGGCTGCGAGCTTGACGCTGGCGAGGTAGTTGTCGGGATCCTTGTCGTAGCGCGTGGCGACGGCGCGGAAATGCTTAATCTTGCTGAAGAAGCGCTCGACCAGATTGCGGTACTTGTACAGAAATGGGCTGAAGGCCAGCACCTGCTTGCGGTTGGGCATCGGCTTCACGTTCGCCCAAGCCCCCTGCTCGGCCATCTGGGCTCGCAGCGCATCGCTGTCGTAGGCCCGGTCACCCAGCAGGATCTGACCTGCCCCCAACCCGCCCAGCATGTCGGCTGCCGCGCGCCCGTCATGCGCTTGGCCTGCCGTGATCTTGAGCGCCACAGGCCGGCCCTCAGCATCCACCAGCGCGTGGATCTTGCTCGTCAGGCCGCCGCGCGAGCGACCCATGCCACCGGATCCGCCGTCTTTTTTTGGGCGCAGGCCGCATGCTGGTGCACCCGCACGCTGGTGGCGTCGATCATCTGTAGGTCGCCGTCGTAAGCCTTTGACACCGCGTCCAGAAGCCGATCCCAGATCCCGCGCTTGCGCCAGCGCCGGAAGCGGTTGCCACAGGTCGTGTAGGGACCGTAGCGCGCCGGGATGTCGGCCCAGGGCGCACCCGTGCGTAGCCGCCAGAAGATCCCGTTCAGGACCCTCCGGTCGTCCACCCGATCCTTGCCACGCACATCCGTCGGCAGGAGCGGCTCGATCACCGCCCACTCCGCATCCGTCAGGTCAAACCGTGCCATCCACAACCCTCCGTGTCCGGAGGGCTAACGACGACGCCGCTCAACCGTGCCACACGTTATGGGTTCGCGACCTAGACCGACGCATCCGGTCGTCGTGACGCCGTTGCGAGCGCAGTCGCGTCGGTTGTCGAGGTTCCGACCCGTCGCAACCCCTCTATCTCCTTCGGCGAGCCGCTCATCGTGCCTTGTCTAGGCAGGGTCGACGATGCCATTGGCCTGATTCACTGTGGGCTCAAAGATGAAACTCAGTTTACCTGCGCATAGCGGAGTTGGCATATTCAACATATCCGCCTACCCGCTCTCTTGCCCGCCAACCGTCCGTGATCGTGGGATGTCGGAGGCTCGGGCGGCGTAGACGATGCTGATCGATCGGCACTTTTACGGAGCATCGTACCGTCGGGGCTCCGGCCTGGCTCCTGCGACGGTCGCCACCCACAATCGATGCGGGACACCAATTGTATCTTTTCGAATCCGAGACGATACTGCCAAGGTTGGATGCGATTGCGTCGGTATCGCGTGGAGTTCCGAACCCAATGGCTAGGGAGAGTATGAACTGCATCGACCTCTTCGCCGGGGCCGGTGGACTCTCCCTCGCGGCGCATCGTTCGGGCCTGAGGGTTCGGCTCGCGATAGAGCGGGACAAATCCGCGGTCGCAACTTACAGGGCCAACCTGTGCCGGGGTGATGATCCGCCTGTGGTCTTGGAAGGCGACATCGCTGCCATGCGACCGTCCGAAATCTTTGATCTTGCGTTCGGGCCCGGCGAAATTTGCGACCTCCTTCTCGGCGGGCCTCCCTGCCAAGGGTTTTCAACCCATAGGTTGAATGACTCAGGCGTCGGCGATGAGAGGAACGGGCTCGTAAACGTGTACTTCGCCTTCGTGCGGCAATTCCGCCCGACGGCCTTCCTAATGGAGAACGTACCGGGTATGCTTTGGCCGAGGCACGCGCGGCACCTGGATGCGATGCAACACCAGGCCCGCGACGCCGGTTACCACCTGTTTGAACCGGTTGTCATCGACGCCCGCGACTTCGGAGTGCCCCAGAGGCGCAAGCGAGTAATCATCCTCGGTTTGGAAAAATCGGTTGTCAGAGATGATTTCACTTGGCCGCCGGAGCCGACCCATGTCCGCCCCACTGGGGACGGCGTCCCACCGGGACGCCTACCATGGTTGAATTGTGAAGCAGTCTTCGCCGCCGCTCCCACGGGAGACCCAAACGACGTGCACATGAAGCACAGGGCTGACCTAGTTGCCGCGTTTGCCAGAACGCCCACCGATGGCGGGAGTCGAGGCGCCTCCGGCCGCGTCCTAGAATGCCATCGCGGTCATGACGGTCACAGTGACGTCTATGGTCGCATCGACCGTCGCCAACCGGCGCCCACAATGACCACCGCCTGCATCAATCCCTCAAAAGGTCGATTCGTGCACCCGACACTCAACCATGGGATCACGGCCCGCCAGGCAGCGCGCATCCAGACCTTCCCAGATGACTACGTCTTTCACGGAGGATTGATGGCGGCGGGCCAGCAGATAGGCAACGCCGTCCCGGTGAAACTGGGTGTCGCGTTGATCGCCCATGTCGTAGCCCTGCTTGAGGCGACGGGCAGAAGGCGAGCGGGTACGCGTCGGAACGAATGTGTTGTGGCATGATCGAGACAGCTCCCTTCCAAGCACGGGCCCGAACCGTCGATCATCTCGGGCGTGAGCAGATCGCCGACACGCCAACAGCCATTTCTGAACTTTGGAAAAACAGTTACGACGCATATGCTAAGGAAGTCTCATTAGAAATCTACGACGGGCAGTGGCCGGTTGCGGCTCTACTTGATGACGGCCACGGCATGACTAAGGCAGAGTTCGTCGAGCGCTGGCTGGTCATCGGCACAGAGTCCAAGGCCACCGGCTCAGTCGTTCCCCTGGATGACCGCAACGGCTTACCGCTTCGGCCAAAGCTCGGGCAGAAGGGAATCGGCCGGCTTTCCTGTGCCAACCTCGGCCCGCTCCTCCTTTTGGTCTCGAAGCGCCGAAACGCAAAGCTCGTGGCTGCCCTCCTCGACTGGCGACTCTTCGAGAACCCCTACTTGAACTTCGCGGATCTCTCGATTCCGCACATCGAAGCCGATTCGCCGGAGGAGATATTTCCGCAGTTGAACGACATGGCCGACATTCTGCGTACGAACGTGACCGGCGGTGCCGACGCGGCCCGCGCGGCGAGGGTCGCGGCGGCGTGGCAAGCTGTCGACGACCTTCGGGCGGCGGAGGTCGAGGCCGGACATCCCCTCCCGACTACATTACCGTCGAAGGCGATCCTCGACGGTCTCTCGCAAATCAACTTCGAGCCACGACACTTATCAGCTTGGGGTGTGGCCAAGAAAACCTCGAATCAGGGCACTGCGCTACTTGTCGGCAACATCAATTATGACCTGATGGTTCAATTGCCGCGATCCGTGCCCGACGGTACCGCGAAAAAGGCCCAGGAGAAGTTCTTCGAGACCCTGTCCAGTTTCGTAGACCCATTCGTCGACCCGTCGAAGCCAACCATTCTCGCGAAAAACCCAACCTTCGCATACGTAGTCAGAGCCTGGGATGGAAACCGCTCGCGGGACATCGTGGGCTCTGAAAAGCAATTCGACCGACGCATGCTCGACGGTCTGGAACATATGATCGACGGTGTTGTCGATGCCAGCGGGATATTCAGAGGTAAGGTAAAGGCGTTTGGCACGATACTGCCGGAGGTAGTTGAAATCGCCCCCCCGGCGGACGCCAAAATCTCCCGGCGCCCCGGCAGCACCGCCGGGACCTTCCTTCTCTTCGTCGCCTCAATGGAGTTTACCAAAGCCAAGACCACCCTTCCAGCGATGGAGTATGAGCGCTACGAGCAATTGGCCGAAAAATATGCCGGCTTCATGATTTTTCGCGACGGCCTCCGCGTTCTCCCCTACGGGAGAACTGACAACGATTTTTTTGAAATTGAATCCCGGCGGAGCAAGCACGCCGGCCGCGAGTTTTGGAATCACCGCCAAATGTTCGGCCGGATCGCCATCACTCGGGAGGGAAACCCGAACCTCAAGGATAAAGCGGGTCGGGAGGGCCTGCTCGACAACGAAGCCGCCAAGTCGCTTAAGTCGATTGTGGAGAATCTGCTGCGCGTGAGCGCGCGACGTTTCTTCGGCTCGGACTCGGCGATCAGGAAAGAGGTTCTTCCAGGAATTGAATCAGACAACAAGAATAGAAAGGCGGCGGAGCAGAGGGCTAAGCTCCGGCAGCGACAGGGCAAGCAGTTCAGGTCGAGGCTGAGGGAGACTGGCAAGGCCGTCCCGACGCTGTTGCGCGAGGTGTCCGACTATGTGGTCCAACTGGAAATTAGGGACGAAGTCGACGTCGTCGAGACGCAGAGAGCGCTGGAGACGTACAAAGACCGTCTCGCCGACTTGCGCATCCTTGGGGCGCCTAAGGAACTCGGCCCGCTACAAAACGCATACATGACTTATCGCGAGGGATTCCAAAGCGTACAGGCGAAGCTGGACACTATAGCGTCGTCGTTGGACGAAGCGGTCGAACGTATAAGCCCAGCGAACCCACGCGACCTACTCAATAAGCAAGCCGCCCGCCTCAGCAACCAAGTCAGAGCCCGAATCATTTCGTGGAAGAAAAATATCGAGGCGCTTCAGAAAGCTGAATTCGAACGCGTTTCCAAATTGGCATCGGAGCGAGGAAAGATTTTTCAGATTGATATAGAGCCTGTTCTTGCAAAATTTGACCGTGCTGACGCGAATTACGTAGAAACATCTAAGACACTTGAGGCACTGAGAGACACTCATGTTGAGGATAACGCCCAAATTTTCGCACCTTATGTAGCCGCGCTTGAGAACCTGACGGAAAGCATCGACCTTGAGCACCTCGCTACGTTCGGTGCGGACGAGAATATGGAGCTTCGTTCCGAACTCGATCGCCTCAACGCTTTGGCGCAGCTCGGCATCGCAGTTGAGATCGCCGGACACGAGCTACAGGCCTACGACGACATCCTAGGCGCCGGGCTGCGCGCACTACCTGACGAAGTACGCAATAGCCGTGCAGCACAGGACATCGCTTTCGGTTTTGAGGGACTGACCGATCAGCTGCGCATTCTCACGCCGCTTCGACTGGCAGGACGCAAAATCCAGCGTTGGATCACCGGGGATGAGATCTTTGGGTACGTATCGGATTTTTTTCGGCTAATTATGTTGCGGAACGGCATATCACTTGAGGCTACAGATGCTTTCCGAGCGATGCGCGTCTTCGATCAGCAGTCGCGGTTGGTCCCAGTATTCATCAACCTGATCAACAACTCAGCCTACTGGCTTTCCACAGCTGGAGAAGATGGACGCCGCATCGTTCTCGACGTCGCAGGCACTGAGGTCATTGTTTCTGACAACGGCCCAGGCGTTCCCAAAGAAGATGTTGAGAGTCTTTTCACCTTATTTTTCACCCGCAAGTCGGCGGGCGGCCGTGGCGTCGGACTGTACCTATGCAAGTCGAACTTGGCAGCGGGCGGCCACCGCATCCGTTACGTCGCCGACGCTACGGCAATGCCGCTGGCCGGTGCGAATTTCGCCATTGAATTCAGGGGGGCGGTCTTCGATGGACGTTGACCACTACGCAAAGTTCGTCGACGAGGCGTTCATTGATCCGATCAGGTCGGTCTTGATCGTCGATGACGATTATCCAACTTTTGAGGAGATGTTGTCTGATGGTGAATCATTGGGCAAGGACTGGAGAAATCAAACTGATCGGGTAAGGAAAATCATACGAGGCTTCCGGGCGCGAAACCTGCTTGTCGACATTCACGACGGCAGGAACGTAGGCCTCGACGATGAGATCAGAGAGGCAGAACACCTACACCAATCGGACCTTCTAGTCCTCGATTACCAACTTGACAAAACGAGAGCTGGTGATGGCTCTATAGCTATTAACATCATCCGGAAGTTGATGGCGAACACGCATTTCAATCTAGTTGTAGTACATACGAGCGAGAACCTTGATGCAGTGTTCCAGAACGTCATTTTAGCGTTGCTACCATACGAACTCTATGAACTTACCCAGGATGACCTGTTTCTGGTGGACGAGGCTCTTGAGGAGCTTAGAAGCCGCATAGGGGACCTAGATAGCCGCCTCGACTCCTGCTTAGGACCGACGCAGTACCTCAAATACAGGCAGGTAGGATTCAAAGATTTTATTGCACTATTTATGAAAAAAAGTGCAATATTCAACGAATACAGCGCCTTGTGCGAGGAGGCAGAATGGAATCTCAAAACACAAAAGCTTATCCTCCGTTATCAACTTTCCAGAGCAGCGGAGGCGGCAAAGAAAGGCGAGGGTGTTCCAACCCCTAGGCAGATCGACTGGTCTGACGGCGACGTGAAATGGGCTCGCTCCGACACGGTTTTTGTCGCCTTTTCCAGCAAGAGGGTCGGGGAAGAGCCTCTACAGGAACTCAGCGCTGCGCTCCATGCGTGGCGTCCTGACCCGTCTAGGTTATATCTCGCCCGACTTCAGCACGAGATAGACGAGCATGGGACCGCCCTACAGGCGCAGGTGCTTGGGAAAAAGCATGCCCTTGCAGGATGGTATCACGGCATGCTGATAGCAGATCCGGATGCGACGAAATCAATTATCAAGGAGACTATCACGCGACATTCGGAGCAACTTATAAACTCTGTCGTACCGAACGTAGCTGATTTCGCCGAACGCCTCGTCGAGGCGGAGCGAGCCGGCGATGCCCATGACATCTGCCAAGCCCATTTCGACGTCGATCTTAATAACAAAGAACAGTTGCTCCACGCTCGATGCCAACACAACTCTGTCGTAAGCAGCCAGAACCCAGAGGGTTGGCATCTCACCACAGGGCATATATTCCGTTTTAGCGGGCACTATTGGGTCTGTGCGTCGCCCGCATGTGATATGGTCCCCTCGCAGCTTTCTGCTTTCAGAAAGGAAATATACCAGAGTCGCATCCCATTCGCTGCCATTCGCCTTCAACCGGTTAAATCAATCGAGTTGGCGCTGAACAAAGCCTCCAGCTCTAGGATACTATTTCTAGAGATCAACGAGGAAATCAAGGCGTTCTCGTTCAACGACATCTCCGATGATATGTCTTCACCACATTGGAGCATTTTGTTCGCCGACAAATTAGGCAAACTTGACCCAAAGAGTCGATCGGTCAGCATCATCCAAGTCGAAGGGGATGACAGCCAGATGCTAATAAAAGCGCACGACGCGGAAATTGTCAGCCAATTGCGCTACGAGTATGCCTTGAATCTCGTACAGCGCCTGGGTGTGTCGATGAGCCGGATTGGTCTCGACTTCTCAGGCTACAAGCCGCCGCAGTGATCGGTCGTGACAGCCGGATGCTAGCTGGAACACGGTCAGCCTGTTCGAGGTCGGCCCAGAGTCCGAGATTATTAAACGCGGATGGACGGGTACCCTCTTGCCGTTCTAATGCAACCTCGTTGTGGGAACCCCGGAGAGCATCGCGTTCGACACGGTGCGCGTGTGGGACGATCAGCCGGTGTGCTACCGTAGCATTCCGGTGTGGCAGTTCGGGAAGTAGGATCGCGCCATGGCTGACTCCCGCACCTTCGGCGACCTCTACAAGACCAAGGACCTGACTGAGGACGCCCTCGCGGCGGCCGTCGCCGCCTACGTGGCGGACCTGGCGCCCGGTCCGCGGGAGATCGCGCCGGGCATCACGCTCGACATCGCCGCGGCGGTAGCGGCGAGCGCGTGGGCGACGGGGGTTCTGGGGCGCGAGGAGGCGACCGAGCCGCACAAGCGCGCGGCGGTGCGGACGGCGATGCTGCTGGCGCAAGCCGAGTAGGGAGCAAGCCGCCTTACGGCGCGTTCTCGGCTTGGCTGCAATGGGTGGTCTGGGTTGCGGCGTGCCGGAAGCGACGAGATGCACCCAATAGAGAGAGCCAAGCAGCGCGCTGAGCAACGTGCGTCGGAGGCTCGCCGCCTCCTCCAGTACCTCGGCACCATGGGCATACGCACCCACATCAGCGTCGAGCGCCTGGATCCACCCACCTTGAGGATCCAGGTCGACGGGCTCACACCCAATCGAGCAACCCGGATCAGGGCCGCACTATCGGCCTGTGAGGCGAGGCTCGTCATCATGGATGCGGATGCCCGGCCGGAGCCAGAACAGCCTTCGCCACTGGAAGATCGCTGACCCACGTCGTGTAGCGCGGCGTGCGCATCTCGAACTTCGTCGACCACGTCCGCTTCGCCACCAGCCCCGCTCGCGCCGGCACCACGGCGCCGCGCCCGAACCGGCTGTTGCATGCGTCCATCGCCGCCATCAGCGCCCCGGACCTCTCCCGGTCGAGCGCGTCGAACAGCGGGCGCGGCGCCTGATCGAGTGGCACGAGGTCGGTCGTGACCAGCCCCGCCTTGCTGTAGCGCCAGGGCGTCGGGCCCTGCTCCTTCCAGGTCTTCGCCACCCCATGGATCGCGGCCTGGATCAGGTGGCGGCTGTCGTTCGTCGCCTCCGGCAGATGCACCACCGTCGAGACCGACCGCATCGGGTCGCCCCGGTCGTGCTCGCTCGTGTGATAGAAGACCGTCACAACCGACGCCGCCAGCCCGTCGCGCCGCAGCTTCTCGCCCAGCCGCGTCGCGTGCGCCGCGACCGCCTGCTCCAGCACCTCCCGCTCGGTGATCCGGCTGGAGAAGCTGCGGGTCACGGCGCAGCCCTTGCGCCGCGCCGGCACGCTCTCCAGCGGCAAGCAGGCACGCCCGCGCAGTTCGTGGATGATGCGCTCGCCCACCACGGTCAGCGACTGGCGGGCAGGCCTGGGATCGAGGTCGCGCAGGTCCGCCACCGTGTCGACGCCCATCGCGGTCAGCCGCGCGAGCGAGGCCCGGCCGATGCCCCACACCTCGCCGACCGAGATCCCCACCATCCAGGCGGCGCGCTCGGCCTCGTCAGTGAGGTCGCAGACGCCACCCAACTCGGGGACCGCCTTCGCGATGTGGTTGGCGAGCTTGGCGAGCGTCTTCGTCGGGCCGATCCCGACGCAGGTCGGAATGCCGGTCCACTGGCGCACCGTCGCCCGCAGGTCCTTCGCCAGCGCCACCCTGTCGCGCTCGCGCACGTCCGACAGGTCGAGGAAGCTCTCGTCGATCGAGTAGACCTCGACGTCGCGGGCGAACTGCCGGTAGACGGCATTGGTACGCGAACTCATGTCGCCGTAGAGGGTGTAGTTCGACGAAAACACCCGCACGCCCTTGGCGCGGCACATCTGCCGGATCTTGAAGTAGGGCTCGCCCATCCTGATTCCGAGCGCCTTGGCCTCGGCAGTACGGGCGATGGCGCAGCCGTCGTTGTTCGACAGCACGATCACCGGTACGCTGGCGAGCTTGGGGTCGAACACGCGCTCGCACGAGCAGTAGAACGAGTTGCCGTCGATCAGCGCCAGCGCCCGGCTCATCGCCCGCGCACCTTGGCGAGCGCGTGCCAGCGGATCGAGAACAGCAGCACGCCCCAGAGCAGCCCCTCCTCCAGCTCCTCGACCGCGAAGACCGGCATGTCCGGGTTGTCGAAGGTGAGCGAGAGCCGGTTGCCCTCGAGCACGAGGCGCTTGAGGCTCATCTCGCCGTTGACCACCGCGACCACGACGGCGCCGGCGGAGGGGCGCAGGGAGCGATCGACGACGGCGAGATCCTCGTCGTAGATGCCCGCGCCCTTCATGCACCAGCCGCGCACGCGCCAGATGAAGGTCGCAGCAGGATTGGGGGCGAGCCAGCGCGGGAGTTCGAGTGCGCCCTCGACGAAGTCCTCGGCCGGTGAGGGGAAGCCGGCGCAGAGGGTCGTGCGCATGAACGGGATGCGCACCAGCCCGCCCTCGTCGGCTGCCTGCTCCCCGACGCGGTAGAGGCTCACGAGGCCTCTCCGACGTCCGCCATCGCACTCCGCATGTAGCCGCGCGAGATCAGCCGGTCGCGCTGGAGGCTGCGCCGCTCGGCTTCCGCCAGATCGGCGAGCGCGTCGGCGATCGCCGAGCCGAGCGCCGCCCGCAGGTTGCCCTGCGCCGCCTGGACGTAGGCTGCGGCGATCCGCTCGATTTCTGGTGTTGGTTGGTCCTTCGCGCGGTCGTGCATTCCTACCACTCCCCTGCTAGAACAAAAGCAGAACAAGCACGGCGGCGGGTCGTTCCTCAAGCCAGCTTGACGGATGATCGGTGCAGGGTGTGCACGGCTGTGGACAACGAGGCAGAAGGCCAATGAAGGCAGGGACTTACCACTTCCACTGCACCGACGGCGAACATGCGGTGCTCGACCGCGAGGGGCGATACCTGAGGGCGCGCAACGACTTGCAGGCGGAGGCCGCGCGGGCAGCGCGCGCGATCATGGATCGGGTCGCCGGCCGTCTCGACTGGTCGGCGTGGATCGTCGACGTGCACGACGCAGAAGGGCGACGCGCGCTGACCCTGGATTTCGAGGCGGCGGCCGTCGCGCAGCAGGCGGCCTGAGAGAGGAGAGCCCCAATGCCGATGAAGACGACGTTCCTGGTGCAGACCTTCGAGATCCACCGCAAGCGGCTGCGGCCGGGCCTGCGGGACGTGGCGCCGACCGAGAGCGGGGCATTGAAGCGCGCCGAGGCGATGGCCAAGCGGATGCCGGGCACGGCAGCGCTCAAGATCGTCGCCGACGACGAGACGGGCGAGCTCGACAGCATCGCGATCCTCGGCGAGTTCGGTCAGGTGCCGGAGGATTTCGCTGAGCAGGTGCGGGGCGGGTGATTTTATTCACACTGTCCTCTTTTATAAATGCATAATCGAAATTCTAGGTGTCGTCATGTCTGAAGCAGCCATCGGAAATATGTTCAAGCGACCAAAATTTGACTACCCCAAATGTTGTGTGTTTTGTGGTTCCACAAGTACGACTAAGGAGCACATATTTCCTCGATGGCTGGAGCGTGAGCTTGGTGGGATGCGCAGCATCACCCCTCATCGCATCTCACGCGTAACGAGAAGCGAAGATGGCTATAATATTTTGTCTCGTCCCAGCGCCGGTCGCCTGGACCGAAACAACGAAATGCAAAAACAACTACGAATTGCCTGCAATGAATGCAATAATGGCTGGATGAGTAGGCTCCAAGAAGCCGCAAAGCCCACTATCGTGTATCTACTGAGGCGCATGAGATCTACAGGACCATTTACGGCGACCCATTACCTGACTCAGCAGCAATGTCACGATCTGTCGAAATGGGCGGTGATGACATCTATGGTAATCGAGTATGCCGATATACCTACGGTCGCAGTATCACAGGATCATCGAAATTATTTCAGGGAAACGCAGAATATCCCTGAAAGTTGGCATGTATTTGCCGCGGGATACCGAGGGGTATCAACACTTTCATTTTGGCATATTGGTATAAAAAATCTCATCTACCCCGAAATTCGTGGGCTTGCAATGTGTGATTTGCAAATATGCAGTTTTGACGTTGGGCCATTGTATTTACAGGTATGTTCCGTGAGTAGTCACAACGCTGCACTCGCGGAAGTGCTGGCAGGTCAGGGGGTGAGACTATCTCAATTATGGCCAATTGTGGTACCCGTCGCTGGAATTAACACCCTTTACAACGATGTTGACCTTCGCCGAATATCCTCCGACATAGCTGCACCCATAAGTGGGTTTCCGCCCGACTACTACGATTATAAAAATCCCTACGATGCTAATGGTAGACTGAGAGGCTGGTCTGGTGCCCCGGATGTAAATTGAGATGTGAAAGCAAAAAAGCCCGGCTGCATGGAGCGGCCGGGCTAAGGAGGTGCCGTGCGTCAGGGGCAACCGCCGCCGGCGTCAGTGCTGGAATCCGCGAGATTCGCTTTAGTTCCGGGCGCCTCACAATTTTTCGCCACCCGCACTCGCGCCGCTGCAGCCTGCGCCTCGGCGATCGACAGCGCTAGGTGCGCAAGGTCGACGGGCGTCAGGGCGAGTGCCCGCGGGTGCTCCTGGTGGTCAGTGTAGACAAGAACCGGATCTGGGTCGGCCACGACGTGCGGACGCAGCATCGGCCGGCGAGCGATCTCGGCGAGCAGCGGGTTGCGGGGCGACGGCATCGTCACTCCTTCGCCGAGCATCGCAGCGCTACGGCGTTGCAGCAGTAGCCGAAGTGCCGGCACGCCATGCGCTCCAGCGCCCGCGTGTACGTCTCACCCTCGACATCCCCCATCCGGACGCTCGCGCACAGGAGCGCGAACGCCGCCAACAGGTCGCCCCCCTCCGTGATCGCCGAGGCGAGCGCGGCCTCGGCCGCGCGGTCGAGATCGGCAGTACTCATTTGCCCCGCCTCAGGTACTCGAGGGCGAGCGTCAGCATGCCGAGGCCGATCGCCGACCAGATCGCGTTCCAGACGTTCGTCTGCGCCCGCTCCCAGAATGTGCGGCGGCGGTCGGCGAACTCGAGCGTAGCGCGCAGGCGCTTGAAGTCGTCCTCGTCGTCGAGGTCGAAGCCGAGCGGCTTGAAGAACTCGACGACGCATTTGCGCACCGTCGCCTCGATGTCGGCGCTACCGGCGGGCGCACCTTGCATCTTGGTCAACAGGTCGCCGACGATGAGGGCGGCGGCCTTGGCGAGGGCCGCGACCTGCACGGGATCGACCGTGGGCGGGGGCGGCAGGCTCGGCGGGGTCGGGACAAGGTCGCCCATGGCGCGGGGTGTGCTCGCGGAATCGGAGGAGACCCGCGCCGCCAGGGTCGGCGGCACGGTCGTCGTCAGGGCGGCGGGAGCGCGCCGGTCGTTCGATCGAGGGAGAGGCGGCGGGCCATGTCAGCTCGCCGCCTGGACCTTGGCGGCGGACGCCACCAGGGCGGCGTTGCGGCGGGCGTAGAGGCCCCAGGCGGTCGCCGCGATCGCGACGATCGCGCCGCCGAGGGTGGCGGCCTCGTCGGCGGTGATCCAGCCGCGGCCGACGGCGATGCCGCCGCCGACCTGGACGATGGTGCGCGCGAGCGCGGCGACCTGTTCGCTGTTCATCTGTCGGTCCTCGTCGAGGGGAATTGCGCCGGGAGCCGCCGGCGCACGGGGTCGGGTCAGCGCAGGGCGAGGACGCGCACGCCGAAGCTGTAGGACTGGCCGATCGCCAGCGCCGGGCCGTAGACCGGCACGTCGAGACTGCCGGCGGCGCGCACGCTCGGGGCGCCGACGAGGTAGCCGGCCGGCGCCGGGCCTTGCGGCACGACGACGACGCGGTCGGAGGCGAGCAGGCCCGGGACCGCCACCGTGACGGTGCGCACACCGAGCGCGATCGCGACCGTCGCCGACTGCGCGACGGTGACGGCGCCGAGGTCGACCACGGCCGAGGGGCCGGGCGGCCCGCTCGGGCCGGTCCCGCCAGCCGGTCCGGCCGCGCCGGTCTCGCCCTTGGGGCCGCTCGGACCGACCTCGCCGCGAAGGCCGGAGGATCCGGCCTCGCCGCGCGGCCCGGGCTCGCCGGCCGGGCCCGCGCGGGCGGCGAGCGCGGGACAGGTCGCGTCGACCGCGAGCTGCCCCGCGGCGTCGATCGTGAGGCAGGCGCCGGGCCGCACGAGGCCGAGTCGGTCGGCGCTCGCCGGCATCATTCGTCGGCCGCTCGGGCCGGTCGGTCCGCCGTCCTGCGCCGCGGCGAGCGAGGCGACGAGGGCGAGGACTGCGAGGACAGCGATGCGGATCATCCGGAGAACGCCCCGAAGGTGGCACTGGCCGGACCCATGATGGTCACGGCGCGCCGGGTGGGCGGGACGCGCCAGCTCCCCGGAGCGCCTGCCGCGTCGAAAGCCGGAAACACCGGCATGGCGCCGGCCGAGCGGATCGCGCCGGTCGCGCCGGTCGGGTCGACCCACAGCGGGGGCGTTCCCGGCGGCGAGAGGTTGACGATCGTCCCGCCGTGCATGGCGGCCCCGGCCGGGAACAGCGTCTGGTAGACGTCCGCCGCCGCGATCGCGGCGACGCCGATCGGCTGCCAGTCGACGGGCGGGCTCGCCCAGTCGTCGCCCCGCGCGGCGTGCGAGACCGCGACCACGGTCGAGATGCCCGAGAGCAAGGCCCCGGCGAGCAGCGGCAGGGCGCGCAGGTAGAGCCGAGCACCCGCGAGGGGAATATGCTCGGTCGGCCGCTCGCTGCGCGAGAGCACGTGCCCGCCCTCCTCGGCGGAGTCCGGCGGCTGCGTGTCGATGACGTAGGCGGCCGGGTAACTGCCGATGAGCTGGACGAAGCAGGGCGTCGGCCCGGCATCCGTCCAGGCGTCGGCGCGCAGGGTGTGGCGCTGGGTCGACATGGCGGGATCAAGCGGCGAGCGCCTTGCCGCAGCTCGTGCACTTGGCCGAGGTCGGTGCGGCGGGCGGCTTGCGCGCCATCGCGAGCGCCCCGGCCCGCACCCCCTGCACCCGGCTCGTCCAGCCCTTGCCGAACGAGCCCCAGGTCGAGAGCTTGCGTAGGAACGCCATGCGGTCGTCGCACAGGGCGGTGATGAGGGCGACCGGATCCTTGTCGGCGAGCGCCGTCAGGGTGACCGGCCCGAGCCGGCCGTCGTCGGCGACGCCGAGCGCGCGCTGGAGCGCCATCACGGCGCGGCCCGGGCCCGAGTTCACCGCGAAGTCGAACACGGCGTAGTCGAGGCCCGCCGGCAGGTCGTCGCCGCGCACCGCGTTCCAGTAGCGCGCCCGGTAGATCGGGGCGACGGCCGCGACCGTGAGCGCCCTGACCTCGGCCTTGGTCGCCGCCCGGCCGAGCCACGCGCTCAACGTGCCGATGGTGACGCCGAGGTTGGTCGCCCCGCCCGGATCGTCGGGATGGTCGACGTAGCCGCCCTCGTGCTTGAGGACGAGGCCGAAGGCCTGATCGTAGGTCGCGTCCATGGAAAACCCCGGAAGGTGGAGGGTGTCGAGCGGGAGCCGGACAGGGGAGAGCGAGCCGTCGCAGGGCGCGAGGCCGCCGCACGCCAGCACGGCGGCGAGCGCGAGGACGTGCATGAGAGCGCCTCGAAACGAGAGCGGCCCGCCAGTGGGCGGGCCGCGTGCGGGTCTCGGGGAGGAAGCGCCCCACGGCCGTCGCGGGCCGCAGGGCGTCGTGGTCAGAGGGCGGTGAAGCCGCTCGGGATCGGGTAGCTCATCGCGCCGCCGTCGAACGTCACGCCCCAGGCATCACCCGGCCCGCGGGTGCCGATCGCCGGGAGCAGGTCGCCCAGGCCGGCGACATCGTACCCGCCGGTTCCGGCGGCCGGATCGCCGCCGTTGGCCCACGCCCCGCCGTTGAGCGAGAGGTGGACCTTGCCGGCGACCGCGTCGACGCACACCCGCACGACCGACCCGACCGCCACGAAGGCGATGCCGGTCGACGTGCCCGCCGCCCCGTTGACCTGGAGCGCGCCGTTGTGCGTGAGACTCACCGCGCCGCCGCCGGCCTGCGTCAGGGACACCCCGGAGCCGAGCGCGGCCGGCGCCAGCCCGAACCCGCCGCGGCCGTTGGCCCCAGCCGTCGTGCCGATCGTCGCGACCTCGAAGTAGACCCGCCGACCGGCGCCGATCGCCCGCGTGGCCTTGACGCTGCGCGACCCCGCCGCCTGATCGGACGGGACCGTGGCCGTCAGGTTGCCGTCCGAGAGCACGAGCCCGGCCGCGGCCGAGGCCGGGTTCAGCGTCTCGGCGCTGATCGGGAATGGCGTCGCCTCGGCCGTGATCGGCACGCGCGCCTGCCCGATCGTCGCCTTGGTCCGGTCGGACCGCATCTTGGCGATCAGCGGCACGAGGTAGCCCCGCTGTCCGCCGCCGATGTCGACGGCCCCGGCGTAGTCCATCGCCTTGAGGCCGCGCACGAGACGGCCGCCCCGGATGCGGAACCGCCCCCCGAGCGAGCCGCCGCGGCTCTCGTCGAGGGTCACGTCGGCGATCTGATCCTCTTGCCCGTGCGGACAGCGGACCCACCCGAGGAAGGCGCCCTTGAGCGTGTTCTCCGAGAACGTCGCCGCCGGCATCTCGACGGTCGGGGCCGGCGGGGCGACGACCGGCTTGGCGTCGGCGAGCGGCCCCTTGACGTAGCCGAGGCCGACGTCCCCGCGCTGGAGGATGTCGCGGGTTCGCGTGTCGCCCGTCTGGCACGGCGCGAGGTAGATGCGCCCGGCGATGAGCGCGTTGGCCGGCCATGACAGGTAGCGCCCGACCTCGTCGACACGATCGAGCGAGCCCGACCGCACGCCGTTGCAGGTGCCGCCGGCCGGCGGATGGACGACCGCCGTTCCGTCCTCGTCGCGGTCGAGTTCGATCGTGACGTCGCGCCCGAAGTTCACGCGGGTGAGCCCGCGCGGACCCTGATCCACGTAGGCGACCGCCGCCATCCGGACGCCGCCGGTCGATTGGTCGCTCTCGTTGGCGTAGATCGTGTAGTTGCTGTCGTCGTGCGGGATGATCTCCTTGCGCCGCCGGATGTTGACCCGATCGTAATCGATGCCGGCGAGCCCGGTCTCGACCGGGAAGCGCAGCCCCGCGATGGTGTGATCGTAGCTGTGATGGGTGTCAGTGCAGCGGTAATAGCGCACGTAGCCGTTGCGGCTCATCACGTCGGGATTGTTGTAGTCCGCGTGCGGTGAGAACTTCCATCGCCCGGTGAACACCTTGGTGTGGTGCAAGGTGACGACGAGGTCGGCGTAGGTGCCGTCGACGAGCCCGGAGGCGGCGGCCGTGATCGTCGTCGAGGTCGCGTCCGCGGCGGCTGGCGTCGCCACGGTCATGTTCTTGCCGGCCCATCCCTGCGGGAGCGAGCGGCCGAACAGGCGCACGTAGACGAGCCCGCCGGCCGTGCCCACGCTGCCGTGGGGCGCATCCGTCGTGATCGTGGCGACGCCGCCCGCGACCGTGACCGAGCACGACGCCGCCTTGGTGAAGCCTTGCAGGACGAACGGCTCGGCCGCCGGAGGCTCGAAGAGCTTCGAGGTCGGGTCGCTCGTCGGCGGGATCGGCCTGTTGAGGAGGTCGGTCTGATAAGTGATCGTGTTGGCGTCGACGATCGTCGGTACCCGCACGCCGCCGACGCCGCGCCCGACCCGCCCGCTCGCGAGCACTTCGTAGGGCGCGCCTGCGACGTTGATCCGGGTGTGGGTGCCGGCGGTCATCCCGTGGCCGGGCGCCGTCAGGGTGACGAGGCCGGCAGCATCGCGGGTGATCTTGGTGATCGGCGTCGAGGTGAGGACGTAGGTCTGTCCGTCCCCGGTGAGCGGGCCGCCGTCATAGCCCCAGTAGCTTCCGTGCCGGCCGCGCGAGTAGCAGTTCTGGAACGTGTCGGTCGCCCGGGGCCACGCGGCCCGGTAGGCGTCGAGGTCGGCATACTTCGTGATGAACGTGAGCCCGGCGGTGCCGTACATCACTTCGCCGGCCGTCTCGTGCGTCGGCTCGGCCGCGCTGTAGGTCCCCGGGGTCGTCAGCCGGTAGAGCCGCAGCGACGGCGGCGGCGTGATGATGTAGGCGCCGGGCGGATAGCCGCTGGCGTCGGCGAACACCGGCTGATTCCAGAGATAGGGACCGCGGTTGACGTAGTGCGCGTCGTCGGCGCCGCCGAGGGCGTGATCGATGACGATCCCCTCGACGTGCAGGCTGCCCCACGGCGCGAGGTGATAGCTGATCTTCGGCGCCGCCTTGGTGTTGGTCGCGGTGCGCTCGAGGCCGATCAGGACGATGTTACGGCCGTAGAACACCCATCCGGCGGTGTGCCCGGTCGCCGGGATGCCGCTCGCGCCCGTGACCAGGACGTCCTGGTTGTGGGTGTCATAGATCGCCGGGTCACTGCGCTTCTCGAACGTGCCCGGGCGCAGAGCCAGGGTATCGACGCCGGTTCCCGGCCGCTCGGGATCGGCGGCGACGCCCGGCTCGATCGGGTTGACGAGCGGCGGGTGTCCGTAGCGGCGCAGGGTCGGATCGTCGTTCCAGGCGCCGGCCCGGCGAACCGGGGCTGCGTAGAACGGCGGCACGAGGCGCGACGTGACCTGCTGCGCGTCGAGGGCGCGCGGGCCGGGGCCCGGCACGATGGAGAGGGAGCCGTTACGCATCAGGCGCGCGCCTTCAGGGGGGTGGCACGGACGACGATGGGCGATGCGGTGAGGGACAGGACGAAGACGCCCTGGCCGGCGACGACCGGGATCACCTCGGCGAGGCCGGCGACGACGCGGACCGACTTGCCGTCGTCGACGGCCGGGCCACCCGCGGTGTTGACGACGATGTCGCCCTCGGCCGAGATCCGCAGGTACTTGCACCCGGGCGGCACGGTGAGGAGCAGGGCCGAGGCGTTGATCGTCGCCTTGACGCCGTTGGCGTGGTCGAACACCGGGTCCTGATCGCCGGGCGGGCGTACGGACAGGACACCCGCGAGGAGGGCGCGCAGCTCGTCGAGCTTGGAGTCGGAGGCGTCGCCGCCGGGCTTGTCGTACATCACGACGAGCGTGTCGGCGTTGGCGTGTCCGGTGGTGTCGGCCGCGAGGGTGAGGACGCCGGACACCGCGTTGAACGCGGTGTAGCCGACCCCGGGCGTGGCCGGCGCGTAGAGCAGCGCCGCGCGGGTGAGGTTGAACACGGCGAGCAGCCGGCGCGGGTCGAACCCGGCGACGGCCGAGAAGTTGAGCGCCCGGGTCGAGGCGGAGAAGGTGACGCCGTCGATGATCGTCTTCATGTCGAGGTCTCGCGAGAAACGGTGGCGTGGAAGCGTGGGCGACCGGCCGAGGGGCGGCCGCCGCGGCGACGGGCGAGGGGCGCGGGCGATCAGCCGAAGATGATCGCGGCGACGATGGGCGGGATCGCGGGGCCGGTGCTGCCGCCGCCGCTGGCGGCCGCGGCGTCGATCGCAGAGCGGACCGGACGGCCGGCGGCGAGGAGGTACGCCTCCATCTCGGCCGCGGTGACGGGGTGCTCGGCCAAGCCGCGCAGGACGCTCAGCTTGTCGCCCGGCTGGAGGATCGCCGGCACGACCGGCGCGGCGTCGCCGACGAGGCGCACGTTGCCGAGGTCGACCTCGTACTCGGCCTCGGCGTCGGTGAGCTGCACCGTCGCGCCGATCGCGAGGCGCTGGCCGTTCACCCAGCCGCCGGAGGCGGCCAGGACGAGATAGTCACGCAACATCAGGGGACCTCCGGAAACGACGACGGCCGCCCGGATGGGGCGGCCGCTGGGGTGGGAAACGGGGGCGGTCGGGGGCGGCGGGCGCTCACCCGGCCTTGCGGCCGTCGGTGCCGGCCTCGCCCTGCGGCTGCTTGAGCTGGAGCGTCGTCGTCGAGGGACCGCGCGAGACGCGGTGCACGACGCTCTCGATGCGGTAGGACCCGTCGATGCCGGCGCGCACGCCCTCGACGACGCAGGTCCCCTCGGCGCACGCCTCGACCGCGAACACGAGCGTGACCTCGCCCGAGCCGCCCTCGCGCTCGCTCGCGGTCTTGCGGCCCCTGGCGGCGGACTTCGCCTGATCCTTGTCGGCGCGCGGGGCCGGCGGCAGGTCGATCACCCCGGCCGCGCCGGAACTGGCGCCCGGGCTGGCGCCGACCTCGACGTCCTCCTGCTTCCACTTCGCCGCCTTGCGGTCGTAGTAGCGCACCCGGGCCTTCGCGAACCGCGGCCGGCTCTCGCTCGGCGACAGGCGCCACGAGATCAGGTTGTCGCCGCGCACCGCCCGGACGCTCGGCAGGCTCGCGCCGCCCGGGGTCGCGCCGCCGCCGCGGGCGGCGAGCACCGCGGTCTTGCCGCGGATCTTGAACGTCGCGCCGAACTCGTCGGCGAGTTCCTGGCCCAACTGCTGGAACGAGCGGCCCTCGCTCGACCAGTACGGCCGCTTGATCGACCCGAGCGCCTTGTCGACCTTGACGCTGTCGATCCCGGCTTCCTTGGCCGCGGCCTTGAGGAACTCCTCGAGGGTCGCGTCGTCCTTGTGCAGCGAGCGGCGTTCCTTGACCTTCGAGCGCTTGTCGTGGCTCGTGCAGTGCACGGTGAGCTGCATGCCGCCCCCGCGCGACCCGCTCGACTCCGGCGCGTCGGTGACGCCCTCGAACTTCGTCGCGCCGCCGAGCATGATCGTGATCGGCGCGCCCTTGGGCGGGAGCATGACCTGCCCGTCGGTGTCGTCGAACACGAGGGTGGCGGTGTCGCCGGTCTCGCCGGGCTTGTCGGTGACCTCGATCGATTCGACGTAGGGGTTCATCCGGTCGGTCATCGGCCGGCCGCCGATCGTGACCGCCCAGGGTACGGAGAGCATCGCGAACTCCGGGATCAGGAGAACAGGTCGACCACCACCCGCCGCGGGGCGGCGGCGGCCGGCAGGTCGGGCAGGACGACGCGGGCGCGCAGCGGCAGGACCGGGCCGGCGGCGGCGAGCGCGCGGTTGAGGGCGAGCGCGCGGTCGAGCATCGCGCTCGTCTGCCCGGCCTGCCCGTAGGCGCGCCAGAGCAGCAGCGAGAGGGTGAGCCCGCGCTGGGTGACGACGATCGTGCGGGGCATGGCGTTCAGCCGAACAGCGAGAGCAGGGTGGCGACGAGGCCGGCGCCGGCCGCCTCGCCGGGATCCTCGGCCCGCTCCAGTCCGAGGCGGTGGCCGACGACGAATCCGACGCCGCCGGGCCCGATGTCGCGGTGGCGCTCGCCGACCTTCTTGAGCACGTACCAGCCGAGCACCCGCCCGTCGCCGCGCATCACGAACAGCTCGCGGCCGTCCTCGCACAGGCTCTGCGCGAGATCGAGGTGCGACAGCCCGCCGGTGTGGAACGGCAGGATCGAGCCGGAGATGTCGAGGGTCTCGTCGCCGGCCCCCTCGAACTCGTGGGGCCGGCGCCGGTTCATGACGTCGTGGCGGGCGAAGTCCGCCTCGATCTCGCGCTCGACGCCGTCGGCCGAGAACGGGAACGTGTCGAGGGTGAGCGGGCCGAGTTGGTAGAGCACGCTCTCTCTCCTCAAGCGTAGGTGTTGCTCATCGTCCGGCGGACCGCACCGGTGGAGGGGGCCGGACCGGCGGCGGCGGAAGCCGCGACCGAGGCCGCCCCGGCAGCGGCGGCCGCGCTCGCGACCTGCCGCAGGACGCCGATCGCCTGCTGACCCTTGGCGATGAGGCCGTCGAGCCCGGAGGCGTCGACCGCGGGCGCGACGCGCATGCCGTCGAGCGTCGCGAGGGTGTCGCGGGCGCCGCCGGCCTGCGGCGCGATCGACCCGCCCGAGGACCCGCCCGCAGGCGGGGCCGCGGGAGCGGCCCGGGTCAGGCCCGGGGCCGTCTCGGGCGAGGCCGGGGGCGCGTAGCGGTCCTGGACCCGCTTGAGCGCCGAGGCCGCCTCCTCGCGGTTGAGGCCGGTGGGACGCGGGGCGGGCCCGGCGGTCGCGGGAGCGGGGGAGCCCGGGACGGCGGCGGCCGGCTGGGGTGCCTCGCGGGGTCGGATCGCCCGGCGGATCATCGCGTCGGAGTACAGCCGGGAGGCCGGGCCGTGCTCCTGGGTGATGAGCGCGCGCACGAAGCGCTGCATCGCCGCCTCGTCCGAGAGGTCGATGCGCTGGCCGGGCGCCACCCCGGCGCCGCGGGCGATGTTTGCGGCCGCCTGCCGGTTGCCCGGCGTCCAGCCGCCACGCGCGGCGACGAGGTCGTTGACGGTCTGCCGGCTGCCCTCCCACTTGCGGCGGGCGAGGTCGACGAGCGCGCGCATGCCGTCCTCGGCGTTCGCGAACACGGCCTGGGGGTCGCCCTGGTCGGTGTTGCGCGACGGTCCGATGACGCTGCCGAAGGCGCCGACCCGGGTGAACTTGATGTTGCCCGGGTTGTTGTTGCGCATCCCGGCCGGTAGGCGGGCGACGTTGACGTCGGAACCGAACTCGGCCTCGGGCGAGACCGCAGGTCCCGGCCCGGTCGCGCCGGCCCCGCCCGAGCGGGATCCCGTCCGCCTGCCGGAGGGCGGACCGGCCCGGCGCGAGGGCTCGGCCGGCAGCGAGACCCAGGAGGCCTTGACCGCCCGCGCCGCGCCGGCGCCCGGCGCGTCGAGGTGGATCGGGACGTGCACGCCCTCG
>NZ_SACP01000047.1 GCF_004004555.2 Methylobacterium oryzihabitans
CGGTCGCGCGCCCGGCCGAGATCGGGCACCGGCCCCGCGTCCTCGTCCAGGCCGCGCGCGATCGCGGCCGGGTCGCGGGCGACTTCCCCAACGCTGACATCCTGCTCGCCGCCCCCGCCCCCGGCGGCCGGGCCGCGAGGCTGTTCGCCGAGCTGCTGCGGCGCCGCGCCGGTCGCCGGGGCATGGCCACCGATCCCGAGGCGGACCTGCCGGCCGATGTCGCGGCCGATGCTCACCGCAGCACCTGCCTGCGCCAGGACCTGCACGCGCTCGCGGCCCTCTACGACCACTGCCCGACCCTCTACCCGGTCGTGGCGCTGCGCCGGGGCGACGGGCTGCCGGTGAACGGCGAGCGTCTGCGCGCCGCCCTCTCGGGTGCCGGCGGCTCGTCGCCCGCCCTCGCCTGCGCGGAGAGCTGACGATGGCCTCCGCGCGCGACGCCTGGATCGACGAGGCCCGCTCCGCCGACCTCGTCGCCTACGCCCGCACCCTGTCGCCGCGGCTCCACCGCAGCACGGGCGAGTGGACCGGCCCGTGCCCGGGCTGCCGCGGCCGCGACCGCTTCGCGATCTCGATCGCCAAGAACGTCTGGCGCTGCCGCGGCGGCGGCGGCGATCCGATCGGCGGCGACGTCATCGCGCTGGTGCGCCACGTCGAGGGCTGCGACTTCTTCACCGCCTGCGAGATCCTCACCGGCCGCCCGCGTCCCGGCGCCGAGCCCGAGACCGAGGAGCAGAGGACAGCCCGCCGCGCGGCGCGCGCCGCCCGCGAAGCCGAGCGCGAGCGGGAGCGGGCGGCGCAGGAGGCCGCGAGCGCGCGCTTTCGCGAGTGGGAGCGCACGAAGCTGTGGGACCTGTGGGAGGCCGCGGCCGACCTGACCGCGGGCGATCCCGCCACCGCCTACCTCGCTCGGCGCGGCCTCACCGCCCCGCCCGGGGCGCGGCTGCGCTGCGCGTTTGCCCACCCGTACTTCGCCCATGGCGGCCAGGGCGCGGCCGTGATCCACGAGGGCCCGGCGCTGCTCGCCGCGATCCGCGGGCCGGACGGGCGCTTCGCCGGCCTGCACGCGACCTGGATCGACCTCGCCCAGCCCGACGGCAAGCTCGTGCTCGCCGACGCCGCGACCGGCGAGATCCTGCCCGCCCGCAAGGCCCGCGGCTCGGTCGGCGGCGGACGGATCGAGCTCGTGCGCCACCCGTCTCCCGTGCGCCTCGTGCTCGGCGAGGGCGTCGAGACCGTGCTGTCGGCGTGGCGGGCGCTGTCCGCGCTGCGGCCGGACTTCGTGACTGGCGCCGCGTTCTGGGCCGGGATCAGCCTCGGCAACATTGCCGGCCGCGCCGCCGACCGGATCGCCCACCCGACCCTGACCCAGACCGATTCGCTCGGCCGTGTGCGCCGCCTGAGCGTCGGCGGGTCCGAGCCGCACCCCGAGCCCGGGCCGATGATCCCGCTGCCCGCGAGCGTCACCGAGCTGTGGCTGTGCGGCGACGGCGATTCCGACCGCTTCACCACCGCCCACGCCCTGGAGCGGGCCCGCCGCCGCTACCGGGCCGCCCACCCGGACCTCGCCGCCCACATCGCCTGGGCGGCCGAGGGCCAGGACTTCAACGACATGCTGATGGGAGCCGCCGCCTGATGCCCGCCTCCGCCCCCGACGTCCTCACCCTCGCCTTCGCCGCCGCGGGCGCCCGGCCGGTCGTCCGTCACCTCGCCTCGCACGTCGAGGGGCCGCGCGCGCCGCGGCCGGCGCCGGGGTTCTCGGGCCTCCTCGACCGTGTCCGGCCGGGCGCGGGGGCGGCCGAGGTCGGGCGCACCGCGCGGCTGGCGATCGACACCGTGCGCCGCGCCCGCGCCGGCGCCGAGGCGGTGCTGCCGGAAGCGCCGGTGCCCGCGCCCGTCCCCGCCCTCCCGGGCAGCGTCAAGGATGCGCTCGGCGGCTACAGCGCCGCGCAGCTCTACGCCCACGCCCGCGAGCAGCTCCTCGCGATCCGCTCCACCCTCGAATACGCCGAGGATCTCGCCTCGGGCCGGCACCTGCCGCGCCCCTGCCGGGCGACCCCGCTCGTCGAGTTCGAGACCCCGGCCTGCATCGCCGAGTTCGTCGCCACGACCCGGGTGCGCCATGCCCAGGCCGAGGCTGTGTGCCGGACCCTCGCCCTGTGCATCGGCCGCGAGGCGGTGCTCGGCGCGGCGCTGGAAGGGGAGGGCACGTGATGGCCGCCGCTCCCGACTACCGCCGATTCCTCGAGAGCAAGATCCGCCTCGCCGAGGCGACCGGCTTCGAGATCGCCGACGCGGACGTCCACCCGCGGCTCCTCGGGCATCAGCGCGCGGTCGTGCGCTGGGCCGTGCGCGGCGGCTGCCGGGCGATCTTCGCCCTGTTCGGGCTCGGCAAGACCGGCATGCAACTCGAGGTGCTGCGCCTGTGCCTCGCCTGGGCCGGCGGCCGCGGCCTGATCGTCGCCCCGCTCGGGGTGCGCCAGGAGTTCTTCCGCGAGGCCCGCGCGCTCGGCATCCCGCTCACCTTCGTGCGCTCGCTCGACGAGGCGCCCGAGAGCGGGCTCTGCCTCACGAACTACGAGGCGGTGCGCGACGGCCGTCTCGACCCGGCCGCCTTCACCGCCGTGAGCCTCGACGAGGCGTCCGTCCTGCGCTCGTTCGGCTCGAAGACCTACCAGACCTTCCTCCCCCTGTTCGAGGCGGTGCGCTTCCGCTTCGTCGCCACCGCAACGCCCTCGCCCAACCGCTACAAGGAAATCATCCACTACGCCGGCTTCCTCGGCGTGATGGACACGGGGCAGGCCCTGACCCGGTTCTTCCAGCGCAACTCCGAGAAGGCGGGCGACCTCACCCTCTACCCGCACAAGGAAGACGAGTTCTGGCTGTGGTGCGCCTCGTGGGCCGCCTTCCTGCAACGGCCCTCCGACCTCGGCTTCTCGGACGAGGGCTACGACCTGCCCCCGCTCACCGTGCGCTGGCACGAGGTCGAGACCAACCTCGCCGATGCCGGCGCCGAGCGCGACGGGCAGGGCATCCTGTTCCGGGCCGCCGCGGTCGGTCTCGCGAACGAGGCGCGCGAGCGGCGCGACACGCTGCCGGCCCGCATCGCCAAGCTGCGGGCGATCCTCGACGCCGATCCCGACAGCCACCGGCTGATCTGGCACGACCTCGAGGCGGAGCGCCACGCGATCCAGGCAGCCGTGCCGGACGCGGTCGCGGTCTACGGGACCCAGGACCTCGACGAGCGCGAGGCGGCGATCGTCGCGTTCTCCGACGGCGCGTTCCGCTACCTCGCCGCCAAGCCCGTCATCGCGGGTTCGGGCTGCAACTTCCAGCGCCACTGCCACAAGGCCGTGTTCGTGGGGGTCAGCCACAAGTTCAACGACTTCATCCAGGCGATCCACCGGATCCAGCGCTTCCAGCAAGCGTATCCGGTCGAGATCGACATCATCCATTCCGAGGCCGACCGGGAGGTCGTGCGCGACCTGCAGGCGAAGTGGGCGCGCCACGAGGAGATGGCGGCGCGCATGGCCGCGATCATCCGTACCCACGGGCTGCACCGCGCCAGCCTCGCCGGGGTCCTGACCCGCAGCCTCGGCGTGACCCGGGCCGAGACGATCGGCGACGGCTGGCAGCTCGCCCACAACGACTGCGTCGAGGAATGCCGCCACCTCGCGGACGATTCCCTCGACCTCGTCGTCACCTCGATCCCGTTCTCGAACCACTACGAGTATACGCCGAGCTACAACGATTTCGGCCACACCGACGACGACCGGCACTTCTTCGAGCAGATGGACTACCTGACGCCGCAGCTCCTGCGCGCGCTCAAGCCCGGCCGGCTCGCCTGCATCCACGTCAAGGACCGGATCCTGTTCGGCTCGGCCACCGGCACCGGCACCCCGACGGTCAACCCGTTCCACGCCAAGACCCTGTTCCACTACATGGAACACGGCTTCCTCTACATGGGGATGATCTTCATTGATACCGACGTCGTGCGGGAGAACAACCAGACGTATCGCCTGGGCTGGACCGAGAACGGCAAGGACTCGACCAAGATGGGCGTCGGCAGCCCGGAGTTCGTGCTGCTGTTCCGCAAGCTGCCGAGCGACCGCAGCAAGGCCTACGCCGACGAGCGGGTGACGAAGGACAAGCCGCTCTGCCTCACCGCCGACGGCCATCTGGTGGCGTTCGACGATAGGCTGCCGCCCCAGCCCGGCACCGGCTACTCGCGCGCCCGCTGGCAGGTCGACGCCCACGCCCGCTGGCGCTCGTCGGGCGACCGGTTGATGAGCGCGGAGGAGCTGGCGCGCCTCTCGCCCGAGGCGCTCGCGGCCTCCTTCCGCGCCGCGAGCCTGCGCGAGGTCTACGACCACGAGGCGCACGTGCGCCTCGGCGAGGAGCTGGCACAGCGCTTCGCCCTGCCGGCGACGTTCCTCAGCCTGTGGCCGGGCTCGAACCGACCCGATGTCTGGACCGACATCGCCCGGATGGTGACGCTCAACACCGATCAGGCGAGCAAGGGCCGCGAGAAGCATGTTTGCCCTCTGCAGCTCGACGTCGTCGATCGCCTGATCCGGCGCTACTCGCTGCCGGGCGAACTCGTCTTCGATCCCTTCGCCGGCCTCGGCACGGTGCCGCTGCGTGCCCTCAAGGCCGGCCGGCGCGGCCGCGGCTGCGAGCTGAACCCGGGCTACTTCGCCGATTCGGTCCGCTACCTGCGCGCAGCCGAACAGGGCCGGGCCGCCCTCTCGCTGTTCGACGCCCTCGACCTCGCCGCTTCGGCCACGCCCCAGGCGGCCGAGTGATGGCGCCCCTCCCGCGCGGATCGACCATGCCCGCCCCCAACCCGCTCCCCGACCTCGACGCACCGTTCTGGCGCGCCCTCCCGCTCGCCGAGTTCGCCGACCGCTTCGGCGAGTCCGGCCCGCCCGGCACGTTCGACCTCGCTCCGGGCTGGACGCTCGCCCTGGTGAGCCTGAGCTACCCGAGCGGACGTGCCACCCTCTGGGGCTGGGCGCGACCGCCCTTCGCGATCCACCTCGAGCACCTGCCCGTCCGCCCAGGCGACGACGGCGTGATCCGCACCCTCGCGGGCCTGAGCCATCTGCCCTCGGGACGGCGGATCGCGACCTTCTTTACGGAAAAGGACGCGGCCGCCGCCGCGATCGTGGCGCCGCTGCTCGTCGGCTCTGTCCCGTTCGATTCCGGCCACCGGGCAACCGAGGCGCTGCGCGCCGCAGGCTTCCGGCGCTGCCTCGCCCGCCTGCCCCACGGCGACACCGTCCGAGACCTCGCCGTGTTCTGGCGCCGCCTCGACGCCTGAGCCCCGCCATCCGCCGCCCGCATCGCACCTCGTCCGAGTGAGATCCCCGTGTCCGACGATCCCAAAGCCCGCATCGCGGACGCCTTCACCCCGCTGCCGGACCCGGAACCCGGTTTCGACGACGCCGACCGCTTCGAACCCTCGACCGACGACGTCGAGGAGGGCGACGCCCCGTCCGGATCGGGGCTCGACAACGTCGACGGCAGCGTCGTCGAGCGCTGCGCCGGTCTCGATCACTCTGACACCGACAACGGCCTGCGCCTGCGCCTGCATTTCGGCCGCGACCTCTCGGTCATGGCGCAGGAGGGCACGCCCGGCGGCGACTGGCTGGCGTGGTGCGGGACCCACTGGGATCTCGCCGGCGGCGCGTCCGGCGCGCGGATGATCGCCCAGCGCCTCGGCGACCGCATCGGCCTGGAGGCGGCCTACCTCGGCCACACCCCCGACGAGACGAAGGCGATCCGGGCCGGCAAGGCGGCCTCCCGCAAGGCGGCCGAGGACCGCACCGACGAGGATCGCGAGGCGATCGAGCGCAAGAGCAAGGCCGAGAAGGCGCTCGACCAGCGCCGCAGCCGCCGACGCGCCTTCGGGGTGACCTCGAAGAACAAGGGCCGGTTCGAGGCCGCGCTCGAATGCGCCGCGCCCCACCTGCGCCGCGCGCCCGACCGCTTCAACCCGGCCCGGCTCACCTTCGCGACCCTCACCCACACCCTGCGGTTCTCGCGCCGGCTCGACGAGGAAGCCAACGACGCCCTCGACCCGGAGGCCTACGCGGCCGCGCCGCGGGTCTACCGCGTCAGCCTGCACGCCGCGCCCGGTCACGAGCGCGACGACTGGATCACCGCCGTCGTGCCCACCGCCTACGATCCCGACGCGGTCGCGCCGCGCTGGGAGGCCTTCCTCGCCGAGATGCTGCCCGACGCCGACAAGCGCCGCACCGTGCAGCAGTTCGCCGGCGTCGGGCTCCTGGCGATCCCGGTCCAGCGGGTGATGTTCCACTACGGGCTCGGCGCCAACGGCAAGAGCGTGTTCCTCGAGGTGCTCTGCCGCCTGCTCGGCCCCGGCCTTGCCGTCGGCCTGCCGCGCGAATCCCTCGTCGGCGGATCGGAGCGCGCCGCCGGCGCGGCCTCGCCCGACATCGTGCGCCTGTACGGCAAGCGCCTCGTGCGCGTGACCGAGCTCAAGGCCGACGTGCCGGTCCAGGAGGATCTCATCAAGCGCCTGACCGGCGGCGAGGCGATCCCCGCCCGCACGCTGTTCAAGGGCTTCTTCGAGTTCCAGAACTTCGCCACCCCGCACATGTCGGGCAACGGCTTCCCGACCATCGACGGCACCGACAACGGCATCTGGCGGCGCATGCTGGTCGTGCACTGGGACCAGACGCTGCCCGAGGAGCGCCAGCGCGACTTCGAGGAGTTCGTGTCCGAGTTCGTGACCGAGGAAGGACCGGGCATCCTCAACTGGCTCATCGCGGGCGCCCGCGACTTCCTCCTTAACGGCCTGTCCGTCGCCACCTCGATTCGGGACGCGACGGGCGAGTACCGCGAGGAGATGGACCCGATCGGCGAGTTCGTCACCGCCTGCGTCGTCCAGGCTCAGGGCTACAAGGTCCAGGCCAACGACATGTATCAAGCCTACATGTCGTGGTCGCTCGCCAACGCCAAACGCGTCCGCTCGCAGACGAAGTTCGGGCGAACACTCAAGCAGCGCTTCGAGAAATCGAGCATCAACGGCTGTGTCTACTACATGAACTGCGACCTGCAGAACGTGCCGGCGCGCCCGGTCTCGGCCCGGAACCCGGAAGACTAGCGGCCGCGCGCGTCCCAACCCTCGACCCGCGGTAGACCGTCGAGAGGGTTGGTAGACCCCGGACCGCCGACCATCCAAGCGAAATTCGTCAATCCCTCGAAACCCTTGGCCGCGCCGGTAGAGGGTGTAGAGGGTTTTGCTCGCGTATAGGAATCCTACGGGGTTCGGGGTGGCGTCATGCTCGGCATGATGAGAAATTCCCATGTATAGGGGGAGACTATCTACACCCTCTACAACGGCTCTTAAACCATTGATGATGCAAGCTAATCACCCTCACAGAGGGTCTACCTGACCCTCTTTGAACCCTCGACAAGGGTCTACCTTGAGGTTGATGGCGATGCGCAAGCGGATCGGGATTGAGGAGTTCCTGTCCTGGGCCTACCGGGACGAGCTGCCGAAGGCGCAACCGGAGGGTGGTCTCGTCGGCCCGGAGAGCTTCCGGGGGTGCATGGGCGGCGTCCAGAGGGTCGAGGAACTCGGGACGCTGGTCGACGTCCCCGACAACCGCTACGGCGTCGTCGCCAACCGCTGGGCCGCCGACGATCCGCATCCGGACGCGGTCCTGGCCGCCGAGGCGGTCGAGGGGCTCGACCGCATGGTGGTCGACCTGCCCGACGACTGGAATCCGCTCGCCGACATGGGCGACCTCGGCCCGCTCGGCGCGGTCGCGATCCGCACCGGACTGCGCGGCCTCGTCACCCTTGACGCGGCCGGCCGGCGCACCCTGCGCTCGCAGGTCACCCCGCGCCGCCTCGTGTTCCGCCACGCGCTGATGCGCGACGCGCCCGATTGGGAAGGGGAGGCGCCCACGGTCGCCCTCACGCGCGGCGCCAACGGCAAGCCGCTGTGGTTTCGCCGGGCCGTGGTCGAGGGCGAGGCCGGCCCCTACGAAATCGAGGTCGACGGGATGGACCGCAAGCGGCGCATCCCGATGCCCGACGCCTACCAGAAGCCCTACCTCGACCCGTGTCCGGTCGATACGATCATCGGGCGCGGGGAATACGAGATCTGGCGTTCGGCCCTCGATCTCCTGCACGAGGACCTCGCCCCGCATCTCGCCGCCTTCGATCTCCAGCCCTGCTCCCGCCCGCAGCGCCCGTGGGAAGCGCCGGCCGCGCCGACCCGGCGGGTTTTCCACATCGGATTTCAGGGACCGCACAGAGGGCGGACCGAGTTGGAGGCACGTCTGGCGCGTCCGATCGTGCAGCACCAAGCTTGACGGCGCGCCTGGAATTTGGTGACACTCCGAACCGTCAGAACTGTGACTAACCCGAACCCCCGGCGCCCCCCGCCGGGGGTTTTTCGTTTGCCCGGGAGGCGGAGATGTAGCCCCATGCGCGTCACCGTCACGGTCGGCCCGGGCGCCGCCGCCTTCGCCGCCGGCCTCGCCGCGCTTCCGCCCAAGGCGCAGCGCGCGATGGTCGAGGGGTTGAACGAGGGCGGCGACAAGACCCGCACGCCCGTCCGGCGCGACCTGCGCGATCAGACGGACGTCAAGGCCTACGGCTCGATCGTCAAGCGCACCGACACCAAACGGGCGCACCCGGGCAAGCTGTCCTACGAGATCCTCGGCACCGGCAAGGGCATGCCGATCCTGGAGTTCCGCGTCAGCGCGGGCGTGCGCCGTCCGGTCACCGCCACCCCCTGGGGTGTCGCCCACACCTTCGCCCGCTCGTTCAAGACCTCCGGGCAAGGGCTGCTGCGGGCGCGCCTCGGACCGGGGCGCATGCCGATCCGCGCGCTCTACGGCCCGTCGGTCGCCAAGGAAATCGTCAAGGACCGCACCGCCGCGCACTTCCTCGCCGACGCCGCCCCGCGGGTCGAGGCGGCGGTGATGAAGCGGCTCGCCCGCATCCTGCCATGACCGGGCGCCGGACCCCGCCCCCTCCGCCGCCCCCGGGAGGGGGTAGGCCGCGGGTCCCTCCCCGGCGGGAGAGGACTGCGGGCGCCAAGCACCCGGGATTTTTCTAGTTGCTCGGTTTGAAAACCGATGCACAGGTCTGCACAGGCATGAGCACAGATTGCACAGATCTGGTCTCGATCTCGGAACTGCACAGGCGCTTGACGGCGGACGGGGTCGCTATCAACCGCTCGACCCTGTCGCGTTACATCACGCGCTATGCGGACGCCTTGAATCCGGTGATCCACGGGCGCGACACCCTAGTCTCCTACGCCGCGGTGGTCCGGCACCGGGCCGAGAACATCAACCTGCCCGCCGCGGCTCCCACCGGACGCCCCTCCTACGAGGAGCCCCGGCGCAATGGAGCGGCGAAGGCCCGCAAGGAGGAAGCTGACGCAGGGCTCCGGGAGCTCGAACTCGCCAAGGCCCGCGGTCAGCTCACCGCGACCACCGAGGTGGTCGAGGCGGCCCGCGAAGCCGTGAGTGCGCTGACCCAGGCCTTCGACCTCGCGCTCGCCGACACGGCCGAGCGTCTCGCCGCGGCGACCGGGCACGACGCCCGGGCGATCCGTCCTCACCTGCGCAAGCTCAAGGAGGCGGGCCTCGAGGCTTTCCGATCCGCCCTGACGAAAGCGCTCAGGCCCGGGGGAGGGGCACCAGTCGGGCCCGACGCGTGACCCCATGATGGCAGATCATGAGCACGACGCCTCTCTCGCAACCGGCCGCGCTGTCCTGTTCGCCGCCCTCGCTGCGGCCTGCGAGCCGGTTGAAGAGTTGACGGTGTCGCAATGGGCCGACCGCTTCCGGCACGTGTCGGCCGAATCCGGCTCGCCGTTTCCGGGTTTGTGGTCGACCGACCGAATGCCGCATCTGCGCGAGCCGATGGATTGCCTGCATCCAGATCACCCGGCAGCGAGCGTTACGCTCAAGTGTTCGGCGCAGATCGGCAAGTCCGAGGTCATCGTCAATTGGTTCGGCTATATCGTCGACCGGGCGCCCGGGCCGATGATGACCATGCTGCCCTCGCTCGACGAGGCGGTGAAGTTCAATCGGGTCAAGCTGCAGCCGACCATCGACGCGAGCCCCCAGATCCGCCATCGCGTGCGGCCCGAGAACTCGCGCGACGAGGCAGCCTCGACCACCTCGTTCAAGCGCTTCTCGGGCGGGTTCAACCAGATCGTCACAGCCTCCTCGTCGAAGGGGCTGCAGATGGTTTCGATCCGCTACATGGCGCGCGACGAGATCTCGGAATATCCGTTCGACACCGACGGTCGCGGCGACCCAATCGGCCAGTCCAAGGCACGCCTCAAGACCTACACCGGCCTCGGGCTGGCCAAAGAGCTCAACTGCTCGACGCCGAGCTTCGCGGGCCTCTGCCGGATCTCGATCCTGTTCGAGGCGGGTGACCGCCGCCGCCGCTACGTGCCCTGCCCGCATTGCGGCGCCTTCCAGGTTCTGACGCCGGCCAACCTGCAGGCGCCGAGCGAGGCGACCCGGGGGCGGGCGACCTTCGGGTGCCAGAACTGCGGGGCGCTGATCGACCAGATCGACCGCCCCGCGATGCTGGCGGCCGGCCGCTGGATCCCGACCTGGGTGCCCGAGGGCACGGCCCCGGTGCCGGAGGTGATGGCGGCGGACGAGATCGCCGCGTGGGCGTGCGAGCCCTGCACCGGACGCGTCGCCGGTCGCCAGCCGAGCTACGCGATCTGGGCCGCCTACTCGCCGCTCGAAGCGTGGACCGACATCTGGAAGCGGGGCGAGGACGCCAAGGCGGCGCCGATCCTGATGAAGGCCCACGTGCAGCAGGATCTGGGCGAGGCATATGAGGCGAAGTCCGACGCGCCGGCCTGGGAGAAACTGCACGCCGCCCGCGAGCCGTTCCCGCCCCGGATCGTGCCCTACCCGGCGGCAGTGCTCACCGGCTTCATCGACGTCCAGGGCAACCGCCTCGAGTGGGGCGTGTGGGCCTGGGGGCCGCGGCTGGAGGGCTGGCTCATCGACCGGGGCGTAATCCCGTTCCCGGCCGAGATCGACGAGGCCTGGGACGCGGTCGACGCGTTGCTCGCGCGAACCTACCCGACGCAGGGCGGCGGCGAGCTGCCGATCGACGTCGTCGGCATGGACACCGGGTTCAGCGCACCGGACCTGTACCTGCGCATCCGCGGCCGGTCGCTGCGGCTCAAGGCCTGCAAGGGCGCCAACAAGCCCGACGCGATTCCGCTCACCGTCGCGGTGGTGAAAATCCGCGACAAGACCGGGCGCGAACGGGGCGCGGTCGAGTTGCACCACATCGGCAACTTCGGATTGAAGGGCCGGATCTACCAGGGCCTCGCGAACCTCGTGGCAGGCCGCGATGCCTCGGGCCGGTTCAAGCCCGAGACGTTGCACCTGCCGATGGATCTCGTCGACGAGGCCTACTGCCGCCAGCTCACCGCCGAGATCCTCGTGGATCCGCGCGAGGAGGCGAAGGGCAAGTCGCGCCGCTCCCTCCACCAGCGCTCGGGCGACCAGCGCGTGTGGATGAAGAAGGCCGGTCAGGCGAACGAGGCGCTCGACATCGCGGTCGGGGCCCGCGCACTCGCCTTCGGCCTCGGCGTCGACGGCTACAGCCCGCAGCGCTGGGCCGAGTTGTGGCGCGAGCGGGCGATTGTCCCGAGTGCCCCCGATCTCTTCGCCGGCTCGCCCGAGACGCCTCCCCCCACCGCGGCGGCCACACCGGCGCCAGCAAGGGCCACTCCGCGCCTGTTCGCTCTGGCGAAAGGTAAGCCGGCGGGTGGTTCGACCACGAAGACCTCGGCTCTCGCCGCCCTCGCCGCCCTCAACCGGAGCTGATCACCAATGGCCACGCAGGCGATGCTCGACGAAGCCCGCGCGGCCTACCACCGGATCGTGACCGGCAAGGGCGTCGCCGAGGCGCGCGGAGCCGACGGTCGCACCGTCAAATGGCACCCGGGCAACCTCGCGGAGCTGCGCACCTATATCTCCGGCCTGGAGAAGGCGCTCGGCGTGCCGAGCATGTTCGCACGCACCCGCGGCCGCCGGGTGCTGTTCGGATGAGCGCCCCGACCATCCTCGGGCCCGACGGCAGCCCCATGGTGCGCCCGGCGCCGGTGCCGGCGCCGCGGGTCCGGTCCGCACCGCCGGCCGCGCCCCGCACCGCCATGACCTCGTTCGCCGGCGCCTCGCACACCGACAGCGATCTCGCGCTGTGGGAGCCTACCCACGCGTCGGGCGCCTCGGCGCTGTTTGGCGAGCGCGACACCCTGGTCGCGCGGGTGCACGACCTCGCGCGCAACGACGGCTGGGCCTCGGGCGGCATCACCCGGCAGGTCGACGCCATCATCGGGGCCGGCTGGCGCCTGTCGGCCAAGCCCAACGCCCGCTCGCTCGGCCTGCGCACCGCGACCGGCGCGATCGACTACGACGCCGCCGACGAGTTCGGCTCGGACATCGAGGCGGCGTGGCGCGACTACGTCGAGGATCCGGACTGCTGGTGCGATGTCGGGCGCCGCTTCACCATGGGCGGGCTCCTCGCGCTCGCGTTCCGCCACCGGATCATGGACGGCGAGGCGCTCGCCGCGCTCCTGTGGCGGCCGCGTGGCGGTCCGTTCGCGACGGCGGTCCAGATCATCGACCCAGACCGCCTGTCGAACCCGAGCAACGGCTTCGAGCAGAAGTACCTCCGCCAGGGCGTCGAACTCGACGGCGACTTCGCCCCGGTCGCCTACCACATCCGGGTCTCGCATCCCGGCGACCTCTATCTCGGCACCGACCCGTGGCGCTGGGAGCGGGTGCCGCGCGAGACCTCGTTCGGCCGGCGGGTGATGGTGCACGCCTACGAACCGGAGCGGGCCGACCAGATCCGCGGCACGCCGCTGCTCGCTCCGGTGATCAAGAAGCTCAAGATGCTCGGCCGCTACGACGAGGCCGAGTTGCAGGCGGCGGTGCTCAACGCGATCCTCGCCGCCTTCATTGAGAGCCCCTACGATCACGATCAGGTCGCGTCGCTGATGAGCGACGGGGACGCGGCCGAGGAACTCTCGGCCTACCAGCGCATGCGGCTCGGTTTTCACGAGGCCGCTCCGCTCAAGCTCGGCGGCGTGAAGCTCAACTTCCTGTCGCCCGGCGAGAAGGTCTCACTGACCAACCCCAACCACCCGAACCAGGTGTTCGAGCACTTCACCCGGGCCTCGCTCCGCAACGTCGCTTCGGCGATGGGCATGACCTACGAACAGCTCTCGATGGACTGGGGGCAGGTCAACTATTCGTCGGCCCGGGCCGCATTGCTCGAAGTCTGGCGCGGCTTCACGGCGCGCAAGGAGCACTTCGCTGCCCAGTTCATGCAGCCGATCTATGCGGCGTGGCTGGAGGAGGCTCTCGACCGCGGCATCGTGCGCGCACCCAAGGGTGCGCCGCCGTTCCGGGCGAAGAAGGCCGCCTACTGCGCGGCGAAGTGGATCGGGCCGGCGCGCGGCTGGGTCGATCCGCTGAAGGAGGCCTCGGCCGCGATCGAGCGGCTCGATGCCGGGATGTCGACGCGCGAGCGCGAGGCGGCCGAGCAGGGCTCCGACTGGCAGGAGGACGCCCAGCAGCAGGCGCGCGAGCGCCGCTACCTCCAGGCGCTCGGGATCGACCCGGACGCCGAGGAGGGCAGGGGCCGCAAGGCCCGCCGTCGCGCGGCGCGCGAGGACAAGGACGACGAGGGCCGGTGAGCCCTCACGCGTCGCGAGGGAGACCGATCATGTCGAACCTGATGGCGGCCCTCTTCCCGGAGGGCCGCGGCGCGCTCGTGGACGAGGGGGCGGCCGGCGAAATCGCCGCCTGCCTGTCGGCTGCGATGAGCGATCCGCGCGCCCCCGAGCTGATGAGCGTGCAGGGGGCGGCCGAGGACGGGTTCTGGCCCGCGCCGGGGCACTGGATGACCGCCTACCGCCCCTACGTGGTGGCGAACGGCGTGCTCCAGATCCCGGTCAAGGGGGTGCTGCTCGCCAACCTGTCGCTTGCCTGGGGCGCCTACGCCACCGGCTACGTCTACATCCGCCGGGCGCTGGAGCGCGGGCTGGCAGACCCGCAGGTCAAGGGCATCGCGCTCCTGTGCGACAGCCCGGGCGGCGAGGTCGCCGGCAACTTCGATCTCGTCGACGCGATCTTCGCGGCGCGCGGCACGAAGCCGATCCGCGCCTTCGCCCACGAACGTGCCTACTCGGCGGCCTACTCGATCGCCAGCGCGGCCGACCGGATCGTGGTCTCGCGCACCGGCGGCGTCGGCTCGGTCGGCGTCGTCACCTCGCACACCGACGCCTCGGTCGCGCTGGAACGCGCCGGGCTCAAGGTGACCTTCATCTTCGCCGGCCGCCACAAGGTCGACGGCAATCCGACCGAGCCGCTGCCCGACGCCGTCAAGGCCCGCTGGCAGGCGCGGATCGACGAGCTGATGGACGTGTTCGTCGCCACGGTCGCCCGCAACCGCGGGATGAAGGCCGAGGCGGTGCGCGCGACCGAGGCCCTCACCTACACCGCGAGCCAGTCGATCGCGGCCGGCCTCGCCGACGAGATCGGCTCCCTCGCGGACGCCGTGGCCGCCTTTGCGGCGGACCTCAACCCCAGTTCCGAGGACGAGACCATGTCGACGATCACCGAGGCCGACCACGCCGCTGCCGTCGCGAGCGCCCGCAGCGCCGGCGAGACCGCCGGGCAGGCGGCCGGCGCCGCGAGCGCCAAGACCCGGATCCAGGCGATCCTCGGCGCCGACGAGGCCAACGGCCGCGAGACCCTCGCCCAGCACTTCGCCTTCCAGACCGACCTGCCGGCCGAGGCCGCCGTCGCCGCGCTCGGCGCCGCCCCGAAGGCCGCTGCCCCGGGCGGCTCGGGCCTCGCCGCCGACATGGCCCGTGAGGGCCAGCCGAACCTCGGCGCGCCGCCGGCCGACCAGAGCCGGATGAGCGAGACCGACAAGGGGGCGGCCGCCGCCAAGGCGCTCCTCGGCAAGGCCTGACGCCCGTCCCATCCCTCTCGCAGAAGGCCCCCGGCCATGGATTACGGCACCTTCGATCCGACCTCCCTCATCGTCGGCGACTGCCCCAAGCACCGTCCGATGACCATCGCGGCGGGCAACGCGTACCCCCGCGGCACCGTGCTCGGCCGCATCACGGCGACCGACAAGTACGTGCGGTCCGTCCGGACCGCGAACGACGGCTCGCAGGCCCCCGTCGCTGTGCTCGCCGCCGACGTCGACGCGACCGCCGCCGACACCATGGCGCCGGCCTACGACGACGGCCAGTTCGCCGCCGAGCTCCTCGGGCTCGATGCGAGCTGGACGGTCGTCCAGCTCCAAGCCGCGTGGCGTCAGGCCGGCAGCCGGCTCTACGCCCGCTCGGTCGGCCAGAACGGCTGACCCGCACCCTTCCAACACCCGCGTCGCGCACAGGAGCCGTTCCGGCTCCTGATCCGTTTCAGGAGCCTCGCTCACCGATGTCGATCAACGTCAACTCCACCGCGGCGCTGCTCGGCGCCTTCGGCGTGCTGGACCGCGCCCGCCCCGTCCTGCTGACCCTGTTCTTCCGGATGATGCAGACCTTCGAGACCGAAGAGGTCTACTTCGACCGGGTGCAGCGGGCCCGTCGCCTCGCCCCGCTCGTCGTGCCGACCGTCGAGGGCAAGCCGGACCGCTCGCGCGGCTACCAGACCCTCGGGTTCAAGCCGCCCTACCTCAAGCCCAAGCACCCGATCGAGCCGATCAAGGCGCTCAAGCGCGTCGCCGGCGAGCGGTTGCTCGGCGACCTCAGCCCCAAGCAGCGCTTCGACCTCGCTCTCCTCGATAACATGCTGATCGAGGACGACGAGATCACCCGGTTCGAGGAGTGGATGGCCTCGCAGATCCTGCGCACCGGCGCGGTGAGCTGCAAGAGCGACAACCACCCCGAGGTCTACGTCGATCTCCAGCGCAACCCGCTCCACACCACCGCCCTCACCGGCGCGCTGCGGTGGGGGCAGACCGGCGTCGATCCACTGCAGAACCTGCGCAGTTGGGCGACCACGGTGCAGAACAACTCGGGCTTCCACCCGGGCGTCGTCGTGATGGATCCGCTCGCGGCCGACCTGTTCATCAACGCGCCCGGCGTGCTGCGGGTGATGAACGCCTTCCGCCAGACTTCCGGCAACGTCGACCTCGCCGGCAAGGTCGCGGGCGGCGCGCTCGGCGAGGAGGTGCAGTACCTCGGTACGATCGGGCAGTTCGACATCTTCGTCTACCAGCAGATCTACACCGACGCGGCCGGCGCCACCCAGAAGATGATGCCGGACTACACGGTCATCATGGGCAGCCCGACCGGCTGCGGCGGCGTGCGGACCTACGGCGCTGTCATCGACGCCGACGCGATCGACGGCGCGCCCGACGACGGCAGCGCGGTCAACCGGGTCGCGATGAGCCGCTTCCCGAAGGTGTGGAAGAACAAGGACCCGGGCGTGTGGTTCTCGATGACGCAGTCGGCCCCGCTGCCGCTGCTCGGCTGGGCCGACGCGACCTTCTGCGCCACCGTCAACTGACGGTGCGCCGGCGGCGGCCGTGAATGCGGCTGCCGCCATCCTCCTCGTTCCCTCATGGAAGGTTCGGCCCGATGGCCCTCAAGAAGATCATCCCGGCGGTCGCGCTTCACCGTCCGAAGAAGGATTTCAAGCCGTTCGAGTACGATACCCTCGGCGGGGTGCTCGGCGGCAAGTACAGCGTCGAGGTGGTGGCGCCGGGCACCCCGGTCGAGATCGACGCCGACGAGGCCGACGAGCTGATCGCCCGCGGCCTCGCGCAGGAGGTGAAGACCAAGGCCGAGCCGCCGGCCGGCACGGCATCCTGATCCGCCCATGGCCTCGCTGTTCGCAGACGCCATGGCGGAGGCCGACGCGGTTCTCGTCGAGGAGTTCGGCGAGCGGGTGCGCATCGAGCCGCGCCTCGCCCTCGGCCCCGGCCGGGGCGAGTTGAGCGGGCCGCGCCCCGACCCCGAGCGAGAGGTGCGTGAGGTCCGCGCACAGTTCACGCTCCGGGGGGCCGTCGACACCCTTGAGGGGGTGCGGCAGGGCACCAAACTCAACGGAATGACGCGGTTGGCGGTCGCCGAGGCGCATCTGCGGATGTCCGCGGCCGTGCTCGCCGGGCTCGGCTACCCGCTCCAGGCCGACGACCGGATCGTGCTCGTCGAGCGCGCCGGCCAACCGGCCTACGCGATCGTCAAGCCCGAGCCGTCGGACCTCGCCGACGGCCGCTACCCTCTCGTCGCGAGCCGGTCATGAGCCTCGTCGGTCTCGCCATCCGCACCTGCCTCAAGCGGGCGCTCCTCGACGTCACCTTCGCCGAGGAGCGGGTCTACGACAGCCTCATCACCCCGCTCGACGAACTCGCCTTCGAGGGCACGAAGCCCCTCATCGTCGTGTCGGTCGACGACGACGAGCGCCGCGCCGCCAAGGAATCGCCTCGCCGGCTCGACCGCTACCTCGACGTCGTGATCGAGATGACGCTGGCCGGCGGGATCGAGGTCGTCGAGGGCGAGGCCCGGGTGCTCGTGCCGCACACCGACGCAGGCCTCGAGTTGACCCTCGACGTCATGGCCTGGCAGGTGCGCCACGCGCTCAAGGACCCGACGAACCCCTGGGCCGAACTCTACCGGACCTTCCGCGGCAGCGTGCGCGGGATGGTGACCCGGCGCGGCGCCAGCACCGAGAAGGGCGTGCGGTTCGCCGCGCGCCAGATCATCCTCACCCTCGATCCGCTGCTCGACCCCGAGCGCGGGCGCGGCGCGCCGCCCGAGCCGTGGGACCGGCTGTTCGCGAAGATGGCCGCCGACGACGAGCTGGCCGCCTACGCCCCGGTGCTGGCCGCGCTCCTCACCGGCTCGACCCTGCCGCCCTGGCAGGCACTCCAGGCGCAGCTCGGCCAGACCCGCGACGTGATGGCGGCGCTCGGCTACGACGCGCTGCCCGGCGCCGAGACCGAGCCGCCGGCGACGCGGCTCACCATCGACACCCCCCGCGGTCCCCTCGTCGAGGCGGCCGCCCCGCCGTAGGGCTGATTATGAGCGATCTCGCCGACCTCCTCGCCGTCGTCCAGGCCCAGGCGCGCCAGATCGCGGCGCTGGAGGACCGGGTCGCCAAGCTGATCCGGGTCGGTCCGGTGACCGACAGCGAGCACGGCAAGGGAGTGCGGGTCGATCTCGGCGGCGGCGAGGACGGCAAGCCGAACAAGTCGACGTGGTTGCAGAACGCCGACGCGACCGGGGCGACGAGCGTGCGCCCGCGGGTCGGCGATCAGGTGGTGGTGCTCAGTCCCAACGGCGACCAGGAGCAGGGCGTCGTCCACCCGTTCGACCATTCCGACGACCGCAAGAACCCGGCGCCGGACGGCGAGACGAGCGTGCTGTGGAAGCGCGACGGCGTCACCCACACCGTTCGGGACGGGGTTTGTACGATCGAAGCCAAGACGATCGTGCTGAAATCGGGGGGCGTGTCCTACACGCTGGACGAGAACCACACGTTCAAGGGCGGCAAGGTCAAGCACGACGACAAGAACATCGGCGCGACCCACGTGCACCCTGGCATCGAGCGCGGGCCCTCGAAGACCGATCCGCCGGATCCGTAACCTTCGGAGACATCCATGGACACGAAGCTGTATCGCGTCACCGCGGCCGCGCCGGCGCGGCTGTTCGGCCGGCGCGCCGGCGAGGGCGACCTGCTGACCCTGACCGAGCGCGAGGCGCGCTTCGAGGTCGACCAGGGCTGGATCGAGGAGGTCGCCGACACGCCGACCGCCGTCGTGATGGGCTCGGACGGCCCGGGCCTCTCCTTCGGCACCCTGACCGAGTAGACCGGCCATGGCCTCCTGCGGCCTCGACCGCGTCACGGGCCTGCCGATCACCGACCTCGCCCACGTCGCCCAGCACGTCGAGACGCTCTACGCCACGCGCCTCGGCCAGATGATCATGCTCGGCCACTACGCCGGCGGCCTGCCCGAGATCCTCGGCAAGCGCATCACCCCGCGCAACATCGCCCTCTACCGCCTCCTGCTCGCCCTGCCGATCGCCACCTGGGAGCCGCGGCTGTCCGTCGTGGCGATCCAGGCCCAGGGCAACACGGCAAGCGCCGTCGTGCTCGGCGAGATGCGCTTCCAGGTGCTCGCGCACTACCGCCCGCGCGGCCATCTCGGCGACCTCGCCGTCGAGGGCGGGGTGCGCGGCTTCCGCCTCGGCGCGACCGCCAACCGGCTCACCTTCGCCCTCGACACCCTCGCCTGATCCGAAGGACCCGCCATGGCCGTCACGCGGCGCTTCGCCGACATCGACCTGTCGCGCCTGCCCGCGCTGCCGGCCCAGCCGGACTTCGACGCGGTCTTCTCCGCCCGCATGGCCGACGTCGCCGACCGGCTCAACGCCGCCGGCATCCCCTACGACGTCGGCAGGAAGATCGCCGGCGACACCGTGCCGATCCTCCAGCGCGCCGCGGCCTACCGCGAGGTCTACGTCTACGCCGCCTTCGACGCGGCGATCCGCGCCGTCCTGCTCGCGACCGCCTGGGGCGTGTTCCTCGACCACCTCGGCGCCAGTCAGGTGCCGCCGGTCGAGCGCCTGCCGCTCGTCACCGAGCCGCGCGCCTACGCCGAGGCCCCCGAGGACTGGGAGCTGGACGACGACTTCCGCGCCCGCATCCAACTCGCGCCCGAGGCCCTGTCGACCTGCGGGCCCGAGGGCGGCTACCTGTTCTTCGCGCTCTCGGTCGCCGGCGTGAAGGCGGCCGCGGCCTACGGGCCGATGAGCTTCGGCGGCACGCCCGACGCGCCGTTCGCCCCGCTCGGGCAGGTCCGCGTGCCGATCGTCGCCACCGCGGCCGCGAGCGCGGCCACCGGCGGCAACGGGGCGGCCCCGGCCGCGCTCGTCGCCGCCGTGCAGGCGGCGCTCTCCGACCGCACCCGCCGGCCGCTCGCCGACTTCGTCGTGGTCGAGCCGGCGCCGATCCTGACCTACCGCATCGAGGCGGTGCTCTACGTCGGCCCGGGCGCCGACCGCGGCGTGGTCAAGGCCGAGGCCGAGCGGCGCCTCGCGGCGCAGGCCGCGCGCCAGCACCGGCCGGGCGCGGCGCAACTGCGCCAGATGCTGTTCGGTGCCGCCTACGTGCCGGACGCCTCCGGGGCGATCCTCGTCGAGGAGGTCGACCTGATCGCGCCGGCCGCCGACGTCAACGCGGCGGCGATCGGCCCGGCCTCGCCGTCGGCCGCCTACGCGGCGCCCTACTGCACCGAGATCGTCGTGCGCGTCGAGACCCCCGATGAGTGAGCGACCCGAGCGCCTCGACCTCCTGCCCGACCACGCCACGCCGCGCGAGCGGGCGCTCGCCGGCACCGACGGGCGCTTCGAGGACATCGAGGCCGACCGGGTGCGGCGCATCGGCGGGCCGGCGGTCGCGGAAGTGCCGGCCGACTACCTGCCGCAGCGCGCCTGGGGCGCCTCGGTCGACGTGTGGGATCCGGACTGGCCGGAGGCGGTGCGCCGCGACGTGATCGCGTTCGCCCCGGAGGTGCACCGCTACAAGGGCACGCCGCGGGCGGTGACGCGGGCGCTGGCGGCGCTGCGGGTGACCACCCGCATGACCGAGTGGCACGAGACCACCCCGCGGGGGCGGCCCTACACTTTCTCGGTCGTCGCGCTGGCGCGCTCGCGCCTCTACGGCGGCTCGCCGGTCCTCGACGAGCGGGTCGTGCGGGCGATCCACGCGACCGTGATGCGGATCAAGCCGCTGTCGCGGGCCTTCGATCTCGCGGTCGGGGTCGAACTCACGGCCGAGCCGAGCCTCGCCGCGGCGGGCGTCGGGGTGCTGCTCGACGGCCGCATCGCCGAGGCCGGGCCCGCGACCGACTTCGCCGCCGACATGAGCGTGGCGGCGGCGGGCGTCGGGCTGCTGCTCGATCACCGGGTCGTGGATGCCGGGCCTGCGACCGATTTCGCGGCCGAGCCGGCGCTCGCCTCGGCGGGCGTGGGTCTCCTCCTCGATCACCACCTCGCCGAGGCCGGTCCGGCGACGGCCTTCGCGGCCGGGTCCGGCCTCGCGGCGGTGGGGACCGCCTTCCTCCTCCTCTCCGTCACAGCCGAGGCCGCATGAGCGACGTCGAACCGATCAAGCCGACGATCACCGCCGCAGGGATCGCCAAGGCACGGGCCGCCACAGAGGGCGGCTTCAAGGTCAGCATCACCCATGTCGGGCTCGGCGACGGCGCCGGCGCCGGCTACACCGTGACCCGGGGGCAGACGAAGCTGGTCCGCGAACGGCTCAAGGTGCCGATCGGCGGCGGCGAGGTGATCGGCGAGGACACCGTCGCGCTCAACACGATCATCCCGCCCGGCGAGACGTTCCCGATCCGCGAGCTGGGGTTCTACGCCGACGACGTGCTGTTCGCGGTGTGGAGCGAGTCGATCGAGCTGGCGGCGCGGCCGACGCGCGCCTCGCTGATCCTGCAATTCACCCTCCGCCTGCTCGGCATCCCCTCCGACGTCGTGACCGTGTCGACCTCGGGCATGAGCCTCAACATCAGCATCGCCCCGGCGATGACCGACCTCTCGCTCGCAATCGTCCAGCTCCAGGAACGCTCCCTGTCGCAGGACGTCGCGCGCTTCTCCGACGTCATCCGCAGCACGTACCGCTAGGGACAGGTCATGAGCCTCGAAAGTCAAGTCGCCGCCCTCGTCCTCGCCGCAGGCAATCTCCTGCAATTGCCGCAGACCATCGCCACGACTGCGCAGGAACAGATCGCCGCTGTTTCGCTCGCGTATCAGAACGCGATCGCGCGGGCGGATATTCAGAAGTACGTGTCGCAGAGCACCGGGCTCGATACGAACGCCGGGACGCAGTCGGCTCCCTACCGCACGATCAACCGTGCGCTCGCCGACTGCGTGCCGGGCGGCCTTCTGACCGTCATTCTGATGTCCGACTACAACGTGTCGGAGCATATCCGGATCTTCAACAAGCGCCTGCGGGTCGCGAGCTTCAACCCGGCCAGCCCCGCGGTCATTACCTTCAACAAGTACGGCATCACCGCCGAGAACGTCCGCGCCGCCTATCGCTTCACGCTCGAAGGCGACGCCTACGTGTCGCTCCTGGCGGTGCGGATCGTCGTTCCCAACTCCAGCGGATACACCGCGTTCACGCGAGACTTCCGCTCGGCGATCATCGGCCCGCCCGACGGTGCGTCCGACAGCATCTTCGTGCGGCAGGCGGCCGGCCTGCTCGGCTGCACGCTCGACATCCCGTCCGACAACCTTGGCGCGGTCATCAGCGGGCCGATGGTGCAGCTCTACGCCTCCAATCTCACGATCGTCGGCCAGTCGATCCTCGGTCGGCTGATTGACAAGTACACCAACACCGCCGGGACGACGGCGGCGGCGGCGCCCGACGTCTTCACCAATCTTCCCAACTTCTGAGGGTGTGAGCTGTGAACCTCGCGAATGCAGTGATCGCCGCCGTCGAGCATGGCGGGCGTTACTACTACCAATGCACGCCCGAGCACCTGCGGGCGCAGGGCGTGCCCGATGCGGCGTTCCTGCCGGTCGTCAAGGCGGCGCTCAAGGCGGCGATCGACGCGCAGGCCGAGGCCCTGCGCGGGCTCCTCATCACCGCCGGCACCGGGCAGGCGATGGAGTATCAGGAGAGCCAGGCGCAGGCGTTCTCCGCCCTCGGGGAGCCGGAGACCGCGACGGCCGAGCGCTACAAGATGCTCGCCGCCACGATCGGCCTCGACGTCGACCCCGTGACCGGGGCGCCCGCGACCGACGTGCTCGGCGTCGCCCGCTCGATCAAGGCCGCCTACGACGCCTGGGAGACCGCCGGCGCCGCGATCAAGCGCGGCCGCCTCTCGGCCAAGGCGGCGATCGACGCCGCTCCCGACCTCGACGCCGCCGCGGCCGCCTTCGCGGCGGTCGAGTGGCCGGCGCTGGCCTGATCCTCGCCCCGGCGCCCGGTGCGCCGGTCCCACCACCCCCTCGCCGTCAGGGCCGCCCTCGGGCGGCTTTTTCTTTGTCCGGAGAGCGCCCGTGACCGCCCCGTATTTCGGCTATGACACCTCGCGGCCCAAGGACGACATCGTCGCCACCTCGGGCGCCGACTTCTCGAAGGTCGGCTACTGCTCGACCTCCGACGACGCCGACCCGGCCGTGTTCCCGCCCGACGAGCCGGTGCGGTTCACCTCGACCGACCCGACCTATCTGGCGAAGCTCGGCACCGGCTACCTCGCCGACGCGGTCCGCGGCCTCAACGCCCAGCTCGGCGGCTACGGCGCCGACCTCACCGTCGTGCGCGTGCCCGAGGGCGCCGGCGCCACCGCGGCGGCGCGGCTCGCCGCCACGATGGCCCGGATCATCGGCTCGGCCGGCAGCCAGACCGGGCTCTACGCGCTGCGCGCGGCGACCCAGCACGTCAAGATGACGCCGCGGCTCATCGGCGTGCCCGGCTACACCGCCCAGCAGCCCGACGGGCTGCTGGTCGCCAACCCGATCGTCGCAGCGCTGCCCGAGCACCTGGAGGCCCTGCGCGCGGTCAGCGTCGTCGACGTCGCCGCCGGCACCAAGGAGGCGGCGATCGCGGCGCGCGAGACGATGTCGTCGCAACGCCTGATCCCGCTCGGGGTCGCGGCGCGCGTCTACGAGACGATCGGCAACCAGTCGACCCTCGTCACCCGCCCGATGAGCCCGCGCATCCTCGGGCTGTTCGTGCGCCAGGATAACAACCACGAGGGCAAGCCGTTCGAGCCGATCGCCAACCTGCCGGTGCTCGGGCTCGCCGACCTGTCGCGGCCGATCGCGTTCTCGATGATCGACGGCGCGGTCGAGGGGCAGGTGCTGCTCGCCCAGGACGTCAGCGTCGTCGTGCGCGGCGAGAGCGCCAACGTCGACGCGATCGCGGATGGCGGCTTCGTGTTCATCGGCACCGAGTCGGCCGAGACGAGCGAGCTGTGGAGCCAGTTCCATCAGGTTCGCGGGCAGGACTACCTCGACGTCAAGATGCAGAAGATCACCCGCGAGTATCTCGGCGGGCGCATCACGCCGCGCCGGGTCGAGGCGTGGTTGAAGTCGCTCGGGTTCATGCTGGAGGCGCACGTCAACGCCGAAGACCTGCTCGGCTACAAGCTCGACTTCCGCCGGGCGGTGAACTCGACCGACGAGGTGAGGATGGGTCACCTGACGGTCGAGAGCTACATCGAGCAGGCGGCGGTGTTCCGGCGCGCGACCAACATCGTGCGCCGCTACCGCCCGGCGGTCGACGCGACGATCGACGCGATCATCGCGCGGGCCGGCTCGCAGAGCGCCACCATCGTCTGATCCGCCCCCAGCCCGCGCCCCACACCGGCGCGGGCCCCGCTTCCTCGCGCCGCTCCCCCGGCCCTCCGCTAGAGGCTTCACCCCGCCATGGCCCAGGACATCCTCATCATCGAAGAGGTCGACGTTCGCCGCGCCGACGACCCGGACGACACCCGCGTGCTGACCGTCACCAAGGTCGGCCTGCCCGAGATCAAGCGCAAGGAAGCCGAGCACACCCCCGGCGGCGGCGTCGGTTCGGTCAAGTTCCTCCTGCCGATGGCCGACAGCATCGAGCCGAAGTTCTCGGTCAAGGGCCTCGACCTCGACGTGCTGCGCAAGTACGGCTTCTCGGCCGGCCAGCACGACAAGTGGACGTTCGCGGCATCCTTGCGCAACAAGCGCACGAACAAGCTCGTCTCGGTCCGCTCGACGATCCAGGGCATCGTCTCGACGTGGTCGCCGGGCGAGCACACCCCGGGCGAGCTGCTCGACTGCGACCACACCCTGGCCGAGGTGACCTATTACGACCTCGTGATCAACGGCGAGGAGATCTTCGCGTGGTCGTTCTACGGCCGCTACTGGCGCTCGGGCGGGATCGACCTGTTCGCCGAGTACCGCAACGCGCTCGGCGCCTGAGCCGCTCCCGCGGCGGTCCCGGCCGGGACCGCCGACCCGATCTCCCGCCAACCTGACGAGACGCCACCGTGGGTCACGATTTCAGCCAGTACGCGCCGGTCGGCAAGGCCGAGGCCGCGCGGATGCAGGCCGCCGAGGCGGCGCGAGCCGCGGCGCCCGCCACCTCGCCCGACGTGCTCGTCGTTCCGGTCGCATCGCCGTCGCCGGTCGGTCCGGTCATCGGTACGACCGGCGAGGGGCCGGGCCTGCACGCACTCGGCGGGTTCACGCAGCTGGCCCCTGCGCCGGTGGCCGTGCCGGCTCCCGTCGCGCCCAAGCCCGCGCCCCCCGTCTTCGTCGGCGGCCGCGAGCGCAGCGCCGTGTTCCCGCTCGACTGTCCCCTGTCCTATGACGGCCGCCTCTACGACGCCGTCGTGATGCGCCGCCCGACCGCGCGCGAGGTCGGCGCGTTCTACGACGCCCTCGCCGAGGGCGGCTTCCAGGGCTTCCCGATCTTCTTCACGCCCGAGGGCGACCCGATCCCGCACGCGGTGATCGACGCGCTCGACCCGGACGACGACGACCGGATCATGGGGCGGCTGATGGATTTTTTGCCGCGCCGGTTGCGGCTGGCGGCGGGGGAGAGCGACCCCGGTTCGCTCCCGCCGACTGGCGCGCCTACCGCGCCGACATCCTCGACGTGATCGGCGGCACCCGGGGCGAACTCGACGCCATGCCCTGGGACGACTTCTGCCGCGAGTGGCTCGTGGCACAGGCCCGCGCCGCGAGGCGCTGACGAACGGAACGAGCCCCGATGACGAGCCGCGTGTCCTCCCTCATCGTGCGGCTCACCGACGAGGTGACCGGACCGGCCGGCAAGGCGGCGGGCTCGCTCAAGCAGCTCGGCAATGCCGGCAAGTCCCTCGGGCAGGTCGCCCAGGCGACGCCCGAGGTGGCGAAGCTCGCGCGCGAACTCGATCACCTCAAGGGTAGCGTCGACCGGCTCGGCCAGCTCAAGGGGGCGGCGTCCGGCCTCGACGCGCTCGGCGCGAAGATGCGGCGCGCCAGCGCCGAGACCGAGCGGGCGGCCCGGGACCTCGCGGCCGCCGAGAAGCGGGTCGCGTTCTTCCAGCGCTCGAAGGCATCCGGCTCGGACAACTATGCCGGCTTCGTCGCCTCGGGCCTCGTCGCCGAGGCCGAGGCCCGCCTCAAGGTCGCCAAGCGGGTGCACGCGGCCGCCGAGCGCCAGATGGCGGCGACGCGGGTGCTCTACGTCGAGCAGAAGCGCGAGGTGCGCGCCCTCGCCGCCGGGATCGCCGGGGCGGCTACGCCGCTGCGCACGGTCGCCGCCGCCGAGACCGCGCTCGCCGCGGCCGCCGGCACGGCCAACGCCGCCATCGCCCGGCAGCCGGCGCTGTTCTCGCTCGCCTCGGCGCGGGCCACCGGCCTCGCTCGCAGCTACCGCGACCTCGCCGCCGGGATGAGTGCCTCGGGCCGCCAGATGATGGCGAACATCGAGGCGAGCCGCCGGATGGTCGCCGGGATGAGCGCGCCGGCCCAGGCTGCCGCGGCAGCCGCGGCCGCGCGGCGTCAGTCCGAGTTGCGCCAGGACTACCGGCAGGGCCGGCGCTACGCCTCCGGCTCGATGGCGGGCGGGGCACCGCACGAGGGCGCGGGCGTCGTCGATACCCTCGCGGGCGCCGGCGCCGCCGAGATGGCGCGGCGGACCTATGAGAAGGCCCGCGACGGCTACCTGGAGATGGACGAGGCGACCCGCCGTCAGCAGGCCGTGCTCCAGATCGACGTGACCAAGCAGCGCCCGCTCTACGAGCAGGCCTTGCGCATCGGCCAGGACACCCGGTTCTCGAACGCCGACGTGGTCAAGGCGCAGACCCGGATCGGGTCGAGCCTGCCCGACCATCTCAAGACGGCGGGCCTCATCCGGGCGGTGACCGACAACGCCAAGGACTACGCGCTCGCCATGGGCACGACCATGGACGAGGCGTCGAGCGCGATCCTCGGGCGCATGCTCGCGATGAGCTACGACATGTCGAGCCCGGACGCGGCCGCCACGTCCTCGCGCCACGCCGCCAACCGGCTGGTGCAGTTCGCCAAGTCCTCGGGAGCCGACCACAACGACATCATGGGCTACACCAAGTTCGGGGCCGCGCCCGGACAGGTGGGCGGGTTCTCGGAGGAGTTCGCCGACGCGCTCGGGGCGCAGCTCCGCCGGATCGGCTACGAAGGCGCCATGGCCGGCAACTTCGTGCGCGCGGCCGCGACCAAGCTCGCGGTGCCGACCGACAAGGGCCGGGCCGTGATGGCGGCCAACGACATCGACCACGACGACTACGTCGAGCCGAGCAAGCGGATGTCCTCCGAGGGGCTCGACAACGTCGTGCGGCTCAAGTTCGGCAAGGGCCTGACCGCGTCGCAGTCGAAGCGCATCGCCGCGCTGATGCAGGACGAGGACGTCGTCGGCTCGCGCGAGGAGTTCGTGCCGCAGGTCTCGACCATCCTGCAGGAGACGCTCGCCAAGAGAGGCAGGAAGGGCAAGATCAACGCCCAGGATGCGGCCAAGATCGCCAAGGTCGTCAATGAATACATGACGGCGACGGCGGGCGCGACCGACATCGAGCGCCTGATGCGCGATCTCGTCGCCAAGGGCCTGACCCCGGCGATGGCGAAGTATCTCTTCGGCCAGGAGCACGGCGGCCGGGCGCAGGGCCTCAAGCTCGACACGCTCAACAAGGATCAGGAGACCTTCCGCACCACGCCGAACGACCGGGCCGCGAAGATCGGCGCGGACATCAATGCCGGCTTCTACGGCGCCTATCAGCGGATGATCGGCTCGATCGAGACGCTCTACATGCGCCTCGCCCAGGTCAACGACGGTCCGCTGACCCGGTTCTACGACCGCGTCGGCAACGCGGTCGACGCGGTCTCGAACCTGCCCGACCCGGTGATCGCCTTCGGGACCCAGGTCGCCGCGGCAGGCGCCGCGCTGCTGACCCTCAAGGGCACGCTCGGCGCCCTGAGCCTGCTCGGCGTCACGACGGCGACGACCGTGAGCCGGGCGCTCGGTCGCCTCGTGCCGCAGATCGCGGCGCTGGAGGCTGGGCGGCAGGCCGGCACCGCCCTCGGCGAGACGATCAACGAGGTCGGGGCGATCGCCGCGGGCAAGCACTGGACGCCGCAGGACAGCGACGACCTGCGCGAGATGCGCGAGCGGCGCGGGGCGCTGGCGCAGCGCGCCGACGAGACCGAGGCCCGGGTGCACCCGTCGCGGCGCGGCGAGTTCAACCCGGAGATCGACCTGCTGCGCCGGCAGGTCCAGGATCTCGACAACCGCATCCGCTCGGGCGAGGAGCGCCGACGCGCCTGCGGCCAAGGCGGTGCCCCTGCCGCCGGTGCGGCCGCCGGAGTTCGGCGCGTTGGCTCGTGCGGCCGAGGAGGCGGGCCAGGATGCGGGGCGCGCCATCGTCGGCGGCATCGAGG
>NZ_SACP01000048.1 GCF_004004555.2 Methylobacterium oryzihabitans
CCACGAGCGCCGGCGCCGGGCGGGTGCCGCCGCCGAGGTGCGCACGCCCCGCGGCGGCCGCGGCCGCGCCGACGTGCTCGCCGACCTCGACGGGCAGGCCGACCTCGTGCTGGTCGACGCCCCCTGCACCGGGGCCGGCACCTGGCGGCGCAACCCCGACGCCAAGTGGCGCCTGCGGCCGGGCAGCCTCGCGACCCGGGTCGCCGAGCAGGCGGCGGTGCTCGACCGCGCCGCGCGCCTGCTCCGGCCGGGCGGGCGGCTCGTCTACGTCACCTGCTCGCTGCTGCCGGAGGAGAACGACGCGGCGGTGGCCGGGCTGCTGGCGCGCCGGGACGACCTCGCGGGCGCCGACCTGCCGGTGCCGGATACGCTCGCGCCGCATCTGCGCCGGATGCGGGCCGGCGTGCAGATGACCCCGGCCGTGACCGGCACCGACGGCTTCTACGTCGCGGCCCTGCGGCGCGGCGAGGGCGACGGGCCGGGCGCGGCGGCGTCACGATCGGTTCAGCCTGTTCCTTAAGCGGCCCGAAGGCGGCATCATCGACAACGGGGACGGGGAACGGACCGGGCGGATCGCGGATGAACGGGCATGGTGCTGGATCGTAGGGGATTGCTGACCGGCTTCGCCGCGCTCTCGGTCGGCCGTGCCGGTACGGAGGCCGTGGCGCAGGACGCCCCCCACCGCGAACCGCCCTCCGGCCCCGTGCCCCTGCCGGCGGGGGCGGCCGGCGCGGAGGTGATCCCGCTCTGGCCCGGCCTGCCGCCCGGCGGCGGCGGCCCCGACCCGTCGGACCCGTTCGACCAGAGCCGCGAGGGGGTGGTGACGGCGGTCGCCCGGCCCTGCCTGATCGCCCTGAGGCCGGCGCGCCCGAACGGCGCCGCGGTGGTGGTCGCCGCCGGCGGCGGCTACCGCCGCATCGATGTCGGCCACGAGGGCGTGCCGGTGGCGCAGTGGCTGACCTCGCTCGGCATCACCGCCTTCGTGCTGGTCTACCGCCTGCCCGGCGAGGGCTGGGGAGCGGCCGCCGACGCCCCGTTCCAGGACGCCCAGCGCGCCCTGCGGCTGGTGCGGGCGCGGGCCGGCCGCTACGGCCTCGATCCGGCCCGGATCGGCGGCATGGGCTTCTCGGCCGGCGGCCACCTGATGGGCTGGGCCTCGGCCTGCTTCGGCAAGACCGTCTACGAGCCGGTGGACGAGGACGACGCGGTCTCGGCCCGGCCGGACCTCTCGGCGCTGATCTACCCGGTCATCACCCTGAAGGCGCCGTTCGACCGCACGTCGAGCCGCCGGGTACTGGTCGGCGAGCGCCCGACCCCGGTGGCGACCGCGACCTACTCGGTCGAGCCGCACGTGCGCGACACGACGCCGCCGACCTTCCTGACCCAGGCGGCCGACGACCCGGTCGCGGTGGTCGACAACTGCCTGCTGATGTTCTCGGCCCTGCGCGCGGTCGACGTGCCGACCGAGATGCACCTGTTTGAGAAGGGCGGCCACGGCTTCAACCTCGGCGTGCCCGGCTCCCCCGCCGCCGCGTGGCCGGGCCTGTTCGCGACCTGGGCCCGGCGGCGGGGATTCTTGCGGGGATAGGCGGCGCGGCCCGTGGGCCGCACCGTCGGCCGAATTCAGTAGCAGCGACGCTCGCGCCGCACGACCACGCGCCCGAACGGGCCGCGCGAGCGCGTCACCACCGTCGTGCAGCGCGGGCCGCGGCGGACCACCCGCCGGGTGACGTACTGGGCCTGCGCGATCGCGGCCTCGGGCGCGAGGCCGGGGCCGGACACCGGCAGGGCCAGAGCGGGGGCGGCGGACAGGCCGGTGGCGGCCAGCACGGTCGCGGTGGCAAGGCCGAGGACGATGGCTCTCATGGGGAGGCTCCTGTCTTGAGGCGGGCCCCCTCACTCGCCCCGGTTGCGTGAACGGGCAGTTAACACCCGGTGCGAGCCCCCCGGCGAGCGCACCCTCTCCGCGGCCGGGGTCGAACATCGCCGACGTTCCCGCTCAACCTCCTGTGCGGCCAGGACAATTCTCGTGGGTAGGCCGAGCCGGCGCCCCCACAAGGCCATTGCACCGCCGCAGGGCGTCGTCTAACTCCTGGCGGCATGACGACCGAGCACGACAAGATCCTCATCATCGATTTCGGCAGCCAGGTGACCCAGCTCATCGCCCGCCGGGTGCGTGAGGAGGGGGTCTATTCCGAGATCGTGCCCTACCAATCCGCCGAGGCGGCGTTCCAGGCGATGAAGCCGCGGGCGGTGATCCTGTCGGGCGGCCCCGAATCGGTGACGATCGAGACCTCGCCGCGGGCGCCGCAGGGGGTGTTCGAGGCCGGCGTGCCGGTGCTCGGCATCTGCTACGGCGAGCAGACCATGGCGGCGCAGCTCGGCGGCGAGGTCGAGGGCGGCCACCACGCCGAGTTCGGCCGGGCCGAGGTCGAGATCATCGCCGACTCGGCGCTGTTCAGGGGCGTCTGGCACGTCGGCGAGAGCTACCCGGTCTGGATGAGCCACGGCGACCGGGTGACCAAGCTGCCGGACGGCTTCTCCACCATCGCGATCTCGCCCAACGCCCCGTTCGCCGCCGTCGCCGACGAGGACCGGCGGTTCTACGCGGTCCAGTTCCACCCCGAGGTGGCCCACACCCCGCACGGCGCCCTGCTGATCCGCAACTTCGTGCGCGACATCGCCGGCTGCACCGGCGACTGGTCGATGCGTGCCTTCCGCGACGAGGCAATCGAGCGCATCCGCGCCCAGGTCGGCTCCGAGAAGGTCCTGTGCGGCCTCTCCGGCGGGGTCGATTCGGCGGTGGCCGCGGTGCTGATCCACGAGGCGATCGGCGAGCAGCTCACCTGCGTGTTCGTCGATCACGGCCTGTTGCGGATGGGCGAGGCCGAGGAGGTGGTGCGGCTGTTCCGCGACCACTACAACATCCCCCTCGTCCACGTTGAGGCCCAGGACCTGTTCCTCGGCGAGCTCGCCGGCGTCACCGACCCGGAGGTCAAGCGCAAGACCATCGGCCGCCTGTTCATCGACGTGTTCGAGGCCGAGGCCAAAAAGATCGGCGGCGCGGCCTTCCTGGCTCAGGGCACGCTCTATCCCGACGTGATCGAGAGCGTGTCGTTCACCGGCGGTCCGTCGGTGACGATCAAGAGCCATCACAACGTCGGCGGCCTGCCGGCGCGCATGAACATGAAGCTCGTCGAGCCCCTGCGCGAGCTGTTCAAGGACGAGGTCCGGGTGCTCGGCCGCGAACTCGGCTTGCCCGACGCCTTCGTCGGCCGCCATCCCTTCCCGGGCCCGGGCCTCGCGATCCGCTGCCCCGGCGAGATCACCGCCGAGAAGCTCGAGGCCCTGCGCAAGGCCGACGCGATCTACCTCGAGGAGATCCGCAAGGCCGGGCTCTACGACACGATCTGGCAGGCCTTCGCGGTGATCCTGCCGGTGAAGACCGTCGGGGTGATGGGCGACGGGCGCACCTACGACCACGTCTGCGCGCTGCGCGCCGTCACCTCGGTCGACGGCATGACCGCCGACTTCTACCCCTTCGACATGGCGTTCCTGGGCCGGGTCGCGACCCGGATCATCAACGAGGTCAAGGGCATCAACCGGGTGACGTACGACATCACCTCGAAGCCGCCGGGCACGATCGAGTGGGAGTGATACGGTTTTCGGACGATTCGTTCCGAGATCCGGATCACCGCCCCGCGCGGCGTAGAGCGAAGCCGATGTCCGCGTCGCAGCGCGATTGCGCCGCAATCTCCACGATCCCGCAGGGATCGCCGAGCGATCAGCCGACAATCGCATGATCCCGGGGCCGCCTCCGGTCGCCCCGGTTCCCGCCTCATCGTAAGCCGATCCTGTCGCGCCAGCGTGTCTCGGTACCTGCATGGCACGGCTCGCGGCGCGCTCCGCTGCCGTCATCGGGACACCATCGCCCTCCTCAATGCGGAGGATACCCACCGCCGCGGCAGGTCGCAGCCGGGGTGTCGACTGCTATATTTGACGCTCCGTCAATCGATCTGTCTCTCACTCGCTCCTTCGGGCTCCCTCCGCGCCCTGTCGATCAGTCCGGTGGCGATTTTTCGCAATCATCGGGCAATTTCGGCTGATTTGCATCGTTCCGTCATGGCCGGTACGTTGAACCGTCCGGCATGGCTGCTTCGGCTGGGACGAAGGTCCGCCGTTTCGACCGACGCATGTCCGACCACAACAAACGATCAGGAGGCCGGCCGTCCGCGGAACGGCGAGGGAGGATACCAGGCATGTCGATCGCGCCCGAACCGCGTCAGCTCTACATCGCCTGGGCGCGCTACCAGAGACGCCCCGAAGCCATGAAGGACGCTCTCAACTTCGACCTGCACTACATCTACCTCGAGCGCTACCATGGCAGCCGGATCCGGACGATCCTCCGGTACGTGCTGTCGAGCATCCTGACGTTCCGGATCGTCGTCCAGGCCGATCCGGACATCGTCTGGTACCAGTCGCCGCCCGGCCTGATCGCCCACGTCCTCGTCCTGGCCCGCCTGTTCACCTCGCGCCGGTTCAAGATCGTCGCCGATCTGCACAACGCGGCCCTCAGCAAGCGCCGCTGGCGCCTGCTGCCGGGCGCGACCTACCTGCTCAACCGCTCCGACGCGGTCGTCGTCCACAACGACACGCTCCTCGAGACGGTGAAGGCGCAGGGGATCCTGTCGCCGCCGGTGGTCGTGCTGAACGACCTGCCGCCGCCGGTGCGGACGGCGACGGCGCAGTCCGGCGGCGGCCGCCCGCTGATCGTCATGCCGGCCTCGCTCGCCAAGGACGAGCCGCTGGAGATCGTCGCCGAGGTGGCGCGGCTGTGCCCGGATTTCGATTTCGTCGTGACGAGCGGACGGGGCCTGCGGCCGTCGGACGAACTGGCCAGCGCCGGCCCGTCCAATCTCTCGTTCCCGCCCTTCCTTCCGATCCGCGACTACGACGCCCTGCTGGCGCGGGCGACCGCGATCCTGGCCATCACCCGCTTCGACGGCATCCAGCTCAGCGCCGCCACGGAGGCGATCGCGTTCGGCAAGCCGCTCGTCATCAGCGACACCGAGGTGCTGAAGCGGCTGTTCGGCCGGGCGGCGATCGTCACCGAGAACACGCCGGAGGCCATCGCCGCCGCCTGCGCTTGCGCCGTCTCGGAACCGGACCGCTATGCCTCCCTCGCCCGGGCGTTGCGGGACGATGCGGGCCGCCGGCAGCGCTGGGACGCCCAGGCCCGCCGGCTCATGTCCCACCTGCAGCCGGGGCTGCAGGCCCTCAGCCCGGCATCGCCCCGGCGGTGAGCCGGCGCCAGCGCAGGACGAGCAGGGTCGCCACCACGAACAGCCCGGCGCAGAACCCGGTCCAGATGCCGTAGCCCTCGTACCCCGCCCCCCAGGCGAGGCCGGCGCCGAGCGGCACGCCGAGGCCCCAGTAGCCGCCGATCGCGATCCACATCGGCACCCGGGTGTCCTGCAGTCCGCGCAGCATGCCAAGCGCCACCGACTGCACCCCGTCGGCGACGGCGAACAGCGCGGCGAAGCCGATGAAGGCCACCGCCACCGGCAGCACCGCGGCGTTGGCCGCCTCGCCGAGATCGAGGAACAGGCCGGTCAGGGCGGCCGGGATCGCGAACTGGGTCAGGGCGCACAGCGTCATGAACGCGAAGGCGAGCCCGAGCGCCACCAGTCCCGCCCGGCGCACGCCGGCGGCGCTGCGCCGCCCGAAGGCCAGCCCGACCCGCACGGTGGCGGCCTGGGCGACGCCGTTCGGCACCATGAAGCAGAACGCCGCGATCTGGATCGCCACCGCGTGGGCGGCGAGCTGGCTCGCACCGAACAGCCCCATGCCGAGCGCCGCCGCCTCGAACAGGCCGGCCTCGGCCAGCCCGGTGGCGGCGATCGGCAGGCCGAGGCGGAAGACCCGCCGCAAGAGCGCCGGATCGAAGCGCCAGACCCCGTGCAGAAGCCGGTAGCGGTGCAGGCGGCGGTCGCCCAGCACCACGGTCGCGAGCAGCGCGAGGCTGAACGCCGCCGAGACCACGGTCGCGAGGCCGATCCCGGCCATGCCGAGGCCGCGCCCCGCCGGGAAGGCGAGCCACAGGCCGAGCGCGATGTTGAGCGGCAACGCCGCGAGGCTCGCGACGAGCGCCCAGCCCGGCCGTTCCAGCGCCGCCAGGGCGCCGCGCAGGGCCATGAACAGCAGCGCCGGCCACATCGCCCATTGCAGGACGCGCATGTACGCGCCCGCCGCCTCGGCGAGCGCCGGCGGCTCGCCGATCGCCGCGAGGAGCGGGCCGGAGAACCAGAGCAGCGCCATCATCGGCACCGACACGAGGGTCGCGGCCCAGATCCCGGCGCGCAGGGTGCGGCGCACGGCGTCGGTCTCGCCGCCGTCGCGCCCGCGCGCCTCGGCGATCAGCGGCGCCACCGTGCCGGTCAGGCCGAGGCCGGCGATGAACAGGATGAAGTAGAGCCCGTGCGCCAGCGTCGCCGCGGCGAGCGGTCCGGCGCCGAGGCGGCCGAGCATCACCGTGTCGGCCAGGATCAGGCCGTGCTGGGCGAGGTTGATGAGGACGAGCGGTCCGGACAGCGCCAGGGTGGCGCGCAGTTCCCGGAGCCAGAGACGGTGCAACGGGGCCCTGTCCCGCGCGGGGTGTCCCGCGAGGTCGAGTGCCGGCATGGGATGAACTCTCTGATTCGCGAACGGCCGCGGTCACGATGCGGCGGAGGGCGCGCTTGTAGACCGGCAGCGCGTCAGAACCATGTCGCGGGTTCGGGCGCCGTCCCGGTTCTCGCGAGGCCAGCCAGGATAAATTTTCCTATAGAATCAAGCGCGGGGTCCCCTCTCCCGAGTGGGAGAGGGGTAGGGGCGATCGGAGATCGCGCAGGGTGGCTCGGCCAAAGGATAAGGCACTCAAGGTTGAGCTGCGCAGCTCAACGCATGGTTCTCTATTCTGAACCCGAGCCACCCTCACGCGGGCCGCAGGCCCGTGCGGGATCTTCGATCCCCCGGCCCCTCTCCCACTCGGGAGAGGGGAGAGGCGCCCTATCTTTCCTCGGACGGCCCGCTCACCGCCCCGCCGGCAGTTCAATCCACCGCGGTCCCCGACATCTCGGCCTTCGTGTAGCGCTGCTGCTCCTCCATCACGAGGCCGCCGAGTTCGCGCTTGAGGGCGTTGAACTCGGCCGAGGCCGAATCGCGCGGGCGGGGCAGCGAGACGGTGATGTCGCGCTTGAGGCGGCCGGGCCGGTAGGTCATCACCAGGATGCGGTCGGCGAGGTAGATCGCCTCCTCGATCGAGTGCGTGACGAACACAATCGTCTTGCGGTACTCGGCCCAGATCCGCAGCAGCTCGTCCTGGAGGGTGCGCCGGGTCAGGGCGTCGAGCGCCCCGAACGGTTCGTCCATCAGCATCACCGGCGGATCGAGGGCGAGGATGCGCGCGATGGCGACGCGCTGGCGCATGCCGCCCGAGAGATCCTTCGGGAAGCGCGCGCGGAAATCCGACAGGCCGAGGGTCGCGGCGATGCGCGCGACCGTCGCCTCGGCCTCGGCCCGCCTGACGCCCTTGATGTCGAGGCCGAAGCGGATGTTCTGTTCCACCGTCATCCAGGGGAACAGCGCGTATTCCTGGAACACCATGCCGCGGTCGGGGCCGGGCTCCGTCACCGGGCGCGTGCCGATGCGGATCTGCCCCTCCGAGAGCGGCGAGAATCCCGCGATGGCGTTGAGCAGGGTGGACTTGCCGCAGCCGGACGGCCCGAGCAGGCAGACGAACTGGCCGGCCGGAATCGTCGCGGTCACATCCTCCAGCGCCACCACGGCCTTGTCGCCGGACCCGAACACCTTGCGGGCGCTGGTGACCGTGATCTCGGCGTCCGAGGACGGGCGGGCGGCGGGCGCGGCCGGGGCGGGCCGGGCGGGAGCGAGGGTCGACGTCATGGGTCAGCGCTCCAGGCCGCGGTGCCAGCGCAGAAGGTGGTCGTTCAGGCGCGACATCGCCGAGTCGATCAGCAGGCCGAGCACGCCGATGGTCAGCATCCCGCCGATGATCTTGTCCGACCACATGTATTCCCGCGCCTCGAGGATGCGGTAGCCGAGCCCGTCCGAGACCGCGATCATCTCGGCGACGATGACCACGATGAAGGCGGTGCCGATGCCGATCCGCATGCCGGCGAGCACGAACGGACTCGCCGCCGGCAGGATCACCCGCCGGAACAGCGTCCACGGGTTGGCACCGAGGTTGCGCGCCGCGCGGATGTAGATCGAATCGACCTGCCGCACCCCCGCGATGGTGTTGACCAGCACGGGGAAGAAGGTGCCGAGCGCGATCAGGAACAGGGCCGGCGGGTTGCCGAGGCCGAACCACACGATCGCCAGCGGGATGTAGGCGATCGGCGGGATCGGCCGCAGGATCTGCAGCAGCGGGTTGGTGAGGGCGTAGAGCCGGTCGCTCGTGCCCATCAGCAGCCCGACCGGCAGCGCCAGACCGGCGCCGATGGCGAAGCCGGCGAGAACCCGGCCGAGGCTCGCCACCGCGTCGTGCGGCAGCTCGCCCGACAGCATCCAGGACAGGTAGCTCTGGCTCGCCGGGTCGTAGGGCAGAGCCGGGACGAGGCTGTTGAACCAGCGCACCGCGACGGCGCTCGGCGGCGGCAGGACCACCGCCGAGAACAGGCCGGCGCGGCTGGCGAGTTCCCACACGATCAGCAGGCCGATCGGCAGGAGGGCGCCGCGCAACGTGGAGAGACGAGCCGCCATGGTCAACTCCGGATCGAGGGGCGGTTCAGTTCGTCTTCATTCCGGCCTTGGCCTTCTCCAGCAGGTCGAGCTTGACCCACTCGGCGTCGCTCTTGGGCGGGTTGACCATCTTGCCGAGGCCGAACTTGTGCATCAGGTCCGCGGTGATCTGCATATGGCCGGGCGGCATGTCGTAGGTGAAGTTCGCGTTGTCCATCGCGTCCTTGTAGTCCTGGGCTGAGAGCTGGCCCTTGAACACCTGCTCGCGCACGTACTTCTCGGCGATCTCCGGCTTCTCGATGAAGGTGCGGGTCGCCTCGACGAACAGCTTCAGCACCCGGGCGGCGACGTCCGGCTTCTCGGTGTACATCTTCTCGGTCATCACCAGCGGGCGATAGGGAATGCCGGCCGGCGTGTCGTAGGGCTTGACGATCTCGTACCCCCAGCCCGAGCTGATCGCCTGGGTCGATTGCGGCTCGCTTTGGCAGATCACGTCGACGTATTTCTGCGCCAGCGCCTGGTTCAGGTCGGCGTAGTTGTTGAAGTAGATCAGTTGCACGTCCTTGCCGGGCCGGTCCGACCAGGTCAGGCCGTGCTTGTCGAGTTCGGCGAGCAGCAGCAGGTCCTGGGTGCCGCCGCGCACCGTGGCGACCTTCTTGCCCTTCACGTCGGCGAGCGACTTGGCGCCGAGGTCGGGCCGGCCGAGGATGCGCGCGCCGCCATTGGCGAAGCCGGCCACCACGACGATCTTGACCCCGTTGCCGCGGGCCGCCACCGCGCCGTCGGCGCCCGAGGCCGAGATGTCGATCTGGTCGACCGCCATCGCCGGGTAGATGTCGGCGCCCTTGGCGAAGACCTTCTCGTCGATCTTGAGGCCGAACTTCGGGGCGATCTCCTTCATGTAGGAGATGGCGCCGTAATGGGCGAACTTGAGGTTGCCGAGCCGGACGAGATCCTGGGCGAGAGCGGGCGCCGTCAGGGCGGCGAGCGTGGCGGCCACGGCCGCGATCCGCGTGAGCATGGGTGTCCTCCGTCGACTTTCGTCTCGTTGCGCCCGTCGGCGTTCTGGCTCGACCTTGTGCCGCATGTCGGCCAAAGGTCTAGTCCCGGAGCGCGACCGGTGCGGCCGTTCGGGATAAGACTTTAGACGCGCGGATGAGGGGGGACGGCGAATCGTGAGCAGGGGCGAGGAGAGGATCAGCCGGGTGGCCGTGGTCGGCTGCGGCACCGTGGGGGCGAGCTGGGCCGCCCTGTTCGTGGCCCACGGCCTCGACGTCGCGGCGACCGACCCGGCCCCCGACGCCGAGGAGCGGCTGCGGACCTTCGTCGCCGGCGCGCTCGACCAGCTCGCCGGCTTCGGCCTGACCGGACGAGGCCGCCTGGATTTCGTGCCCGCGATGGCCGACGCCCTCGACGGCGCCGGGTTCGTGCAGGAGAACGCCCCCGAGGACGAGGGCTTCAAGCGCTGCCTGCTCGCCGAGATCGACCGGGCGCTGCCCCCGGACGTGCTGGTCGCCAGCAGCACCTCGGCGCTGGTGCGCAGCCGCATCGTCGCCGACTGCGCGACGCCGGAGCGGGTGCTCGTCGCCCACCCGTTCAACCCGCCCCACCTCGTGCCGCTGGTCGAGATCGTCGCCGGCACGCCGGAGGCCGCCGCGCGGGCAAGCGCCTTCTATGCCGGGCTCGGCCGGCGGCCGGTGGTGCTGCGCCGGGAGATGCCGGGCCACATCGCCAACCGCCTCGCCTCGGCGCTCTACCGCGAGGCGGTCCACCTCGTCGCCGAGGGGGTGGCGAGCGTCGCCGACATCGACGCGGCGCTGTGCAACGGTCCCGGCCTGCGCTGGGCGCTGATGGGCCCGCACATGACCTACCATCTCGGCGGCGGCGAGGGCGGCATCGCCCACTACCTCGCCCATCTCGGGCCGAGCCAGGAGCGCCGCTGGGCCTCCCTCGGGACGCCGTCCCTCACGCCCGAGGTCCAGGCGGCGATCGTCGCGGGGATCGCCGAGGAGGCGGCCGGCCGCCCGATCGCCGAGCTGGAGGCCCGCCGCGACCGGGGCCTGATCGCGGTCCTCACATCCCGCACCGAGGTCGCGGCGGACGCCGCGCCGACGCCGCCCGCGCCGGGCGCCGGAGACCCCGCATGACCGCCCCCGTCATCCTCGCCGTCGCGCCCAACGGCGCCCGCCGGACCAAGGCCGACCACCCTGCCCTGCCGATCACGCCCGACGAGATCGGCCGCGAGGCCGCGCGCTGCCGCGAGGCCGGGGCCGCGATGATCCACCTGCACGTCCGCGACGCCGAGGAGCGCCACAGCCTCGACGTCGAGCGCTACCGCGCCGCTGTCGCGGCGGTCCGGCGCGAGGCCGGGGCGGCGATGATCTGCCAGGTCACCACCGAGGCGGTCGGCCTCTACGCCCCGGCCGAGCAGATCGCCGCCATGGAGGCGCTGCGGCCCGAGGCGTTCTCGGTCGCGGTGCGCGAACTCTTCGCCGCGCCGGAGGACGAGGCGCCCGCCGCCGCCTTCCTGGCCGGACAGGCGAAGGCCGGAGCCCTGGTTCAGCACATCCTGTACGATGCCGGCGACGTCGCCCGCTTCCAGGGCCTCGTCGCCCGCGGGCTGATCCCGCTGGAGCGCGCGAGCGTGCTGTTCGTCCTCGGGCGCTACACGGCGGGGCAGCAATCCGACCCGGCCGACCTGCTGCCGTTCCTCACGGCCTGGAACTCGGGCCACCACCTCGACCTGCCGTGGTCGCTCTGCGCCTTCGGCCGGCGCGAGGCCGCCTGCATGGTCACGGCCGCCGCGCTGGGCGGGCACGCCCGGATCGGCTTCGAGAACAACCTCCTGCGCCCGGACGGCGGCCCCGCGACCGACAATGCCGGCCAGATCGCCGGGGTCGCCGCCCTCCTGCGCGGCCTCGGCCTCGCGATCGCGGAGCCCGAGGCCGCGCGCCGGCTGATGGCGGGCGAGGGATAGGGTGTCGGGCGCGCCGGGTTCCGCCGCGACCGGTCGACAGAATGTCGCAGCATCTTGCGGCGCAGCATCGTCGTTCCCATCCTGGCAACCGTGACGGCATTCTGGACCATTCTCGCCCGGCGCGGCGTCGCGGCCCTTCTCGGGTTCGCCGCCCTGCTGCTCGCCGTCTCGGCCGCCCAGGCCGGGCAGGGTCGGGTCGAGCCCGTGCTGCGCGCCGCAACGCCCACGACCCTCGCCAGCCTGCATCCGTCGCGCCCGGCCAAGCTGCCGCTCCAGGTCGTCGCCGCCCCCGGGGGATTCGACGGCCCGCGCCACGAGGCCGAGGGCATCGCCGGGGCCGGCCTGATGCCGGCCGCGGCCTCGGCCGACCGCCGCGCGGCGGTCCTGCTCCCCCCGCGCCGCCTCGGCCGCAGCGGCGCACCCGGTCTCCCGCTGCACGAACGGCCACCCAAGACCGCCTCCTGACGCGCCGGCCGCCCCGCGCCCGATCCGTATTCCGGCCCGGACCTCGCCGCGATGCCGGCACGCTCGTCATGCTGCCGTGCCGCAGCCGGACCGCCGGTCGGCGCAACGGTGCCGGGGGCTGCCCCAGCGTCGCCCGGCCGCTATGCTGCCGCCGGCCTGCGTGACACATTCCTCCCTCATCATGCCTCCCTCATCATGCGCCGTGCGCGGCCGATCCGGCCCGCGGCGCGCAGGAGCAAGACCTGACCGTGACGCATCGTCGAGTCGCCACCGGAGCCCTGCTGCTCCTCGCCTTCACCCTCGCGGCCTGCAACCCGACCCAGAAGACGGCGGCGCCGGTCGAGGCGCCGCCGCCGGAGGTCAGCATCGTCACGGTGAAGGAGCAGCCGATCCCGTTCATGCGCGAGCTGCCGGGCCGCGTCGCGCCGATGCGGATCGCCGAGGTCCGCGCCCGCGTCGCCGGCCTCGTGGTCAAGCGCACCTTCCAGCAGGGCAGCCAGGTCAAGGAAGGCGACATCCTCTACAAGATCGACCCGATGCTGTTCCAGGTCGAGCTCGACTCGGCCGAGGCCGCCCTCGCCCGCACCGAGGCGGCGCTCGTCCTCGCCCGCCAGCAGGCCGAGCGCCTCGAGACGCTGCTGTCGCGCCAGACCGCGAGCCAAGCCCAGTACGACGCCGCCTCCGCGGCCCAGAAGCAGGCTGAGGCCGAGGTCGCCGGCGCGAAGGCGAACCGCGACCGCGCCCGGCTCAATCTCGGCTACACCGACGTGCGGGCGCCGATCTCCGGCCGCATCGGCCGCGCCCTCGTCACCGAGGGCGCGCTGGTCGAGCAGGGCGGCGCCAGCAACCTCGCGACGATCCAGCAGCTCGATCCGATCTACGTCGACATCACCCAGTCGGTCGGCGAGCTGAACAAGCTGCGCCGCGACCTCGCCAGCGGCGAGCTCGCCAGCATCGCCCCCGACACCGCCAGCGTGCGCGTCGTGATGGACGACGGCTCGCTCTATCCCGAGCCGGGCCGGCTGCTGTTCTCCGACGTCACCGCCGACCCGAGCACCGGGCAGGTGACCCTGCGCGCCGTGCTGCCCAACCCGTCCAACGAGCTGTTCCCGGGCATGTACGTCCGCGCCCGCATCAACCAGGGCATCGATTCCGACGCTATCGCGGTGCCGCAGCAGGCGGTCCACCGCTCCACCGACGGCCGGGCCGAGGTCTGGATCGTCGGCGAGGGCGACAAGGTCATGCTCCAGCCGGTCGAGGTCGGCCCGGTGGTCGACGGCCTGTGGGTGATCCGCGAGGGCCTCAAGCCCGGCGACCGGGTGGTGACGGAAGGCTTCCAGAAGATCGTCGCCGGCACCCGCGTCGCCCCGATGCCGTTCCAGACCGCCGCGGTGACTCCCGGCGCGACCGGAGCCGGGACGCCCGCCGCGCCCGAGCCGGCGCCGGCCGCCGTCTCCAAGGCTCAGTGAGGAGGCGACCCCGTGGCCAGTTTCTTCATCGACCGTCCGGTCTTCGCCTGGGTCGTCGCGCTGTTCATCTGCCTCGGCGGCGCGCTGACGATCCCGATGCTGCCCATCGCGCAGTACCCGATCATCGCCCCACCCTCGATCGCCCTGTCCACCGCCTATCCGGGCGCCTCGGTCGAGGACCTCTATACCGGCACGACGCGCCTCATCGAGGACGAGCTCAACGGCGCGGCCAACATCCTGAGCTTCGAATCGGCGAGCGACTCGTTCGGCGTCGTCGAGATCACCGCGACCTTCCAGCCCGGCACCGATCCCGGCTACGCCTCGGTCGAGGTGCAGAACCGCATCAAGCGCGTCGAGGCGCGCCTGCCGGCGGAAGTGCGCCAGCAGGGCATCCTGGTCGAGGAGGCCTCGGCCGCGACCCTCAACATCATAACGCTGGTCTCCACCGACGGCTCGATGGACGAGGTCGCCCTCGGCGACTTCCTGATCCGCAACGTCATCAACGAGATCCGGCGCATCCCCGGCGTCGGCCGCGCCACGCTGTACTCGACCGAGCGCTCGCTGCGGGTGTGGACCGACCCCGACAAGCTGCGCGGCCTGTCGCTCAACGCCTCCGACGTGACGAAGGCGATCCAGAACCAGAACGTCCAGATCGCCTCGGGCGCGGTCGGCGCGCAGCCGAGCCCGACGACCCACGCGGTCAACTTCCCGATCGTGGTCAAGGGCCAGATGCGGGCGCCGGAGGAGTTCGGCGCCATCGTGCTGCGGGCCAATCCCGACGGCTCCAACGTGCGCCTGCGCGACGTCGCCCGGATCGAGCTCGGCGGCGAGGACTACAAGTTCACCACCCGCCTCAACGGCGGCGAGGCGGCGGGCATCTCGGTGACGCTCGCCCCCGACGGCAACGCCATCGAGACCGCCAAGGCGATCCGCGCCAAGATGGAGGAGCTGTCGCAGTTCTTCCCGTCCACCGTGAAGTGGGACATTCCCTACGACATCACCCCGGCGGTGGACGCCTCGATCCACAAGGTCATGATGACCCTGATCGAGGCGGTGGTGCTCGTCTTCATCGTGATGTTCCTGTTCCTGCAGAACATCCGCTACACCCTGATCCCGACGATCGTGGTGCCGATCGCGCTGTTCGGCACCTGCACGGTGATGCTGCTGTCGGGCTTCTCGATCAACGTGCTCACGATGTTCGGCATGGTGCTGGCGATCGGCATCCTGGTCGACGACGCGATCGTCGTCGTCGAGAACGTCGAGCGGATCATGAACGAGGAGGGCCTGCCGCCGAAGGAGGCCACCCGCAAGGCGATGACCCAGATCACCGGGGCGATCATCGGCATCACGCTGGTGCTGATCGCGGTGTTCATCCCGATGGCGTTCTTCCCCGGCTCGGTCGGCATCATCTACCGCCAGTTCTCGATCGCGATGGTGACCTCGATCGCCTTCTCGGCCTTCCTGGCGCTGTCGCTGACCCCGGCCCTGTGCGCGACCCTGCTGAAGCCGATCGAGAAGGGCCACGGCCACGCCAGGGGTGGCTTCTTCGGCTGGTTCAACCGCATCGTCGACCGGGAGACCGCCCGCTACGCCCGCGGGGTGCAGTGGTCGATCGCCAAGGCCGGCCGGATGATGGCGATCTACCTCATCCTCGTCGCCGGCGTGGCCTGGGCCTTCGTGCGCCTTCCCGAGGGCTTCCTGCCGGTGGAGGACCAGGGCTTCTTCACCGTCGACATCCAGACGCCGCCCGGCTCGTCGTTCAACCGCACCCTCGCGGCGGTGAAGGCGACCGAGAAGCATCTGGTGGCCCAGCCCGGCGTCGCCACGGTGACGATCGTCAACGGGTTCTCGTTCTCGGGCCAGGGCCAGATGACCTCGCAGGCCTTCGTCACCCTGAAGCCGTGGTCGGAGCGCGGAGCGGACCAGTCCGCCGCCGCCCTGGTGGCCGGCACCAACAAGGCGCTGGGCGGCTACAAGGACGCGACGATCCAGGCGCTCGAACCGCCGCCGATCGACAACCTCGGCAACGCCTCGGGCTTCAGCTTCCGCCTCCAGGACCGGGCGCAGAAGGGCTATTCCGCCCTGATGGCGGCGCAGGACCAGTTGCTGTCCCTCGCCCGCAAGAGCCCGATCCTCAAGAACGTCTACGTCGAGGGCCTGCCGCCCGCGCCGCAGGCGGAACTCGTCATCGACCGCGAGAAGGCCGCGGCGCTCGGCGTCAGCTTCGAGGACATCAACGACACGATCCAGGTCAATCTCGGCTCGGTCTACACCAACGACTTCCCCAACCGGGGCAAGATGCAGCGGGTGATCGTCCAGTCCGAGCAGCTCCAGCGCCTCAACGCCGCCGACCTGCTGAACTACGGCGTGAAGAACGCCCAGGGCACGATGGTGCCGATGTCGTCCTTCGCCGACCTGAAGTGGAGCGTCGGCCCGGCCCAGATCATCGGCTTCAACGGCTACCAGTCGGTGCGCATCACCGGCGAGCCGGCGGCCGGCTACACCACCGGCGACACCCTCGCCGAGATGGAGCGGCTGATGACCCAGCTGCCGAAGGGCTTCGGCTACGCCTGGACCGGCCAGTCGCTGCAGGAGAAGGAGGCCGGCTCGCAGGCGACCCTGCTGTTCGCCCTCTCGATCGTGGTGGTGTTCCTGTGCCTCGCCGCGCTCTACGAGAGCTGGTCGATTCCGTTCTCGGTGATGCTGGTGATCCCGCTCGGCGTGATCGGCTCGGTCGTCGCCGTGATGCTGCGGGGCATGCCGAACGACGTCTACTTCAAGATCGGCCTCATCACGATCATCGGCCTGTCGGCGAAGAACGCGATCCTCATCATCGAGTTCGCCAAGGACCTGTGGCGACCCGGAACGCGCCTCGTCGACGCCACGGTCGAGGCGTCGCGCCTGCGGTTCCGGCCGATCGTGATGACCTCGCTCGCCTTCATCTTCGGCGTGGTGCCGCTCGCCATCGCGACCGGCGCCGCCTCGAAGAGCCAGCAGGCGATCGGCACCGGCGTGATGGGCGGCATGATCTCCGCGACGGTGCTCGCGGTGATCCTGGTGCCGGTGTTCTTCGTGGTGGTGATGCGGCTGTTCCAGCGCCGTCGGGTGCGGGAGGAGGACGGGCTGCCGCCGGCACCCGCCCCGGTCCGGGTGCCGGAGCCGGCGCACGGTCACTGAGCGAGAGGAGCGGGCCCTGCGGGGCCCGCTCTACGTTTCGGCCCCGGCGCGCGTCAGCGGCCGCCCGCCCCCTCGTCCCAGACGCTCCAGCGGAACACCTCGGTGCCGGCGCCGTCCACCACCCGCACCGCCTCGGCCGGCGGCCCGGTGCGCTGCGGAACCCGGGCGCGGCGGAAGGCGCGCAGCGCCCGCTCCCGCGCCGTCTCGGCGGTGGCGCGCACCGAGATGCGCTGCATCACCCCGCCGGGGCCGGTCTCGTCGGGGCCGAGGATGTCGATGTGGAAGGTCTCGCGCAAATCGGGTCGCTCCGTGCCGGGCGGCCCCTAGCATGACAGGCGCGTCAGGTCTTCAGCACCGGCTCGGCCACGTCGCCGCCCCCGCGCCGGGCGAGGTATTCCGGCTGAAAGAGGCACATCCGGACCGCGTCGCGGTACTTGCCGTTGACGAAGAACTCGTCGCGCAGGATGCCCTCGGTCTGGAAGCCGCAGCTCTCGTAGATCCCGACCGCGCGCCGGTTGTCCTTGTCGACGTGCAGGTACAGCTTGTGGATGTTGAGCACGCTGAACGCGTAGTCGATCGCGATCCGGGTCGCCCTGTTGGCGTAGCCGCGACCCTGATGCGCGGGGTGGATCGCGATCTGGAACTCGCAGCTCCGGTGGAGGTGGTTGATCTCGACCAGCTCGACCAGGCCGACCCGCTCGTCGCTCGGCGAGGCGACGATGAAGCGCCGCTCGGTCTGGTTGTGGATGTTGCGCTCGTAGAGCTGCGCCAGCTCGGCGAAGGACTCGTAGGCCTCCTCGAACCAGTAGCGCATGATGCTGTCGTTGTTGTTGAGCTGGTGGACGAAGAGCAGATCCTCCCGCTCCAACGGCCGCAGCTTGATATTGGATGGCATTCCGGTTCCCGCTCCGCGGTTCAGCGGCCGACCTTATGCCCGATCCGGGCGCGGCGAAATCACCCGGTTAGCCGTCCTCCTCGCTCAGCAGCGTCGCCAGCCGGTCCCACGCCTCGGCGAGGCGCTCGACGTCCGTCCGCAGCGCGTCGAGCGCGTCCGCGGCCTCGGGAAACGCCGCCCGGTCGGCGTCGCCGACGGCCGGCACCGCCTGCCGCAACCCGACGAGCTGGTTGCGCAACTGGCCGCGCAACGCCCGCAGGCGCTGGCGCCCGGCCTCCCCCGGCAGCGCGTCGACCGGGTCGGCCTCCCCGACGAGGTGCAGCCGGGACGGCCCCTGGCGGGTCACGGCGTCCTCGCGGGTCGGGTTCGGAGCATGGCGGTCCCCTCTCGGTCGCTGCGTCTCCCGGGCAGGATCGCCGAGGCGCGACAACCGGCGCTTAAGCCGATCGCTCGAATGCGAGCGACGTCCGCGCCGCCGCAACATCCGCCACAATGCGGTGGCAGTGGCCGCTCCTCCCGCGCGTCGCGGGCGGACCGACCCCCGGGGCCAGAATGGTGTTTCGCACGCATGCGATGCTCGGCGCGGCCTGCCTCGCGGCCCTGCTGCGGCCCCTGCCCGCCTCGGCCCTGCCCAAGCATCTGACGCCGGTCCCCGCGCCGACGCTCGCCCGGATGGGCGAACTCGGCCTCGCCGCCTCGGCGCCGATCCTGATGCGGGCGTTCAAGAAGGAATCCGAGATCGAGGTGTGGAAGCGCGCGGCCGGCGGGCGCTACGTCCTGCTCAAGACCTTCCCGATCTGCCGCTGGTCGGGCCAGCTCGGTCCCAAGACGAAGACCGGCGACCGGCAGACGCCGGAGGGGTTCTATCCGGTCGCGGCGCGGCTGATGAACCCGAACTCGCGCTACTTCCTGTCGTTCGACGTCGGCTATCCCAACGCCTACGACCGGGCGCATGGCGGCACCGGCTCGGCGGTGATGGTCCACGGCACCTGCTCGTCGGCCGGCTGCTTCGCGATGACCGACCGGCAGGTCGGCGAGATCTACGCGCTGGCCCGCGACGCCTTCGCGGGCGGTCAGGCCGCGTTCCAGTTCCAGTCCTACCCGTTCCGGATGACGGCGCAGAACCTCGCCCGCCATCGCACCGACCCGAACCTCGCCTTCTGGCGCCAGCTCAAGGAGGGGTCCGACCGCTTCGAGGCGACCGGGCAGGAGCCGGCCGTGACGGTGACCGGCGGCCGCTACGCCTTCGCGCCCTACGCCGATCCCGAGATCGAGGCGCAGGCCGCCGCCCGCCTCGGCGAGGAGAGCGCCCGCACCGCCGCCCTAGTCGGCCAGGGCATCGAGGCGGTGCGCACGACCTATTCCGACGGCGGCCAGCACGCGACCTTCGCGGCGCTGCTGCGCAAGGGCGCGGTCCTCGGCGAGGTCAGCCGCCCCGAGGCCCTCGCCTTCGCGGGCCTCGAGGTGGTGCAGATCCCGGCCCGCCGCCGCCCGGTCCTCGTCGCCGAGACGCCGCGCCCGGTGCCCCTGCCGGTGATCGAGACCGAACCGTCGCTGTTCGCCCGGACGCCCCTGGCCGAGGGCCCGACCCGGCTCACCCTCGCCGGCTCCGCGATGCCCGCGAAACCGCTCTTCGCGGCCGCGAGCCCGATGCGGTTCGTGCCGGTGCAGACGGCGCAACTGGTGACCTCGGGTTTCGAGGGCCGCTGACACGATTTCACTGAAGAATCGTCCGGAACCCGGCTCGTACGATTTTCGGAAGCAAGCTTCCGAAAATCGTCTCACACGTCGAGGTTGGCCACGTTCAGCGCGTTCTCCTGGATGAACTCCCGGCGCGGCTCGACCACGTCGCCCATCAGCTTGACGAACAGGTCGTCGGCGTCGGTGGTGTCCTTGATCTTCACCTGGAGCAACGAGCGGATCTCGCGGTCGAGGGTGGTCTCCCAGAGCTGCTGGGCGGTCATCTCGCCGAGCCCCTTGTAGCGCTGGAGCTGGAGCCCCTTGCGGCCGAGAGCCATCATGGCGTCGAACAGCGCCACGGGGCCGTGCAGCACCATCTCCTCGCCGCGGCGGATCATCGTCGCGGGGGCGTCGTAGATCTCCCGCAACGCCTCGGCGCGCTCGTCGAGGCGGCGGGCCTCCTGCGAGTTGATGAGCGCCTCGTCGAGCACCGCGACCTGCTTCACCCCGCGCAGGGTGCGCGACAGGACGTAGCCGCCGTCGCGGGCCTCGCCTTCCCAGCCCTGCTCGATCTCGTCGGCGATGCCGTTGAGGCGCCGGGCGATCTGGTCGGCGATCACCTCGGCCTCGGCGGCGTTCTCGGCCACCGCCGGGCGGAGCGCCCCGGCGATCGCCGCCTGCTCGACCACGACCCGGTCGTAGCGCGAATGCAGCCCGTGCAGGATGCCGCGGACCGAGCGCGCCTCCTCGACCAGCGCCTTGAGCTGGGCGCCGCCGAACTCGGTGCCGCTGGCCAGCCGCAGCGTCGCGCCCTCGATGCCGCCGCCGATGAGGTAGTCCTCCAGCGCCCGGTCGTCCTTGAGGTAGATCGCGGTCTTGCCCTTCTGCGCCTTGTAGAGCGGCGGCTGGGCGATGTAGAGGTGCCCGCGCTCAATCAGTTCCGGCATCTGGCGGAAGAAGAACGTCAGCAGCAGCGTGCGGATGTGCGAGCCGTCGACGTCCGCGTCGGTCATGATGATGATGCGGTGGTAGCGCAGCTTGTCCGGGTTGAAAGCGTGCGAGCCGTCGCGGCCGATCCCGGTGCCGAGCGCGGTGATGAGCGTGCCGATCTCCTGGCTCGACAGCATCTTGTCGAGGCGAGCGCGCTCGACGTTGAGGATCTTGCCGCGCAGGGGCAGCACCGCCTGGAAGGTGCGATCGCGGCCCTGCTTGGCCGAGCCGCCGGCCGAATCGCCCTCGACCAGCAGGATCTCGCACTTGGATGGGTCGCGCTCCTGGCAATCGGCGAGCTTGCCGGGCAGCGAGGCGATGTCGAGGGCGCCCTTGCGGGTGGTGAGGTCGCGGGCCTTGCGCGCCGCCTCGCGGGCGGCCGCCGCCAGCGCCACCTTGGCGGCGATGGTGCGGGCCTCGCTCGGATGCTCCTCGAGCCAGGTGCCGAGCGTCGCGTTCATCACGCCCTCGACCGCCGGGCGCACCTCCGACGAGACGAGCTTGTCCTTGGTCTGCGACGAGAATTTCGGGTCGGGCACCTTCACGGAGACCACCGCGGTCAGGCCCTCGCGGCAATCCTCGCCGGTGAGCGCGACCTTCTCCTTCTTGGTCACGCCGCTCGACTCGGCGTAGCCGGTGATCTGGCGGGTGAGCGCGGCGCGGAAGCCCGCCAGATGGGTGCCGCCGTCGCGCTGCGGGATGTTGTTGGTGAAGCACAGCACGTTCTCGTGGAACGTGTCGTTCCACCACAAGGCGACCTCGACGCCGATGCCGTCGCGCTCCTGGCGCAGCACGATCGGCGCCTCGATCTGCGCCTCCTTGGCCCGGTCGAGGTAGCGCACGAACGCCTCGACGCCGCCCTCGTAGACGAGCTCGTCGCGCTTGTGCTCGGCGTGGCGCGCGTCGGTCAGGACGATGCGCACGCCAGAATTGAGGAAGGCGAGCTCGCGCAGGCGCTTCTCCAGGGTGCCGTAGTCGAACTCGACCATCGTGAAGGTGGCGGGCGAGGGCAGGAACGTCACCTCGGTGCCGCGCCGGTCGCCGGCCGGGCCGACCACCGCGAGCGGCGCCACCGCGTCGCCGTGGTTGAATTCCATCGCGTGCTCCTGGCCGCCGCGCCAGATCCGCAGGCGCAGCCACGTCGAGAGCGCGTTGACCACCGAGACGCCGACGCCGTGCAGGCCGCCCGAGACCTTGTAGGAGTTCTGGTCGAACTTCCCCCCGGCATGGAGCTGGGTCATGATGACCTCGGCCGCCGACACGCCTTCCTCGGTGTGGATGTCGGTCGGGATGCCGCGGCCATTGTCGGAGACGGTGCAGGAACCGTCGGCGTTGAGGGTGACGGTGACGAGGGTGGCGTGGCCGGCCAGGGCTTCGTCGATGGCGTTGTCGACCACCTCGTAGACCATGTGGTGCAGGCCCGACCCGTCGTCGGTGTCGCCGATATACATGCCCGGCCGCTTGCGCACCGCGTCGAGGCCCTTGAGGACCTTGATCGAGTCGGCGCCGTAGGTGTCGTTGCTGAGGTCGCGGGCGGGTTCGGCCATGGTAATTCCCGGGGAGGCGGGCGCGCGGACCGGCCGGTCCGGGCGCGCCTGCGCGTGTCTCTGGTCAGAAGACGGAGATAAGCATTCCGCCTTGAAATTGCATCGTTTTCGGGCGGCGAAACGGCCGCCCGGACGGACTTTTCGCCGCCCCGGCGGGCATCATCGTCAGATCTCGTTAAGGATCCGCGAAGACCCGCCGGACGCAGGCTCCCGTCAGCCCTGCACGCCGCCGCGGCTGGCCTCGTCGAGGCGGGCCACCGCCGCCGGATCGAGGCGCAGGCGCGCGCCGGCGATCAGGTCCTCGGCCTGCGCCACCGAGGTCGCGCTGGCGATCGGCGCGGTCAGGCCCGGCCGGGCGATGAGCCAGGCCAGGGCGACGTGGGCCGGTTTGGCGCCGTGGTCGGCGGCCACCGCGTCGAGGGCGTCGAGCAGCGCGAAGCCCTTCGGGGTGAGGTAGGGCGTGACCCGGTTCTCCCGCGCGCGGCCGGCGGCGGAGCCGGCGTCGCGGTACTTACCGGTCAGGAAGCCGGCTGCGAGGGAGAAGTACGGGATGACGCCGATTCCCTCGCTCCGGCACAGCGGCTCCAGCTCCGCCTCGTAGCCGGCGCGGTTGGCGAGGTTGTATTCCGGTTGCAGGCACTCGTAGCGCGGCAGGCCGGCGCGGGCCGAGACGTCGAGCGCCTCGCGCAGCCGGGCGGCGGAGATGTTCGAGGCGCCGATCGCCCGCACCTTGCCGGCGCGGATCAGGTCGTCGTAGGCGCGCAGGGTCTCCTCGAACGGCGTATCGGGGTCGTCGACATGCGACTGGTACAGGTCGATCCGGTCGGTGCGCAGCCGGCGCAGCGAGTCCTCGACCGACCGGGCGATGTAGGCGGCCTTGAGCCCCTTGCGGCCCTCGCCCATGTCCCAGCCGACCTTGGTGGCCAGCACCACGCGGTCGCGGTTGCCCCGCGCCGCGATCCAGTTCCCGAGCACGGTCTCGGATTCGCCGCCCTGATGGCCCGGCACCCAGCGCGAATAGGCGTCGGCGGTGTCGATGAAGCCGAGGCCGGCCTCGGCGAGGCGGTCGAGGATCGAAAACGAGGTCGCCTCGTCGGCGGTCCAGCCGAGCACGTTGCCGCCGAAGCAGAGCGGCGGGACCGACAGGCCGGAACGGCCGAGCGGACGCAGGTCCATCGAGAAACTCCCTATTGCAGGAACGGGTTGGTCAGGCGCTCCTGGCCGAGCGTGCTGGTCGGCCCGTGGCCCGGGATGAACGCCACGTCGTCGCCGAGCGGCAGCAGCTTGGTCTTGATCGCGTCGATCAGCGCCGCGTGGTCGCCGCCGGGCAGGTCGGTGCGGCCGATCGAGCCGCGGAACAGCACGTCGCCCATCTGGGCGAAGCGGGCGTCGCGGCTCACCAGCACGACGCTGCCGGGCGAGTGGCCGGGGCAGTGCAGCACGTCGAAGGTCAGTTCGCCGACCGTGACGGTGTCGCCCTCGTTCAGCCAGCGGTCGGGGGTGACGACCTCGGCTCCGTCGATGCCGTAGGCGGCGCCGGTCTCCGGCAGCCTGTCGAGGAGTGGCCGGTCGGCGGGGTGCGGCCCCTCGACCGGCACGCCGAGGCGGCGCTTCAGCTCGGCCGCCCCGCCGGCATGGTCGATATGGCCGTGGGTGAGCAGGATCTTCTCCACCGTGATCCCGGCCTGCCGGATCGCCGCCTCGATCCGGTCGAGGTCGCCGCCGGGATCGACCACGGCGCCGCGCCGGGTGGCGTCGCACCACAGCAGGGTGCAGTTCTGCTGGAACGGCGTCACCGGAACGATGGCGGCGCGGGGCGTGCTCGGCATGGGAGATCCGGGTTGGTGGCGTCGGCGCCGGTTGTAGCGCGCGCCACCGCCCGTGCCCATAGCATCCGGATCTCGTGCGAATCAGCCGGGCTCCCCGGCCTCGGCCGCCGGGCCGACCTCCACGAGGTTGACGCCGTGGGCCGCGCACAGGCTGCGCAGCGGCTCGGAGGGCAGCGCGTCGGTGACGAAGTCGTCGAGTTCGCCGAGATGGCCGACCCGGATCGGCGCCGCGCGCTCCAGCTTGAGCTTGTCGGCGACGAGCACGACCCGGCGGGCGTTCTCGATGATCGCCCGCGCCACCTCGACCTCCCGGTAGTCGAAATCGAGCAGGGTGCCGTCCTCGTCGATCGCCGAGGCGCCGATCACCGCGAAGTCGACCTTGAACTGCTTGATGAAGTCGACCGCCGACGAGCCGATCACCGCCCCGTCGGCGCGGCGCACCGGGCCGCCGGCGACGATGAGGTTCATCGACGGGTGGCGGTAGAGCAGCGTCGCGACGTTGAGGTTGTTGGTGATGACGAGCAGGTCCTCATGGTTGCCGAGCGCCCGGGCGACCTCCTCGGTGGTGGTGCCGATGTTGATGAACAGCGAGGCGCGGTTGGGGATCAGGCCGGCGGCGGCGATGCCGATCGCCCGCTTCTCGGTCTCGGCGACGAGGCGGCGGGCCTCGTAGGAGACGTTGCGCACCCCCGAGGTGACGATGGCGCCGCCGTGGATGCGCGACAGCAGCCGGCCCTCGCACAGCTCGTTGAGGTCCTTGCGGATCGTCTGCGGCGTCACCTCGAACCGGGCGGCGAGATCCTCGACGCTCACCCGTCCCTGCGCCCGCGCGAGGGCGAGGATGTCCTGCTGGCGCTGCGAAATCTGCTCGATCACGTCGCTCGATCCGTTCCCGGGCGCATTGTCGGCGCCCGGGCCCGGCGGCGCAATCGGCCCGGCGCGGCGATCAAGCGGTCTTTCGGATGGGAGCGGGTTCGAGAGGCCGAATGTCCGCCCTGGAGTTAAAGTCACGGACGTGACTGCCGGCGCCCGAAAGTTTGTTTGACCCTTGATCCAAAGAACACCCGCCCCTTTCCCGGACGACTGAAACGAAGTGGAAGGAGATCCGGGATCCAGCACAATAAGTCGCAAAGCGTCAATGCGCAGCGACAGTGCTGACAGACTGAGCCGCTTCGCGGCACATCTGACGTCTGGATCCCGGATCTCCTTCCGCTGACGCTCCAGTCGTCCGGGAAAGGGGTGCCCCGCGCGGTCAATATGATGAACGGATACTCAGAACCGACTCTGACGCCAAGTCATCAACCAGGGAGCGATCACCGCGCCTCGGGGCAGCCCTCGGGCCGCGGCACCAGCGCGGGCTGCGGCGCCGGCCGGGCGGCGCGCAGAGCGTCCCAGGCGTAGAGCGCCAGCGCGATCCAGATCAGCCCGAACAGCGCCAGCCGCACCGGGGTCAGGGTCTCGCCGTAGACCAGGACGCTGAGCAGCAGCAGGCAGCTCGGGGCGAGGTACTGCATCAGGCCGAGCGTCGAGAGCTTCAGCCGGGAGGCGGCGCTGGCGAACCAGATCAGCGGCACCGAGGTGCTGAGCCCGGTCAGCGCCAGGAGGCCCCAGTCGCGCGGGCCGGCATTCCCGGTGCCGGCATCCGCGAGGGTGAGGTAGGCCAGGGCGGCGGGGAGCAGCACGATGGTCTCGACGCCGAAGCCGAGGATCGGGTCGACCGGCACCAGCTTGCGGATCAGGGCGTAGACCGCGAAGGTCACCGCGAGGGTGAGCGCGATCCACGGCAGGGTGCCGGCGGCGATGACGACGCCGACGACCGCGGCCGTCGCGAGCGCGACCGCCGCCGCCTGGCGGGGCCGCAGGCGCTCGCCCAGGAAGGCCGCGCCGAGGGCGACGCTGACCAGCGGGTTGATGAAGTAGCCGAGGCTCGCCTCCAGCATCCGCCCGTTCTGCACCGCCCACAGGTAGAGCGACCAGTTCGCCGCGATGATCGCCGCCGAGAGCGCCAGCAGCCCGTGCCGGCGCGACAGCCGCACCGGGCCGCGCCGGCGATGCAGGACGGCGAGCAGCAGCACGACGAACAGGCTCGACCACGCGATGCGGTGGGCCAGGATGGTCCAGGGCGGCAGGCCGTCGAGCAGGCGGAAATGCACCGGGACCACGAGGCCCCAGCTCAGGTAGGCGCCGAGCGCGTAGATCACACCCACCGGAGATCCTCCCGCGGACGCCCGCAGGCCGGTCTCGTCGCGGCGCGTTCGCGTCCCTGCGCCCGCAGGCGCCCCGCCGCTTGTGCCCCAGGACGCAGGCCGGGGTTACCGCGCGCGGCACGGGACCGCCATCCGCGCCGCGCATGACCGCCGTGGAGCGGTCTGGCTTCGCCGCTGACGTTCCGTTAAAAGAACGCCGCCGACGACGAGGGCGTTTTAACGAACGTCCGCCCCGACGAATCAGAGAGCGCAGCCGTGACGCAGACCCTCTTCTCCCTGCCGAAGGACAAGATCCGGGTGCTTCTGCTGGAAGGCATCAACGACAGCGCGGCGTCGCTGTTCACCGCCGCCGGCTACACCAACGTCACCCGCCTGCCCAAGGCCCTCGACCCCGCCGCCCTGCACGACG
>NZ_SACP01000049.1 GCF_004004555.2 Methylobacterium oryzihabitans
CGCCCCCCCCCGGCGCGCCGCCGCCGTCCGTGACGGTCGATCCGGCGCCGGAGGCCGGCGGCCTCGTCTGCCCGCCGGGGGCGCCGGTGGTCCGGGCGACGGTCGCGGCCCTGCGCGCCGCCGATGTCGGGGTCGAGACCGATTACGGCCAGGGGCAGCGGGACCCGGACGCCCTGCTCCTCGTCCCGCTGCGGGAGTCGGGCGACGGCCGGACGGCCGCGGAGCTGCTCGGGACGATCCGGGCGCAGCTCGCCGGCAAGGCGGCGCCGTTCGTGCTGCGGGTCGAGGCCGGGACCTGCCTGCGCCTCACCACCATCAACCTCCTCGCCGAGCCGGCGGCACCGTCCGACGGCCGCTGCCGGGGCCCCCGGGCCGGCGACGCGCCCGGCGACGCGCCGATGCCGCGGATCACGCCGCTCAACGTCGATTGCGATCCGCGCCAGTTCGCCGGCTCGCCCGAGCCGTTCCCCGGCCGGTCCGGCCCGGCGCGCCCGGACCTGCGGCCCTCCGGCCACCTCGCGCTGTCGGTGCCGCTCCCGTCTCCCACCGCGGGCCCCGGCGCGGGCACGAGTCCGGCCCTGGCGCCGGCGCCGCCGGCCCCGGGCGCCGGCCCGGCCGGAGGGCTGCCGGTCGGCGCCAATGCCGCGAGGGCGCTGCCGCCCGTTGCCGGCGGCGCCGCCTCCCGGTCGACGGCGGATTACTATGCCGGCTTCCTGTGGGCGCGCGCCCGGGACGTCGCCAACCACGCCTCGATGCTCTTCAGGGACAAGGTGACGACCGAGCAGGATGCCGGGCAGGACTGGGGCCTGGTTCTGCTCGCCGGCCGGGACTGCGCGCCCGAGCTGCAGGTGCGCGCCCTCGGCTTCGCCCTGTGCATGGAGGCCCAGAACCCCGCCCCGGGGGCGCCGGTGCCGCCGATCCCGGCCGCGGACGCCCAGCGCGCCATCGCCGAGCGGTTCGCTCAGGAGCCGGCGCTCTACCGCGAGGCGGTCCGGGCGATTCCCTACGCCTTCGGCGCCCTGCCGATCCGCTCCCTCGGCGACGTGGTCTCGCACGGCGCCCACGGCCTCCTCGGGGTGCTGGTCGTCGAGGCGGCCGACCCGTCCGGCCGGCGCGGCCCCGCCGACTTCGACTACCGCCACGCCGTCGCCCGCACGATCGCGGCGCCGGACGTGACGCTGCGGGACGGGGGGGTGGTCGGCGCGGCGACGATCCACGAGCACGTCCTGCTGTGGCAGGACGGCCTGAACCTGCGCCGCGGCGCCGGGCGGGTGACGGATCTCGACCTCCCCGGCCGGCCGGTGCCGGACTGCCCGGTCTGCGACGATTCCTACGACCTCGGCGAGAAGGGGGTCGGCCTCGCCTCGGAGCGCTTCGCCTTCCGGCTCGTCGACCTGTTCGCGAGCGCGCCCGGCGTGCGGATCGATCTCGGCCTGCGCACCTATCCGCGCGACGAGGACGACCTCAACCGCGTCGCGTTTCCGCCCGGCTTCTTCGCCGGGCCGGTGCGGACGCCGACGATCGTCGCGCCGCCCGGCGGCCAGATGGCCGTTCGCATCGCCCACCCGGTCGGCCGGGCCCGGCAGCGCGCCTTCGTGCCGATCTTCCCCGGCTACGACGACCTGTTCCCCGGTTTCGGCTCCGGCCACGCGGCGCTGATCGGGCCGGGCAAGGGGCTGACCGCCTGGGCGACGGCGCCCATGACGCCCGGCCCCTATCTGTGGCGCGACGGGCCGCAGGCGATCTTCGCGGCGGGCGCCTGGGGGCACCTGCTGGTGCGGCCGGAGGCCCCGGCCGCCCCGACCGGACGCTGACCGCCATGCGCGCCGGTCCCGCCCTCCTGTCGCTCCTTCTGGCGGCCGGTGCCGCCGCCGCCCAGGCCGAGCCGGACCGCCTGACCGCAGGCGGGGCCCGGCACGCGGTGACGATCCGGGTCGAGCCGCAGCCCGGCGAGGCCGTGGCGGCCGGGCGCGACCTGCGGGTGACGATCGCGTATCGCGAGCCGGGCACCGACCGGCCGGTGCCGGCCCTGCGGCCCCGGGCCTGGATCCGCCGCTCCGGCGCCGGGCCGGGCTGCGCCGACGCCGCCTGGATGGTGCGGGCGAGCGGGGCGATCTCGCCGGCCGACCTGCCGCTGGAGCGCGACTTCCTGCTGGCGCTCTCCGCCTCCGCCGAGGGCGACGAGGACCGGGTCGCGGTGATCGACCAGGGCCACCGGCTGCGCTCGGCCGACCATGTCTCGGTCACCGCCCTCGGCGCGCGGGCCGGCGGCCTCGCCCTGCACCCGTCGCGGCCGCGCCTGCTGGCGACGCGGCCCGGGCGCGGCGACGTGGTCGCGGTGGCGCTGCCCTGGGGCGGGCTCGTCCCGGTCGCGTCGGGCCTGCGCCGGCCGGGGCCCCTGGCGCCCCTCGGCGACGGGCTGGCGGTGGTCGAGGAGGAGGGCGGTCTCGTCCTGCTCGGCCCGGACGGCCTGCGCCGCGCCGAGGTGCCCCTGGGCCCGCCGCCGCGGCGCCTCCTCGCCCCCGACGCGGGCGGCCTCGCGGTGACGGCCGCGGACGGGTCGGCGCTGGTGGTGCGTCGCGACGGCGCCCGCACCGTCCTTCCGCCCGGCACCCTCGGCGCGCTGGCGGAGGCCGGGCCGGGCCTCCTCGTCGAGGCCGGCGCGGAGGCGGCCCTGCGCCTGCGCTGGCTCGACGACCCGACCCGGGCGATCCCGGTGGCGCTGCCCTTCGTGCCCGGCGGGCTCGCGGTGCACGGGGCGGGCCGCTTCGCCCTCGCCTGGGACCGGGACGGGACGCGGGCGGTGCCGGCCGACCCCGCGGCGGCGCCGGCCCTGCGCCGGGTCCGGCTGCCGGGACCGGCCGGATCGGCCCCCGGCCTCGCCGGCGGCGCCGACCGGCCGAGCGCCGCCCTGCTGGTGCCGGGCTCGGGAACGGTCGCCCTCGTCGCCGCCGGCGGGGGCCTGCCCGACCAGCCGGCCGCGACGGTGACGGTGCGCGGCGACCGCCCGCACGCGGTCGCGTGGTTCGACCAGCGGCTCGCCGAGGAGGAGCCCGGCACCTTCGCGACGACGGTCCGCCTCGTCGCCGGCGGGCGCTACGAGGTCGTCACCACCACCGGACCCGGCGGCACCACCGCCTGCGCCGGGTTCGCCGTCGCCGGGCCGGCGCCGCCGGAGGAGGCCGCGGCGGCGCTGGCGGTCGTCTCCGCTCCGGCCCGGGCCGGGGAGGCCGGCCTGCTGCGGCTGCGGGTCGAGAACCGGCCGGGCTGGCTGCGGGGCGGGGCGGTCGGGCTCAGGATCCAGGATCTCGAACTCGGCGCCGCCGCCCGGATCCGGGCGGAGCTGGGCGAGGACGCCGTCGTGACCGCCGCCGTCACCTTCCCGGAGCCCGGCACCTACGCCGTCTCGGTCGAGGCCGGGGCGGGCGCCATCGCCCCGGCGGTGATCGGGGTCGCGCCGTGATCCGCGGCCCGGGGCTCGCGGCGCTCGCGCTCCTCGTCCTGCTCCCGGCGGCGGCGGGGGCGGCGGAGACGCCGCTCACGGCCCGCGGCGTCCGGCTCGTCGACCGGCCCCTCGTCGATGCCCAGGGCCGGCGCCACCGCTTCCTGTCGGACCTGATCGCCCGCGGTCCGGTGCTGCTGTCCTTCACCTTCACCGGCTGCCGCGCCCTGTGCCCGCCGATGGACGTCATCATGGACCGGGTCGCCGGGCGCCTGCGCGAGGGCGGCGGGCCGCCGGTCCGCCTCGCCACCCTGACGCTCGACCCGCTCACCGACACGCCGGCGCACCTGCGCCGCGAGCGGGCCGAGCCGTTCGACCCCGACCGGCTCTTTCTCACCGGCGCCCCCGACGACGTGTTCGCGGTCCTCGACGGCCTCGGCATCGAGGGCGGCGCCAACCAGGACCACGACAGCGTCGTGCTGCTCATCGAGGCCGGCGGCCGGCGGGTCCTCGCCTCGCCGCCGCTGCCGGATCCCGACGAGCTCGCCGCGGCGCTGGCACGGCGGCGATGATCCGGGGCGTCCTCGCCCTCGCGTGCGTCCTCGTCCTCGCGTGCGTCCTGGCGCTGCCGCCGGGCCGGGCGGCGGCCGGGGAGGGGATCCGGCTGTATTTCGGCCGGGGCCTCGTCGGGCGCGTCGCCGGCGTCGCCCGGCCGGGCCTGACCTGCGCCGGCTGCCACGGCCGCGACGGCGCCGGTCCGCCCGAGGGGCGCGGCCGGGTGCCGGCGATCGGCGGGACGGCGCTGGCGCAGCGCCCCGACGGCGCCCCGCCCTACGACGAGGCCGGCTTCGCGCGGGCGCTCGCCGAGGGCGTCGCGCCCGACGGGCGGCGACTCTCCCCCGGGATGCCGCGCTTCGCGGTCACGCCGGAGCAGGCGCGGCGGCTCCGGGCGGCTCTGGCCGCGCTCGGCGACGAGGACCGGGCCGGCGTCGCGCCCGACCGGATCGCGCTGGTGATCCCGGCCCTCCCGGACGACCGGCCCGCGGCCGAGGCGTATCGCGACCGGCTGCGCCGGGCGCTCGAGTCCCGCGCGCCCTCGGTCTACGGGCGGGCGATCGCGGTCGCGGTCGAGGACCCCACCGCCATGTCGCCGGCCCTGCTGGCGGTCGGCCCCGACCTCGACCCGGCCGGCCGGCTCGCCGTCGCGGCGGCGGAGCAGGGGCTGCCGATCCTGATGCCGCGGGGCGCCCCGCCCGGTCCGGTCCCCGGCGACCTCGTCGACCCGCGGCCCGGCGAGCCCGACGTGACCGCGGCCCTGCGCGCCCTGCGCGACGCGCCCGGTGCCGACCGCGACCGGGTCGTCCTCGACGCCGACGACCTCGCCGTGCTCCCGGCCGCGCCCGCCGCCGGCACGGTCTTCCTCTCCCTCGCCCTCGCCCGCGCGCAGCCGGCGGAGGTCGCCGCGCTGGCGACGTCCGGCGCCGCCCTCGTGGCCCTGCGCCCGGCCGCCTGGGACGAGAACCGCCTCGCCGAGGAGACCGCCCGGGCGCTCGTCGCCGCCCTGACCCTGGCGGGGCGGGACCTGACCCGGACCGCGCTCCTCGCCGCCCTGGCGCGCGGGCGCCCGCCGCCGGGAGCCGGGGGCCGGGTCGAGGCGGTCCGCCTGCCGGCCCCGTCGGTGGGCCGCTAAGCAGATTTCGCAAAAGTGGTCGCCGGTTCTGCGACAAAAATCTGCGACAAATCAAGAATCCAAGCGGACGAGGCGTTGGCCTGCCGACGCAGGTCTGCTTGGGACCGCCTCCTGCGCCGCGATCACCGCACGATAGATCCGGTCGGGGGCGAAGGGCGTCGCGTGCAGGCGGGCGCCGGTGGCGTCGCGGATGGCGTTGGCGAGCGCCGCCGCGACCGGGTTGAACGGGCTCTCGCTCATCGACTTGGCCCCGAGCGGCCCGACGCTGTCGTGGGTGTCGGCGAAGAACACCTCGGTCGCCGGCACGTCGGCGCAGGCCGGGATGTGATAGTGCCGGAAGGTCGGGTTCACGACCCGCCCCTCGCCGTCGAGGCGCAGGTCCTCGTAGAGCGCCGCGCCGATCGCCTGGGCGACGCCGCCCTCGACCTGCCCGCGGCACTGCATCGGGTTGACCACCCGGCCGGCATCGGCGGCGTGGACGCTGCGCAGGATCCGCACCTCGCCGCTGCTGCGGTGGACGGCGACGCAAAAGCCCTGGACGTTGAACGCCACCGAGCGCGGGCTGCCCTCGGCCCGGCCGACCGCCTCGACCGGCCCGGCCTCGGCGAGGGCGGCGAGCGCGATGCGGCAGCCCGGCCCCGCGACGGCGTCGCCGTCGAGCCGGCACAGGGACGGGTCGAGGCCGGCCTGCATCGCCGCCGCCTGCCGCAGGGCCGCGGCCAGGGCCTCGGCGGCCCGCAGGGTCGCGAGGCCGCCGACCACCGTGCCGGTGCTGCCGTAGGCGCCGGTATCGTGGCCGACGAGGTCGGTGTCGCTCTGCCGGACCGCGATCCGCTCCGGCGCGGTACCGAGCGCCGTGGCGGCGATCTGGGCGTGGACCGTGGTGGTGCCGTTGCCGAACTCGGCGGTGCCGACCCGCAGCTCGTAGCGGCCGTCCGCGCCGAGGGCGAGGCGCGCCTCGGCGACGTGGCCGCGGGGCGGGATCGTGTCGATCATCGCCAGCGCCATGCCGCGCCCGGTGAGCCAGTCGGGGGAGGGGGCGTCGGGCCCCGGTTCGCGCAGGGCCGCCTCGACGTGGTCGAGGCACTGGTCGAGGCCGTAGGAGCCGTATTCGACGTCGTGCGGCTCCAGGCTCGTCGAGACCATCGGGTCGCCGGGGCGCACGACGTTGCGCCGGCGGAACTCGAACGGGTCGAGGCCGAGGCCGCGGGCGAGCTCGTCCATGGCGGACTCGACCGCGAAGATCGTCTGGCTCAGGCCGTAGCCGCGGAAGGCGCCGCTCGGCAGGGTGTGGGTGTGGACGGCGCGGCCCTCGACCCGCTTGTTGGGGCAGCGATAGACCGCGATCACCTCGTTGCAGCCGTGGTGGAGCACGCCGCCGGCATGGTTGCCGTAGGCGCCGGTGTCGGACAGGACGCCGAGCTCGATCGCCGTCAGGGTGCCGTCGCGGCGCGCGCCGAGCCGCACCCGCACCCGCATCGGGTGGCGGGTCGTGGTGGCGGCGAACTGCTCCTGGCGCGTCAGCTCCCACCGCACCGGCCGGCCGGTGCGCAGGACCGCCAGCGCCACGAGATCCTCGGTCAGCATCTCCTGCTTGCCGCCGAAGCCGCCGCCGACCCGGCCGCACAGCACCCGCACCCGGTCGGCCGGCAGGTCGAGCAGGGTGCACAGGGCGTCGCGGGTGAGGAACGGCACCTGGGTGCTGGAGCGGATGACGAGGCGGCCCTCGGCGTCGAGCCAGCTGACGGCGCCGTGGGTCTCGAGATGCGCGTGCTGGACCCGCTGCGAGACGTAGGTCCCCTCGTGGACGAGGTCGGCCTCGGCGAGGCCCGCCGCCACGTCGCCGATCTCGCCGTGGACCTCGGCGGCGAGGTTCGGATGCGGGTTGAGCGGCGGCGCGTCGTCGCCGCTGCGGTCGTCGGTGCCATGGACCAGGGGCGCGTCCGGGCGCAGGGCCTCCTCCGGGTCGAGCAGGGCCGGCAGCGGCTCGTAATCGACGGCGAGCGCGCGCAAGGCCGCCTCCGCCGCCGCCTCGCTCTCGGCCACCACCGCGGCGACCCGCTGGCCGACGAAGCGGACGGTCGAATCAAGCACCCTTGTGTCGGCGGCGTCGTCGGTCGGGATGTGGTGGCGCGCCGTCGAGAACAGCCGGGCCGGCACGTCGGCGTGGGTCAGCACCGCGACGACGCCCGGCAGCGCCAGGGCGGCGGTGGTCTCGATGCGCAGGATGCGGGCATGGGCGTGAGGCGAGCGCAGCACCCGCAGGTGCAGGGCGCCGGCCGCCTCGACGTCGAGGGTGTAGCGGGCGGTGCCGGTGACCACCGCCGGCCCGGCCGGCGCCGGCAGGCTGCTCCCGAACGGCGCGCCGGCCGGCGCCTCGACCCGGGCGGTTCCGCCGATCGCGTCGCGGATCGCGCCGTAGCCGGTGCACCGGCAGAGGTTGCCCTTGAGGGCGGTGGCGAGGTCCCGGCGCTGGCCCTGGTCGAGGGCCGCGGCGGTCATCACCATGCCGGGGGTGCAGAAGCCGCACTGGAAGCCCTGGGCCGCCAGGAACGCCGCCTGCACCGGGTGCAGGGGACCGGCTTCCCCGGGCGCGCAGGACCCGCCGAGCCCCTCGACGGTGGTCACCGTCCGGCCGGCGGCCCGGAAGGCGGGGACGAGGCAAGCGTGCACCGGCTCGCCGTCGAGATGGATCGTGCAGGCGCCGCAATCGCCGGCGTCGCAGCCGCGCTTGACCCCGAACCAGCCCAGCTCCCGCAGCAGGGTGCGCAGGCACTGGCCCGGACGCGGCGTCGCCTCCTGCGCGGTGCCGTTGACGGTGACGATCATGCCTGCGCCTCCCCGGCCAGCTCGCGCCGGATCTCCTCGGCGAGGCAGGCGGTCATGTGGCGGCGCCAGTCCGGGGCGCCGTGGACGTCGTCGTAGTACAGGGAATCCGGGATCTCCCGGGCGATGCGCTCGGCGAGGCCGCCGGCCTCCGGCAGGGCCGCGAAGGCGAGCGCGACCGGCCGGCGGGTCGCCGCCGTGACGGTGAGGACGAAGGCGCCGCCCGCGTCGAGGGTGCCGATCGCGAGCGCGCCCGAGCGGCCGTTGGGGCTCAGCGACACCCGGCGGAACGCCGTGCGCCGGCGCAGGGCCGCCGCCGGCAGGTCGATGCGGCGCAGGATCTCGCCCGGGGCCAGGGCCGTCTCCTGCGGGCCGCGCACGAGGTCGAGGACCGCCAGCGCCTGCTCGCCGCCGTCCGGGGTCCAGATCGTGCAGCGGCCGTCGAGGGCGGCGGCGAGCGCGATCATCGGCCCGGCCGGCAGCGCCATGCACAGGTTGCCGCCGACCGTCGCGACGTTCCAGATCTTGAACGAGCCGAGCAGCGCCCGGCAGCACTGCCCGACCAGCGGCGCGGCGATCCAGGCGGCCGGCAGCTCGATCCGGTCGAGCGCCGCGATGGTGCAGGTCGCCGCCAGCGACAGGCCGGCTTGCGTCACCGCGAAGGGCTCCCAGCCCAGCCCCGCGAGGTCGATCAGCCGGGAGAGGTCCGGCTGCGGCTCGGAGAACAGCCAGGTTCCGCCGGCGAGCCAGGCGTCGCCGGGTCGCCAGCCGTCGAGGTCCGCCCGGCTGCCCGGCGTGACGATGCTGCCGATCGTGTTGAGGTCCATGAACGCTCCCGCCTGCTCGCCCCACAGGCAAGAATCCGTCCAGCCACCGCGTCAAGGCCCACGAGCGGAGCCGGCGTCGGGCGGTGCCCCGCAGGGCCGGCGCGGACGCTACCGAGGGGTGCGAAGGGGGAATTCCGATAGCCGGCGAACTGATAATTCACTCAAATTTTAACGATTTTTTTACCACCAAGTTGACTTTAACCGGCCATTAACCCAACTCAAAAGCCATCGCGGACAATATGGTCGGGCTTCGCCATGGCTCATTCTTCAAATGTCGAGTCGTTCAACGGAGCAAGTTTTCCTTCCAGGGGCGCAGTCGACCTGCGGAAGATTGCGCCAAGGAAAGGGCATCAGGGCGAAACGTCGCAGGATAAGTCTTCGGATGCGGCAAGAAAGCTACGTCCGGCGATTGCGCAAAAATACAATCTAAAGTTGATTCTCGCGGCCTTCAACACCTGGGCCTTCAAGCGCGAGCAGCCGGACACTCCCGAGCGACTCGCCGCCGCGGTGGTCGCCGCGGCCGAAGCCGGCCGGCCGCTCGAGTTCGTGCTGTACTGGGGGAAGGGGCCGCGCAGCCACGTCGATGCGCCGGACCTCGCCTGCCTCGACTACCTCGCATCGATGGCCGGGCGGATCGGGCAGGCCCACCGCCCCGGCGCGCTGATCCGGCTGATCTTCACCGACACCCATGCCGCCCTGAACGGCCATGCCCGCGAGGCCGCCGACGCCTATTTCGACGCCGTCGCGGCGGCCGGGCGCGAGCGCGGCTTCGCCGGCACCCGGCTCGGCGCCCTCGTCGACGCGCTGGAGGCGGACGGCGCCGACGCGCCGGAGGAGGCGCCCTCCGACGAGGTGCTGCGCAGCCTCACCGCCTGCGCGGCCAAGTGGTATCGCGGCGAGGGCTCCACCGAGCAGGGCGCCCGCGACTACTACCGGATGAACATGGTGGAGAAGCGGGCGGTCGCCCGCGCCTTCCCGGAGGCGGTGTTCGTCACCTTCAACGGCAGCGAGTTCCGCGGGCTGTTCCCGGCCGAGATGCCGATCTTCTACATGTACTCGCTGCGCCGCGGCGTCGGGGTGAAGCCGTGGTTCATCGGCGGCGCGCTGCCCGCCGCGTCCCTCGCCTGACCGGGAGATCGGCGATGGCGAGCACGGCCGCGATCGACGACGCGCAGGGCCGGACCCGGCCCGCCGCCCGCGCCGGGGACGACGTGCCCCGGGGCATCCTGCTGATGGTCGGCGCGACGGTGATGCTGACCCTGGCGAACGTCTTCTCCAAGATCCTCGTCGCCCGCTATCCGGTCGGCGAGGTGATGTTCGGCCGCTCGGCGATCGCCTTCGCGCTGTCCTGCGCCCTGGTCCTGCCGGGCGCGGGCTTTCGCGCCTTCGCGACCCGGCGCCCCGGGGCGCACGTCGCCCGTGGCCTGTCGCAGGCGGTGTCCCAGACCCTCACGGTGCTGGCGCTGGGGCTGATGCCCCTCGCCGGCGTCACGGCGATCGGCTTCTCGGCCCCGCTCTTCGCCGCCCTGGTGGCGATCCTGTGGTGCCGCGAGCCCGCCGACCCGGCGCGCTGGGCGATGCTGCTGACCGGCTTCGTCGGCGTCCTGGTGGTGACCAATCCGGGCGCCGAGACGCTCCAGCTCGGCGCGCTGTTCGCGGTCGGCAACGCGGTGATGTACGGCACCGTCACGGTCGCGGTCCGGTCGATGACCAGGACCGAGTCCGCCGCCACCCTGCTGCTGTGGCAGATGGCGGTGATGACGGTCGCGCATGCCGGCCTGCTGGGCTTCGGCGTCACTTGGCCGGGGGCGGCGGATGCCGGGCTGTTCGTGATGCTCGGCGCTTCGACGGTCGGCGCGCAGTTCCTGTGGACCCGGGCGCTGGCCGCGGCGCCGGCCACGGCGGTGTCGCCGTTCTACTACCTGATGCTGGTCTGGGGCATGGGAATCGGCGCGGTCGCCTTCGGGGAGGTCCCGGACGCCCACCTGCTGGTCGGGGCGGCGATCGTGGTCGCGTCGGGTCTGCTGCTGCTGTGGCACGAGACCGCGGTGAAGCGCGGCACGCCGCCGCCCTGGGCCCGCCTGATGGGGCGGCTCGGGCGGCGGACGCCGCCGGAGCGTCACCCGGCGGGCTGACGGCGGGGCCGGGGCCCGCTTCCGGGACGGGCCCCGGCTCCGCCCCCGCTCACCCGAAGGTCTCCGGATCCGGCCCGATCCGCCCGTCAGGCCGGTCGAGGGCGGCGAAGGCCGCGAGGTCCTCGCCGTCGAGGGCGGAGTCGAACACCGCGAGATTCTCGCGGATCCGCTGCGGGTCGGCGGATTTCGGGATGACCACGTGGCCGAGGTCGAGGTGCCAGTGCAGCACCACCTGGGCCGGGGTACGGCCGTGCTTCCTCGCCACCGCGACGATTGCCGGAACAGAGCATCATCTGGGGCGGCCCCTCTCCGTCGAGCGGGGCCGCCGGGCTGCCCCTACTTCACCAGCGGGCAGCCGCCGTCGGCCAGCGGCCGGAACGCCTGATCGCCCGGCACGGTGGCCAGCGGCTTGTAGTAGTCGTAGGGGCCCTTGCTCTCGTCGGGCGTCTTGACCTCGTACAGGAACACGTCGTGGACGGCGCGGCCGTCCTGGCGGATCGTCACGGTGCCGAACAGCGCGTCGTTGATCGGCTTCTCGCGCATCGCCGCCACCACCTTCTCGCCCTCGATCGTACCGGCATCCCGTGCCGCACGCAGGAAGGCGAGGGTCGAGGAATAGACGCCGGCGTGGTTCTCGGTCGGCATGCGGCCGTTCATGCGCTCGGCGAAGCGCTTGCCGAAGGCGCGGGTGCCCTCCGTGCGGTCCCAGTAGAAGCTGCTGGCGAGCTGGAGGCCTTGGGCGGCCTTGAGGCCGAGGGCGTGGATGTCCGAGAGCTGGACGAACAGGGCGGCGATCCGCATCTCGGGCATCAGCCCGAACTCGGCCGCCTGCTTGACCGCGTTGATCATGTCGGCGCCGGTATCGGCGAGCGCCAGCACCTGCGCGCCCGAGCCCTGCGCGGCGAGCAGCGGCGAGGCGAAGTCGCCGGCGTTGAGCGGGTGCTTGGTCGAGCCCTTCACGGTGCCGCCGGCGGCCTTGAGCGCCACTGTCGCGTCGCGCTCCAGCGCCTGCCCGAGGGCGTAGTCGACGGTGAGGAAGTACCACGACTTGAGGCCGCGGCCGGCGACCGCCCGCGCGGTGGCCGAGCCCTGGGCCCAGGTGTCGGAGACCCACTGCACGGTGGTCGGCGCGCAGGCCTTGCCGGTGAGGTCGGAGGTCAGCGAGCTGGAGGCGAGCGCGACCCGGTGGCGCTCCTTCATCAGGTTGGCGACCGCCAGCGCCACCGCCGAGTTCGGCAGGTCGACGATGGTCGCGACGCCCTCCTGGTCGAGCCAGCGCCGGGCGGTGGCGAGCCCGATGTCGGGCTTGTTCTGGTGGTCGGCCGAGACGATCTCGACCTTCAGCTCGCCGGCCTCCTTGGAAAAATCGTCGGCCGCGAGCTGGGCGGCCACGACCGAGCCGGTGCCGGCCTGATCGGCGAAGGGGCCGCTCATGTCGCTGAGCACGCCGACCCTGATCGGGCCGTTGACGCCCTGCGCCAGGGCCGAGGTGCCCATCAGCAGGGACAGGGCGAGGCCGGCGGCACCGGCGACGCGCACGCGAAACGACATTCGACAACTCCAGGTGGGAGGGGGCGGCAGATATGTCAGTCCGCCGCCCCGCCGTCATGTCGAATCGCGCGTCGTGGTTGCAGAACCGGTTCATACGGAATCCGGAGGATTGCCTCCGGATTCCGTATCGCCAGCCCGCGCGGCGCATGAGCGAAGTCGATTTTCGCATCGCGAAGCGATCCCGCAGGGATCGCCAGAAGCGATCAATCGAAAATCGGATCAGTCCTGCGGCTCGAACCCGAGCGAGACGCCGTTCATGCAGTAGCGCAGGCCGGTCGGGGCCGGGCCGTCGTCGAAGACGTGGCCGAGATGGCCCTGGCAGCGGGCGCAATGCACCTCGGTGCGGGTCATGAAGTGCGAGCGGTCGGTCTTCGTCTCGACCGCGCCCTCGATCGGCGCGAAGAAGCTCGGCCAGCCGGAGCCGGATTCGTACTTGGTGCCGGAGTCGAACAGGGGCTGGCCGCAGCCGGCGCACACGAAGGTGCCGGCGCGTTTCTCCTGGTTGAGCGGGCTGGTGCCGGGCCGCTCGGTGCCGTGCTCGCGCAGCACCCGGTACTGGGCCGGGGAGAGCCGGGAGCGCCACTCGTCTTCGGTCTGCGCCGCGCCGCGCGCGGCCTGATCGTCGGACACGTCCATTGCATCACCTCCGGGGCCATCGGGTCGTCCGGCGACTGAGATAGGGTGGAGTCCGCCCCCGCGCGAGGGCGCCTCCCGGGGCAATCGGGTGAACCCGATCGCCCCGGGTTCTTTGCTGGGCCTCAGGCGCCGGCAGTCACACGCGACACGTCGTGTCGCCGTGACTTTGGCTTTCGCCCCGCTGCGCGGATCGCCTTCGTCGCCGGATATCCAATCGCGCGCGAACTGGTCTAAGCTCGCCCGGCCGCCCGGCCCTCTCGGCCGGGACGAGCGACCACGAGCGCGACGACGCGCCGCCACCGGGAAGGAAACCGCGCCATGCTCGGACTGATGCAGGACTGGCCGCTGCTGATCCACCGCATCATCGACCACGCCGCCGCCCAGCACGGTACGCGCGAGATCATCTCGCGCTCGGTCGAGGGCCCGATGCACCGCACCACCTACGGCGCGATCCGCACAGGCGCGCTGCGCCTCGCCAAGCGGCTGGAGCGGGACGGCATCGGCCTCGGCGACCGGGTCGCGACGCTGGCCTGGAACACCTGGCGCCACCTGGAGGCGTGGTACGGCATCACCGGCCTCGGGGCGGTCTACCACACGGTCAATCCGCGGCTGTTCGAGGACCAGATCGTCTACATCATCAACCACGCCGAGGACCGGATCCTCCTCCTCGACCTCACCTTCGTGCCCCTGATCGAGCGGCTGGCGCCGCGGCTCGCCACCATCGAGCGCTACGTCGTGCTCACCGACGGCGCCCACATGCCGCGGACGTCCCTGCGCAACGCGGTCGCCTACGACGACTGGGTCGCCGAGGCCGACGACGACTTCCGCTGGGCGAGCTTCGACGAGCGCACCGCCGCGGGCCTGTGCTACACCTCCGGCACCACCGGCGACCCGAAGGGCGTGCTGTACTCGCACCGCTCGAACCTGCTGCACGCGCTGGCCAACAACGCCGCCGACGGCCTCGCCCTGAAGGCCGCCGACGTGGCGATGCCGGTGGTGCCGCTGTTCCACGCCAACGGCTGGTCGTTCGCCTTCGCGGCGCCGATGGCCGGCTCGACCCTGGTCCTGCCCGGCCCGAAGCTCGACGGCGCCTCGGTGCTCGACATCATCGAGACCACCGGCGTCACCGTCACGGCGGCGGTCCCGACCGTCTGGCTCGCCCTGCTCCAGCACCTCACCGCCACCGGCGCCCGGCTCTCGACCCTCAAGCGGGTGATGATCGGCGGCTCGGCCTGCCCGCGGGCGATGACCGAGCGGTTCGAGCGCGACTACGGCGTCACGGTGATGCATGCCTGGGGCATGACCGAGATGAGCCCGGTCGGCTCGTTCTGCGGCCTCAAGCCGGAGGTCGCCGGGCTCACCGGCGACGCGCTCTACGACCAGAAGATGAAGCAGGGCTTCGCCCCGTTCGGGGTCCAGTTCCGCCTCACCGACGACGACAACCGCGACCTGCCCTGGGACGGCGAGACCTTCGGCCGGCTCAAGGTCTCGGGCTTCGCCGTCGCCAAGTCGTATTTCCGCAGCGACGAGCCGATCCTCGACGAGCACGGCTTCTTCGACACCGGCGACGTCGCCACCATCGACCTGCACGGCTACATGGCGATCACCGACCGCTCGAAGGACGTCATCAAGTCCGGCGGCGAGTGGATCTCGTCGATCGACCTCGAGAACCTCGCGGTCGGCCATCCCGACGTCGCGGAAGCCGCGGTGATCGGCGTCGCGCACCCGAAGTGGGACGAGCGGCCGCTGCTGATCGTGGTGCCGAAGGAGGGCCGCACGCCGGACAAGGCCGACATCCTCGCCTTCATGGCGCCGCGCATCGCCAAGTGGTGGCTGCCCGACGACGTGGTGCTGGTGCCCGAGATCCCGCACACCGCCACCGGCAAGATCCAGAAGACCGCCCTGCGCGACCGGTTCCGCGACTACGCCCTGCCGGGAGCGGCGTAGGCAGAGCGCCGCAGCCGCGGCACAGTCCCGTCGATCGTGGGTGCCGGTTCGACGCTCCGGCACTCGCGATCGCCGCCGCGGGAGGCGCGCATCGACTGCGCCGCGCCCGACCCGCACTGCGGTCGCCCCCCCGAAATGCCCCCTGGAAGCGCGTCCTGGAAAGGTTCGGCTTCTCGTTGGTAAGCGGCCGGCGCGGCTTGAGCAGGGCCGCTTCTTCGTCTACATATCAACGATAGTTGAAATGTAGATCATTCGATGAACGAACGACAGGCTCTCTCCGCCTTCGCCGCGCTCGGGCAGGAGCATCGGCTCCGGGTCGTGCGCGTCCTGGTCACCGCCGGCCCGGCCGGCCTCGCGGCCGGCGTCCTCGCCGAGACCGTGGGCGTAGCTGGCAACACGCTGTCCTTCCACCTGAAGGAACTCGCGCATGCCGGGCTGATCGCCTCCCGGCGCGAGGGCAGGTCGGTCGTCTACAGCGCCGCCTATGCCGGCCTGTCCGACCTCGTCCGGTTCCTCATGCGCGACTGCTGCCAGGGCCACCCGGAGGTCTGCGCCCCGGCCGTCGCCGCGCTCGCCGCCTGCGATTGCGCCACCGGAGACACCGCCCGTGCCTGAAGCGTTCGACGTCGTCATCTACCACAACCCCGCCTGCGGCACGTCCCGCAACACCCTGGCGATGATCCGCAACGCCGGCATCGAGCCGCACGTGGTCGAGTACCTCAAGACGCCTCCGAGCCGGGCGCTCATCCGGCAGTTGCTCGCCCGCGCCGGCCTCTCGGTCCGCGATGTCCTGCGCGACACGGGCACGCCCTATGCGGATCTCGGGCTCGGCGACCCTGCGCTCACCGACGAGCGGCTCCTCGACGCGATCGAGGCCCACCCGGTCCTGCTCAACCGCCCCCTCGTGGTCAGCCCGAGGGGCGTGCGCCTGTGCCGACCGTCGGAGGCGGTGCTGGACCTGCTGCCCGCCCAGCGGGGCGAGTTCGTGAAGGAGGACGGCGAGCGCGTCGTCGACGAGCACGGCCGCCGCGTCGCCACCACCTGAGACAGCCCGATGTCCCTGTTCGAACGCTACCTGACCGTCTGGGTCGCGCTCTGCATCGTCGCCGGCATCGCGCTCGGCCACGTCATGCCGGGCGTCTTCCACGCCGTCGGCGCCGCCGAGGTCGCCAAGGTCAACCTGCCGGTGGCGGCCCTGATCTGGCTCATGGTCATCCCCATGCTGCTCAAGATCGACTTCGCCTCCCTGCGCCACGTCGGGCGGCACTGGCGCGGCATCGGGGTGACGCTGTTCGTCAACTGGGCGGTGAAGCCCTTCTCGATGGCCGCGCTCGGCTGGCTCTTCGTGGGCTACCTCTTCCGACCTTACCTGCCCGCCGACCAGATCGACAGCTACGTCGCCGGTCTCATCATCCTGGCGGCGGCGCCGTGCACCGCCATGGTGTTCGTGTGGTCCAACCTGACCCGCGGCGAACCGCACTTCACCTTGAGCCAGGTCGCGCTCAACGACACCATCATGGTGATCGCCTTCGCGCCCATCGTCGGGCTGCTGCTCGGGCTCTCGGCGATCACGGTCCCCTGGGGCACGCTGGTGCTGTCCGTCGTGCTCTACATCGTGATTCCGGTGATCGTCGCGCAGGTCGCGCGCCGCAGCCTTCTCGCCTCGGGCGGGCAGGCCGCACTCGACCGGCTGCTCGCCCGGCTCGGGCCCGCCTCGCTGCTCGCGCTCCTGGCCACGCTGGTGCTGCTGTTCGGCTTCCAGGGCGAGCAGATCCTGGCCCAGCCGGCGGTCATCGGCCTCTTGGCGGTGCCCATCCTCATCCAGGTCTACCTCAATTCGGGGCTGGCCTACCTCCTGAACCGGGTCGCCGGGGAGCAGCACTGCGTCGCCGGCCCGTCCGCACTGATCGGCGCCTCGAACTTCTTCGAACTCGCGGTGGCCGCCGCCATCAGCCTGTTCGGGTTCAACTCGGGCGCAGCGCTCGCCACGGTGGTCGGCGTGCTCATCGAGGTGCCGGTCATGCTCTCGGTCGTGTGGATCGTGAACCGGTCGCAGGACTGGTACGAGCGCGGCGCGGCCGGCAAGGGACCGGCGCCGCGGCCGGCCTCCCGTGGGGTCTGAGGCCCGCAGCCGCCTCGTCGTGATCTCCGCCCTCGGCGTGGTCGAGATCCTCGCCTGGGGCTCCTCGTTCTACCTGCCGGCGGTGCTCGCCGGGCCCATCGCGGCGGACACGGGCTGGCCGCTGGCCTGGGTGGTCGGGGGCCTGTCCATGGGGCTCCTGGTGGCGGCATTCGCCTCGCCCCGGGTCGGGATCGCCGTCCATCGGCACGGCGGGCGTCCGGTGCTGGCGCTGGCCGCCCTGCTGCTGGCGACGGGTCACGTCGTGCTGGGCCTCGCACCGAACCTACCCGTGTTCCTCGCCGGCTGGCTCCTCCTCGGGCTCGGCATGGGCTGCGGGCTCTACGACCCCGCCTTCGCCACCCTCGGCCGGCTCTACGGCGCCGGGGCGCGTCCCGCCATCACCGCACTCACCCTCTGGGGCGGGTTCGCCAGCACCATCTGCTGGCCGCTTTCGGCCTTCCTCGTCGGGCAGGTCGGGTGGCGGGGCGCCTGCCTCGCCTATGCCGGGTTGCACCTCGTCGTGACCCTGCCGCTCGTTCTCGGCCTGATCCCGAAGGCGCCTGAGCCGGAGACCGCGAAAGCAGGCGGGCAACACGCGGACGGGCCGCTGACGCCCCGCGAGCGCCGGGCCTACCGGCTGATGGCCGGCGTGCTGGTTCTCGGCGGCACCGTGATGGCACTCGTCTCGGTGCACTTGAGCGCGTTGCTTCAGGCGCGAGGCGTAGCGCTCGCCGCGGCCGTCGCCTACGGCGCACTGATCGGGCCGGCCCAGGTCGGGGCCCGCCTCGTCGAGATGGCCGGGAAGGGCCGGCATCACCCACTCTGGACGCTGACGGCCGCCATGGTCCTCGTGGCGCTCGGGCTCGCCATCCTGGCCGCCGGCATCCCGGCGGTCGCCGTCGCCCTGGTCCTCTACGGAGCCGGCAACGGGATCTACTCGATCGCGAGGGGCACGGTGCCGCTCGCCCTCTTTGGCGCGGAGCGCTACCCGGTGCTGGTGGGCCGCCTCGCCCGGCCGAGCCTCATGGCCCAGGCCCTCGCGCCGTCGTTGGGCGCCGTGGCGCTGACCCATGGCGGCCCCGACGCGGCCTACACTCTCCTGGCGGCGCTCGCCCTGGCGAATGTCGGCCTGGCGTGCGCCTTGTGGGGGACCCGACCCGACTCCGCCGTCGCCCCCGGGAACGAATAGGCGGAGCCCCCGGCGCCGGCATCGAGGTCGAAGGGCCGCCCGCGTGACGGCGGCCCTTCTTCGCTCCCGGTCGTTGCCGTGCCGACGTTGGCGTCCGGGTGCGGAACACCGGCCGGGGCACCCGGCTACTGATGCGCCAGGATCGCCAGCAGCAGCAGCGCGATGATGTTGGTGATCTTGATCGCCGGGTTCACCGCCGGACCGGCGGTGTCCTTGTAGGGGTCGCCGACGGTGTCGCCGGTCACCGCCGCCTTGTGGGCGTCGGAGCCCTTGCCGCCGTAATGGCCGTCCTCGATGAACTTCTTGGCGTTGTCCCAGGCGCCGCCGCCGGAGGTCATCGAGACCGCGACGTAGAGGCCGGTGAGGATCACGCCGAGCAGCATCGCGCCGACGCAGGCGAAGGCCTGGGCCTTGCCGGCGATCACCCGGATGACGAAGAACAGCACCACCGGCGACAGCACCGGCAGCAGCGAGGGCACCACCATCTCGCGGATCGCCGCCTTGGTCAGCATGTCGACCGCGCGGCCGTAATCCGGCCGGTCGGTGCCCTGCATGATCCCGGGCTTCTCGCGGAACTGCCGGCGCACCTCCTCGACCACCGCGGCGGCGGCGCGGCCGACCGCCGTCATGGCGATGCCGCCGAACAGGTACGGGATCAGGCCGCCGAGCAGCAGGCCGACGACGACGTAGGGGTTCGACAGCGAGAAGTCGACGGTGAGCCCCTGGAAGTAGCGGTACTGCGTCGGCGAGGCGTTCTGGATGAAGTAGTTCAGGTCCGAGGTGTAGGCGGCGAACAGCACCAGCGCGCCGAGGCCCGCCGAGCCGATGGCGTAGCCCTTGGTCACCGCCTTGGTGGTGTTGCCGACGGCGTCGAGCGCGTCGGTGGAGCGGCGCACCTCCTTGGGCAGGCCCGCCATCTCGGCGATGCCGCCGGCATTGTCGGTGACCGGCCCGAAGGCGTCGAGGGCGACGACGACGCCGGCGAGCGCCAGCATCGCCGTGACCGCGACCGCGATGCCGAACAGCCCGGCGAGCGCGTAGGTGGCGATGATGCCCGCGACGATCACGATCGCCGGCGCGGCGGTCGATTCGAGCGAGATCGCCAGTCCCTGGATCACGTTGGTGCCGTGGCCGGTGACCGAGGAATGGGCGATCGACTTGACCGGCCGGAAGTTGGTGCCGGTGTAGTACTCGGTGATGACGACGATCAGCGCCGTGATGACGAGGCCGATCACCGCGCAGCCGAACAGTGCGAGCGAGGTGAAGCTCGCACCGGTCGTCGTGGTGAAGCCCGTCGAGAAGCTGCCGAACAGCGCGAGGTTGACCCCCGCGATCGCGGCGATCGACAGCACGCCGGCGCCGATCAGCCCCTTGTAGAGGGCGCCCATGATCGACTGGTTGGTGCCGAGCTTGACGAAGAACGTGCCGATGATCGAGGTCACGATGCAGGCGGCCCCGATGGCGAGCGGGTAGATCAGCATCGCGTCGAGCACGTTGCGGCCGCCGACGTCGGTCTGGCCGGCGAAGAAGATCGCCGCCAGCACCATCGTGGCGACGATCGTCACCGCGTAGGTCTCGAACAGGTCGGCGGCCATGCCGGCGCAGTCGCCGACGTTGTCGCCGACGTTGTCGGCGATGGTGGCGGGGTTGCGCGGATCGTCCTCGGGAATCCCGGCCTCGACCTTGCCGACGAGGTCGCCGCCGACGTCGGCGCCCTTGGTGAAGATGCCGCCGCCGAGGCGGGCGAAGATCGAGATCAGCGAGGCGCCGAAGCCGAGGGCGACGAGGGCGTCGATGACCTCGCGGCTCGAGGCCGGCAGGCCGGCGATGCGGGTGAGGTAGCCGAAATACAGCGCGACGCCGAGGAGCGCGAGGCCGGCGACCAGCATGCCGGTGACCGCGCCGGACTTGAACGCGACCTCGAGCCCGCCGCCGAGGGAGTAGGTGGCGGCCTGCGCGGTGCGGACGTTGGCGCGCACCGAGACGTTCATGCCGATGAAGCCGGCCGCGCCCGACAGCACCGCGCCGATGAGGAACCCGACCGCGACCTTGAGGCCGAGGAACCAGGCGAGCAGCCCGAACAGTACTACGCCGACGACCGCGATGGTGGCGTACTGGCGCCGGAGATACGCCTGCGCGCCCTCGGCGATCGCCCCGGCGATCTCCTGCATGCGCTGGGTGCCGGCGTCCCGCCGCATGACGTCGTTGATCGTGTAGATCCCGTAGGCGACGGCGCAGAGGCCGCCCACGATGATGAGCAGGAGTGCGGTCATTCTACCGTCCTTATGTCGGGCTTGCCCGCGACGTCGAGACGGCCGCGATGGCGTGCGGCCGTCGCGCGGGTTCCCTCCCCAGTGGCGCGGCCCCGGCGCGCCTCGCGACGGTCCCGCCTCCCTTGAGTGCCAAACTTCCGCCAGCGGTGCAAACGCCGAGTCGGCTTTGCGCCGCAGCAGGATAGCGGAGGCGGCGGGCCGGCCTCAGAAGTGGCTGAACGACGCGCGCGCGAAGGTCCGGGGCGCGCCGCCGGGGTCGCGGAACACCGGGGCGCCGGGCTCGCCCGAGACGGTGCCGATGACGGTGAGCGGGACCCCGGCGGCGGCGGCCGCCGCCGTGAGGTCCGCCACCGCCTCCGGCGCGGCGGTGCACAGGATCTCGTAGTCGTCGCCCCCGGTGAGGACGGCGTCGATCAGGCGGGGGTCCAGGGCGAGGGCCTCGCGGGCGGCCGCCGAGAGCGGCACCGCCGCGACCTCGACCTCGGCGCCGAGGTCGGCGGTGCGCATCATCTTGGCGAGGTCGCCGGCGAGGCCGTCCGAGACGTCCATGGCGGCGCGGGCATGGATCCGCACCGCCGCCGCGAGGGCGAGCCGGGGCTGGGGATGGAGGTAGCGGTCGACGAGGTGGGCCCGGGCGGCGTAGCCGAGGCCGTGCGACCACGCCGCCGGCGGCTTGCGGCGCAGGCCGAGGCCGAGGGCCGCGTCGCCGATCGTGCCCGAGACCAGGATCCGGTCCCCGGCCGCGGCGCCGGTGCGCCGGACCATCCGGCCGGCCGGCACCGCCCCGAGGGCGGTGACGCCGATCACCGTCTCGCCCTCGGTCCGCACGGTGTCGCCGCCCAGCAGCGGGCAGCCGTGCCGGGCCGCCGCCTCGCTCAGGCCGGTGGTGAACCCGGCGATCCAGTCCTCGTCCCAGCCGCCCCCGAGGGCGAGGGTGAGCAGGAAGCCGAGCGGCTCGGCGCCCTTGGCGGCGAGGTCCGACAGGTTGACGCCGAGGGCCTTGCAGGCGACCGAGAGCGGCGGGTCGTCGGCGAAGTAGTGCACGCCCGCCACCACCGCGTCGGCGGTGAGGACGAGGTCGTGGCCCGGCGGCGGCGCCAGCAGGGCGGCGTCGTCGCGCAGTCCGAGCCCCCCGGGACCGGCCAGCGGCGCGAGGTAGCGGGCAATGATCTCGTCCTCGGTCGGACGCGGAAGGTCGGGGCGGGCCATCGAGGATCAGTTACGCCGGCCGGTCGCGGCCGGTGGAACTGTACAGGACTTTCGCTGACCGCAAGCCGGCGATTCGCCACTGCCGGGGTCTTGTTCCCGAAATTGTCCGCCGGGGCGGACTCAGCCGCTGCGGGCGGCGCCGTCGAGTTCGCCGGCCCGGGCGGTGCGCGCCACCCGGTCGAGCACCGCGTTGACGAGGCCGGGCTCGTCGCCCGCGTAGAAGCTGTGGGCGACGTCGACGTATTCCGAGATCGCCACCCGCACCGGCACGTCGCGGCGGAACATCAGCTCGTAGGCGCCGGCGCGCAGGATCGCCCGCAGCACCGATTCGATCCGCTTCAGCGGCCAGCCCGAGGACAGGGCGCCGTCGAGCTGCGGGTCGATCGCCCGCTGCTGCTCGACCACGCCGCGCAGGAGGTCGCGGAAGAACGCGGTCTCGGCCGGGGGGTGCTTGATCTCGTCGACCTCGGCCCCGATCCAGAACGTCTCGAATTCCGCCAGGGCGTCGACCACGCCCTTGCCGGAAATCTCCATGTCGTAGAGGGCCTGGACGACGGCCAGGCGGGCGCCGCTTCGCTCGGCAGGTTTCATGTCAGGGTGTCTCCGGGGCTCGGCGCGGCGCGAATCCGATGGTGCGGTCCTCGGCCTGCCGCTCCCCGGCGCGTCGGAGCGCCAGCACGGCGAGGGCCGCCTCGGCGGCGCCGCCGCCCTTGTTCATCTCGGTGACCCGGGCGCGGGCCTGCGCCTGGGCTTCGGTCTCGACGGTGAGGATGCCGTTGCCGAGGGGCAGGCGCAGGACCACCGACAGGTCCATCAGCGCCCGGGCGCTCTCGCCCGCGACGATGTCGTAATGCCCGGTCTCGCCGCGGATGACGCAGCCGAGCGCCACCACGGCGTCGTAGGGCTTGCGCGCCCGCGCCGCCGCCTCGACCAGGATCGCGACGGCCTGGGGGATCTCGAGGGCGCCCGGCACCGTGGCGACGACCGCCTCGGCCTCGGCGGCCGCGATGGCGGCCGTCGCGCCGGCGAGGAGTTCGTCGGCGAGATCCTCGTAGTACCGGGCCTCGACGACGAGGACCCGGGCGCCCTTGAGCGACGGGCGGACGCTGCCGCCGTCTCGGCGTGGGGTGACCATGGCGATCCCATCCGTTGCGGTGGCGCACGCTCCGCTGTCACGAGGACGATGGCGCGTCGTCGCGAAACAATGGGCGTGCGGGTGGTGAGCCGGGAGCACTAGACCGAACCGCGCGCCGCGACAAGGGAGTGGTTGGCCGCGCGGACCGGGGCGCCCGCCGACGCGCACGGCTTGCCAACCCGCACGGTTCGGGCCATCCCCGCGCGATGAGCCGGGCCCGAGACCCGGACCGGGAGGCCCCACCACGATGAGCGACATCGAGACCCGCACGATCCGGCGCGTCAGCCGGCGCCTGATTCCCTTCCTGATCGTCTGCTACTTCATCGCCTATCTCGACCGGGTGAACGTCGGCTTCGCCTCGCTGACGATGAACCGCGACCTCGGGATCTCGGCCACCGCCTACGGGCTCGGCGCCGGGCTGTTCTTCCTCACCTACTTCATCTTCGAGCTGCCCTCGAACCTCGCCCTGGAGAAGTTCGGCGCCCGGCGCTGGATCGCCCGCATCATGATGAGCTGGGGCCTCCTGTCGGGGGGCATGGCGTTCATCGGCGGCGAGACGAGCTTCTACGTCATGCGCCTGCTGCTCGGCGCCGCCGAGGCCGGCTTCTTCCCCGGCATCATCTTCTATCTCACCCTGTGGTACCCGGCCGCCTACCGGGCCCGGATCGTGTCGCTGTTCATGGTGGCGATCCCGCTGTCGAGCCTCATCGGCGCGCCGATCTCCGGCGCCCTGCTCGAACTCGACGGCCTGCTCGGCCTCAAGGGCTGGCAGTGGCTCTACATCATCGAGGCGCTGCCGGCGCTGATCCTGTCGGTCGCGACGTTCTTCTACCTCACCGACCGGCCGTCGAGCGCGACCTGGCTGGCGCCCGACGAGCGCGCCTGGCTCGAGGAGCGGCTCGCCGCCGAGAAGGCGGAGCGCGAGGCAGCCTCGGCCGGCAAGGCGTCGGCCGGGCATCTCAGCCGCGAGATCTTCAACCCGCGGGTCTTGTCGATCGCGATGATCTATTTCGGTGCGGTGGCGCTGCTCTACGGCTTCAGCTTCTTCCTGCCGCAGATCATCAAGGCGTTCGGCCTCAGCAACCTGCAGACCGGCTTCGTCACCGTGATCCCCTACGCCGTCGGCACGGTCGGCATGCTGTGGTGGGGCCGGCGCTCGGACGCCACCGGGGAGCGCCGCTACCATCTCGCCATCGCGCTCGGGCTCGCCTCCTTCGGCACCATCGCGGCGGCCTTCCTGCCCGATCCGACACTCAAGATGGCGCTGTTCTCCTGCGCCGCCTTCGGGATCTTCGCCGCCCTCCCGATCGTCTGGACGCTGCCGACCGAGACCCTCAGCGGTGCGGCCGCCGCCGGCGCGATCGCGGTCGTCAACTCGGTCGGCAACCTGTCGGGCTTCGTCGCCCCGTTCGTCGTCGGCGCGATCAAGGACCGCACCGGCGACTTCACCTACGGCCTCGTGGCGATCTCGGCCGCGGGCCTGCTCGGCATCGTGCTGGTCCTGCGCCTCAGGACCCAGGCCGAACGGGCGGGCGATCCCACCCGCCTGCGCGCGGCCGAATAGGCCCGACGCACCGGGTTCCGGCGCCGCGCGGGGATCGGCAGAGGCCGCGGTCGGCGGCGGTGGGCCCGATCCCCGCTCC
>NZ_SACP01000004.1 GCF_004004555.2 Methylobacterium oryzihabitans
CCGCGAGGCGGGCCTCGGCGGCGTCCTGCGCGGCGGCCAGCGCCGCCCGCGTCTCCTCGCGGCCGAGGCGAAGGCCGCGCTCCTCGCCCTCGCGCAGCAGCGCCTCGCGCTCCTCGGCGGTCAGGGCGGCGACCCGGGCGGGCGGCGAAGGCGCCGGCTCGGCCGGAACCGCGGCCCGCCGGGCGGGGCGCAGCAGCAGGCCGAGGGGCTCGGGGCCGGCCAGCGCGACCGGCAGGTCGCCGGAGAAGTCGGGCAGGCAGCGGGCGAGGGCGTGGGCCATCACGCCGGCTCCTCACGCAGCAGCCAGCGCTTGAGGATCGTCGCGGCCTGCTCCTCGTCGAGGTCGATCATCTGCTCCAGCTTCTTCTGCGGCGTGCGGTTGGCCTTGTTGGCCCAGTCGTCGAGGAGCGAGGCGATGGGCGAGGACTGCGCCGGAGCGCCGGGGGCCGCGCCGGGGCCGGCGAGGGCCGGCACCTCGGGCACGACCGAGGCGGCGCCCGGCGCCCCCAGGGCCGCCCCGACGACCTCGCCGGTCCCGCCCGTGACCACCCCCGCGGCTCCGGCGGGACCGGCCAGCGCCAGGGCCTCCTCCCGGGCGGTCGGCTCGGCGAGGATCGCCCGCAGGGCCGGACGCAGGCCGAACCAGATCAGCAGCGCGGCGACGACCAGGATGGTGGCGGCGTTGATGAGGGTCGCCGACTGGCGCATCAGCACCTCGGTGAGGCTCAGCGGCGCCACCGGCTCCAGCGGCGCCCCGTCGTTGACGAAGCCGACCGCGGCCACCTTCACGACGTCGCCGCGCTCCTTGCTGAACCCGGCGGCGGAGGCGACGAGCTGCTCGATCTCGGCGATCTGGGCCTCGACCCCGGCCTTGCCGGCATCCGGGCCGGCGAGCGAGGCCAGCCGCGAGCGGTTGACCAGCACCGCGACCGAGATCCGGCGGATGTCGTAGCCGTCGCTGATCGTCTGGATCGTCTTCGACGAGATGTCGTAGTTGGTCAGGTCCTCGCGCTTCTGGCTCTCGTTGCTCGAACTGTCGTTGCCGTCCGAGCGCACCCGCTGGTCGGGCAGGTTCTGCTGCGCGGTGGTCGGCCGCTGCGAGTTGCGGTTCTGCGAATTCTCGCTCTCGCGCACCGCCCGCACCGAGCGCTCGACCCGGCCGTCGGGGTTGAAGATGGTCTCGTTGGTGCTGGTCTTGTCGGTGTTGAGGCGGGCCGCGACGCTGACCTCGAAGTTGCCGATGCCGAGATAGGGCGTGAGGGTCCGGCGCAGGTTGTCCTGGATCTCGCGGTTGACGGTCTTCTCCAGGCTCGCCATGCGGCCGCTCGGCTGGCTGGTCTCGTCGTCGCCCGACAGCAGCAGGGCGCCGTCGCTGCCGATCACCGTCACCCGGTCGGGCTTCATGCCCGGCACCGCCGAGGCGACGAGGTGGCGGATCGCCTGGGCGCCGCTGACGTCGTCGGCGGGCTCGGTGCGCAGCACCACCGAGGCGGAGGGCGGCTGCTGGTCGCGGCGGAACGAGCCGCGGTCGGGCAGCACGATGTGGACGCGCGCGGCGCGCACGCCCTTCATCGACTGGATCGTGCGGGCGAGCTCGCCCTCCAGCGCCCGGACCCGGGTGACCTCCTGCATGAACGAGGTCAGGCCGAGCGACCCGAGGTCGTTGAACAGCTCGTAGCCCGACTTCGAGCTCTGCGGCAGGCCCTTGCCGGCGAGCAGCATCCGGGCCTGGGCGGTGTGGCCGTAGGGGACGAGGACCGCGGTACCGTCGGCGCTGACGTCGAACGGGATGCCGGCATCCTTCAGCGTCGCGCCGATGCGCCCGACATCCTCGCGGTTGAGGCCGGTATAGAGCGTCTCGTGGGCCGGGCGGCTGAGGTAGTAGGCGCCGAGCCCCACCGCCAGGAAGACGACGAGGCCGATGACCCCGAGGGCCGCGATCCGCCGCGGACCCAGCTCGACGATGTTGCTCCAAAGCCTCTCGGCGTGCTCGCGACCGGACATCAAGGGCTGCTCTGCGACTCGGGGGACCCTACCGGAGCCATGTTGCCGCCGAGCCTTGCGCGGAGGTTGCGCGGGAGCCTGCCCGTCCGGTGGTGTGGGGGCGGGCGGCGCTGCCGGGGCATCAGGTCTCGCGGCCCGCGGGATTCGGAGCCGGGCCTCGCGGCCGACCGATCATACGAAATCCGATCGATTGCTTCACGCGATCCTGGCGGATCGCCGTCGCGATGCGGATTTCGGCTTCGCTCATGCGCCGCGCAGGCCGGGGAGACGGAATCCGGAAGTGATCGTCCGGATTCCCTCTCCCCTGTTCCCGCCGGCCCGCACGGCCGGTTCCTCCGGTCGTCGCTCAAGGCCCGTCCGGACGGGGCGCGAACCGCCACGTCGCGGCGATGCGGTTCCAGGCGCCGATCAGCGCCACCGCGACGGTGAGCCGGGCGAGGTCGGCCTCGCCGAGCACGGCGCCGGCGGCCTCGTGGAGCGCGTCCGGCACGCCGTGGCCGGCGGCGTTGACCGCCTCCGCGTAGGCGAGCGCGGCCCGCTCCGCCGGCGAGAATCCCGGCATCTCGCGCCAGACCGGCAGGGCATCGAGCCTGTCCGCCGCGACGCCGAGGCGGCGCGCCTCGGCGAGGTGGTAGGCGGTGCAGAAGCCGCAGCCGTTGACCTGCGACAGCCGCAGCTTGACCAGTTCGATCAGCCCGAGATCGAGCCCGCTCCCCGCCACCGCCCGCGACAGCGCCCGCAGGGCCGCCTCGGCCTCGGGGACGTGGGCGAAGAACGCGGGGCGGGACAGGCGCGGCTCGGGCTGGCGCAGGGGGTCGGTCATGGTCGGGTCTCCGGCTGGCGGACCGTTCCTACACCGGCCGGAGGGCCGCGGCGAACCCGTTTCCGCCGCCCGTCACGTTCGCCGCCGCGCGATAATCCCTTCCTCACGGCAAATCTATCGTTGCCGCCTCATCTACGGCATGGATCAAAACCCCGTCATCGCGTCTTCGTCGGAGGCGCACAACACTCGGGGAACCGCACGCCGTCTCCATCGACAAGCTTCGTCCACTGGGCTAGGAGCCTGCCCGCGCCGCCGGACCGGGGCGGCGCCGACGCAGGGACCCCGACGATGTTCAACATGTTCAAGTCGCAGAACGCCCTCGACCTCACGCCGCGCAACTGCCTCGCGGTGTCGCTGATCTACTGCATCGGCGCGGACGGCGAGCTGGACCCGGAGGAGATCACCCACCTGATGTCGGTGCTCGGGCGCAACGCCACGCGCCAGCAGTTCGAGGCGGCGGTGCGCTACACCCGCTCGACCCAGCCGGCGCAGTTCCTGGCCGAGGCCGCGCCGCGCCTGCGCCCGGAGCAGAAGCTCTGCATCGTCCTCAACATGATCGACAGCGCGATGGCGGACGGCGAGGCCGAGCCGGCCGAGCAGCAGCTCGTCATGCAGTTCGCCGGGGCGTTCGGGTTGAGCGAGGCCGACCTGACCCCGCATTTCCGCACCCTCGTCGCCAAGAACGATCGGGCGGTCCTCGACCGCTAGGGAACGATCGGGCGGTCCTCGACCGCTAGGGAACGACCGGGCGGTCCTCGACCGCTGAGAACCGGGCATCCCGGTCCGGGAGCCGGGTGAGGCCGGGCGCGCGAGGTGCTAACAGGGGCGCTTCCCTGGTCCAGCCCGGATGGCCCGATGCTCTCGCTCCTCGACCTCAGCCGCCGGATCGATGCCGGCGACCTCACCCCCGCCGCCGCGATCGATCGCACCCGCGAGGCGATCGCGGCGCGCGAGCCGGAGGTCGGCGCCTTCGTGCGGGTCGACCCCGCTCCGGCGGTGGCGACAGCCGGCCCGCTCGCCGGCATCGCGGTCGGCATCAAGGACATCATCGACACCGCCGACATGCCGACCGAGATGGGTTCGCCGATCCATGCCGGCTGGCGCCCGCGGGCGGACGCCCCGGTGGTGGCGCGGCTGCGGGCGCTCGGCGCGGTGCCCTTGGCCAAGACCACCACCACGCCGTTCGCCTTCATGGACCCGACCGCGACCCGCAACCCGCACCATCCGGGCCACACGCCGGGCGGGTCGTCGGCGGGCTCGGCCGCCGCGGTCGCGGCCGGGATGCTGCCCCTGGCGCTCGGCACCCAGACCGGCGGCTCGGTGATCCGGCCGGCCTCGTTCTGCGGCGTGGTCGGGATCAAGCCGTCGTTCCGGCTGCTGCCGACCGTCGGCGTGAAATGCTTCTCCTGGGCCCTCGACACGGTCGGGCTGTTCGCCGCCGGGGTGGCGGACGCGGCCCGCGCCCTGGCGCTCCTCGCCGACCGGCCCGGCCTCGACCTGCCGCCGACCGGGCCGGGCACGATCCGGATCGGGCTGGTGCGGCAGGATTTCTGCGCGGCGCCCTCGGCGGCGGCGCAGCAGGCCCTCACCCGCGCCGCGATGGCGGCGGAGCGCGCCGGCGCGAGCGTGCACGATCTCGCCCTGCCGGGCCTGTTCGGCGACGCCTTCGCGGTCCATCCGACGATCCAGGGCTTCGAGGCGCGCCAGGCCCTGGCCTGGGAATACGCCCACCACCGCGAGGCGCTGCCGCCAGCCCTGCGCGCCGCGCTCGACGAGGCCCAGGGCATCGAGACCCAGGCCTACGACGGCGCCCGCCGGACCGCCCACCACGCCCGCCGCAGCCTGAAGGACGTGTTCGGCGACGGCGGCGTCGACGTGATCCTGACCTATTCCAGCGCCGGGGCGGCCCCGGCCGGGCTCGCCTCCACGGGCGATTCGCGCTTCAACCGCCTGTGGACCCTGATGGGCGTGCCCTGCGTCACCGTCCCGGCCGGGACCGACGACGGCCTGCCGCTCGGCGTGCAGGTGATCGCCCGGTTCGGCGACGACGGACGGGCACTCGCCGCCGCACGCCTGATCGAGCAGGCGCTGGCATGACGCGACCCCGCCTGCTCGTCACCGGCTTCGGCCCGTTCCCGGGCATGCAAGCCAACCCGACCGGGGCGCTGGTCCGGCGCCTCGCCGCCCTGCCCCACCTCGCCCTGGCGCTCGGCGAGGCCCCGCGCGGGCTGGTGCTGCGCACCGCCTATGCCTGCCTCGACGAGGCGCTGGCGCCGGCGCTCGCCGAGGGGCCGCGGGCGGTGCTGATGCTCGGGGTCGCGGGGCGCAGCCGCGGAATCCGGGTCGAGGCGAGGGCGGCCAACCGGGGCAGCCGGCTCTATCCCGACGCCTCCGGCCGGGTCTCGTCGCGCCTCGCCCTCGACCCGGACGGGCCGGCCGCGCGGCGCGCGGGCAGCATGGCCCGGGAGGCGGCGATCCTGCTGCGCCGGCGCGGCCTGCCGGTGCGGCTGTCGCGGGATGCCGGGCGCTACCTGTGCAACGCCTCGTACTACCGCGCCCTCGCCGCGCCGGCGCCGGTGCTGTTCCTGCACGTGCCGCGCCCGCCCCGCCACGGCGCCCGGGCCTGGGAGGATGCCCTCGTCGCGGGCTTCGCCGAGGTGGCGCGGCTCCTCGTGCGCCGGGCGGAAAACCGGGAGCGAGCCGCAACTTCCGGGCTCCGCTGCGGTTCAGGCTCCGGTTAGGGGCGCGGTGCCCCTGGGATAACGCGGGGCCCCGTGACGCACGCTCTCGACCGGTCCGAGCAGCACCAGATCATCGCCAGCCTGACCGAGGGGGTGATCCTGGTCACGCCGGACCACCGCATCGCCTGGGCCAACGCGGCGGCGCTGGCGATGCACGGGGTCGACCGGCTGGAGGATCTCGGCGGCTCGGTCGACGGCTACCGCGACCGCTTCGTCCTGCGCTACCGCAACCACCATCCCCTCGGGCTCGACCGCTACCCGCTCGAACGGGCGGCGACCGGCGAGGTGTTCGAGGACGTCTACGTCGACGTCACCCGGGCCGGCGGCGCCTCGCCGGCCGAGAGCTGGACCCACCGCATCCGCAGCCTCGTCACCGCCGGCCCCGGCGGCCGGCCGGAGAGCCACGTCCTGATCGTGCAGGACGTGACGGCGCAGTTCGAGGCCGAGATGCGGTTCGAGCGCACCTTCGCGGCCAACCCGGCCCCGGCGGTGATCTGCCGGCTCGCCGACCTGCGCTACGTCAGGCTCAACGAGGGATTTTCGGAGCTGACCGGGTTCGATGCCGACGCCGTGATCGGCCGCACGCTCTACGAGGTCGACGTGCTGGCGGGCGCCGAGCGGCGCGAGCTGGCGATCGCGCGGCTCAAGGAGGGCCGCACCATCCCGCAGATGGAGGCGCGCCTGCGCGGCGCCGGGGGCGGCGAGCGGGCGGTGATCGTCGCCGGGCAGCCGATCGAGATCGCCGACGACCCCTGCATGCTGTTCACCTTCGCCGATCTCGAGCCGCGCCGGGCGGCCGAGACCGCCCTGCGCGCCAGCGAGGAGCGGTTCGAGACCGCCTTCCGCCTCGCGCCGGTGCCGATGCTGGTGGCGCGCCGCGACGGCTTCGGGCTCCTCAGCCTCAACCAGGCGTTCACGGCGGCGTTCGGCCACGGTCCCGAGGCGCTCGGCCGTGCGCCCGGCGACCTCGGGCTGTGGGTCGACGAGGGCGCCCGGGCCGCCTTCGAGCGCGACCTGCTGCGGACCGGGCGGATCGCCGGGGCCGAGACCTGCCTGCGGCCGCGGGAGGGCGGCGAACGCGACTGCCTCGTCTCGGCCGAGACGGTGACGATCGCCGGCGAGGCCTGCGTCCTGTGCGCCCTCCAGGACATCACCGGGCGCAAGCGCTCCGAGCGCGAGCTGATCGCGGCGATCGACGCGGTGATGGCCGACACCTCGTGGTTCAGCCGCGCGGTGATCGAGCGGCTGGCCGGCCTGCGCCAACCGGGCCGCGGCGCCCCCGACGCCCGCCTCGACGCCCTGACCGCCCGCGAGCGGCAGGTGCTCGGCCTGATCTGCCAGGGCCTCAGCGACGCGGCGATCGGCAAGCGCCTGTCGCTGGCCCGCAACACCGTGCGCAACCACGTCGCGGCGCTCTACCGCAAGCTCGGCCTGCACCGCCGCAGCGAGGCGGTGATCTGGGGCCGCGAGCGCGGCTTTCCGGCCCAGGGCTTCGAGGGCGGGGAGACGCCGGGACCGGGCCGGCCCTGACGGGGAGGGTCAGCCGGTCCGTGCCCGGTCCCGCCAGCGAAAGACCGCCTCCGCCACGCCGAACAGCACGAGGCCGAGGAGGAGCGGCGCCAGGAAGTAGATCAGCCGGAACGCGAGCAGCGGGCCGACCACGTCGGTCTTCGGCAAAAGGTAGACGACCACGCTCTCGATCACCCCGACCCCGCCCGGGACGTGGGTGACCAGCACCGCCGCGTTGGCGATGACGAAGACCGAGGCGACGCCGAGGAAGCCGACCTCCGACACCGCGAGCAGCACCTGATGCAGGCAGGCGGAGACCAGGGCGAAGTTGACCGCCCCGACCGCCACCTGGGCCGCCGCGAGCGGCAGCGGCGGCATCTCGATCGACCAGCGCCGGATCCGCAGCGGCGCGGTCAGGGTCGCGGCGAGCACGAGGTAGAGCGCCACCCCGGCGGCGCAGAGGCCGGCGACGGCGTAGACCGCCGGGCGGCCGAGCCCGGTGATCTCGCTGGCAAGGCCGGGATCGAGCACCAGCGCCCCGGCCCCGAGCGCCATCAGCCCGAGGGCGACGGTGAGGCCGCAGAACACGATGACCTTGGCGCTGTCGGCGAGCCCGAGGCCCCAGCGGGAATAGAACCGGTAGCGCACCGCGCCGCTGCTGAGGCCGGCGAACCCGATGCTGTGGCCGATCGCGAGGCTGATGAACGCGGCGAGCGCGACCCGCGGATAGGGCAGCGGATGGCGCACCGCCTTCAGGGCGAGCCAGTCGCCGACCGTGAGGCAGAGATAGCTCCCGGCGGCGAAGCCCGCCGCCGCGGCGAGGCGGGCGACCGGGATCGCCCGCACCGCCTCGGCGAGCTGTGCCGCGCTGTAGCCGCTCAGCGTCCGGTAGAGCAGGTAGAGCCCCAGCGCGCAGCCCGCGACCGTGACGGCGGTGGTCCAGCCGAGCCGCAGCCGGCGCTGCCGCGCCTTCCGGGTCTCCGCCGGTTCGTCCTGCGGCAGCGCCGCCGCCTCGGCCCGCCCGCTCATCGCGCCGCCTCCGCCAGTGCGCCGCGGGAGGCCGCGGAGCGCGCCGCGACCCGCAGGTCGGCGACGAGGGGGAGGTGATCCGAGGCGAGCCGGGCGCCGGGCCCGCGATAGGTCTCGGCCCGCACCACCTCGAAGCCGCCGCCGACGAAGACGTGGTCGAGGCGCAGCAGCGGCAGCCGCGACGGGAAGGTGCAGCGGGTGCGCGACGGGGCCGCCCGGTGGGCGTCGGTGAGGCGCGCGGCGAAGCGCCGGTAGACCCGCGACCCCGGCACGGCGTTGAGGTCGCCGACCAGGGCGACCGGCCCGGTGCAGGCGGGGTCGCCGAGCCAGCGCGGCCCGAGCAGGGCCTCGGCCTGGGCGAGGCGCTCGCGTCGGCCGAGGCCGAGATGGGTGTTGACGATCTGGACCTCGTCCTCGCCGAGGGTCACGGCGGCCCACAGCGCGCCGCGCGGCTCGCGGCCCGCCGGCCCGGGCAGGGCCTCCGCCCGCACCAGCCGCGAGGGCAGCGCCGACAGGATCGCGTCGCCGTACTCCTCCTCCAGCACCCGCAGGGCGGCGTGGAAATGCGCCGTCATGCCGAGATGCGCCGCGATGGCGTGGGCCTGATCGACCCCGCCGGTGCGCAGGCGGCCCACGTCCAGCTCCTGAAGCGCCACCACGTCGGGGCGGCAGGCGGCGAGGATCCGGGCGATGCGGGCGGGGGAGAGCTGGCCGTCGGTGCCGAGGCAGCGGCGGACGTTGTAGGTGACGAGGCGGAGCAACGCTGGCGGTTCCGGGTGTCCGGGGCGGACCTGCTTCTAACCGCCGAGCTGCCGCCGCGGTTCACGCCCTCCGGGCGAGCGGCGCGGCCTCGTCGGCCGAGGACGCCCCGCCGGCCTCGGCGCGGTGCAGGCGCGCCAGCAGGACCAGCAGCCGGCCGGGCACGGCCATGTCCACGGTCTGGGGCTCCACGGCCTGGGGCGGCGCGGGCTCCCTGGATGCGGGTTCGGGAAGGTGGGGGACGGGAGGCGGGCTCTCGTGCCGGAACGGCTCGCTCGGTCGGGTACTCATCGCGACAACTCGGGTTCTTCGCCGTCCGGCTCTCGGCCGCCGGCGCCGCTTGGAACGCGGCACCGTCGCGCCGGTTCCCCGGCGATCGCGGCCGGGCATCGTGTCGCCCAGGGGCGTGACACGGTGGTGACAGCACGATCCGGAACGCGCGGCCGGAGCGGCGGTCGCGGCCGCTGCCTGCGGCATGGTGGCGGCGCCCCCGCCGGGATGCTAGAGCCGCGCCATGCTCGAAGGCCTGCCGCCCCACCGTCCGACCCACGTGCTGCGTCTCGACACCGACGAGCGCGCCGCCCGCGCCATGACCGACCTGATCGGCGAGGTGTTCGACCCGACCGAGACCGCCGTCGCGGCGTTCGAGGCCGAGGACGGGCGCACCTGGCGGCTCGAAGCCTACTTCTCCGACGCGCCCGACGAGGACGCGGTGCGGGAGATGATCCGCCCGATCGTCGGCGACGCCGCCGACGCGGCGGAATTCACCGCCATCGACCAGCAGGACTGGGTCCGGGCCTCCCTGGAGGGCCTGAAGCCGGTGCGCGCGGGGCGGATCCTCGTCCACGGCTCGCACGACCGCGGGCAGGTGCGGGCCAACGACCGGCCGATCGAGATCGAGGCGGCGCTGGCCTTCGGCACCGGCCATCACGGCACCACCCTCGGCTGCCTCCTCGCCCTCACCGACGAGCTGAGGCGGCGCCGGCCGCGGCGGGTGCTCGACGTCGGCACCGGCACCGGCATCCTCGGGCTGGCGGCGGCGACGAGCCTGCGCGCCCGGGTCGTGGCCGGCGACCTCGATCCTGAGGCGGTGTTCACCGCCCGCGCCAACGCCCGCCTCAACGGGCTGCACGGGCGGATGGCGTTCTACGAGGCGCCGGGCGTGCGCCATCCCCTCGCCGACCGGCCGCGGGGCTTCGACCTCGTCTTCGCCAACATCCTGGCCCGGCCGCTCACCCGGCTCGCCCCCTCCCTCGCCCGGGTGCTGACCCCGGACGGCACCCTGGTCCTGTCGGGGCTGATCCCCCGCGACGTGCCCGGCGTGCTCTCGGCCTACGCCGCGCAGGGCCTGCGCCTGCGCCGTCGCCGGGTCATCGAGGGCTGGGTCTCCCTGGTGCTCGGCCGCGGCGGCGCCGCGCCCCGCCCACGCTGATTTTCGCCGGCGAAGGGTGTTCCGCCGCGACACCCGGTGGAAAGCCGGGATGGCGGCGGTCCGGCCACACCGCAAAATCCCTTGCGGATCAACGCTTCTCTCCGCGTTGGCCGGTTTCGACCGGCTTTCGCCGGGTTGACAGAAACGAACTTCTCGCGCATCCGCACGTTAGCCGCCGGACCGCGCGACCTGCCGGACCACGGCTTCTCAGGAACCGACAACCCCATGCCCGACGACAGTAGTCGATCGACCGAGCCGCTGACGGCCGTCCGCGTGGTGTGCGCCTGATCCGCTGATCGGGCTCGCCCGTGACCGGCCTGCGGCGGCCGGTCCCACCGAGGTGAGCCATGATTCTGCGTGACGTCCTCTCCCGGCGCCGTTCCGCCGGAGTATCTTCCCACGACAACAGCGTCGTCCTCGTCATCGCCCTGATGATGACCCTCGTCTTCGCCCCGGTGGTCGGGCTGCACGTCGCTGCCGCCCTCGGCGTGACCGATGGCGGCCACGGCGAGGTCGCGTCGGTGGCGGTCCCGGCCAAACGGCCTCCGGGCTGAGGCCCGATCAGTCGTCGATATCGGCCGGGGAGCCCGGCGGCATCGGGCCGTCGTCCTCGATGTCGTCGCCGAAGATGTCGGGGGCGCCGTCGAAGCCCACCACCCCGTCGGGATTGTCCGGGGTGACGTTCGGATCGACCGGCGCCGGCCGACCGCGGCCGAGACGCTGGTCCAGCCGCTCCATCCGCCGCAGGTCGCGGCCGATCGGCACCTCGTTCGACCCCTGGGCGGCCGCCTCGGCCAGACCGAGCGCGAGCAGCCCCAGCGCGGTCGTCGTCAACATCGCTCTCATCGCACGTCTCCGTCGCCCGGCGCTCCCCGGCATCCGTCCCGGTCGGGAGCGGAGCGGGGCGCCGCATGGCGGGCAATGTCGTCGGCATACGCCGCCGGAGCTTAAGAAGGCACTGCGACAGAATTCGGAAGATTGCCTCCGGATTCCGCAGCACACCAGCCCGCGTGGTGCTTGAGCGAATCCGATTTTCGCACCGCAAAAGCGATCCTGGAGGCATCGCCGAGCGATCCCGGAAGGATCGCCGAGCGATCAATCGGAACTCGAATAACGGATCGAAAGTTGCTACGAAAATGCAGATTTTCCGTAGCACGTTGATTGGTTGGCTGATAAGCTCTATTCGGCTTCATTTGAGCAGGGAGATCGCTCATGGCTGTCATTTTCGGAACACCTGGAGACAACGTTCTCGAAGGCGCCGTGGTCCTGGATGATGGCCTGTACCTCAGCAACGACACGATCTATGGGCTTGGCGGCGACGATCTCTTGATCGGCGGCACGTTCAGCATCAAGGCCTACGAGCATGATATTCTCAGCCTCGATTTTGGCGACGACTACCTGAACGGCGGTGACGGCAACGATATTCTGATCGGAGGGCTTGGCAACGATACCCTCATCGGGGGAGAAGGAAACGACAAGCTCTATGGTGGCCCAGGTCGCGATGTGCTCTTCGGCGGAGCAGGTCAGGACTTCTTCATTTTCCGAAACAACAACTACGTCGACTATCTGAGGGACGGTGATATTTACTACGACGATACCTCCGTTGGTGCGTTTCGCGATGTGATCAAGGACTTTGTCGTCGGCGAGGACAAGATCAATCTCGGCATCCCCTTCAGGCTGGTCTCCAACTTCACCGGAGATGTGCAGCCCCAGGTAAGGCTCAACATTTATAATCCTGGATGGGTGACGATCACCGGGGACACGAACGGCGATCATAAGGGCGATTTTCAGATCGCCGTACACACCGGCGGAGCAATGCTCACCGCAGCCGACTTCGCTTCAGCCGATCCCTTCATCTTCTGACGTCCGCTCGTCATACGACATCCGGCTGATTGCTTCAGGCGATCCTGGCGGACCGGTTCGCGATGCGACAATCGTATGATACGGTTTTTGGACGATTCGTTCGAAAACCGTATCGAAGCCCGCTCGGCACCTGAGCGAGGTCGGTTTCCGCATCGCGAAGCGATCCCGCATGGGTCGCCGAGCGATCAATCGGAAACCGTACGAGTCGCCCGGCCGTCCACACCTCACGCCGGCACGGCCTCGACGGCCGGCCGCACCGGCGGCCGGTGCGCCGCGGCGGCGAGGGTCAGGAACAGGTCGCCGGCCGGGGAGAGCGGCCGCGCCCGCTCCCGCACGAGGCAGAACTGCGACTCGTAGCCCGCGCCCTCGGCCTCCCGCACCGGCCGGAAGCCGTAGGTGCCGGCCAGCGCCGCGGCGTAGTGGGTCGGCAGGAAGCCGACGAAGCCGCCGCCGGCGAGCAGCGTCGCCACCGCCTCGAGCCCGGTCGCCACCGCCTGCCGGGCGATGCCGAGCCGGTCGGCGAAGGCACCGCTGCGGCCGTCGTTGTCGCGGGTGATGAACACGTAACCGTCGCGGGCGAGGTCGGAGAGGCGCGGCACCGGGCCGCCGCCGCCGACATAGAGGGCGAACGACTCGACGAAGAGCGGATGCAGGTCCAGCCGGTCGCGGTCGACCGGCGCGGTGGTGATGCACAGGTGCAGCCGGCGCGCCAGCACGTCGCTGCGCAGCTCCTGCGCCGGGTGCACGGTGACGTGCAGGCGCACCGCCGGGGCCGCCTCCCGGAACCGGGCCAGCGCCGGGACGATGCGGGCGTCGGGGTTGGTCAGGCAGTTGTCGGCGAGCCCGATCATCAGGTCGCCGGTGACGACCCGGCTGGCGCTGTTGAGGGCGTCGCGGACCTGATCGAGGGCGTCGCAGGCGGTGACGCTCGCCCGCAGGGCGACCTGACCGAACTCGGTCAGCTCGAACCCCGCCGGCCCGCGCCGGCACAGGCAGCCGCCGAGGCGCTCCTCCAGCGCCTTGAGGTGCCGGCTGATCGTCGAGCGCTCCATGCGGAGGCGCGACTCGGCGGCGGTGAGCCCGCCGGCCTCGGCCACGACGCGGAAGATCCGCATCAGGCGCAGATCCGCCTCGGTGATGCTTGCAATCGCGCGCGGAGCCGGCCGGGACATGTTGCAGATCATACAAGCACGGTTTCGCAGAAAGCAATTGCCCGGGCTTTCACCGCCGCATAGCCTTTTCGCATGATGAATGGAAAGTCAGGCTGCTCAAATAACGATCCAGAAGCGCCCTGATTTTCATCAGACACACCCGAGACCCAAGGTCATCCCGCCGATGCAGCTGACGGTTCCGCCGCGCGCGCCGCACCAGACTTTCCTGTACTCGCCCCTGGCGACCGACCTCGACGCCCTCGACGCGCACGTGGCGTTCATCGGCATGCCGTTCGGCAACGCCTACGAGCCGCACGCGGTGTCCAACGACCAGAGCCGCGCCCCCGACGCCGTGCGGGCGGTCACCGACCGGGTCTGCCGCTCGCTGGAACGCTACGACTTCGACGTCGGCGGCCCGATCTACGACGGGCGGGCGCTGAAGGTGGTCGACGTCGGCAACGTCGCCTTCGACATCCACGACCATCACGGCCATTTCGACCGCGCCGAGGCGGCGATCCGCAAGATCCTGGCGGCCGGCGCGATGCCGGTCACGGTCGGCGGCGACCACGGCATCCCGATCCCGATCCTGCGCGCCCTCGACGGCGAGGGGCCGGTGACGCTGATCCAGATCGACGCCCACATCGACTGGCGCGACCACGTCAACGGCGTGCGCGACGGCCTGTCGAGCCCGATCCGCCGCGCCTCGGAGATGAGCCACATCGGCGAGATCTACCAGATCGGCATCCGCGCCCAGGGCAGCGCCCGGCCGGAGGAGGTCGAGGCGGCGCGGGCCTACGGCGCCCACATCATCCCGGCCTTCGAGGTCCACGATGCCGGCATCGACGCGATCATCGACCGGATCCCCGACGGCGGCCGCTACTACCTCACCATCGACGCCGACGGGATGGACCCCTCGGTGATGCCGGCGGTCGAGGGCCCGGCGCCCGGCGGCCTCACCTTCCACCAGGCGCGCAAGCTGATCCACGCGCTCGTGCGCAAGGGCCGGCTGCTGGGCATGGACATCGTCGAGATCACGCCGTCGAGCGACCTCAACAACATCACCAGCATCGTCGCCGGCCGCCTGATCGTGAACCTGATCGGCGCGGCGGTGCGCGCCGGCTACTTCGACGCCCCGCCGGCCTGATTCTCCCCCCACGACCGGAGCCCGCCCATGACGCCCCCGATGACGTCCCTGACCCGCCGCCGGTTCGGCCTCCTCGCCGGCGGCACCGCCGCCGCCGGCCTCGTGGGTACCCGCCCAGCCTTCGCCGAGACGACGCTGGAGAAGATCCGGCGCGCCGGCACCGTCACGGTCGGCACCGAGGCCGCCTACCCGCCGTTCGAGTTCGTCAAGGACGGCAAGATCGTCGGCTACGGCAGCGAGATCCTGGCCGAGGTGGTCAAGGGGCTCGGCGTCAGGCTGAACCAGCTCGACCTGCCCTGGCAGGGCATCCTGCCCGGCGTGCTCGCCGGCAAGTTCGACTTCGTGGCGACCACCGTCGGCATCAACGAGGAGCGGGCGAAGCGCTACGCCTTCACCATGCCGATCGCCAACGGCGCCCCCTACGCGATGCAGCGCAAGGGCGCCGGGATGACGACGATGGAGGACCTCAACGGCAAGGTGGTGGCGACCCAGCTCGCCTCCTCGACCGAGCCGGTGGCCCGCGCGATGGACGCCAAGCTCAAGGCCGCCGGCGGCAAGGGCTTCAAGGACCTGCGCCTGTTCACCGCCTTCACCGAGAGCTACGTCGCGCTGGCGAGCGGCGAGGTCGACGCGGTGATCCAGTCGCTCCCGGCCCTCGCGGTGCTGGTCAAGGACAAGCCGCAGACCTTCGCGCTGCTCGGCCCCGTCACCGCCGGCAGCCCCTACCCGTTCCTCGCCTGGGTGACGCGGCCGACCGACCTCGACCTGCGCGACTTCATCAACGGCGTGATCCGCTCCATGCGCGACGACGGCCGCCTCGGCGCGCTCCAGGAGAAGTGGTTCGGCTTCAAGATGGAGATCCCCGACAGCGGCTACCTGCCGCCCGGCGCCGTCTGAGCGCCGGGCGCCGCCGTGGCCTTCGAGTTCTCCTCCTTCGCCGCGATCCTGCCCGGCCTGTTCGCCGCCGCCCTGGTCAATGCCCGGCTGGCGGCGATCATCATCCTGATCGCGATCGTCGGCGGCACCGCGCTGACGCTGCTGCGCACCCTCAAGATCGTCTGGCTCAACCGGGCGATCGGCGTGCTCATCAGCTTCATCCGCGGCACGCCGCTGCTGATCCAGATCTTCCTGTGCTACTACGTGCTGCCGGCGATCGGGCTCGACCTCTCGCCCGAGGCGGCGGGCGTGCTGGCGATCTCGCTCAACTCGTCGATCTTCATCACCGAGATGATGCGCGGCGGGCTCGAGAGCTTCGATCCCGGCCAGATCGAGGCCGCCACCGCCCTGTCGCTGCCGCGTCGGGCGATCTGGCAGACGGTGATCCTGCCCCAGCTCTTCCGCCGCATCCTGCCGGTGCTGGTCAACGAGATGACGATCGTGGTGAAGGGCACCGCCCTGCTCTCGGTCATCACGGTGGTCGACGTGCTGCGCACCGCCCAGCAGATCGCCAGCGCCACCTACCGGCCGTTCGAGACGCTGGCGGGCGCCGCCCTGGTCTTCCTCGCCATGAACCTCGTCGTCTCGCTCGGCGGCCTCGCCGCCGAGGCGCGGCTCGCGGCCCGCCGGATCTGAACCGCGATGCGATGTTCGGAAGATTCGTTCCGAAAATCGCATCACCAGCCCGCGCGGCGCTTGAGCGGAGCCGAAATCCGCATTGCGACGCAATCGATCGGATTTCCCATGACCTTCGATCCCGCGCTGCTGATCCCCTACCTGCCGCTCCTCGCCGCCGGGGCGTGGCTGACGCTCCAGGTCGCCGCCGGGGCGTTCGTGCTCGGCTACCTGCTCGGCATCGTGCTGGCGCTCGTCGCCCTCGTTCCCGGCCGGCTGCCGCGGCTGGCGGTGGCGGCGGTCGTCACGGTGCTGCGCGGCATCCCGTTCATCCTCATCCTGTTCCTGGTCTATTACGGATTGCCGTTCTGGGGCGTGCGCCTGCCGGCGGTGCTCGTCGGCACCGTCGCGCTCGCCCTGTTCGCCGGCGCCTACTACGCCGAGATCATTCGGGCGGCGATCCTCGCCCTGCCGCGGGGCCAGTTCGAATCCGCCCGCGCCATCGGCATGTCGCCGCTCCAGGCCATGCGCCACGTCATCGCGCCGCAGATCCTGCGCGGGCTGGTGCCGCCCTCGACCAACATGACGCTGACGATGGTGAAGGAATCGGCGGTGCTCAGCTCGATCACCGTGCCGGAGCTGACCTACCAGGGGCTGGTGATCCAGGGCAACACCTTCGCGCCGTTCGAGGTCTTCGCCGCGGTGACGCTGATCTACTGGGCGATCACCGCGATCGTGGCGGCGCTGGCGCACCGGCTGGAGCGCCGGACCGGCCGGGCCCGCGAGCCGCTGGCCACCCGCAACGCCCTGGCAGCGAGCTACCTGTCCTTCGAGCGGCAGGCCGCCCGATGAACCCGCCCGTCCTCAGCCTCGTCGGGCTCACCAAGCGCTTTCGCGGCACGCTGGCCCTCGACGAGGTCCATCTCGACATCGCCCGCGGCGAGGTCGTGGCCCTGATCGGGCCGAGCGGCTGCGGCAAGAGCACCCTGCTGCGGGCGGTCACCTGGCTCGACCCGCCCGACGAGGGCTTCGTGTTCCTCGGCGGCGAGCCGTTCGGGCGCGAGCGCCGCGGCGCGGTGATCCGCCACCACGGCCGGCGCCGGATCGACGCGATGCGCCCGCGCATCGGGCTGGTTTTTCAGCAGCTCAACCTGTGGCCGCATCTGAGCGCCCTCGACAACGTGGTGCGGCCCCAGACCGTCGTGCTCGGCCGCCCGCGGGAGGAGGCGGTCGCCCGGGCGCGCGAGCTGCTCGCGGCGCTGGGCCTCGCCGATCGCGCCGACCGCTTCCCCGACGCGCTGTCGGGCGGGCAGAAGCAGCGCGTCGCCATCGCCCGGGCGCTCGCCATGGACCCGGCCCTGATGCTGTTCGACGAGCCGACCTCGGCGCTGGACCCGGAACTCGTCGGCGAGGTGCTGGCGCTGCTGCGCCAGCTCGCCGCCGCCGGCACCACGATGCTGGTGGTGACCCACGAGATCGGCTTCGCCGCCAACGTCGCCGACCGGATCGTGTTCATGGATCACGGCCGGATCGTCGAGTCGGGCCCGGCCCGCAGCGTCCTCGACAACCCGGCCGACCCCCGCGTCGCCGCCTTCCTGCGCCTCGTCGGGCGCGGCGGACCGGCCGGCGCCACTCCGGAGCCCCGCGATGTCCCGCATTGACCGGCCCTATACCGGCATCCCGTCCTTCCTGCGGGCGCCGGTCTGCCCCGACCCCAAGGCCCTCGACGCGGCGGTGGCGATCATCGGCGTGCAGTTCGACGAGGGCTCGCCGTTCCTGCCCGGCAGCCGGATGGGGCCGCGGGCCCTGCGCGAGCATTCCCTGCGCTTCGCCGGCGGGCTCTACGACCCGGCGACCCGGCGCGAATACCTCGTGCGCGAGCGCGCCGAGGGGCTGATCGCCGATTGCGGCGACGTCGACATCGCCCCGACCAACGTCGAGGCGACCTTCGCCAACATCACCGCGACCGTCGCGGCGGTGCTGGCGCGCGGGGCGCTGCCGGTGGTGCTCGGCGGCGACCACGCCATCACCTACCCGGTCTTCCGCGCCTTCCCGCGGCCGGCCCACATCCTGCATTTCGACGCCCACATGGACTACGCCGACGAGGCGGACGGCCTGCGCTACACCAACGGCCACGCCTTCCGGCACGTCGCGCGGCTCGACACGGCGCTGAGCCTGACCCAGGTCGGCATCCGCAGCCTGCGCAGCGCCCGCCGCCAGCACGAGGACATCGAGGCCGGCGGCAACCGGGTGGTGCCGATGCCGGAGGTCCGCCGCCTCGGCCCGGCGGGCATCGCGGCGCTGATCCCCGAGGGTGCGCCGGTCTATGTCAGCATCGACGTCGACGCCCTCGACATGGCGCTGGTGCCGGGCTGCGTCTCGGCCGAGCCGGACGGGCTGAGCTACGCCGAACTGCGCGACACCCTGCGGGCGGTGGCCGAGCGGCACGAGGTCGTCGGCTTCGACTTCGTCGAGGTGAACCCGCCGCTCGATGTCGGCACCGGGGCGACCGCCTATCTTGGCGCCCTCGTGGTGATCGGCTTCCTCGGCGAGATCTGCGCCCAGCCGCGGTGGCAGGAGCGCCTCACACACAGGGAGACACGCTGATGGACGGGGACCTCGTCACCATTCCGGCCCGCCGGGGCAAGGCCGCCCGGGTGCGGGCCGGCCAGACCGTGCGGGTCGTCAACACCCACGGCGACCAGGTGGTCGACACCTGGGCGTTCCGCGCCGACGACATGACCGAGTTCATGTCGATGGAGCACAGCCGCGCCCACATCCTGAAGATCATCCCGGTGGTCGGCGACACGATGCTGACCAACCACCGCCGGCCGATCCTCACCTTCGTCGAGGACACCTCGGGCGGGATCCACGACACCATCATCGCCGCCTGCGACTGCCACCGCTACAAGTTCCTCGGCGTCGAGGGCTACCACGACAACTGCACCGACAACCTGCATGCGGGGCTCGCCGAGATCGGCCTGTCCTCGGCCGAGACGCCGAGTCCGCTCAACCTGTTCATGAACATCCCGGTCCGGCCCGACCGCACCCTGTCGTTCGAGGCGCCGGTCGCCCCGCCCGGGAGCCACGTCGCGCTGCGGGCCGAGATGGACCTCGTGATCGCGTTCTCGGCCTGCCCGCAGGACATCCTGCCGATCAACGGCGTCGGCCACCCGCCGACCGAGGCGCATTTCCGCATCGACGGATAGCGCCGCCGCCCGGCGCGTTGACGGGGCCCGACACCGGAGCCGAGCCCCATGGCGTTCCTCATCGTGCCGATCGCGATCCTCGCCGGCATCCTCAACACCGTCCAGGCCGGCGCCAACGCGACCCTGAGCAAGGCGACGGAGCAGCCGGTCCTGGCCGCCCTCGTCGTCACCGGGGCGAACGCCCTCGTCTACCTCGCCGCCGCGCCGTTCCTCGGGCTCGGCTGGCCCGGCGCGGGGCGGCTGGCGCAGGTGCCGTGGTGGGGCTGGCTCGGCGGCGCCATGGGCGGGGCCTACGTGCTGGCGATGATCCTGTTCGCCGGGCGCCTCGGCGCCGCGACCTTCACCGGCCTCACCGTGACGGCCGGGATCGTCACGTCGGTGGTGCTCGACCATTACGGCTGGCTCGGCTTCGCGCAGCACGGGGCCGGCCCGTGGCGGATCCTCGGCTGCGGGCTGATGATCGCCGGCGTGGCGCTGGTGACGCGATTCTGATGCGATATCCGGACGACCACGTCCGGATATCGTATCACCAGCCCGCGCGGCGCGTGAGCGAAGCCGATTTTCGCATCGCGAAGCGATCGATCGAAAATCGTATGAGACCCGCGCCCTATCTGACGCACCGTCCGTCCCCCTTATGCGGTGCCGCCATGACTGCGCTCGTCACCTCCTGGCCGTTCTGGGCCGTGCTCTCGGCGGTGTTCGCCGCCCTCACGGCGATCCTCGCCAAGGTCGGAGTCGAGGGCGTCGCCTCCGACGTCGCGACCTTCCTGCGCACCCTCGTGGTGGTCGCCGTCACCGCGGCGCTGCTCGCGGCGTCGGGCCAGTGGCGGCAGGTGACCGCCGTGCCGGGGCGCAGCGCCGTCTTCCTCGTCCTGTCCGGCCTCGCCACCGGCGCCTCGTGGCTGTGCTACTTCCGCGCGCTGAGCCTCGGCGACGCCGCCCGGGTCGCGCCGCTCGACAAGCTGAGCGTGGTGTTCGTGGCCGTGTTCGGGGTGCTGATCCTCGGCGAGCGCCTGTCCGCCCTCAACTGGCTCGGCATCGCCCTCATCGCGGCCGGTGCGGTCCTGGCCGCCATCAAGGGCTGAACGGCGCCGCTCCCGCTCCCTGCTCTGCCCCTTGCCTTGAATCCGCCCGGCGGGCGTGACGAAGGGATTCAGCAAACAGTCACGCCGTAGTCTCGCGGCCCGTGGTCCCGGCCATCGCCGCGGCTAGGTAAGCGGTCGGAAGCGCGGCCGTTGCGAGTGACGGCCGCAAGGGGAGTGTCGGATGAGGACGAACGTGATGAGGAGGCCCTTCGCCGCCCTGGGACTGGCGGTGCTGGTCGGCACGGGGGCGGCGCAGGCGGCGCAGTGCGGCAACACCTCCGCCGGCTTCGAGGCCTGGAAGCGCGAATTCGCCGAGGAGGCGCGGGGCCGGGCGAGCGCGGCGAGCCTCGCGGCGCTGGCCAACACCTCGTACTCGACCGCGACGATCTCCGCCGACCGCGGCCAGCGGAGCTTCAAGCTCTCCCTGGATCAGTTCATGGCCAAGCGCGGCGCCCCGGCGATCGTGTCGCGCGGGCGGGCCTTGAAGCGCAGCAACGCCGCGCTGTTCGACGCGATCGAGCGCCGCTACGGCGTCCCGGCCGGCCCGCTGCTGGCGATCTGGGGCATGGAGACGGGGTTCGGCGCGGTGCGCGGCAACGTCAACACCCTCTCGGCGGTGGCGACCCTGGCCTACGATTGCCGGCGCTCGGCGTTCTTCACCGACCAGCTCTACGCCGCCCTCACCCTGGTCGACCGCGGCGTGCTGACCGGCAACACCCGCGGCGCGGCCCACGGCGAGGTCGGCCACACCCAGTTCCTGCCGAAAAGCATCCTGAACTACGGTACCGGCGGCAGCCTCGACGACAGCACCAACGCGCTGAACGCGACGGCGAACTTCCTCAAGGCCCATGGCTGGCGGGCCGGGGCGGGCTACCAGCCGGGCGAGCCGAACTTCGTGGCGATCCAGGGCTGGAACGCCGCCTCGGTCTACCAGCGCGCCATCGCGATCATCGGGCAGCGCATCGACGGGGAGTGATCCGGTTTCGGGACGATCCGTTCCGGAACCGGATCGAAGCCCGCGCGGCGCGCGGGACTCGCATGACGGGGCACGCCTCCTCGCGCAGGAGAGGGGCCCGGAGCGGGGCGCGGATCCGCCGGAGACGGACGCGACCATCAGCCCCGCAGCCGGGCCTCCGTCGCGGCGATCAGCGTGCAGAGCGCGATCACCTCGGCGGCGGCCTCGACCTCGGCGAGGCTCGGATAGGACGGCGCCAGCCGCAGAATCCGGTCGTGCGGGTCGCGGCCGTAGGGATGGGTCGCACCCGCCGGGGTCATGGCGAGGCCGCAGCCGGCCGCCAGCTCGACCACCCGGCTGGCGCAGCCCTCCGGCGTCTCCAGCAGGATAAAGTAGCCGCCCTCCGGGTCGGTCCAGCGGGCGGCCCCGGTGCCGCCGAGGTCGCGGTCGAGGATCCGCGTCACCGCGGTGAATTTCGGCGCGAGCCGCTGGCGGTGCCCGTCCATCAGCCGCAGGAGCCCGGCCTCGTCGCGCAGGAAGCGGGCGTGGCGCAACTGGTTGAGCTTGTCGGGGCCGATGCTGCGCTTGCCGGCGCAGCCGAGATACCAGCGGATGGTGTCCGGCGAACCGGCCAGGAAGGCGACGCCGGCGCCGGCCAGCGTCACCTTCGAGGTCGAGGCGAACACGAACGGACGGTCGGGGTGCCCCGCCTCGGCAGCCGCCTCCAGCACGTTGACCAGGTGCGGCCGGCGCTCGGTCAGGTGATGCAGGGCGTAGGCGTTGTCCCAGAACAGCCGGAAGTCCGGCGCCCCCGCCTCCATGGCGGCGAGGCGCCGGACGGTGTCGTCGGAATAGGTCTCGCCGCCGGGGTTCGAGTATTGCGGCACGCACCACATGCCCTTGACCGAGGGGTCGCGCACCAGGTCCTCGACCACCGCCATGTCGGGCCCGTCGGGGGTCATCGGCACCGACAGCATCTCGATGCCGTAGGTCTCGCACAGGGCGAAGTGGCGGTCGTAGCCCGGCACAGGGCAGAGGAAGCGGACGGTCTCCTCGCGCGACCACGGCCGCGCGCCGCCCGGCACGCCCTTGAGCAGGGCGTAGGCGAGGCAGTCGTGCATCAGCGCGAGGCTCGAATTGTTGCCGGCGACGATCTGGGCCGGCGGTGCCCCGAGCACGCCGGAGAACAGGGTGCGCAGCTCCGCCAGCCCCTGCACGCCGCCGTAGTTGCGGGCGTCCTCGCGGCTCTCGGTGAAGTGGTCGCGGTTGCCCGGCATCGTCAGCAGGTCGTCGGACAGGTCGAGCTGGTCCGGCGCCGGCTTGCCGCGGGTCATGTCGAGCTTGAGGCCGCGGGCCTGCAATTCGGCGTAGCGGGACTGCAGATCGCCTAGAGTCGCGTGGAGCGCCTCGGGATTCTGTTCGGAGAGGGGCGTCATCGGGGAAGGTCCGGTCGTGCCAGGAGCGGCGGCACCCTGCTCCCGCCGGCCCGGCCGGTCCAGCCTCTGGACACAAAAAAGGCGGCCCGCCGGGCCGCCTCGATCTGACGCGAAAGGCTCGCGGGAGGCTTACGCCTCGGCGCCCTCGGCCTCGACGGCCTGCGACGGACCGGAATCCTTGCCGCGGGCCTCGACGTCGCGCTCGACGAACTCGATCACCGCCATCGGGGCGTTGTCGCCGTAACGGAAGCCGGCCTTCATGATCCGGCAATAGCCGCCCGAGCGGCCCTGGTAGCGGGGCCCGAGCACGTCGAACAGCTTGCGGACCATGGCCTCGTCGCGGATCTGGGCGATCGCCTGACGGCGGGCGTGCAGGTCGCCGCGCTTGCCGAGGGTGATGAGCTTCTCGACCACCGGACGCAGGTCCTTCGCCTTCGGCAGGGTGGTGACGATCTGCTCGTGCTTGATGAGCGCCGCCGACATGTTGGCGAACATCGCCTTGCGGTGCTCGTGGGTGCGGTTGAAGCGGCGGCCGCGAAAACCGTGACGCATGGCGGACTCCTTTGATTCTCGGCCGCCGTGCCACGGGTCGGCCGTCGTTCTGGGATTCTTTGGGATGCGAGAGGCGGCGGGGCGTTCACCCTGTCCGCCTCTCCCGATCCGCCCGAGGCGGGCGGATCGGGAGAGGCGACGACCGGGGGAGAGGCAAGGCCCCTCCCCCGGTCCGCGGCTCAGTAATGCTCTTCGAAGCGCTTGGCGAGATCCTCGATGTTCTCCGGCGGCCAGCCGGGAACGTCCATGCCGAGGTGCAGGCCCATGGCGGCGAGCACTTCCTTGATCTCGTTGAGCGACTTGCGGCCGAAATTCGGCGTGCGCAGCATCTCGGCTTCGGTCTTCTGGATCAGGTCGCCGATATAGACGATGTTGTCGTTCTTCAGGCAGTTCGCCGAGCGGACCGACAGTTCCAGCTCGTCGACCTTCTTGAGCAGGGCCGGGTTGAACGGGAGCTGCGGCGCGAGCGGGGTCGCCTCCTCCTTGCGCGGCTCCTCGAAGTTCACGAAGATCTGGAGCTGGTCCTGGATGATGCGGGCCGCGTAGGCGAGCGCGTCCTCCGGCGAGACCGCGCCGTTGGTCTCGACCGTCATCGTCAGCTTGTCCTTGTCGAGATCCTGGCCCTCGCGGGTGTTCTCGATGCGGTAGGACACCTTGGTGACCGGCGAGAACAGGGCGTCGACCGGGATGAGGCCGATCGGCGCGTCCTCGGGGCGGTTGCGCTCGGCCGGAACGTAGCCCTTGCCGGTGGCGACCGTGAACTCCATGCGGATCTCGGCGCCCTCGTCGAGGGTGCAGAGCACGAGGTCCGGGTTGAGGATCTGCACGTCGCCGACCGCGGCGATGTCGCCGGCGGTGACGAGGCCGGGGCCGGTCTTGCGCAGGGTCATGCGCTTGGGCGTGTCGCTCGACGAGCGGATCGCGACGGTCTTGATGTTGAGGATGATGTCGGTGACGTCCTCGCGCACGCCCGGGATCGACGAGAACTCGTGCAGCACGCCGTCGATGTGGACCGAGGTCACCGCCGCGCCCTGGAGCGAGGACAGCAGCACCCGGCGCAGGGCATTGCCGAGGGTGGTGCCGAAGCCGCGCTCCAGCGGCTCGGCGACCACGGTGGCGATCCGCTTCGGGTCGTGCCCGGGGGTGACGTCGAGCTTGTTCGGCTTGATCAGCTCTTGCCAGTTCTTCTGAATGACCACGTTCACACCTCTCGCCAATCGTTGCGGGAGCGACCCGGGCGCCGCCCCCGCCGGCCGCCCGGGGGCGGCCTCAGTCCTGATCTCTGTCGGGCGGAGCCGGGGCGGTCAGGACGCCGCGCTCCAGGGCTCCGGGACCCAGGCGAAGCCGGCGCCGTCGCGTCGGACATGGCCCAGGGCGGGAAACTCGAGATGCATCCCGGCGACGAGGCTGCGCTCGGCGGCGACCCGGTCGAGGATGCGCCGGCGGGTGGCACGGGCCATCTCGCCGTCGATGTCGAACACCATCCCGGCCTCGGGCCGGGGAAACTGCACCGCCGGCAGGTGGACCACGTCGCCCCAGATCAGGAGCGAGCGGCCGCCGGAGAACACCTGGAACGCGGTGTGGCCCGGCGTGTGGCCGGGGGCCGAAATCGCCTCGATCCCGGGCGCGACCTCGCCCTCGCCGGCGAACCGAACCCGGTCGCCGTAGGACGCCGCCAGCGCCTTCGCCGCCTGGAAGCCGCGCCGGCGCCCCTCGGGAGCGCGCGCGGCCTCGGCCTCCGACAGCCAGTACGCCGCTTCGGCCTCGGGCAGGACGAGTTCGGCGTTCGGGAACCGGATCGCGCCGTCGGGCCCGGTCAGCCCGCCGGTATGGTCCGAATGCATGTGGCTGACGAGAACGGTGCCGATCGCCTCCGGCGCCACGCCGCAGGCGGCGAGTGCCGCCGGAAGGTGACCGAGCGTGTCGGGGCCGCCCTGCCCCATCCCGGCATCGGATCAGCACGGGTGCGGAGCCGCCGAGGACGAGGAAAGCGTTGACCGAGATCCGCGGCACCGCCGGATCGCGGAATCCCGCCTCCTGCAGGCGCGCGACCTCGTCGGCGTCGAGCCCGGTGACCAGCCCGGGCGCGCCAGCGAGGTAGCCGTCGTTGAGGGCGACCACAACGCGATCGCCCAGCGTCCAGGGAAGGACGCCGGGGCGGACGGTCTCGGCACTCGGAACGGTCGACACGTCGGTCCTGTTCTCGCAAGGAGGGCCGGGCGGCGTTCGCCCCCGGCCCGGACGATCAGACGCGGCGGCGCTTGCGCGGCCGGCAGCCGTTGTGCGGGATCGGCGTCACGTCGCGGATCGAGGTCACGGTGAAGCCGGCGGCCTGAAGCGCGCGCAGGGCCGATTCGCGGCCCGAGCCGGGGCCGGACACTTCGACCTCGAGGGTGCGCATGCCGTGCTCGGCGGCCTTGCGGCCCGCATCCTCGGCCGCGACCTGGGCGGCGTAGGGGGTGGACTTGCGCGAGCCCTTGAAGCCCATAGCGCCGGCCGACGACCACGAGATCGTGTTGCCCTGCGCGTCCGTGATGGTGATCATCGTGTTGTTGAACGAGGCGTTCACGTGGGCGACGCCCGACACGATGTTCTTGCGCTCGCGGCGGCGGACGCGTGTGGTTTCCTTGGCCATCTTGTCTTCCAGATCCTTCAGACGCGCCCGTCGTGCCAGGCGCTCGGGATTTCAAACCGTCCCCCCGACGGCACCGTGCCGCCGGGATCTCATGGCGACCCTGACGGGTCGCGCGGCCTTACTTCTTCTTGCCGGCGATCGGCTTGGCCTTGCCCTTGCGGGTGCGGGCGTTGGTGTGGGTGCGCTGGCCGCGGACCGGCAGGCCGCGGCGGTGACGCAGGCCCCGGTAGCAGCCGAGATCCATCAGCCGCTTGATGTTCATCGCGACTTCGCGGCGCAGATCGCCCTCGACGATGTAGTCGCGGTCGATGGCCTCGCGGATCTGGAGCACCTCGGCGTCGGTGAGCTGGTTCACCCGGCGCTCGGCGGGGATGCCGACCTTCTCGGTGATCTCGCCGGCCTTCTTGGGGCCGATGCCGTGGATGTACTGCAGCGCGATCACGACGCGCTTGTTGGTCGGAATGTTGACGCCGGCGATACGGGCCATGGTGCTCTCCATCGCGTCCCGGGCTTCGGCCGCGGAACCGAGTGTCTCGTGCGAACGCGCGTCCGGTGGAGTTCCGGCCCCTGCGCGCCGTCCAGACGGCAAATCGGTCCGGAACGGCCCGAAGGGGGCGCGCCGGACCGTCCGTGTCTGAACGAAGGTGTGCCTGCTAGCGCGGACCGGGCAGCCTGTCAACCACACGACCCGTGCGGCGTTCAGGCCGAGACCGGCTGGCGGATCGGCTGCAGCACGCCGTCGAGCTGGCGCGTCACCTCCTCGATCGGCGCCATGCCGTCGACCGGGCGGAGCAGACCGGTGCCGGCATAGTACTCGGAGAGCGGCGCGGTCTGGGTGCGGTAGGCGTCGAGACGGGTCTTGAACACCTCCGGCGTGTCGTCCTTGCGCACCGGCTCGCCGCGGGCGGCGGTCTCAGCGGCGCGCTTGGCGATGCGCCCGACGAGGGCGTCCTCGTCGACCTTGAACTCGATCACCGCGTCGATGCCGAGGCCCTTCTGCTTCAGCATGGTGTCGAGCGCCGCGGCCTGGGCCACGGTGCGCGGGAAGCCGTCGAGGATGAAGCCGGGGCGGGCGTCGGCCTCCTCGATCCGATCGGCGACGATGCCGACCACGACCGAGTCGGGCACCAGCGCGCCGCTCTCCATCAGGCTCTTGGCCTGAAGACCGACCGGCGTGCCGGCCGCGACGGCGGCCCGGAGCATGTCTCCGGTCGAGAGCTGCGGGATGCCGTAGCGCTCGACGATCCGTGCCGACTGGGTGCCCTTCCCGGCTCCCGGCGGGCCGAGGAGAATGATCCGCATAACCTGTCTCTCCCTCCAGACCCGGCGGCGGCGACGGATCCGCCCGGGCCGTGTCCTGTTCCGGAGCCGCGCCACGGGCCGCCCCGATCGTCGCGGCGCGGTCCCACGAGCCGGGACCGCGTCGCGCAGCCACCTTAGCGCCTGCGGGCGCCGCGGAGCTTGGCCTTCTTGACGAGACCTTCGTATTGGTGCGCCAGCAGATGGCCGTGCACCTGGGCCACCGTGTCCATGGTGACGGACACCACGATCAGCAGCGATGTGCCGCCAAAATAGAAGGGAAGCGAGGCGTAGGAAACCAGGATCTCGGGGATGAGGCAGATCAGGGTGAGGTAGGCCGCGCCGATGACGGTGATCCGGCTCAGGACCTTGTCGATGAACTCGGCCGTGCGCTCGCCGGGGCGGATGCCCGGGATGAAGCCGCCGTGCTTCTTCAGGTTCTCGGCCGTCTCCTGCGGGTTGAACACCACCGCGGTGTAGAAGAAGGCGAAGAACACGATCAGCGCCGCATACAGGAACATGTAGGCGGGCCGGCCATGGCCGAGATAGGTCGCGAGGGTCGCGATGATGCCGGTGCCGTTCGGATCGGTCTGGAAGCTCGCGGCGGTGGCCGGCAGCAGCAGCAGCGACGAGGCGAAGATCGGCGGGATGACGCCGGAGGTGTTGAGCTTGAGCGGCAGGAACGAAGTCTGGCCCTCGTACATCTTGTTGCCGACCTGGCGCTTGGGATAGTTGATCAGCAGCCGGCGCTGCGCGCGCTCCATGAACACGATGAAGTAGACGACCGCCGCCGCCATCACCACGACGCCGAGGATGACCACGGTCGAGAGCGCGCCCTGGCGGCCGAGCTCGAGCGTGCCGGCGATGGCCGAGGGCAGGTGGGCGACGATGCCGGCGAAGATGATGAGCGACGAGCCGTTGCCGATGCCGCGCGAGGTGATCTGCTCGCCGATCCACATCAGGAACAGGGTGCCACCGGTCAGCGTGATGACGGTCGACACGACGAAGAACGGCCCGGGATCCTGGACGATGCCGCCGCTGGTCTGCAGCCCGACCGCGATGCCCCAGGCCTGGAAGATCGCCAGCACCACCGTGAGGTAGCGGGTGTACTGGTTGAGCACCTTGCGGCCCGACTCGCCCTCCTTCTTCAGGGCTTCGAGCGACGGCAGCACCGAGGTGAGGAGCTGCACGATGATCGAGGCCGAGATGTAGGGCATGATGTTGAGGGCGAAGATCGCCATGCGCTCGACGGCGCCGCCCGAGAACATGTTGAACAGGCCGAGCACGCCCCCTTGAGCGTTGGCGAAGCTCTGGCGCAGCGCGTCGGGGTCGATGCCGGGCAGCGGGATGTAGGTCCCGAGCCGGTAGACGATGAGCGCCCCGAGGGTGAACCAGATGCGCTTCTTGAGCTCGTCCGCCTTGGCGATGGCGCCGAAGTTGAGGTTGGCGGCGAGCTGCTCGGCTGCAGAGGCCATGAACGGTGTCCTTGACGGGCGGGACTGCGAAGGTCGGGCTTCGGCGTCGGTCACGCCTGGAAACGAGGACGGCGGCCACGCGCTGCTCGCACGGGCCGCCGCCGATGACCAGTGACTTAAAGTCTGACTTACGCCGACGCAACCGCGTCGTCGGCGGCGGCCAGCGACTGGGTCACCGAGCCGCCGGCCTTCTCGATCGCGGCGACGGCGGACTTGGACGCGCGGGCGACCTCGAAGGTCAGCTTCGCGGTCAGCTCGCCGACGCCGAGGATCTTCACGCCGTCGCGGACCCGGGCGACCACGCCGGCGGCGTGGAGCGCCTCGACGGTGACCGGGGCCGAGGCGTCGAGCCGGCCGGCATCGACCGCCTGCTGGATGCGCCCGACATTGACCTCGTTGAGGTCGGTCGCGCCGGGGTTGTTGAAGCCGCGCTTCGGCAGGCGACGATGCAGCGGCATCTGACCGCCCTCGAAGCCCTTGATGGCGACGCCGCTGCGGGCCTTCTGGCCCTTCACGCCGCGCCCGGCGGTCTTGCCCTTGCCCGACCCGATGCCCCGTCCGACGCGCATCCGGTTCTTGGTCGCGCCGTCGTTGTCGCGGATTTCGTTGAGTTTCATGACGCCCTCCTCACGCCGCGTCGTCGAGGACGCGCACGAGGTGATGCACCTTCGCGATCATGCCGCGCACCGTCGGGGTATCCGGCAGGGTGGCGACGCGATGCAGCTTGTTCAGCTTGAGCCCGACGAGGGTCTCGCGCTGGCTGTGCTCACGGCGGATCGGCGAACCGGTCTGCTGCACGCGCAGGGTCTTCTCGGCCATCGGTCAGCCTCCCTCACGCCGCGTCGGCGGATTCGGCGCCCGGCTCGGCATCGCGGCGACGGGCCTGGAGGGCCGACACCTTGAGACCGCGCCGCGCGGCGACCGCACGGGGGGAATCCTCGTTCTTGAGGGCGTCGAAGGTCGCCCGCACGAGGTTGTAGGGGTTGGACGAGCCGAGCGACTTCGCCACGACGTCCTGCATGCCGAGCGTCTCGAACACGGCGCGCATCGGGCCGCCCGCGATGATGCCGGTACCGGCCGGCGCCGCGCGCAGGATGACCTTGCCGGCACCGTGGCGGCCGTTGACGTCGTGGTGCAGGGTCCGGCCCTCGCGCAGCGCGACGCGGATCAGGCCGCGCTTGGCGGATTCCGTCGCCTTGCGGATCGCCTCGGGCACCTCGCGGGCCTTGCCGTGGCCGAAGCCGACGCGGCCCTTCTGGTCGCCGACGACGACCAGGGCGGCGAAGCCGAAGCGCCGGCCGCCCTTCACCACCTTGGCGACGCGGTTGATGTGGACGAGCTTGTCCACGAACTCGCTGTCGCGCTCCTCGCGGTCGTCGCGGCGACGACCCTCACGTTCGCGTGCCATTCGTGTATCCGTTCACTGACGCGGGCGGCGGTCCCGCTCGCATGATTGCTGTGTCCGCCGGGGCGGAGGCGGTCGCCGGGGCGTCCGCGTCCGAGGATCAGAAGTCGAGGCCGCCCTCGCGGGCCGCGTCGGCGAGCGCCTTGACGCGACCGTGGAACAGGTAGCCCGAGCGGTCGAAGATGACCTGGGTGACGCCGGCCTGCACGGCGCGCTCGGCGACGAGCTTGCCGACCTCGACCGCCGCCGCCTTGTCGGCGCCGGTCTTGAGGCGCGAACGCAGGTCCTTCTCCAGGGTCGACGCGGCGGCCAGGGTCCGGCCGGTGGCGTCGTCGATGACCTGGACGTAGATCTGCTTCGAGGAGCGGAACACGGACAGGCGCGGACGGCCGTTCGCCGCCGCCCGGATCGCCCGACGCACGCGCGCGCGGCGCTTGTCGAGCATTTCGAGTTTGCGAGACATCGTCGGCCCTTACTTCTTCTTGCCTTCCTTGCGGAAGATGAACTCGCCGGCGTACTTCACGCCCTTACCCTTGTAGGGCTCGGGACCGCGGTAATCGCGGATCTCCGCCGCGACCTGGCCGACGCGCTGCTTGTCGATGCCGGCGACGATGATCTCGACCGGACGGGGGGTCGTGATCGTGATCCCGGCCGGGATCTCGTAGTCGACGTCGTGGCTGTAGCCGAGCGACAGCTTGAGCACCTTGCCGGCGACCGCCGCGCGGTAGCCGACGCCGTTGATCTCGAGCTTCTTTTCGTAGCCCTTGCTGACGCCCTCGATCAGGTTCGCGACCTGGGCGCGGGAGAGGCCCCACATCGAGCGGGCCTCCTTCGTCTGCGAGCGGGGCTGGACCGAGATGGCGCCGTTCTCGTGGCTCACCGACACCTGGTCGGGGACGCGGAACTGCAGCTCGCCCTTGGTACCCTTGACCTTCACGGTCTGACCGTCGACCGAGGCGGTGACGCCGGCCGGGACGGTCACGGGCTTCTTGCCTACGCGGGACATCTGTCTCTCCTGTTGGGGCTGTCGGTGCCGAAGGTCAGAAGACCTTGCAGAGCACCTCGCCGCCGACGTTGCGCTCGCGCGCCTCGTGGTCGGCCATGACGCCCATCGGAGTGGACACGATGGTGATGCCCAGGCCGTCGGCGACGCGCGGCAGGGTATCGACCGACGAATAGACCCGGCGGCCCGGCTTGGACACGCGCTCGATCGAGCGGATGACCGGCGCGCCGTCGTAGTACTTCAGCTCGATCGCGAACTCGGTGCGCCCGTTGCCGTAATCGGTCGTGGCGTAGTCGCGGATGTAGCCCTCGGACTTCAGCACGTCGAGGACGCGGGCGCGGAGCTTGGAGCCCGGCGTCTGCACCACGTTGCGGCGGCGCTGCTGACCGTTGCGGATGCGGGTGAGCATGTCGCCCACGGGATCGGTGATCATGGGTGCTGCCTCCCCTTACCAGCTGGACTTCACGAGACCGGGGATCAGGCCCCGGGACCCGAGATCCCGCAGGGCGACCCGCGAGATGCCGAGCTTGCGGTAGAACGCCCGCGGCCGGCCGGTCATCGCGCAGCGGTTGCGGATGCGGGTCGGGTTGGCGTTGCGCGGCAGCTCGGCCAGCTTGAGGCGCGCCTCGAAGCGCTCCTCCATCGGCAGCGACTCGTCGTTCGCCGTGGCGAGCAGCGCCTCGCGCTTGGGCGCGTAGAGCTTCACCAGCTCGCGACGCTGCTTGTCTCTCTCGATCTTGCTCTTCTTAGCCATCTTGGTCTGTTCTCCGGTGTCCGCGTCTGAGAGCCGTCAGGCCCTCACTGCCGGAACGGGAAGTTGAAGTGCTTCAGGAGCGCGCGGGCCTCGGCGTCGGTCTTGGCGGTGGTCGCCACGACGATGTCCATGCCCCAGGCGTTCTGCGCCTTGTCGTAGTTGATCTCCGGGAACACGAGGTGCTCCTTGAGACCGAGCGCGTAATTGCCGCGGCCGTCGAACGACTTCGGGTTCAGGCCGCGGAAGTCACGCACGCGCGGCAGCGCGATGGTGATGAGGCGGTCCATGAACTCGTACATCCGCTGCTTGCGCAGGGTGACCTTGCAGCCGATCGGCATGTTCTCACGGACCTTGAAGGTCGCGATCGCCTTGCGGGCGCGGGTGATGACCGGCTTCTGGCCGGTGATGAGGCCGAGGTCCTCGGCCGCCACGGTCGCCTTCTTCGAGTCCTGGGTCGACTCGCCGACGCCCATGTTGAGGACGATCTTCTCGATCGTCGGGACCTGCATCGGGTTGGTGTACCCGAACTCCTCGATCATCTTCGGCCGCACCACGTCCTCGTAGTGCTTCTTCAGCCGCGGCGTGTAGCCGTCCTTCAGCGCCTCAGCCATCGATCAGATCTCCCGAGCGCTTCGCGAAGCGAACCTTGCGCCCGTCTTCCAGAACACGAAAACCGACCCGGGTCGGCTGGCCGTCCTTGGGATCGGCGACCGCCAGGTTCGACAGGTGGATCGCCGCCTCCTTGGAGATGATCCCGCCCTCGCTCGTCTGGGTCTGGCGCTGGTGGCGCTTCACCAGGTTGACGCCGCGGACCAGGGCGCGGTCCTCCTTCGGCATGACCTGGATCACCTCGCCCGAGCGGCCCTTGTCGCGGCCGGCGAGCACGACGACCGTGTCGCCCTTCTTCACCTTCGCGGCCATCACAGCACCTCCGGGGCGAGCGAGATGATCTTCATGTGGTTGCGGGCGCGCAGCTCGCGCGGCACGGGCCCGAAGATGCGGGTGCCGATCGGCTCCTTCTGGTTGTTGATCAGCACGGCCGCGTTGCGGTCGAAGCGGATCACCGAACCGTCGGGGCGGCGGACGTCCTTGGCGGTGCGCACCACCACCGCCTTCATCACGTCGCCCTTCTTCACGCGGCCGCGCGGAATCGCCTCCTTCACCGACACCACGATGATGTCGCCGACGCCGGCATACTTGCGCTTGGAACCGCCGAGCACCTTGATGCACATCACGCGACGTGCGCCGGAATTGTCGGCGACGTCCAGATTCGTCTGCATCTGGATCACGGACTCACGCCCTTTCCTTGTTTCAGGCAGGTCTCCGCGAGGCACGATTGCCCGGCGGACGGCAGCCTGATGGGGATCTGATGTCCCCGTCCTGGGAGGCTCGCGCCCCCTTCCATCGAAGAGACCGCGCTGCGGCGCTTGAACGGCGCCGGCGCGGTCAACGCACGCGGATGACGGGCGTGTCCGCCCCTCATGTCTGTCGTGGAAGCCGGCCCTCTACCCTGATTCGGGCCGGCTGGCAAGCGTGGCGCGCGCCCTCCCCTTCCGGGTCGGGCCCCCGCGTCATACGGCTTCCGATCGATCGCTCGACGATCCCTCCGGGATCGCGTCGCGATGCGGAAACCGGCTTCGCTCAGGCGCCGCGCGGGCTGATGATACGATCGCGGGACTGATCGTCCCGCGATCGTATCACGCCTCGGCGGCGGCGCTCTCGACCAGCTTCCAGGTCTTGAGCTTCGAGAACGGCCGCGACTCCTCGATGAACACCGTCTGGCCGACCTTGGCCGCGTTGTTCTCGTCGTGGGCGTGGTAGTTCTTCGACCGGCGCACGGTCTTCTTCATCACCGGGTGGGTGAAGCGGCGCTCCACCTTCACCACGACGGTCTTGTCCTGCTTGTCGCTGACGACGACGCCCTGCAGCACGCGCTTCGGCATGGGTCCCTCTCCTTTATGCCGGCTGCAGCGTCTTGCGGCGCTGCAGCGTGCGGACGCGGGCGATGTCGCGACGGACCTCGCGCACGCGGGCGACGTTCTCGAGCTGACCCGTGGCCCGCTGGAAGCGCAGGTTGAACTGCTCCTTCTTCAGGTTCAGGAGCTCGTCGCTGAGCTGATCCGGCGTCATCGCGCTCAGGTCAGACAGCCTCTGGCTCGACTTCATGGCAGTCTCTCCTTAGTCCGCGATGCGCTGGATGAAGCGCGTGCGGACCGGCAGCTTGGCGGCGCCCAGGCGCAGCGCCTCGCGGGCGATGTCCTCGGCGACGCCGTCGATCTCGAACATGATCCGGCCCGGGTGAACCCGCGCCGCCCAGTACTCGGGCGCGCCCTTGCCGGAGCCCATGCGGACTTCGGTGGGCTTGGCCGAGACCGGCACGTCGGGGAAGATCCGGATCCAGACCCGGCCCTGGCGCTTCATCTCGCGGGTGATCGCGCGGCGGGCCGCCTCGATCTGGCGCGCGGTGATGCGCTCGGGCTCAACGGCCTTCAGGCCGTACTGTCCGAAGTTCAGGTCGGTTCCGCCCTTCGCGGTGCCGTGGATGCGGCCCTTGAACTGCTTGCGGAACTTGGTCTTCTTGGGTTGCAGCATGGCTGTCTCTCACACTCTGAGGGCGCGGAGCGCTCAGGCCGCGTCGCGTCCGCCGCGATCACCGCGGTCGCCACGCTCGCCGCCGCGCTCACGATCGCGACGCCCGCTCGAACGGCCGCCCTCCTCGTGGGCCCGCTTGTCCTGCGCCATCGGGTCGTGCTCGAGGATCTCGCCCTTGAACACCCACACCTTGATGCCGCAGGTGCCGTAGGTCGTGAACGCGGTCGCCGTGCCGTAATCGACGTCGGCGCGCAGCGTGTGCAGCGGAACCCGGCCCTCGCGGTACCATTCGAGGCGCGCGATCTCGGCGCCGCCGAGGCGGCCCGAGCAGTTGATGCGGATGCCCTCGGCACCCAGGCGCATCGCCGACTGCACGGCGCGCTTCATCGCGCGGCGGAAGGCGACGCGGCGCTCGAGCTGCTGGGCGATCGAGTCGGCCACCAGGGTAGCGTCGATCTCGGGCTTGCGCACCTCGACGATGTTGATCGTCACGTCGGCCTTGGTCATCCCGCCGACGAGCTTGCGCAGCTTCTCGATGTCCGCGCCCTTCTTGCCGATCACCACGCCCGGGCGGCCCGAGTGGATGGTGACGCGGCACTTCCGGTGCGGACGCTCGATGACGATCTTCGAGACCGCCGCCTGCTTGAGCTGCTTCATGAGGGCCTGGCGGATCGCCACGTCCTCGTGCATCAGCTTGGCGTATTCGCCTTTGTTGGCGTACCAGCGCGAGTCCCAGGTCCGGTTGATGCCGAGCCGGAGACCGATCGGATTGATCTTCTGTCCCATCAGGTCCTCCTCACGCCGCTTCGGCGGGGACTTCGCGCACCACGATGGTGAGGTTCGCGAAGGGCTTCAGGATGCGGGCGCCGCGGCCGCGGGCGCGGGCATGGAAGCGCTTCAGGACCAGCGCCTTGCCCACGTAGGCCTCCTTGACGACGAGATCGTCGACGTCGAGGTCGTGGTTGTTCTCGGCGTTGGCGATCGCGCTCTCGAGGCACTTCTTGACCTCGACCGAGATGCGCTTCTGCGAGAACTGCAGGTCGGCGAGCGCGGTCGCGACCTTCTTGCCCCGGATGAGCTGCGCGACGAGGTTGAGCTTCTGCGGGCTGACGCGCAGCATGCGCGCGACAGCCTTCGCCTCGTTGTCCGGGAGCGCGCGGGGTGCTGCTGCCTTGCCCATGTTAGCGCCTCTTCGACTTCTTGTCGGCCGCGTGACCGTGGAAGGTCCGGGTCGGCGAGAACTCGCCGAACTTGTGACCGACCATCTCCTCGGAGACGTAGACCGGGATGTGCTTCTGCCCGTTGTAGACCCCGAAGGTCAGGCCAACGAACTGCGGCAGGATCGTGGAGCGCCGGCTCCAGATCTTGATGACCTCGTTGCGGCTGGAGCCGCGCGCGGTCTCCGCCTTCTTGAGGAGGTAGCCGTCGATGAACGGCCCCTTCCAGATTGAGCGTGCCATGGCGTGAAGCTCTTACTTCTTGCGGGAGTGGCGGCTCGACACGATGAACGTGTCGGTGCGCTTGTTCGAGCGGGTCTTCTTGCCCTTGGTCGGGATGCCCCAGGGCGTGACCGGGTGACGGCCGCCCGAGGTGCGGCCCTCGCCACCACCGTGCGGGTGGTCGATCGGGTTCATCGCCACGCCGCGGTTGTGCGGACGCTTGCCGAGCCAGCGGTTGCGGCCGGCCTTGCCGAGCGAGATGTTCATGTGGTCGGGGTTCGAGACCGCGCCCACGGTGGCGAAGCACTGGCCGTGCACGAGGCGCTGCTCGCCCGAGTTCAGGCGCAGCGTCACGTAGCCCTGGTCGCGGCCGACGATCTGGGCGTAGTTGCCCGCGGACCGGGCGATCGCCCCGCCCTTGCCGATCTTCAGCTCGACGTTGTGCACGATGGTGCCCACCGGCATGTTGCCGATCGGCATCGCGTTGCCGGGCTTGATGTCGACCTGCTCGCCCGACACCACGCGGTCGCCGGCCTTCACGCGCTGCGGAGCCAGGATGTAGCTCTGCCCGCCGCCCTCGTAGGAGACGAGGGCGATGAAGGCGGTGCGGTTGGGATCGTACTCGATCCGCTCCACGGTGCCGACCTTGCCGGCGTGCTCGCGCCGCTTGAAGTCGACGTTGCGCAGCACGCGCTTGTGGCCGCCGCCGCGGAAGCGGACGGTGATCCGGCCGAGGTTGTTGCGGCCGCCGGTCGAGGTCTTGCCCTCGGTCAGCGCCTTGACCGGCTTGCCCTTGTAGAGTTCCGAACGGTCGACGATCACGAGCTGGCGAAGGCTCGGCGTGACCGGCTTGAATGTCTTCAAAGCCATTGGCTTGTTCCCTTACGCCGTTCCCCTCAGAGCCCGGTCGTGACGTCGATCGTCTGGCCCTCTTCGAGGGTGACGATCGCCTTCTTCACGTCCGAACGCTGGCCGCGCTGACCGCGGAAAATCTTCGACTTGCCCTTGGTGACGATCGTGTTGACGGCCTTCACCTTGACCTCGAACAGCTTCTCAACCGCTTCCTTGATCTGCGGCTTGGTCGCCTTGGGGGCGACGCGGAACACGACCTTGTCCTGCTCCGTGAGGTTGGTCGCCTTCTCGGTGATGACCGGGGAGACGATCACGTCGTAGTGGCGCGGATCAGCGCTCATTTGAATCGCGCCTCCAGCGCATCGACGGCCGCGCGCGTCAGGACGAGCTTCTCGCGCCGCAGGATGTCGTAGACGTTGATGCCCTGCACCGGCAGGACGTCGATATGGGGCAGGTTGCGGGCCGAACGGGCGAAGTTCTCGTCCACCTCGGCGCCGCCGATGATGAGGGCGTTCGACAGGCCGAGCTTGCCGAAGCGCTCCTTGAGCACCTTGGTCTTGCCCTCGTCGAGGCGCACGTCGTCGACGACGACCAGCGCCGAGCCCTTGGCCTTGGCCGACAGCGCGTGGCGCAGGGCCAGCGCCCGGACCTTCTTGGGCAGGTCGTGGGCGTGCGAGCGCGTCTGCGGGCCGTGGGCGCGGGCGCCGCCGCGGAACTGCGGCGCCGAGGCCGCGCCGTGGCGGGCGTTGCCGGTGCCCTTCTGCTTGTACAGCTTCTTGGTCGTGCGGGCGATCTCGCCGCGCTGCTTGGTCTGGTGGGTGCCAGCCTGGCGCTTGGCGAGCTGCCAGCGCACGCAGCGGTGCAGCAGGTCCGCGCGGGGCTCGAGGCCGAAGATGGCCTCGTCCAGCTCCAGCGAGCCGGCCTCGGCACCCTCGAGCGTGGTGATCTCGATCTTCATCACGCGGTCTCCTCGGTCGCGGGCGCCTCGGCAGCCGGAGCGCCGGTCTCGCGGAACTTGCCCGGCAGCGGCACGTCGGCGGGGAGCTTGCGCTTCACCGCGTCGCGGATTTGGATCCAGCCGCCGGCGACGCCCGGCACCGCGCCCTCGACCAGGATCAGGCCGCGCTCGGGATCGGTGCGCACGACGCGCAGGTTCTGGGTCGTGACCCGCTCGACGCCGAGATGGCCCGGCATCTTCTTGTTCTTGAAGGTCTTGCCCGGGTCCTGACGGCCGCCGGTCGAGCCGATCGACCGGTGCGAGACCGACACGCCGTGCGACGCGCGAAGGCCGCCGAAGTTCCAGCGCTTCATGCCGCCGGCGAAGCCTTTACCCGTGGTGGTGCCCGTCACGTCGACGAACTGCCCCGGGATGAAGTGGTCGGCGGTGATCTCGGCGCCGACCGGGATGAGGGCATCCTCGGTGACCCGGAACTCGGCGAGCTTCTTCTTCGGCTCGACCTTGGCGACGGCGAAGCGTCCGCGCTCGGCGGCCGAGACGTTCTTCACCTTGGCCTTGCCGACGCCGACCTGCAGCGCGACGTAGCCGTTCTTCTCGACCGTGCGGTGGGCGACCACCTGACACTGATCGACCTTGAGCACCGTGACCGGAACATGCTCGCCGGCGTCCGTGAAGACGCGGGTCATGCCGACCTTCTGTGCGATGAGTCCTGTGCGCATGGTTCTCCCCCGCGCGATCCATCCAAAGCCCTAAGCGATCCCTCGGGATCGCCTAGAGCTTGATCTCCACGTCCACGCCCGCGGCGAGGTCGAGCTTCATCAGCGCGTCCACGGTCTGCGGGGTGGGATCGACGATGTCGAGCACGCGCTTGTGAGTGCGCATCTCGAACTGCTCGCGCGACTTCTTGTCGATGTGGGGCGAGCGGTTGACGGTGAAGCGCTCGATCCGGGTCGGCAGCGGGATCGGGCCGCGCACCTGCGCACCGGTCCGCTTCGCCGTCGAGACGATCTCGCGGGTCGACGTGTCCAGGATGCGATGATCGAACGCCTTGAGGCGGATGCGGATGTTCTGACCGTTCATGTTCTTGCCTCGCGACGGGACGGGGCGGGCCTCACGGCCCGCCCCGGATCGAACCGTCGGGTTGAAGGGTGAGAGCGGGCTCCGCTTACTCGGTGATGGAGGCGACGACGCCGGCGCCGACGGTGCGGCCGCCCTCGCGGATGGCAAAGCGCAGCTTCTCCTCCATCGCGACGGGCACGATCAGCGTCACGTCCATCGTCACGTTGTCGCCCGGCATCACCATCTCGGTGCCTTCCGGCAGCTGGCACACGCCCGTCACGTCCGTCGTGCGGAAGTAGAACTGCGGACGGTAGTTGGTGAAGAACGGCGTGTGGCGCCCGCCCTCCTCCTTCGTCAGGATGTACGCCTCGGCCTTGAACTTCGTGTGCGGCTTCACCGATCCCGGCTTGCACACCACCTGCCCGCGCTCCACGTCCTCGCGCTTGGTGCCGCGCAGCAGCACGCCGACGTTGTCGCCCGCCTGACCCTGGTCCAGCAGCTTGCGGAACATCTCGACGCCGGTCACCGTCGTCGTCTGCGTCGCCCGGATCCCGACGATCTCCACCGTCTCGCCGACCTTGATGATCCCGCGCTCCACCCGGCCCGTCACCACCGTGCCGCGGCCCGAGATCGAGAACACGTCCTCGATCGGCATCAGGAACGGCAGGTCGATCGGACGCTCCGGCTGCGGGATGTAGGCGTCCACGTGGCTCATCAGCTCGAGGATCGCGTCATGCCCGATCTTCGGCTCGCGGTTCTCCAGCGCGCACAGCGCCGAGCCCTTGGTGATCGGGATGTCGTCGCCCGGGAAGTCGTACTTCGAGAGCAGCTCGCGCACCTCGAGCTCGACCAGATCCAGCAGCTCCGGATCGTCGACCATGTCGACCTTGTTCATGAACACGACGAGCGCCGGCACGCCGACCTGACGGGCGAGCAGGATGTGCTCGCGGGTCTGCGGCATCGGGCCGTCGGCGGCCGAGACCACCAGGATCGCGCCGTCCATCTGCGCCGCGCCGGTGATCATGTTCTTGACGTAGTCGGCGTGGCCGGGGCAGTCGACGTGGGCGTAGTGCCGGTTCTGCGTCTCGTACTCGACGTGCGCCGTCGAGATCGTGATGCCGCGCGCCTTCTCCTCCGGTGCCTTGTCGATCTGGTCGTAGGCGGTGAACGTCGCCCCGCCGGTCTCGGCCAGAACCTTCGTGATCGCCGCCGTCAGCGACGTCTTGCCGTGGTCGACGTGTCCGATCGTCCCGATGTTGCAGTGCGGCTTCGTCCGCGAAAACTTTTCCTTGGCCATTGCCAATCTCCAATGCTCTCAGGCGTTCGTCGGGTTCGCGCTCGACCTCCCGGCCAGGGGCCGTGGAGAGGGGGCGCGGAGAGGACCCGGCGCGGTCGCCGGGTCCGGGTCTGGATCCTCGCGGATCCGGTCAGGCGTACTTCGCCACCACCTTCTCGGCCTCGCCGCGCGGGACCTCCTCGTAGTGGTCGAACTGCATCGTGAAGTTCGCGCGTCCCTGGGTGAAGGAGCGGAGCTGGTTCACGTAGCCGAACATGTTCGCCAGCGGCACCATCGCGTTGATGACGTTGGCGTTGCCGCGCATGTCCTGGCCCTGGATCTGGCCGCGCCGGGAGTTCAGGTCGCCGATAACCGATCCGGTGTAGTCCTCCGGGGTCACCACCTCGACCTTCATCACCGGCTCGAGCAGGACCGAGCCGCCCTTCTGCAGCGCCTCGCGCAGGGCCGCGCGGGAGGCGATCTCGAAGGCGAGCGCCGAGGAGTCGACCTCGTGGTAGGCGCCGTCGATCAGCTCCACCTTGATGTCGACCACCGGGAAGCCCGCCAGGATGCCGGCGGTCAGGACGCTGTTGAGGCCCTTCTCGACGCCCGGGATGTACTCCTTGGGCACCGAGCCGCCGACGATCTTCGACTCGAAGGCGTAGCCGGCGCCGGGCTCGTTCGGCTCGACCACGAACTTCACCCGCGCGAACTGGCCGGTCCCGCCGGTCTGCTTCTTGTGGGTGTAGTCGATTTCGGTCCGCTTGGTCAGCTTCTCCCGGTACGCGACCTGCGGCTGGCCGATATTGGCCTCGACCTTGTAGGTGCGCTTCAGGATGTCGACCTTGATGTCGAGGTGCAGCTCGCCCATCCCCTTGAGGATGGTTTGGCCGGATTCCTGGTCGGTCGAGACCCGGAAGGACGGATCCTCGGCGGCGAGCTTCGAGAGCGCGATACCGAGCTTCTCCTGGTCGGCCTTCGACTTCGGCTCGACGGCGATCTCGATGACCGGCTCCGGGAACTCCATCTTCTCGAGGATGACGGCCTTCTGCGGATCACAGAGGGTGTCGCCGGTGCGGGTGTCCTTGAGGCCGGCCAGCGCCACGATGTCGCCAGCGAAAGCCTCCTTGATGTCCTCGCGGTTGTTCGCGTGCATCAGGAGCATCCGCCCCACCCGCTCCTTCTTGTCGCGGGTCGAGTTGATGACGTTGGCGCCCGAGTCGATCTTGCCCGAGTACACGCGGCAGAACGTGATCGTGCCGACGTGGGGATCGTCCATGATCTTGAAGGCGAGCATGGAGAACGGGTCGGAGTCGGTCGGACGGCGGACCACGTCCTCCTCGGTCTTGAAGTCGATGCCCTTGATCTCGCCGCGGTCGGCGGGAGACGGCAGGTAGTCGACGACGGCGTCGAGCAGGGGCTGGACGCCCTTGTTCTTGAACGCCGAGCCGCACAGGACCGGGTGGAAGGCGCGCAGCTGCACGGCGCGGCGCACGAGCTTGCGCATCGTCTCCTCGTCCGGCTCGACGCCGTCGAGGTAGGCGGTCATGGCGTCGTCGTCGAGCTCGACGCAGGCCTCGACCAGCTTGGTGCGGTACTCGACCGCCTGGTCCTTCAGCTCGGCCGGGATGTCGGTCTCGTTGAAGTTGGCGCCGAGCGCCTCGCCCGACCAGACGATCGCCTTCATCTTGATGAGGTCGATCACGCCCTGGAAGTTCGACTCGGAGCCGATCGGCAGCTGCAGGCAGACCGGCTTGCCGGCGACGCGGTCGATGATGTCGGCCACGCACTTGAAGAAGTCGGCGCCGATCTTGTCCATCTTGTTGACGAACACGACGCGCGGCACGTCGTACTTGTCGGCCTGACGCCACACGGTCTCGGTCTGCGGCTCGACGCCCTGGTTGCCGTCGAGCACGCACACCGCGCCGTCGAGCACGCGGAGCGAACGCTCCACCTCGATCGTGAAGTCGACGTGCCCGGGGGTGTCGATGATGTTCAGGCGCTTGTCGCGCCAGAAGCAGGTCGTCGCAGCCGAGGTGATCGTGATGCCACGCTCCTGCTCCTGCTCCATCCAGTCCATGGTGGCGGCGCCCTCATGGACCTCGCCGATCTTGTGGGACTTGCCGGTGTAGTAGAGGATCCGCTCGGTCGTCGTGGTCTTGCCGGCATCGATGTGGGCCATGATGCCGAAGTTGCGGTAGTCCTCGATCGCGTGCGTGCGGGGCATCGGGGGGCTCCTGAAGGGGGTGGCCGCTGGTTACCAGCGGTAGTGCGAGAAGGCGCGGTTGGCCTCGGCCATCCGGTGCGTGTCTTCCCGCTTCTTGACGGCGTTGCCGCGATTGTTGGCGGCGTCGAGCAGCTCCGAGGACAGGCGCTCGACCATGGTGCGGTCGTTGCGCGAGCGGGCCGCCTGGATCAGCCAGCGGATCGCCAGGGCCTGCCGGCGCTCGTTGCGGACCTCGACCGGCACCTGGTAGGTGGCGCCGCCGACGCGGCGGGACCGGACCTCGATCGCCGGGGCGACGTTGTCGAGGGCGGCGCGGAACACCTCGATCGGGTTCGCCTTGGCGCGGGCCTCAATGATGTCGAACGCGCCGTAGACGATGTTCTCGGCGACCGACTTCTTGCCCTCGTACATCACCGAGTTCATGAACTTGGTGAGGACGATGTCGCCGTACTTGGCGTCGGGGATGATCTCACGCTTCTCGGCGCTGTGGCGGCGGGACATCGCTCGCTCCGTACTGTCTCAAATCAGATTGTTGCGCCCCACGCAGGCCGCCTCGAGCCCGAGGCCGGCGGCATCCTTGTGGGACGGGCGATCAACGTGACCTCGTCCGAAACCGGGCGGGGCCTTTGTCTCGGAGGCGTCTTACTTCGGACGCTTGGCGCCGTACTTCGACCGGCGCTGCTTGCGGCTCTTGACGCCCTGGGTGTCGAGCACGCCGCGCAGGATGTGGTAGCGCACGCCCGGCAGATCCTTCACGCGGCCGCCGCGGATCATGACCACCGAGTGCTCCTGGAGGTTGTGACCCTCGCCCGGGATGTAGCCGATGACCTCGAAGCCGTTGGTGAGACGGACCTTGGCGACCTTGCGGAGCGCCGAGTTCGGCTTCTTCGGGGTCGTGGTGTAGACGCGGGTGCAGACGCCGCGCTTCTGCGGGCAGGCGTTCAGCGCCGGCACCTTGTTCCGGGCCTTCTGGGCCTTCCGCGGATTGGCGATCAGCTGGTTGATCGTCGGCATGCCATTCCTCTCGCAACGCGTCGCCGTCCCGGGCGACCGTCGAATTCCCAATCTCGTCTGAACGACCGTCGCCGTGCGGGACGGCGCAACGCAAATCGCGCCCCAGGCTGAAACCAGCCTTTGGCGCGCCATGCGAGCAGAGGACCACCTGGGCCGCGAGGCCCCGCGATCTTGCCGGTCTGACACGTGTCAGTCGGTTTTGAAGTTCGGTCGCGTTTAGGCGGCGTCGATCGAGGCACAGAGGGCACTTCGATCAGCCTGCCGCCTACGGCCGGCCGTTCAGTGGGAGCGCTCTTAGTCGCCTCTCCCGCGCCCGTCAAGCAGAAACGGGCCGGAAGGCGCGGGTTCGCGCCCTCCGATCTCCGCTACGCTCGGCTGCCGACCCGATTGCGGCGTTAGCGCGCGGCGGGGCCGATGATCGCCCGGCGGATGCGGCCCGAGACGAGGTCGATCAGCGCCACCGTGACGAGGATCATCAGCACCAGGAACGCGACCTGCTGCAACTCCAGCACGCGGATCAGCTCGGTGAGGTACTGGCCGATGCCGCCGGCGCCGACGATGCCGATGATCGTCGCCGAGCGGGTGTTCGACTCGAAGTAGTACAGCATCTGGCTCGTCAGCACCGGCAGCACGCCCGGCAGCAGGCCGAAGCGGACCCGGTGCAGGGCGCTGCCGCCCGAGGATGCCACGCCCTCCTGCGGCTTGCGGTCGGCGGTCTCGATCGCCTCGGAGAACAGCTTGCCGAGGCCGCCGACATCCGAGCAGGCGATGGCGAGCGCCCCCGCGAAGGGACCGAGCCCGACGACGTTGATCCAGATCAGCGCCCAGATCAGCACGTCGACCGAGCGGATCACGTCGAAGCCGCGCCGCACGCCGAAGCGCAGGAACGGGTTCGGCATCACGTTGCGGGCCGCCAGGAAGGCCACCGGCAGCGCCATCAGCGAGGCGGTGAGCGTGCCGAGGAAGGCGATGCCGAGCGTCTCGCCGAGCGCCTTCAGGAAGGTGAGGAACTGGCCTTCCGGCGAGGGCGGCAGCATCAGCACCGCGAAGTCGCCGAGCCGGCCGACGCCGTTGACGAGGCGCATCAGCGAGAAGTCGAGGCGCACCATCGCCAGCACCGCGAGGCCGACGACCCCGGCGAGCACCGCCGCGACGGCGAGGCGCCGGGCCGGCGGAGTGCGGAAGGCGCCGGGATGGCGGCAGCGCAGGCCGTCGAGGTCGGCCAGCGCCGCCGCGCGCAGGGAGGAGGACGGCCGGCTCATCGCGCCGCCTCCCGGCCGAGGAGGGCGTGGCGCAGGCGCTCGGTGGCGAGGTCGATCGCCACCACGGTCAGGACGATCATGAGCAGGATGGCGCTGACGTCGGCGTTGTAGAAGTTGCGGATCGCCACCAGCAGCTCCTGGCCGATGCCGCCGGCCCCGACGAAGCCCATGACGCTGGCGCCGCGCACGTTGATCTCGAAGCGCAGCAGCCCGTAGGAGGCGAAGTTCGACAGCACCTGCGGCACGACCGCGAAGCGGACGGTCTCGACCCAGGACCCGCCGGTCGCCCGCAGGCCCTCGACCGGCTTCATGTCGATGTTCTCGACCACCTCGGAAAAAAGCTTGCCGAGCGCCCCGACGCTGTGGATGGCGAGCGCCAGCACCCCGACCATCGGGCCGAGGCCGAAGGCGATGACGAAGATCAGCGCGAACACCACCTCGGGCACCGTGCGGCACACTTCGAGGAAGCGGCGGGCGAGGAACAGCACACTGCGCGAGGGCGCGAGGTTGGCGGCGGCGACGAAGCAGAGGCAGAACGCGCCGATGCCGCCGAGCAGCGTGCCGAGATAGGCCATCAGCAGGGTCTCGCCGAGGAGCGAGAGCCATTTCGGCAGGCCCCAGTACCAGGCGGCGAGGTCGGCCGGCAGGGTCGCGGGGGCGAGGGGCGGCACCAGCCGGGCGAGATAGGCGGTGAGGCCGCCGATGTTCTCGACCAGCGCGAGCGGCCGGACCTCGGCGAGCCAGCCGGCGACAAGGACGAGGACCAGCAGCGTGCCGAGGATCGCGAGGCTGCGCCGCCGCGACGCGGCGACGGCCTGCTCGTAGGCGCCGGCGAGGGCGGCCGCCCGCTCCGGCGCCAGGGGTTCGATGCGGACAGCCACGGACGCCTCAGGTCACGAGCGCTTGCGCTGCTCGTCGTTGAAGCGGAGCATCTCGATGATCGGCTGGTAGTCCTTCAGCGTCACCGCGGTGAAGTCGAGGTCCTTGCCGTCCGAGAGCCGGTCGAACGCCGCCTTGTCCTTCTTCGGCATCGCCAGCAGGGCCTCGCGGATGCGGGCCTTGAGGTCGTCGGGCAGGCCCGTCAGCATCGCGAACGGTCCCTCGGGCAGGAACTCCGAGCGGAAGATCACCCGGAAGTCCGACTGCTTCATCGGCGAGCCGTCGGGGTTCTTCAGCATGCCCTTGGTCGCCATCCGGGTGACCATGGTGTCGGTCTCGGAGTTCCACAGGTTGGCGGCGGCGTCGGCGGTGCCCTGGACGAGGGCGAGCACCGCGTTCTCGTGGCTGCCGGCGTAGAAGGTCTTGCCGAACAGCTTGTCGACGTCGTGGCCGGCCTTCTGCAGGAAGAACCGCGGGGCCTGGTTGCCGGAGGTCGAGTTCGGATCGACCAGGGCGAGGTTCTTGCCCTTGAGGTCTTCCAGCGTCTTGTACGGGCTGTCGGCCTTGACGTAGATCACCGAGTAGTAGCCGGAGGCGCCGTTGTCGTGCTTCTGGTTGACGATCGGCTCGACCTTGACGCCGGTCATCGTCGCGCGGGCGAACGAGGCCGGGCCGTAGAAGGCGAGCTGGATGTTGCCGGCGCGCTGGCCCTCGATCACCGCGGCGTAGTCGGCGGCGACCCGCAGCTTCACCGGCACGCCGATCTCCTTGCTGAGATAGGCGGTGAGCGGGGTGTAGCGGTCGACGGTGCCGGAGGCGTTCTCGGCCGGGATGACGCCGAGGGTCAGCTCCGGATACTTGGCCTTCCAGTCCTGGGCGAGGGCCGGGAACGCGGCGAGCGCCAGGGCGGCGGCACCGAGGAGGGTGCGGCGGTCGAGCATGGGATCGTCCTTGATGTTGCGCGGGCGCGGCCCGCGGGGAAACGGGTCAGGCGCCGAGGGCGGCGGCCTCGCGCACCGGGCGCGGGCGCGGCTCCGGGACCTCCGGCGGCGCCCGGTCCATCACCTCGCCGGCCTCCAGGCCGTAGAGCTCGCGCGCCACGTCCTCGGTGAGGTCGAAGCCGCGGCCGTCGAAGACCAGCCGGCCGGCCGAGAGGCCGATGAGCCGGTCGCAATAGGCGCGGGCGAGGTCGAGGGAGTGCAGGTTGCACAGGACGGTGATGCCGTAGCGCCGGTTGGCGTCGGCGAGCGCGTCCATGACGAGGCGGGTGTTGCGCGGGTCGAGGGAGGCGACCGGCTCGTCGGCCAGGATGATGTCGGGTTCCTGCACCAGGGCGCGGGCGATGGCGACGCGCTGCTGCTGGCCGCCGGAGAGGTGGTCGGCCCGGTTGGCGGCGAAGCCGCCCATGTCGAAGCTCTCCAGCGCCGCGAGCGCCAGGGCGCGGTCCTCGTCCGACCACAGCCGCAGCAGCGAGCGGTGGGCCGGGACGTGGTCGAGGCGGCCCATCAGCACGTTGGTCATCACGTCGAGGCGGCCGACGAGGTTGAACTGCTGGAAGATCATCGCGCAGCGCGCCCGCCAGCGCCGCAGGTCACGGCCGCGCAGCGCCGTCACGTCGGTGCCGTCGAACAGGATCCGGCCCTCGGAGGGGTCGGTGAGCCGGTTGAGCATCCGCAGCAGGGTCGACTTGCCGGCCCCCGATCGCCCGATCACCCCGACGAAGCTGCCGCGCTCGATGCGCAGCGACACGCCCTCGACGGCGTTGCGGCCCCCGAAGCGACGGGTGAGGTTCTCGACAACCAGCATTCGGTCCCGTCCGCGGCTCCTGCGTCGTTGCGAACGTAAACCCCGGTTTAACGACAGTTGAATGACGCCAATGAGTTAGCCGGCAAGAGGAAACCGCTGCACGACCCGGAACGGCGCGCTCCCGTCCTGGCGCAGGACCGTCACCGCCTCGACGGTCAGATCCTCGCCGCCGCCATGGAGCCGCGCCAGCCGCTCGCGCCAGGGCGCGCACTCGGCCTCCGGCAGGGCCGCCGTGAGGGTCATGTGAAAGCGGAATTCCTCGAAGACGTGGGGATAGCCCCAGCGGTCGAGCAACGCCCGGGCGCGCGGCGACAGCGTCTCGGGACGGCGCCGGGCGATCTCGGCCGGCGTCGGCGGCGCGCGCAGCGGATCGAGGAAGGCGACGCATTCGGCGGCGAAGAGCCCGAGGGCTGGCGGGGGGGCCGCCGGGACCAGGGCGGTGAAGCGCCCGAGCGTCGCGACGACGAGCGGGCCGACCGCCACCGGCCCGCGCCCGGCGGCGAGGCGGGCGGCCTCGGCGAGCAGGTCGGCCTCGCCGCACCCGGCCGCGAGGCGCATCGGCGCCTTCAGGGTGGCGTGGAAGCCGTAGACCCGCGGGCCCCGCGCCACCGCGTCGAGGTCGTCGCCGAAGCCGGGCGGCGGCGCCACCGCCGCGCCGGTCGCGCTGTCGGTGCCCAGCACCGCGTTGCCGAACCGGGCCAGCCCGGAACCCGGGGCGGGGGTGTAGTACAGCGCGTAGCGCGGTGCGTCGGTCACGTCGGCGGGCTCCCGTTCCGTCCCGATTCAGCATCGGCGGGCGACTCTACGATGACGAGGACCGGATCGCGACGCCGGCCGGACCCGGCCATGCACGACCCGAAGATCGGTTGCAGACTGAAGAATTGCGCGCGATGTCTGTCGCGGCAGCACGGAGAGACGAGTGAGGGTGGGCAACGAGACGAGCCTCCGGTCCGAGGGGGCGGGCACGAGGTCGCTGCTCGTCGGTGTCATCGGCCATGTCGACCACGGCAAGACGGCGCTGGTGCGGGCGCTGACCGGCACCGAGACCGACCGGCTGAAGGAGGAGCAGGAGCGCGGCGTCTCGATCGTGCCGGGCTTCGCCCTGCTGCCGGTGCCGGGCGGCGAGATCGACCTCGTCGACCTGCCCGGCCACGAGCGCTTCGTGCGGGCGATGGTGTCGGGGGCGACCGGGATGCGGGCGGTGCTGCTCGCGGTCGACGTCCGCGAGGGCGTGCGGCCGCAGACGGTGGAGCACCTCGAGATCGCGCGGCTGATCGGCGTGCGCCGGGGCGTCGTCGCACTCACCAAGTGCGACCTCGTCGCGCCGGACGCCGCGCGGGAGCGGGCGGCCGAGGTCGCGGCCCTGGTCGCGGCCGCCGGCTTCGACGAGGTCGCGGTGGTCGAGACCTCGGTCCTGCGCGACCAGGGCCTCGACGACCTGCGGACCCGGCTCGCCGCGCTCCTCGACGGGGCCGGGTCTCCCGACGACGGCTATCCCTATCTTCCGATCGACCGGGTGTTCACCCGGCCGGGCTTCGGCACCGTCGTGACCGGCACGCTCCGGCGCGGGCCGCTCGCGGTTGGCGATTCTCTCGTGGTGGCCCCGACCGAACTGAAGGCCGCGGTGCGCTCGCTTCAGATCCACGGCCGGGCGGTCCAGGCCGCCGAGCCGGGCCGGCGCACCGCCGTCGCCCTGCGCGGCGTCGAACTGTCCGACCTGAAGCGGGGACAGGCCCTCGCCCCGGCCGGCCTGCTCGTGCCGTCCGACTGGCTCGACGTGGAGCTGAGCGCCGCCCGCAATGCGCCCTCTCCGCTCGCCGGCGGGGCGCGGCTGCGGCTTCTCGTCGGCACCACCGAGGCGGAGGTGCGCCTGCGCCTGCTCGACCGCGACGAACTCGCCCCCGGCGAGACCGCGCTGGCGCAACTGCACTGCGCCGAGCCGGTGGCGGTGCCGGCGCGCGACCCGTTCATCCTCCGGCTCGATTCGCCGAGCCTCACGGTCGGCGGCGGCCGGGTGCTCGATCCGGCCTCGCACCGGCGCAAGCGCCACGACCCGCGCCTTCTCGCCGATCTCCGGGCGATCGCCGCCGGCCGTCCCGCCGACACGCTGCTGATCCGCCTGCGGCAGGCCGGAGGCGCCGGGGCCGGCCTCCCCGATCTCGCCCGCCTCGTCGGCATCGCCCCCGACCGGGTGCGGCGCCGGCTGACCGAACTCGGCGCCCGAGAGGCCGGGGGCCGGTTCGTCGGGCCGGAGGCCTTCGCGGCGATGCGCGGGCGCGCGCTCCAGGTTCTCGCCTCCTACCACCGCGACCGGCCGATCGAGCACGGCTTGGCGCTGCCGCGCCTCGCGCCGCTGCTGCGCACCGACGACGCGGTGGCGGAGGCGGTCCTGCGCGACCTCGTCGCCGCCGGCGAGGTCGCGCAGGACCAGACCGTCTTTCGCCTCGCCGACTTCGACCCGGCCCGCAACGCCTCCGAGGTGGTCGAGGTGCTGGAGGCCCTCTTCCGGCGCGGCGGCCTGACCCCGCCCGACGAGGCCGAGGCGGTCGGGCGCGACACCCGCCGGGCCGAGGCGATGGCCTATCTGGTCCGGGCCGGCATCCTGATCCGCGCCCTCGACCGGGTGCAGCGGCGCACCATCGTCTTCCACCGCGACGCGGTCGAGCAGGCCAAGGCGACGCTGGCGGACGCCTTCGCCGGATCGCCGGGCTTCCTCGCCCGCGAGGCGGGGGCGGTCCTCGGCATCTCGCGCAAGTTCTCGATCCCGCTGCTCGAACATCTCGACGCCGCCCGCTTCACCCGGCGCACCGGCGACACCCGCGTGCTGGTCGAGGCTGGACCCGGGGCGGCGAACCCGTCATAACCGGCGGCGGAGGCGATCGGGGTCTGGTGGCCCTCCTGGTCTTCAAAACCAGCGGCACGCCACAAGCGTGCGGTGGGTTCGATTCCCATCCGTCTCCGCCACCCGTGTCACGCTGCGTCGCATTCCGCCGGCGGCGGGTCGGCGGCGCAGATCCGGTTGCGGCCGGCCTGCTTGGCCCGGTACAGCCGCTGGTCGGCGAGCGACACCAGGGCGTCCCAGCTCTGGCTCGAGCCTGGCTCGCGCGTCGCCAGCCCGAAGCTGCCGCTGATGCGCAGGCCGGGGATCTGGCCGATCGGCTCCCGGCACAACGCGGTTCGCAGGCGCTCGCACAGGCGTTCGGCGTCCGCGGCGCCGATGCCCGGCAGAACGACGACGAACTCCTCGCCGCCGTAGCGGGCGAGCAGGTCGCCGGGCCGCAGGCACGGCGCGATCCGGGGTCCGATCTGGGCCAGGACGAGGTCGCCGGCGGCGTGGCCGTGGGTGTCGTTCACCGCCTTGAAGTGGTCGATGTCGAACAGCACGACGGCGAGCCCGGTGCCGGCCCGGTCGGCCTCGGCGAGGGCCCGCGCCGCCCGCTCGCCGGCCGCGCGCCGGTTCGGCAGGCCCGTCAGGGCGTCGGTCTCGGACAGGATCTGAAGCTGGCGCGTCAGGCGGGTGCGCTCCCGCTCGAGAACCCGCTTCTGGCGCTGCTCGGCCCGCAGGATCGCCAGCCCGTCGAACATCTCGCCGATCTCGCGGCCGAACCGCGCCGGCTGCACCGGCTCGGACAGGTTGCCCCGGGCGATGGCGACGATCTGGCGGCGCGCCGCGATCAGCGGACGGAACAGGCGGTTGCTCAGGAGCAGGTTGAGCGCGAGCAGGATCCCGGCGACGAGGACCGTGAGGCTGCCGGCGATGACCGTGTCGCGCAGGGCGGCCCTTCGCTGAGTCTCGATCTTCTCGCGGCTCAATTCGCCGAGGCGGTCCCGCAGGCGCGCCGCCGCCGCGAGCCCCGGGACGTAGGCGGCGGTGAACGCCGCGGCGCTCGGCCGCCCGCCGACCGCGGTCTCCGGCCTCTCGCCCTCGTGGGCCAGGGTCTCGTGGGCCAGGGTCCCGTGGGCCAGGGTCCCGTGGGCCAGCGCTTCGTGGCCCAGGGTCTCGTGGGCCCGCACCCAACTGCCGGCGAAGTACTGCGTCTGCACCTCGGCGAGCACATCGTCGACGGCGCGCCCGGGAATCGCGGCCCCCGCGTAGCTCGACAGGAGGGCCCATTGCTGACGGACCCGGCCGGCGGTGCGCGCGAAGTCGGCCGCGATCTCGCCGTGCCGGCGCTCGTCCGTCGTCGTCAGCGCCATCACGACGTAGGAGCCGAGCTTGCCCGCCTCCTCGCGCAGGGCGCTCGCCGCCGACTGGAGCATGATCTCGGCACTGATCTGCGGCAGGGTCCTGGCGATGCCGCGGCCGAGCTCGTCGCGCAGCACCGCCGCATCGTCCGCGACCGCGAACATCGCCAGGATCGCCCCCGCGATCTCGCCGCCGCCGCGCTGGCCGGCCGGGCGCCCGACGACCGTATCGACTGTCAGCCGGGACGCGGCGAGCCGGTCGCGCAGGTCCTTCAGGTCCTGCCGGAAGCGCGGGGATCCGAGCAACTCGCCGTCGAACACCGCCTCCAGGCGGGTCAGGCTCTCGTCGGTCGCGAGGCGCTTGGCGACCAGGGCCGCGACCAGACCCGGCGGCGGCGGCCCGGCCTCGCCCATGACGCTGTTCGCCGGGCCGCGCTCGGCCGAGATCGCGGTGGCGGCGTCCATCACCGAGCGGAACCGTGCCAGTTCCTCCAGCCCCCGGTCGTAATGCCGGACGCTCCGGAAGTCGGACAGGACCAGCGTGGTGCCGAGCATCACGCTGCCGGCCGCCGCGACGGCGCCGCCGGCCCATTGCAGATGCTGGAGACGGATGGAAACGGCCATGGTGCCCCCATCGCTGTCACGTCCCGCCGTATCGCAGACAACAAACTGAAAAAATCTTAATGACGTCGTCGTTCGCGACCATCTCCCCGAATGCAGCGGCGCCCGCCCGCCCCGTCGGCTGAACACGCCACCGGCGACGACTTCGCGAGTCCTGTCGGGCCGCCGCCCGCCGAAGCGGCCACGGACCCGACGACGGGATGGCGGCGAACCGGGGATGCGGGCCGCGGCGCAGGCGGCGTCTCGTGTCAGGACGTCGGGGACCCGGCACCCGGGTGTCGCGGCAGGACGATGCGGAAGCGGGCGCCGAGCGCCGTCTCGTCGAGGGACAGGGTGCCGCCGTTGAGGTGCACGAGTTCCGCCGCGATCGCGAGGCCGAGGCCGGTGCCGCCGGAGCGCCCGGCGCCCTGGAACGCCTCGAACAGGTGGGCCCGCGCCCGCTCCGGCAGGCCCGGGCCGTTGTCGGCGACGAGGATCGCCACCCGGTCGCCGACCGTCTCGGCCTCGATGGCGACCACGGGCGGCGCCCCGTCGGCGGTGCCGGCGAGGCTCAGCGCCTGGACGGCGTTGCGGATCAGGTTGACCAGCACCCGGGCGAGCTGGTCGGGATCGGCGCAGACCTCGATCCCGTCGGGCGTGCGGTCCTCGACCCGGACCCGCGCCTCCCGCGACAGGCCGGCGATGTCGGGCAGGTCGGCGAGCAGCGTCCGCAGGGCGACCCGGCGGCGGGCCGGCACCCGCTCGGAGGCCCGGCCGTAGGCCAGGGTCGCCTCGCAGTAGCGGATTGCCCGGTCGAGGGTCGCCATTAGCCGCGAGGCGACCCGCTGCACGCCAGGATCCGCCGCGCTCTCGAGGCGGTCGCCGAGCAGTTGCGCCGTGGTGAGAAGGTTGCGCAGCTCGTGGTTGATCTTGCTCACCGACAGGCCGAGATCGGCCAGCCGCCGCTTCTGGCGCAGCTCGCCGGCGAGCGCCGTCTCCATCTGCGCGAGGGCGCGCTCGGCGAGGCCGATCTCGTCGCTGCGCCAGGACGGGGTAATCAGCCGTGTCGCGTCCTCGGGGGCGTCGGCGAAGGCGGTGATGTGGCGCGTCAGGCGCCGCACCGGCCCGACGATCGAGACCTGGAGGACGAGGAACAACAGCAGGGCGGTGATCCCCGAGATCGCCAGCGAGGTCAGCATGATCCGGCGCGAGAACGCCACCATCGCCCGCCGCAGCGGCGCCGGGTCGAGCACCAGCTCGACGAAGTCGATGCCGTTCATGCCGTGGCCGACGACCCGCAGCGGGCGCGGGTCGGCATCGACCAGGGTGCGCCATGCCCCGGCGATCAGCTCCGGCCAGTCGGCGTCGCGCAGGTCGATGCTCTCGCTTACCTCCGGGGGCATCTCGTCGACGGTGAGCAGCTTGCGCACCCCCTCGCCGCGCAGGGCGATCGCCTGGGCGCCGACGCCGCCGAGCAGGCGCCGGGCGAGGTCGTCGGAGACCCGGTGCTCGGGGGCGGCGTCGAGGACCAGGGCCGCGACCTGGGCCGCCGCCACCCGGTCGGACAGCCACGCCCGGCGGAAGTTCGCGACGCTCGGCACCGAGATCAGCACCTCGGCGAGGAGCACGAACAGCACCGTGCACAGGAGCAGCCGGCCCGAGAGCCCGATCCGGCCGAGGCCGCGCCGCAGGGGCGCGCGGTCACGGGCGCTCTCGGCAGGTCGCACGGCCGCATTCCTCCTCGTCGACGGCGGGTTCCGATCCGCCCGGTCAGCGCTGCACTGAGCCGCTGCGCCCGCGTTTTGTTCCTGAAGAATTGCCGCTGCGGCGGGCCCGTCGCCACTGGGCCATTGGTCGGGGGACGGTCCGCGCCGGCGTCATGCGGTTTCTGATTGATCGCTCGGCGATCCCTGCGGGATCGCTTCGCGATGCAAAAACCGGCTTCGCTCATGCGCCGCGCGGGCTTCTGATACGGTTTTCGGAACGCATCGTCCGAAACCCGTATCAGACCGGCCGCCGCCGCAGGCGCCGCACCACGACCGGCAGCAGGGCGAGCGCGCCGAGCCCGATCAGGGTCGCGATCATGCCCGGCGTCACGACCTGGCTGAGGGAGATCGCGTCGTCGCAGGCGGTCCCTCCGGCGGCGAGGCAGGCGTCCCGCGCCTCCTTGTGCGCCGCCGCCACCGCCTCGATCCGCGCCCCGGTCGCGGCGTAGATGAACGCCCCGGGGCTGATGCCGAGGACGGTGGCGAGCGCGAAGGTCCGCAGGCGCACGCCGAACACCGCCGGACCGAGATTGGTCATCCAGAACGGGAAGATCGGCAGCAGGCGCAGGAACAGCACGTAGGAGAACGCGTCCTCGCGGAATCCGTCCGCGAAGCGGCGCAGGCGCGGGCCGGCATGCTTGAGCAGCAGTTCCCCCGCTGCTGTGCGGCCGATGCCGAACACGATCACCGCCCCGGTCGTCGCCGAGGCGATCGCCACCAGGGCACCGGTCACGGTGCCGAACAGGAAGCCGCACAGGGTGGTCATCACGACCGAGACCGGCACCGAGACGACCACGGTGCCGACGTAGAACAGGTAGGCCATCAGCACCGCCCGCGGACGGTTCTCGGTCACCACCGCCTGGGCGAGGTCACGGGAGGCGAGGAGGTGGTCGAGGGTGAACCACCGCGGCGCCCCGCCGATCAGCAGGCCGAGGGAGAGCGCGACCAGCGCGACGAGCGGCAGCACCCGCAGCCAGCGCCGCCACGGCGCCCGGGCCACCGCCTCCTCCGGCAGGGCGGGCGCGTCGCCGTCCTCGCCGGGGCCGCTCACGCGGTCCTTCGTCTGGTCGGGGCCGCTCACGCGGTCCTTCGTCTGGTCGGGACCGCTCACGCGGTCCTTCGTCTGGTCGGGACCGCTCACGCGGTCCTTCGTCTGGTCGGGACCGCTCACGCGGTCCTTGGCCTGTTCGGGGCCGCTCACGCGGCTTTGCGCATGCGCAGGATCTTGAAGAAGCCGCCCGGGAAGGTCGGGCGGACGCCGATGAAGGCGACGCCGTTGCGCCGGGCCCAGGCCTCGATGCGGGCGGCCTTGAAGTCCGAGCTCCAGCCGATCTTCGAGCACAGCGGGGCGACGATCTCCTCGACCCGCGCGACCGCGCCGCCGTCCTGCCCGAAATGGTTGGCGAGCACGATCTCGCCGCCGGGCCGCAGCACCCGCAGGAACTCGCCGAGCGCCGCCTCGGGGTCGGGCACCAGGGTGATGAGGAACTGCGCCACCACCGCGTCGAAGCTCGCATCGGCGTAGCCGAGGCGGCAGACGTCCATGACCTGGAGGCCCTTCACGTGGGACAGGCCGCGGCGCAGCACCTTGCGGCGGGCGCGCCGCAGCATGTCCTCCGACAGGTCGACGCCGTAGAGTTCGCAACTCGCCGGGTAGTAGCCGAGCGACAGGCCGGTGCCGACCCCGGCCTCCAGGATGCGTCGGCCGTTCGCCACCGCCGCCTCGACGGCGTCGCGGGCCGCCGGCTCGGTCAGCTTGTCGTAGACCACGTCGTAGACCGGGGCCCAGCGCGCATAGGCCTTGCGCATCAGGGCCGTGGTGGGTCCGGCCTCCCGCGGCTCGCTCAGCATGTCTGTGGTTCTCTCTCGAAGGGTCGTGTCGTCGTCCGCCGCGCCTCAGGCCGCCGCCCGCCGCGCGTCCTCGACGCGCAGGATCGTGCCGCCGCCGAGCACCCGCGCCCGCGGGCCGTCGTCGGCATAGATGGCGCAGGCCTGCCCCGGGGACACTCCGTCCTCCGCCGCCAGCAGGGAAATCTCGACGCCGCCGGTGGCAGGGTCGACGGACAGGGTGGCGGGGCGCGGCTCGCGGGTCGAACGGACCCGGACCGCGACCGGAATGTCGCCGAGGCCGGCGGGGGCGGCATCGCCGAGCCAGTTCAGGTCGGCGAGGCGCAGGCGCGAGGTCGCCAGCGCCTCGCGCGGGCCGACGACGACCCGGGCGGCGTCGGGCTCCAGGCGCAGGACGTAGAGCGGCTCGCCGATGGAGAGCTTGAGCCCGCGCCGCTGCCCGACCGTGAAGCCGATGATGCCGTCGTGGCGGCCGAGCACCCGTCCGTCGCGGTGGACGATCTCACCCGGGCGCACGGCGTCGGGCCGCAGGCGGGCGATGACGTCCTGGTAGCGCCCCTGGGGCACGAAGCAGATGTCCTGGCTGTCCGGCTTGTCGGCGACCGAGAGGCCGAACTCGCGGGCGAGCGCCCGGGTCTCGTCCTTCGGCCGCTCGCCGAGGGGAAAGCGCAGGAAGGCGAGCTGCTCGGGCGTGGTGGCGTAGAGGAAGTAGCTCTGGTCGCGGCTCGGATCGAGGGCGCGGTAGAGCGCGCGGCCGCCGTCCGGGCGCCGCCGGCTCGCGACGTAGTGCCCGGTCGCCAGCGCGTCGGCGCCGAGGTCGCGGGCGGTGGCGAGCAGGTCGCGGAACTTGATCGAGCGGTTGCACTCGACGCAGGGGATCGGGGTCTCGCCCTGGAGGTAGCTCTCGGCGAAGCGGTCGATCACCGCCTCGCGGAACCGGTCCTCGTAGTCGAGGACGTAATGCGGGATGCCCAGCGTCTCGGCGGCGCGGCGGGCGTCGTGGATGTCCTGGCCGGCGCAGCAGGCGCCGCGGCGATGCGTGGCGGCGCCGTGGTCGTAGAGCTGGAGCGTGATGCCGACGACATCGTAGCCCTCGCGCTTCAACAGCGCGGCCACCACGGACGAGTCGACCCCGCCCGACATGGCGACGACGACGCGGGTGGCCTCCGGGGCCTTCGGCAGATCGAGCGAGTTCATCATCCGGACGACATCAGTCTCGGCGCGCGGGGCGGCGCGCCCGGCGACCGCTCCGCACGACCGGCGCCCCGCAGTCTATAGTGGTCCGACCGGCATTCTTCCAGGGTGGCGGTCGATTCTCCCAGGGCCATCGCTCCGGAGCGATGGCCCTGGTTTCTTGCTTGGCCTCAGGCGCCGGCAGTCGTGCGCGACACGATGTGTCGCCCGCTCACTCGGCTTTCGCTCCGCTCTGTGTTCGAGGGGACATTCGTCCCCTCGAACCCGCTCCGCGGGGCGCTCTTCGGGCGCAGAGCGCACCGCGCCCGCCAGGCGGCGGCGTCCTGCGGGCGACCGCAGAACAATCGCTGAAGCGATGGCCCTGTCGATTCTCCCGCGGGAGGACGACCCGGCGCCCGGCAGATCCTGCCGGGCGCCCCGGCAGATAGCTCCGGCCCGCCCGGCCCCGCCGCCCCCGCGTCCCAACCCCTCCAACGGCTTGCGCCGGGTCGGCCCGTGGCCCGGCGGTTGCAGCCCGCACCGGCAGGAACGGATCGGGGCGACGATGACGAGCACGGGACCGGCGCGGATGGCCGAGGCCGCGAGACCGGCGGCGAACCGGCCGCGGACGCGCGAGGCGGCGCTGCCGGCGGAGCGGCGATTCAGCCTCGACGACGCCCGCGAGGCCCGCCCGCCGCAGGACGAGCGCGCCGCGCGGCGCGACGTGGGCGGGTCGCAGGAGCGCCGCACCGACACGGCCGCGGCGGACCGCGACCGCCGCGCCGAGACCCGATCCGCCCCGCGCGCCACGCCGGCCGGGCAGGCCCGGAGCGCGGTGCGGCCGAGCGCCGACGACCGTCCGCCGGCACCTGAGCGGCCCGACGAGACCGCGAAGGAGACGGACGCGCCGACCGACGCCGCCCCCCCCGGGTCCGGCGCCGGGGCCGAGGCGGCGGCGGCGACCGCCCCCAAGGACGAGGAGGCCGTCGAAAGCGCGACCGAAGCCGCCGCGGTCGCGACGCCCCCCGTGCCGCCCCCGGCTCCCGCGCCGGGAACGCCCGCGCCGGTGCCGCAGACCCCGGCTCAGGCGGTCACCGGCGATGCGGGCGCTCCGTCGCCGGCGACCGGCCGGGTGGCCGCGATGAAGGCCGGCGCGCCGGAGACGACGGCCGCCGGGACCGAGGCGGGTCCGGGCGGCGGGCCGGCCGCGACCCCGCCGACGCCGCTCAGCGCGGTGCCGATGACGATCGGGCTGCGGGCGCTCGCCGACAGCAACCGGTTCGAGATCCGGCTCGATCCGGCCCATCTCGGCCGGGTCGCGGTCAGCCTCGACATCGACCGCGAGCGCGGGGCGGTGAAGGCGCATCTCGTGGTCGAGCGGCCCGAGACCCTGGCGCTGCTCCAGCGCGACGCCCGCAGCCTCGAACAGGCGCTGAGCCAGGCCGGGCTGTCGGCCGGGGAGGCGGCGCTGAGCTTCTCCCTCGGCGACGGCTCGGCCGGCTCGCGCGGCGGCACCGGCCGGGACGACGACGGCTCCCGGGCCGGATCGCGGCCGGCGCTGCCGGAAGCCGAACCGCTCCCGGCCGCCGCGGTCGCCCGGCTCGGCCGCCGGACCGGCCTCGACCTCGTGATCTGACCCCGTCCGCGTCCCCTGCACTCCCCGAAGGCGTCCCCGATGGCCTCCAGCATCAGCACAGCCGGCAGCGGCAGCGCATCCGGAACCACGACGAAATCCGGTTCGACCACCGCCACCGGCGGCTCGGCGATCGCCGGCAACTTCAACCAGTTCCTCACCATCCTGACGACGCAGTTGCGCAACCAGAACCCGCTCGACCCCCTCGACACCAACCAGTTCACCCAGCAGCTCGTGCAATTCGCCTCGGTCGAGCAGCAGCTCAAGACCAACGACCTGCTCTCGACCATGACCACGGCGAACAAGTCGGCCACCGCCGCCTCGACCGCCGGGCTGATCGGCCGGACGGTGACGGCCGACGGCGCGACCTCGACGCTCGCCGACGGAAAGGCGTCCTGGACCCTCACCGCCGCCCGGGCCGCGCCGAAGGCGACGATCACGATCTCGGACGCCAACGGCAACGTGGTGGCGACCCAGAGCAAGGCGCTGGCGAGCGGCAGCCAGACCTTCGCCTGGGACGGGCGCACCGCGACCGGGCAGCTCGCCCCGGGCGGCAAGTACACGGTGAAGGTGCAGGCCACCGACGCCACCGGCCAGAAGGTCGCGGTGGACACGAAGGTCTCGGGCACGATCAGCGCCATCGACCTCAGCGGGACCGAGCCGATGCTGACCGTGGATGACGCCCAGGTGCCGCTCAGCAGCGTGCAGTCCCTCGGATCCGCTTCATCATGACGCAGCCGCGAACGCGGTTAACGATTGCCTGTGGGCAACGAATCGGATCCGCGCCGTCCGATTCAAGCAATCTTAAGCGCGGGACCCTAGCCTCCGATCTCGACAGGTCAGTCGAGTGTATGAGCGTATCATGACCGAACCGCACCGCCCGAGGGTGAAGTACGTCATCGGGCCCGATGGAAGTCCTCTCACGATCGCCGACCTGCCGCCGTCGGACACCCGGCGCTGGGTCATCCGCCGCAAGGCGGAGGTGGTCGCGGCGGTGCGCGGCGGGCTCCTCAGCCTCGAGGAGGCATGCCAGCGCTACACGCTGACCACCGAGGAATTCCTGAGCTGGCAGTATTCGATCGAGCAGCACGGCCTCGCCGGCCTGCGCACGACGCGGATCCAGCACTACCGGCAGTAACCCGGCCGCCCCGGCCGGCACGGACGTCCTCCAAGGCCCTTCGATCTCCGAGGCCCTTCGATCTCCAAGGCTCCCCGATGGCCGACGGCCGTCACGGGAGCTTTTCTTTTGCCCGCGGCCCACCGCGAGGTCGTCTCGGGCTGTCCGGCACCGCACCCGGCGTTAGGTTCACCCGATCTCGCGCGACCGGAGCCCCGCGACATGACCGACGCGCCCCGGGCCGGACACGGCCGCTACGCCTACAGCCCGCTGCCGGCCCGCCCGGTCTACGACTGGCCCGGCGGACGCCGCCTCGCGGTCTACCTCGCCCTCAACGTCGAGTGCTTCGCCTTCGGCGAGGGGCTCGGCGCCGAACTCGCCCCCGGCGGGCCGCAGCCGGACGTGCTCAACTACGCCTGGCGCGACTGGGGCAACCGGGTCGGGGTCTTCCGGCTGGCCGAACTGTTCGACGAAGTCCGGCTGCCGGCCTCGATCCTGGTCAACAGCCACGTCTACCGCGACTGCCCGGGCCTGATGGAGGTGTTTCGCGCCCGCGGCGACGAGGTGGTGGGCCACGGCCGCACCAACGCCGAGCGCCAGGGCACCCTGCCGGAGGCCGAGGAGCGGGCGCTGATCGCCGAGGCCACCGCGACGCTCACCGCCGAGGAGGGCCGGGCTCCGGCCGGCTGGCTCGGCCCGTGGATCTCGCAGAGCCGGGTCACCCCCGACCTCCTGGCCGAGGCCGGCTACGGCTACCTGCTCGACTGGTGCCACGACGACCAGCCGGTCTGGTTCCGCACCCGTTCGGGCCGGATCCTGTCGGTGCCCTACCCGCAGGAGCTCAACGACATCCCGTCGATCGTCGGCCGCAAGGATTCCGGCGCGCAATTCGCCGAGATGATCGTCGACGGCTTCGACGAGATGCGCGAGCGCGCCGAGGCCGCGCCGCTCGTCATGGGCATCGCCCTCCACCCCTATCTCGTCGGCCAGCCGCACCGCCTGCGGCCCCTGCGGCGGGCGCTCGCCCACATCGCGGCGCATCGCGACGCGGTGTGGCTGTGCCGGGCCGGCGACGTGGCGGCGCACGCCGCCGCGCTCATCCCAACGATCTCAAATTAGTTGGGCCAGAAGTCAATGGTGCCTTTTACGAGATCGGATCGTCGATGCCGCTCCGCAGCAATTCATGGAGCATCTCCTTTTCGGGGAAGTAAACGCCCATCTTTCTGGTCCGATAGGGTAGTATCATAATATCGAGATCTCGAATTTGTCTTATATATGAACTATTTTCTAATCCCGAATCCCACGGCACAACCATTACCTTGCGATATGATTTACCCAAAAGACCTTCATATAATAAAAGCTGCCCTACTGCGCATTGCAAATCATGAGCCGATATTGCAACTTTTATCTCAAACAATATTGGGTCCACCTCAATCGTGCGCAGATCTGGACCCCAGCGGCCTACACGGCCATTCGTGTGCTTGATGTTGCGACGATCCAGTTCCTCAACAAGCGCACGCCAGACCTCTCCATGCTTTCGCTCAACTTGCCGCCCAGCCTGGGGGCCAATTTCGTAAAAGCCTGTTAATTCAGGGACGCTGCGCTCCGCGTCTTCGACGTTTAAAGCCTGCTCATGGATTTTCTCGCCAAACTGGTAAAACGACCTAACAATAAGGCATTTTGCGACAAACTCGGCTACTTGACGTTGAACAGCAGATGGAGAATTGTCGATCTCTGCGACAGGATGGCATTCGACAACAGTTCCGTCGCTAAATCTAACGGGCACCCTGCGGCTACTTACAGCTAAATCAAATTCATTTTCACTGATGCCTTTTCCTGGGATGGACAGCCGGCCCTTATGGAGAATCCAGCGGGATTGCCTAGCATCAAGAGCCAGGACGCCCTGCATGATCTTATTGGAACCCTGGTCAGGCGGATTAATTTCGACGATGATATTTTGACGGAAATTGGGCCGCTCCATTCCGAACGCATTCCAGTAACGAAATGCACCATTCCCCTTTCTCCAACCGCCAAAACTCCCCCACAACTTGAGACTCGGATGCCAGTCAATAGATCCCTGCATACCTGGAAGACGGTCTGATCCTTCCTCGAATTTTCTCTGCCATTCTTTCATGGCAGCACAAACATCGGATTTTTTCTCGATTGCTGCATAAACCGGGTTTGGCATGCCTGCCTCTCGCACATCCCACCTGGGGCAGGTCATTGTGACACGCCGTTATGAGTCATGCATCCAGAGTTGCAGCAATCGATGCTTCAAAGGCTGTGTCTAATCAGCCCTCGCCCTTGGTGAAGGCGTCGAAGGCGCGGGCGGTGTAGACGAGGGCCGCGCCGGTATTGAGCGCGATCGCGACGCCGAGGGCCTCCACCATCTCCTCCTTGGTCGCACCGGCCTTGCGGGCGGCCTCGGAGTGGAAGGCGATGCAGCCGTCGCAGCGGGTCGTCACCGCGACGGCCAGCGCGATCAGCTCGCGGGTCTTGGCGTCGAGCTGCGGCTCCTTCGGGGTCGCGGTGGCGATGAGATCGTGCGCCTTGAGGAGGTCGGGGCTGATCTGGCCGATCTGCCCCAGCGTGGCCGCCAGCTCGGTGCGGTAGCCGTTCCAGTCCTGCATCGTGGTGTTTCCTCGCGTCGCGGCCCTCTGCGGGGCCCGTGGCCGACCCTGCTTCGCGTGCCGGCGCCGCGATGACAATCCCCACGGGGGTCGCGGCGGTCATGCGCGGCGGGCGCCCGGCCCGGGACCGCTCAGCCGGCGGCGAGCAGGCCCGTCAGGGCCGGCGACAGGCCGGTGCTCGCGGTCGCCGGCGGCGGAACGCGGCCGGTCCGCAGGCCGGCAGCCGCCATCACGGCGCGGGCCCCGGCCTCCGTCGAGCAGATCACCGGCACCGGCACGTCGGGCCGGATCCGCTCGGCGAGGCCGGCCAGCGCCGCGCCGCCGAGGATCACCACGTCGGCCCCGTCCTCCTCGGCGCAGGCCCGGCAGGCGGCGGCGAGGCGGGCGAGCGCCGCGTCGGGATCGCGGGCGATCTCGCCGCCGGTCGGCGCGATGGCGCGGATGCCCGACAGCCGCGACGACAGGCCGAGGCTCGCGGCGAACTCCTCCAGCATCGGCCGCCACAGCACGCCGCCGGTGACGATGCCGACGCGCCGACCGCGGGTGCAGGCGAGGTGCAGCGCGCCCTCGGCCATGCCGACGACCGGGACCGGCGAGACTTCCTTGAGGGCGAGGAGACCGGGATCGCCGAAGCAGGCGAGGTAGACCGCGTCGCAGCCGGCCCCGTGCTCGGCCAGGGCGTCGAGGGCGGCGTGGGCGGCGATGGCCGCCGCGGCCCGGCTGGAGATGTAATGCGCGCCGAACCGGCCGGTGACCGCGACGATCTCGGCCGGGATCAGGCGGCGCACATGCGCCGCCGCCTGCTCGGTGACGGCCGCCGTGGTGTTGGGGTTGATGAGCAGGATGCGCACGGGCCCGTCTCCCCCTCGAACGATCACTTCTCGACGAAGGCCTTCTCGATGACGTAGTGGCCGGCCTCGCCGTGGTTGCCCTCGACGTAGTCGCGGCTCGCCAGCAGGTCGCGGGTGTCGCGGATCATCTCCGGGCTGCCGCACAGCATGAACCGGTCGGCGTCGATCGCCATCTCGGGCAGGCCGATATCGGCGAAGAGCTTGCCCGAGGTGATGAGGTCGGTGATGCGGCCGCGGTTGCGGAACGGCTCGCGGGTCACGGTCGGATAGTAGACGAGCTGGTCGCGCACCAGTTCGCCGATCAGCTCGTGGTTCGGCAGCGTCTCGGTGATCGTCTCGCCGTAGGCGAGTTCCTGGATGTGGCGGCAGCCATGAACCAGCACGACCTTCTCGAAGCGGTCGTAGGTCTCCGGGTCCTTGATGATCGACAGGAACGGCGCGAGGCCGGTGCCGGTGCCGAGCAGGTAGAGGTGGCGGCCGGGCAGCAGGTTGTCGAGGACGAGGGTGCCGGTCGCCTTGCGGCTGACGACGATTGGGTCGCCGACCTTGAGGTGCTGGAGCTTCGAGGTGAGCGGGCCGTTCGCGACCTTGATCGAGAAGAACTCCAGCTCGTCCTCGTAGTTGGCGCTGACCACCGAGTACGCCCGCAGGAGCGGCTTGCCCTCGCCCTTCAGACCGATCATCGTGAACTCGCCGTTGCGGAAGCGGAACGACGGGTCGCGGGTGGTGCGGAAGCTGAAGAGCGTGTCGGTCCAGTGGTGGACGGACAGCACGCGCTCCTCGTTGAAGTTGCTCATCGGGCGCAATCCTGCGGCTTGGAATCCGGGCCTGGAATCTTTGCGACGGGTCATCTCGCAAGTGCGGTATCGTCGTCAAGATGGACGCGAGCGCAGGAGGTCTGCGCCGCGGTCGATTCGTGCGGCACCGTAAGATACGGGCAACACTCGGCTTCGGGCGATTCTCGACAGGAGCCGCGTGCGCGGGTCTCGGCGAGCGGGCCGGGCGCGCCATCTTGCACCGGGGCGGTCGCGCCGCCATGACAGTCGACCGCGTTCGAGAGCCAGAAGACCGTGACGCCAGACCCGGACGAGCGCCGCCTGCCCCCTCCCGACCGGCCGGGGGCGCCCGCCTCCCCCGCCGAGCGGTTCCTCGCCGCCCTCGCCGATCCGGCCTGCGGGCCGGTCGATGCGGAGCGGGCGGCCCTGGTCGTGGCCCATCCCGACGACGAGAGCATCGGCTGCGGCGCGCAACTGCCGCGGCTGCGCGGGCTGACCGTCGTCCACGTCACCGGCGCCGGGCCCCGGCTCGAGGAACTCGACGCCGCGATGGCGCTCGCCGGGGTGCCGGCGGCGCGCCGCCTCGCCCTCGGGTATGCCGATGGCGGCGTCGCGGAGAGGATCCCCGACCTCGCGCACCGCCTCGCCGGCCTGTTCGCCGAGCGCGGCATCGCGGTCGCGCTCACCCATGCCTGGGAGGGCGGGCACAGCGACCACGACGCGGTGGCGCTCGCGGTCGCCGGCGCGCGCCGACGGCTCGGGCCCGACCGCCTCGGCGTGGTCGAGATGCCGTACTACCACGCCGGCCCGGACGGGTTCGAGGCCGGGGGCTTCCTGCCGGCGGTGCCGCCGCGGCGGGCGATCGCCCTCCACCTCGACCCGGACGATTGCGCCCTCAAGGCGGCCCTGTTCGCCGCCCATGCCAGCCAGGCGGAAACCCTGAACCGGATGCCGATCGCCCTGGAGCGGTTCCGCGAGGCGCCCGAACCGGATGTCTCCGCGCTGCCGAACGGCGGCCGGGTGCTCTACGACGGCCCGGGCTTCCTGGCGCAGGCGCGGGCGGCGGGCCGCGCCCTCGGGATCGGCGGCTGAGGCGATGTGCGAACTCCTCGGCATGAGCGCGAACGTCCCGACCGACATCCGCTTCAGCTTCGCCGGCCTCGCCCGCCGCGGCGGCGAGACCGGGCCGCACCAGGACGGCTGGGGCATCTCGTTCTACGAGGGCCGCGGGAGCCGCAGCTTCCACGATCCCGAGCCGAGCGCGCGCTCGGAGATCGCCCGGCTGCTGCGCCGCTACCCGATCAAGAGCCGGATCGTCGTCGCGCATGTCCGCCGGGCCAACCGCGGCCGGGTGACGCTGGAGAACACCCACCCGTTCAGCCGCGAATTGTGGGGCCGCACCTGGACCTTCGCGCATAACGGCCAGCTCAAGGGCGTGAAGCGGCTGCCGCTGACCCGGTTCCAGCCGGTCGGCACCACCGACAGCGAGCACGCCTTCTGCTGGATGCTCGGCCGGCTCGAGGCGCGCTGGTCGTCGCTGCCGCGGCCGACCCGCCTCGACGGGGCGGTGCGCGAGCTGTGCGCCGAACTGCACGGGCTCGGCGTGTTCAACATGCTGCTGTCGGACAGCCGCACCCTCTACGCCCATTGCGGCAAGCGCCTGTGCACCCTGACCCGCCGGGCGCCGTTCGGCACCGCGACGCTGATCGACGAGGACTGGCGCGTCGATTTTGCCCAGGAGACCACGCCCGACGACATCGTGACCGTCATCGCCACCCGGCCGCTGACCCGGGACGAGACCTGGACCGACCTCGCGCCCGGCGAGGTGATGGCGTTCCGCCTCGGCGTGCCGGACGGCGACGAGCACGGCGCCGCGGCGGGGGGCTGACGCGGAAGCTTCCCGGCCAAGGTCTTTCCGGCCAAGGTCTTGCCGGGTAAGGTTCGTCACGAGCCTTTCCGCCTCCCGGATCGACCCCATCTGTCCAGGGGGAGCCAGATGCGAGAGCCATGACGCGCGACACCGCCTCGAACCCGCCGGACGGGCTGCGGCCCGGCCTGTCCGCCACGATCCGCACGCATCTGGGCGACCACCTGCGGGCCGCCTACGAGACCCTCGGGAGCGAGGATCCGAGCAACCGCTTCGCCGACCTGATCGCCCGGCTCGAAGCCGCGCTCAAGGCCCAGGGCGAGGTGGTGCGGCCGGAATTCCGCGACGGGCTGCTCCAGGCGGTGCCGTCGCTGCGCGCCTTCGCGCTCTCGCTGACCAGCAACCCGGCCCGCGCCGACGACCTCGTGCAGGATACCCTGCTCAAGGGCTGGCAGCACCGCGGCCGGTTCCAGCCGGGCACCAACCTGAACGCGTGGCTGTTCACGATCCTGCGCAACATCTTCTACTCCGACCACCGCAAACGGGTGCGCGAGGTCGAGGACCAGGACGGCTCCTACGCGGCGCGCCTCGCCACGGCGCCGCACCAGGGCGACCGGCTCGACGTCGAGGACCTGCAGAGCGCGCTGGCGAAGCTCCCGGCCGACCAGCGCGAGGCGCTGGTGCTCGTCGGGGCGGAGGGCGTGTCCTACGAGGAGGCGGCGGCGATCATGGGTTGCAAGGTCGGCACGGTGAAGAGCCGGGTCAGCCGCGCCCGCGGCCGTCTGGCCGAGCTGCTCGGCTACGACGAGGAGGATCTCGGCACCGACCGGTTGATCCGCTCGGCGATGCCGAAGGACGGCTGAAGCACCTCGCGCCGGCGCCGACGCGAGGCCGCTCAGAGTCCCGTCGCGAGCTTGGCCTTGAGCACCCCCGCGGCGCGGGCGTAGCCGCCGCCCTCGCCGTCGATGAAGTGGACGTGGTCGCTCGCGCTCGGCGCCGGCGTGATGCAGGTCACCAGCGCCGAGCCCTGGCGGTGCAGCCCGAAATCCAGGATCCCGTCCCGCTCGGCCCGCAGCAGCCTGTCCTCGATCCGCCCGGCGGTGTCCGGGTCGCAATCGATCGTCATGCGCAGGCCGTCGTCGTATTTCTGGAAGTCGGCGTTGGCGGTCATCTCGCGCCGGTAGCGGCCCGGGACGAAGCCGCCGACCGTCAGCCCGAACCGGAAGATCAGGTGCATCAGGGCGCCGCGGCCGAGGACCGCGAGGCGGCGCACGGCGCGCGGGCCGCGCCCGGGCCGGGCGCCGAGTTCCGCCTCGACCCCGGCCGGCGGCCAGGCCAGCATCGGCCCCTCCTCCGGCAGCGGTCGGCCCATCGCCGGCAGGGCGGCGACGAGGCGCAGGATGTCGGCGATCGCGCCCCGGAGGCCGGCCGGGTCGGCGCCGTCGCGGCCGATGGCGACGATCGACAGGACGATTCCCCGCCGCGCCCGGGTCGGCTCGAACCGGCAGGACAGGCCCGACAGGTCGGGCCGGGCCCCGGCCGGCGCCTCCGCCACCTCCCAGCGGCCGGCCTTCAGCGCACGCTCGGCGAAGGCGAGCCCGCCGCCGGTGACCATCGCGTAGGCGACGTCCGGCGAGGGCGCGTAGCGCGCCACCCGCAGGTCGCGGCCGGCGGCCCGAATCTCCGCGACCGGGATCAGGGCGGCGCGCAGCCGCAGCCCCATCGCCTCCCGCGCCCAGGTCGCGGTCTCGGAGAGGGCCACGCGGGCGGCCGCCTCGTCCTCCGGTGCCAGCAGCGCGGCGGCGCCGTCGCCGCCGAAGGTGAACGGCAGGTCGCGCCCGCCGAGCGCGTTGCGCAGGGACGCGATCGTGGCCGCGCCGACGAAGTTGACCTCCCGGTAGCGGCCGGCGGCGATGGCGGCGCCCGACTCGACCACGTCGGTGATCGCAACCGACCACGAATCCGGCACCGGCCGGTAGATCGCGTCGTCGAGCACGCGCTGGAAGTCGGAGACCGCGACCACGTCGGCGTAGCGGAAGGCGGGGGCATCGGCCGGCCCCGCAGGAGGCGTCTCCGCCGCCGCGCCACCGGTCGTCCTGGGCCGTGCTTCCATCCTGCATCCTCCGGTGGCGCGATAGGGGTTCGCCGGCAGGCCCCGCCAGGGTACAGGGGAGCCCCCGTCAGGGTACAGCGGAGCCCCGCCGGGATGCGTCAGGTCCGCCGTGCCGCGCGCGATCCGGCGAGGTCGCGCACCAGAGCCGCGAGTTCGTCCGCAAGCGCGTCGTGGATCGCCGCGGCGGCGTCCGGGAAGACTTCGAGGACCCGGCGCATCAGGGTGCGGGGCACCACCATCACCTCGGCACCGGCCTCGCCCGCGCGGGCGGCGCTCGGCCGCTCGCCGGCCACCAGCAGGGCGGTCTGGCCGATCACCGCCGCGGCTCCCGCCTCGACCGGCGCCGCGCCGGGCGCCCGCGCCTCGACCCGCACCGAGCCCGCCAGCACGACGTAGCCGGCCTCCGCCGCCGCGCCGCGGGCGAACAGCTCGGCGCCGGGCGCGAGGCGCAGGCGCTCGGCGGCGAACGAGATCAGCCGCAGGGCGTCCCGGTTCATCAGGCCGAACAGAGGTGCCGCGGCGAGCGTGGCGATGTCGTCGTCGAGCGCCAACGGCCCGGTACTCCCCCCTCCGCCCGGGGGCGGCCACGAACAAGCTTAACCGATTCAACCGGGCCGCGCACCCGCCGGAGGGCTCCTACCGGATCGGTATCACGGCACCAGCTTGTAGCCGCCGCCCTCGGTCACCAGGATCGAGGCCGCGGCCGGGTTGGGCTCGATCTTCTGGCGCAGCCGGTAGATGTGGGTCTCAAGGGTGTGGGTGGTGACCTGGGCGTTGTAGCCCCAGACCTCGGCGAGCAGGGTGTCGCGCCCGACCACCTGACGCCCGGCCCGGTAGAGGAAGCGCAGGATCGCGGTCTCCTTCTCGGTGAGCTTCAGCTTCGAGCCGCGCTCGCCGACGAGCAGCTTGGCGCCCGGCCGGAAGGTGTAGGGGCCGATCTGGAACACCGCGTCCTCGCTCGCCTCGTACTGGCGCAGGTGGGCGCGGATGCGGGCGAGCAGCACCGCGAACTTGAACGGCTTGGTGACGTAGTCGTTGGCGCCCGATTCGAGGCCGCTCACGGTGTCGTCCTCGGAATCCTGGGCGGTCAGCATGATGACGGGCCCGCGAAACCCCTGTCCGCGCATCAGCTTGACCGCCTCGCGGCCGTCGAGGTCGGGCAGCCCGATATCCATGACCACGAGGTCGACCCGCTCGGCCCCGACCCGGTCGACGGCGCCCCGGGCGGTCTCCTCGGTGACGACCTCGAACTCCTCGCAGAGGACGAGCTGCTCGCTCAGCGTCTCCCGGAGTGCGGGATCGTCGTCGACGACGAGCAGGCGGTGGGCGTTGGACATCGGTTCGGCACTCTCGGGACGGCCGCCCGGCGGCACGGATGCCCGGCCGGACGTTGCGGCAGAGACCGGCGGGACCGCGCCCCGGGATCGGGCGCGGACCGCCGACGCGACAGTAGTGGAGCCCGGGTTCGCGGCAAGGGTCGGCGCCTCACTGTCCAGAGACGGTGACGGGGACGGAGGCTCCGGCCGACCGCGGCGGCAGCCGGCCCTCGGGCCGCGGCGGCACCGGCCGCAGGTTGGCGGGAGGAAGCGTCAGGCCGTCCAGCCGCGGCAGGTCGACCGGGCAGGCCTGGAGCCAGAGATAGGCCCGCAGGGCGAGCCACGCATCCTCCAGGGCGCCGTGGCGCGGCCCGGCCCGCGCGACGCCGAACCGGGCGCACACGGCGGCAAGGGACTCGCGGCCCTTCTCGCCCCGGCGCCGGTACGCCTCCCAGGTGCAGTAGCGCGGCACCGCGAGCGGCGGCAGCCCGGCCCGGGCGAGTTCGCGGTCGAGGAGGCCGAGATCGAACGCCGCATTGTGGGCCACCACGAGGTCGGCCGCCTCGATGAGACCGGCGAGCGCCGGAAGGTGGGCGTCGATCGGGTCCTGATGGCGCAGGGTCCAGTCGTCGTAGCCGTGCAGGGCCTCGGCCCGGGCATGGCTGCGGCGACCCGGATCGAACACGAGGTGGCATAGGCGGAGCGGCGGCGCCGGCCCGGTCAGCGCCGCGGCCTCGACCGCGACGAGGCCGAGGCTGACGATCCGGTCGCGCTCGCGCAGGCCGGTGGCCTCGACGTCGAGGGCGAGGATCCGTGCCGGCAGCCAGCCGAGCCAGTCGGGTCCGGCCCCGTCGTTCACTCCGGCCTCCATGGTCAAGCGGATCGCCGCCCTCTACACCGCGGCGCCACCGCCACGCACCGGGACCCGTCGCCCCATGTCCCTCCGACTTCGCTCCGTCCCCTCTCGGCCCGTCCGCACTACCCTGCCGCTGCTGCGGGTCCGCGTCAGCGTGCTCGACCGCAGCCGCGGCACGCTCATCGCCGGCCCGGTGCTGATCCCGTGCGCGCTCGGCAAGGGCGGAATCGTGCGGACGAAGCGCGAGGGCGACGGCGCCTCGCCGCGGGGCTGCTTCCGCCTGCGCGGCGGCTTCTACCGCGCCGATCATCTCGGGCCGCGCCCGCGCACCGCCCTGCCGCTACGCCGGACCGCGCCGGGCGACGGCTGGTGCGACGACCCCCGCGACCGGCGCTACAACCGGCCGATCCCGCTGCCGGCGGCGGGGGTGAGCGCCGAGCGGCTGTGGCGCGACGACGGCCTCTACGACCTCGTCGTCGACCTCGACTACAATCGCGGGCCGATCCGGCGCGGGCACGGCAGCGCGATCTTCCTGCACGTCGCCCGGCCGGGCTTCCGACCGACCGAGGGCTGCGTGGCCCTGCGGCGCGAGGACCTGCTGCGGCTCGCCCGGCGGCTGGGGCCGCGGACCCGGCTCTGCCTCTGATGCGGTTTCTGATTGATCGCTCGGCGATCCCTGCGGGATCGTGGCGATTGCCGTGCAATCGCTTCGCGTTGCAGAAACCGGCTTCGCTCAGCCGCCGCGCGGGCTCGTTGGAGCATTTTCCGACGAAGCGGGTACCGGTTCGTCGTAGAAAAGGCAGCAAGTTCAAAGACCGAGAGAAGCTTCGCGATGGCAGCGCGATCGTGACGTGCTCCAGTCGAAATCCGGAAGCAATCGTCCGGATTTCGACTGACGAGCCGCCTCGGCGTCGCCCTGTCCCGGGAGGATCCGACCCGTCCTGCGGTCGGGGGAGGATGAGACCGCTATCGACCCGGACGGGTGCCGGGAACGCGACGAGCAGGATCGCGGGGGCGATCCTGCTCGGGCCGGGCATCGGGCCGGAGCGGTCGCGCTCCGGCCTTCGGGTGGGGTCGCCTCAGGTCGCGGTCTTGCTGATCGGCTGGCCCTCGATCGGCACATCCGGCTTGAACGACTCCGGATGCAGCATCGCCGAGATCTTCGCCGAGCGCGGGGCGATATAGACCTTGAGCTTGAGGAAGTGCTTCTCGATGAGGTGCCAGGACGCCACCGAGAACAGGATCGTCATCACGAGCGCGAGCAGCGCGACGGCACCGAGGTTGTGGCGCAGCGAGGGGGCCGCCGCGATGATCGCCTGCGTGGCCGGATAGCCGTAGAGGTAGACGCCGTAGGAGTAGTCGCCGCTGTTCAGGTACGGGATCCGCGGGAACGACGTCAGCCCGATGAACACGGTCAGGTAGGTGAGCAGGATCGGATAGAGGTAGACCGTGCGGCTGGACATCATCAGGACGTAGCAGATCACGCCGGCGACGATCGCGTAGCTCCAGCGATAGGCGATCTTCTCACGCCAGAGGAAGATGAACACGCCGGCGAAGAAGTAATACACCATGGTCGCGCCGGTGAGACGCCCGCCCACGACATGGAGACCGAAGAAGCTGTTGCCGATCAGCAGCGCGACCGTCGCGATGGCGAACAGCACGGTGAACAGCATCCGGTTGTAGAGCACCGACGCGAACATGCCGATGGCGATGATCACGTAGCAGTAGAACTCGTACGGCAACGTCCACAGGTTCGAGTTGACGTTCTTCGACAGGCTGGTGGTCTCGAACACGCCGGGGAGCGTCAGGACCACGTGGCCGATGATGTTGCCGAAATAGATCCAGAAGCCGCTGGACGTGAAGTATTCCTTCAGGGGCAGCGTGGTGAAGATGGCTCCGAGGACCACCGCGCAGAGCATCACTTCGACGAACAGCGCCGGAACGATGCGAAGGGCGCGCAATCCGAGGAAGCGCGGAACGCTGCGGGTGCGGAAGGCGCTGCCCGTGACCAGGAAGCCGCTGAGCGCGAAGAACATCGGCACCAGGGAGAGCGTGTAGGGCCGGGCGAGGCCCGTCACCGCCGGCCCTTCCGGACCCAGGAGCGGACCGCCGGCCTGCGCGCCGATCGCGCCGGCCACCTCCGGCGACAGGCCGAAGAGGTTGGCGAGCAAGCTCGACAGGAAGCCGCGGTTGCCGGTGATGCCGGACGCATGGCTGAGCAGGATCGCGACGGCGAGGCCCATGCGAAGGAGATCGAAGCCCGGCCCCGCCCCCTTGTTGTCATCCAGCACTTGGCCGAATGACTTTGCCTTTGGCCATTTGAGCATCGTACGTCCTTTCGCTGGCTGGCGCTCAGGGCAACGTGTCGAGAGGGACCGTGATTCGGTCCGGGCAGGGTGGATCCGGAATCGGTCCGCGTCGTCTGATGCGGCCCATCATCTGTCAGTCGTGTTGATGCAAGTCAAGTTCATGCAAGTCGAGCCTGCTCGACCATGGTCGGGACTGCCAAGCAAGCGCCAGGAACAGACGATCTCGGGCGAGACCGGAATATCGGCGAGACCGATGATCTGCCATTGTCACGACCGATCCTGTCGGGCCCCGGCGAATTCGTCCCCCGACGCGGCGCGACGGAGACGTTTCGTGAGGCCGACCTGCTGGCCGCCGACGGCAGACGACATCGAACACTCCTCGCGACCGCGTGGCGAACGTCCGGAGCGCCGACGCGAATTCTGTACCACCGGACGATGGCCGCATCGTGGAAGCGATGCCCTTGGCAACCGGCGTCGCCCGCTCCGCCGGCCGTCCCGCGACGGGACGATCCTGCCCCGGCGCGGGGCGAGGATGTCCCACCGGACGCCGAGGCGGCGGGCGAGGCATTCGGGACGTGGGTATCCGATACTCTACCGCACTGCAACAAAGAAAGGAAAATGCGCCACCGGCACATTGGTAACGCTGCCACACTCGCGCCATGTTTACGCTCGGGTTAAGGTCCGGCAAAACCACGAGGTCACGGCATCGGATCCAGGGAGGAACGCATGCTCGACGCCTACACCGCGACCGAGATCGTCCGCGCTCGGCAGATCCATGCCGCCGAGGGACCGAAGGACAGCCTGTGGAACGACGCCGTGCGCCGCCGCGCGACGCAGGCCGAGATCGCGGTGCTGCTGAGCGACGAGGAGCGCCACCGCTACCTCGAACAGGCGCGCGCGGAAATCCGCGGCCTCCACGCCGGTTGACCGCCCGACCGGGTTGATCGCCCCCCCGGACCGGGCCACAAGCCCAGCCGGGGCAGGTCCGCCCCGCAGGGACGGGACGGATCCGGCATGGACGAGGCGCGCCACCACGGCCTCCGCGGCGACACCGCGGCCGGCCGCTGGCCCGAGGTCTTCGCCGCGTTCCTGCGCCTCGGCCTCACCGCCTTCGGCGGTCCCGTGGCCCATCTCGGCTACTTCCGCGACGAGTTCGTGGTCCGGCGCCGCTGGCTCGACGAGGCGGCCTATGCCGACCTCGTCGCGCTGTGCCAGTTCCTGCCCGGCCCGGCGAGCAGCCAGGTCGGGATCGCCCTCGGCCTGCGCCGGGCGGGGACGGCCGGCACCCTCGCGGCCTGGACCGGCTTCACCCTGCCCTCCGCCGCCGCGATGGCGCTGTTCGCCTCCGGGGCGATGCTCCTCGACGGTCCGGCCGGGCGCGGCGCCCTGCACGGGCTCAAGGCCGCCGCCGCCGCGGTCGTGGCGCTGGCGATCCTCGGGATGATGCGCAGCCTCGCCCCGGACCGGCCCCGCGCCACCCTGGCGGTGGCCGCCGCCGCCATCGCCCTGGCGCTGCCGGGGGTCGCCGGCCAGCTCGCCGCCCTGGTCCTCGGCGGGCTCGCCGGGCTCGCCCTGCCCGGGCAGCCCGCCCCATCGGCCGGGGCGCCCGCGGCGGCCGGCCCGGTCGGCCGCCGCACCGCCCTCGCCTGCCTCGGCCTGTTCGCGCTGCTCCTCGCCGGCCTGCCGCTGGCGGCGGAGGCGGCCGGCAGCCCCGGCCTGACGCTGTTCGCGCTGTTCTTCCGCGCCGGCGCCCTGGTGTTCGGCGGCGGCCACGTCGTGCTGCCACTGCTCCAGGCCGAGCTGGTGCCGCACCTCGTCGGCGCCGACGCCTTCCTGGCCGGCTACGGCGCCGTGCAGGCGATGCCGGGGCCGCTCTTCACCCTGGCGGCCTATCTCGGGGCCGTGGCCGGCGGCCCCGCCGGGGCGGCGGCGGCGCTCGCCGGCATCTTCCTGCCGTCGTTCCTGCTGGTCTTCGGCACGCTGCCGTTCTGGGGCCGCCTGCGCGGCGTGCCGCGGGCGCGCCGGGCGCTGGCCGGGGTCAACGCCGCGGTGGTCGGCCTGCTGCTCGCCGCCTTCTACGACCCGGTCTGGACCGCCGGCATCACCGACCGCGCCGCCTACGCCGTCGCGGCCGCCGCCTTCCTGCTGCTGTTCCTGTGGCGGGCGCCGCCCTGGCTCGTCGTGGGCGTGAGCGCCGGGGCCGGCGCGCTCCTGGCCGGCTGAACGCCCCGGGCAAAGCCCTGGGGGCCGCGCCTCCGGCGCTCTGGACAGCGGCGGCGGCGGCGTGATGCTATGCCGCCCGTACCGAGGTCCCGTGCCGATGAAGACCCTCCTGGTTCCGGTCGCGCGCCACGCGCTGCTCGATTCGGTGTTCACCACCGCCCTCCTCGCCGCCCGCCGCTTCGACGGCAGCATCGAGGGCTTCGGCCTGCGCCCCGCGCTCGCCGAATACGTCCCCGTCGACATGGTCGGCGGCATGACCTGGGTCCGGGACGAGGAGACCGACCGGGCCGAGGCGCGCGATTGCGGCAGCCTGTTCACCGCCTTCATGGACCGGCACGGCGTGCCGCGGGAGAGCGCCGGGGTCGCCCAGGCCGGTCCGCGCTACCGCTGGCTCCCCGAGGCCTCGCCGGGCGACGGCTTCCTCGCGCAATACGCCCGCCTGTTCTCCGCGACGGTGGTCGGCCGCCCCCATGCCGGCGACGACGGCCCGCGCATGACCACCCTCGAGGCGGTGCTGTTCGAGAGCGGCCGGCCGCTGCTGATCGCCCCGCCGGAGCCGCCGGCGACGATCGGCGACACCGTGGTGATCGCCTGGAACGGCTCGACCGAGACCGCCCGCGCGGTCGCCTTCGCGGCGCCGTTCCTGCGCAAGGCGTCGCGGATCGAGGTTCTGGCGGTCGAGACCGGCATGGTGCCGGGCCCGAGCGCCGAGGCGATGGCGGCGGCGCTGACCCGCGAGGGCCTGTCGGCCCAAGGGCGCACCCTCGCGGCGGGGCGCCGCACCCCGGGCGAGATCTTCCTGGAGGAGGCCGCGGCGATCGGCTGCGACCTGCTCATCAAGGGCGCCTACACCCAGAGCCGCCTGCGCCAGATGATCTTCGGCGGCCCGACCAGCCACATCCTCGCCCACGCGGCGATGCCGGTCCTGATGGCGCACTGAGCCGGTCCGGCGTTTGCCCGCGCCCGCGGCACGTCCTACACCATCGCGGTCATCCGAGGCCCCGATGTCCGATTTTCCCCTCGATCCCCGGCTCGCCGCCGACACCCTGGCGGTCGGCGACCTGCCGCTCTGCTCCGTGCTGCTCCTCGACGACGCCCGCTTCCCCTGGCTGGTGCTGGTACCCCGCCGGGAGGGGGTGAGCGAACTCACCGACCTCTCGCCCGAGGACGCCGCGACCCTGATGCAGGAGACGCGGATCGCCGTCGGGGTGATGCAGGCGCTCGCCAAGCCCGACAAGGTCAATGTCGGGGCGCTCGGCAACGTCGTGGCGCAGATGCACGTCCACGTCGTCGGGCGCTTCCTGTCCGATCCGGCCTGGCCCGGCCCGGTCTGGGGCCATGGCAGCCGCACGCCCTACCCGCCGCACGCCGCCGCGCAGCTCGTCGAGCGCGCCCGCGCCCTGTTCGCCGACGCCTGAGGACCCGCCCGTGACGTCTCCCCTCGACCGCCTCGGCTTCGCCCGCAGCCTGCTCGAACGCCACTCGGCCGAGCGCACCGACCCGGCCCCGACGCTCGCCGGCAGCCCCGGGGCCGGGCTGGTGCTGTTCGCCGGCGAGCAGGCGGTGCTGCGCCGCGCCGGCGACAGTGCGACGGCCCTCCTGACGCCGCCCGACCTCGAACGGGCACCGGACCCCGCGCCGGTCCTGTTCCTCGGCCGGATCGAGGGCCGCCCGGTTTTCGGCACCGCGCTCCCGGCCGATGCCGGCGCGCTCTACGCCGACGACCTGGCCTACCGGGTGGTCGACCTGCGCACCATCGCGGTCGAGGGTGCGGTCGCGGCACCGGAGACCGGGCTCCTCGCCACCGCCAAGTCGCTGCTGTCCTGGCACGGCCGCCACGGCTTCTGCGCCAATTGCGGATCGCCGACGACGATCGCCTGCGGCGGCTACCGCCGCGACTGCGCCGCCTGCGGCACCGAGCACTTCCCCCGCACCGACCCGGTGGTCATCATGCTGGTGACCCGCGGCGAGTACTGCCTGCTCGGCCGGCAGGCCCGCTTCCTGCCCGGCGTCTATTCCTGCCTCGCCGGCTTCCTCGAACCCGGCGAGACGATCGAGGACGCGGTGCGGCGCGAGACCTTCGAGGAGGCCGGCCTGCGGGTCGGCGCGGTGCGCTACCGCGCCTCGCAGCCGTGGCCGTTCCCGTCCTCGCTGATGATCGGCTGCGAGGCCGAGGCGCTGTCGGGCGGGCTCGACGTCGAGCTGATCCTCGACCGCACGGAGCTGGAGGACGCCCGCTGGTTCTCCCGCGCCGAGGTCCGGCAGATGCTGGAGCGCACCCACCCGGACGGCCTGACGACCCCGCCCCCGATGGCGATCGCCAACCTGCTGGTGCGCGGCTTCGCCGGGGAGGCGTAGAGGCTCCCGGCCCCGGCGCGCCGGCGGCGCGGCTCAGCCGCCGCTGCCGGCCTCGTCCTGGCAGCGGATCAGCCGGGTCGCCCCGCCCGCGCCCTCCGGCACCGCGAGGTGGAACTCGCCGGTCTGCGGATCGCGCAGGCGCAGCTCGCCGCTGGCGATGCCGAAATGCGCGCCGTGCAGGTGCAGCCTGCCGCGCTCGACCAGGATGCGCACGCAAGGGAAGGTCAGCAGGTTGGCGAGGCTGTTCTCGACCGTGGCGTATTCGAGCCGCAGGAGGTAGTCGGGCCGCTTGGCGGCGTCGGGCGCCTCGGCCTTCAGCTTCTCGGCGGCCGGCCGGATCAGCGACACCCAGCGGCCGATGAAGTCGCCCGGCGAGAGCGGCGCCACGTCGTCGGCGAAGGCGCGCACGCCGCCGCAGCGGGCATGGCCCAGCACCACGATGTGCTTCACCTTCAGCGCCTGGACGGCGAATTCCAGCGCCGCCGAGGTGCCGTGATACTCGCCGCCGCTCTCGAAGGGCGGCACGAGGTTGGCGACGTTGCGCACCACGAACAGCTCGCCCGGGCTGGCGTCGAAGATCACCTCCGGCGAGACCCGGCTGTCGCAGCAGCTGATGACGAGGATCTCGGGGCTCTGCGTCTCGGCGAGGGCCTTGTAGCGGCCCTGCTCGCGCTGGAAGCGGTCGCCGAGGAACGCGCGGTAGCCGTCGGTGAGCGTCTGGGGAAACATCGTCGGTCCTCCGGTCTGCGGCAGCCGGGGCGGGAGGGGCCGTCCCGCCCGCCGCGCCGCTCTCAGTAACCCTGATAATAGCGCCGCTTGGCCATCACGCGCGCGGCGTCGCGCTTCATCTTCTCGTAGCGCCAGCAGGCGCGCTCGTCGCCGTAGGCGCAGCGGGCGCGGTAGTCGCGGGCGATCCAGGCCCGGCGGGGATCCTCCAGGGACATCGCAGAGGCGAGCGACGGCGCCAGCGTCGCGGCGGCGAGGACCAGGAGGGCGAGGCGGATTCTCATCGGGACGCTCCAGGACACGGGCCGGCACCGCCGGCGGGAGGAAACGGCTCCTGCTTACGGGAGAGATCCTTAACGGCGGCGCTCCGCCGCCGAGCGCAGGCTTATGCCGCACCCTCGCCCCAGGTGAGCCGGACGTCCGTCACCGCCTCGCCGGCGACGATCCGCCGCGCGAGGGCGGCGAGGCCGGCGGGCTCGACCCGCTCCCCGGTGGCGGCGAGTTCGTCGAGGCTCCACCAGCGGGTGCCGTAGAGCGGGTTGTCCTCGGTCTCGGCGAGGCGGCTGGTGTCGATCTCGTCGTTCGGCAGACGGACCACGAAGTAGCGCTCGCGGGCGATGCGCGGCTTGCGGAACAGGGTGAACGGGCCCTCGCAGCGGGCGACCATCGGCCCGAGCGGCGCGTCGGCGACGCCGATCTCCTCCTCCAGCTCGCGCCGGCAGGCCTCCTCCGGCGTCTCGCCGGGCTCGATTCCGCCGCCGGGCATGAACCAGAACTTGCGCTCGCCCGGCCGGGCGGGATCGACGTCGCGCACCGCCTCGTAGGCGATCAGCAGCAGGCGGTCCTGCGGGTCGAACACCAGCGCGCGGGCGATGTCGCGGGTGGGCAGGGAATCGGTCATGGTCGGGCCTCGTCGGGGCGCAGGGTCCAGATCGCGGCCGGCAGGCCGTGGGCATCGCGCTCGGGCGGGTCTGGATAGGACACGGCGCGGCCGTTGGCGATGGCCTCGGCGACCGCCAGCGCCGCGAGGGCATCGAGCAGGTCGTCGGGCTTGGCGCCCCGGGGCGGCGGTCGCCCGGCCGCGTCGCCGAGCCCGACCCGGGCGAGCAGCGCCCGGCGCCGGGCGGCCCCGGCCGGCGAGCGCTTGGTCTCGGCGAGCGGACCGCCGGCGAGGCCCGCGAAGGCGAGTTCGGGATGGACCTCGAACACCCGGGCGACGAGATCGGGCCGGGCACGCAGCAGCGCATCGACGGCGCGGATGCGCGGAAACAGGGCGTTGGCCGGCGGCGAGGGCGCGAAGGGCTGGGTCTCGGGGCGGCGCGACAGGGCGATGGCGGCGGCGTAGTCCCCGGCATGGACCACCGGGCGGGCCGAGGTCGGGAAGACCGAGGCCCGGCGCGGTCCGAGCAGCGGGCGCACCAGCCGCTCGGCGAGACGCCCGCCGGCCTCGACCCGGTCGGGCAGGCCGATCGGGATGTCGACGGCGACGATGGCGGGTGCCTCGGGCCCGTCGCAGACCGCCGCGAGATCGGCGACGACCCGGACCGTCACCGCGCCGTCGGCGGGGTCGCGGAACGCCGCGATCCAGCCCGCGGGGCAGCCGTCGACGCCCGCCACCACCTCCGTCATCCCGCCTCCGCCCGCGAGCCCGTCCGGTATGCTCGGGCGGCGCCGGGCGTTTTCAAGCCCGGCGGCCCGCCCTCCGCTCCGCCTCAGGCCGCCCGGACCATGGCGAGGAAGCGGGCGATCTCGTCGCCGAGGCGGCCGGTCTCGTCGCTCAGGGCCGAGGCCGAGGCGAGGACCGCGCCCGCCGCGGTGCCGCTCTCCCCGGCCGTCCCGGCGACCTCGGCGATGCGGGTGCGGACGGCACCGGTCCCGGCCGCCGTCTCGGCCACGTCGCGCACGATCGCGCCGGTCGCCGCCTCCTGGCGCTCGACCGCCCGGGCGATGCCGGTGGCGACGGTGCTGACCTCGCGGATGCGGGCGATGATCGCCTCCACCGCCGTCACCGCCTCGCCGGTCGAGGACTGGATGCGGGTGATCTGCGCCGTGATGTCGTCGGTGGCCTTGGCGGTCTGGTCGGCGAGCGTCTTGACCTCAGCGGCCACCACCGCGAAGCCGCGCCCGGCCTCGCCGGCGCGGGCGGCCTCGATGGTGGCATTGAGCGCCAGCAGGTTGGTCTGTGACGCGATGGTGGAGATCAGCGCCACGACGTCGCCGATCTGCCGGGCGGCGGCGCTGAGGTCGCGCACGAGGTCGGCGGTGCGGTCGGCCTCGCCGGCGGCCCGCCCGGCGACCTCCGCCGAGGCGGCGGCCTGCCGGCCGACCTCGTGCATCGAGCCGCCGAGTTCGCGGGCCGCCGCCGCGACCGCGTCGATCGTGTCGCCCGCCGCCCCGGCGGCGGCGGCCACCGACCCGGATTGCTCCGCCGCGCGGTCGGCCGCCTCGGTCATCGCGGACGCCGCCATCCGCAGCCCGGCGGCGGACGCCGAGACCGCGCCCACGATCCCGCCGAGGCTGGCCTCGAAGGTCTCGGCGACCTGCCGCCGGTCGCTGCGGCGCCGCTCGGCCGCCGCGGCCCGGTCCTGCTCGGCCTCGCCCTCGACCTCCCGCAGCCGGGCGAGCTGGGACCGGGACTCCTCCTCGGCCCGGGTCAACCCGGTGAAGGAACGCTCCATGGTCCGGCACAGCCAGACCAGCACCCCGGCCTCCATCGCGACGATCACCGCGTGCAGGAGCACGCGGGCGAGATCCCCGCGGGCGTCCGGAAAGACCAGGGCAGGCATCGCGAGGTTGAGGAGCAGGTGATGGGCCGCGGTCGCGCCGGCGCCGACCAGGATGACGCGCCAGTCGCACCACCCCGCCAGGATCGCCAGGCAGGCGAAGAAGTACATGTGCAGGTCGGCCTGCCAGGGGCGTCCGGCGGCCTCGGCGAGGATCACCATCGCCAGGCCGATCAGCGCCAGGGCGCTCGCCGCGCGCGTGGCGGCGCCGGTCGGATCGCGCCGCCACAGCAGCGACGGCACGCCCGCCAGGACCAGGGCGATCGCGCAGGGCTCGACCACCGCGAGCCCGTCGCCGGTCATCAGGCCGACCGCCGCGATCACCGGCAGATGCAGCCACAGCAGCGCGATCACAATGCGCGCGAAGCTCCGCCGAATATCCGCAAGATCGCTCATTGCCGCCCATGACTCCCCGTTCTTCGAGAGGAGCATGCGCGGCTTCCGGAATCCTTAAACTCGCACGGCAACGCTGCGTCATTCGCCCGTGCCGTGCCGTCGTCCGCCGGCCGGCCGCGATGGATCGAGGCGCCCCCCTACGGCAGGGCAGTCGCGGGCCGCGCCGCGGGGCCGCATCCCGCCGGACCCGCCGACGCGAGGACGAGCCACGCGCCGGCCGCGTAGAGGCGCAGCGGGAAACCGGGCCGGTCCGAGGTCGCCACCAGGGCGTTGCCGGTGCCCGTCGACGCGACGAGGCGGCCGTCGGCGCGGGCGACGAGGTCGGCCATCTCCCGCGGCGTCCGCCCCGGGGCTCCGATCACCACCACGTCGCGGGTCCGCGGCAGGGCGAGCAGCAGCGCCGGCGCGAGCACGAGCACGCCGAGGCACGTCGCCACCAGCGCCGGCCCGGGTCGGCCGGCGGCGCGGGAGCGCGGCAAGGATTCGGCAAGTCGTCGCATGATCGAGGCGGCCCCGGACGCAGGGTCCGCCGTCACCGGCTAAGAAATCCTTGCACCGACCCCGAGAAGCCGTCAGGCCGCCAGGGCGTAGCGGGCGCCGGCGAGGTCGCGGTGAGCGATGTCCGGCTCGCGGCCGCTCATCAGGTCGGCGAGCAGGCGTCCCGAGCCGCAGGCCATCGTCCAGCCGAGGGTGCCGTGGCCGGTATTGGTGAACAGGTTGGCGTAGGAGGTCGCGCCGACGATCGGGGTGCCGTCCGGCGTCATCGGCCGCAGGCCGGTCCAGAACCGGGCCCGGGACAGGTCGCCGCCGTCCGGGAACAGATCGGAGACCGAGCGCTCCAGGGTGGCGCGGCGGGGCGCCCGCAGGGTGCTGCTGAAGCCGGCCAATTCCGCCGTGCCGCCGACGCGGATGCGCTCGCCGAGCCGCGTGATGCCGACCTTGAAGGTCTCGTCCATCACGGTCGAGACCGGGGCGCCGGCCTCGTCGGTGACCGGCAGGGTCAGGGAATAGCCCTTCACCGGGTAGACCGGCAGGTCGAGGCCGAGCGGGCGCAGCATCGCCGGGGTGTAGCTGCCCATCGCCGCGACGTAGGCGTCCGCCGTCAGCACCTCGCCCGAGGCGGTGACGGCGCCGGTGATCCGGCCGCCCTCGTGGCGCAGGCCGGCGACCGCGACGCCGTAGCGGAAGCCGACGCCGAGCCGCTCGCAGATCGCCGCGAGCGCGGTGGTGAACAGGTGCGCGTCGCCGGTCTCGTCGCCCGGCAGCCGCAGGCCGCCGGCGATCCCGCCCGTCACCCGGGCGAGCGCCGGCTCGGCGGCGACGCAGCCGGCGGCGTCGAGCACCTCGTAGGGCACGCCGTAGGCGTCGAGCACCGCGGTGTCCTCGCCGACGTGGTCGAGCTGCTTCTGGGTGCGGAAGAGCTGGAGCGTGCCCCTCTCGCGGTGGTCGTAGGCGATGCCGGTGTCGCGGCGCAGGTCGCGCAGGACGTCGCGGCTATACTCGGCGAGGCGGACCATCCGGCCCTTGTTGCGCCGGTAGGCGTCCTCGGTGCAGTTCGCCAGCATGCGGGCGAGCCAGCCGTAGAGCCTCGGCTCCAGGCTCGGCCACAGCACCAGCGGGCGGTGGCGCATCATCAGCCACTTCATCGCCTTGACCGGAATGCCGGGGGCGGCCCAGGGGGCCGAGTAGCCCGGCGAGACCTGCCCGGCATTGGCGAAGCTGGTCTCCAGGCCGGCTCCGGGCTGGCGGTCCACGACCGTCACGGCGTGCCCGGCGCGGGCGAGGTAATAGGCCGTGGCGACACCGACGACGCCGCCGCCGAGAACGAGAACCCGCATCGCGATCACCCCCTGGAGCGCCGGCCCGGCCGGACGAGTGCGGCCGCAAGGGTAGGCGCAACGATCGCCGAATGTCCCGCCGCTTGCTCGCAGGATCCGTCGCGTGCGAGGATTCCGCGCACGATCGTGCGAGGAAATGGAGGATCCTGCCGTGGCGGTCCAGGACGAGATCGACGCCGCGATCCTGCGGGTGCTGCGCGGCGACGGGCGGATCAGCAACGCCGACCTCGCCCAGCGGGTCGGGCTGTCACCCTCCGCCTGCCTGCGCCGGCTGCGGCTCCTGGAGCGCAGCGGCGTCATCCGCGGCTACACGGCGCTGATCGAGGAGGCGGAGGGGAGCGGGCGGCTGGTGGTGCTGACCCAGATCACCCTCGACCGTCAGACCGAGGAGTACCTCGTCCGCTTCGAGGCGGCGGTGCGGCGCTGCCCGGAGGTGCGCGACTGCTACCTGATGACCGGCCTGTCCGACTACCTGATGCGGATCGAGGTGACGGATGCCGGCGATTACGAGCGCCTGCACAAGGAGGTGCTGTCGCGGCTGCCCGGCGTGGCGCGGATCCAGTCGAGCTTCGCGATCCGCACCGTCGTCGGGCTGCGCTGAGGGCGAGCGCCGCTCAGGCGGCGCGCACCGTGCCGAGGAAGCGCGCGACCTCGGCCGAGAGATGGTCGGATTGCCGCGACAGCGCCGAGGCCGAGGCCAGAACCTGGCTCGCCGCCGCGCCCGTCGCCTCGGCGGCTCCCGCCACGCCCGCGATGTTGTGCGTCACCTCGCCGGTTCCGGTGGCCGCCTCCGCGACGTTGCGCACGATCTCGTGGGTCGCCGCGCCCTGCTGCTCCACCGCCGCGGCGATCGAGGCCGAGACCGTGCTAATCTCGCGGATGCGGGCCGTGATCGCGTCGATCGCCGCGACCGCCTCGCCGGTGGTGCCCTGGATCCGGCCGATCTGCGCCGTGATCTCCTCGGTCGCCTTCGCGGTCTGGCCGGCGAGTTCCTTGACCTCGGCCGCCACCACGGCGAAGCCGCGGCCCGCCTCGCCGGCGCGGGCGGCCTCGATGGTGGCGTTGAGCGCCAGCAGGTTGGTCTGGCCGGCGATGCCGGTGATCATCGTCACCACGTCGCCGATCCGCGCCACCGCGCCGCTGAGCTCGTGGACGTGGCCGGCGGTGCGCGACGCCTCGGCGACCGCGGTCTGGGCGAGCGCCGCCGATCCGGAGACCTGCCGGCCGATCTCCTGGACCGAGGCGCCGAGTTCCTCGGCCGCCACCGCGACAGTGCCGACGTTGGAGGCCGCCTGCTCGGCCGCCGCCGCGACGGCGGTCGACTGGCCGGCGGTCTGGGTCGCGGTGCCGGCCATCGCCTGCGCGGTCGCCTGAAGCTGGGTGGCGGAGGCCGCGACGTGCTCGATGATGCCGCCGACGGCCTGCTCGAAGCTCTCGGCCATCTCGCGCATCCCGGCCTTGCGCTGCGCCTCGGCGGCCAGCCGCGCCTGCGCGGTCTCCTCCTCCAGGGCGCGCATGCGGATCAGCCCGTCCTTGAACACCTGCACGGCGTCGGCGATCGACCCGATCTCGGTGCGGGCGCCCTGGTGCGGGATCGAGACCGTCAGGTCGCCGGCCGCCAGCGCCTGCATCGGCGCCACCACCGAGGCGATGCCGCGGGTGACGCCGCGCACGATGAGCACCGCCAGCACGATCGAGGCGACGAGGCCCGCAACGATCGCCGCGAGGGCGGCCGTGCGGGCGGTCTCGTACACCGCCTCGCTGCGCGCCTGCGCCGCGGCGGCGCCGGCGTTGTTGAACGCCACCAGCGCCTCGATCGCCTTCGACATCGCGCGCCGCGCGGCGATGCCCTTGGTCTCGTAATACGCGAACGCCTCGGCCCGGCGGCCCGAGCGGGCGAGATCGAGGACGATCTGGCGCTGGGTCTCGAACAGGGCGGCGTCCCGCAGATAGGTGTCGTAGAGCGCCCGCTCCTCGGGCGAGCCGATCAGCCGCTCGTAGGCGATCCGGGTCTCATCGACCCACTGGCCGAAGCGCACGAGATCCTTCTCGGTCGCCGCCACGGTCTGGGGGTCGGCGGCCTGGGTGAAGCGCAGGAGGACGCCGTTCAGCCGGGCGAGCCGGGTGTCGAGTTCGCCGAGGGTCCGCACGCTCGGCAGCCAGTTGGTCTCGATCTCCAGCGCCTGCCGGCGCATCGCCTGGGTGCTGAGGAGACCGAGGACGCCGAGGCCGACGACGAACAGGGTCAGGATCGAGAAGGCGCCGATCAGGCGCGCGCGGATGGACAGGGAGGAAGCGGACACGGCAGGCTCCGGACGTCGTCGGACCGCCTCAAGCCCCCAAAGCCCGGCGGTTTCCGGCAATATAGCGCCGCGATTCGTTAAAAGATCGCAGTGCATTCCATGTTGCAATCGACGTCGCCACAGACCCCGATCGCCCCGACGACTGACCGGATCCTGAAGGACCGGATCGCGGATCCGGGATCATTGACCAATGGTCAAGTATCGCTACCCGTTACGGATCCGGCAACCATCCGGACGGATCGTAGTACGTCACCCTGCCGGTCCCGGTCGAACGACGTGCTTCGCCGCGACAGCCTTCCGCACCACGGCGGCACGGCCCTTGCCAGTCCCTCCGCGGCCGCCGGTTTTTTCCCGTGACGCCGCGCGGCGTCCGATCCAGACTGGCGCGAAATCGGGAGAGGCACCCCCTTGGCAGAGATCCGCTCCCTCGAGATCTTCTACTGGACCGCCACGCTGTGCAGCTTCCGCGGGGCGGCCGAGCGGCTCAACACGACCCAGCCGGCGGTGTCGCAGCGGGTGGCGGCGCTGGAGGCGGAGTTCGGCTGCAAGCTGTTCGAGCGCCGCGCCCGCTCGGTCTGCCTCACGCCGAAGGGCCGCGACCTCCTCGGCTACGCCGAGCGCTTCCTGCGCCTGCGCACCGAGATGACCGAGGCGCTGGTGAGCCCGGCGCTGGCCCGCGGCGTGCTGCGCCTCGGCGTGTCCGAGACCATCGTCCACTCTTGGCTGATGCGCTTCATCGAACGGATGGCGCAGGTCTATCCCGGCGTCACCGTCGACATCGCCGTCGACATCTCGCCCAACATGCGCGACGCGCTGCTCGACCGCGAACTCGACCTCGCCTTCCTGGTCGGGCCGATCACGATGCCGAGCCTCGTCAACCTGCCGCTGTGCCGCTACGGCGTCGCGTGGATCGCGGCGCCCGGGCTCGACCTCGGCCCCGGCGAGGTGCCGCTGGCCGAACTGATCCGCCACCCGATCATCACCTACCCGCGCAACACCAACCCCTACGCGCAGCTCCACGACCTGATCGCGCGCTCGAACCTGCCGCCGCCGCGCCTGCACAGCAACGCCTCGCTCTCGACCATCGTGCGGATGACCCTCGAGGGGATCGGGATCAGCGTGATCCCGCCGGCGATCGTGCGGCGCGAGCTGGAGGCCGGCGACCTGCGCATCGTCAACACCGCCACCGACCTGCCGGACATCGTCTTCACGGCGACCTACGCCAACGTGCCGGATGCCGGCCTCGCCGCCCCGGCCGCCCGCCTCGCCCAGGAGGTCGCCGCCGAGGCCGTCGCGACCGATAAGCTGGCGTTATCGAAATCGATGCGGAATGACGATTTGTACCGCACTGCACACTCTGTGAACATGGCGCATTCCTGAGCAACGGGGTTCGCCATGCCGTCCTTCGCAGCCGCCGCCGACCGCGCCACCCCGACGGGACGCCCGTCGATGACGGGCCACGAGGCGCGGCTCGCCTGCCGGTCCGGCGCGATCTCGGGCAGCACCGCCAACATCGCCAACGGCTACGTACAGGGCAACCTCGCGGTCCTGCCGGGCGACCTCGCCGACGAGTTCCTGCTGTTTGCTCAGCGCAACCCGAAATCCTGCCCGATCATCGGCGTCTCGGCCCGCGGCGAGCGCTCGATCCCGGAACTCGGCGTCGACCTCGACATCGCCACCGACGTCGCCGGCTACCGGGTCTGGCGCCACGGCGAGGTGGTGGAGGAGCGCCTCGAGGTCGGCGACCTGTGGCGCGACGACCTCGTGGCCTTCGTGATCGGGTGCTCGTTCTCGTTCGAGGCGGCGATGCTGGAGGACGGCCTGCCGCTGCGCCACGTCGAGATGGACGTGAAGGTGCCGATGTACCGCACCAGCATCCCGTGCGCCCCGGCCGGCCGCTTCGCCGGGCCGATGGTGGTGTCGATGCGCCCGCTCAAGCCGGCCCAGGCGATCCGCGCGGTGCAGATCACCTCGCGCTTCCCCTCGGTGCACGGCGCGCCGGTGCATCTCGGCCTGCCGGAGATGATCGGCATCCGCGACATCGGCCGGCCCGATTACGGCGACGCGGTCACCATCGCGTCCGACGAGATCCCGGTGTTCTGGGCCTGCGGCGTCACCCCGCAATCGGTGATCGCGGCGGTGAAGCCGGACTTCGCCATCACCCACGCCCCCGGGTCGATGCTCATCACCGACCGCCGCAACAGCGAATTCGCGGTCCTCTGAGCCCGCCCCGCCTTCCTTCGCCGCACCTGCCCCGCCGCACCTGGAGTCAGACATGATCCGTCGTCGCGAAATCCTCACCGGGGGCGCGGGCGCCCTCGCCCTCGCCGGGCTCGGCCTCGGCCCCGCCCGCGCCGCGCCGAGCGAGGTGGTGGTCGGCGTGCTCTACGCAATGTCGGGGGCCAACGCCCAGGTCGGCGTCGATGCCCGCCACGCCATCGAGACCGCCCTCGACATCGTCAACAACGACCACGACCTCGACCTGCCCAACGCCAAGGGCACCGGCCTCAAGGGGCTGGGCGGCGCCAAGATCCGCCTCGTCTTCGCCGACCACCAGAGCGACCCGCAGAAGGGCCGCGCCGAGGCCGAGCGCCTCATCACCCAGGACAAGGTCTCGGCGATCGTCGGCTGCTATCAGTCGGCGGTGTCGTCCACCGTCAGCGCCACCTGCGAGCGCTACGGCGTGCCGTTCGTCTGCGCCGACTCGTCCTCGCCGAGCCTGCACCGCAAGGGCCTGAAGTTCTTCTTCCGCCCCGCCGCCCACGACGAGATGTTCTCGGCGGCGATGTTCGACTTCATGGACGCCATGCGCAACAAGGGCGAGAAGATCGACTCGGTCGCCCTGTTCTTCGAGGACACGATCTTCGGCGTCGACTCCTCCACCGTTCAGCGCAAGCTGGCGGGCGAGCGCGGTTACAAGGTCGTTTCGGACATCAAGTACAAGACCAATTCGCCCTCGCTGACCGCCGAGGTGCAGCAGATCAAGACCGCCAACGCCGACGTACTGATGCCGTCCTCCTACACCACCGACGCGATCCTGCTGACCAGGACGATGGCGGAACTCGGCTACAAGCCGAAGAGCATCATCGCCCAGGCGTCGGGCTTCTCCGAGAAGGCGACCTTCGACACGGTCGGCGACAAGCTCCAGGGCCTGATCTCGCGGGCGAGCTTCTCCCTCGACCTCGCCGCCAAGCGGCCGATGATCAAGACCGTCAACGACATGTACAAGGCCCGCGCCGGGCGAGACCTCAACGACAACACCTCGCGCCAGTTCATGGCGCTGATCGTGCTCGCCGACGCCCTCGACCGCGCCGGCTCGGTCGAGGGCCCCAAGATCCGCGAGGCGCTCGCCGCCACCAACATCCCGGGCGAGCGCACCATCATGCCGTGGTCGAAGGTCGCGTTCGGGCCCGACGGCCAGAACGTCAACGCCGACCCGGTGCTGCTGCAATATGTCGGCACCAGCTTCGTCACCGTCTTCCCCGAAGCGGTGGCGGTGTCGCCGGCCAAGTGGCCGATGAACGCGTGACGCCCTAGGGCGGCGGCCGGTTCTGACCGGCCGGGACGGAGATGCATCGGACGCCCCCACCCTCCCCCCTCTGCGGGGGAGGGTGCCCCGCGAAGCGGGGCGGGAGAGGGGAACGCGACGCTGATCCAGGTGGCGCCCTTCAAAACGGCTCCGACTTTTCCGGAAGCGCCGCCCCCTCTCCCGGCTCGCTCCGCTCGCCACCCTCCCCCGCGGAGGGGGGAGGGTCATGCCCGCGCGCATCACCGGCCCCGGCCCCGCCGCCCCCACCCGGATCCCCCAGCATGACAGCGCAAGCCCTGGCACAAGTCCTCGCGAGCGGCCTCCTGATGGGGCTGATCTACGCCCTGATCGCGGTCGGGCTCTCGCTCATCTTCGGCCTGATGGACGTGGTGAACTTCGCCCACGGCGAGTTCCTGATGCTCGCGATGTACGCGACCTTCGGCCTCGTCGTGCTCACCCATCTCGACCCGATCGTGCTGATGCCGGTCGTCGTCGCCCTGCTGTTCGTCCTCGGCGGCTGCGCCTATCTCGGCGTGGTGCGGTTCGCCATGCGGGCGAAGGCCAACCAGGGCATGGTGCAGATCTTCGCGACCTTCGGCCTCGCGATCCTGCTCCAGGGCGCGGCGCAATACGCCTTCGGCACCGATTACCGCAACGTGCCGGGCTCGTGGCTCGGCGGGCGCACCCTCGACGCCGGCGGCGTGTTCCTGCCCTGGCCGCAGATCTTCGGCGCGGTGGTGTCGCTCGCGGCCTTCGGCGGCCTGCACCTCCTGATGAGCCGGACCGATTTCGGCCGGGCGCTCGAGGCGACGCGCGAGGACCAGGGCGCGGTCGCGCTGGTCGGCATCGACCGCAACCGGGTCTTCGCCCTCGGCTGGGGGCTCGGCGCCGCGCTCGTCGGCCTCGCCGGCGCCGTGCTGGCGGTGTTCTACTACATCCACCCGCAGGTCGGCGCCTCGTTCGCGCTCATCGCCTACGTCACGGTGGCGCTCGGGGGCTTCGGCAGCGTCGGCGGCGCCCTCGTCGCCGGCATCGTGGTCGGGCTCGTCGAAGCCTTCACCGCCGTGATCCTGCCGCCGGCGATGAAGTCGGTCGGCGTCTACGCCCTCTACCTCGCGGTGGTGTTCGTGCGGCCCCAGGGCCTGTTCGGAAGGCTGTAAGATGACCTCGACCACCCTCGCCGCCGTCCCGGCGGCCTCCCCCGAGGCCGGCTTCGCCGCCCGCCGCCGCCGCAAGCTCCTCGTCGCCGCGGTCGTCTTCGCCGCCATCGCCGCCCTGCCCTACGGCATCACCGACGTCTACCTCCAGAACGTCCTGATCCTGACCCTGATGTACGCCGCGCTCTCGCAGAGCTGGAACATCTTAGGGGGCTATTGCGGGCAGATCTCCCTCGGCCACGCGCTGTATTTCGGCATCGGCGCCTACGCGACCAGCGTGCTGTTCGTGAATTACGGCATCGTCGCCTGGGGCGGCATGCTGGTCGGGGGCGTCCTGTCGGCCCTGGTGGCGCTGGCGCTCGGCTGGCCCTGCTTCCGGCTCGCCGGGCACTACTTCTCGATCGCCACCATCGTGATCGCCGAGATCGGCCTGCTGCTCGTCCACAACTGGGACTTCGTCGGCGGCGCCATGGGCATCCAGTGGCCGTTCAACCCGGATTCGTGGTGGACGCTCCAGTTCGCCCGCGACAAGGTGCCTTACGTCCACTTCGCCCTCGGGCTCTTCGCGGTGGTGTGGTTCGTCACCTACCTCATCGAGGATTCCCGCTGGGGCTACTGGTGGCGGGCGGTCAAGGACGACGCCCAGGCGGCCGAGAGCCTCGGCGTCGAGGTGTTTCGCTCCAAGATGGCGGCGGCGGCGGTCTCGGCCTTCTTCACCGCCATCGGCGGCGGCTTCTACGCCGCCTACGTCTCCTACATCGACCCCGAGAGCGTGATGAGCTTCCGCTTCTCGCTGCTCTTCGCCTTGCCGGCGGTGCTCGGCGGCATCGGCACCCTGTGGGGGGCGCTGGTCGGGGCCGCGATCCTGATCCCGCTCACCGAGATCAGCCGGTCCTACCTCGGCGGCACCGGCAGCGGCATCGACCTGATGCTCTACGGCGTGCTGGTCATGGCGATCGCGCTGGCCCGCCCCGAGGGCATCCTCAGCCTGTTCCGCCGCACCCGCAGCGCCCGCAACCAGGAGGCGACGCCGTGAGCGACGACGCGATTCTGCGCATCGACAACGTCACCCTGCGCTTCGGCGGCCTCGTCGCCAACCGCGACGTCACCCTCGACGTGACGCGCGGCGAGATCCTCGGCCTGATCGGACCCAACGGCGCCGGCAAGTCGACGCTGTTCAACCTCATCTCCGGGACCTACCAGCCGAGCGCCGGGCGGATCCTGTTCGAGGGCGAGGACATCACGCGGCTGCCGGCGCCGGAGCGCTGCCGGCGCGGCATCGCCCGCACCTTCCAGGTGCCGCGCTCGTTCGACTCGATGAACGTGGTCGAGAACGTCATCGTCGGCGGCCTCGCCCGGCACCCGGGGGCCGCCGCGGCCCGCCGCGCGGCGATCGAGACCCTCGACTTCGTCGGGCTGAAGCACCGGGCCGACGCGGTGGCCGGGGAACTGACCCCGCCGGAGAAGCGCCGGCTGGAGGTCGCCCGGGCGCTGGCCACCGGCCCGCGCGTCCTGCTGCTCGACGAGGTGCTGACCGGCCTGACCCCGAGCGAGGCCCGGGCCGGCGTCGAGCTGATCCGCAAGGTCGCCGAGCGCGGCGTCACCGTCATCATGGTCGAGCACGTGATGGAGGTGGTGATGCCGCTCGTCCACCGCGCCGTCGTGCTGCATCTCGGCCGCGTCCTCGCCCAGGGGCTGCCGACCGAGGTGGTGCGCGACGAGGCCGTCATCACCGCCTATCTGGGGGAGCGCCACCGTGCTGCTTGAGGTCCGCAGCCTGTCGACGGCCTATTCGGGCCTGCTGGCGATCCAGGACATCTCGATCGACGTCGCCGAGAACGAGATCGTGGTGGTGGCCGGCGCCAACGGGGCCGGCAAGTCGACCCTGCTCAAGTCGATCGCCGGCATGGAGCGTCCGCGCTCCGGCTCCGTCACCCTCGACGGCGCCCGCCTCGACGGGCTGCCCGGCCACGTCATCACCCAGAAGGGCGTCGCCTACGTGCCCGAGAACAAGCGGCTCTTTCCGCGCCTCTCGGTCGCCGACAACCTGCGGCTCGGCAGCTACCTCCACCGCGCCGCCGCCGACCGCGAGGCGCCGCTGGAGCGGGTCTTCGCGCTGTTCCCGCGCCTCAAGGAGCGCCTGCCGCAGCGCGCCGGGACGCTCTCGGGCGGCGAGCAGCAGATGCTCGCCATCGGTCGCGCCCTGATGACCCGCCCGCGCCTCCTGATGCTCGACGAGCCGTCCCAGGGCATCATGCCCAAGCTCGTCGACGAGATCTTCGACGCGATCACGACCATCCGGGCGACCGGCGTGACGATCCTGCTGGTCGAGCAGCGCCTCGCCGAATCGCTGTCGATCGCCGACCGCGCCTACGTGCTCCAGACCGGCCGCCTGATCCTCCAGGGCCCCGCGGCCAACCTGCGCGACGATCCGGAGGTGCGGCGGGCGTATCTGGGGTTGTAGGGCCGCGCCCCGACCCTCCCCCCTCCGCGGGGGAGGGTGGCGAGCGGATGCGAGCGCAGCGGGACGAAGTCCCGCCGAGAGGGGAACGCGACAGTGCCGGAGGTGGCGCACGTCACGACGGTCGCGACCTCTCCGAAAACGTGGTTCCCCTCTCCCGCCCGGCATCCGCCGGGCACCCTCCCCCGCAGAGGGGGGGAGGGTTATGCGTGGCCCCCTTCCCTCCCGCACCGGCACCGCCTCATCTCTCCTTCCGGCCCCCGCCGCGCATCCCCATCCACGGAGACGCCCATGCCCTCCATCGACCTGAACTCCGACCTCGGCGAAGGCTTCGGCGACTATCGCGCCGGCGACGACGCCGCGATGCTGTCGGTCGTGACCTCGGCCAACGTCGCGTGCGGCTTCCATGCCGGCGACCCGCAGATCATGGCCGCGACCTTCGCGCTGGCGAAGGAGCGCGGCGTCGCCGTCGGCGCCCATCCGGGCTACCCGGACCTGTGGGGCTTCGGCCGGCGCACCCTCCCCTACACGCCCGCCGAGGTCGAGCGCCTCGTCGCCTACCAGGTCGGCGCCGCGCAGGGGCTGGCGGCCTATGCCGGCCACCGCATCACCTACGTCAAGGCGCACGGGGCGCTCGGCAACCTCGCGGCGGTCGATCGCGGCGTCGCCGACGCCATCGCCCGGGCGGTCAAGGCGGTCGATCCCGGCCTCGCCCTCCTCGCCATCGCCCTGTCGGCGCAGGCGGCGGCCGGCGAGGCCCTGGGGATCGAGGTCCACCAGGAGATCTTCGCCGACCGGGGCTACACCGAGGCCGGCATGCTGATCCCCCGCGGCCAGCCCGGCGCGATGGTCACCGACCCGGACGAGGCCGCCGAGCGGGTGCGCACGATGGTCGAGGAGGGCGCGATCGTCACCGCCTCCGGCCGACGCCTGCCGACGCCGATCCGCTCGATCTGCGTCCACGGCGATTCCGCCCACGCGGTCGCCACCGCCCGCGCCGTCCGCGCCCGGCTGGAACGGGCCGGAGTCACCCTGGCACCGTTCCGGCCGTGAGCGCGCCCGCCATGCGCCTGCTCGATGCCGGCGAGGCCGCGCTCGTGGTCGAGTTCGGCACCACCGTCGATCCGGCGATCAGCGACCGGGTGCTCGCCCTCGACGCGGCGTTGCAGGCCGACCCGCCCGCGGGCCTGCGCGAGACCGTGCCGACCTACCGCTCGCTGATGGTGCATTACGACCCACTGGTGCTCGACCGAGCGGCCCTGGCCGAGCGGGTCGGGGCGCTCGCCGACCGCCCCGCCGCGGCGCGGGCCGCCGCGGCGACCTGGACCCTGCCGTGCTGCTACGACCCGGTGGTCGCCGAGGATATCGGCGCCGTCGCCGATCTCGTGCGCAGGAGCGTGGCCGAGGTCGCGGCCCTGCACGCGGGGGGCGCGTACCGGCTCTACATGTACGGTTTCGCTCCCGGCTTCGCCTATCTCGGCGGGCTGCCCGAGGCGCTCGCCGTCTCGCGCCGGGCGACGCCGCGCCCGCCGCACCCGGCGAACGCCGTGATGATCGGCGGCGGGCTCGCGGCGGTCGCGACTTTCTCGATGCCGACCGGCTGGTACGTCGTCGGCCGCACGCCGATGCGCCTGTACCGGCCCGGCCAGGACGACCCGTTCCCCGTCGGCGTCGGCGACGTCCTGCGCTTCGAGGCGGTGGATGCCGACACCTTCGCGGCCCTCGACCGGCGCGCCGAGGCCGGCGAGGTCGTCGCCCGCAAGGAGGCGTGATGAGTCCGGTCTTCCTCTCGGTCCTGGCCGCCGGCCAGGGGGCGACGCTCCAGGATCACGGGCGCCACGGCTGGCTGCGCTACGGCATCACCGCCGCCGGCCCGATGGATCCCCTCGCCCACGCCACCGCCAACCGCGCGCTCGGCAACCCGGCCGGCGCCACCGCCCTGGAGATCCCCCTCGGCGGCATCGAGCTGACCGCCGAGGGCGGGCCGCTCGGCGTCGCGCTGGCCGGCGGCGCGTTCCGGATCGCCCTCGACGGCAACCTGGTGCCGCCGGGCGCCGCGCTCACCCTGCGGCCGGGCGAGAGCCTGACGGTGCGGGCCGGCCGCGCCGGGGCGTGGCTCTACCTCGCGGTCGCCGGCCGGATCGACGTGCCGGCGATGCTCGGCTCGACCGCGACCCACACCCGCTCCGGCTTCGGCGGGTTCAGGGGCCGCGCGCTCCAGGCCGGCGACCGGCTGCCGGTCGCGAACGCGCAGCCCGGCCCGGGCGAGGTCTGCACTCTCGTGGCGCCCTGGCTCGACCGCGACCCGGGCGAGATCCGCGTCGTGCTGGGCCCCCAGGACGATTACTTCTCGCAGGACCAGATCGCAGCCTTCCTCGAACGCCCCTGGACCGTCACCGCCAAGGGCGACCGGATGGCCTGCTTCCTCGACGGCACGCCGCTGACCCACGCCAAGGGCTACAACATCGTCTCGGACGGCATCGCCATGGGGGCGATCCAGGTGCCGGGCGAGGGCTGGCCGATCGTGCTGATGGCCGACCGGCAATCGACCGGCGGCTACCCGAAGATCGCCACCGTGATCGGTCCCGATCTCGGCCGCCTCGCCCAGGCGCAGCCCGGCACCCGCCTGCGCTTCGCCGCCGTCGGTGTGGCCCAGGCGGTCGCCGCCCGCCGGGCCGAGGCCGAGGCGCTGGCCGGCCCGATCGCCCTCGACCCGCTGGTGCGCACCGACTTCCCGTCCGAGTTCCTGCTCGGCCGCAACCTCGTCGGCGGGGTGGTCGACGGGCGGGCGTGATGCGGGGTCCGGAAGACGGCGTCCGGATCCCGTATCACGGCTCGGCCTTGAACTCTCCGGCGAGCCGCAAGGTCACCTCGTCCCCGAGCTGCGGCGCGTAGGCGCTGACGCCGAACTCGGACCGCTTGAGCACCGTGCGGCCCTCAAACCCGACCGTGTAGCGATGGTCGAGCGGATGCGGACCGGCCAGCGTGAAGGTCACGTCGAGTACCACCGGCTTCGTCACGCCCTTGAGCGTCAGGTCACCGGTGACCCGGGCGGTGGTCGGGCCGGTCGGCTCGACCTGGGTGCTGGAAAAGCTCGCCTTCGGGAATCGGGTGCTGTCGAAGAAGTCGGGCTCGCGCAGGCGCTGGCTCAGCGCCTCGCCCACGCCGCCGATCTCCGACACGGCGACCTCGGCGGCGAGCCGGCTGGCGGCGGGCGCCTTCGGATCGAGGGTCAGGGTCGCGGCGACCGCGGTGAACTGGCCGTAGAAGACCGAGAAGCCGAAATGGCTCAGCGACCACGTGATCGTGCCGTGGGCCGGGTCGAGGACGTAGCGCCCGGGCCGGACCTGGGTCGGGTCGGCGCTCGGGCCGGCGGGCGGCGCCGTCTGCGCCGGGGCCGGTGCGGCCGCCCACAGCCCCGCGAGGCAGAGGGCCGCGCGGGAGAGACGCAGGGTCGCGCGCTTCATGCAGTCACCTTGTCGGTCGGTCGGGCTTGGCCGATATCGGCGCGACCCCATCCCATGAACCCGGACGCGGCTCAAGGACGGGCGCGAGGAGCACGACGACGCGATGATCGGCAAGCTGAAGGGCGTGGTGGATTCCTACGGCGAGGATTTCGTCATCCTCGACGTGCACGGCGTCGGCTACGTGGTGCACTGCTCGGCCCGCACCCTCCAGCGCCTGCCCTCCGCCGGCGAGGCGGCGGAACTCTCGATCGAGACCCATGTCCGCGAGGACATGATCCGGCTCTACGGCTTCCGCTCGGATCCGGAGCGCGAGTGGTTCCGCCTGCTCCAGACCGTGCAGGGCGTCGGCGCCCGGGTGGCGCTCGGCGTGCTGTCGGCGCTCGAACCCGGCGACCTCGCCACCGCCATCGCCACCGGCGACCGCACCGCGGTCGCCCGCGCCCCCGGCGTCGGCCCCCGGCTCGCCGCCCGCCTCGTCGCCGAGCTGAAGGACAAGGCCCCCGCCTTCGCGCCGGTCGATCCGGCGCTGATCCAGCTCACCGGCGCCGTCGAGGCCCGCACCGCGCCGCAGCCGGTCGCCGACGCGGTCTCGGCGCTGGTCAATCTCGGCTACGCCCAGGTCCAGGCCTCGGCCGCGATCGCCGCCGTGATGCGCGAGGCCGGCGACGCCGCCGCCGCGATGGAGGCCAAGACCCTGATCCGCCTCGGCCTGCGCGAACTCGCCCGCTGACCCCGCCGTGGCCGGTGCGCCACGGCCGGTCCGCGGCCCGGTTTTTCGCGATTGCAATGCCGAAACCGATCCGCTAAAGCCCCACTCGTGTTCGGCGCTGCACCGCCTCGGACCCCTCGCCCGGCCCTCCTGCACAGGATGGCGGCTCCGGCGAACGGGTTGTTCCGGAGGATCGCAGGCCGGCCGGCCGTTGTAGCTCAGTGGTAGAGCGCGTCATTGGTAATGACGAGGTCGGGAGTTCAATCCTCCCCAGCGGCACCATCTCTTCCCTGCGAAAAAGCCGGATCGTATCGCGAGAGGCGCATGTTCATGCGTGTCGCTCGTCGCCTGGGGTGTCCGGTCGATCGCTTCAGGCCACCGCAAGCTTTCGCGGATGCGCAGATCGGGTTCGCTCAGACCAGCCGCAGCCCCTGCCGGGCGAGGTGATCGGGCACGCCGCGGCGCACGAGGCGCTCGCGGCGGGCCTGATGGGCCCGCCACGCCGCCTGCGCCTCGGCGGCGGCGAGGACCGGACGGGTCCACTGGTCGAGCCAGAACAGTTGGATCGCGAGGCCGAGCAGGATCGTCTGCTCCACGAGATGCTGCGAGGCAGCCAGCACGCGCCGGACCTGCTCCTCCAGGCCCGGCAACTCCGCGTCCATCATGGCTCCGCCGTCTTTCGTGACGCCGCCGCGATACGATCGGCGGGCCTGACCTAGCAGATTTCGTGCCGCCACGCCGGCCCGACGGCATCCCGGGCTGGGCGGCTCAGTCCTTCAAGTCCGCATCGATGTCCTTGAGCAGGGCGAGATGTTCCCTGATTTGACCCCGCGCGAGCTTCGCGACGGCGAGATTCTCGCGATCCTTGCCCGAGGCGAGGTAATCCTCCTGGATCTTCAGCAACGCCTGATGGCCCTCGATCTGGCCGCGGATGTATTCGCGGTCGAAGGCGCTGCCGGCCTTGGCCTGTTCGAGCTTGTCCAGCATCGCCTTGCCCTTCGGGTCGAGCTGGCCCGTCACCTCGGGCTCGGAGGGCGGCTTCACGCTGCCGCTCGCCGCGGTGGCCGGATCGCGCATCGCCTTGAGCACGTCGGCGATGGTCTCCTGCTCGGCGACCTCGAAGCGGGCGAACTGCTTCACGTCGTCGTCCTTGGCCTTCTGCAGCGCGACCCGGCTCGCCGCCAGCGACATCGCGCCGGCCGCGAGGGTGTCGGCCGCGTGCTTGGCCTCGGCATCACCCATGCGGGCGCCGGTATTGCCGGTGGCCTGGGTCACCGCGCTCGGCGGGTTCTGGGCCATCACGCCGCCGGAGAACGGCGCGAGCGCGATCACGGAGGCGAGGGCCACGAGGGCGGGATGCCGACGCATGGAGTCAGACCTTTCGATGGAGATTCCCGGGTTCGGGATACTCCACCAACGTATCTGGAGAGACGCGGTTTCAGCGTCGCGGTAGCCCGGACCCGGTCGCGCGGGCCGTCATACGAAATCCGATTGATTGCTTCGCAATGCGGATTTCGGCTTCGCTCAGGTGTGTGGAGCCGAAGGCTCCACCGCGCGGGCTTGTGATACGCGATCCGGAAGGAATCTTCCGGATAGCGTATCATCCCTCCGCCTTATCGGCCTGTCCCTGCTTGGCGCCGCCGGCGGGATCGGTCGCGTCCTCGCCGGAACCGTCGGGGGCGTCGCGGCCCTGCGGCGTCAGGCGGGGAGCCGCGATGTCGGCCGGCGTCGCGGCGGATCGCGGCTTGCGGGGGGCGGCGCCGTCGTCGTTCGTCGGGGTCGGCTTGCTCGTCATCGGCACGGTCTCCCGGGGAGCGGACGGCCCGACGGTCTTCCGAAAAGAAAAGGGGCCGGACGAGGCCGGCCCCTTCGATAGGTCGTGTCGGGTTCAGCGGGCGCCGGTGGCCGGGCCGCTGCTGGTATTGGCGCCGCCGCTGTGGCCGCTGGTCGAGACGTCGGTCGCCATCGGCGCCGCGCCCGGGGTCGTGACGGTGCCGGTGGTCGCCGGCATGTCGCGGCCGGGCATGCCCTTCTCGGCGTTGCTCTTCACGCTGGCCGGGTTGTTCATGTTGTTCTCGGCGCTGCCCGGCATCGCCGACTGGGCGAAGGCGGTGCCGCCGAGGGCCAGGGCGGCCGCGAGGACGAGGGCGGTCGTACGCATGGGGATCTCCTGTCGAAGAATGTCCCCTCTAACTCCCGCCGGCGGGGAAAGGTCCGCCCGCCGGTGAGCCGGCGGCGTCGAGTGCGCCGCGGACGTAGCCGCGGGAGATCAGGCGGCTGTTGCGGCGGGTGCGGCGCTCGGCCTCCATGAGGTCGGCGAGGGCGTCGGTGATCGCACAACGCAGGGCGAGGCCGGGATCGCCCGAGGCGAGCACGAGGTACGAGGCGGCGATCGTCTCGACCGGGCATCCCGCGGCGGGCGGCGAGACCGGGTCGGCAGTGGGGGCGGCGTGTCGTACATCCGGCATCGGGCTTCGCTCCGGGCGAATCGGCTGGAACATAGAGTGAACACGCCACGGGGCGAACGGTTCGGTCAAGATCGCCGGCGCCGGAAGCCGCGACCGGTCGAACCCGCCGCAACCGGTTTCCGGACGGTTAAACATTCCGTGCCTAGATCGGTCGAAGCCTGCCGGTCACCGGTCTCCGGCGCGGATTGCGAGGTGCGACAGTGTCCCAGCGCGGAGATGGTCCGACCCGTCCGCTGCTGCGGATGCCCCTCCTGGCGGCAACGGTCCTCGCCGGCCTGACGGTGTCGGCCGAGGCCGCCCGCTCGCCGCTCCGCACCGCCCTGGCGACGCAGGGCGGCTGCGGCGCGCATCGCGCCCTGGTCGAGCAGCGCCTCGGACCGCTCGATGCGGCGGCCGTCTTCCCGAGTCAGGTGTCCGATCCGCACGAGGACCTGTTCGGCAAGCCGGCCGATCTCTGGACCGAGGCCGACATCCGGGACGCGCTGGCGGTCTACGCCGCCTGCGAGGACCGCGAGCAGGGTCCGCCGCTCGTCGGCAAGGCCACCCCGCGCCCGGAGACCGCACGGCTCGAACGGATGCTGCGCCGTCTCATCGCCCTCAGCCAGGCGAAGGATGCGGCCGAGGACCAGTCCGAGCGGTCGTCGGGGCCCCCGCCCGCGCGGCCTCCCGGGAAGGCCGACGCCCAGCCGCGCGAACGCCGGGGCACCGCCTTCGCGCCGAATCACGCGACCGCCCCGATCGTGGATCCGTTCCAGGAGAAGCGGGGCGCGGCAGGCCCCGTGCCGGCAGGCGGGCCCGATGACGGCGACGTGGCGGCGAGCCTCACCGGCGGTGCGGGCCAGGCCGCTCAAGCCGTCACACAAGTCGCCAGCGCCGACGCCGCAGCGGCGATCGGTCCGGACGCCGCCCTGAGGCAGGCCGGCCAGGGCGGCGACAGGGCCCGATTGCCCGGCGCCCGCGCCCCGTCCGGCCTGGCTCTGGTGCCCCCGCCGCCGGTCTGCGCGCTGACGCTGGCGGGGTTCCGGCAGGTGCGCGCCGAGATGCCGGTGCGGGAGGTCGAGGCGACGATCGGATGTTCGGGCATCCTCGACACCGCGACCCTGATCCCGGGCGTCGGCGAGATCGAGATCTACAACTGGACCGACGAGCGCACGAACGCCCGGATCACCATGACGTTCTACGACAAGCGCCTGAAGCGGAAGTCGCAGCGCGGCCTCGACTGATCCCGGCGCCGCGCCGTCAATGCGTGATCTGGTGCGGCGCGATCGGGTCGCTGGCCGGGAAGGTCTCCTCGGTCGCCTCGTCGAGGAGCGCATCCCGGCGGCGGGCGGGATCCTCATCGGGCCGCCGGGACGACGGAGCCGCGGCGGCGAGACCGGCGCGCGGCCGCCCGCGTCCGGGCCCGGAGGATGCGGCACCTCCTGTCCGCGACCGCGACGCGCCGGCCCCGCGCAGCAGGCCGCTGCGCCACGCCAGCAGCCCGAGCCCAATCGCCGCGGCGGCGACGCTGGCGCCGAGCAGGATCTCGCCGCCGACGCCGGGAAGCGCGTGCCGCCGGTCCCGCAGGGCCTGCATCCGGGCGCGGATGTAGGCCGAGGCGGCTGCCTGCTCCTGCTGCGGCGAGAACCGGGCCCGGGCGAGCGGGACCATTTCGTGTCCGTGGCGGTGCAGGTGCTGGTCGAGCCGGAACGTCGCATCCTCGAACGCATCGAGCCAGCCCGCGACCCGGTGGCGGGACAGCGCCTCGACCTGCCGCAGCGCGGCGGCGTGCTCGTCGCGCAGGGACCCGACCAGATCCCGGGCCCGGCCGTCGGCCTCGGCCAGCGGCGTGAGCAGGCCCGCCTCGACGGCCGCGCCGTGGGCGTGCAACTCGTCGAGCAGATCGGCCAGCAGGCGCTCGCGGCTGCGCACGACGCCGCGCCCGTTGAGCGCGAGCGGGATCTCGCGGATCAGGTCGGCGATGTTCGCGTGGTCGCGGGAGATCAGGTGCCAGACATCCATGACGCATACCCTTCCGGTGACGCGGTCCAACTCGCACCGGTCGGGGCGCGTTCCGTTCGCGCCGGGGCCGATCAGCGCCGGCCGCGGATCGATCCGGTGGCGTCGAGGCTGGCCGCGGTCGTGTTCGCCGGCCCGAGCACGACCTGGCAGGCGGAACTGATGCGGACGTAGTTCCGGCGCAGGCACGATTCGATCCGCGCCTCGCTCGGGATGTCGGCGGCGCACAGGCGCATGGCGTCGGACATGCACGCCATCCGCTCCTGCTCGGTCCCCTGCGCCCGGACCTCCGCCCCCGGCAGGAGCAGCGCCGCGAGGCCGGCCCCCGTCGCCCAGACTGCCCATCGTGCCCGCGACATCCCGTTCTCCCAAATCGCTCAGAAATCGGCCCCGATCGGTCAGCGTGCGGACCGCGACGGGTCGGCAGGGAGCGTCAGGGCCTGGATTGCCGGACAACGCCGCTGCGATGCCGCGGTTCACCACCCGCATGACTTTGCGACAGTCGCCCCCTCCGACCCGCGCCGCGCTGCGGCAACCGTCCCGGCGCCGCGGCAGTTGAGGCCAGTGCAGGGGCCAAGCGCGAGGCTGTTCGATGTCGCCCAGCAGGACGTTCACCACCCTCGCGTCCCGCGTCGCCCACGCGGCGGGACGACCGGCCTCGTTCGCCGTCAGCCTCGTCGTCATCCTGGCCTGGGCGGCGAGCGGGCCCCTGTTCCATTACTCGGACACGTGGCAGCTCATCATCAATACCGGCACGACGATCGTCACCTTCCTGATGGTGTTCCTGATCCAGAACACCCAGAACCGCGACGGCGCGGCGATCCAGGCCAAGCTCGACGAACTGATTCGCACCAGCGCGGCGCAGAACCGCTACATCGGCATCGAGAGCCTGACGGAGGAGGAGCTGGCGGATCTGCGGACGCGCTGCGCCAGCCGCGCCCAGGTCAGCCTGCTCGACGAGGCGCGTCAGGCGGCGGACGAGGCCGAGGATGCGGCCCACCGCCGCGCCGCCGCCGCCGCCGAGCGCGCCTCCGGGCTGCCGACCTATCCGCGATGACGCGGGGCGTCGGCCGGGACGCATCGTCTTCTCGCCACGATGGCGCGGCAGGGAGCGGCCCGGTTGCATGGATGCCGTCGAATGGATGTCGTGGAGCAGCGCGAGCAGGCGCAGGCCGCCTGGGAATTCGCGCTCGCGCATCTCGTCAAGAAGGGATGCGAGGAAGAGGTGGCGCTCGAGACGATGGCGGACGTCGCCTTCCGGACCTACGCCGACCGGCAGGGCCCGGTGGCGGCCGTCAACCTGTTGCGCCTGATGGCCCAGCAGATCGAGGACGACCACCGCCGGAGCCTGACCGCGCTGGTCTACGGATGATACGATTTTCGGACGATCAGTTCCGAAGATCGTTTCACCGGCCCGCGCGGCACTTGAGCGAAGCCGGTTTCCGCATTGCGAATGCGATCCGCCAGGATCGCCCGAAGCAACCGACCGGAAACCGGATGAGGCGGTTCCGGGCGCCGCCGCGCAAGCTTGGCGAGGCCCCGATCCGGCCTCATGCTCGCCGGCGGAACCGGGAGGAGCGGGAATGAGGGGCATTCTCGGAGCGGCGATCGTCGGCGGAGCGGTGCCGGCCGGCCTCGTCCTGCTCCTGGACGGCGGCCTGCCGTTCGCCCTCCTGATCGCGCCGTTCACCGCCAGCGCCGCGGCGCTGCTGACGGCCGCCCGCCTGTCCACCCGCTCCCGGGCCTGAGCCGCCTCGTCAGGACGGCCGGTCGCGTCGGCGGGCCGCGAGCCACGCCGCCCCGGCGACGAGGGCGAGGCCGGCACCCGCGAGGCCGGCGCGCAGCGACCGCGGATCGGCGGCGACGACCCGTCCGATCGCCCGGTCGCCGAACCGGCCGCGGGCGCCGTGGTCGCGCTCGCGGTCGACCGGCGCGTCGAGGTTGTCGGGCCGGTCCGGCCGCGCCGGCTCGTCGCTCATCTCGCCGTCGTAGCCGTGGCGGGCGAGGTAGCGGTCGACGAGTCCGGGCGCCGCCATCGTGCCGAGGATCGCCTTCCAGGCCGGCGTGCCGATCCATAGCTCCCGCGGCGCGGCGAGCGCCGCCTCGACGATCCGCTCGGCGACCGCCTCGGGCGTGAAGATCGGCGGCACCGGCTGCGGCCGGCGCGGCAGCCGCGAGCGCGCCCAGTCGAATTGCGGCGTGTCGACCGCCGGCAACTGCACCATGGTCAGCCGCACCCGGCTGCCGTCGTGCAGGAGCTCGCTGCGCAGGCTGTCGGCGAAGCCGCGCACCGCCGCCTTGGCAGCGCAGTAGGCCGATTGCAGCGGGATCGAGCGGTAGGCGAGCGCCGAGCCGACCAGCACCACCGTGCCGCGATCCTGCCGGCGCATCTGTTCCAGCGCCGCCAGCGTGCCGTGGACCTGCCCGAGATAGGTCACCGCGGTCACCCGGGCGAACTCCGCCGGGGTCGTCTCCTGGACCGGCGCGTAGACCGTCGCCATCGCGTTGTTGATCCAGACGTCGATCCCGCCGAAGGCCCGCGCGACGATCCGAGCGGCATCCCTCATCGCCTCGGCATCGGCGACGTCGGCGACGACGCCGCGGGCCTCGCCGCCGGCGGAGCGGATCTCCCTCACCGTCGCCTCGACGCCGGCCTCGCCGCGGGCGATCACGCCGACGTTCCAGCCCCGGCGTCCGAACGCCAGAGCCACCGCCCGTCCGACCCCGGCGCTCCCTCCGGTCACCACCACGGTGCGGGCTCTCTGTGCTGCCATGTTCGTCGTCCTGACGCTGCGTCGATGCGGCTGACAACGCTCCGGTCGCGCGTCGGATGCCTGCCGGCGGCGGAATCGCTGACCCTGGGTGCGCGAGCCCGCATTGCCGACCGGGAAGGCACTCTGCCTGCTAATATGTCTATACAAAACGGGGACCTGCCGGTACGACTGGCCTCCGTCCGACGGGCGGGAGACGGGTCATGAGGGCGGTCGTCACGGGTGTGTTTGCCGCGGCCATGCTGGCGGCGTTGCCGGCTACGGCGCAGGAGACGAAGGTCACGATCGGGATCAGCGGCTGGACCGGCTTCGCGCCGCTCACGCTGGCCAAGGAAGCCGGGATCTTCAAGAAGAACGGCCTCGACGTCACCATCAAGAAGATCCCGCAGGCGAGTCGCCACCTCGCGATCCGCTCCGGCGACGTGCAATGCGCCGCAACCACGGTCGAGACCTGGGTGGCGTGGAACGCCAACGGCGTGCCGACCAAGCAGATCTTCCAGCTCGACAAGTCGTTCGGCGCCGACGGGATGGCGGTGCGCAACGACGTGGCGTCGATCAAGGACCTCAAGGGCAAGACCGTCGCCGCCTCGGTGCCCGGCACCTCGCCCTACTTCGCGCTCGCGTGGTTCCTCAAGGAGAACGGCCTGAGCCTGAAGGACGTGAAGGTCGTCAACCTCGAGCCCGGTCCGGCCGCCCAGGCCTTCATCGCCGGCCAGAACGACGCCGCGATGAGCTACGAGCCCTACCTGTCCTCGGTCCGCGCCGCGCCGCAATCCGGCAAGATCATCGCCACCACCCTCGACTACCCGATGGTGATGGACACGTTCGGCTGCACGCCGGAATTCCTGGAGCAGAACCCCAAGGCCGGCAAGGCGCTCGCCGACAGCTACTTCGAGGCCCTCGACCTCATCGCCAAGGATCAGGCCAAGGCGTTCGAGACCATGGGCGCCGACGTCAAGCAGACCGGCGAGGCGTTCGGCAACTCGGCCAAGTTCCTGCGCTGGCAGGACCGCGAGGCCAACAAGGCGTTCTTCAACGGTCCGATCCAGGATTTCTCCAACAAGGCGGCCGACCTGCTGCTGGAGATCGGCGTCATCAAGCAGAAGCCGGACATCGCGACCCTGTCCGACCCGCGCTACATCCAGTAAGCGCCTCCATGCCGCTGCTCCTGCGTCCCCTCCAGCCGGTCGGCCGGTCCGCGCGCCTCGTGCTCGGCCTGTCGTTCTTCGTGCTGTTCGTGCTCGCCTGGGCGGTGGCGACCCTCGGCGGCTTCGTCCCGCGCACCTTCCTGGCCGATCCGGTCACGATGGTGCAGGACGGCTGGCTGCTGCTGACCCGGTTCGGCTTCCTGTCGGACATCGGCGTCACGGTGTGGCGGGTGGTCGGCGGCTTCGTGCTGGCGGCGCTCGTCGCGGTGCCGCTCGGCGTGCTGATGGGCGCCTACAAGCCGGTCGAGGCGTTCTTCGAGCCGTTCGTGTCCTTCGCCCGCTACCTGCCGGCCTCGGCCTTCGTGCCGCTGCTGATCCTGTGGGCCGGCATCGGCGAGACCCAGAAGCTCCTCGTCATCTTCATCGGCTCGGTGTTCCAGATCATCCTGATGGTCGCGGTGACGGTCGGCAACACGCGGCGCGACCTCGTCGAGGCGGCCTACACGCTGGGCGCCCGGGATTCCGGCATCATCCGCCGGGTGCTGATCCCGGCCACCGCCCCCGACATCGCCGAGATCCTGCGCCTCGTCCTCGGCTGGGCCTGGACCTACGTCATCGTCGCCGAGCTGATCGGCTCGTCGTCGGGCATCGGCCACATGATCATCGAGAGCCAGGCGCTGCTCGCCACCGGCCAGATCATCTTCGGCATCATCGTGATCGGGCTGATCGGCCTCGTCTCCGACTTCCTGTTCAAGGCCGCCAACCGCCTGCTGTTTCCGTGGAAGCTCGCCTGATGCCTGAACCCGTCGAGGTGTCGATCGAGGGCGTGTCGCGGGTGTTTCCCGGCGCCGGCGGCCGGGCGCCGGTCCAGGCGCTGTCGCCGACCGACCTCACCGTCGCCAAGAACGACTTCATCACGGTCCTGGGGCCGTCCGGCTGCGGGAAGTCGACGCTGCTGCGCATCGTCGCCGGCCTCGACCGCCCGAGTGCGGGCCGCGTCCGGGTCGGCGGGCGCGAGGTGCGCGGGCCCGGCCCCGATCGGGGCATGGTGTTCCAGTCCTACACCCTGTTCCCGTGGCTCACCGTCGCCGAGAACGTCGCCTTCGGCCTGCGCGAGCGCGGCGTGCCGGCGGCCGAGCGCCGGGAGATCGTCGCGGCCTATCTCGACAAGGTCGGCCTGCGCGGCTTCGCCGAGCACTACCCGAAGCAGTTGTCGGGCGGCATGCAGCAGCGCACCGCCATCGCCCGGGCGCTCGCCAACGACCCCGAGATCCTGCTCCTCGACGAGCCGTTCGGCGCCCTCGACAACCAGACCCGCGGCCTGATGCAGGAATTGCTGCTCGGCATCTGGGAGCGCGAGCGCAAGACCGTAATCTTCGTCACCCACGACATCGAGGAGGCGATCTTCATGGCCTCGCGGGTGATCGTGATGAGCGCCCGCCCCGGCCGCATCAAGTCCGACGTCGCCGTCGATCTCGATCACCCGCGCCACTACACCGTGAAGACCAGCCCGGAATTCTCCCGGCTCAAGGCCCGGCTGACGGAGGAGATCCGCGCCGAGGCGGTGCTGGCCGCCGAGGCGCATTGACGGCGGCCCGCGGGGCGGCGACGGTCTGCGCCCCTTGCATCCCAACCCGAGGCCCGTGCCCGTGTCGCTCCAGAACGTCGTCGTCGTCGGCACCGGCCAGGGCAGCTTCCAGCTCGCCGCCTCCCTGCGCGAGGGCGGGTTCCGCGGCAGCCTGACCCTGGTCGGCGACGAGCCCGGCCTGCCCTACGGCCGGCCGCCGCTGTCGAAGGCCTATCTCCTCGGCAAGACCGACGCCGCCGGCCTGAACCTGCGCCCGCCGGCCTTCTACGACGAGCACGGGATCACGGTCCGCTCCGGCGAGCGCGCGACCGCGATCGACCGCGACGGCCGCCGCGTCGTCCTCGCCTCGGGCGAGTCGCTTCCCTACAACCACCTCGTGCTGGCGACCGGCGCACGCAACCGCCCGCTGCCGGTCCCCGGCGCCGACCTGTCGGGCGTGCACCAGTTGCGGACGCTCGCCGAGGCCGACGCCCTCAAGGCGGCGCTGGCGCGGGCCGGGCGGGTCGCGGTCGTCGGCGCCGGCTTCATCGGGCTTGAATTCGCGGCAGTCTGCGCCGCCAGGGGCGTGCCCGTGACGGTGATCGAGGGAGCGCCGCGCCCCCTCGGCCGCGCGGTCTCGGCCGAGATGGCCGCGTTGGTCGAGCGGACCCATGTCGCCGCCGGCGTCGCGTTCCGCTTCGGCGCCGCGGTCACGGCGATCACCGGGACGGGGCGCGCCACCGGCGTCGCGATGGCGGACGGCGAGGCGGTCGCGGCCGACCTGATCCTCGTCGGCATCGGCGTGCTGCCGAACCAGGAGATCGCCGAGGCGGCCGGCCTGCCGGTCGCCAACGGCATCGCCGTCGACGCGATGCTGGCGACGCCCGATCCCGCAATCTCGGCGCTCGGCGACTGCGCCGCCCATCCCTCGCCCTTCGCCGACGGCGCCCGGGTGCGGATCGAATCGGTGCAGAACGCCGTCGACGGGGCCCGCTGCATCGCCGCTCGCCTGCTTGGCCGGCCGGCGCCGTTCTCCGCCGTGCCGTGGTTCTGGAGCGACCAGGGACCGATGAAGCTGCAGATGGCCGGCCTCGCCGCCCCGCACGACCGCGCGGTGACCCGCGGCGACCCGGAGCGCGGCGGCGTTTCGGTGTTCTGTTACCGCGGCGGCCGCCTCGTCGGCGTCGAGTCGCTCAACCGCCCCGCCGACCACATGATCGCCCGCCGGCTGCTCGCCGCCGGGATCGGCCCGTCGCCGGAACAGGCCGCCGACCCGGCCTTCGACCTCAAGGGCTTCGCGGCCGGGCCGCGCTGAACCGGCCTCAGCGGTCGTTCTCGGTGGTGAGGTCGTCCGGGTGGATGCCGTCGTCCGGCTCGCCCTCGCCCCGCAGGGCGGCGCCCGGATGGGCGCCGCCGGTGAAGCGCACGCCCGCCGCGAGAAGCGCCCCGCGGATCGCCTCGGCCTGTTCCGGCGACGGCGGGTAGCTGCCGTCCTCGAAGCCCTGGATCGCCCGGGCATCGACGTTGGCGCGCAGCGCCAGATCCGCCTCCGACCAATTCAGCAACTCCCTGCCCCGGCGCGCCTGTGCGGCATTGATCCCGTCTGCGCTGCTCACCGCCTGCGTCCTTCCGCTGGTGCCGTCCGGTCCGAACCCGAAAAGGGGTCGGACGTCGCTCGTTCAACGGACGGCCCCCGCATTCGTTGCCATTCCGCCAAGCTTCCGAGCGAAACGGCCGAGCTTACGGTCAAGCTTCTGCAAAAATACAACAGTCGTGACGAAGTGTGATCTTGGCAACGGCCCGAAGGCCGCTTCGGGCGGGGCCGCGGCTTGCGCGGCCGGCGGGGCCTCCCGTAAAACGATGCCCAAACGACGCACGATGGGGAACAAGATGAGGTTTGTGCAGGCCGCCGCCGCGGCCGGCGCCTTCGCGCTGGCACTGTCCGCCACCCAGGGCCACGCCCAGTCGCTGACCGGCTTCGGCCAGAAGGCCCGCGACAAGCCGAGCGAGAAGCAGTACGTCCCCTCCGCCAAGGCGCAGGAGAAGATATTCCCGCTCGACTCGACCTGGACGGCGGTCAGCCTCAACGGCAAGTCGTTCGCCGGCGGCGAGCGGCCGAGCTTCATCATCGACAAGCAGTACCGCGCCCGCGGCTTCGGCGGCTGCAACACCTTCGCGGCGACCGCCTTCCCGCTCAAGGAGCAGCACCTCGCGGTCGGGCCGCTCGCCCTGACCAAGAAGAACTGCGACAAGGGCATCGGCACGGCCGAGATGCAGTTCCTCACCGCCCTGCGCACGTCCGGGCAGTGGGACATCGTCGGGTCGCAGCTCGTCATCAAGACCCAGGCCGGCGAGTTGCGCTTCGAGCGCGCGCTGTGATGTGAGCAGCCGGGCGCTACGCCGCCCCGGCTTCGACCCTCTCCCGCGTTTACCCGCGCGGTCTCCTGATCTAAGCAGCCTTCGCCGCGGGATCCGACCCGCGGCCACCGGTGCGGCCGAGATAATCAGGAGGAAACGATGCGTGGGGTGTCGAGGAGGACGCTGCTGGCGGCAGCTTTCGTCGGGAGCGCCGCGGTCGGCGCCCAGACCGCGGCCCAGGCCCAGGACAAGACCCCGGTCAAGCTCGGGGCGATCGAGATCCTGACCGGCCCCAACAGCCGCTACGGCATCGCGATCCAGCGCGGCTTCGACCTCGCGCTGGCCGACGTCAACAAGGCCGGCGGCGTGCTCGGCGGCCGGCCGCTCGCCGTCACCTACGAGGATTCCGCCGGCTCGAAGGAGCAGGCGCTGAACGCCGCCCGCAAGCTGATCGGCCGCGACAAGGTTCCGCTGATCCTCGGCCCGACCCTGTCGAACGAGATGTTCGCCGCCGGCCCGGTCGCCAACGAGCGCAAGGTGCCGATCGTCGGCACCTCGACCACCGCCAACGGCATCACGGCGATCGGCCCCTACGTCTTCCGCACCTCGCTGCCGGAAGCCGACGTGATCCCGGTCACGCTCAAGACCGCGCAGCAGAAGTTCGGCATCAAGCGCGTCGCCGTGATGTACGGCAACGACGACGCCTTCACCAAGTCGGCCTACGACGTCATGAAGGCGTCGCTGGAGAAGCTCGGCATCGAGGTCCTCACCACCGAGACCTTCGGCTCCAAGGATTCCGACTTCTCGGCCCAGCTCACCAAGATCAAGGCGCTGAACCCCGACGCGATCGTGCTGTCGGCGCTGGTCGAGGCGGCCTCGGGCATCGAGCTGCAGGCGCGCCAGCTCGGCATCGACCCGAAGGTGTTCTTCATCGGCGGCAACGGCCTGAACTCGCCCAAGCTCGGCGACATCGCCGGCACCGCCGCCGACGGCACCCTCGTCGGCAGCCCGTGGTTCGTCGGCAAGACCGACCCGGCCAACCAGGCCTTCGTCGCCGCCTTCAAGGAGAAGTACAACGGCGACCTGCCCGACCAGTTCGCGGCCCAGGCCTACGACACCGTGCACATCGTCGCCAAGGCGATCGACGCCGCCGGCGCGCCGGACTCGGAGAAGATCAAGGACTCGCTCATCAAGGTGAAGCACACCGGCGTGATGGGCCCGTTCTCGTTCTCCGACACCCGCGACCCGGCCGACACCTCCGGCGTGGTCGTGCTGGTGATGAAGGGCGGCAAGTTCCAGCTCCTCCAGTGATACGACATCCGGACGATCACGTTCGGACGTCGTATCACCAGCCCGCGCGGCGCGTGAGCGAAGCCGATTTCCGCATCGCGACAGCGATCCCGCAGGGATCGCCGAGCGATCGATCGAAAATCGTATGATGCGTCGCCGCCCGGGCGCGGTCGCGCCTGGGCGGATTTGACTCGCTGGCCGGCTCTGGCCACCGTGCTAGCCTCGTCGGATCGGCGATCCGCAGCGGGGAGCAGGGCATGAGCGCAGTCGAGCCGGACACCGCCGCGAGCCGCCCCACGGAGCCGGGCCCGGCCGCCGACCGCCACCTGCGCGCCCGCCTCGACCGTCTCGTCGCCCTCGCTGGCCGGGCCGCCCTGTGGGAGCAGGCGTGGCCGGTGCTGTGGCGCGGCCTCGCGGTCGTGCTGGTGTTCCTCACCGTGTCGTGGCTCGGGCTGTGGCTCGACGCCTCGCCGCTCCTGCGCATGGCCGGCCTCGGCCTGTTCGTCCTCGCCCTCCTGGCGGCCCTGTTCCCGCTCGTCCGGCTGCGGACCGGTTCGCGCGCCCAGGCGCTCGCCCGCATCGACCGCGATGCCGGCCTGCGCCACGGCCCGGCCCGGGCGCTCGAGGACACCCTCGCCATCGGCCAGGGCGATCCCGCCACACGCGCCCTGTGGGACCTGCACCGCCGCCGCGCCGCCGCGGCGGTGAACGCCCTGCGCGTCGGCCTGCCGAGCCCCGGCATGGCCCGGCGCGACCCGTTCGCCCTGCGGGCCGGCTGCCTGCTCGCCGCGGTGGCGGCGGCCTTCGTCGCCGGCCCCGAGGCCGGCGAGCGGGTGCGGGCGGCGTTCGACTGGCGCGGCCCGGCCGCCGCCGCGCCGTCGTTCCGGGTCGACGGCTGGATCGACCCGCCGCTCTACACCCGGATGCCGCCGCTGATCGTGACGCTCGCCGAGGCCGAGCAGCGCCTGCGCGCGCCGGTCAACGCCACGCTGGTGGTGCGCATCGCCGGCCAGGGCGACGCCACGGTCACGCCCGGCGCCGGCCTCAAGCCGCTGCCGCCCTCGGCGCCACCGCGGCCCGACCTGCGCGAGGAGCGCTTCACCCTCACCGGCGGCACCGCCGACGTCACCGTGCAGACCGGCCTCGTCAGCCGCCACCGCCTCGTGGTCGAGACGATCCCCGACCACCCGCCGGAGATCGCCTTCGCGGGCCCGCCGGAGGCCAACGGCCGCGGCACCTTCACGATCGCCTACACGGCCAGGGACGATTACGGCATCGCCTCGGCCGAGGGCGCGGTCGAGCCGCTGGCGCGCACCCGCCCGCTGGTGGCGCCGCCGCGCCTCGCCCTGTCGCTGCCCGCGGACGCGCAGGGCGGCCGCGAGACCCGCACCCTCGTCGACCTCACCGACAGCCCGTGGGCCGGGGCGCGGGTGAACCTGACCCTGGTGGCGAAGGACGAGGCCGGCCAGGAGGGCCGCAGCCCGACCCAGACCGTCACCCTGCCGGGCCGGTTCTTCGCCAAGCCGCTGGCGCGCTCGCTCGCCGAGGAGCGCCGCCGCCTCGTCCTCGATCCCGACGGCGGACGGCGCCGGGTGCAGGCCTCCCTCGACGCCCTGCTGATCGCGCCGGAGCGGTTCACCCCGGAATGGGGGGTTTTTCTCGGCCTCAAGGACGCCGCCCGGCGCCTGCGCGCCGCCCGCGACGACGCGGCCCTGGTCGAGGTCGCCGACTGGCTGTGGGCGATGGCGCTCCAGATCGAGGAGGGCGACCTCTCGGATGCCGAGAAGGCCCTGCGCGCCGCCCAGGACCGGCTCAAGGAGGCGGTCGACCGCGGGGCCCCCGACGAGGAGATCAAGAAGCTCGCCGACGACCTGCGGCAGGCGATGGACCGGTTCCTCAAGGAATTCGCCCAGCGCATGCAGAAGGAGCAGCAATCCGGCTCGCCGCAACAGCAGCAGCAGGCCGACCGCACGATCACGCCCGACGACCTCGACCGGATGCTGAACCAGATGCAGGAGGCGATGAAGCGCGGCGACGTCGCCGAGGCGCAGCGCCTGCTCGACCAGCTCCGCGGCATCCTGGAGAACCTCCAGATGGCGCAGCCGGGCTCGCGGATGTCGGATCCCGCCGCCCGCGAGATGAGCCGGCAGATGCAGGATCTCGAAAACATGGCCCGCGAGCAGCAGGGCCTGCGCGACGAGACCTTCCGCCAGGGCCAGGAGCGCCGCTTCAACCGCAACCAGCCCGGCCAGCAGGGCGACCGGCAGCAGAACGGCCAACGCGGGCGCCAGCAGCAGGGACAGCAGGGCGGCCAGCAGCCCGGCGACCAGCCCGGCCAGCAGGGCCAGCGCCAGCAGGGGCAGCAGGGCCAGGGCGGCGTCGGCGAGCGCCAGCAGGCCCTGCGCCAGCGCCTGGAGGAGTTGCAGAAGCGGATGAAGGAGCTCGGCATGCAGGGCGAGCAGGGCCTCGCCGATGCCGAGCAGGCGATGCGCGACGCCGAGCAATCCCTCGGGCAGGGCCAGGAGGGCAGCGCCGTCGACGCGCAAGGCCGCGCCCTCGAAGGCCTGCAGCGCGGCACCCAGGGCATGGCCCAGCAGATGCAGCAGATGGGCCAGGACGGCGATCAGCCCGGCGAGGGCCAGCAGCAGGGCCAGGGTCAGCCGGGCCAGCCCGGCCGCCAGGGCGCCCGCGACAACGACCCGCTCGGCCGCCCGACCCGCAACCGCGACTATTCCGACGGTCGCGTCCGGGTGCCGACCGCCGACGAATCCGGCGTCGAGCGCGCCCGGCGCATCCTGGAGGAGCTGCGGCGCAAGCTCGGCGACCCGAACCGCGCCCGCGAGGAGCTCGACTACTTCGAGCGCCTGCTGCGCCGGAACTAAATGGAAACTCGCTGCAAACGACTGGTTTTGTAGTCGAAATTTTGAGCGCGGGATCCCCTCTCCCGGGTGGGAGAGGGGAGCCGCGCCACGATGAAAGCCGCCTTCCACGGTTGCAACGGCTGCAGGCGGACCACCGCCCGGTTTCATCCGCAAGGGACCGCAAAGCCGGTGTGCAACTGATACCGACGATCGTTGAGAACGACCTTCGATACGGTTTTCGGACGATCCGTTCCGAAAGCCGTATCACCAGCCCGCGCGGCGCACGAGCGAAGCCGAAATCCGTGTCGCGTGGCGATTGCACGGCAATCCCCACGATCCCGGGAGGACCGCCGAGCGATCCATCGGATTTCGTACGGTTCCGTTCTCGGATTTTCGTCGAGCCCGAGGTCCCGAATGCGGAAATCGCATGATCCGCCGGACGCCCCCGCGCGGCCTCAATGCCGTGCTGTGATGCCGGGATGACGGACTGGAACGACCCCGCCCGGCTGGTGTCCTGGCCGAACGACGACGCGACCGGCGACGAGCCCGAGACCGTGACCCTGCGCGAGGCGGTGCTCGCCGCGAGGCGCCTCTCCGACCGGCGCACTGCCTGGATCATCACCGCCAACGGCCACATCCTGCGCCCCGGCGAGATCGAGGCGCTGGTCGCCGAGCTGCCGCCCGACGTGTGAGGATCAGGACGCCGCGAGCGCCCGCTCCGCCGCCGCGAGCTCCTCCGGAGTGTTGAGGTTCAGGAACGGATCGACCGGCTCGACCGGCCACGCGGCCTCCGCCGCATGGTGGCGGGCGATCCACATCCCGACCCGGCGCAGGCCGCGCTCGACCAAGGCCGCGCGCAGGTCGTGGCGCAACGCCACCGCGAACACGCCGGTCACGAGGTGCAACTGCCCGCCCGAGGCCGCCACCGCGACCTCGACCCCGTCCCGCTCCCGCGCCGCGTGCAGCCGCGCGACGAGGTTTTCCGGCAGGAACGGCGTGTCGCCGGCGGCACTCGCCACGTAGGTCACGTCGGGCCGGTGCGCCGCCGCGTAGTCGAGGGCGGCGAGAAGTCCGGCAAGCGGCCCGGGCGCCCCCGCCACCGTGTCGGCCACCACCGGCCCGGTGAAGCCGGCGAAGCGCGACGGATCGCCGTTGGCGCTGAGGACGAGGCCGGCCGCGCATTGCGGCCGCAGCCGCTCGGCCACCCGGTCGAGCAGCGTGCGGCCGCCGAGGCGCAGGAGCGGCTTGTCGCCGCCGCCCATCCGCCGCGACAAGCCGCCGGCGAGGATCACCCCGAGGGTCGGCGGGCCCGACACGGCTACTCGATGACGATCCGCGGCGCCTGCCGCCCGACCGGCGCGCCGGAGAGGTTGGCCCACAGGGCGGCGGCGATGTCCCGGTAGACCCCGGCCTGCGGACTGTCGGGATCGACCGCCACCACCGGGCGGCCGGCATCCGAGCTCTCGCGGATCGCCATGGTCAGCGGCACCTCGCCGAGGAACGGCACGCCGAGGCGCTGCGCCTCGACCCGGGCGCCGCCATGGCCGAAGATGTGCGAGGCGCCGCCGCAATGCGGGCAGACGAAGGTCGCCATGTTCTCGATCACGCCGAGGATCGGCACCTCGACCCGGCGGAACATCGTCACGCCGCGCCGCGCATCGATCAGCGCGAGGTCCTGCGGCGTCGACACGATGACGGCGCCGGCGAGCGGCGTCGCCTGGGCCATGGTGAGCTGGGCGTCGCCGGTGCCGGGCGGCATGTCGACGATCAGCACGTCGAGCTCGCCCCAGGCGACCTCGCGCAGGAGCTGGGTCAGCGCCGACTGCACCATTGGCCCGCGCCAGATCATCGCCGTGTCGGCCTGGATCAGGAAGCCGATCGACATCACCGGCAGGCCGTAGCCGTTGAGCGGCACGATGCGCTGGCCCTGCGGGGTATCGATGGTCTCGGGCTTCTGGTCGAGCCCGAACAGCTTGGGCACCGACGGCCCGTAGATGTCGGCGTCGAGGAGCCCGACCTTGAGCCCCTGCGCCTTGAGCGCGAGGGCGAGGTTGCAGGCGGTGGTCGACTTGCCGACGCCGCCCTTGCCGGAGGCCACCGCCACGACGTGGCGCACGCCCGGCAGCGCCGGCCCGGGGCGCGGCGCGCCGCCGCTGCCGCGGGCCGGGGCATGGGAATGGCCGTGGGCGTGCGCATGGCCCGGCCCGCCGGAGGCCCGCACCGGCGGGCCGTTGGCCGCCGTGCCGGACGGGGCGGCCGGCGCGCGCTCGTTCGTGAGGCTCGCGAAGGCGCCCTTGACGCCGGGGATCTTCAGCACCGCGATCTCGGCCGCCTGCCGGACCGGCTCGAACGCCTCGGCCTCGGCCGCCGTCACCACGATCGAGAACATCACCCGGTTCGACGGATCGATGACGATCTCCGACAGGCGCCGGGAGGCCGGCAGGGAGGTGCCGCCGGCCTCCACGGCCACGCCGGCCAGGGCCTTCAGCACGTCGTCACGGGTAATCGCCACGGGCTTTGCTCCTTCCGGGACTTCTCACCCCGGCTCACCCCGCAAGGCCGAGCATGCTCGGCCCGGTTCACCCTGCATGTAGCCGATGGATGCGCGAACGCCAGGGCGGACGAAGGTCGCGCCGGCCGATGCCGCTCACACCAGGACCGGCTGCGCCGCCTGCTCGCCGACCCCGAACACCCGCTTGTAGCGCTCGACCTCGTCCTCGGGGCCGAGCGCCTTGGTCGGGTTGTCGGACAGCTTCACGGTCGGGCGGCCGTCGGCCGAGATGACCTTGCACACGATCGAGATCGGATCGAGGCGCCGGTCGGGGGCGAGGCCGCGGAAGTCGTTGGTCAGCAGCGTGCCCCAGCCGTAGCCGATCCGCATCCGGCCGTGGAAGCGGTGGTGGATCATCTCGATCGAATCGACGTCGAGCCCGTCGGAGAAGATCGCGAGCTTGTCCTTCGGGTTCCTGCCGTGGGCGCGCCACCACGCGATCGCCTCCTCGCCGCCCTCGATCGGGTCCTTCGAATCGATGCGGATGCCGGTCCAGTCGGCGATCCAGTCCGGCGCGCGCTCCAGGAAGCCGCTGGTGCCGTAGGTGTCGGGCAGGATCACCAGCAGGTTGCCGGCATAGTCCTCCTGCCAGTCCGACAGCACGCCGTAGGGGGCGGCGGCCAGCGCCGCGTCGGTCTCGGCCAAAGCCGCGTAGACCATCGGCAGCTCGTGGGCGTTGGTGCCGACCGCCTCGATGTCGTGGCGCAGGGCGATGAGGCAGTTCGAGGTGCCGAGGAAGTGCGGCCCCAGTCCCTCGATCATCGCCTCGACGCACCAGTCCTGCCACAGGAAGCCGTGCCGGCGCCGTGTGCCGAAATCGGCGACCGACAGGCCGGGCATGGACTTGAGGCGGGTAATCTTCTCCCACAGCCGGGTCATCGCCCGGGCGTAGAGCACCTGGAGGTCGAACTTGCCCATCCCCTTGAGCACGCCGCGCGAGCGCAGCTCGTTGAGGATGGCGAGCGCCGGCACCTCCCACATCGTGGTCTCGATCCACGGGCCGTGGAAGGTGAGCACGTACTGCCCGTCCTGCTTCTCCAGCAGGTATTCGGGGAAGCGGAAGCTCTCGAGCCAGTCCATGAAGTCCGGCGAGAACATCTGGCGCTGACCGTAGAAGGTGTTGCCGCGCAGCCAGGTCGACTCGCCGCGGGTGAGCCGCAGCGAGCGGCAATGGTCGAGCTGCTCGCGCAGCTCGCCCTCGTCGATGAGTTCGGACAGGCGCACCCGGGCGGTGCGGTTGTGGATGCCGAAGGTGACGGCGACGTCCCGGTGACGGCGGAAGATCGTCTGCGCCATCAGGAGCTTGTAGAAGTCGGTATCGAGCACGGAGCGGATGATCGGGTCGATCTTCCAGGTGTGGTTGTAGACCCTGGTCGCCAGATCAAGCATCACGCACACGTCCGCTGGTCGGGCCCGCGGCCCGCTCCGTGGCGGTCACCGCACACGGAAGCCCGGCCGAAGTCAAGCTTCGGCCGGGCCCGGTCGGCGAGCGGGACGGGGAACTCAGCGGGCCGAGAGGTCGACGGCCTTCTTCTCGGTCTTGGGCGACTCGCCGGTCACGGCGGCCTTCACGTAGCCGTAGAGGTGCAGCATCGTCGAGTTCGGGCTGTCCCAGTACTCGCCCTTCTCGGGGTGGACGCGGATCAGCGCCACCTTCGGGTCGTCCTTGCCGCCCGGGAACCAGGTCTTGAGGCTCTCGCTCCACTTGTCGTCGATCTTGGCCTTGTCGCGCACGATCTCGGCCTTGCCGGAGACCGAGACGTAGTTCTGGCTCGACGGGTCGGAATAGGCGAGGTTGATCTGGTTGTCGCGGCTGATCTCGGTGGTCACCGGGGCATCGACCTGGACGAAGAACCACAGGTCGCCGTTCTCGTCGGCGTCCTGGTTCCACATCGGGCGGCTGCGGAGCTGACCGTCGGAATCGACCGTGGTCATCATCGCGATCTTCACGTCCTTGATGAGCGAGAAGAGCTTCTGCGCGCCCTCGTGGTCGCGGTGGCTGCCCTGGTGCATCGTCGTGCGTCTCCGTGGACAATCGGGAGCCGCCGGCCCCGTGGCGCGGCGGCGGGGCCGGCGGCCGGCCCGAAGTGACCTGACAACGGACGACCTCGGCAATGGTTTCGGTTCTCGGGTTTCGGTTCTCGGGTTTCGGTTCTCGGGTTTCGGTTCTCGTGTTCCGGTTCTCGCGCGGCGAGGCGTCGTGCGCTATGGCGCGCCCCGGCGTGCCACTCCCGCGTGCCCGTGAGGCCGAGATGAAGATCAGCGCGCGCAACGTCGCCGCTGGCAGCGTCCACGAGGAGCTCGACCACCACACTCCTGCGGGTCGAGATCGGCGGCGGACAGGACGTGAGTGCGGCGATCACCAACGAGGCGGTGGACGATCTCAGGCGTCAGGTCGGCCAGGCGGTGAAGGTGGCGGTCGACCGAGCGGTGGCTGTTCCAGAACCACGCCACCGCTGCGGACGCCCGCCGTCCGGCGCCCGCCGAACGCATCGTCGCCGTCGAGTGCGACGAGGAGGCGCTGGATCGCCGGAGCCGACGGCCTGGATTCCCGCCGGCGCCGCCCGACATCCGCAGGCGGGCGGGGTGCGACGAGGGAGCGATGCCATGCGGCCTGACCGGCGCAGCCTGATCGGCGGTCTGCTGGCGGCCGGGGCCCTCGGGCGCCCGGCCCGCGGCGCGTCCGGGCGGCGCCTGCCCGACCTGCCACGGCCGGCCTTGCGGGTGTTTCCCGCCGGGCCGCCGGCGGCGATCCTGCTCTACGCCCTGGCGCCGGACGCCCTGCTCGGCTGGCCCCGCGCCCTGCGCCCGGACGAACGGGCCTTCCTGCTGCCGGAGGTCGCCGCCCGGCCGGAACTCGGCCGGCTCACCGGGCGCGGCAACACCGCCAACCTCGAAGCGGTGCTGGCACTGAAGCCCGACCTGATCCTCGATGCCGGCGCGACCGGCGAGACCTACCGCTCGCTGGCCGAGCGGGTCGAGGCGCAGACCGGCATCCCGTACGCGCTCCTCGACGGACGACTGGAGAGCACGCCCGCGACCTGCCGCGCCCTCGGCCGCCTGCTCGGCCGCGAGGCCGAGGCCGCAGCGCTCGCCACAACGGCCGAAGCCACCCTGGCGACGGTGCGCGAGCGGGTCGCCGCGGTGCCGGTGGCGGAGCGGCCGCGGGTCTACCTCGCCCGCGGGCCGCGCGGCCTGGAGACCGCCCGGGCCGGGTCGGTCAATGCCGAGACCCTGGCGCTGCTCGGCGCCGTCAACGTCGCGGGCGAGGGCGGCGGTCTCGCCCAGGTCTCGCCCGAGGACGTGCTCGCCTTCGCGCCGGAGGTCGTGGTCGCCCTCGACCCCGACTTCGCCGCCGCCGCCCGGAGCGACCCGCTGTGGCAGGGCACGCCGGCGGGCCGGGCCGGGCGGATCCACCTCGTCCCGTCGCTGCCCTTCGGCTGGGTCGACTTCCCGCCCTCGGTCAACCGGCTGCTCGGCCTATGGTGGATCGGCGCCCGGCTCTACCCGCGCCGGTTCCCGGAGGACCTGCGCGCCATCGCCCGCGACTTCCACGCCCGGTTCTACCACGTCGCGCCCGACGAGGCGGGGCTCGACCGGATCCTGGCGGGTACGCGGTGAGCCGCCCGTCCGCCGCCGGGCCGCTCCTCGCCCTGACCCTGCTGATGCTCGGCATCGCCCTCGCCTTCGCGGTCGGCCGCTACCCGGTCGCGCCCGGCGACGCCGCCCGGGTGCTGCTCGCCAAGCTGACCGGCGGCCCGGCGAGCGTACCTCCGGCGGTCGAGGCGGTGGTGCTGCAGATCCGCGGGCCGCGCATCGCCGCGGCGATCCTCGTCGGCAGCGCCCTCGCGGCGGCCGGGGCGGCGTTCCAGGGGCTGTTTCGCAACCCGCTGGTCTCGCCCGACATCCTCGGCGCCTCGTCAGGGGCAGCGCTCGGCGCGGTGCTCGGCATCTGGCTGTCGCTGGGCGTGCTCGGAATCGAGCTGCTCGCCTTCGCGGGCGGGCTGGCGGCGGTGGCGGCAGTCTATGCGATCGGCACCGCGCTCGGCCGGCGCGACCCGGTGCTGGTCCTGGTGCTCGCCGGCATCGTCGTCGGCTCGCTGCTGGGCGCCGGGATCGGCCTGATGAAGTTCCTCGCCGACCCCTACAACCAGTTGCCCGCGATGACGTTCTGGCTGCTCGGCAGCCTGTCGGCGATGCACGCCGCCGACCTCGTGCCGCTGCTGGTGCCGGTGGTCCTCGGCACCGGGCTGCTCCTGCTGCTGCGCTGGCGGCTCGACGTGCTGTCGCTGCCCGACGAGGAGGCGCGGTCGCTCGGCCTCGCCACCGGCCGCCTGCGCCTCGCCATCGTGGCCGCCGCGACGCTCGTCACCGCCGCGAGCGTCGCGGCTGCCGGCATCGTCGGCTGGATCGGGCTGGTGGTGCCCCACCTCGCCCGCTTCCTCGTCGGGCCGGGCTTCGGGCGCCTGCTGCCGGTCTCGGCCCTGCTCGGGGGCGCGACGCTCCTCGTCATCGACACCCTGGCGCGCACGCTCGCGCCGGTCGAGGTGCCGCTCGGCGTGCTGACCGCCCTCGTCGGCACGCCGCTGTTCCTCGTCCTCCTCGTGCGCGCCGACAGGGACTGGCAGTGACGCTGCTCACCGCGACCGGCCTCGCCTTCGGCTATCGCGGCCGCGCGATCGGCCGCGGGCTCGACCTCGCGGTCGCGGGCGGCGAGGTGCTGGCGCTGCTCGGCCCCAACGGCGGCGGCAAGACCACGCTGCTGCGCACCCTGCTCGGCCTGCTGCCGCCGCTCGCCGGAACCGTCGCGGTCGCGGGCCACCCGCTGGAGCGGCTGTCGGCGCGCGAGCGCGCCCGGCTCGTCGCCGCGGTGCCGCAGGCGGCGGGCGGGGCCTTCGCGTTCACCGCGCTCGCGGTGGTGCTGATGGGCCGCACCAGCCGGTCCGGCCTGTTCGCCGCGCCCTCGCGGGGCGACCACCGCGCCGCCGCGGCCGCCCTCGACCGGCTCGGCATCGGCCACCTCGCGGCGCGGCCGGTCAACCGGATCTCCGGCGGCGAGCGCCAGCTCGTGCTGATCGCCCGCGCCCTGGTGCAGGAGCCGCGCCTGATCGTGCTCGACGAGCCCACCGCCAGCCTCGACTTCGGCAACCAGGGGCTGGTGATGCGCGAGATCACCCGCCTGCGCGACGCCGGCCTCGGCGTCGTCTTCACCACCCACGATCCCAACCAGGCCGCCCGCTACGCCGACCGGGCGCTGCTGCTGCGCGCCGGGCGCACCCTGGCCCAGGGGCCGGTGGGCGAGGTTCTCGATCCGGCGCGGCTCGGCGCCCTCTACGGTGCGCCGGTCATTGAGGTTCGCGGGGACGGGGCGCGGGCCTTCCTGCCGGCATAGCCGGTGCCGGCGTAGCCGGTGCACGTTAGGACACGCGCAAACCAATGACGCGCCAGGAAAATCCTCCGGTCCGGGAGAAGCGTGGCGGCACCGATGCGGGATCCAAACCGCCCCCGCCGCCGTTCCTCCGGTGAGTGCACGCGTTGAGTGCGTTTCCGGCAAACTTCCCGGGTCCTGCACCCTGGAGTTGCCGATCCCGCACCGAAGTCCGGAGTCGAGCAGGCGCATGGCGAGCGAATCGCGGAACCAGGGTTCCCTCCTGCCACGGCGTCCCGCCCGGGTTCACCCGGCCGAAACGCCCGGCGACGGCGTGGCGGCGCCGCTTCTCATCTGCGCCCTCGTGGTGGCCGGCCTGTATCTCGGCCGCGACATCCTCATCCCGATCGCCATTGCGCTGCTGCTGAGCTTCGTGCTCAGCCCGTTCATCGGCCTGTTGCGCAAGCTGAAGCTCGGCCGGCTGCTGTCGGTCGGCATCGCGGTCCTCACCACGATCGGCCTCGTGGCTTTGCTCGCCGGCATCATCGGCATGCAGCTCGCCGACCTGTCCTCCGGCCTGCCCCGCTACCAGCGCACCGTCGAGCAGAAGGTCGAGAACCTGAAGCAGGGGCCGCTCGGCGACGCCGCCGGCTACCTGCGCAGCATCGGCCAGCGGATCCACACCGCCACCAGCGAGTCCAAGGAGGAACCGGCGGCGGCGCGCCCGAGCGAACCCGCGGGCGAGAAGCCCCTGGTGGTCGAGGTGCAGCAGCGGGCGATGACGCCGCTCGAACTCGTCGAGAAGGTGGTGGCCCCGGTCCTGTCGCCGCTCGCCACCACCGGCATCGTGTTCGTGGTGCTGATCTTCATCCTGGTGCAGCGCGAGGACCTGCGCGACCGGATGATCCGCCTCATCGGCTCCCGCGACCTGCACCGGACGACGGTGGCGATGGACGACGCAGCCCGCCGGCTCGGCCGCTTCTTCCTGGTGCAGCTCGGGCTCAATGCCGGCTTCGGCCTCGTGATCGGCACCGGGCTGTGGCTGATCGGGGTGCCGAATCCGATCCTGTGGGGCATCTTCTCCGCGCTGATGCGCTTCGTGCCCTATGTCGGGGCGTTCCTGTCGGCCCTGCTGCCGCTGGCGCTCGCCGCCGCGGTCGATCCGGGCTGGAACATGGTGCTGGCCACCGCGCTGCTGTTCATCGTGATCGAGCCGGTGGTCGGGCACTTCATCGAGCCGCTGGTCTACGGCCACTCCACCGGCCTGTCGCCGTTCGCGGTGCTGGTCGCGGCCCTGGTCTGGACCTGGCTGTGGGGCCCGGTCGGCCTGCTGCTCGCCACGCCGCTGACCGTCTGCCTCGTCGTGCTCGGCCGCCACGTCGAGGCGCTCGAATTCCTCGACGTGCTGTTCGGCGACCGGCCGGCGCTGACGCCGGTGGAGAACTTCTACCAGCGCATGCTCGCCGACGACCCGGACGAGGCGCACGAGCTCGCCGAGGCGATCCTCGCCGAATGCTCGCTGTCCTCGTACTACGACGAGGTCGCGATCAAGGGGCTCCAGCTCGCCGCCGCCGACGCCCGCCGCGGCGTGCTCACCGGCGAGCAGCTCGAGCGGATCCGCACCGCGATCTCGGGGCTGGTCCACGATCTGTCGGACCGCGACGACGTCACGCCGGATTCCACCCCGACCCTCGCGGGCCGGCTGCTGCGCCGCCCGTCCGAGGAGGTGCCCTGCGCCGCCGAGCCGGCGGTGCCCGACGCCCCGTCCCCCGAGGCCCTGCCGGAGGCGTGGCGGCGCGAGGGCGCGGTCCTGTGCGTCGCCGGGCGCGGCCCCCTCGACGAGGCCGCCTCCCTGATGATGGCGCAGATCCTCGGCAAGCATGGCCTCGGCACCCGTCTGGTGCCGTTCGAGGCGGTGTCGCGGGAGGGGATCGGATCCCTCGAGGTCGGGGACGTCCGGATGATCTGCATCTCCTGCCTCGAGATCGTCGGCACCCCGGCGCATCTGCGCTACCTCGTCCAGCGCCTGCGCCGCCGCCTGCCGGAAGCCCGGATGCTGGTCGGCCTGTGGTCGTCGGACGACGCGGCCCTGCGCGACCCGGCCGCCCGCACGGCGCTCGGCACCGACCACACCACCACGACCCTGCGCGAGGGCGTCGAGGCCTGCCTCGCCGCAGCCCGCGACGACGCGGCCGCCGCCCCGGTCGTCCGGCCCGGGACGGCGCCCCGGCCGATCCCGGCCCAGGTCGCGGCCCTGACCGAAGGCGCCCCGGCCTGACGCGAAAGCCGCGAGGGCAATCGGGTGAAACCCGATTGTCGATCCGTTGGGCGCGAGGAGCGCCCCGCGCAGCGGGTCCGGGAGGACGAACGTCCTCTCGGACGCAGAGCGGAGCGAAGCCAAGGTCGCGGCGACACGGCGTGTCGCGCGGCCGCCGGCGCCTGAGGCCAAGCAAGAAACCCAGGGCAATCGGGTGAACCCGATTGCCCTGGAAAGCCGCCGCCCGCGCTTGACGCGGGCGCCGCGAGGCCGTCTCGATCCCCCGGACCCCGGCCGACCGGCCGGCGAATCGGAACCCGGGACGGACTCGATGAGCGTGGTGGATTTCGCACGGTTCGTGGACGACCTCGCGACCCAGTCGGGCGGCGCGATCCTGCCGTTCTTCCGCGCGGCGTTCTCGACCGAGGACAAGGCCCGGGGCGGCGGTGCGTTCGATCCGGTCACCGAGGCCGACCGGGCCGGCGAGACGGTGATGCGCCGCCTCATCAAGCAGACCTTCCCGGGCCACGGCATCCTCGGCGAGGAATTCGGCACCGAGGGCGCCGACGCGGAATACGTCTGGGTGCTCGACCCGATCGACGGCACCCGCGGCTTCATCGCCGGGCTGCCGCTGTGGGGGACGCTCATCGGCCTCACCCGCCACGGCGTGCCGTGCTACGGCCTGATGAACCAGCCCTTCACCGGCGAGCGCTTCTCCGGCGACGGCAAGTCCGCGCAGTATCGCGGGCCGCACGGCAGCCGGCGCCTGCACGCCCGCCGCAAGGCCGACCTCAAGGACGCCGTGATGGCCACCACCGACCCGCGCCTGTTCGCCGAGGGGCCGGACCGGGACGCCTACGGCCGGGTCGAGGCGGCGGTGCGCCTCGCCCGCTACGGCACCGACTGCTACGCCTACTGCATGCTGGCGGCCGGCCAGATCGACCTCGTGGTCGAGACCGGGCTCAAGCCCTACGACATCGTGGCGATGATCCCGGTGATCGAGGGCGCCGGCGGCGTGGTGACGACCTGGGACGGCGGCCCGGCGGCCGGCGGCGGCGCCATCGTGGCGGCCGGCGACCCGCGCCTGCACGAGGCCGCCCTGAAGCTCCTCAGGCCCTGACGGGCGTGGGGGAAAGGGTCGACTGGAGCGAGGCCGACTCGGGCACGGCCGAGGTGCCGGGCACGAAGGCGTCGAAGGCGGCCCAGAACTCCTCGCGCACGGTGTCGCGCTCCATCAGGATCTCGTGGCGGGCGCCCGGCAGGGTGATGGTGTGGCCGGCCTTGAGCCGGGCGGCGAAGCGCTGGATCGCCGGCGTGCTGCAGACCGGGTCGTCGCCGGCGGCGAAGACCAGAACCGGCACGCGGATCGGCGCCGGCCAGCGCGGATCCTCGAACGGCGCCATCGCCCGGAAGGCGGCGGCAAGCCACGCCACGGTCGGGTCCCCGACCGCCCCGGCCCCGACCGCGAGCGCCGCGGCGGCGTTGCGGGCGTAGCGCTCGGGATCGGTGGTGAGGCGGTTGCCGGGGAACGGCTTGGTGGCGATCGAGACCGGGCCGCCGCCCGGGACGTAGCTCCGGCCGCCGCCGAGGCGGTTCAGGAAGGCCGCGAGCCGCATCGCGGCGCGGGGCCGGCGGATCATGCAGATCGCCACCATCGGCGCCAGGGTGACCAGCCGCTCGAACGGCAGCCAGCCCTCCCGCGCCGCGGTCAGGCACACCGCCCCGCCCATCGAATGCGCGAGGCCGAAGAACGGCCGCGGCATCGCCGGCTCCAGGACGCCGGATTCGACCGCCGCGAGGTCGAGCCGGTACTCGCCGAAGTCGCCGACATGGCCCTTGTGGGCGTCCCGCACCGTGCGGTCGGAGCCGCCCTGGCCGCGCCAGTCGAACGCCACCACGGCGAAGCCGCGCCGGCGCAGGTCGCCGATCGTCTCGTAGTACTTCTCGATGAACTCGGCCCGCCCCTGGACGAGGCAGACCGTGCCGCGGGTCGTCCGGGTGGTCGCCGGCCAGGTCGCGGCCCGCAGGGTGAGGCCGTCGGCGGTCCGCACCGGCACCAGGGTGGCGCCGGGGGGCACCGGGTTGCCGGGCGTGGCGAGAAGCGTGAGGGTCACGGGGCACCTCGAACCGGGTCGCGGGATCGGCCGGGATCCGCCAGCGAAGCTGCGCTTCCGGCGAGCGAAATCAAGCGCGGAAAAATCGCCATCCCGCCTCTTGAACGTCGAAAACCCACCCCGATATCACGGGAGCGCCGGCCCCTAGTGGCGGCGCAGACGAAGACAGGTCCGGCCCCTGCGGCGGACCGAACAACCGCATATTGCTTCAGACGGAGAATATGTCATGCGTCAGTTCGACCTTGCTCCCCTCTACCGCTCGACTGTCGGTTTCGATCGTCTCTTCTCGGCTCTCGACCAGTTCGTGAGCGCGGAGACGGCACCGAGCTATCCGCCCTACAACATCGAGCGCACCGGCGAGAACGCCTACCGGATCACCGTGGCGGTCGCCGGCTTCACCGACCAGGATCTGTCGATCGAGGTCCGTGAGAACGCGCTGACGATCAAGGGCGAGCGCCAGCCGGCGCCGGCGAAGCAGACCGAGGTCCTGCACCAGGGCATCGCCGCGCGCAGCTTCGAGCGCCGGTTCCAGCTCGCCGACCACGTCCAGGTGACGGGGGCGGCGCTGGAGAACGGCCTGCTCCACATCGATCTCGTCCGCGAGATCCCGGAGGCCAAGAAGCCGCGCCAGATCGAGATCGCGACGGGCCGCCGCCCGCAGGCGATCGAGGCCACGGTGCAGAAGGCCGCGTGAGGGAAGCGCTCAACCCGCGTTGAGTCGAACGGGCGCCCCGGCCGCAAGGCCGGGGCGTTCTTGCGCGTGCCGGCGGTCGACGTGATGCGCGGGCCCGCCCTCCCCCCTCTGCGGGGGAGGGTGCCCGGCGGAAGCCAGGCGGGAGAGGGGAATCACGCTGCCGGATAGGTCGCGACTGAACTGACAGACGCCCCATCCGGCACCGTCGCGCTCCCCTCTCGGCGGGACTTCGTCCCGCTGCGCTCGCTCCGCTCGCCACCCTCCCCCGCAGAGGGGGGAGGGTTGGGGCAGTGCTCGCGCTTGAAAAATTCTAGCGCCTCACAGATCCCCGAACGCCAGTTGCGCCTGCGGCCCCTTGCCCTTCCGGGCCGCCGTCGCCCCGGCCTTCTCGCTTGCCCGCCGCGGCTTCTTCTTCGGCTCGGCGCCGCGCATGCGGGCCTTGGCCTTGTCGCGGGCCACCGCCTCGGGAGCGTGGGGGTCGCCGGAGAGCCACTTGCCGCGCTTGATGACCTCGTTGACCCGGCCCTGGTTCACCCCGAGCTTGAACGCGATCTCCTGCTGGGTCATCTCGGTCGAGCCGTGAAGCTCCAGGATCGTGCGGGCCAGTTCCGGCGTCATCTTCTTGCCGGCGATGCGCCGGGCCGGCTTGGTGGTGCGGGTGGCCCGGTCGCGCTCGCGCAGACGCTCCAGCACCGCGAGCGCCATCAGCATGCCGTTCTCGCGCAGGGCCTCCTCGAACTCCTTCAGCGTCGTCATGGCGACCCCTTCTGGCCTCTGTGTCGAGGGAACGGCCGCGCTCGGGCAGGGTTGCCCCGCTTGCCGTGGATATTCACGGTTTGTGCGCGCCGGCCGTCGCGATGGCAACACGCATCCACCGTCTATCCACCGCCCGACATGGACTTCGTCCCCCGGATCGCGCATGTCGGGCACAACCTGAACGGGAGGAAACGATGGTTCTGGAGATCGCGCGGATCGAGGTGAAGCCGGGCCAGGAATCGGCCTTCGAAGAGGGCGTCGCCAAGGCGGCCGAGCTGTTCCGCCGCGCCAAGGGCTGCCGCGGCATGGAATTGCAACGCTCGGTCGAGAATCCGAGCCACTACCAGTTGATGGTGCAGTGGGAGACCCTGGAGAACCACACGGTCGACTTCCGCGGCTCGGAGGATTTCCAGGCGTGGCGGGCCCTGGTGTCGGAGCATTTCGTCGCCCCGCCGCAAGTCGAGCACACCGTCGTGGCGGTGAAGGGCTTCTGAAACCCCGCCCGCTCCCGTTCGTCGGCCGGTGGGACCCGCGAGCGGGAGCGAACAGGTGACGCGGGCGGGGTTCTCGTCTACTCGGCAAGAGAGACCCGCCCACAGACGGCACCAGAGCATCATGGCCTCACGTCCCCTGCGCATCGGCACCCGCGGCAGCCCGATGGCGCTGGCGCAGACCGGGATGGTCCGCGACCGCATCGCCGCGGCGCATCCGGACCTCGCCGAGCCGGGGGCGATGGAACTCGTCGTCATCACGACCGTGGCCGACAAGGTGCTCGACCGTCCGCTGTCGGAGATCGGCGGCAAGGGGCTGTTCACCAAGGAACTCGAACAGGCGCTGTTCGCCGACCGGATTGACCTCGCGGTCCACTCGATGAAGGACGTCGAGACCTGGCTGCCGGACGGCCTCGTGATCGCGGCGGTCCTGGAGCGCGACGACCCGCGCGACGCCTTCCTGTCGCCGCGGGCGAGCCGGCTGATCGACCTGCCGCCGGGCAGCCGCGTCGGCACCTCCTCCCTGCGCCGCGGCGCCCAGGTGCTGATGCGCCGGCCCGACCTCGCCATCGTGCCGCTGCGCGGCAACGCCAACACGCGGATGCGCAAGCTCCAGGACGGCGAGTGCGACGCGACCCTGCTCGCCATCGCCGGGCTGGAGCGGCTTGGCCTCGCCCATCTCGCCCAGGACGTGATGCCGGTCGCCGACATGCTGCCGGCGGTGGCGCAGGGGGCGCTCGGCATCGAGTGCCGGGCCGACGATGCCGACCTGATCGCCCGGCTCCAGGCGGTGGCCTGCCCACGCACCACCACGGCCTTGATGGCCGAGCGGTCGCTGCTCGCCGAACTCGACGGCTCGTGCCGCACGCCGATCGCCGCGCTGGCGCAGATCGACGGCGACCGCCTGACCCTCGATGGCCTGCTGTTCAAGCCCGACGGCAGCGCCCACTGGGCCACCCATCGCTCGGGCCTCGCCGCCGACGCCGCCGCGATCGGCCGCGACGCCGGCGCGCATCTCAAGGCGCAGGCGGGCGAGACCTACCGGCGCGAGTTGCAGTGACGAGGGCGTGACGGCGGCAGCGCCGCCGCCACGCGGGAGATCACGCCGCCTGCACGCGCATCGACACGATGGTGTCGGGATCGCGCACCGGCTCGCCGCGCTTGATCTGGTCGACGACCTCCATGCCCTCGGTGACCTTCCCCCACACGGTGTACTGCTTGTCGAGGAAGCGGGCGTCGGAAAAGCAGATGAAGAACTGCGAGTTCGCCGAGTGCGGGAAGTTGGTGCGGGCCATCGAGCAGGTGCCGCGCACGTGCGGCTCGGCGTTGAACTCGGCCTTCAGGTCGGGCAGGTCGGAGCCGCCCGAGCCGGTGCCGGTCGGGTCGCCGGTCTGGGCCATGAAGCCGTCGATGACCCGGTGGAACGGCACGCCGTCGTAGAAGCCGCGCTCGCTCAGGGTCTTGATCCGCTCGACATGGGCGGGGGCGAGGTCCGGGCGCAGGGCGATGACCACCCGGCCCTTGCTCGTCTCCATCACGAGCGTGTTGCTGTCGGCCATGGGAAACTCCTGGTTTCGAGAGAATGCAGCGCCGTCGCCCGGCGCTCTCGTCTTGTGCGAAGCCTACTGGGCCAGCGACATCTTGACGATCTTGTCGGGGCCGTCGACCTGACCGTTGGCGGCCTTCGAGCCCTTCTTGATCTTGTCGACCACGTCCATGCCCGACGTGACCACGCCGACGACCGTGTACTGGTTGTCGAGGAACGGCGCGTCGCCGAAGCAGATGAAGAACTGCGAGTTGGCCGAGTTCGGGCTCTGCGAGCGGGCCATGCCGACCGTGCCGCGCTTGAACGGGGCGCTGCTGAACTCGGCCGGGATGTCGGGCAGCTTCGACTTGCCGGTGCCGGTGCCGGTCGGGTCGCCGGTCTGGGCCATGAAGCCGTCGATGACCCGGTGGAACGGCACGCCGTCGTAGAAGCCCTGCTTGGTCAGCGCCTTGATCTGGGCGGCGTGCTTGGGCGCGATGTCGGGACGGAGCTGGATCGTGATCCGGCCGTCCTTGGTGTCGAGGTAGATCGTGTTCGCGTCGGCCGCCAGCGCGGCACGGCCGAGGCCGATCGTGGCCGCCAGCGACAGGGTCAGGGCGACGAGCCATCGGATCATGAGACTTCTCCCGAGGATGGTGGAACCGGACGCGAGCGCGCTCAGGCCCGGGCGAACCGCGCCGCCAGCCGCTCGGCCACCACGGCCGGCACGAACGGCCGCACGTCGCCGCCCATCGCGGCGATCTGCCGGACCAGGGTGGCGGTGATCGGCCGCACGCCGGTCGAGGCCGGCAGGAACACCGTCTGCACCTCCGGCGCCATCGCGCCGTTCATCCCGGCGAGCTGCATCTCGTAGTCGAGATCGGTGCCGTCGCGCAGGCCGCGGATGAACAGCCCGGCGCCGGCCCGGCGGGCGGCCGAGACCGCGAGGTCGTCGAAGGTCACGACGTCGAGCGCCGTCCCCTCGGCGGCGGCCAGCGGGCCGCAGGTCTCCCGGATCAGGTCGGCCCGCTCCTCGGCGGAGAAGAGCGGCGCCTTGCCCGGATGGACCCCGATGGCGACGACGAGGCGGCCGACGAGGCGGCAGGCCTGGCGCACCACGTCGAGGTGGCCGTTGGTCACCGGGTCGAACGAGCCGGCATAGAGGGCGGTGCGGTTCATCGCCGACCGAGGTAGAGCATTTCGTCCGGAAACGGAACCGCGGGCGGCGCTTACCGCGCCACCGCGCCGACGAGCGGCCCCAGCGGCCGGCTCAGGTCCGAGCGTCCGAGCGAGGGCGCGTAGAGGCTCGACACGCTGCCGTCGAGGAACAGCGCGTCGGGACAGTGCAGGCCGTCGCGGAACAGGCGGGCGAAGGCGCCGAAGCTCACCGGGCGCTCCGAGATCGCGAACACCGCGGTGCGGCCGTCGGCGCGCACGCCGACGCCATTGCGAATCTTCTGCGACGGCCCGTCGGCGGAGATCTTCGGGTGGATGCGCCCGGCGATGACCAGCATCGGCCCGGACTGGGTCGCGAACTCCGCCTTCGGTCTCGCCTTCAAATAGCGCCCGGTCTCCAGCACCCCGGCCCGGTCGCCGGCGACGTAGAACACCCCGTTGGGCTTGAGGTGGAAGTTGCCCGGCCCGTCGGCGGTGCTGGCGCCCTTCAGCTCGCGCCCGTCCTCGACGTAGAGCCCGACCGGGCCCTGGGCCGAATCGTACATGCCGGCATTCATCGCGAAGGACAGGCCGGCCTGCGAATCGGCGAGGCGCGACAGCGAGCCGTAGGGCTGCCCGTCCGCCCCGCGCCAGAACAGCCGGATCCGGGTCCGGCGCAGGTCGGCGGTGCAGACCGCGTAGGTCTCGCCCTCGTGGGTCACGGGCGCGCACGGGGCCGGGGCCGCCGCGCCGGCGCGCAGCGGGAACAGGGCCGCGACCACGACGAGGCAGGCCACCGGACGGGCGTGCGGGGTGCGTCTCCTCGGCATGAGGCGAAGGTCTCCGTTCGGGATGCCCGGTCCGGGCGCCGGGGGCGGTATAGCGGCTGGCGGACAAAATGCAGCACGAACCGGATTCGCCGCCCCGGCGTTGTTCCGGCCTGGGGGATTCGATGACCTTTCTCGCGGAGATCGTGACATGAAACGGGTGTTGATGGCCTCGGCCGCCCTCGCCGGCTCGCTGCTGCTCGTCCCGACCTTGGCCGAGGCCCGGCCGGGCGGCGGCTTCGGCGGCGGCTTCCACGGTGGCGGTTTCCACGGCGGCGGCTTCGGCGGCGGCTTCCGGGGCGGTGGCTTCGGCGGTCGCGGCTTCGGCGGCGGCTTCGGCCGCCCGGGCTTCGCCGGCGCCCGCTTCGGCGGTCCCGGTTTCGGCCGCGGCTTCTACGGTGGCGGCTACGGCCGCGGCTTCGGCGGCGGCTATCGCGGCTACGGCTGGCGCCGGGGCGGGTACGGCTACGGCCTCGCCGGCGCCGGGATCGGCCTGGGTCTCGGCCTCGGCCTCGCGGCGGCTTCCTCGCCCTATTACGGCGGCTACGGCTACGGCGGGTACGGCGGGGGCTACTATGGCGGCGGCTACGCCCCGGTGGGCTACTACGGCGGCGGCTATGGCGGCGAGTGCTATCAGGTCCCGCGCACCCGCTGGACGCCCTACGGCTGGCAGCGCGTGCTCGTGACCCGCTGCTACTGAGCCGATCCAGGTTCTGCGACACGACCGGAGCCGCCCGCGAGGGCGGCTCTTCTCGTTCAGCGGCGCCCGGCGGCCTCGTCGCGGCGCATGGGCATCGCGTCGATGATCTCGAACAGGCGCTCGGCGGAGATCGGCGCGGCGGCGCTGAGCTTGGCGCCGCCGTCCTTGCCGACCAGCACGGCGCGGAACTCCCGCGCCGGCAGCCCGAACCGGCGGCGCAGCCCCTCGGCCTCCACGCCCGGCCCGACCGCCTCGACCACCACGAGGTCGCGCTCGCGGCTGCCGCGCTGCGCCGCCGCGACGATGCGGCGCTGCTCGGCGAGGTGCGGATCGTCGGCATCGGCCGCGGCGATCACCAGAACCCGCGCCTTCCAGCGATAGGCGTCGAGGGAGGCCGCGCCCGCGACGCTCGGGACGGCGAGCACCAGCGACAGCGCGGCGGGAACGAACGGGGTGGAGGGCATCGAACGGCTCCCGAATGGGCCCGAGGGGATGTCCGGCTGAGCAGATCTCGCAGAAACGGCAGCCGGTTTTGCGACGAAAATCTGCGACACATCAAGAATCGAAACCGACGAAGCGTCGGCGTGCCGACGCGAGTCTGTTTTAGGTGTCGCGCGCGCCCGCGGCGACCAGGGCGGCGTTGACGCAGGCCGGTGCGGGACCCAAGTCGGAGACGAAAGCGGCTCGGCCGTCCGGCCGCCCAGGGAGGCTCCCATGTCCGAGATCAACCGCCGCATCGTCCTGGCGTCGCGCCCGCACGGCGAGCCGACCCCGGCGCATTTCCGGCTCGAGAAGGCGGCCGTGCCGGTGCCGCGGGACGGCGAGGTGCTGCTGCGCAACCGCTACCTCTCCCTCGATCCCTACATGCGCGGCCGGATGAGCGCGGCGAAGTCCTACGCCAAGCCGGTCGAGATCAACGAGGTGATGGTCGGCGGCACGGTCGCCGAGGTCGTCGCCTCGCACCGGCCGGACTTTTCCGTCGGCGACACCGTGGTGACGAGCTACGGCGGCTGGCAGGACTTCGCCGTCTCGGACGGCAGCGACCTGCGCCGCATCGACCCCGCCGCCGCCCCGGTCTCGACCGCGCTGGGCGTGCTCGGCATGCCGGGCATGACCGCCTATACCGGCCTGCTCAACATCGGCGCGCCCAAGCCCGGCGAGACCGTCGTGGTCGCCGCCGCCACCGGCCCGGTCGGCTCGCTCGTCGGCCAGATCGCGAAGCTGAAGGGCGCGCGGGCGGTCGGCATCGCCGGGGGCGCCGACAAGTGCCGCCACCTGACCGAGGAGCTCGGCTTCGACGCCGCGGTCGATCACCGCACCGGCGACCTGCCGGCCGCGCTCGCCGCCGCCTGCCCGGACGGCATCGACGTGTATTTCGAGAATGTCGGCGGAGCGGTCTTCGACGCGGTGCTGCCGCTGCTCAACGACTTCGCCCGCATCCCCGTCTGCGGCCTCGTCGCCAACTACAACATGACCGAGCTGCCGCCCGGCCCCGACAAGACCCCGGCGCTGATGCGCGCCGTGCTCAGCCGCCGGCTGCTGTTCCGCGGCTTCATCGTGTGGGATTTTCGCGATCAGTTGCAGGACTTCCTGACCGACGTGTCGGGCTGGCTGCGCGAGGGCCGGATCCATTACCGCGAGGACGTGGTCGAGGGGCTGGAGAGCGCGCCGGAGGCGTTCATCGGCCTGCTCAAGGGCCGCAACTTCGGCAAGCTGGTGGTGAAGCTCTGATCCAGGGCCATCGGGTTCACCCGATTGCCCTGAGCTCTGATCCATCCGGCGTTGACCGTCCGGGCCGCGCCTCCCACGATGCCGCCGGCGCACCCCGCTCCAGACGGGGCGGCATCGGGAGGACATCATGCACAGGCTCGCGGCTTTCCTCGGTCTCGCGGTCGTCGTCGCGACGCCCGCGGAGGCGGCCTGCCCGGCCGACGACGCGGTCGCGGCGACTCAAACGGCCTTCGCCGAGGGAAACCCGGCGAAGAGCTTCGGCCCCGGCCTCACCGTCGCGGACGGGCTGTGCGCCCAGGACAAGCTCGTCGCCCGGCTCCGGCCGCAGCTCGGCCGCGTCGTCGGCTACAAGGCGGCGGCGACCAGCAAGCGGATCCAGGAGGTGCTGAAGCTCGACGGACCGGCCCGCGGCACGCTGCTGGAGCGGATGCTGCTGCCGGACGGCAGCGAGGTCGCGGCCTCGCCGGCCTTCATGTCCGAGGCCGACATGCTGCTGGTGGTGAAGGACGAGGGCGTCAACGACGCCACCGAACCGGCCGAGATCGTCCGCCACCTCTCGGCGGCGGTGCCCTTCATCGAATTGCCGGGCGCGACGAGCCAACTCGCCAAGGGCGAGGTGCTGGACGGGCCGAACCTCATCGCGCTCAACGCCTTCGCCCGCCAGGGCGTGACCGGTACGCCGATCCCGCTGACCGGCAGCGCCGCCGACGTCGAGGCCCTCGGCACGATGCAGATCACCTTCGTGGACGACACCGGCAAGGAGCACGCCCGCTCGCCGGGCAGCGCGGTGCTCGGGCATCCCCTCGCGGTGGTGGCGTGGCTCGCCCGCGACCTCAAGGCGAGCGGTATCCGGCTCAAGGCCGGTGACGTCATCAGCCTCGGCTCGTTCTCGCCCTTCGTGCCGCCCCAGGCCGGCCGCACGATGACGGCGCGCTACGAGGGCCTGCCGGGCGGCGACGGGCAGGTGTCGGTGAGATTCCGGTGAGGCTCAGAGCCTGTTGACTCTCGATCTAAAGAACGGGCCCCCATTCCCGGACGACTGAAGCGAAGCGGAAGAAGATTCGGGATCCAGACGTCAGATGTGCCGCGAAGCGGCTCCGTCTGCCAGCGCTGTCGCTGTGTGTAGACGCTTCGCGACTTCTATGTGCTGGATCCCGGGCCTCCTTCCACTGCGTTCCACTCGTCCGGGAAAGGGGCGCTTCAAGCGGTCAATGCTGTCGACAATCGCCCAAACAGGCACTCACTCCCGCGCCAGTTCCGCCACGACCGCGTTGAGCAGCGGCGCCCCGCGCGCCGTCGCGGCGATGCGCCCGTCCGGGCGGCGGGCAACCAGCCCCTCGCCGAGGAGCCCGTCGAGGCGGGAGGCCGCGAGCGGCCGCCCGGTCAGGGCGGCGTAGCGGGCGGGGTCGATGCCCTCCGTGAGGCGCAGGCCCATCAGCAGGAACTCGTCGCCCTCCTGGTCGGGCGCCAGCGTTTCGGTGTCGACGATCCCGTGGCCGTCCTGCGCCACGCGGGCGAGCCAGGCTTCCGGGTTGCGCTCGGTGGCGGTGCCGGTGCGGCCTTCCGGCAGCACCAGCCGGCCATGGGCGCCGGGGCCGATGCCGGCATATTCGCCGTAGCGCCAGTACAGCAGGTTGTGGCGCGACTCGGCGCCCGGCCGGGCGTGGTTCGAGATCTCGTAGGCCGGCAGGCCGGCGGCGGCGCAGACCTCCTGCGTCACGTCGTAGAGGGCGCGGGCCGCGTCGTCGTCCGGCACGGTGAGCCGCCCGGCGGCGGCGAGGCCGTGGAACGGCGTCCCCTCCTCGATCGTGAGCTGGTAGAGCGACAGGTGTTCGGCGGCCCGGGCGATCGCCTCGCGCAGTTCCGCCGCCCAGGCGGCCGGGCTCTGATCGGGCCGGGCATAGATGAGGTCGAACGAGAACCGCTCGAAATGCGCCGCCGCGGTCTCGACCGCCGCCATCGCCTCGGCGGCGCCGTGCAGGCGGCCGAGGCGCTTGAGGTCGGGATCGTTGAGCGCCTGGACGCCGAGGGAGACCCGGTTGACCCCCGCCGCCCGGTAGCCGCGGAAGCGCCCGGCCTCGACGCTGGTCGGATTGGCCTCGAGGGTCACCTCGACGTCCGGGGCGACGCCCCAGGCGCCCGCGACCGCGTCGAGCAGCGTCCCGACGGTGGCCGGCTCCATCAGCGAGGGCGTGCCGCCGCCGAGGAAGATGCTGGTGACGGTGCGGCCCGGCGTGCGGGCGGCGGCCTGCGCGATGGCGCGCGCGAACGCCTCGCGCCAGCGCGCCTGATCGACGCCGGCATGGCGGACGTGGCTGTTGAAGTCGCAATACGGGCACTTCGCGGCGCAGAACGGCCAGTGCAGGTAGATGCCGAAGCCGACGTCGCGGGTGGGATGGTCGATCATCGCGCCGATGTGCCCCCGCCGGCGCCGCGGCACAAGCGGGCTCGGCGCCCCGGGGCGCCGTCACCCGTAGCGGTGCAGGCTGCTGCCGTGGCGCTTCAGCCAGGCCTCGGCGACGTCGAGGTCGGGGTAGAGCCGGGCCACGATCGCCCAGAACCGGTCGGAATGGTTCATCTCGGCGAGATGGGCGACCTCGTGCGCCGCGAGGTAGTCGAGGACGTGGGGCGGCGCCAGGATCAGCCGCCAGGAGAAGTTGAGCTGGCCGGTGGCCGAGCACGAGCCCCAGCGGCTGCGGGTGTCGCGCACGGTGAGGCGCTTGGGCGACCGCCCGAGTGCCCTGGCGTGGCGCGCCACCGCGGCGGCGAGGTCGCGCCGCGCCTCCGCCTCCAGGAAGTCGCGCACCCGCCGGCCGACATGCGGCAGCCCGCACGCCACGATGATCGCCGGCTCGCCCTCGGGCGTCGTCGCCAGCGCGGTGACGCCAGACGCGCCGGGCCGGTGCAGAATGCGGTGCGGCACGCCGCGCACCGGAACCACGGCGCCGGGCTCGAACGCCACCCGGTCGGGCAGCCTGGCGAGCCGCGCGGCGATCCAGCCGCCATGGCCGTCGGCGAAGGTCTGGGCCGCCGCGAGCGGGACGCGATCCGGCAGCGTCAGCACGATCTCGCCGGTCGCGCTCGACACCCGCAGGGTGATGCGCCGGGCCGCGGCGCGGCGGCGGATCGCGACCTGGAACGCGGTGCCGTCGTGCAGCACGGTGAGGTGGGTGGGCTCGGGCGCCGAACGGCGCCGCAACGCGACTCGCATCGCGGTGTCGTACAGGTTTCGTCCCGCCCCTGTCAGCGCCGCCGGGCCGGATGGATCCGGTCGCGGCGCCCGTCCGACGAAGGGAAGCAGGCGCCCGAGGAGGCCGGGCACCGGGCCCGGTCCCGCGTCAGACCGCCTCGCGCAGCGGCTCGACCGCTGTGCCCTGCATCTCGTGCATGAACTCCGAGATCCGCGGCATGATCTCCGAGCGGAAGCGCGAGCCGTTGAACACGCCGTAATGCCCGACCCCCTTCTGGAGGTGGTAGAGCTTGCGCTCGGGCGGCAGGTTCGGGGTGAGGTCGAGAGCCGCGAGGGTCTGGCCGACGCCGGAGATGTCGTCCTTCTCGCCCTCCACCGCCATGATGGCGCAGTGGCGGATCGCGGCGGGATCGACGCGCTCGCCGTGGTGGCGCATCTCGCCCTTCGGCAGGGCGTGCTCGACGAACACGGTGTTGACGGTCTGGAGGTAGAACTCCGCCGTCAGGTCCATCACCGACAGGTACTCGTCGTAGAACTCGCGGTGCTTCTCGGCCGAGTCGCCGTCGTGCCGCACGAGGTGCTTGAACATGTCGTAATGCGCCGTCAGGTGACGGTCGAGGTTCATGCCCATGAAGCCGGAGAGCTGGAAGAAGCCCGGATAGACCTGACGCCAGCTGCCCGGATAGCCCGGCGGCACGGTGGTGATGCAGTTGCGCTTGAACCATTCCTGGCCGCGCTCGGCGGCGAGGCAGTTCACGGCGGTCGGCGAGCGCCGGGTGTCGATCGGCCCGCCCATCAGGGTCATCGAGGTCGGCACGCCGGGGGTGCCGCGGGCCTCCATCAGCGCCACCGCGGCGAAGACCGGCACCGCCGGCTGGCACACCGCCATGACGTGCAGGTCCGGCCCGAGATGCTGGAACATCTCGATCAGGTATTCGATGTAGGTGTCGAGGTCGAATCGGCCGGCCGCCAGCGGCACCATGCGGGCGTCGTGCCAGTCGGTGATGACCACGTCGTGCGCCGGCAGCAGCGCCTCGACGGTGCCGCGCAGCAGCGTGGCGTAGTGGCCCGACATCGGCGCCACCACCAGCACCTTCGGCTGAGGGCGCGACGGCGTACGCTTGAGGTCGCGCTCGAAGCGGATCAGCCGGCCGAACGGCTTCTCCCAGATCACGCGCTCCGACACGTCGGTCGGGATGCCTTCGACCACGGTCCGGGGCAGGCCGAAATCCGGCTTGCCGTAGCGGCGGGTCGTGCGCTCGAACATCTCGCAGGCGGCCGAGACCGTGCGTCCGTAGGCCGTGTAGGTCACCGGGTTGACCGGGTTCTGAAACACGAGCTGCGTGGCGTCCGCGGCCGCGCGCGCCGGCGTCAGCATCCAGTGGGCCGCCTCGTACCAGAAATACGACAGATCCATCTGACCCCCGCCTTCACGAGGACGCCGCGATGCGGGGCACCTGCGACGCCGTCTGCCCCAACGTGAGATGCAGGGTGCGGGTTCCTGCGGAGGATTACAATGTTTGTGCAGCACGTGCATTCCATTTCGGCGTCTTGTGCCTTTTTGGTATCATCCTGCGGGCCGGCGCGACTCTGGGTCAGGTGAGGGGCGACCTCGCCGGTGCTCCGGACGGCGTACCCCGTCCGGACTGTGCGCCGCCGGCCCGCGCCCTATCGTTGGCGCATGATCGAGATGCTGCCCGCCGACGCCGTGCGCGACGCCCGCCACCTGCGCCTCGACACGCTGGTGCGGCTGCGCTGGCTGGCGATCACCGGGCAGAGCGCCGCGGTGGCCGGGGCGCAGTTCGGCCTCGGCCTGCCGCTGCCCTTCGGCTGGTGCTTCCTCGTCATCGCCGCCTCGTCGTGGCTCAACCTCGTGCTGCGCATCCGCTTCCCGGCGAGCTACCGGCTCAGCGACGACGCGGCCGCCCTGCTGCTCGCCTTCGACATCGTGCAGCTCGCCGCCCTGCTGTTCCTCACCGGGGGCTTGCAGAACCCGTTCTCGCTGCTGTTCCTCGCCCCGGTCCTCATCTCGGCGACGGCGCTGCCGCCGGAGCGCACCCTGGCGCTCGGGCTGCTGGCGGTCGGGCTCGCCACCCTACTCACCCTCGTCCACCGTCCCCTGCCCTGGTACGTCGACGGCCATCTCGAACTGCCGTTCCTGTACGTGTCGGGGGTCTGGACCGCGATCCTGCTCGGCACCGCCTTCACGGGGGTCTATGCGTGGCGGGTCGCCGAGGAGGCGCGGATGCTCGCCCAGGCGCTCGCCGCGACCGAGCTGGTGCTGGCGCGCGAGCAGCACCTGTCGCAGCTCGACGGCCTCGCGGCGGCGGCGGCGCACGAGCTCGGCACGCCGCTCGCCACGATCACGGTGGTGGCGCGCGAGCTCGACCGCCAGCTCGGTCCCGGCGCCAGCCCGGCGGTCGCCGAGGACCTGAAGCTCCTGGGCGAGCAGGTCGAGCGCTGCCGCGGCATCCTCTCCAAGCTGACCTCGCTCAACGAGGACCAGTCGGCCTTCCTCGAGACGATCACGCTCAGCCATCTGGTCGAGGAACTGGTGGCGCCCCAGCGCGGGCTCGGCATCGTGCTCGACGTCTCGACCCGCGGCGAGGGGCCGGAGCCCTCGTGCCGGCGCAACGCCGGCGTGCTGTTCGGCCTGTCCAACATCGTCGACAACGCCGCCGACTTCGCCGAGGAAAGGGTGATCGTCGAGGCGCGCTGGAGCGCGGAGCGGGTGTCGATCGAGATCCGCGACGACGGGCCGGGCATCGCCCCCGAGGTGCTGCTGCGGGTCGGCGAGCCCTACGTCACCACCCGCGGCAGCCGGCCGGCCGGCGAGACCGGCGGCGGAGGGCTCGGGCTCGGGCTGTTCATCGCCAAGACGCTCATCGAGCGCTCCGGCGCCCAGCTCACCCTCGCCAACGCCGCCGACCCCTCGACCGGGGCGGTGGTGCGCATCGTCTGGCCTCGTCACGTTTTCGAGAGGGAAGCCGGAAGTCGAAAAAACCTCGCGGGCAACTGATCCCGCCCCCTGACGGCCGGGCGCGGCGTTCCTATATAAATCGCTGACAAACAACGACGAAGTGTGAGGAGCGTCGCTTGATGACGCAGACCGGAACCCAGGCCGCCGCGAACCCCGCGGTGATCGCCGAGGGCGATCCCCTGGCCGCCTATGCCGACCGCAGCCTGCTGATCGTGGACGACGACAAGCCGTTCTCGACCCGCCTCGCCCGCGCCATGGAGGCGCGCGGCTATCAGGTCCATGTCGCCGAGAGCGTCGCCGAGGGCGTCGCCGCCGTCGAGGCCGGTGCGCCGGCCTTCGCGGTGATCGACATGCGGCTCGGCGACGGCAACGGCCTCGACGTGATCGCCCGCCTCAAGGAGCGCCGGCCCGAGGCCCGCGGGGTCATCCTGACCGGCTACGGCAACATCGCCACCGCGGTGACGGCGGTGAAGCTCGGCGCCTTCGACTACCTGGCCAAGCCCGCCGACGCCGACGAGATCCACGGCACCCTGATGGCGCAGCCGGGCGAGCGGGCCGACCCGCCCGAGAACCCGATGTCCGCCGACCGGGTGCGCTGGGAGCACATCCAGCGCGTCTACGAGCTGTGCAACCGCAACGTCTCGGAGACCGCCCGGCGGCTCAACATGCACCGGCGCACGCTCCAGCGCATCCTGGCCAAGCGCGCCCCGCGCTGAGCCGACAAAGCGCGCGCCGCGCTGACCCCGACCCGTGCATATCCCCGCGACGAGGCCCGGATTCCCCGAAGGATCCGGGCCTCGTCGCGTTCGGGGCCCGGTCAGCGCTGGGCCTCGGTCGCCATCCTGACCGCGAGCCCGGCCAGCACCGTGCCCATCAGCCAGCGCTGGACCCGCAGCCAGGTCGGGCGGGTGCCGAGGAAGGCGGCGAGCGAGCCGGCGGTGACCGCGATGCAGCCGTTGACCCCGACGCTGATGACGATCTGCACGCTACCGAGCACCAGGGACTGCGCGAGCACGCTGCCGCGCTCCGGGTCGATGAACTGCGGCAGCAGCGCGAGGTAGAGCATCGCGATCTTCGGGTTGAGCAGGTTGGTCACGAACCCCATGGCGAACAGCTTCGCCGGGCGGTCGCGGTGCAGGTCGCGCACCTGGAACGGCGAGCGTCCGCCCGGCCGCAGGGCCTGCCACGCCAGCCACAGCAGGTAGCCGGCCCCGGCGAGGCGCAGGGCGTCGTAGGCATAGGGCACCGCGAACAGCAGCGCGGTGATGCCGAAGGCGGCGAGCAGCATGTAGACGACAAAGCCGAGGGCGACGCCGCCGAGCGAGATCAGACCGGCGCCGCGGCCCTGTGAGATCGAGCGCGAAATCAGGTAGATCATGTTCGGGCCGGGCGTGAGCACCATCCCGAAGGAGATCAGCGCGAAGGCGGCAAGCGTCGTGAGGCTCGGCATCGGACGGGCTCCGGCAGCGCGGTCCGCGGCGACCGCCCGGATGCTCTGCGCTCCGGGGCGGTCGAAGTCACGTGACGTTTCGTGATGCCAGCCATCACACCCCGGCCGCACCCCCGTCCGAACGCGGATCGTGCGTCGCCTCGACCCGGCCGTTGTCGGGATGGCGCACCAGCAGCCCGGCATGGCCGAGCGAGTCGATGTACGGCCCGCCCAACTCCTCGATCTCGTGGCCGAGTCGCGACAGGGCGGCGATGCAGCCGGAATCGAAGCGGTCCTCGACCTTGACGGTCATCGATTCGGCGCCCCAGGTGCGGCCGAACAGGAAGCGCGGCGCGTCCACCGCCTCGGCGACGCCCATCCCGTCGAGGGCGTAGCGGGTGAAGACCTGGGCCTGGAACTGCGGCTGCCCGTCGCCGCCCATGCTGCCGTAGGACAGCACCCGGCCGTCGTCGAGCACGGCGAGCGCCGGGTTGAGGGTGTGGAACGGCGTGCGCCCGGGCTCCAGCGGGTTGACGGCTCCGGGATCGAGCGAGAAGGCGGTGCCGCGGTTCTGCCAAGCGATGCCGGTTCCCGGCAGCACCACGCCGGAGCCGAACTCCCAGTACACCGACTGGATGTAGGACACCGCGAGGCCGGTCGCGTCGATCGCCCCCATCCACACCGTGTCGCCGTCGCCCACCGGCCGCACCGGGTAGGGCGAGGCGCGGTCCATCGCGATCGCCGCCGCCTCGCGGTCGAGGACCTTCGCGTCGAGGAACGAAGCCGGGTCGTGGCGCAGGCGGTCGAAATCGGTCACCACCGCGTCGCGGACCCGGAACGCGCGCTTCGTCGCCTCGATCAGGCCGTGGACGCGCGCGGTCGATTCCGGCTTCGACGGCGCCAGCCGCTCGTGCAGGCCGAGGATCATCAGCGCGGCGAGCCCCTGGCTCGGCGGCGGGTGGTTGAACACCGTCGCGGCTTTGAGGCGCAGGGACAGCGGCGCGCGCCCGCGGGCGCGATAGCCGGCGAGGTCGGCCCGGGTCACCGGGCTGCCGAGGCGCTCCAGGTCGGCCGCGACCTCGCGCCCGACATCGCCGCGGTAGAAGTCGTCGAGCCCGGCATGGCCGAGCTGGTCGAGGGTGGCGGCGAGCGCCGGCAGCCGGCGGACCGCCCCGGCCTTCGGCGCCGCGCCGTCGATGAGGAAGGTCTCGCGGAAGCCCGGCTGGTCGTAGAGGCTGTCGAGTTCCTTCGGCACGTAGCGCGCTTCGGACGGCGACACCGCCACGCCCTCGCGGGCGAGGCGCACCGCCTCCTCGACCAGCACCCGCACCGGCAGGCGCCCGCCGGCGAGCGCCAGCGCCGCCTGCCAGCCGCCGACCGCGCCCGCCACCGTCACGGCGGCGTCGGGCCCGCGGCTCGGGATCGCGTCGTACTCGCGGTCGCGGTAGCGCCGGATCGTCGCGAGCGTCCCGGCCGGGCCGCAGGCCTCGATCGCCCGCACCCGCCCGCCGGGCTCGCGCACCAGCCAGAAGCCGTCGCCGCCGATGCCGTTCATGTGCGGGTAGACCACCGCGATGGCGGCCGCCATCGCGACCATCGCCTCGAGGGCGTTGCCGCCCTCCGCCAGGATCGCCCGGCCGGCCTCGGCCGCGAGGTGGTGGGGGGCCGCGCAGGCGGCGCGGGAGAAGGTCGGCGTGTCGGGCATCGGGTCCGTCGGGCAAGGGAGCGGTCGCCGGAACGTTGCGCCAAAGGGCCGGTTCGGGCTAGTCCGCAATCCCCGAGAACCAGAAGGCCACTTGCCGTGCCCGCCTCCTCCGGCTCCCTCAAGCCCCGCAACCTCGTCACGCTGGTCAGCATCATGGTGCTGGTCGGGACCGAGGTGTTCGGCGTCGCGCTGGCCGCCGGCTGGGCCATCGCCGGCATCTTCGAGCTCGGCGACCTCGTCGGCCACGTCCTGATGGGCGTGTTCAGCCTCGCCGCCCTGTGGCTGATGATCCAGCTCTGGCAGCGGGCCAGCACCCTGGAGCCGATCCGCGGCTGACGGCCCGACACGGTTTTTGGACGAATCGTTCAAAAACCGTGTCATCAGCCCGCGCGGCGCATGAGCGAAGCCGATTTCCGCATCGCTTCAGGCGACCGCTTGCGGTCGCCTGAAGCGATCGATCGGAAACCGCATGAGCCGTTCGGCCGGCATTCATCCGGGGCGCGGGAGAAGGCCCGGCCCTTCCCCTGCGGGACGCCCTCTGCATGATCGACCGCCGCACGCTGCTCTCCGGTGCCGCCCTCCTGCTCGGCTCGGGCCTCGCCGCCCGGGCGGCGGACCTGCCGCTCGGCGAGCGGGTTCCGTTCGACTTCGCGGCCCTGAAGAACCGCGCCCGCGACCTCGCCCGCACGCCCTACGCCCCGCCGGCGGTGCCCGACCGCGACGTGCTCCAGGCGATCGACTACGACGCTCACGGCAAGCTGAAGTACAAGCCCGACCACGCCCTCTGGGCCGACGGGCCCGGCGCCTTCCCGGTGACGTTCTTCCATCTCGGCCGCTACTTCCAGAAGCCGGTGCGGATGCACGTCGTGACCGACGGCGAGGCGCGGGAGATCATCTACGACCCGGCCGCCTTCGAGATGCCGGCGGATTCCCCCGCGCGCCGCCTGCCGCCCAATCCGGGCTTCGCCGGCTTCCGCTTCCAGGAGAGCCGCAGCGGCGCCCTCGACTGGCAGCGCAACGACTGGGTGGCGTTCCTCGGCGCCTCCTACTTCCGGGCGATCGGCGAACTCTACCAGTACGGCCTGTCGGCCCGCGGTCTCGCCCTCGACACCGTGATGCCCGACCGGCCGGAGGAGTTTCCGGACTTCACCCATGTCTGGTTCGAGACTCCGGCGCCGGAGTCCGACACCGTCACGGTGATGACGCTGCTCGACGGTCCCTCGGTGGCGGGCGCGTTCCGGTTCCGCATGCGCCGCACCAAGGCGGTGGTGATGGAGATCGAGGCGAGCCTGACCCTGCGCAAGGATGTCGGCCGGTTCGGCCTCGCGCCCTTGACCTCGATGTACTGGTTCTCCGAGACCGCCAAGCCGACCGCGGTCGACTGGCGCCCGGAGGTGCACGATTCCGACGGCCTCGCCCTGTGGACCGGCGCCGGCGAGCGGGTCTGGCGCCCGTTGCGCAACCCGCCGCGCACGATGGTCTCGGCCTTCTCCGACCGGACGCCCCGCGGCTTCGGCCTGATGCAGCGCGACCGCCTGTTCGACCACTACCAGGACGGCGTGTACTACGACCGCCGCCCGAGCCTGTGGGTCGAGCCGCTCGGTGACTGGGGCCGCGGTTCGGTGCAACTGGTCGAGAACCCGACCGACGACGAGATCCACGACAACGTGGTGGCGATGTGGGTGCCGGCCGAGCCGGCGAAGGCCGGCTCCTCGCACGACCTGCACTACCGCCTGCACTGGGTCGCCGACGAGCCCTACCCCTCCGCCTTCGCCCGCTGCGTCGCCACCCGCGAGGGCAATGGCGGCCAGGCCGGCACCGACCGGCCGAAGGGCGTGCGCAAGTTCGTGGTCGAATTCCTCGGCGAGCCCCTGGCCCGGCTGCCGTCGGGCGTGAAGCCCGAGCCGGTGCTGACGGCCTCCCGCGGCAGCTTCACCCTCGCCCGCACCGAGCCGGTGCCGGACGACGTCGCCGGCCACTGGCGCGCCGAGTTCGACCTCGCGGTGACCGGGCCGGAGCCGGTCGAATTGCGGCTGTTCCTGCGGCGGGGCGACGAGACGCTGAGCGAGACCTGGACGTATCAGTACATCCCGCCGGCGTGAGGGAACCGGGCCTTCGCCCCCGGCGCCGACTCGCTGCCCCCGAAGGAGCGGAACCATGTTCACCCATGTGATGATCGGCAGCAATGATCTGGACCGGGCCAGGATCTTCTATGACGCCACCTTCGCGGCGTTGGGCGGCGGGCGCGGCGCGATGGATGCAAGGGGCCGGCTGGTCTACCTCCACGAGGGCGGGCGGCTGATGATCACGAAACCGATCGACGGCAAGCCGGCTACGGCGGCCAACGGTGGGACGATCGGGATCGCGGCCACCAGTCACGACCACGTTCTCGCGTGGCACGAGGCCGGCACCGCGCATGGCGGCACCGCGATCGAGAGCCCGCCCACCGAGCGCCCGAACGGGTCCTTCGTCGCCTATCTTCGCGACCCGGACGGCAACAAGCTCACCGCACGGACCCCGCCGACGAGATAGCGGAATCGCGGCGTCGCGCGGAGCCTCCGGCTCCACAGCGCGGGCTGCGATGCGGTGTTTGGACCGGATCGTCCGAACACCGGAACCAAACGACTGGCCAGGAGGCGGCGCTCCTCGCGGTTCCGAACGGGCCGGGGTGCGAGCCCGCGTCGCCGCGGTCGCCCGCCCTCTACTCCGCCGCCGCCTTGTGCACCACCGGCACCGCCGGCGCCCCCTCCCACTGGGTGTTGGCGGGGATCGACTCGCCCTTCATCACGATCGTCAGCGGGCGCAGTTGCGCGTAGTCGCCGACCTGGGTGTCGTAGAGCACGGTCGCGAAGGCGCCGACGGTGACGCCGCGGCCGACCTCGACCCGGCCGACCTTCATGATCCGGTCCTCGTAGAGGTGGGTCTGGAGCGCCGACATCCGGTTGATGGTCGCGAAGTCGCCGATCGTCACGCAGTCGAACTCGGTGATGTCGGTCGACAGCATGCACACGCCCTCGCCGGTGCTGGTGCCGAACAGGCGCAGCAGCCAGGGCAGGAACGGCGTGCCGGTGAGGTGCTCCAGCAGCACCTTGCCGGCGAGCCCCCAGTACATCACCGCCACCGCCTCGGTCCGCATCGCCCACCACGACCACATCGGGTGCATGCCCGGCCGGTAGGCGCCCATCAGCAGCCACTTAACCCCGATCACCACGAGGGTCTGCAGCAGCGCGATGGCGACGCTCGCCGCCACGAAGCTGACCGCCAGCCCGGTCCAGTCGCCGGCCAGGATCGCGGGGTAGAACACGAAGTCGATCGACAGGATCGCGAAGGTGATGAACAGCATCGGCGAGAACGAGGAGGTGAACGCCTCGAACACGCCGCGCCCGATCCGCGGCCCGATTCCCGGCTCGTAGGTCTGGCGCTGGCCGAGATCGACCCGCTGGCGGGCCGGCAGCCTGATCGGCGGCGAGCCGAACCAGGTCTCGCCCGGCGCCATGCGGTCGTTGGCCGGCGGCTTCGACTTGATGCCGATCAGCACGTCGTCGGGGATCACCGCCCCCGGCGGCACCACCGCGTCGTTGCCGACGAACACCCGCTCGCCGGTCCGCACCGGGTGCAGGATCATCACGCCGTGGCGGACCTCCTCCTCGCCGTACACCACCTCGTCGGCGATGAAGTTGCGCGCGCCGATCTCGGACAGGTCGTAGCGGCCGGCGAGGTTGGTCGAGATCTCGGCGCCCCGGCCCATCCCGGCGCCCATCAGCCGGTACCACGCCCGCATGTAGACGGTGGCGAACAGCGAGGAGAGCGTCTCCAGCATCACCTCGACGCCGAGCGCCACCGCCCATTTGCGCAGGTAGAGCCCGCTATGGACCGAGTAGCGGCCCTCGCGCAGGCGCGGCAGCACCAGCCAGCGCAGGAGCGCGATCAGCAGCACCGTGCCGGCGGTCATCAGCATCGAGGCCGGCCAGGTCAGCAGCGGCAGGTAGAAGTGATAGTCGACGTCGGTGAAGTCGCCGAGCGAATCGCTGATCTGGTCGAGGACGAAGAAGGCCGGGAAGATCGGCAGCAGGCCGATCGCCGGCACGGCGGCGAGCAGCGCCGCGTAGACGGCCAGGAACGCGGCCCGGCGGGCGGGCGAGGCCTCGGGCGGTGCCGGGTGCGCGGCGGGGTCGACCTCGCCGACCTTGCGGCCGGGCGAGCCGTCCCAGGCCTCGGCCCGGCCGACCACCGTGCCGCCCGGCACCGTGGTCAGGTCGGCGATCTCGGCGTGCTCGCCGATGCGGGCGTCGGGCCCGATGACGCAGGACGTGCCGATGGCGGCGCCCGCCCCGATCTCGACCGGGCCGATCACCAGTTCGTTGCCGACGATCTCGGCGTTCGAGACCACCAGCCGGCCGCCGAGCGAGGCGCCGTCGCCGATGCTGAGCAGGTCGGGCGCCCCGACCTCGATGTCGGAGATCATCGCGTCGCGGCCGATCCTGGCGCCGAGCAGCCGCAGGTAGATCCGGATCAAGGGCGAGCCCTGGAGCCACTTGACGTGGACGAGCGGCGTCAGGCGCTGGGTCAGCCACCAGCGGAAATAGTACGTCCCCCACAGCGGGTAGCGCCCGGGGCGGGTCCGCCCGAGGATCAGCCACTTGGCCGCGATGGCGAGGCAGGCCGTGACGGTGTTGAGCCCGACATAGACCAGCAGCAGCACCGCCATCTCGGCGAAGAAGCCGAGTTCGCCGCCGGTGATGAGCAGGTAGGTGACGAAGATGCCGAGCCACTGCGCGGTGGAGAGCGCGATGACGAACGGCAGCACCGCCGCCTGGGCCAGTCCGCACAGGAAGCGGCGCCGGAGCGGCGGCGCCGCGAAGGACAGGTCGCGCAAGGCCGCCGCGACCCCGGCGCCGCCGGTGCGCGCGATCAGCGCCTCGGCGATCGCCCGGAGCGTCCGGGCGCCGTAGACGTCCTGAAGCGTGATGGAGGCCAGCGCCGGCACCTCGCGCACCGCCGAGACGAAGCGGGCGGCGAGCAGCGAGTGCCCGCCGAGATCGGCGAAGAAGTCGGCCTCGAACGGGATCGGCCCGTTGCCGAACACCCGCTGGGCGGCGACCAGCAGGGCCGCCTCGGTCTCGTCGCGCGGCTCCTCCTGCTCGCCCGCGGCCTCGGCCACGGTGAGCGGCGCGGCGCGCAGGGCCTTGCGGTCGACCTTGCCCGAAGCGGCGAGCACCGGCAGCGCCGACACGATCTCGAAATGCCCCGGCACCATGTAGGGCGGCATCGTCCCGGCGAGGTCCGAGCGCAGGCGCGCCCGCTCGATCACCGCGCCGCGCTCCGGCACCAGGAAGGCGACGAGCCGGTCGAGGCCGTCGTCCTGGCGCAGCACCACCGCCGCCCCGGCGATGCCGGCGAGCGCGCGGATCCGCGCCTCGATCTCGCCGAGCTCGACCCGGAAGCCGCGGATCTTGACTTGGTCGTCGATCCGGCCGTGGAAGACGATGCGCCCCTGCGGGTCGAGCGAGACCGCGTCGCCGGAGCGGTAGAGCACCGGATCGGAGCCGTCGCCGCCATACGGGTTGGCGACGAATTTTTCCGCCGTCAGCTCGGGCCGGGCGAGATAGCCCTTGGCGATGCCGGGGCCGCCGATGAGGAGTTCGCCCTGCACGCCCGGCGCGACGAGGTTCAGGGCCTCGTCGGCGACGTAGGCGGTGTAGTTGGCGATCGGGCCGCCGATCGTCACCGGATCGCCCGGGCGCATCTCGGCGGCGGTCGCCACCACGGTCGCCTCGGTCGGGCCGTAGGTGTTGAAGAGCTGGCGTCCGGGCGTGGCCCAGCGGGCGATCAGCGGCGCCGGCAGCGCCTCGCCGCCGAGCAGGATCAGCCGCAGCTTCGGCACGTCGCGGGTGAGGAGCCCGAGCAGCGTCGGCACGGTGTCGAGGACGGTGATCCCGGCCGCGTCGAGGATGTCGGGCAGCGCCTCGGCGTCGCCCATCATCGCGGGGCTCGCCACGAACAGGGTCGCGCCGACGAGGTAGGGGACCCAGATCTCCTCCATGGAGAGGTCGAAGGCGACCGAGGCGCCCTGGAACACCACGTCGTCGGGCCGCATGCCGTAGAGCGCGTTGGCCGAGCGCAGGAAGTGGCAGATGTTGGCGTGGCTGATGACGATGCCCTTCGGCACGCCGGTCGAGCCCGAGGTGTAGATGAGGTAGGCCGGGTGCTCGCGCGTCAGCCCGGCGGCGCGCAGGTCCGGCGCCGCCCCGCCCTCCCCGGCCGCGGCGGCCTCGTCGGGCGTCAGGACCGCGGCGCGGCCGGCGGGTGCGGCGTCCTTCAGGGCGGCCGAGACGATCAGCGCCTTGGCGTCGGCGTCGTCGAGGCAGACCGCGACCCGGTCGGCCGGCGCCTCGGCGTCGAAGGGCAGCCACGCAGCGCCGGCCTTGGTGATGCCGATCTGCGCCACCAGCAGGTCGGGGGAGCGCGCCATCCACAGCCCGACCACGTCGCCGGGGCCGATGCCGCGGGCGGCGAGCCCGGCCGCGATCGCGTCCGAGCGGGCGTCGACCTCGCGGTAGGTCAGGGTCCGGCCCGCGCTCGCGGCGTCGATCAGGGCCGGGTGGTCGGCGCGCGTGCCCGCGCTCGCGCGGAAGATCTCGGCCAGCACCTCGTCGCGCAGCAGGTCGGGGCGCGCCTCGCCCCGCAGCACCGCCGGACCGGGAGGATGTCCCTCGCGCGGCAGGCGGGCGGTCCCGGCTGTGTGACTCATGGCGTGCTCCGCTGGCGCCCGGCGCCGGACAGGGCGCGGATACCGGGCGAGGATACGGGTCGGGCCTTGCGAAAAGCTGTCGGCATCGCGCCCGCTGTGGACCGGGACGTGGACGAGAAAGCGGCCGGTTCGTGGCGATCCGGGAACCGGCTCCGCTCAGGCCCAGCGCCGGCCGCCGTCGAGCACCAGCACCCGGCCCTGGAGGATCTCCAGATGGGGTGCCTCCTCGCGCGAGACGAGGCCGAGGCCGACCATCACCGCCCGGGCGACGCCGCCATGGGCCACCATCACGGTCGGTCCGGTCAGGCCGTCGAGGACCGGGCGCAGGCGCGCCAGCACCATCTCGTAGCTCTCGGCCTCCTCGCCCGGCGGGCGGTAGTTCCAGCGGTCGCGGTCGCGCTCGGCCATCCGGCCGGGCTCGTCGCGGCGCAGGCCGCTCCAGGTCAGCCCCTCCCAGGCGCCGAACCCGATCTCGACGAGGCGCGGGTCGGTGGCGTAGGCGGCCGGATCGAGGCCGAGCGCCGTGCGCAGGCCCTCCATGGTGTGGCGGGTGCGTTCCAGCGGGCTCGCCACGTAGGCGAGCCGGTCGCGGGCCTCGCCGACGAGGTAGCCGAGGCGCCGCCCGGCCTCGGCGGCTTGGCCGATCCCGCGGGCGTTGAGGGGCGTGTCGCGCTGGCCCTGGAGACGCCCTTGCGCGTTCCACTCGGTCTCGCCGTGGCGGACGAAATAGAGCACCGGACGGGTCATCGGTCCGCCGGCGTGGTAACGCTGCGGGTCCGAGCGGACCGGCCGCCCCGTGCTGTCGTCGTCGCTCGCATGCTGTCACCAGTCCCTCGCGCCCCGGGTTCCGATGTCGAAGAAGCACGCGAAACACAAGCCGGATTCGGCGCCGCTCCATCGCCGCCCCTCCTCCGCCGCCTGGGCGGACGAGGTCGGACGCTCGGCGAAAGGGAGCCCCGGCGCCCTCGACGCCCATGGCTGGCCGCAGGTCGCGGCCCCTCCCGGCGTCGTGGTCTGCCGGCCCGGGGGCCTGTGCGACCTCGCGGCGATCGACCCCGACGGGCCGGCCTCGTCGGACGGCAAGGAGGCGGCGATCGAGGCGCTCGGCCGCGAGCGCGTCCGCATCCGCGACCTGCAGGAGCGGCTCTACGCCGAGCACCGCCGCAGCCTGCTGGTGGTGCTCCAGGCGATCGACACCGGCGGCAAGGACGGCACGATCCGCAGCGTGTTCGAGGGGGTGAACCCGCAGGGCTGCCGGGTGTGGTCGTTCAAGACCCCGAGCCAGGAGGAGCTCGACCACGACTTCCTGTGGCGCTACCACCACCACGTCCCGGGCCGCGGGATGATCGGGGTGTTCAACCGCAGCCACTACGAGGACGTGCTGATCGTGCGCGTCAAGGACCTCGTGCCGGAGCCGGTCTGGCGGGCGCGCTACGGCCTCATCAACGACTTCGAGCGCCTGCTCGCCCATTCCGGCACGGTGGTGCTGAAGTTCCTGCTCCACATCTCCCGCGACGAGCAGAAGGAGCGGCTGGAGAGCCGGCTGGCCGACCCGGCCAAGCACTGGAAGTTCGACCCGTCCGACCTCGTCGAGCGGCGCTCCTGGGACGCCTACCAGACGGCGTTCCAGGACGCGCTGACCGAGTGCTCGACGGCGCACGCGCCCTGGTACGTGGTGCCGGCCAACCGCAAGTGGTTCCGCAACCTCGTCGTCGCCCGCACCATCGCCGACACCCTGGAGGCGATGGATCCGCGCTTCCCCGAACCGGCGCACGACCTGTCGGGGATCACCGTGCCGGATTGAGGAGGTCGGGTTCAGCCCCGGGGCTGGCCGATCCCGTCGAGGAGGTCGGCGAACCACGGCGTACCTGGGTCGAACGGCTTGCCGCCGCGGATGCGCGGGAACTCGATCGCCCGCAGGCGCCCGCCCTGCTCCTCGTCGTGGCCGATCACGCCGGAGACGCCCGCGAGCGCGCTCTGGACCGCGAGGTCGACCATGCCCTGGATCAGCCGCAGGTCGTCGGCGTTCGGCGCCGCCGAGCGGCAGAAATGGCCGCTCTTCTGCACCAGGGTCTTCTCGGCGCCGATGCGCGGCGCGAACCGGTCGGCGAACCACTTGCCGACGTTGACCGTGTCGATCTTGACGTGGCCGAAGGGGTCGCGGGCCAGCACCTCGCCGCGCCCCTCGATCTCGGCGACGATCGCGTCGAGCCCCGCCCCCTCGCTGAGGAAGATCGTGACGCAGTCCTTGGCGTCGAGGCGGGCGCGCAGGCGCTCCGCCTCGGCGTCGAGGTCGAACGGCACCTCCGGCACGTAGACGGCGTCAATGTCCTTGTGGGCGCGGTCGAGGCCGAAGGCGGGCACGAAGTCGAGCCGGTCGAGGCGGGTCCGGTAGGCCCGGGCGGTCGCGGCGGTGAGCCAGCCGCAATTGCGGCCCATCACCTCGTGGACGACCAGCATGCGCGGGTTGGCGCTCTGCTCGTTGACGACGTTCTCGGCGTAGAGCGCACCCTGCTCGGCGGCGGTCCAGGCGCCGAGCGTCTGGCGGATCGGCACCACGTCGTTGTCGATGGTCTTGGGCAGCCCGACCACCGTGAGGCGGTAGCCGTTGCGCTCCAGGTAGGCGGCGAGGTCGGCCGCGGTGGTGTTGGTGTCGTCGCCGCCGATCGTGTGCAGGATCGTCACCCGGTCGCGGGCGAGCTGCTCGGCCGCGACCGCGAGCGGGTCCTGGCCCTCGCGCACGAGGCCGCGCTTGACGCAATCCTTGACGTTGGTGAGCTTGATCCGGCTGTTGCCGAGCGGCGAGCCGCCGTGGCGTTGCAGCACCGCCGCCTGCGCCCGCACCTCCGGCGTCACCGGGAGGGCATCCCCGAGCAGCAGCCCCTTGTAGCCGCCGCGGTAGCCGATGAGCTCGATCTCGGGGTGGAGGTCGGTGTAGCGGCCGATCAGGCCGCCGACCGCCGCCGACAGGCACGGAGCCAGTCCGCCGGCGGTGAGCATCGCGACTTTCGGGGTGGTCTTTGCGGTCATGGCGGGCTCCGGCGGGTCGGGGGGCGCCCGGTTATCGGCCGCCTCCCGGGTCCGGTCCAGCCCCGCCGGCCCGCGTCAGACGAAGGAGACGTTCGCCGCCGACAGGGTGGCGAGTTGCACGCCGCGCAGCGTCAGCACGTCGTCGGTGCCGTAGGCGATCACCACGTCCGACCCCTCCTGCCGGCTCGCCGCCTGCACGGCCGCGAAGTCGGCGAAGGCTCCGCCGTTGAACGCGATCACGTCGGCCTCGGCACCGCCGGTCACGAAGTCGAGGATCGCGTCGCGCCCGTCGCCGCGCCCGAACGCGAAGATGTCCGCACCGGCACCGCCGGTGAGCACGTCGTCGCCGCTGTTGCCGAACAGCAGGTCGGTGCCCGCGCCGCCCTCCAGCGTGTCGTCGCCGGCCCCGCCCGAGAGCCCGTCGTTGCCGTCCTCGCCGAAGATCCGGTCGTTGCCGGCGTCGCCGGTGACGTAATCGTCGCCGGTGCCGCCGTACACGAGATCGTCGCCGTCCTCGCCGTAGACGCCGTCGTTGTCGTCGTCGCCGAACAGCAGGTCGTTGCCCTCCTCGCCGTGCACCTCGTCGTTGCCCCACCCGCCCGAGCCGAAGTCGTTGCCGGCGCCAGCCCCCACGAAGTCGTCGCCGTCCTGGCCCGACACGAGGTCGTCGCCGGTGCCGCCGAACAGCGTGTCGCGGCCGGCCGCCCCGTACACCGTGTCGTCGCCGGCTGCCGCGGTGACCCGATTGGCGCCGTCGTCGCCGTAGCTGGCGTCGTCCCCCGCACTGCCGGCCGAGGGATCCTGCACCAGCCAGCCCGAGCCGCTGGCGCTGGTGAAGTCGAGCTGGACCACGAGGTCGTTGTAGTCCAGGTCGCCGCCGCCGTAGGTGCCCTCCCAGCCCCAGGTGTTGAGGCCGTAGTTCCACAGATGCGTGACCCCGCGGCCTCCGGCGCTCTCGTTGGCGGCCGAGAAGCCGTAGTAGTCGTGCGTCACGCTGCTGACGGTCTTGTCGTAGAAACCGCTGGTGACCGTCATGGCGATGAGGTCGCCGTTGTCGACGCCCGACAGCAGGGCCTGGGTGTACAGGCCATAGCCGGGTCCTGCCACCGCAGTCCCGCCGGTGGTCGTTGTGTAGAGCCGTCCGGTGACCGCCGCGTCGTAGCCGGCCTGACCCGGCGCGAGGCCGTCGATGGTGCCGTCGAGATCGTCGACGCGGTAGAACGCGATGCTCATCTCGTCGGTGGTGTTCTGGCGCAGGCGCACCACCGCCTGCTGGTCGTCGGCGCCGCCGGCGGTCTGGGCGACCGCGACGGCGCGGGCGAGGCGCAGGCCGTTGCCGTCGGCGTCCTCGTAGTCGACGAAGCCGAACGGGCTGGTCATGGCGGCGCGCGAGACGGTGGCGGCGCTCTCGTGGACGGAGACGCTCAGGCTGGTGCCGTCCGCGACGCCGAGATCGTAGGCGGTGCCCTGGGCGGCGCTGTCGAAGAGGCGCACGAGGGCGGGGTCGAAGTCGGCCTGCAGCGCCTTCTGGGCGAAGGCGCTGCTCCAGGCGAGGCTGCTGGCGGCGGTGCCGTCGAACCGGTTGGCGGTGCCGCCGGCCGTGACGGCGACGTGGTGGTCGTTCTTGAGGGAGGACTGGACGAGGAGGTGCTGGGCGGCGGCACTGGCGGAGCCGGCCGGATCGAGCAGCGCGGGCGCATCGGACGACATCTGCGCGTGGGCGATGGCGGTGAGGCTGCGGGCGAGCAGCAGGCCGTTGGGCGTACCGAGGCCGGTGACGAGGTCGTAGTCCGGCCCGGCCCCATAGCCGTATCCCGTCGGCGTGATCTGCGTTTTCTTGTCTTGCTTGCCCTCCGACGTGATGGGACCCTCGAGCCGGTAGCTGGAGACGTTGTTGCCGAGAGTGACGTCGTTGAACGCGCCCGGGGTGACGGCCGCCGCGATGTAGAGCAGGTCGTTGTAGTAGCCGAGCCCGGGCAGCCCCTGGTCGGTGAAGATCGTATGGATCTGCGCCGTCAGTGCTGCCCAGAGCGGGGCCGATGCGCTGGTGCCTCCGTCGGGGTTCGTGGTACTGAAGTCGGCGCTCGGGACCGTGTATTTGGTGTTGCCATCCGAGAGCGCCGCGACATCCGGGATGCCACGGCCGATATCGGCATTCGGCCCGGCCCCGACCAGACTCAAGCCGTAATCGGATTGATAGTCCGGGACAGGAACTCGGGGATCGACACCGCCGGAGCTGCTGTTGTTCCCCGTATATCCATGCTTCATCTCTTTATCGTGCAATGTGTACTCGTTCCAGGCGACCTCGACGAACAGGGATCCGTCCGCGGCACGGGACGGAAGAACCTTGAGGCCGCCGCCGATCAGTTGCTTCAGGGTGGCGGGGTCGGAGGCCTTCGCCCCTTGGACGAGGGCGTCCAGGGTCGGATCGGTCGCGGCGTTCCCGGACAAGGAGATCGAGGTGCCCCCGACCACGACGACGTAAGGGCTTGCCTTTCCCACTTCCACGTTCGGTACGCCGTTGGCCCCTCGTCCCGCGGAGCCGGTGTCGCCCGACGATTTCATGAAGCTGATGTTGCGCAGGGCCGCATCGACGTAGAGTTCGTCGTAGACCTTCTGGAAGGGAGAATCCGGTGCCGGCTGGATGCTCTCGTTGAACGACGAGGACAGGACGGCAGGGTCGTTGTCGGTGTCCCAGATCGCCGCCTGATAGGTCGGCAGTTTCGTCCAGGCGTCCTGCGGGCCGCCATAGATCCCCATCCGGCTGTTGGGTGCCGCCAGCGTCACCACGCCGACGTCGAGCGCCATCTCGCCGGATCCGGGCTGACCGCTTCCTTCCGACAGGTCGTCCTGATCCGCCTGTACCGACACGTAGATGTCGGCCGGTGCATCGATTCCGGCCCCCTGACGATAGGTTTCGACCAGGCTGGTGAAAGACTCTCGCGCGGCCGGACTGCGCGGATCGATCCCGGCCTCGGTGGGGATCCCGATGCCCGGCTCCATGAGTCCGATCGTCGCCGTCCGGGCGTCGGTCGCCGAGAGAGGAAAATCGTAGAGCTGGGCGATCATGTTCGGATACTGGGGGAGTACCGTCGTCGCCGAGTTGCCGGGGCTTTGAGGTCCCGGTGGAAGATACACGGCGGGCTGATTGAACTCGGGTTTCGGCTTCTCGCCGAAATCCATCCACAACCCCGCGACCTTGCCGCCCCATGAATGATCGAGCGACAGATCACCGTCCCAGAACGACAATCCGCCTTCGTATTCGCTGTCGTACTTGAGCTCGGTTCCGAACAGCCACTTGAACTCCACCGCGGACAGATTCACCCAGACCATGCGCGACTCGGCGGAGCCCACCCAGCCCGCGGTCCCGTTCAGGATCTCGATGCCCTGGTCGCCAAGCGCCGCGGTGACGGTGTCGTACGTGCCTCGATCGGCACCGTACTTGGTCCAGAGTGTCTCGTCGGCGAGATCCTGCTGGCGCGCGGCCCAATCCTTCTTGAGCAGGCTGGTCGGATCGTTGGCGCGCTCGAGCATCAGACCGACGGTCACCGTCTGGCCTGCCGGGGATTCCGTGATGTCCGCCTCTCGCAGCTTATAGGCGTCCTTGACGGTGGTCGCGGTGGTGAGCCGCCACGCCGTCATGTCGAGGAAGCTGGAATTCTCGATCGCCGCCATGCACGCCCCCACGTCGCGCCGTGTTGCCGGCAGTTGCGGCAGAGGGCGACGTCTTGGACGTTATGAGGAACTGCGCATTGCGATTTGATTGACCGGTCCGGGCCCTGGCGGGGAATTTCCGTGGACGGCAGCAATGGTGCCGATCGTCTAAATAGAAACTCGCTGCAAACGACTGGTTTTGCAGTCAAAAGTTTAAGCGCGGGATCCCCTCTCCCGGGTGGGAGAGGGGTAGGGGTGAGGGTGGAGACGGTGCCGGATCAGGCCACAACGGTCGAGGTGCGCAACTCGGCGGTTCAGAATCATTGCGGAACCCGAGCCACCCTCACCCCCGCCCCCTCTCCCACTCGGGAGAGGGGAGCCGCGCCAGGACAAAAACTGTCTTCGATGGCTGTAGCGGGTGCAGAAAATCCGCGATCCCGTTTCATCCGCAAGGGACGGCCATGCCGGTGAGCAACTGATACGATTTTCGATTGATCGCACGGTCGTCGGTCCCGATCGCCCGAAGACCGTGCGGCACCGATCGTATGGCCCGCGTCAGGCGAAGGAGACGTTCGCCGCCGACAGGGTGGCGAGTTGCACGCCGCGCAGCGTCAGCACGTCGTCGGTGCCGTAGGCGATCACGACGTCCGACCCCTCCTGCCGGCTCGCCGCCTGCAGCGCCGCGAAGTCGGCAAAGGCTCCGCCGTTGAACGCGATCACGTCGGCCTCGGCACCGCCGGTCACGAAGTCGAGGATCGCGTCGCGCCCGTCGCCGCGCCCGAACGCGAAGATGTCCGCACCGGCTCCGCCGGTGAGCACGTCGTCGCCGCTGTTGCCGAACAACAGGTCGGTGCCCGCGCCGCCCTCCAGCGTGTCGTCGCCGGCCCCGCCCGAGAGCCCGTCGTTGCCGTCCTCGCCGAAGATCCGGTCGTTGCCGGCGTCGCCGGTGACGTAATCGTTGCCGGTACCGCCATAGACGAGGTCGTCGCCGTCCTCGCCGTAGACGCCGTCGTTGCCGTCGTCGCCGAACAGCAGGTCGTTGCCCTGCTCGCCGTGCACCTCGTCGTTGCCCCACCCGCCCGAGCCGAAATCGTTGCCCGAGCCGGTGCCGACGAAGTCGTCGCCTTGCTCGCCGTAGACCTGATCGTTCCCGGCGCTGCCGTAGACGGTGTCGGTGCCGGTGCCGCCGTAGACGAGGTCGTCGCCGTCGTTGCCGTCGACGAGATCGTCGTCGTCGTCGCCGAACAGCAGGTCGTTGCCGGCCTCGCCGAGCACCGTGTCGCTGCCCCACCCGCCCGAGCCGAAGTCGTTGCCGGCGCCGCCCTGCACCGAATCGGTGCCGTCCTGGCCGAACGCCTGATCGTCGCCGGCCCCGGCGAACAGCTTGTCGTCGCCCGCCTGTCCCGACAGCGTGTCGTTGCCGGCGCCTCCGCGCACCGCGTCGTTGGCCGCCGAGCCGGTCAGCGCGTCGGCGCCGATGCCGCCCGAGACCGGGATCCCGTCCTGCTGGATGCTGGTCAGGATGGCCTGGACGTCGGCCAGCGACAGGTCGTCGAGACCGCCCGCCGGGTTGCCCGAGATCGTCACGCCGAGGTCGCCGGCATAGACGGTCAGGGGGTGGATCGTGGCGAAGTTGTTGGCGAGCACGGCGAGACCGGCGAGCCTGACCTCGTCGGAGGTGCCGGGGGCGAAGGCCTGCCCGGCGGCGATGAGTTCGAGCGCGTCGAGCGGGTCGCCGACATAGGTCGGATCGCCGAAGCGCACGATCTGGTCGCTGTAGAGGAAGTCGCCCAGGACGTTGACCGGCGTGAAGCTGTAATTGCCGACCGGGTCGCCGTACTCGACGTAGTTGGTCAGCCCCGACACGCTGCCCGAGGGAATCACGGTCGCGGGGATGCCCGGGGCGCCGTAGGTCTGCCCGCCGAGGCCGGTGACGGCCGCGGCGTACAGCGCCTCGCCGCCGCCGAGGGAGTGGCCGGAGAGATAGACCGGGTTGGCTCCCGCCGCCGCGACGACGCTGCGGGCGAAGTCCGCCGCCTGGAGGTGGGTCGCGGGCAACTGCCCCCGGTAGATCGCGAGGTCCGCCAGCACCTGGGCCACGACGAACTGCGGATTGTCCTCGAAGTCGCCGATGTCGGTGCCCTCGAAGGCGACGATGATCGAGCCGTCGGAGGTCTGCAGCGCCGTGCCGAAGAAGCCGGTCGCGTTGTCCCGCAGCTCGAAGGGCCGGCCGTCCGCGGTGGTGAACTGGGTGAGGCCGGTCGGAAGAGTGGCGTCCCGTCCGTAGGCGAAATTGGCCGCGTTCAGGAAATCCGATGTGGACGGCGTCGCCATCGTGGGCCTCCGCAATGCAGTCCGCCCGTCTCGCGCGAGCGGTCGAGCCATGAGGCATATTTCTTCAGACGTGAACAGTCCTGTTATGTCCGATTCCGAGAAAACTCGGCCCGCGCACGACCCGGGCGCTGGTCGATCCCGGACATCTCACGGTGCCAGCATCGCGCGGGCATACTCGATGGTCTTCCGCCGCATGTCGGCCCCGGGATCGTCGACATCCTTGAGCTGGGCCGCACAGCGCTCGACCCGTTCGCGCAGGTCGTCCCGGCAGCCGGGATTCCTGTCGCCCAGTTCGAGGATGATCGAGTGCAGGACGAAGTCGAGGGCGTTCACCCGGGCCGTAAGCTCGGCGACGACCGCGAATTCCTCATCCGTCATGGCAGGCTCCTCCCCGTGCAGGCTACCATGAGACGCTTTCCGCAGCGACATCCCGCCGATCTCGACGGCCCGCAGCATCAGCGCCGGATCGCCGGGTCCGCGCGTGGAAGAACGGCCGGACGCGCACGCGCCTGCTGCGCGGGAGCCTCGGGGACGAGGGTCGCACCGGGGCCGCCGGCCTCGCCGGGCGCGACCAGCCGGCGCATGCGGCCGGCGGTGGCGGCCTCATACGATTTTCGATTGATCGCTTCGCGATGCGAAAATCGGCTTCGCTCAGACGCCGCGCGAGCTTCGATACGATTTCCGATCGATCGCTTCGCGATGCGAAAATCGGCTTCGCTCAGGTGTGTGGAGCCTTCGGCTCCACCGCGCGGGCTGATGATACGAGGGAAGGACCGTGCGAAAGCCGCTCCACCCGGTTTGCCGGGGAGCGAGGCCGTCCTCCCGCTCGATGGCCGGCCGGCGGCCGGGAAGCGGAGGGGTGTCCGGAGCCGAGCGGCTCCGGACGGACGGGGTTCAGGCCTCGGCCCGGGCCTTGCCGCGGCGCGCCGGCTTGGCGGGCTCGGGGGCGGGCGCAGGAGCCACCGCCCGGTTGCGGCGGATCTGCCCGAGGCCGAGGCTCTTGGCGAGCTCGGAGCGCTGGGCGGCGTAACTCGCCGCGACCATCGGGTAGTCGTGCGGCAGGCCCCACTTCTGGCGGTACTGGTCGGGGGTGAGGCCGCGACCGGCGAGGTGGCGCTTGAGCGACTTGTACGGCTTGCCGTCCTCGAGGCTGATGATGTGGTCCGGCGTCACCGTCCTGCGGATCGGGACCGGCGGCGTCGGCTTCTCGGGCTCGGGAGCCGGAGGGGACGCAAGCTTCTCCAGCGAGCCGTGGACCGAAGCGATCAGGGCTCCGAGATCGCCGATCGGGATGGAATTCCTCGACACGTAGGCTGCCACGATCCCCGCGGACAGATCGATCAAACCCGCATTCGTGCCGTCGTCGGAGGTGCTCATCGTCCCGCCCTGCTGCAAAACTGTTTTGCATGCTGAGGGAAAGCCCGAATATGTCAATATTGTTTCAAGTCTTCCGTAGACCCGCCGTGTCAAAATGGTTGCGCCGAGGCAACACCACTGCCACTTACAGGTTGTCGATCAGACATCGTGGTTGCAATGCCGGCGCGCGACGGCGGCTGCGATGCCCGGCGGCCGGGGAGCGCCCGCCGGGTCGGCTCCGGACCGGGGATCAGGGCCTGGGCGCGTCGCGTGCCGCGGCGGGCGGCTTCGCCGGCGCCGCCGGGGCGGTCTTCGGGGCCCATTCCGGGTCGGCCGACGGCCCACCGGGGCCGTTGGTCGGGCCGGTGAGCTGGCCGGGCAGGACGTCGGTCACCCGGGTCCAGGTCTGCGAGCCGCACAGGAAGCCGAGCAGGCAGCCGCGCACGTTGAGCGCGTTCGGCTCCTCGATCCAGATCGACACGTCGTAGTTCTTGCCGTCCTCCGAGTTGTAGATCTGGCCCTCGTGACGGTCCTCGGCATTGGGCCTGAGCCCCATGATGAGCTGATGGCCGAGGGAGGGCCGCGTGCGCTTCTTGGGGTCGGTGTTGCGGAAGTCGACCCGCGGCTGGCCCTTGTCGTCGTTGGGGGTCTTCAGCCAGACCACGTAGCCGCAGACGCGGTCGGCCCGGCCGGGGCACTTCTCGATGCGGATCCGGGCGCGGCCGTCCTCGGTGAGCCAGACGCCGCCCGGGTCGCGGGGCGCGGCCTGCGCGGCCACCGGCAGGAGCGAGCCGAATGCGGCGAGGCCTGCGGCCAGGAATCTGTTCATCAACTCTCCCTCCGGTGACGGGGTCCCGTCTCGAACCTCCGGCGCCCGCTGATGCCGCATCCGGGCGCGCGACGCCAGACGAACCGGCCGGGCCGCGGGGACACGCTGCCTCATGGCGGGATGTCACATGGTGGATCCTCCCACCGGCGAGCTAGAGCGCATCCGCCGGAGCGGCAACCGGGTCGCCCGGTCCCGGATCGCGGTCGCGGATCGACGAAGCGCAGGGCAGGTCGGATGATGTCGGCGGAGATCCTGGTGATGACCTCCGGCGTGCTCGGCGCGGTGGTCATCCTGATGGCGGCTCGCCCGGCCGCTTGGCGACCGGCTCCCTGGCGACCGGCTCCCTGGCGACCGGCTCCCTGGCGACCGGCTCCCTGGCGGCCCGGCCGTCCGGGCCCCGCGCGGGCGCTCCTGCCCCGCTCCCGGCCCTGGTCCTGACGCCGACCGGGCCGCGCGATCGTCCGCGCAAATCGTCCGGTCAGGTGCGGTGAGGCACCGCGGACCCGTCCGACATCTGCTAGGGTCGCGACTCGCGTCGGTCGCGTGAAGCTCTCGTCATCGTATCCGTGCACCAGGACGGCGTTCGTGGATTGACGTGATGGGCGCGCTGCCGCGCGCCGCGCCGTCCCATTCGCGCCCCTGGAGGTCATCGACACCGTGCCGCACGCTTCCGAGCTGATCGCCATCATCGCCCTGGGCCTCGTCTTCGCGTTCATCGGCGGGATGCTGGCGCAACGCCTGCGGCTGCCGCCGCTCGTCGGCTACCTCGTCGCCGGCATCGCGGTCGGTCCCTACACGCCCGGATTCGTCGGCAACGGTGAATTGGCCTCGCAGCTCGCGGAGGTCGGCGTGATCCTGCTGATGTTCGGCGTCGGCCTGCATTTCTCCATCGGCGACCTGATGGCGGTGCGCAGCATCGCCCTGCCGGGGGCGGTGGTGCAGATCGTCGTCGCGACGCTGATGGGCGTCGGCCTCAGCTTCGCCTGGGGCTGGGGCCTCGGGGCCGGCCTGGTCTTCGGCCTCGCCCTCTCGGTCGCCTCGACGGTGGTGCTGCTGCGGGCGCTCGAGGAGCGCGGCCTGCTCGATTCCGACAAGGGCCGCATCGCCGTCGGCTGGCTCATCGTCGAGGATCTGGCGATGGTGCTGACGCTCGTGCTGCTGCCGGCCCTGGCCGGGCCGCTCGGCGGCGAGAGCGCCGGGCTCGCCCATGCCGCCGGCGGCGGCTCGCTCTGGCTCACCCTTGGGCTCACCGTCGCCAAGGTCGCGGCCTTCGCCGCCCTGATGCTGATCGGCGGGCGCCGGGTGGTGCCGTGGCTCCTCGACCAGGCCGCCCGGACCGGCTCGCGCGAGCTGTTCACCCTCGCGGTGCTCGCCCTCGCCCTCGGCATCGCCTACGGCTCGGCCGAGCTGTTCGGAGTCTCGTTCGCGCTCGGTGCCTTCTTCGCCGGGATGGTGCTGGCCGAATCCGACCTCAGCCATCAGGCCGCGGCGGATTCGCTGCCGCTCCAGGACGCCTTCGCGGTCCTGTTCTTCGTCTCGGTCGGCATGCTGTTCGATCCCGGCATCCTGGTCCGGGCGCCCCTCTCGGTCCTGGCGGTCCTCGGCGTCATCCTGGTCGGCAAGTCGATCGCCGCGGTCGCGATCGTGCTGGCCTTCCGGCACCCGCTCGGGACGGCGCTCACCATCGCGGCGAGCCTCGCCCAGATCGGCGAGTTCTCGTTCATCCTGGTCGGGCTCGGCATCGGCCTCAAGCTGCTGCCCGAGCAGGGCCGCGACCTCATCCTCGCCGGCTCGCTGCTGTCGATCACCCTGAACCCGCTGTTCTTCGCCGGCGTCGAGCGGCTGATCGGCGCCATGGCGCGGCGTCCCTCCCTCGCCGCCCGCTTCGAGCGGCGCGGCGCCGGCGCCGTCCCGATCCTGGCCGAGGGCGCGTCCCGGCCTCGCGGTCACGCGGTGGTCGTCGGCTACGGCCGGGTCGGCAGCAGCATCGGCAAGGCGCTCGAAGCCTGGGACCTGCCCTTCGTGGTGGTCGAGCGCGACCGTCGCCGGGTCGAGGAGCTGCGCGCGGCCGGGCTCACCGCGGTGTTCGGCGATGCCGGCGCCCCCGGCATCCTCGACGCGGCCGGCATCGCGGCGGCGCGGCTCCTCGTGGTGGCGAGCCCGGACGCGCATCAGGCCCGCCGCCTCATCGCCATCGCCCGGGAGGCCAATTCCGGCATCGACACGGTGATCCGCACCCACAGCGACCTCGAGCGCCGGCACCTGGAGCAGGACGGCGTCGGGCTGGTGCTGATGGCCGAGCGGGAGCTCGGCTTCGGGATGGCGCTCTACGCCCTGCGCAGCCTGGGCCTCAGCGAGGGCGAGGCGCGGCTGTTCATCGACACCACCCGGGCCGAGAGCCGGACGGCGCCGGTCGAGGAGGCCGAGCCGGAGCAGGGCGCCCCGGAGCTGCGCCCCCACCGCGAGGAAGTGCCGTCGCAGACCTGAGACGAGGAGGGCCGGATGACGGAACCGCAATGGTGCGGACAGGAATCCGTCACCGCGGCCGCGCCATCATCGTCCCCGCTGATTCTGCGGAGGCGAGACCGATGTCACCGATGGAGCGTCCAGCCGAACTCGTGATCTGGCGCGGCGGGAGCGGTCCCGCCCCGGCCGGAGCCCGGATCTACCCGACGCTGCGCGAGGCGCTCGCGGCGGCCCGCGACCTGACCGCCGACCCCGACGCCCTGCCGTGGATCGTCACCGAGGACGGCGACATCCTCAGCCCGCACTGGATCGACCGCAACCGGCCTCCCGGCCGCCGGCCGTGCCGCCCGGTGTGACGCGCTGTTGATTTCGCTTTCCGTCGGAGGCGCCAAATCCTACACTTCGGCATGCCCGAGCCGCGCCAGTCACCCACCTTCCGGACCGGACGAACCGCGAAGGTCGTCTATGGCTATCGGATCGCCAGGACGCGGCCGCCCCGCCCGGGCAACGACAACCGGCGGCTGCGCCGGGCGCCGATCCCGTTCGTCGTCGTGATGTGGCTCGGCCTGCTCGCGGCCATCGCGACCCTGCTCTGGCAGGCCAGCCATCCCTGACCCGCCGACCCGCGGAACCTTCCCGGCCCGATCGCGCGTTGTCGATGCAATCATCATCCACGCGATCAGGAGGAGCGGCGATGTTTCGAGGTCTGATCTTCAAGCTGGCGCATTCGCTCGCATCGAGGACGAGCCGCGACGGCGCGTGGTCGATCCACGCGAAACCGTAGTCGGCGGGCGAGCCGCCGCGGACCGGCACCCGGGAGGACCCTCGTGGAACCGATGAAGCCCATGGAACCGATGAAACCCATGGAGCCGATGAAGCCCATGGAACCGATGGAGTCGGCCCCGGCATGGTGGCCGGAGGATCTCGGCTCACCGTCGTCGAGCGGCTCCCAGAACGGGCTACGCTATGCGTTCTTCCCGGAGAAGCGACGGCTTCTCGTCGAACGGAACGGGCGCCGCGAGAGCTACGACAGCGCCGATCACCGCATCACCGGGATCGCGCAGGACGGAAACGGCGCGGAGCCGCGCTTCGCCGGGCCGGACGGCCCCGTCGCGCTGTCGTCCCTGTCGCGGATCGACTGAGCGACGGGGCCGCGCCGGTCCGGTCGCGAAAAACCCGGCCGACGGGATGTCGGCCGGGTTTGAACATGAAGAAAATCAGGCGCCGCGCGGGCGTCGAGACGGTTTTCGGAACGGATCGTCCGAAAGTCGTATCAGTGGGCGCGGTAACGGTGATGACGGGTCTTCGGCGCGTAGGCGCGGTGACGCTTCATCGGGCGCACGGCCATCGGCGCGGGGGTCGGCTCGCCCATCCGGCGCTCCATGCCGCCGAGCGGACCACCCGCCTGCGAGCCGGAACGGTTGTAGGGCGAGCCGCCCTGGGCGAAGGCCGGGGCGGCCAGCACGGTCACGGCGGTGGCCAGGAGAGCAGCGCTGAGCAGTTTCATGGGTCGTCCCTCTTTCGCTCTGGTCGGGCCCGGGGCGGGCCGTTCCTAGAAGACGCGGAGACGCGCGGAAGGTTTCGTGGAACCGCAGCCGTTGCGTGTGGAAAAGCACGCAGCAGTCGAGTGCGCCGGTCGCTCTACGGCCGGCGGGCCGGCTTGACGGTCCCGATCGGCGCGCTGCTGAGCAGCGCCGCGAGTCGCTCGGAATCGAGACCGGTCTCCGGCTTCGCCTCGGCCTTGGCCCGGGCGGGCTTGGCCGCCGGCTTCGCCGGCACGGCCGCCACCGGCGCGATCGCCCCCGTGGCGGCCGGTTCGTCGACCGCGACGGCGGCCACGGGCGCCTGTCGCGCCTGAGCCGGGTCGGGCGCGTAGTCGAGCCGGGCCGCCGAGACGGTGCAGACGGCGACGAGGCCGAACGACGAAAGGGCGCCGATGGCAAGGTTGAGACGAAGGGACACGCCGATACCCCGGGATGACAACCGTTCGTCAGGCTTAACCGAAAGATCTTAATGATCCGGGCGCGCCGACGCACGCCGGTCCATGGGACCAGCGGGTCGGGACTGGCCGCCGTCTCAGGCACTTGGCAGGGAGCCCCGGCGGAGCCGCCCCCTCGTCTTAAGGCGACATTAACCCTGATCCGAGATTGTCGCGCCGTATCCCATCGGAGCGGATCGCCGCGATGCTCACCACCTCCCTCGTCATCGCGTCGCGCAACCGCGCCGACCGCCTGCGCCAGTTCCTGGCCCGGCTCCCCGTCGCCTCGCTGCTCGCGCACGGCACCGACATCGCCCTGGTCGACGGCGCCTCCTCCGACGACACCGCCGCGGTGATGCGCGACTTCGCCGCCGCCGCCCCGTTTCCGGTCGCCTACGTGACCGCCAACCAGCCCGGCCTCGCCCATGCCCAGAGGCTCGGCGTCGAACTGGCCCGCGGCGAATTGCTGATCTTCACCGACGACGACTGCGTCCTCGACCCGACCTACCTGTCCGAGCTGATCGACCGCTTCGACCCGAACCAGTTCCAGTACGGCACCGGCGAGATCCTGCCCGCCGATCCCGACGCCGATCCCCGGATCGCCAACACCCAATGGTGGACCTACGACGACCTGACCCTGATTCCGGCCAACACCGTCGTCGAGCCGGGCTGGATCCAGAACGCCAACATGTTCTTCCTGCGCGAGGTGCTGAAGGCGGTGGGCGGCCCGGTCCAGGTCGGGAGCGAGGCCAATAGCAGCCTGCTGACGCCGCAGCTCGCCTCGCAGCGCGGCTATGTCGGGGCGATCATGCCCGGCCCGAAGGTCTACCACGACCACGGCCGCCGCCGGGACAGCGCCGAGGCGGAGGCGACGGTCGATCGCTACGCCCGCTCCCGCGGCAGCTATTTCGGCCGCCTCCTGGCCGACCGCCAGCTCAATCCGTTCGTGCTCTGGCACCGCAACCTGCGGCTCTCCCTCCCCTGGCCCGACCTGCGCCGCCTGTCGATGGAACTGCGCGCCGCCGCCGACGAGATCGACCGGCAGTTGGACGAGCGCGGGACGGCCGCCGGGGCCCGGCGCAACGCCGGCTGAGCCTCACCACAGCAGGGCGTGGGGGTAGACCGCGACCGGATCGCCCTCGCGGACGGCGCTCGCCGCCTCCGGCAGGTCGGCGAGGCCGTCGCTGCCGGCGAGCGCCGCGAGGGCGCCGCTCCCGGAGGACGGCCCGAGAACGGCCTCGACGGCGCCGTCGCCGGCCCGGCGCAGGCCGACCCGCAGGTATTCCCGCCGCCCGGCGCGCTTGTCGTGGCAGAACGCCGCCCGGACCATCTGGGGCGGCGGCGGACGGTAGTCCTCGCCGGCGAGCCGCGCGAGCAGCGGCCGCACCACGACGAGCAGCGTGACGTAGGCCGCGACGGGATTGCCGGGCAGCCCGACGAAGGCGGCCTCGCCGATCCCTCCGACCGCCAGCGGCCGCCCCGGCTTGATCGCGACCCGCCACAGCGTCAGCCGGCCGGTCGCCGCGACCGCCGCCTTGACGTGGTCCTCCTCCCCCACCGAGACGCCGCCGGAGGTGAGCACCACGTCATGGTCTCGCGCGGCCGCCCGCAGGCGCCCGGGCAGCGCGGCCGGGTCGTCGCGCAGGATGCCGAGGTCGCTCACCGCGGCGCCGAGCCGGCGCAGCAGCGCGGCGAGGAGCACGCGGTTCGAATCCGCGATGGCGCCCGGGCCGAGCGGCGTGCCGGGCTCCCTGAGCTCGTCGCCGGTCGAGAACAGCGCGACGCGCAGGCGCCGGCGCACGACGAGGCTGCCATGCCCCGCCGCGGCGGCCAGCGCCAGATCCGCGGGACCGAGGCGCCGTCCGGCCGGGATCACCACCGCCCCCGCCGGCAGATCCTCGCCGGCACGCCGCCGGTTGGCACCCGGCACGAGGCCCGGCGGCACCGTGACGAATCCGTCGCCGGGACGCGCATCCTCCTGCATCACCACCGCGTCGGCGCCGGCGGGAATCGGCGCGCCGGTGAAGATGCGGCAGGCGGTTCCCGGCGCCAGCACGGCCGGCGCGGTCCCCGCGGGAAGGCGGCCGGCGACCGGCAGCCGCGTCGGGCCGTCCGGCGCGAGATCGCGGGTGCGCAGCGCGTAGCCGTCGACGGCGGAATTGTCGAACGGCGGCAGGGCGTGGGCGGCGATCACGTCGGCCGCGGCGACGCGCCCGTCGCCCTGCGCGAGGGGCACGGTCTCGGGGCCGGCCACCACCGGCACCTGCCCGGCGATCAGCGCGGCCGCCGCCTCGACGGAGAGCACCGCGTCCGGGGCGGTGAAACAGTCGTCGGCGAGCCGCGTCATCAGCCCCGCCCCGGCGCGGACGGCCGCAGCCGCACGGCGCAGCCCCCGCGGAGCGCGGGCGGAGTGTCGAGGCGAGGCGGACGATCCTGCATGCGCGACCCGGAACGACGGCAGCCCGGCATGCGGCATCCCCGGGGCCGGATCAAGTGCGGCGATCCCCGATGTGCGGCGGAGCACCGGGGCCTCCCGCGAGACTGGCTAGGCTGCGGGGCAGTTCACAAGGAAGCACTCCATGGCAGCCGGAGCGACCCTCGTCCGGTACGACACCCGCCGCGACCGGCACGGTTGGACGGTCTACGACCTGCGCTCGGGCCAGACCGCGATTCTCGACGACGTGCTCCAGGTCGGCCTCGACCGCGCCGCCGCCGACCGGCTGGCGGATGCGCTTAGCGCCTCGGGCGCCGGGGACGACCGGCCGAAGGCGTCGGCGCCGCGGGACGCTTGAATGGAAACCGGCTACAAGCTATTGATCTCACGGTATATTTTTGGAGCGCGGGATCCCCTCTCCCACCCGGGAGAGGGAGACCTGCGCTACTCCGAAAGTCGCCTTCGACGGGTGCAAACGACCGCCACCCGGTCTCTTCTGCGAGGGACGGCGACGCCGGCTTCCACATCAAGGAGCGATCCCGCAGGGGGCGCCAGAAGCCATCGATCGGAACCCGTATGAAACGTCCTCAGGGCAGTTGCACGATCAGCCCGTCCTGGATCGTCACCCGGCGGTCCATGCGGGCGGCGAGGTCGAGGTTGTGGGTGGCGATCAGCGCGGCGACGCCGGAGGCCCGCACCAGCGAGACCAGGATCCCGAACACCCGCCCCGCGGTCTGCGGATCGAGGTTGCCGGTCGGCTCGTCGGCGAGCAGCAGGCGCGGGCCGTTGGCGACCGCCCGCGCGATGGCGACGCGCTGCTGCTCGCCGCCCGACAGCTCCGCCGGCCGATGCGACAGCCGGTCCTTGAGACCCAGGAAGGTGAGCAGCTCGGCGGCGCGGGAGCGGGCCTCGCCCGCCGGCAGGCCGCGGATGCGCTGGGGCAGCACCACGTTCTCCAGCGCCGAGAATTCCGGCAGCAGGTGGTGCGACTGGTAGACGAAGCCCATTTCCTCGCGGCGGATGCGGGTGCGGGCGGCGTCGTCCATCCGGGCGCTCGGCTGGCCGCCGACATAGACCTCGCCGCCGTCCGGGCGCTCCAGCAGTCCCGCGACGTGGAGCAGGGTCGACTTGCCGGTGCCCGAGGGCGCCACCAGGGCGACGATCTCGCCGGGCCAGATCGCGAGGTCGGCGCCGCGCAGGATCTCGAGGCTGCCCTCGCCCTGCGGGTAGCGCCGCTCGACGCGCGACAGGAACAAAGCCGGGACCGGCTGGTGCGGGGAGGCGTCCATCGGGCCGTCAGCCGCGGGGGGCGAGGGCGGCCGGCGCGCGGCGGGGAGACGAATCGGGAGTGCGGAGGGGCATCGGGAACTCGAACTCGGGCGCGGCCGGCCGCCTGCAACCGGCGCGCGCGTCAGCCATCAGCCGTAGCGCAGAGCCTGGACCGGGTCGAGCCGCGCCGCGCGCCAGGACGGGTAGAGCGTCGCGAGCAGCGACAGCACCATCGACATCGCGACGACCGCCACGACCTCGCTGGCATTGGTCTCCGACGGGATCTCCGACAGGAACCGCACGGTCGGATCCCAGGCGCCGGGAAACAGCGTGCGCTGGATCGCCGTCAGGTTGGACGAGAACACCAGCCCGAGGACGAAGCCTGCGAGCGTCCCGACGATGCCGATCGACGCTCCGGTGATGAGGAAGACCCGCATGATCGCCCCGCGGGTCGCCCCCATGGTGCGCAGGATCGCGATGTCGCTCGACTTGTCCTTCACCAGCATGATGAGGCCCGACACGATGTTGAGCGCCGCCACCAGCACGATCAGGGTCAGGATGATGAACATCACGTTGCGCTCGACTTCGAGCGCCGAGAAGAAGGTGCGGTTGCGCTGGCGCCAGTCGGTGAGCAGGACCGGCCGCTCGGCGGCGAGTTCGAGGGCGGCGCGGACCTCGCCGACCTGGTCGGCGTCGTCGAGGAAGACCTCGATCACCGAGACGTCGTTGTCGCGGTTGAAGAACGCCTGCGCCTCCGACAGCGGCATGTAGACGAAGGTGGCGTCGAACTCCGACATGCCGACCTCGAACACCGCCGCGACCGGGTAGCCCTTGATCCGCGGCGCGGTGCCGAACGGGGTCGTGGCGCCCTTCGGGGTGGCAAGGGTAAGGGTGTCGCCGGCCTGCAGCCCGAGCGAGTCGGCGAGCCGCCGGCCGATGGCGACCCCGCCGCCGGAATCGAAGGTGTCGAGGGAGCCGCCCCGGATGTTGCCGGCGACCGAGGGGATGTGGCGCAGGTCCTCGGCGCGCACGCCGCGCACGAGCACGCCCGAGCCGTTGTAGGGCGAGGACGCGAAGGCCTGCCCCTCGACCATCGGCAGGGCCAGGGTGACGCCCGCGACCTTGCCGAGGCGCTCCGACAGGTCGGCGAAGTCGGTCAGCGGCCGGTCGATCGGCGCCACGAAGATGTGGCCGTTGATGCCGACGATCTTCGACAGCAGCTCCTTGCGAAAGCCGTTCATCACCGACAGCACGATGATGAGCGTCGCGACCCCGAGCATGATGCCGAGGAACGAGAACAGCGCGATGACCGAGACGAAGCCCTCCTTGCGCCGGGTGCGCAGGTAGCGCCCGGCGATGCTCCACTCGTAGGGCGCGAAGGGCAGCGTGCCGGACCGGCCGGGCCGCAGCGCCCGGTTCAGGGCTCCGATGGCCATGCCGACCTCAGGTGCGGCCCTGGCGCAGGCGGGCGAGCAGCTCCGCCGGGGCCAGGGTCTCGCGCGCACCGGTGGCGCGGCGCTTCAGCTCGACCTTGCCCTCGGCGAGGCCCTTGGGGCCGACCACGACCTGCCAGGGCAGGCCGATGAGGTCGGCGGTGGCGAACTTGGCGCCCGGGCGCTCGTCCCGGTCGTCGTACAGCACCGAGAGGCCGGCCTCCTCCAGCTCGGCCTGGATCGACGCGCAGGCGGCGTCGGTGGCGCCGTCGCCGGCCTTGAGGTTGAGCAGGCCGACGTCGAACGGCGCGACCGAATCGGGCCACACGATGCCGGCCTCGTCGTGGCTCGCCTCGATGATCGCCGCGACGAGGCGGCTCGGCCCGATGCCGTAGGAGCCCATGTGGACCGGGCGCTCGACGCCGTCCGGCCCGCTGACCTTGGCGCCCATCGGCTCGGAGTACTTGGTGCCGAAATAGAAGATGTGGCCGACCTCGATGCCGCGGGCGGCCATCCGGGCCGGCTCCGGCACCTCCGCGAAGGCGGCGGCGTCGTGCATCTCGGAGGTGGCGGCGTAGCGCGAGGTCCAGTGGTCGACGGTGGCCTGGAGCCCGGCGACGTCGTCGAAATCGGTGGTCGCGGGCGGGATCTCGAAGTCGAGGAAGGCCTGGTCGCAGAACACCTCGCTCTCGCCGGTCTGGGCCAGGATGATGAACTCGTGGCTGAGGTCGCCGCCGATCGGCCCGGTCTCGGCCCGCATCGGGATCGCCTTGAGGCCGAGCCGCGCGAAGGTGCGCAGGTAGGCGACGAACATCCTGTTGTAGGAGTGCCGCGCCCCGGCCTGATCGAGGTCGAAGGAATAGGCGTCCTTCATCAGGAACTCGCGCGAGCGCATCACGCCGAAGCGCGGCCGGACCTCGTCGCGGAACTTCCACTGGATGTGGTAGAGGTTCTTCGGCAGGTCCTTGTACGAGCGCACCGCCGAGCGGAAGATCCCGGTGACCATCTCCTCGTTGGTCGGCCCGAACAGCATGTCGCGCTCGTGGCGGTCGCGCAGGCGCAGCATCTCCTTGCCGTAGGCGTCGTAACGACCGGATTCGCGCCACAGGTCGGCCGACTGGATCGTCGGCATCAGGATCTCGATGGCGCCGCTGCGCTCCTGCTCGGCGCGGATCACCGCGTTGACCCGGTTGAGCACCCGCAGGCCGAGCGGCAGCCACGCATAGATGCCGGCCGATTCCTGCCGGATCATGCCGGCCCGCAGCATCAGGCGGTGGGAGACGATCTCGGCTTCCTTGGGCGTCTCGCGCAGGATGGGCAGGAAGTAGCGGCTGAGACGCATGAATCGACCCTGACAGGTGGGGAGCGGACGGTCGGCCCGGACGAGGAAACGCGCGAGGCCGGACGAGGGCTATAGCCCATACCGGTGGGCCGCGCATCGTCCGTGCGCGGCACGACCGTGGCCGCGCCGGCGGGCGGCCTGCATGCTTTGCAGGCCTGCCTCCAGAACAGGCGGAGAGAAGCTCCGCTCCGTCATGCAAAAAAACGCAATTTGGTTCTCCGGGGGTGGTGACACCGCGAATTCTTCTTCCTATAACCGGCCTCGCGCTTGCGGAGGCGACGATGGAACGGCGCCGCGCACGGGCCCGAGTCTTGGGAGGATAAGCCAACCGAGCAGCCGGGAACGGCACAAGACTCACACAACAGTTGGCGATAACATTCAGACGTTCTCAAGCAAGGCTTACGAGCCTTGCTTTTTTATTGGTCGCGACGCTGCGGCAAGCGGTCGGAACCGTGGCTGTACCAGGTCGGATCAGAGGCCGGCGAGCGGAAAGGCCGCGATCGCGGCGAGGAACACCGCGTCGGACACCAGCGTGGTCCACACCGCCTTGCGGCGCATCCGCGGCTGCGAGGGCGCGCCGGGATCCTGCCCCGGCACGAGGGGCTGGCCGTCGTCGGGACCGCGGAACGGTAGCACCGCGAACAGCAGCGTCCACCACACGACGAAGTACAGCGCCACCGCCCCGAACGCCGTGAGCCGGAAACCGAGCACCGCCACCGCGAAGGCGGGCAGCGCCAGGGCCACACAGGCGAGGAGCGTGCGCGGGATCGACGCGGTGGCGAGGTCGAGGAGGCGGCGCAGCACGTCAGACCTGCTCCAGCTCGACCAGCGTGCCGAGGAAGTCCTTCGGGTGCAGGAACAGCACCGGCTTGCCGTGGGCGCCGATCTTCGGCTCGCCGCTGCCGAGGATGCGCGCCCCCTGCGCCACGAGCCGGTCGCGGGCCGCCAGGATGTCGTCGACCTCGTAGCAGACGTGATGGATGCCGCCGCCCGGGTTGCGCTCCAGGAAGGCGGTGATCGGCGACCCCTCGCCGAGGGGTTCGAGCAGTTCGATCTTGCTGTTGGGCAGCTCGACGAAGATCACCGTCACCCCGTGCTCGGGCTGCGGCAGCGGCGGCGACAGCGTCGCGCCGAGCGTGTCGCGGTAGATCCTCGCCCCCGCGTCGAGATCCTTCACCGCGATGGCGACGTGGTTCAACCGTCCGATCATGGGGGTGCTCCGGTGGTGGGTGGGGTGATCGAGGTGACTGGGTCCGCGTCGGAAGGATACGTCAGGCGCCGCTGGGACACTCTCCCTCCTCCGAGGCAGGACTGTCCGGGTACAGAATTGGCGCATCTCCCCTCTCCCGAGTGGGAGAGGGGCCGGGGGTGAGGGTGGCTCGGGGTCAGACTAAAGCGTCAACGGTCGAGCTGTGCGGCTCGACGCTTGGTGCTTGATCCTGAACCGTCTCCACCCTCACCCCTACCCCTCTCGGGAGAGGGGATCCCGCGCCTGATTTTTGAATGGATCTTCCCTGGGTACCTCGCCCCCGCCGAGGGGGGAGGGTTCGGAGTCGGGTCCCCTACACCTCGACCACGAGGACGTGGCAGGCCGGCTTCTTGCCCCAGACCTCGTTGACGGCGGAGCGGATCGCCCGGTCGACGGCGTTCTCGACCGCTTCCGAATCGCGCCGCTTCTGCCGCGACAGGTTGTTGATCGTCCGCTCCACGGTGTCGCCGACGACGTCGATGACGAGCTCGCCCTTGCGGCCGTAGGTCGGCAGGCCCATCAGGTCGATCGACGGCTCGCCCTTGACGTCGCCGTTGCGATCGAGCGCGATCGCCACCGAGACGACGCCGGTGAAGGCGAGCTTGCGCCGCTCCGGCAGTGCGCGGTCGTTGGCGCCGACGAGGACGTTGCCGTCCTTGTAGAGCCGGCCGCTGCGGACATGGGTCACGATCTCGGGCTCGCCGGGAGCGAGGCGGATCAGCGTGCCGTTGCGGGCCTTGACCACCTTCTCCACGCCCTGCTTGCGGGCGAAGGTCGCGTGCTCGGCGAGGTGGAGCGCCTCGCCGTGGACCGGGATCGCGACCTGCGGCCGGGTCCAGCGGTACATCGCCGCCATCTCGTCGCGCCGGGGATGGCCCGAGACGTGGACGAGCTCGGTGCGGTCGGTGACGACCTCGATGCCGGCCTCGATCAGGTCGTTGATGATCGCGCCGATCGCCCGCTCGTTGCCGGGAATCGCCCGCGACGAGAAGATCACCCGGTCGCCGGCGGTGAGGGAGACCTCCGGATGCTCGTCGCGGGAGATGCGGGCGAGCGCCGCCCGCGCCTCGCCCTGCGAGCCGGTGAGCAGCGCCACGACCTTCTCGCGCGGCAGGTGGCCGTAGGCCTCGGCCGGTCGGAAGTCCGGCAGGTTGTCGAGGTAGCCGCACTCGCGGGCGACGTCGATCACCCGGTCCATCGCGCGCCCGACGGCGATCACCTCGCGCCCGCACGACAACGCCGCGTCGGCGACCGCCCGCATCCGGGCGACGTTGGAGGCGAAGGTGGTGACGGCGACCCGGTGGGGGGCGCTGCGGATCAGCTCGGCGAGATGCGCCGCGACCTCGGTCTCGCTCGGCGAGCGGCCCTCGCGGGTGACGTTGGTCGAATCGCAGACCAGCGCCAGCACGCCCTCCTCGCCGAGCCGGACGAACGCCTCCTCGGAGGTGACGTTGCCGGCCACCGGCCCGTCGTCGAGCTTCCAGTCGCCGGTATGCAGCACCAGCCCGAGCGGGGTGCGGATGGCGAGCGCGTTCGCCTCCGGGATCGAGTGCGCGACCGGCACGTACTCGACCTCGAACGGGCCGAAGGTCGTGCGCACGCCCGGGCGGATCTCGCGCAGATCGATCTTCGGCGCGCCGGGCTCGCCGAGGCGGCGGGTCTCGATCAGGTTCTTGGTGAACTTCGTGGCGTAGACCGGGACCTTCAGCTTCGGCCACAGCTCGCTCAGCGCGCCGATATGGTCCTCGTGCCCGTGGGTGATGAGGATCCCCAGGAGGTCGTTGCGGATCTCCTCGGCGAAGCTGATGTCCGGAAACATCAGGTCGACGCCCGGCATGTGCTCCTCGCTGGCGAAGCCCATGCCGCAATCGACCATGATCCACTTCCGCCGCTTGGTCGGCCCGAAGCCGTACAGCGCCATGTTCATCCCGATCTCGCCCACGCCGCCGAGCGGCACGAAGACGAGTTCATCCTCACGCGTCGTCATTCACCAACACCTCGCGGACCGCCGTCGCGATCCTTTCCCGATAGGACGGTCCGTCTGCCGCCACGGTCGCGGCACCGTCATGGTTCCTGCCGGCCGCGCATGCGGCCTCGCGGCGGTGGTGCCGGGCACCTCCGCCGCGTCTGAAATCCGGGTCCCGCCGTCGTCGCCGTCCCGGCGCCGTTCCGGCTCCTCGTCCAGGCCCGCCGCCGAGCGGCGGGAACGATACCGTCACGCCGCCGGGGCGGGCGGCGCGAAAAACACCTCGCCGGCCGAGATCAGGCTGCGCTCGCCGGAGGCGAGGCGCAGGACCATGCGGCCGCCGGCGTCGATGGTCTCGAAAACCCCGTCGCGCCGTTCCGTTCCATAGCGCACCGAGACGGCGGTGCCGAGCCCGACCGCCCGGGCGAGCCAGCGCTCCCGCGTGACGGCAAAGCCGCGGCCGAGATCCCAGGCGGCGAGTTCCGCCAGCCACGACCCGCTGAGGAGCGAGAACAGGCCGCCGGCATCGGCCGGGCAGCCGCAGCCGGCGAGCGAGGTGGCGCGGTAGGGAAGATCGGGCGGGACCGCCGCGACGTTGACGCCGAACCCGACCACCACGGCGCGCCCGGCGGGCACCGTCTCGGTCTCGAGCAGGATTCCCGAGACCTTGGCGCCGTCGACCAGGACGTCGTTCGGCCATTTGAGGCGGAAGGGGGACGGCGTGCCGTCCGGCGACGGCCCGCGGGCGCGGTCGCAGGCACCGGCGAGGGCGAGGCCGGCGACGAAGCCGAGGGTCGCGACGTGCTCGGGCGCCACGTCCGGCGGCGCCGTCCAGAGCAGGCTCGCCGCGAGGTTGCCGGCGGGCGAAGTCCACACCTTGCCGCGCCGCCCGCGTCCGCCGGTCTGGTCGCGGGTGACCACCCAGAGCGGCCCGGCCTCGCCCGCCCGGGCGAGCGCCATCGCGTGCGTGCTCGTGGAGCCGAGGCTCGGGTGCAGGTCCAGACGGTATCCCGCGGCACGCGCCGCGGGATCGAGCACGAACGTCATGCCGGTCCTAGAAGAGAGACCGGGCGGCGACGCCGGCCGCGCCGACGAGGGGCGCCGGGACGAGCCAGAACAGCACCACGACGACGCTCGACAGGCCGAGCACGATGCGCAGGCCCGGCGCCATCGGCTCGTAGCCGCCCTGCGGCTCGTCGAAGTACATCACCTTGACGAGGCGCAGGTAGTAGTAGGCGCCGACCACGCTGGTCACCACGCCGATCACCGCGAGGGTGAACAGGCCCGCCTTGATGGCGGCGGCGAAGACGTAGAACTTGGCGAAGAACCCGGCGAGCGGCGGGATGCCGGCGAGCGAGAACATCATCATCGCGAGCAGGAACGCGATCCACGGATGGGTGCGCGACAGGCCCGACAGGTCGTCGATGGTCTCGAACATCTGGCGGCCGCGGCGCAGCGACAGGATCACCGCGAAGGCGCCGAGCGTCATGGCGAGGTAGATCGCCATGTAGATCACCACGCCGCGAACCCCCTCCTCGGTGCCGGCGGCGAGCCCGATCAGCGCGTAGCCGACATTGCCGATCGAGGAATAGGCCATCAGGCGCTTGAGGTTGCGCTGGCCGATCGCGGCGAACGAGCCGAGCGCCATCGAGGCGATCGAGACGAACACGATGATCTGCTGCCACTGGTCGGTCACCGCCGGGAAGGCACCGACGAAGACCCGCACCGCCATCGCCATCGCGGCCATCTTGGGGGCCGAGGCGAAGAAGGCGGTGACCGGGGTCGGCGCGCCCTCGTAGACGTCCGGCGTCCACATGTGGAACGGCACCGCGGCGAGCTTGAAGGCGACGCCGGCCGACACGAACACGATGCCGAGGATCACGCCGAGGCCCGAGGTCTCGCGCAGGGCCGTGACGATGCCGGGGAACGACACGCTGCCGGTGAAGCCGTAGATCAGCGACGCGCCGTAGAGCAGCATGCCCGAGGACAGCGCGCCGAGGACGAAGTACTTCAGGCCGGCCTCGGTCGAGCGCACGTTGTCGCGGTGGAACGACGCGATGACGTAGGCCGCGAGGCTCTGCAGTTCCAGGCCCATGTAGAGCGCGATGAGATCGTTGGCCGAGACCATGATCAGCATCCCGATCGTCGAGAGCAGGATCAGGATCGGGTACTCGAACCGGGCGATGCGCTCGCGCTCGAACAGGTCGCGGGCGAGCAGGAGCGCCGCGGCCGAGCCGAGCAGGACCAGGGACTTCATCACCCGGGCGAAGCCGTCGACGATGAAGGCCCCGTTGAGCGTCGTGACCTTGGCCCCGAGCGGCTGGCTCACCACCGCGAACAGGGCGAGGATCAGCACGATCAGCGTGCCGACGGTGACGCCTTCGGTGGACTTTTCCCCCTTGAAGGCGCCGTACAGGATCAGGACCAGGGCGCCGACCGCGAGGATCAGCTCCGGCAGGGCCGGCCCGAGGGCGGGCAGGACGACTTGGGCGGCGTTCATGGAACCCTCGGGGCTCAATGCGGGACCGGCAGAGCCGCGGCAGCGGTCTGGGTCGAGGACAGGGCGGCGCGCATCCCCTGCATCAGCGCCTCGGTCGAGGGCGCGAACACGTCGAGGATCGGGCTCGGATGGAAGCCGTAATAGATCGTCAGGAAGACGAGCGGCGCGAGGATGATCATCTCGCGGCGGTCGAGGTCGGCGATGCCCTGGAGGTTCGGCTTCTCGAGCTTGCCGTAGACCACCCGGGCGAACAGCCACAGGGCGTAGGCCGCCGACAGGATGATGCCGAAGACCGAGAAGAACGACACCATCGGGTTGGCCCGGAAGGCGCCGATCATCGCCAGGAACTCGCCGACGAAGCCCGAGGTGCCCGGCAGGCCGACATTGGCCATGGTGAACACCATCATCGCCACCGCGTAGAGCGGCATGCGGTTGACGAGGCCGCCATAGGCCGAGATCTCGCGGGTGTGCATCCGGTCGTAGACGACGCCGACGCAGAGGAACAGCGCGCCCGACACGATGCCGTGCGAGATCATCAGGAACAGGGCGCCCTGGATGCCCTGCTCGGTCATCGTGAACAGCCCGAGGGTCACGAAGCCCATATGCGCCACCGACGAGTAGGCGATGAGCTTCTTGATGTCCGACTGCACCAGCGCGACCAGCGAGGTGTAGATGATCGCCACCACCGACAGCGAGTAGACCAGCGGCGCAAAGTAGTGCGAGGCGTCCGGCAGCATCGGCAGCGAGACGCGGATGAAGCCGTAGCCGCCCATCTTGAGCAGGATGCCGGCCAGGATCACCGAGCCCGCGGTCGGCGCCTCGACGTGGGCGTCGGGGAGCCAGGTATGGACCGGCCACATCGGCATCTTCACCGCGAACGAGGCGAAGAAGGCGAGCCACAGCCACGTCTGCATGTGCGCCGGGAAGCGGGTCTGCAGCAGGGTTGGGATGTCGGTGGTGCCGGCCTGCCAGTACATCGCCATGATGGCGAGCAGCATCAGCACCGAGCCAAGCAGGGTGTAGAGGAAGAACTTGAACGAGGCGTAGATCCGGCGCTTGCCGCCCCAGATGCCGATGATGAGGAACATCGGGATCAGGCCGGCCTCGAAGAACAGGTAGAACAGCACGAGATCCAGGGCGCAGAACACGCCGATCATCGTGGTTTCGAGAACCAGGAACGCGACGAAGTACTCCTTCACCCGGTGCTCGATCGAGAGCCACGAGGCGCCGATGCAGAACGGCATCAGGAAGGTGGTGAGCAGGACGAGCGGCATCGAGAAGCCGTCGACGCCGAGCTTGAACCGGATCGTCTCCGTCAGCCAGGCGTGGTTCTCGACGAGCTGGAACGCCGCCGTCGCGGTGTCGTAGCGCGCCCAGGCGACGAGGGAGAGCAGGAAGGTGGCGAGCGTCGCGATCAGCGCCGCCCAGCGGGCGTTGCGCCGCACCGAGGCCTCGTCGCCGCGCAGGGTGAGGATGAAGCCGGCGCCGACGAGCGGCAGCAGCAGGAGGCCGGAGAGAATCCCGAAACCGAACATGGGAACAGCGATCTCCGGTCGATCAGTGGGCCACGGCCGAGACGGCCGGCGATCCGGTGAACAGGTACCAGCTCACCAGCAGGGCGACGCCGATCAGCATCACGAAGGCGTAGTGGTAGACGTAGCCGGTCTGGAGCCGGACGGCGCCGCGGGTCACGTCGAGGACGCGGGCGGCGATGCCGTTCGGGCCCATCCCGTCGATGATCCGACCGTCGCCGACCTTCCACAGGAACTCGCCGAAGCCCTTGGCCGGGCGGACGAAGATCCGGTCGTAGATCTCGTCGAAGTACCACTTGTTGAGCAGGAAGCGGTACAGCAGGGGCTGGCTCCCGGCGAGCCGGTGCGGCAGCGACGGGCTGCGGATGTACATCCAGTAGGCGACGAGAAAACCGAGCACCAGCATCACGAAGGGCGAGTTCTGCACCCAGCCCGGCGCGTTGTGGATGTCGTGCATGATGTGGTTGTTCGGGCCGTGCGCCAGCGCGCCCTTCCAGAACTCGTCCATGCCCTCGCCGATGAAGCGATTCTTGAACACCATGCCGGCAAACAGCGCGCCGACCGCGAGGATCGCCAGCGGGATCGTCATCACCCGCGGGCTCTCGTGCGGGGTGTGCGGCGCGTGGTCGTGGTGCTCGTGCGAGGCGTGCAAGGCGGCCTCGACGTCGTGGCCCTTGTCGTCGTGGGCGACGCCCTCGTGGTGGCCCCGCGCGCCATCGGCCTGGGCAGCCCCCGCAGTGGCGTGAGCGTCCGCGTGGTGGTCGTCATGGCCGTGGGCATCATGACCGTGGGCGCCGTGCGCCGCCCAGCGCTTCTGGCCCTCGAAGGTCATGAAGAACAGGCGCCACGAGTAGAACGAGGTGAAGAACGCCGCGATCACGGTGGCGAGGAACGCCAGGGTGTGCCCGGGCCGGGTCGAGACGTAGGCCGCCTCGATGATCGCGTCCTTCGAGTAGTAGCCGGCGGTGAACGGGAAGCCGATCAGCGCGAGCGTCCCGATCGCCATCATGGCGGTGGTGAACGGGATGTAGCGGCGCAGCGCCCCCATGTTCCGCATATCCTGCTCGTGGTGCATCGCGTGGATGACCGAGCCGGCGCCGAGGAACAGCAGCGCCTTGAAGAAGGCGTGGGTGAACAGGTGGAACACGCCCGCCGCATAGGCGCCGACGCCGAGCGCGACGAACATGTAGCCGAGCTGCGAGCAGGTCGAGTAGGCGATGACCCGCTTGATGTCGTTCTGCACGAGGCCGATCGTGGCGGCGAAGAAGGCGGTGATGCCGCCGATCACCGTGACGACGATCAGGGCGTTCGGCGCCGCCTCGAACAGCGGCGACAGGCGCGCGACCATGAACACGCCGGCGGTGACCATGGTGGCGGCGTGGATCAGCGCCGAGACCGGGGTCGGGCCCTCCATCGCGTCGGGCAGCCAGGTGTGCAGCAGGAACTGCGCCGACTTGCCCATCGCGCCCATGAACAGCAGCAGGCAGCACAGGGTGAGCGCGTGCCACTCGGTGCCGAGGAAGTGGAACTGGGCGTTCGAGAGTTCGGCGACCTTCGGGAAGATGCCGTCGAAGGCGACCGAGCCGGTCAGGACGAAGACCAGGAAGATGCCGAGGGAGAAGCCGAAATCGCCGACGCGGTTGACGATGAACGCCTTCATGGCGGCGGCGTTGGCCGAGGGCTTCTCGTACCAGAACCCGATCAGCAGGTAGGAGGCGAGGCCGACGCCCTCCCAGCCGAAGAACATCTGCACGAGGTTGTCGGACGTCACGAGCATCAGCATCGCGAACGTGAACAGCGACAGGTACGAGAAGAACCGCGGCCGGTGCGGATCCTCGTGCATGTAGCCGGTCGAGTACAGGTGGACGAGGCACGAGACCGAGTTGACGACCACCAGCATCACGACCGTGAGGGTATCGGCCCGGAACGCCCAGTCGACCGCGAGGTCGCCGACCGTGAACCAGTTCGCGACCAGATGCCGGGTGGCGCCGTGGCCGTGGCCGCCGGTCACCTCGAAGAACGCGACCCAGGACAGCAAGGCCGCGAAGGCGACGAGCGAGGTCGTGACGAACTCGCTCGCCTTCGCGCCGATGCGGCGGCCGAACAGCCCGGCGATGAGCGAGCCGATGAGGGGCAGGAAGACGATCGCGTGGTACATGCTCGGTCCGGCCTCGCTTCGCGGCTCCCGGGGGGCCGCTACGGGTCGTGAAGGTTTCGGGGAAGGATCCTGGGGCCGTCGCCGGCCGTCAGCCCTTCATCATGTTGACGTCCTCGACGGCGATCGAGCCGCGGTTGCGGAAGAACACCACCAGGATCGCGAGGCCGATCGCGGCCTCCGCCGCCGCCACCGTCAGGACGAACAGGGCGAAGACCTGCCCGACGATGTCGCCGAGATGGGTCGAGAACGCCACGAGGTTGATGTTGACCGCGAGCAGGATCAGCTCGACCGACATCAGGATGACGATGATGTTCTTGCGGTTGATGAAGATGCCGAGCACCCCGAGGGTGAACAGGATCGCCGCAACGGTGAGGTAGTGGCTCAGACCGATCATCGTGCCTCCGGCCGCGCTCGGCCGCCCGTGTTCTCGCTCGCCGCCTCCCCGCCCGGGAGGCCGCGCATTCTTGCCGTCGCCCGTCCTCCCGCCCGGGTCCTCCCGCGCGGGGCCGGACGCTCAGACCTCGACGCCCTGGCGGGAGGGCACCTGCCGCACCTCGACCGCCATCGCCTGGGTGCGGGCGTTCTGGACCGAGATGTCCTGGCGCTTGACGCCGGGCCGCTCGCGCAGGGTGAGCACGATCGCGCCGATCATCGCCACCAGCAGGATCAGGCCGGCGACCTGGAACAGGAAGAAGTAGTTGGTGTAGAGCACCAGCCCCAGAGCCTGGGTGTTGGTGACGGTCTCGCCGCCGGGCGCGTTGGCCAGCGGCCCGTGGACGAGGCCGGGATCGATCGCCCAGGAGCCGACCACGAGGAGCAGCTCGACCAGGAACACCGCGCCGATCAGCCCGCCCACCGGCAGGTAGTCCTGGAAGCCCTGGCGCAGCTCGGCGAAGTCGACGTCGAGCATCATCACGACGAACAGGAACAGCACCGCGACCGCGCCGACATAGACGACGATCAGGATCATCGCCAGGAACTCGGCGCCCATCAGCATGAACAGGCCGGCGGCGTTCACGAAGGCGAGGATCAGGAACAGGACCGAGGTGACCGGGTTACGGGAGGCGATCACCATGAAGCCCGAGGCGACGGTGATCGCCGAAAAGAGATAGAAGAAGGCGGCGGCTGCGGTCATGCGCTCGTCTCGTGCCGCCTCGCGGCGGCCTCCTGCCCGACCCCGGACGACCCGGCGGCCCGTCTATAGATCCGCCCCCCGCAGCGCACAACCGATGCGGGGAACAATGGCGTGGCGTCGATGCGATTCCGGCTCGGAACCGCCGTCCGCCCTAGCGGTAGGGCGCGTCGGCCGCGATGTTGCGGGCGATCTCGCGCTCCCAGCGGTCGCCGTTCGCGAGCAGCTTCTGCTTATCGTACAGCAGCTCCTCGCGGGTCTCGACCGAGAACTCGAAATTCGGCCCCTCGACGATGGCATCGACCGGGCAGGCCTCCTGGCACATGCCGCAATAGATGCACTTCACCATGTCGATGTCGTAGCGGGTCGTGCGGCGGGTGCCGTCGTTGCGGCGCGGGCCGGCCTCGATGGTGATGGCCTGGGCCGGGCAGATCGCCTCGCACAGCTTGCAGGCGATGCAGCGCTCCTCCCCGTTGGGGTAGCGCCGCAGGGCGTGCTCGCCGCGGAAGCGCGGGCCGCGATGGCCCATCTCGAAGGGGTAGTCGATCGTGGCCTTGGGCTTGAACAGGTACTTCATGGCGAGGCCGAAGCCCGACACGAACTCCTTGAGCAGCAGACCGCGGGCGATCTGATCGAGCTTCATGGCTCAATCTCTCCGGGTGAGAGCGGGGGTCAGGAGACCGGCGCGAGGCCGGTCAGCTTGAGAACGAGGGCGACGACGAACACCATGACGAGCGAGAGCGGCAGGAACACCTTCCAGCCCAGGCGCATCAGCTGGTCGTAGCGGTAGCGCGGCACCATGGCCTTCACCATGGCGATCATGAAGAACAGGAAGCTCGCCTTGAGCACGAACCAGATCAGGCCGGGCACCCAGGTGAAGGGCGCGAACGGGATCGGCGAGAGCCAGCCGCCGAGGAACAGCACCGTGCCGAGGGCGCACATGCCCATGATGGCGACGTACTCGCCGAGCATGAACAGCAGGTAGGGGGTCGAGGAATACTCGACCATGTGGCCGGCGACGAGCTCGGACTCGGCCTCGGGCAGGTCGAAGGGCGGGCGGTTCGTCTCGGCCAGCGCCGAGACGAAGAACACCACGAACATCGGAAACAGCCACAGCCAGTACCAGCCGAGGATGCCGATCGCGGTGTCCTGCGCCCGGACGATCTGCGACAGGTTGAGCGAACCGGCGCACATCAGCACCGTGATGATGACGAAGCCGAGCGACACCTCGTAGGACACCATCTGAGCCGCCGAGCGCAGGGCGCCGAGGAAGGCGTACTTGGAGTTCGAGGCCCAGCCGCCGATGATGACGCCGTACACGCCGAGCGACGAGATCGCGAAGATGTAGGTGATGCCGACGTTGATGTCGGCGATCGCCCAGCCGTCGGAGAGCGGGATCACCGCCCAGGACGACAGCGCGAGCGTCGCGAAGATGACCGGCGCCAGTAGGAACAGGGTCTTGTTGGCGCCGGCCGGGATCACCGGCTCCTTGAGCACGAACTTGAGCAGGTCGGCGAAGGACTGGAACAGGCCGAACGGCCCGACGACGTTCGGACCGCGGCGCAACTGCACCGCCGCCCAGATCTTGCGGTCGGCGAGCAGCGCGTAGGCGATGAAGACCAGGAGGGCGACCAGCAGGAGCACGCTCTTCAGCGCGATCAGGCCGACGGTCAGCAGGATGTCGAGGACGCTCATCGTCAGTCCTATTCCGCCGCCTGGAGCACGCGCTCGCGGGCGAGGCCGGAGCACTCGGCGAGCACCCGCGAGGCGCGGGCGATCGGGTTGGTGAGGTAGTAGTCGAGGACCGGGCTGCGGAACGGCTCGCTGCCCGGCTGGCCGCCGAGGCCGGCGAGGGCCGCGACCGCCGCCGCCACGTCCTGCCCGGCGACCTGCTCGATCCCGGCGAAGTGCGGGTGGTCGGCGTAGAGCGCCTTGCGCAGCGCGGTGAGCGAATCGAAGGGCAGCCGCTTCGCCACCACGTCGGACAGCGCCCGCAGGATCGCCCAGTCCTCGCGGGCGTCGCCCGGCGGGAAGGCGGCGCGGTTGGCGAGCTGCACCCGCCCTTCGGTGTTGACGTAGGTCGCCGACTTCTCGGTGTAGGCGGCGCCCGGCAGGATCACGTCGGCCCGGTGGGCGCCCTTGTCGCCGTGGGTGCCCTGGTAGATCACGAAGGCGCCGGCCCCGATCTCGACCTCGTCGGCGCCGAGATTGTAGAGCACGTCGAGGGCGCCGGCCTGCGTCATCGCCGCGAAGTCGAGACCGCCCTCCCCCGGCACGAAGCCGAGATCGAGCGCGCCGACCCGGGCCGCCGCGGTATGCAGCACGCCGAAGCCGTTCCAGCCCTCGGAGACGGCACCGATGTCGCGGGCGAGCGCGGCGGCGGCGGCGAGGATCGCGGCGCCGTCCGGCCGGGCGAGCGCGCCCTGGCCGACGATGACCAGCGGCCGCTCGGCCTTGGACAGGGCCTCGGCGAAGCTGTGCTTGCCGCCCGCCACCTCCGCCAGCGTCTCCGGCCCGGCCCCGAGATAGGTGTGGGGATAGGTGAGGTCGGTCGCCTCGCCGATCAGCCCGACCGCCAGCGGCGCCTGCCGCCAGCGCTTGCGGATGCGCACGTTGAGCAGCGAGGCCTCGGTGCGCGGATTGGCCCCGACGATCAGGATCGCGTCGGCCTGCTCGATGCCGGCGATGGTCGGGTTGAAGGTGTAGGCGGCCCGTCCCCAGGCCGGGTCGATCGCCGCGCCGTCCTGGCGGCAGTCGAGGTTCGGCGAGCCGATCGCCGTCATCAGCCGCTTGAGGGCGTAGGTCTCCTCGACCCCGGCGAGGTCGCCGACGATCGCGCCGACGCGCTTGGGATCAGCCGCCTTCAGTTTCGCCGCGATGGCGGAAAAGGCTTCGGCCCAGGAGGCCGGCCGCAGGCGGCCGTTCTCGCGCAGGTACGGGCGGTCGAGGCGCTGGAGCCTCAGGCCATCGACGACGTGGCGGGTCTTGTCGGAGATCCACTCCTCGTTGATCGCCTCGTTGATCCGCGGCTCGACCTGCATCACCTCGCGGCCACGGGTGTCGACCCGGATCGCCGAGCCGACGGCGTCCATCACGTCGACGGACTCGGTCTTGTTCAGCTCCCAGGGGCGCACGTTGTAGGATTGCGGCTTGTGGACGAGGGCGCCGACCGGGCACAGGTCGGCGACGTTGCCCTGCAACTCCGAGGCCATCGCCTGTTCGAGGTAGGAGGTGATCTCCATGTCCTCGCCGCGGCCGATGGCGCCGAGATCCGGCACGCCCGCCACCTCGGCGAGGAAGCGCACGCAGCGGGTGCAGTGGATGCAGCGGTTCATCGCGGTCCGCACCAGCGGGCCGATGTACTTCTCCTCGACGGCGCGCTTGTTCTCGCCGTAGCGGGTCGAGTCGACCCCGTAGGCCATCGCCTGATCCTGCAGGTCGCAATGGCCGCCCTGGTCGCAGATCGGGCAGTCGAGGGGATGGTTGATGAGGAGGAACTCCATCACCCCCTCGCGGGCCTTCTTGGTCAGCGCCGACTTGGTCGAGACCGCCGGCGGCTCGCCGTTCGGACCCGGCCGGCAGTCGCGCACCGCCCAGGCACAGGAGGCGACGGGCTTCGGCGCGCCCTTCAGCTCGACGAGGCACATCCGGCAATTGCCGGCGATCGACAGCCGCTCGTGGAAGCAGAAGCGCGGAATCTCGGCACCCGCGATCTCGCACGCCTGGAGCAGGGTGTAGTCCGGCGGGACATCGACCTCGGTGCCGTCAACGACGATCTTGGTCATGCGGTCAACTCTCAAGCGTGACTGTCGGCGAGATCGAGTCGTCTCTCGATGCGGTCGACGCGAAGTTCGAGGCGATCCAGGCGACGATTCACTCCGGCGAGATTTTCCTCGACGCCGGTCACTCGCGCCTTCAGGTCGTGCATGTCTGCGCTCAGCCGATCGACCTTCTCGTCGATGCGCCGCAGATACACGAGGACGAGGTGGTCGGGTTCGCTCGTCATGACGCTCACTCCGCCGCCATCGGCACCGGCTCCGGGTGCGGGTTGGCGCTGTAGCGGTCGATGCGCTTCTCGATCTCGGGGCGGAAATGCCGGATCAGGCCCTGGATCGGCCACGCGGCGGCGTCGCCGAGCGCGCAGATCGTGTGGCCCTCGATCTGCTTCGTCACGTCGAGCAGCATGTCGATCTCGCGCTTCTGCGCCCGGCCTTCCGCCATGCGCAGCATCACGCGCCACATCCAGCCGGTGCCCTCGCGGCACGGCGTGCATTGGCCGCACGACTCGTGCTTGTAGAAGTAGGCGATGCGGGCGATCGCCGCGACCATGTCGGTCGACTTGTCGAACACCATCACGGCGGCGGTGCCGAGGCCGGACTTCAGGTTCTTGAGGGTGTCGAAGTCCATCGGCGCGTCGATGATCTGCTCGGCGGGCACCAGCGGCACCGACGAGCCGCCGGGGATCGAGCACAGCAGGTTGTCCCAGCCGCCGCGCATGCCGCCGCAATGCCGGTCGATCAGCTCGCGGAAGGTGACGCCGAGCTCCTCCTCGACGTTGCACGGCTTGTTGACGTGGCCCGAGACGCAGAAGAGCTTGGTGCCGGTGTTGCCCTTGGTGCCGAGCCCGGCGAACCACGCGCCGCCGCGGCGCAGGATCGTGCCGGCGACCGCGATCGACTCGACGTTGTTCACCGTCGTCGGGCAGCCGTAGAGGCCCATGTTGGCCGGGAACGGCGGCTTCAGCCGCGGCATCCCCTTCTTGCCCTCCAGGCTCTCCAGCAGCGCGGTCTCCTCGCCGCAGATGTAGGCGCCGGCGCCGTGGTGGACGTAGATGTCGAACGGGTAGTCGTGGACGTTGCTCTTGCCGACGAGGCGGGCGTCGTAGGCCTCGTCCACGGCGCGCTGGAGCGCGATGCGCTCGGCGATGTACTCGCCGCGGATGTAGATGTAGGCCGCGTGCGCCCCCATGGCGAAGCAGGCCAGCATGCAGCCCTCGATCAGGAGATGCGGGTCGTGCCGCATGATCTCCCGGTCCTTGCAGGTGCCCGGCTCCGACTCGTCGGCGTTGACTACGAGGTAGTGCGGCCGGCCGTCCGACTGCTTGGGCATGAACGACCACTTGAGGCCGGTCGGGAAGCCGGCACCGCCGCGCCCGCGCAGGCCCGACTTCTTCATCTCCTCGATGATCCAGTCGCGGCCCTGTTGCAGCAGGAATTGGGTGCCGTCCCAGGCGCCGCGTTTCCGCGCGGCGTCGAGGCCGGCGGAGTGGAAGCCGTAGAGGTTGGTGAAGATGCGATCCTGATCGGAGAGCATGGAATCGTCCTACGGGCCTGAAGCGGCGGACTGAGAGGAGAAGCGGGGGCGGCGCGGGGTCGTGGCGCTACCTCCCGATCGGGCCGGGCGGCCCCTTGTCGGCGGGGTCGACGCCGACCGGCTTGGCCTGCGTGCCGTCGGTCTTGCCCGGTGAGGCGATCGGCTCGGCGCCGGATTCCGGGGTCGAGCCCTTGGTCTCGGCGACCGGCCTCCCCTCCTCCGGCTTCGACGGGGTCTTGGTGTAGGAGCGCCCGCTCTGCGGCGTGCCGCGCTCCTCGGGGCCGGTCTTCGGCTCCACGACGGTCGCGCGGTCGCCGCGGCCGGCATCGCCCTGGGGGTTGGCCGGCTCCTGGCCGCCGGCGGCGCGCTGCGCCGGGGTGTCGACCGAGCCGCTCTCGATCGGCCGGCCGGCATCGGGACGGGCCGGCTTCGGATCGGCGGCCGCGGCCTGGGCGCTGCCGGCGGCCTCGGCCTTCGCCTTGGCCTCGTTGCCCGCGTCGCCGTCCTTGCGGTCCTGCTCCTCGAAGCGCTTGCGCCACGCGCCGACGCGCGAGCCGTCGAACAGCGTCTCGTCCTTCAGCGTCGTCACCGCGTCCTTCGGCTCGGACGAGATGCGGCCGGTCTGCGAGCCCTTGCGCACCGGGCGGCCGGCGGCGAGGTCGTCCATCAGCGTGCCGAGGGACTCCGGGGTCAGGTCCTCGTAATAGTCCTGGTTGATCTGCACCATCGGGGCGTTGCAGCACGCGCCGAGGCACTCGACCTCCAGCCACGAGAAGTTGCCGTCCGGATCGACGTGGCCGGAGGGCCCGAGCCGGTCGTGCAGTATCTTCTTCAGGTCGCGGGCGCCGCAGACGTCGCACGGCACGGTGCCGCAGACCTGGATCCAGTAGCGCCCGACCGGCTCCAGGGCGAACATCGTGTAGAAGGTCGCGACTTCGAGCACGCGGATATGCGGCATGCCGAGCTGGTCGGCGACCGCCTCGATCGCCTTCTGCGGCAGCCAGCCGCCATGCTGCTCCTGCGCCTTCCACAACAGCGGGATCACCGCCGAGGCCTGCCGGCCCTCGGGGTACTTGGCGATCTGGCCCTCGGCCCAGTCGGCGTTCTCGGGAGTGAACGCGAAGCTCTCGGGCTGCTCGGAAGCGGGGGCGAGTCTACGGTTGGCCATCTCTCACACGTCTCCGCCGGGCGCGGTCGTCGTCGTCGTCACCGGTCCACCTCGCCGAACACGATGTCGAGGGTACCGAGGATGCACGACACGTCCGCCAGCATGTGGCCGCGGCACATCCAATCCATCGATTGCAGGTGGGCGAAGCCCGGTGCGCGGATCTTGCAGCGATACGGCTTGTTGGTGCCGTCCGCGACGAGGTAGACGCCGAACTCGCCCTTGGGCGCCTCGACCGCGGCGTAGACCTCGCCGGCCGGGACGTGGAAGCCCTCGGTGTAGAGCTTGAAGTGGTGGATGAGCGCCTCCATCGAGCGCTTCATCTCGCGCCGCGGCGGCGGCGCCACCTTGCCGTCGACGGTCGCGATCGGGCCCTGCCCCGCCGGTTCGCGCAGCTTGGCGATGCACTGCTTCATGATGCGCACGCTCTGGCGCATCTCCTCCATGCGGATCACCTGGCGATCGTAGGTGTCGCCGTTCTTCCCCACGGGGATGTCGAATTCCATCTCCTCGTAGCATTCGTAGGGCTGCGCCTTGCGCAGGTCCCACGGGATGCCCGAGCCACGCACCATCACGCCCGAGAACCCCCAGGCCATCGCCTCCTCGACCGTGACGATGCCGATGTCGACGTTGCGCTGCTTGAAGATGCGGTTGGCCATCACGAGGTTGTCAAGGTCGTCGACCACCTGCGGGAAGGTCTCGCAGAACGTTTCGATGTCGTCGATCAGCGCCGTCGGCAGATCCTGGTGGACGCCGCCGGGGCGGAAGTAGTTGGCGTGCAGGCGAGCGCCGGACGCGCGCTCGTAGAAGATCATCAGCTTCTCGCGCTCCTCGAAGCCCCAGAGCGGGGGCGTGAGGGCGCCGACGTCCATCGCCTGCGTGGTGACGTTGAGCAGGTGCGACAGCAGACGGCCGATCTCGCAGTACAGCGTGCGGATCAGCTTGGCGCGCCGCGGCACCTCGATCCCGAGCATCCGCTCGATCGCGAGGCAGAAGGCGTGCTCCTGGTTCATCGGCGCGACGTAGTCGAGCCGGTCGAAATACGGCGTGGTCTGGAGGTAAGTCTTGTACTCGATCAGCTTCTCGGTGCCGCGATGCAGCAGGCCGATATGCGGATCGACCCGCTCGACGATCTCGCCGTCGAGTTCCAGCACGAGGCGCAGCACGCCGTGCGCCGCCGGGTGCTGCGGGCCGAAATTGATCGAGAAGTTGCGGATGCTGTGCTCGCCCATGTCGGCTCAGCCTTTCGCCGGTGCCTTGTCGGCCTTCTCGTCACCCGGGAGGACGTAATCCGTCCCTTCCCACGGCGAGAGGAAGTCGAACTGCCGAAATTCCTGCGTGAGCCGCACGGGCTCGTACACCACCCGGGCCTCGTCCTGGTCGTAGCGGACCTCGACGAAGCCGGTCAGCGGGAAGTCCTTGCGCAGGGGGTGACCCTCGAAGCCGTAATCGGTCAGCAGCCGGCGCAGGTCCGGATGGCCCGAGAACAGGATCCCGTAGAGGTCGTAGGCCTCGCGCTCGTACCAGTTCGCCGACGGGAACACCGGGATGACCGACGGGACCGGGGTCGCCTCGTCGGTCTGGACCTTGATCCGGATGCGCTGGTTGTGGCGCAGCGAGAGCAGGTGGTAGACGACGTCGAAGCGCTTCTGGCGGCCCGGGTAGTCGGCGCCGCAGATGTCGATGAAGCACTTGAACGCGCAGGCCGGGTCGTCGCGCAGATGCGTCAGCGCCGCGACGATCGCCTCGGCCTTCACGACGAGGGTCAGTTCGCCGAAGGCGATGACTCGCGCGGTGACCGCGTCGCCGAGCGCCGCCTCGATCGAGGCGCCGAGCGCCTCGAGGCCGGCCTCGCCCTGCGTGACCGGGGTGTGCGCCAGGATGGTGATGCCGTTGCTCATGCCCGGGCCTCAGCGCTCGATGGTGCCGGTGCGGCGGATCTTCTTCTGCAGAAGCAGCACGCCGTAGAGCAGCGCCTCGGCGGTCGGCGGACAGCCCGGCACGTAGATGTCGACCGGGACGACCCGGTCGCAGCCGCGCACCACCGAGTAGGAATAGTGGTAGTAGCCGCCGCCGTTGGCGCAGGAGCCCATCGAGATGACGTAGCGCGGCTCCGGCATCTGGTCGTAGACCTTGCGCAGAGCAGGCGCCATCTTGTTGGTCAGCGTGCCGGCGACGATCATGACGTCGGACTGGCGCGGCGAGCCGCGCGGCGCGAAGCCGAAGCGCTCGCAATCGTAGCGCGGCATCGACATCTGCATCATCTCGACGGCGCAGCAGGCGAGGCCGAAGGTCATCCACATCAGCGAGCCGGTGCGGGCCCAGGTGATGAGGTCGTCGGTGGTGGTCAGCAGGAAGCCGCGGTCGGCGAGTTCGCTGTTGATCTGCAGGAAGGTCGGGTCGTTGGCGCCGATCGGCTGGCCGGTGGCGGGATCGAGGATCCCCTTCGGCTGGGGCGCGATCGCGGGAGCGCGGGAGAGGGTGGTGTCGAGGGCCATGGAGGGTGTCCGGAACTCGGGGGGCGGCGGCGGGAGCGGTCCTGCGTTCAATCCCACTCGAGGGCGCCCTTGCGCCACTCGTAGACGAAGCCGACCGTCAGCACGCCGAGGAACAGCATCATCGACCAGAACCCGAACCAGCCGAGATCCCCGAAGGTGATCGCCCACGGGAACAGGAACGCGACTTCGAGGTCGAAGATGATGAACAGGATGGCGACGAGGTAGAACCGCACGTCGAACTTCATGCGGGCGTCATCGAAGGCGTTGAAGCCGCACTCGTAGGCCGACAGCTTCTCCGGGTCGGGGCTGTTGTAGGCGACCAGGAACGGGGCGACGAGGAGCGCGAGCGCGATCACCAGGGACACGCCGATGAAGATCACCAGGGGCAGGTAGTCCGACAGGAGGCCGTTCATCGAGCACCCTCTATGGTTGTTGCGGGCACGGGGGAGCCGCGCGGGCCCCGCCGCTTCGGCGCCGCCATGTCGGAACGGTTCCAAAGCCCGGAAGGTGCGCGAGGCTTAAACGAGCGGGTAGGGCGAAACAAGGGGCGTTCGCACCGCACAAACCGCGAACGCCTGTGCGTTAGATAGGAGAAACACGCTCCCGCTCAACCGATTCGGGGATTCGTTCCCCGGGCAGGATCGTCGCAGGCCCCGGCCCCGGCTGACCCTGCGGCCTGTTGCGCCGCAGCGTGGCCGTTCTACGATTTTCGATGGATCGCTTCGCGATGCGAAAATCGGCTTCGCTCAAGTGCCGCGCGGGCTGGCGATGCGATTGCCGGACGGATCGTCCGGCAATCGCATCACGGGCTCGTCAGGATCAGCGCCCAGTAGCGCTTGTAGCGGGTCCCCGGGGCGTCCACCCGGGCGACGCCGATGCGCCGGACCTGCGGCATGAGCATGTTGCGGTTGTGCTCCGGCGAGTTCTGCCAGCGCCGCAGCACCTCGTCGAAGGTGGTCGAGCCGGCGCTGAGATTCTCGGCGGCGTAGCGCCCGCCGAACCCGGCCCGGGCGAGCCGCGCGTCGAAGGTGCCGCCGACCTCGTGCGACAGGTGGCCGGCCTTCGCGTTCGACTGCGCCTGGAACGAGGCGGCGCGGATCAGGCTCGGGTCGACGGTGACGGGACCGAGGCCGTGGCTGGCGCGGTAGCGCGAGATCGCGGCCGCCGCCGCCGTTTCGTCGAGGATCACCGGCGTCGTCGGCAGGTCCGGCGCCGGCAGCAGCGCCGAGCCGCTGCACCCGGCGAGCCACAGGCAGCAGGCGAGCGTGACGAAACCCCGGCGATGCATGAGCGGACCTCTCCCGGCCCGATGCCTGGGCCGCGAGGGGTCCGTGTCGCCGGATTGTGGAGATTTCCGGAACGGTTCCGGGCGCGCGGCGCAGGAAGCGGTCGGCGTGGCCCGGAGGCCACGCCAGAGTTTCAGGCCGCCAGCAGGCTGCCCATCCGGGCGACCCGGGCGAGGTGGTGGTCGGCGTCGCCGAAGAGCTGGTCGATCATCGTGACCCGCTTGAAATAGTGGCCGACGCTGTACTCCATCGTCATGCCGACGCCGCCGTGGAGCTGCACCGCGCCCTGCCCGACCGTCCGGCCGGAGCGGCCGATCTGCACCTTGGCGCCCGACACCGCCCGCGAGCGCTCGGCCGGGTCGTCGGCCTCGGCCATCATGGTGGCGAGGAACGACATCGAGCGCGCCTGTTCGAGGGCGATGAACATGTCGGCGGCCCGGTGCTGGAGCACCTGGAACGACCCGATGGTGACGCCGAACTGCTTGCGGGTCTTGAGGTACTCGACCGTCAGCCGGTGCATCCGGTCCATCGCGCCGACCGCCTCGGCGCAGAGCGCCGCGATCGCCTCGTCGGCGACGCGCTCGATCGCCGGCAGCGCGCCCTCGGGGGAGCCGATCACCGCCTCCGGCCCGACCCGCACCGAGGACAGCGAGACTTCGGCGGCGCGCTGACCGTCCTGGGTCGGGTAGCCGCGGCGGGAGACGCCCTCGGCGCCGGCCTCGACCAGAAACAGCCCGATCCCGTCGCGGTCGCGGCGTCCGCCGGCGGTGCGGGCCGAGACGATCAGCCGGTCGGCGCTGTCGCCGTGCAGGACGAGCGCCTTCTCGCCCTCCAGCACCCAGCCCTCGCCGTCGCGCCGGGCCTGGACGCCGACGTCGTGCAGGTCGTAGCGGGCCTGCCGCTCGCCGTGCGCGAGGGCGTAGCGGGTCTCGCCGCCGATCAGGCCCGGCAGCCACTCGGCCCGCTGCTCGGCGCTGGCGGCGTGGCGCAGCAGCCCGCCGGCGAGCACCACGGTCGAGAGGTAGGGCTCCAGCACCAGGGCGCCGCCGAACGCCTCCATGACGATCATCGTCTCGATCGTGCCGCCGCCGATGCCGCCCTCCTCCTCGGAGAACGGCACCGCGAGCAGGCCCTGCTCGGCATACGCGCGCCACATCTCGGGCGAGAAGCCCTCAGGGTGCTTCCCGTGGCGCTTGCGCGCCTCGAAGTCGTAGCGGTCGGCGAGCAGCCGCTCGACGCTGTCCTTGAGGAGACTCTGCTCCTCGCTCAGATCGAAGTCCATGGCCGTATGTTCCTGGTCGGTCAGGGGCCGGCAGCGCGGCCGAGGATGGCTCCCCTTTTCCCGGGCGCATGCAGCGACAGCGGAATGCGACCCGGGATCCAGCAGAGGAAGTGCCGCGAAGCGGCTCTGAAGCGGCGACGGTGCAGAGAACGGTCGCTCCGCGAAGTCTTGTGCTGGTTCCCGGATCTCCTTCCACTGCGTTCCAGTCGTCCGGGAAAAGGGCCGCGTAGAACGAATCCGGGGTTATAGGCCCAGGATCGCCTTCGCGATGATGTTCTTCTGGATCTCGTTCGACCCGCCGTAGATCGAGATCTTGCGCCAGTTGAAGTAGGTCGGCGCGACCGGGGCGGCCCAGTCCGGCCCGACCGGCGGCTCGTTGTGGCCGTGCTCGTCGCCCTCGTCCTCCGGCGCGTAGGGCAGCGCGAACGGGCCGACCACCTCCATCAGGAGTTCGGTCGTCGCCTGCTGGATCTCCGAGCCCTTGATCTTGAGGATCGACGAGGCCGGGTCGGGCTTGCCCTTCTCGCGCTTGCGCTCGGCGGCGACGACGCGCAGCTGCGTCATCTCCAGCGCCTTCAGCTCGATCTCCAGGGCCGCGAGCTTTTCCGCGAAGCGCGGGTTCTCCAGGATCGGCGCGTCGCCGACCCGCTCCAGGGCGGCGAGTTCGCGCAGGCGGCGCAGGCGCTGCTTCGACACGCCGACCCGGGCGATGTTGGTGCGCTCGTTGCCGAGCAGGAACTTGGCGTAGTCCCAGCCCTTGTTCTCCTGGCCGACGAGGTTTTCGACCGGCACCCGCACGTCGTCGAAGAACACCTCGTTGACCTCGTGGCCGCCGTCGATGGTCTGGATCGGCCGCACGGTGATGCCCGGCGTCTTCATGTCGATGAGCAGGAAGCTGATGCCCTCCTGCTTCTTGACCGTGGCGTCGGTGCGCACGAGGCAGAAGATCCAGTCGGCGTACTGGCCGAGCGTGGTCCAGGTCTTCTGGCCGTTGACGACGTAGTGGTCGCCGTCGCGCACGGCCCGGGTCTTCAGCGAGGCGAGGTCGGAGCCCGAGCCCGGCTCGGAGAAGCCCTGGCACCACCAGTCGTCGAGGTTGGCGATGCGCGGCAGGAAGTGCTTCTTCTGCGCCTCGTTGCCGAACTGAGCGATCACCGGCCCGACCATGTAGACGCCGAACTGCAGCGGCGACGGCGCCGGGAAGCTCTGCAGCTCGTCGAGGAAGATGTACTGCCGCACCGGATCCCAGCCGGTGCCGCCCCATTCGACCGGCCAGTTCGGCACCGCCCAACCCTGCTTGTTCAGGATCTTCTGCCAGGTGACGATGTCGTCCTTCGACGGATGGCGCCCGTCGATCATCTTGGCGTGGATGTCCTTGGGCAGGTTCTGCTCGAAGAAGCCGCGGACTTCCTGCCGGAAGGCGCGCTCCTCTGGGGTGAAGCGAAGGTCCATGGGTGCCTCCTCGAAAAATGATTGGGTTAACCTGAGAACGCCACCTCCCCCTCCCCCCTCTGCGGGGGAGGGTGGCGCGCGAAGCGAGCCGGGAGAGGGGAACCACGCTTCCGGACAGGTCGCGACCGCTGTGACGGGCACCACCTCCGGCACCGTCGCGTTCCCCTCTCCCGCCCGGCTTCCGCCGGGCACCCTCCCCCGCAGAGGGGGGAGGGTTCAAGCGCGTCGCGGCTCAGAGATCCCTGAACCCCTTCCCCTCCGCCGCCAGCCGCTCCAGCAGGGCCGACGGCTTGAAGTCGTCGCCGTACTCGGCCTGGTAGGCGCGCAGGCGCTCCAGCACCTTCGGCAGCCCGATCGTGTCGGCCCAGAACATCGGGCCGCCGCGATAGACCGGCCAGCCGTAGCCGTTGATCCACACGATATCGATGTCGGAGGCGCGGATCGCCTTGCCCTCCTCCAGGATCTTCGCGCCCTCGTTGACCATCGGGTACAGGCAGCGCTCCAGGATCTCCCCATCGGAGGCCGGCTTCTGGGCGACGCCCTGGCGGCCGGACACTTTGGCGATGATCTCCTCGGTGACCTTGGACGGCGTCGCCTTGCGGCTCGCGTCGTAGTCGTAGAAGCCGGCGCCGGTCTTCTGGCCGCGGCGGTCCAGTTCGCACAGCAGGTCGCGCACGGTCTCCGACTTGTTGGTCTCCCGGCTCCAGCCGATGTCGAGCCCGGCGAGGTCGATCATCGCGAACGGCCCCATCGGCAGGCCGAAATCCTGGATCACCCGGTCGACGTCCCAGGGCTTCACGCCCTCCAGCATCAGCCGGTTGGCCTCGCGCTGGCGCTGGGCGAGCATCCGGTTGCCGACGAAGCCGTGGCAGACGCCGACCAGCACCGCGATCTTGCCGACCTTGCGGCCGAGCTGCATCGCGGTGGCGATGACGTCCTTCTCGGTCTTCTCGCCGCGCACCACCTCCAGCAGCCGCATCACGTTGGCGGGCGAGAAGAAGTGCATCCCGATCACGTCGCCGGGCCGGCCGGTCATCGCCGCGATGGCGTCGATGTCGAGGTAGGAGGTGTTCGAGGCGAGGATCGCGCCGGGCTTGGCGATCCGGTCGAGCTTGGAGAAGATCTCCTTCTTGATCCCCATGTCCTCGAACACCGCCTCGATGACGAGGTCGCAGTCCCGCAGGGCCTCCAGGTCCAGGGTCGGGGTCAGGAGCCCCATCCGGGTCTCGACGTCCTCCGGCTTCAGGCGGCCCTTCTTCGCGGTGTTCTCGTAGTTGGTGCGGATGGTCTTGAGGCCGCGGTCGAGGGCGTCCTGGCGCGTCTCGACGATCGTCACCGGGATGCCGGCGTTGAGGAAGTTCATCGCGATGCCGCCGCCCATCGTGCCGGCGCCGATGACGCCGACCTTGTGGATCGGGCGGGGGGCCGTGTCCTCCGGCACGTCGGGGATCTTGGCGGTCTGGCGCTCGGCGAAGAAGACGTGGCGCTGCGCCGCCGACTGGGTGCCGGAGACGAGCTTGCCGAACTGCTCGCGCTCGAAGGCGAGGCCCTGCTCGAACGGCAGCCGGCAGGCGGCCTCGATGCAGGCGATGCAGGCTTCCGGCGCCTCGAAGCCGCGCAGCTTGCGGGCGTTCTCCTTGCGGAAGGCGTCGAACAGGCCGGGATCGTCGCGTCCCTCCGCGATGCGGTCGTCGCGGTCGCGGATCCTGGTCAGCGGGCGCTTCTCCGCCACCACGCGCTCGGCGAAGGCGACCGCGTGGGCGACGAGCCCGTCCTCGGGGGCGAGGTCGTCGATCAGGCCCATCTCGGCGGCGGGCTTGGCGCCGATCGGGGCGCCGCCGACGATCACGTCGAGGGCCTTGCGCGGGCCGACGATGCGCGGCAGGCGCTGGGTGCCGCCCGCACCCGGCAGGATGCCGAGCTTCACCTCCGGCAGCCCGACCTTCGCCGAGGGCAAAGCCACCCGGTAGTGGCAGGCGAGCGCCGTCTCCAGCCCGCCGCCGAGCGCGTTGCCGTGGATCGCGGCGACGACCGGCTTCTGCACCGACTCGATCCGGTCGAGCAGGGCCGGCAGCGAGATCCCGCTCTGGGGCTTGCCGAATTCCGAGATGTCGGCTCCGGCCGAGAACATCCGCCCGCCGCCAGTGAGCACGATCGCGCTCACGGCCGGGTCGGCCGCGGCCTCGTCGAACGCCGCGCGCAGGGCTTCGCGCAGGGCCGAGCCGAGGGCGTTGACCGGGCCGGAGCGCATCGTGAGCACGACGACCGCGCCCTCGCGGCTCACGGAGACGGGATTGTCCTGGGTCATGGAACGCTGGTCCTCCGGCGTGTGTGCGGAAATGGAGGGGCACCGCCGCCCCACCCTCCCCCCTCTGCGGGGGAGGGTGGCGAGCGAAGCGAGCCGGGAGAGGGGAGCGCCGTTTCCGGAAAGGTCTGAGCCTTTCTGACAGGCGCCACGTCCGGCACCGTCGCGGTCCCCTCTCCCGCCCGGCTCCGCCGGGCACCCTCCCCCGCGGAGGGGGGAGGGCTAAGGCGGCGTCCCGCCCCTCCCCCCTCAGAAAATCTCGAACAATCCGGCAGCACCCATGCCGCCGCCGACGCACATCGTCACCACCCCGTACTTGGCGCCGCGGCGGCGGCCTTCCAGCAGGATGTGGCCGGTCATCCGCGCGCCCGACATGCCGTAGGGATGGCCGATCGAGATCGCGCCGCCGTCGACGTTGAGGCGCTCGTCCGGGATGCCGAGGCGATCGCGGCAGTACAGCACCTGCGAGGCGAACGCCTCGTTCAGCTCCCACAGGTCGATGTCCTCGACCGAGAGGCCGTGCTGCGCGAGCAGCTTGGGCACCGCGAAGACCGGGCCGATGCCCATCTCGTCGGGGTTGCAGCCGGCGACCGCCATGCCGCGATAGGCGCCGAGCGGCGTCAGGCCGCGGCGCTCGGCCTCGCGGGCCTCCATCAGCACGCAGGCCGAGGCCCCGTCGGAGAGCTGGCTGGCGTTGCCGGCGGTGACGAAGCGGCCCTGAGCGATGCGCTGGCCGTCCTTGAACACCGGCTTCAAGGCGGCGAGATCCTCCAGCCGGGTCTGCGGCCGGTTGCCCTCGTCCTGCGACAGGGTGATCTCCCGCGACGAGGTCTCGCCGGTCGCCTTGTCGGCGACGCTCATCCGGGTCGTGATCGGCACGATCTCGTCGGCGAAGCGCCCGGCCGCCTGGGCCTCGGCGGTGCGGCGCTGCGAGCGCAGGGCATACTCGTCCTGGGCCTCGCGGCTGATGCCGTAGCGGTCGGCCACCGTCTCGGCGGTCTCGATCATCGTCATGTAGATCGCCGGGACGTGCTCGACGAGCCAGGGATCGGCGCCGCGGAAGCGGTTGATCTTGTCGTTCTGCACGAGCGAGATCGATTCCAGCCCGCCGCCGACCGCGACGTCGAGCCCGTCGCTCACGATCTCCTTGGCGGCGGTGGCGATCGCCATCAGGCCGGACGCGCATTGCCGGTCGAGGCTCATGCCCGCCACGGTCTCGGGCAGGCCGGCGCGCAGGGCCGCCTGCCGGGCGACGTTGCCGCCGGTCGAGCCCTGCTGGAGTGCCGCGCCCATCACCACGTCGCCGATCTCGGCCGGGTCGATGCCGGCCCGCTGCACCGCCGCCGCGATGGCATGGCCGCCGAGCGCCTGTCCCTGGGTGTCGTTGAAGGCGCCCCGGTACGCCTTGCCGATGGGCGTGCGCGCGGTCGCGACGATGACGGCTTCCCGCATCTCGGGTCTCCTCCGTGGAAACGCCGGCCCGTTCGGGTCCGGTCTCGGCTTTGCGCCATTATCGTGGATCCGGTATGGCGCCGCAAGAGCCACCGAACCTTGAGCAAACACCCCAGGCCGAGCGCCGTCCGGCCGCGTTTTCGAAAACGCGGCTTGCTTAAATCGCATTCAGGGCTAAGGTCCCCCAAAAGGCAAGACCTGATTTCGGGAGGAAGGGCATGTCGCTGTTCGATCTGTCCGGCCGCGTCGCCGTCGTCACCGGCTCGTCGCGGGGCATCGGGCGGGCCATCGCCGAGCGGCTGGCCGAGCACGGGGCGCGGGTCGTGGTGTCCTCCCGCAAGGAGGAGGCGTGCCGGGCCGTCGCCGACGCCATCAACGCCCGCCACGGCGAGGGCCGCGCCGACGTGGTCGCCGCCAGCATCTCGTCGAAGCCGGACCTGGAGCGGCTGGTCCGCACCACCGAGGAACGCCACGGCCGCATCGACGTCCTGGTCTGCAACGCCGCCAGCAATCCCTATTACGGGCCGATGAGCGGCATCGCCGACGAGCAGTTCCGCAAGATCCTCGACAACAACGTCGTCGCCAGCAACTGGCTGGTGAGCTTCGCGGCCCCCGGCATGGTCGCCCGGCGCGACGGCGCGATCATCCTGGTCTCGTCGGTCGGCGGGCTGAAGGGGTCGGGGGTGATCGGCGCCTACAACGTGTCGAAGGCCGCCGACTTCCAGCTCGCCCGCAACCTCGCGGTCGAACTCGGGCCGCACAACGTGCGGGTGAACTGCATCGCGCCGGGCCTCGTCCAGACCGACTTCGCCCGCGCCCTGTGGGAGAACCCGCAGACCCGCGAGGCGTATCTGTCGCGCACGCCGCTCGCCCGGATCGGCCAGCCCGACGAGATCGCCGGCGCCGCGGTGTTCCTGGCGAGCCCCGCCGGCGCGTTCATGACCGGGCAGAGCATCGTGATCGACGGCGGCCAGACCATCACCTGAGCGGCTTCGCGGCCCCCGATCCCCTCCCCCTCCGCGAGCCCGTCGATGACCAAACCGTCCGCTCCTCCCCACCCGTCCTGGCCCGCGATCTCCTTCGCCGACGCGACCGCGCGGCTGACCGCGCCGGGCTCGCCCTTCGCGGTGACCGAGGCGGTGATCCGCGGCGTGCCGACCCGGGTCTGGACCGCCGCGCCGCCGACCCTGCGCGACGTGTTCCTCGCCGGGCGGGCCCACGGCGACAGGACGTTCCTCGTCTACGAGGACGACCGGGCGACGTTCGAGGGGTTCGCCCGCGCCGTGCTGGCGCTCGCCGCCGACCTGATCCGCGACGGGCTCAAGCCCGGCGACCGGGTCGCGATCGCGATGCGCAACCTGCCGGAATGGCCGGTGGCGTTCTTCGCCACGATTCTCGCCGGCGGCATCGCCACGCCGCTCAATGCGTGGTGGACCGGGCCGGAACTCGACCACGGCCTGACCGATTCCGGTGCCGGCGTCGCGATCGTCGACGGCGAGCGCTGGGAGCGGATCGCCGGGCGCCGGCACCTCTACCCGGAGCTGCGCCGGGTGCTGGTCGCCCGCGCGGCGCCGGACGGGGTCGAAGCCCTGGAGGGCGTGATCGGCCCGGTCGCCGCCTGGGGCGACCTGCCGGAGGGCGGGGTGCCGGAGATCGCCCTCGACCCGGACGGCCCGGCCACCCTGTTCTACACCTCGGGCACCACCGGCCGCTCCAAGGGCGCGGTCGGCACACACCGCAACGGCGCCTGCGCGGTGCTGGCCCATCCCTATTCCCTCGCCCGCTCGCTGCTGCGCCGCGGGCAGGCGCTGCCGGCGCCCGATCCGGCCGCGCCCCAGAAGGTGTCGCTGGTCTCGGTGCCGTTCTTCCACGTCACCGGCTGCTTCGCGACGCTGGTCACCGGGCTCTACCGGGGCTCGCGCCTCGTGCTGATGCGGCGCTGGGACCTCGCGACGGCGCTCGGCCTGATCGAGCGCGAGCGCTGCACCAGCGCCGGCGGGGTGCCGACCATCGCCTGGCAGCTCCTCGACGGGCGCGAGGCCGGAACCCACGACCTGTCGTCGCTGGAGAGCATCAGCTACGGCGGCGCCCCCGCCCCGGCCGAGCTGGTGCGCCGCCTGCGCGCCGCCTTCCCGCACGCCGTGCCGGCGACCGGCTGGGGCATGACCGAGACCTCGGGCACCTTCACCCACCATCAGGCCGAGGATTACGTCCACCATCCCGACAGTTGCGGGCCGCCGCTGCCGGTCTGCGAGGCGCGGATCACCGATCCCCTCGGCGCGCCGCTCGCCCCGGGCGAGGTCGGCGACCTGTGGGTCAAGGGCCCGAACGTGGTCGCGGGTTACTGGCGCCGCCCCGAGGACACCGCCGCGACCTTCCGCGACGGCTGGCTCCTCACCGGCGACCTCGCCCGGATGGACCGGGAGGGCTTCGTCACCATCGTCGACCGCGCCAAGGACATGCTGATCCGCGGCGGCGAGAACATCTATTGCGGCGAGGTCGAGAACGCCCTGCACGAGCACCCGTCGGTGGTCGACGCCGCCGTGGTGGCGATCCCGCACCCGACCCTCGGCGAGGAGCCCGGCGCCATCGTCGCCCTCGGCCGCGGCCAGACGGCGAGCGAGGCGGAGCTGCGCGCCTTCGTCGCCGAGCGCCTCGCCGCGTTCAAGGTTCCGGTGCGGATCCTGCTCCACGACGAGATCCTGCCGCGCAACGCCAACGGCAAGATCCTGAAGAGCGAGCTGCGCAAGCTGTTCTGAGAGCGGATGCCGCGACCTGTTGCATTCGCTTCCGTCGTTGGGCCCGGTCCGGAGGTCCATCCGTTCACGAAGAAGCCGCCGCACCAACCCTCCCCCCTCTGCGGGGGAGGGTGCTCCACGGAGTGGGGCGGGAGAGGGGACCGCGACGGTGCCGGAGGTGGCGCCCGTCATCACGGTTGCGCCTTTTCCGGAAGCGGCATCCCCTCTCCCGGCTCGCTCCGCTCGCCACCCTCCCCCGCAGAGAGGGGAGGGTCGGGGTTGCGCCATCAGGTCGGCCGGCAGCCACGATGACACGGTGGCTCGACAACGCCGAGATCGCGACTTCGGCCATTCGCCAGAAGAGCCGATCGGACGCCTCCGAGCACGGCTCGAACAGGCCCCCGAGCCCGGCCCGGTCGCAAAACCGTCACGGTTGTCCTGTGTCAGACCCCGGTCGCCGTAGCCAGGATCGCCGAGTGTTCGCCGAAGACGCCCCCTCCGCCCGCCCGGCCGCCCCACCCCGGCAGGCGGTGAGCCTGCGCTGGCTCGCCGGGTGCCTGCTGACGGGCATCGCCGGCGCGGGCCTGCTCGGCGCCGCCCTGGCGCTGGCGGTGTCGGGCGAGACCGAGGTGGCGCCGCCGGAGCGGGCGGCGTGGCGCCAGGACGCCGCCGCGGAGAACGCGGCCGAGGACGGCCGCCACGGCGACGGCGCCCGCAAGGGCGACCGCCTGATGCGCGAGGCGATGACGGTCGCCGCCAAGCAGAGCTTCCGCGCCCCGGTCACCGAGCGGGTCGGCGAGCGCGAGGTGATCCGCAACCACGCCTACGTCCAGGTCGCCACCGACCTGTCGGCGCGCCCGCCCGACGAGCCGGTGCCGCCCTTCGACCCGATGCGCAGCGGCGCCGCGCCCGAGGCGATGCCGCCCGACGACGGCACCGATCCGGCCGAGACCGCCGTCACCCTCACCCGCTCCCCCCTCGCCGGGGACGAGGCGGGCGAAGACGCCCCCGCCCTGACCGAGGCCGAGGTCGACGCCGTGGTCGCCGAGGCGGAACGGGCCGCGGGCGGCACCCTGCCGCTCCTCCCGGCCGAGCGGCTGCTGTCGCGGGCGTTGCGGGCCGGGCTGCCCGCCCCGGGCGTGCCGGAACCCGAGGCCGCCTTCGGCTCGATCGAGGTCCGGATCCTGCCCGAGAACCTCACCGAGGTGCCCGAGAACCCGACCGAGGCCGCCCCGCTGGTCGAGGAGCGCGACGTCGTGCTCGGCAGGGACGAGACCCTGGAAGCGGTGCTGCGGGCCAACGGCGCCGCGGCCGGACGGATCGCCGCAATCCTGCCGGTGCTCAGCGCCCGCGCCCGCGGCGAACTGGAGGAGGGCCAGCACCTGCGCCTGCTGCTGGGCCCGGAGGGCGAGGGGCGCGCGATCCAGCGGGTGACGCTCTACGGCGAGGCCGGGATCGAGGAGATCGTGGCGATGAACGACCGCGGCCGTTTCGTCTCGGTCGCGCCGCCCCGGGCCGGGACCGAGGCGGCGCGGGACGACGACGACGATGCCGGCGGCGCGACCCTGTACGAGAGCCTCTACGGCGCCGGGCTGAGGAACGGCGTGCCGCGCCCGATCATCGAGGAACTGGTCCTGGCGCTGGCCTACGGCACCGACCTGCAGCAGCGGGTGGCCTCCGGCGACCGGGTCGAGATGCTGTTCACCGAGGACGAGGACAGCCGGCCCGAACTGGTCTTCGCCGCCCTGCGCCTGCACGGCGACACCCAGGCGCTGTACCGCTACCGGGTGCCCGGCACCGGCGAGGTCGACTACCTCGACGCCCACGGGCGCTCCAGCCGCAAGTTCCTGATGCGCCGGCCGGTGGCGGACGGGCGGATCAGCTCGCCGTTCGGCGCGCGCTACCACCCGATCCTCGGCTATCTGCGGCCGCACAACGGCGTCGACTGGGCCGCCACCCGCGGCACGCCGATCATGGCGACCGGCGACGGCACGATCCTGTCGGCCGGGGCGCGCTCGGGCTACGGCAACCGGGTCGAGATCCAGCACGCCAACGGCTATACCAGCGCCTACAACCACATGGCCCGCATCGCCCGCGGCGTCGCCCCGGGCGCCCGCGTCCGCCTCGGGCAGGTGATCGGCGGCGTCGGCACCACCGGCCTGTCGACCGGGCCGCACGTCCACTACGAGGTGACGATCAACGGCCGCTTCGTCGACCCGATGAAGATCCGCCTGCCGAGCGCCCGCGAGCTCGCCGGCCCGGCCCTCGCGGCGTTCCGGCAGGCCGAGGAGCAGGTCGACGCCCTGCGCCGCAGCCACGGCGCCAAGGCGGTGGCGGCGCGGATCTGAGCCGCGGGTGACGCCGCCGCGGCGAGCGCGTAGTCTCGCCGCGAGGAGACGCGGCATGGCGCACGACCCGGGCCCGCACGAGCCCCATCACCACCCCCACGCGGATCACGACCACGGGCACGACCACCCGCATCACGGCAGCGCGCTGTCGCCGATGGAGCTGCGGGTGCGGGCGCTCGAATCGATCCTGGTCGAGAAGGGCTACGTCGAGCCCGCCGCGATGGACGCCCTGATCGAGACCTACGAGACCCGGATCGGCCCGCGCAACGGCGCCCGGGTGGTGGCCCGGGCCTGGGTCGATCCGGCCTACCGCGAGCGGCTGCTCGCCGACGGCACGGCGGCGATCCGCGAACTCGGCATCGGCGGCCGCGGCGGCGAGCACATGGTCGTGGTCGCCAACACCCCCGAGGAGCACAACCTCGTCGTCTGCACCCTGTGCTCCTGCTATCCCTGGCCGGTACTGGGCCTGCCGCCAGTCTGGTACAAGTCGCCGCCCTACCGCTCGCGGGCGGTGATCGACCCGCGCGGCGTGCTGGAGGAATTCGGCGTCGCGCTGCCGGCCACCACCCGCATCCGGGTGTGGGACTCGACCGCCGAGCTGCGCTTCATGGTGCTGCCGATGCGGCCCGAGGGCACAGAGGACCTCGACGAGGCGGCGCTCGCCGACCTCGTGACCCGCGACGCGATGATCGGCACCGGGCTGCCGCAGGGAGGCCGGGCATGAACGGCGGCCAGGATCTCGGCGGGATGCACGGCTTCGGGCCGGTGGCGCCGGAGGCCGACGAGCCGCGCTTCCACGCCGAGTGGGAGCGCCGGGTCTTCGCCCTCGCGATGGCGATGGGCTTCACCGGCGCCTGGAACCTCGACGCCAGCCGCGCCGCCCGCGAATCGCTCAACCCCGGCGAGTACATGCTGGCGAGCTACTACGAGATCTGGTTCCGCGCCCTGGAGAAGCAGGTGCTGGCCCACGGCCTCGTCGAGGGCGCCGAGCTGTCGGCCGGCGCCGCCCTGGCGCCGCCCGCCCCGGTCGCCCGGGTGCTCCACGCCGAGCAGGTCGCGCCGCTCTTCGCCCGCGGCTTCCCGAGCGACCGCGAGCAGCCGGGCCCGGCCCGCTTCGCCGTCGGTGACGAGGTGAGCGCGAAGACGATCAACCCGACCGGCCATACCCGCCTGCCGCGCTACGTCCGCGGCCGCACCGGCACGGTCGAGCGGGTGCACGGCGCCTTCGTGTTTCCCGACACCAACGCCGACCTCGCCGGCGAGGCGCCGCAATGGCTCTACACCGTGCGGTTCTCCGGCCTGGAACTCTGGGGCGAGGATGCCGATCCGGGCCTCACCGTCTCGGTCGGCGCCTTCGAGAGCTACCTCGAACCGGCCCGCAGGCGCGCCGCGTGAGCGCCCCGCCCGACCCGCCGGTCTTCGCCGAGCCGTGGGAGGCGCAGGTCTTCGCCATGGTCGTGTCGCTGCAGGATGCCGGCCTGTTCACCCCGGGCGAATGGGCCGAGGCGCTCGGCGCCGCGAGCCGCCGCGGCGGCGGACCGACCGACTACGCCCTGTGGCTGGAGACGGTCGAGGGCCTGCTCGCCGCCCGGGGTGTGACGGCGCCCGGCGCTCTGGAGGCCCGCCGCGCCGCCTTCGCCCGCGCCGCCGCGGCGACGCCGCACGGCGAGCCGATCCGGCTCGAGAACGACCCCGGGGCGTGACCCCTGGTTCAACTCCGCCGCACCGCCTCGGACGCCGCCACCATCGTCTTCGCGGCGGCCTCGAAGGCCTGGAAGGCCGGGATGGCGCGGTCCCAGGCGCCGGCCCCGACGCCCTCGACCACCGCCGCCGCCTGCCGCTTGGCCTCGGCACAGGCGGCGAGCAGCCGGTCGCGGGCGGCCCGGTCCGCACCCTCGACGGCCTCCGACGCCGCGGGCGCGGCCTCGACGGCCGCGGGCGCGCCGGCGGCCTCTGCGCTCGCCGACGCCCGGCCGACCAGGATCGCGGCGAGGCGCCGCTTCCAGGCGGCGAGATCGGCCGGCAGGCGCACCAGCGAGTAGCCCGACAACTCGCGGGCTCCACCGGCCTCCAGGGCGTCGAGGGCCCCGGCCTCGGCGCGGACCAGGATCGTCATCAGCCCGTCGATCTCGGCGAGGGTCTTGTCGGCCTTGCCGGCGACCTGCTGCACTCCCGACGAGATCTCCGACGCGGCGGTCTCCTGCTGGCCGAGCACGTCGGCGAGCGCCCGGATGCCGCCGGCCGACTGCGCCACCGCCTCGCCCTCCTCGCTCACCCGCCCGCCGATCCGCGCGACCGCGGCGCTGCCCGCCGCGACCGCGCGGCGGCTCTCCTCGACCGCCGCCTGGATCGCGGCGAGTTCCTGCAGCAGGGTCGAGAGGCGCTGGCGGATCTGGTCGGTCGCCCGGGCGGTCTGACCCGAGAGCTGCTTGACCTCGGCGGCGACGACCGCGAAGCCCTTGCCGGCCTCGCCGGCCCGGGCCGCCTCGATGGTGGCGTTCAGCGCCAGGAGGTTGGTCTGGCTCGAGATCGCCTCGATGGCGCCGGCGATCTCCTGGATCTGCTGGGCGGCGCCCTCGAAGCCGCGCAGGCGCTCCTCGATCTGGGCGGTCCCCGACTCGATCGCCGCCATGGTGTCGACCGCCTCGCGCATCCCGGCGGCGCAGCCGAGGATGCCGTCGCGGGCGCGCTCGGCGAGGCCGGCGCTGGCCTGCGACCGGCTCGACAATTCGCGGGTCGAGGCCGCGACCTGCTCCACCGCCGCCGCCATCGCGCGGGTCTGGCTCGACACCTCGGCGGCGTCGTGGGTCATCCAGGCCAGGACGGTGGCGGCCTCCGACGCCTCGGCCGAGACCTGCGCCGCGACCGCGAGATCCGCCGCGGCGGTCCGGCGGCCCTGCGCGACCAGCCCGCGCAGGGCGAGCCCGAACCGGCCGTCGGCGGTCACCGTGCCGGCGGCACCGGCCGTATCGAGCAGGCGGGCCAGCCGCTCCTCCACGGCCTCGGGGGCTTCGGCCGTTGCGATGGCTGGCGGGGCGCGGCGGGACAAGAACATGGCGTCGTCGTTTCGTCGGTTGTCGCGACGGAACTTGAACCGAATCAGTTCACCCTTCGTTACAACCGCACGTGGTCAGCCGGACTAGGCCACTGGAGACGAGGATGGTCGGCGTCGATTGATGAGACCCTTCGTCCCGCAGTACAGGCGCGCGGCCAGCGCCGCGACATCGGGGCGGCGGACGGGATGGGCCGCAGAGGACTCGCCCGCTGGTTGTTAGGACGGCCGGGGCGTCGGGACGCTGCGATGGGCGGCAGGATCGCGCCGCCCCTTGCCCCGTCCTACGCGACTTGCGCATAAAGCACCATGTGGTCGGCGAGCGACATCACGATCGACCTCGTGCTCGACGAGTCGGCCGAGGACATCCTCACCGGCGTCGTCGCGACGCCGGCCGGAACCGTCAAGGTGATGGCGGAGGTGAGCTTCACGGAGGGGGGCCTGATCCTGCGCGGGCTGCATATGCACTCGCAGGTCGGCGGCGCCAATGCCTTCGGTGCCGTCCACCTGCGCCATCTCGCGCAAGCCGTCATGGAGACCTTCGATGTCGGATCTCTCGAAGTTGCTGGCGCAAGCCGGACCACGGGTGCGAATCCAGGGCGTCGACCGGGTCGGCTCAGGTTCACGCGAAAGCCTTCTCCTCGGGAAGGCTGAGGTCGCCGGCGGCCCCGACACACCGCAGGCCGCCCTGATCCTCGCGCGCCGCCACATGACGCTGCGTGCGGCCCATCGGGCCTTGAGCCGCCTCGTCGAAACGGGATGGGTCGTCGTCGAGGTGCCGATGGTCGAGAACGTGGACGCGGTCATCCACGAACTGGCCGGAGCCGGCATTCGCGCATCCCGCTACCGGGAGCCCGCGTCGGTGGGTCCGGCGGAACTTCGCGAGCGCCTGCAGCTCACGCAGGAACAGTTCGCGCTGGCCTTCGGCCTCGATGCGGCGACGCTTCGGAACTGGGAGCAGGGGCGGTCCCAGCCCGACCGGGCCTCGCGCAGCCTGCTGGCGATGATCGCCACGGATCCGGGCGCCGTCGTCGGATTGCTGGCCCGGGCGCAGCGCGACCGGCGGGAGGAGGACGTCGGCGCGGCCTGATCGTCATCGAGACGAATGGGGCGGCGCCCGGTCTCCCGAACGCCGCCCCGTCGATCCGGTCCCCTTGCGGGAACGTCAGGCGTTGCCGATCGCCGCCTTGGTGCGCGACCACCAGCCGGCCCGCTTCGGCCGGTCCGGATCGGACGGGGTCAGGACGACCGCGACCGGCTCAGGCTCGGGTGCCGGGGGCTCGACGGGAGCGGGCTCCGGGGCGGCCTCGGGTGCCTCGATCGTCGCGGCGGCGAGGGCCTCGCGCTCGTGGGCGCTCGGCTCGGCCGCGACGAGGTCGGGCGTCTCGGCGCCGGGCGCCGGAGCGACGGCCTCGGGCGACGGCCCGGCGATCTCGCCGACGGCGACGATCTCCTCCGACAGCGAGTCGGGGACGAGGGTCACCACGGTCGATTCGGCCGGAGCGTCGGCGCTGCTGACGATCTCGTCGCCGACGGTGCCGCCGGCCTCCTCGATCCGGTCGCGCCCCCGCCCGCCGCGGCGGCCGCGGCGGCGGCGGCGGCCCTGGCCGTCGTCGCGCTCGTCGGCGCCGGGGCGATCGTCCGGCGCGGCCACGGCCTCGCCGTCCTCGGTGATCGGGATCGAGACCGCGGCTTCCGCGACGGCGTCGTCCTCGTCCTCGTCGTCGCCCTCGGCCTCGTTCTGGCCCTCCTCGTCGGGTCCGCGCTCGCCGCGGGTCCGGCGGCGGCGACGGCGGCGGCGGCGGCGGCCGCCGTTCTCGTCGTCGTTCGCGGCGGCCTGCTCGGGTGCGGCGGCCTCGGCGGTCTCCTCGACCTCCTCGATCGCCTCGACGACCTCGTCCTCCTCGTCGTCCTCCTCCAGCGGCGGCGGCTCGACCGCCTCGGCGCGGATGCTGGTCGCCTGCGGCCGCGGCTCCAGCCGCTGGGCCGGGTCGCCGCGCTCGAGGTGGAACACCGAGGTCGCGGCGAGCCGCTCGTCGGCCGCGATGATGACGGCGGCGCCGAAGCGGGCCTCCAGCTCGGCGAGATGGGCGCGCTTCTGGTTGAGGATGTAGAGCGCGACCTCGGTCCGGGTGCGCAGGATCAGGTTATGGCTGCTCGACTTGAGCAGCGCCTCCTCGATCGCCCGCAGGATCAGCAGCGCGACCGACGCGGTCGCCCGCACGAAGCCCGAGCCGCCGCAATGGGCGCACGGCACCGACGAGGATTCGAGCACGCCGGTGCGGATGCGCTGGCGCGACATCTCCAGCAGGCCGAACGGCGAGATCCGGCCGACCTGGATGCGGGCGCGGTCGTTCTTCAGGCACTCGTTCAGCTTCTTCTCGACGGCGCGGTTGTTGCGCTTCTCCTCCATGTCGATGAAGTCGATGACGATGAGCCCGGCGAGGTCGCGCAGGCGCAACTGGCGCGCCACCTCCTCGGCGGCCTCCAGGTTGGTCTTGAGCGCGGTGTCCTCGATGTCGTGCTCGCGGGTGGCGCGGCCCGAATTGACGTCGATCGAGACCAGCGCCTCGGTCGGGTTGATGACGAGGTAGCCGCCCGAGCGCAGGGAGACGTGGTTGGAGAACATCGCGTCGAGCTGCTGCTCGACCCCGAACCGGGCGAAGACCGGCACCGGGTCGCGGTAGGGCCGCACCACCTTGGACTGGCCCGGCATCAGCATCCGCATGAAGTCGCGGGCCTCGCGGTAGGCGTCGTCGCCCGAGACCAGGACCTCGTCGATGTCCTTGTTGTAGAGGTCGCGGATGGCGCGCTTGATGAGCGAGCCCTCCTCGTAGACGAGCGCCGGGGCCGAGGACGACAGCGTCAGCTCGCGCACGCTCTCCCACAGGCGCATCAGGTACTCGAAGTCGCGCTTGATCTCCGGCTTGGTGCGCGAGGCGCCCGCCGTGCGCAGGATCACGCCCATCCCGTCCGGCACTTCGAGGTCGGTGGCGATCTCCTTCAGGCGCTTGCGGTCGGCCGCGCTGGTGATCTTGCGCGAGATGCCGCCGCCGCGCCCGGTATTGGGCATCAGCACCGAGTAGCGGCCGGCGAGCGACAGGTAGGTGGTGAGCGCCGCGCCCTTGGTGCCGCGCTCCTCCTTGACCACCTGCACCAGGATGACCTGCCGGCGCTTGATGACCTCCTGGATCTTGTAGTGCCGGCGCGGGGCGCGGGGACGGTCCGGGATCTCGGCGAGGGCGTCGCCGCGGCCGCCGACCTGCTCGACGACCGGCTCCTCGTGCTCCTCGTCGTGCTCGTCGTCGCCGTCCTCGTCATCCTCCTCGTCGTCGTCCGAGTCATCGTCGTCCGACTCCTCGTCCTCGTCGTCATCCTCGTCGGAATCGTCCTCGTCCTCCGGCTCGTCCTTGTCGGTGACGGGCTGGGAGGCGGCGACGGGCTGCGGCAGGGCGGTCTCGCCCTCGGAGGCCGCGGCGTCCTGCTCCGGCGCGATGCCGGCGGAGCCGTGGACCGGCTCTGCGGCGACGGGGGCGTCGGGTTCGACCGCGACCGGTGCGGGCTCGGCCTCGACCTCGTGCGAGGCCGCCCCGGCCTCGTGCGACCATGCAGGCTCGTGCGAGACCGTTTCGACCTCGTGCGAGGACGCGTCCCCGGCCGCGTGCGACGGCGCGTCGTCCTGCGCCGGGGTCGCCTCGCCGCCGGCGGCGTCCTGCGCGACCGCGTGTTCGGTCTCGCTCTCGACCGGGCGCGCCTCGGCGTCGGGCGCCACGGTGTCGTGGTCGTGCTCGTGCGAGGCGGTCTCGGCGGCGGGGCGCTCGCCCTCCTCCGGCTCCAGCCCCTCGGCGGGGGCGGTGACGACGGCATCGGGGCGGGCGGCGGCGGGCTCGGCGCGGCGGCGGCGGCGTCCGCGGCGGCGGCGCTCGTCCTGCTCGCGGGCCGGTCGCTCGGGGCGCTCCTCGTGCTCGCGCTCGGCCCGGGCCTCCTCCTCGAGGAGCGCCATCCGGTCGGCGATCGGAATCTGGTAGTAGTCGGGATGGATCTCGCTGAAGGCGAGGAAGCCGTGGCGGTTGCCTCCGTACTCGACGAAGGCGGCCTGGAGCGACGGCTCGACCCGGGTGACCTTGGCGAGGTAGATGTTGCCGCGCAACTGGCGGCGGTTAGCCGCCTCGAAGTCGAATTCCTCGACCTTCGATCCCTTGACCGTCACCACCCGGGTCTCTTCCGGGTGGGCGGCGTCGATGAGCATCTTGTTGGCCATGACGTTCTTTCGGCATGGCGAGTGGCGGCAGCGTCGCGGGATCCGACCGTGCCGCGGAGAACCGCACTTCCCGCAGGAAGGCGCCTCCGACCGCAACGGCGCTGTCTGGCCGCGACCGAGGGGTCGCGGCAGGGGGTGTCGGGCTGGGGCTGCCGTCAAACGCCGCTGCGCGCAAGCCTGCGCGCGAGGGGTTGACACAGGCCGGGGGCAGGAAGCGCGGACGGGCGCGACGCCGATCGCGCGCGCCGGGGACGGCAGCAACGGAATCCGTGGCTGTGCGTCCGCGCATGATCCCACCGACCTCTCGAAACGACGGGCCGGCGCGAGGGCCGACCGCTTGGAAACGGGCGGAGACGCTCAACGAGAACGCCGCCGCTGGCGAAGGCGATTCCTGCCCGGCCTGGCGGACCTGCCGCCTGGCGGAAAGCCGGCGACGGACGCCGCGGACAACGAGGTGTCCGGGCGAGCCCGCGGGCCGCGACGGAAGACCGGCGGCATCGGGCAGGGATCACCATCATTAAAGAGTGTTCCTCGGCCTTGGCAAGCGGGATCCTGCGAGGCTCGCTTGTGCCCTGTGAGCAACATCGCGGAACGGCGTGATCCGGCGGGTTTGCGAAGCGTTAACCACGCGTGGGCAATCCCGTACGGGGGAAGTCGACGAGCCGCGAAGCCATGCCGATACGCGCCTGCCCGAGCCATCTCCTGTGCGTCCTCCTCGCCGCCTGGGCGCTGCTCGCCGTGCCGGCGGCGGCGGCCCCGGCGGTCGTGCCCGATCTGCCGGCGGTGGCGATCGCCGCCGAGGTCGCGGCCGGGCCGGACAACGGCACCCGCCTCACCGTGGTGCTGTCGAAGCCGGTCGAGGCGCGGGCCTTCGTGATGGAGCGTCCCGACCGGGCGATCATCGAATTGCCCGAGGTCAACTTCCAGCTCGCGCCGCAATCCGGCCGGCGGCGCGAGGGGCTGATCGGCTCCTACCGCTACGGGCTGTTCGCCCCGGGCCGCTCGCGCATCGTCATCGATCTCGCCCAGCCCGCCACCATCGCGCGGGTGGCCACCGCGCCGCGGCCGCGCGACGGCGCCACGCTGCTCACCATCGACCTCGCCCGCAGCGACCGCGACGGCTTCCGCCGCGCCGCGGTGGTCCCGGCCGCGGCCCCGGAGGCGGCGCCCGCCCCCGCCGCCGAGACCGGCGACGCCCGCCCGCTCGTCATCGTCGATGCCGGCCACGGCGGCACCGATCCGGGCGCGATCGCGGCCAACGGCGCGTTCGAAAAGGACATCGTGTTCGGGGTGGCGCAGGACCTCGTGCGCCGGCTGGAAGCCGGCGGCCGGCTGCGGGTGCGCATGACCCGCGACAGCGACGTGTTCGTGCCGCTGGCCGAGCGGGTCCGCATCGCCCGCGACGCCCGGGCCGACCTGTTCGTGTCGATCCACGCCGATTCGATCTCGGCGGCGCCGCAGGTGCGCGGCGCCACGATCTACACCGGCTCGGAGCGGGCGACCGACGCCGAATCGGCCCGCCTCGCCGACCGCGAGAACCGGGCCGACGCCGCCGCCGGCGCCGATGCCGGCGAGGGCCCGGGCGACGTCGCCGACATCCTGCAGGAACTCACCCTGCGCGAGACCCGCGGCTTCTCGGCCCGGTTCGCGCAGGGTCTGCGCACCCGCCTCGGCCGCGTGATGGAGATGAGCGCCAAGCCCCACCGCGAGGCCGGGTTCAAGGTGCTGCGCTCGCCAGACGTGCCCTCGGTGCTGGTCGAACTCGGCTACCTGTCGAGCCAGCGCGACCTCGATCTGCTGCTCTCCGACGAGTGGCGCGGGCGCGTCACCGCCGAGATGAGTTCGGCGATCGAGACGTTCTTCGCCGGCCGCGGAGGCGCCCGCCCGGCGCTCGCCGAGAGCGCGGTTCCGCCGGGCCGGGCGACCACCGCCTCGCGCTGACCCGGCGACGCCCCAGTTTCACCATAGATCCCGTGTCGATAGACGCCGTCGACGCCCCGTGATCCGCCGCCCCCGCCCCGTGCCCTTCCGGCCCGCGGACGAGGCTTGCCGGTGGTCGCCACGAGGCGCAACCTCCCGCCCCCGCGGCGGCACCATCGACGGATCGGGTTCGGATGCGCTTCGTCCTACGTTTCTTCGGCTTCCTGTTCAGCATCGCCGCGCTGGTGGTGGTCATCGGCTCGGCGGCGGCGGGCTACTTCTTCTGGAAGTACTCGCAGGACCTGCCGGACCACGCGGCGCTCGCCAATTACGAGCCGCCGGTGATGACCCGCGTCCACGCCGCCGACGGCAGCCTGCTCGCCGAGTACGCCCGCGAGCGCCGGCTCTACCTGCCGATCCAGGCGATGCCGAAGATCGTCGTCGCGGCCTTCCTGTCGGCCGAGGACAAGAACTTCTACAAGCACAACGGCATCGACCCCGAGGGCGTGGTGCGCGCCATCGTCACCAACGCGTCGAGCGGCAAGAAGCAGGGCGCCTCGACCATCACCCAGCAGGTCGCCAAGAACTTCCTGCTCTCGAACGAGCAGACCCTCGACCGCAAGATCCGCGAGGCGCTGATCGCGCTGCGCATCGAGTCGACCTACTCGAAGGACAAGATCCTCGAACTCTACCTCAACGAGATCTTCCTCGGCACGATCGTGCCGGGCCGCAACCTGCACGGCATCGCGGCGGCCGCGCTCGACTATTTCGGCAAGTCGGTCCACGAGCTGACGATCCACGAGGCGGCCTACCTCGCGGCGCTGCCGAAGGGCCCGAACAACTACCACCCCTACCGCAAGACCCAGGCGGCGCTGGCGCGGCGCAACGAGATCATCGGCCTGATGGCCCAGAACGGGTACATCACCCGCGAGGAGGCCGAGGCCGAGCGCAAGCTGCCGCTCGGCGTCAACCCGCGCAGCGTCTCGCCGAACACCGCCAGCGCGAACTACTTCGCCGAGGAGGTCCGGCGCGAGATCTCCGAGCGCTACGGCGAGAAGAAGCTCTACGAGGGCGGCCTGTCGGTGCGCACCACCCTCGACCCGAAGATGCAGGCCCAGGCCCGCCGCGCCCTGATCGACGGGCTGGTGCGCTACGACCAGGCCCGCGGCTGGCGCGGCCCCCAGACCCGCGTCGACCTCGCCGGGCGCGACTGGGGCATGGCGGTGGCCGAGGTGCCGGCGCTGGGCGACGTGCAGCCCTGGCGGCTCGCGGTGGTGCTCGACACCTCCGGCGGCCGGGCGCAGATCGGCCTCCAGCCGCGGCGCGAGAGCTCGGGGCAGGTGTCGAAGGACCGCGAGACCGGCACCATCACCGCCGAGGGCGTGCGCTGGACCGGCCGCGGCATCGCCTCGGCGCTCAACCCCGGCGACGTGGTCTATGTCGAGCGCCTGGAAGGCGCCGGCACCACCTACCGCCTGCGCCAGATCCCGGAAGTCTCCGGCGCGATCGTGGCGATGGACCCCTATACCGGCCGCGTCCACGCGATGGTCGGCGGGTTCTCCTACGACGAGAGCGAGTTCAACCGCGCCACCCAGGCGATGCGCCAGCCCGGCTCCTCGTTCAAGCCGATCGTCTACTCGGCGGCGCTCGACAACGGCTACACCCCGTCCTCGATCGTGCTCGACACCCCGATCACCATCGAGGCGGGTCCCGGCCAGGAGGCGTGGACGCCGTCGAACTACGACGGCAAGTCCGGCGGCCCCCACACCCTGCGCTACGGCATCGAGCACTCGAAGAACCTCATGACGGTGCGGCTCGCCAAGGACGTCGGCATGCCGCTGATCGCCGAGTACGCCCGCCGCTTCGGCGTCTACGACGACATGCTGCCGGTGCTGCCGATGTCGCTCGGCGCCGGCGAGACCACCGTGATGCGGATGGTCACCGCCTACTCGATGCTCGCCAATGGCGGCCGGCGCATCCGCCCGACCCTCATCGACCGGATCCAGGACCGGGTCGGCGAGACGATCTACCGCCACGACAACCGCAAGTGCATCGGCTGCGACGCCGAGAAGTGGTCGGGCCAGGACGAGCCGAAGCTGGTCGACGATTCCGAGCAGGTGCTCGACCCGCTCACCGCCTACCAGATCACCTCGATCATGGAGGGCGTGGTCCAGCGCGGCACCGCCACGATCCTGAAGGAGATCGGCAAGCCGCTCGCCGGCAAGACCGGCACCACCAACGACGCCAAGGACGCGTGGTTCGTCGGCTTCTCGCCCGACCTCGCGGTCGGCATCTATATCGGCTTCGACAAGCCGCGCTCGCTCGGCGACCGCGCCACCGGCGGCGGGCTCGCCGCGCCGATCGCCCGCGACTTCCTGAAGGTCGCGCTCAAGGACAAGCCGCCGACCCCGTTCCGGGTGCCGCCGGGCATCAAGCTGATCCGGGTCAATCTCGCCTCGGGCCAGCGCGCCGGCGGCGAGGGCGGCGTCCTCGAGGCGTTCAAGCCCGGCACCGCCCCGCCCGACGCCTACTCGGCCCCGCCGAGCGCCCCGGCGGCGAGCGCGGCCCCGCCGGACGCCGACCGCGCCGCCCAGGCGGGCGGGCTGTACTGACGGGCAGGGCCGAGAGGCTCGGTACGAACGGAACCGGCGCGGGAGCGCTCCCGCGCCGGTTTTTTAGTGTCGAACCTTTCGAGATGCCGCAGCCCAACCCTCCCCCCTATGCGGGGGAGGGTGGCGAGCGCGGCGAGCCGGGAGAGGGGAACGCGACGGTTCAGAACGTGGCGGCCTTGACCCAGGTCGCGGCTTCTCCGGAAACGGCATCCCCTCTCCCGCCCGGCCTCCGCCGGGCACCCTCCCCCGCAGAGGGGGGAGGGTTCGGCCCGCCCGCCCCACCCTCACTCCGACGTCAGCGGCGTCCCGGTCTCGGCGGCCGTCTCGGACACGGCGCCGGCGACCGTCTCGCCCTGGGCCTCCACCACCGCCGCGGCGGTGATGTTGACGATGCCCCGCGCCGTCACCGAGGGGGTGAGGATGTGGGCCGGCTTGGCCGGGCCGAGCAGCAGCGGGCCGACCGGGAGCGCGTCCGCCAGCACCTTCGAGAACTGGAACGCGATGTTGGCGGCATCCAGGTTCGGCATGATGAGCACGTTGGCCTCGCCCTTCAGGCGCGAGCCCGGCAGCACCCGGTCGCGGATCATCTGCGACAGGGCGGTGTCGGCGCCCATCTCGCCGTCGGCCTCGAGGTCGGGCGCCCGCTCGCGGATCAGCGTGAAGGCGTGGCGCATCTTGCGGGCCGACGGCGTGTCGGACGAGCCGAAATCCGAGTGGCTGACCAGCGCGATCTTCGGAGTCAGGCCGAAGCGCCGCGCGGTCTCGCCGCAGGCGATGGCGACGTCGGCGATCTCCTCGGCGCTGGGGTCGGGCCGGACATGGGTGTCGGCGATGAAGTAGGCGCCCTTCGAGGTCACGATCAGGCTCAGCGCCGCGAAGTCGCGGGCGCCGGGCGCCAGCCCGATGATGTCGCGGATGTGCTTGACCCGGCTGTCGAACCGGCCCTCCAGGCCGCAGATCAGCGCGTCGGCCTCGCCCCGGCGCACCGCCAGCGCCCCGATCACCGTGGTGTTGGTGCGCACCAGCGTGCGGGCGGCGTCGGGCGTCACGCCCTTGCGGCCGGCGATGTCGAGATAGGTCGAGACGTAGGCGCGGTAGCGCGGATCGTCCTCGGGGTTGATGAGGTCGAACTCGCGCCCGATCCGCATCGACAGGCCGAACCGCTTGAGGCGGGTCTCGATCACGTTCGGGCGCCCGACCAGGATCGGCTTGGCCAGCCCCTCCTCGACGATCGCCTGGACGGCGCGCAGGACGCGCTCGTCCTCGCCCTCGGCGTAGATGACCCGGCGCGGGTCCTGCTTGGCCTTGGTGAAGACCGGCTTCATGATGAAGCCGGAGCGGTGGACGAAGCGGTCGAGCGACTCCGCGTAGGCGTCGAGATCCTCGACCGGGCGCCGGGCGACGCCGGATTCCATCGCGGCCTTGGCGACCGCGGGCGCGATGCGCAGGATCAGCCGCGGGTCGAACGGGCTCGGGATCAGCGAGTGCGGGCCGAACGGCCGCGCCTCGCCGCCATAGGCGCGGGCGACGACGTCGGAGGGGGTCTCGCGGGCGAGCCCGGCGATCGCCTTCACGGCCGCCGCCTTCATCGCCTCGTTGATCGTGGTCGCGCCCACATCCAGCGCGCCGCGGAAGATGTAGGGGAAGCACAGGACGTTGTTGACCTGGTTCGGAAAGTCCGACCGGCCGGTGCAGATCATCGCGTCCGGCCGCTTCTCCTCGGCGAGGTTCGGCATGATCTCCGGATACGGATTGGCGAGCGCGAGGATCATCGGCTTGGCGGCCATCTGCTCGAGCAGCTCGGGCTTGAGCACGCCCCCGGCCGAGAGGCCGAGGAAGACGTCGGCGCCGGGGATGACCTCGGCCAGCGTCCGCGCCTGGGTCGGCTGGGCGTAGACCGCCTTCCAGCGGTCCATCAGGCTGGTGCGGCCCTCGTAGACCACGCCCTCGATGTCGGTGACGAAGATGTTCTCGCGCCGCGCGCCGAGCGAGACGAGCTGGTTGAGGCAGGCGAGCGCCGCCGCCCCGGCGCCCGAGGTGACGATCTTGACCTCGGACAGCGGCTTGCCGGCGAGTTCGAGACCGTTGAGGACGGCCGCCGCCACGATGATCGCGGTACCGTGCTGATCGTCGTGGAAGACCGGGATGTTCATCCGGGCCCGGCAGCGCTCCTCGACCTCGAAGCACTCGGGCGCCTTGATGTCCTCCAGGTTGATGCCGCCGAAGGTCGGCTCCAGGGCGGCCACCACGTCGACGAGCTTGTCGACGTCGTTCTCGGCCAGCTCGACGTCGAACACGTCGATGCCGGCGAACTTCTTGAACAGGACCGCCTTGCCCTCCATCACGGGCTTCGCGGCGAGGGGTCCGATATTGCCGAGGCCGAGGACCGCGGTGCCGTTCGAGACCACGGCGACGAGGTTCTGGCGCGCGGTGAGGGTCGCGGCCTCGTCGGGATCGGCGGCGATCGCCTCGCAGGCGGCGGCGACGCCGGGAGAATATGCGAGGGCGAGATCGCGCTGGTTGCCCAGCGGCTTGGTCGGCTGGATCTCCAGCTTCCCGGGGCGCGGATTGCGGTGATAGAAGAGCGCGCCACTCTTGAGATCGTCCGACATGTTGCCGCTCACAGCGTTCCCTCCTCGGATCGCGCGCATCCTCGCCGCAGGCCCGTTCGACCTGGCGTGACCGGTTTCCTGCACCGCCTCCTCCCGGGGCGCAACCCTCACAACGAGACGCAACGGCACCTCGCCGGACTGGCGCGCCGGCACGGCTTCGCGATCGGTGCGTTCTCCTACGGCAGGCCCAAGGTGCGCTTCGCCGGATCCGGCGCTCGACTGACGATCGGCCCCTACTGCTCGATCGCCGACAAGGTCGAGATCCTGCTCGGCGGCGACCACCGCACCGATTGGGTGTCGGCCTATCCGTTCGGCGCGCTGGAGGGCCTGTGGCCGGACCTGCCGGTGCCGCCCGACCACGAGGTCGGCCGCGGCGACGTGACGATCGGCGCCGACGTCTGGCTCGGCTCGGGCTGCCTGATCCTGTCGGGCGTCACCCTCGGGCCGGGGGCGGTGGTGGCGGCCCGCGCGGTCGTCACGCGCGACGTGCCGGCCTACGCGGTGGCGGCCGGCAACCCGGCCCGGGTGGTGCGCCACCGCTTCCCGGCGGAGGTCGCAGCGGCGCTGGTCGAGACCGCGTGGTGGGACCTGCCGCCGGCGCGGGTGCGGGCGCTGGTGCCGCTGCTGCAGAGCGGGCGGGCGGAGGAACTGATCGCGCTGCTGCGGGCGGAGCGGTCGGTCGCCATTTGAGGCGAGCCCCACCGGCAAAGGGGCGGCCCCAGGCGACCCTGCGCGGGAGGGGTTGTGGCGGCTTCGATCGTCATACGGTTTTTGGACGATTCGTCCAAAAACCGTATGACCGGCCCGCGCGGCGCCTGAGCAAAGCCGATTTTCGCGTCGCGTCAGCGATTGCGCAGCAATCGCCACGATCCCGCAGGGATCGCCGAGCGGTCAATCGAAAATCGTATCAGAAATACGATCGCACCAGCCCGCTCACCAGCATGTTCCAGCCGTCGATCAGGACGAAGAACAGCACCTTGAACGGCAGCGAGATCACGGTCGGCGGCAGCATCATCATGCCCATCGACATCACCACCGTCGCCACGATCATGTCGATGACGAGGAACGGCAGGGCGATGAGGAAGCCGATCTCGAAGCCGCGGCGCAGCTCGGAGATCATGAAGGCCGGGATCAGGATGCGCAGGTCGATCTTCTGGCCCTCCTGCGGCCGCGGCAGGCCCGCCGGGGCGAGGTCGGCGAAGGTCTGGAGGTCCTTCGGCCGCACGTTGTTGGCCATGAACTCGCGGAACGGGTCGACGACCTTGGCGAACGCCTCCTCCTCGCTGATCCGGTTCTCGGAGAGCGGGCGCACCCCCTCCTGCCAGGCGCGGTCGAAGGTCGGCGCCATGACGTAGAAGGTCATGAACAGCGCGAGGCTGACCATGAACAGGTTGGCCGGCGTGCTCTGGAGGCCGAGGCCCGAGCGCAGGAACGACAGCGCGACGACGAAGCGGGTGAAGCTCGTCATCATCACGAGCAGGCCAGGCGCCACCGACAGCACGGTGAGCAGGGCGACGAGCTGGATGATGCGCCCGCTCGCCGCGCCGTTGCCGGCGGGCAGCAGCGCGTCGAGGGCCGGCAGGCCGGTGGCGCCCTGCGCCAGGGCGGCGCCCGGCACCGCGACGAGGACGAGCACGGCCGCGAGGCGGCCGAGGCGCCCGCGCGCGGAAACCGTCGAGGGAACGGTCACGCTACTGCACGATCACGGTTTCGAGGATCAGCTCGCGCACCTGCCCCTTGGTGCGCTGGGCGACCCGCTCGTTGAGGTCCTCGCGCAGGTGCAGCAGGCCGCTCGCCCCCTCGACCTGAGCGAGCGACACGGTGCGCATGTAGGCGACGATGTCCTGGCGGATCTCGGCCAGGGTGACGTCCGGGGTCGGCAGGCTGCCGGCCTTGAACACCACCGAGGATTCGAGCCGGACCCAGGTATCGGCGGAATCGGCGAGGTTGGTCACCACCGGCCCGACGCTGCGCAGGGTGAGGTCGCCGGTATAGGTCAGTACCTTGGCGGCCTTGTCGTGGTCGTCGCGGTTCTTGCGGTCGACCGCCTTCTCGACCGTCGTGACGAGGTACGTGCCGAGCGCCCCGCCGGTGCCGACGGCGACGAGCGTCACCAGCGCCAGGGCGGCGATCCAGCCCTTGCCGGGCTTCTTCGTCGTCTCGTCGGTCTTCGCGGCCATCGGATGCGTCCGGGGTGAGGGGCGGGTCGGGCCGTGGTCGCACGGCGATGGGGCGTCAGTACGGCGTGAGGATCTCGAACAGGTGCTGGCCCGGGGTCGGCGACTGCACGTCGGTGATCCGGCCGCGGCCGCCGTAGGAGACGCGGGCCTCGGCGATCTTGTCGTAGTCGATGGTGTTGCGGCGCGAGATGTCCCGCGGCCGCACGATGCCCGCGACGGTGAGCACCCGGACCTCGTTGTTCACCCGCACCTCCTGCGAGCCGCTGATGAGGACGTTGCCGTTGGGCAGCACCTCGGTGACGATGGCGGCGACCGACAGGCGCAGGGTCTCCTTGCGGTCGATCGTGCCCTCGCCCTTGGTCGAGGTGCCCGAGCGGATGCCGACATCGGCGGTGGCCGCGTCCTTCAGCGCCGAGACGCCGTAGCCGAAATCGAAGCCGAGGGTCGACTTCTGGCTGCGCGAGCGGTCGGTGGCGTTGTCGAACTGCGCCTTGTCGTCGATCTGGATGCTGACCGTGATCGTGTCGCCGACGTTGCGGGCGCGGGGATCCTGGTACAGCTCGGACGCCATCGGCGACCACGTCGAGTAGAACGAGCGCCGGCTCGGGGTGGCGAAGGTCGCCGGCAGCGGCTCGCGCGGGGTCGAGAGCCCGGTGCCGATCGGCGTGAGCGTCGGGGTCTGGCCGACCTCCTTGAGGCTGGAGCAGGCCCCGAGCCCGAGAGCCGCCGCGCAGGCGAGTGCTAGTCTCATCGATCTCTCGCTGTGCGAGCCCTGCCGGGCTCAGCCTTGCTGGGGTTTCTCAGGCTGGCTGGGGCTCAGCCTTGGTTGTGCTTCTCAGGCTGGCTGACGCTCAGCCTTGCTTGTGTTTCTCAGGCTGGCTGACGCTCAGCCTTCCTGGGGCTTCTTGGCGGCGTTCGCCATCGCGCGGGCGAGCTGGGCCGCGCGGGCGGCCTCCATCTCGCTCAGGATCGCGCTGGCGGCGCGGGCGTTGAGCTTGGTGAGGATGGCGGCGGCGCCCTCCTCCGGCATGTTGGCGAGCTGGAGCGCCGCCGCATCCGGCTTCATCTTGGTGTAGATCGCCACGACTCCGGCCTCGGCCTTGGCCAGGAACTCGTTGCGGCGGCGCAGCCACTCCTCGTACTCGGCCCGCTTGGCCTCGAGGCGCTGGATGCGCTCCTCGACCTGCTTCTCGAGCGCCGCGAGCGTCTCCTTCTGCCAGGCGAAGCGGGCATCCGCCGCCGCGTCGGCGATGCCGGCGCAGTAGGCCTGGGCCTTCGCGGCGCCGGTGGGCGCGGCCGGAGCCGCCGCGGTCGTGGCCGGCCCCGCCTCTTGCGCCGCCGCCGGGGCGGCGAGGGCGAGGAGCAGGCCCAGCAGGGTGACGGCGCGGATCATTGCACCACGAGCTCCGCCTGGAGGGCGCCGGCGGTCTTCACCGCCTGCAGGATCGCGATGATGTCGCTCGGCTTGAGGCCGACCTGGTTGAGGCCGCGCACCAGCGTCTGGAGGTCGGAGCCGCGCAGGATCGCGACCTTGCCGCCCGCCTCGTCGGCGTTGATCTGGGTGCGCGGCACCACCACGGTCGCGACGCCGGGATTGCCCCCCGCCGCGGCGGCGTTGCCGTTGCCGACGATCGTCTGGTTGTTGATGACCGGGCCGTTCGGCTGCGACACCTCCGGCGTCTCGGTCACCCGCACCGTGAGGTTGCCGTGGGTCACCGCGACCGTCGAGATCTGCACGTTGCGCCCGATCACCACCGTGCCGGTGCGCTGGTCGACCACCACCCGGGCGGGGGTGTCGGGGTTGATGAGCAGGTCGCCGATCTCGGCCACGAACCGGGTCGGGATGATGTTCTGCGGCTTCTGGAGCACCACCGAGCGCTGGTCGCGCGGCACCGCCACCCGGCGGCGGAAGCGCTGGAGCGCGTATTCGTTGATCGCGTCGGTGATGAGCGTCGCGGTCTTGAAGTCGGGGTTCTTCAGTTCGAGGATCAGCTCGGGCAGCTCGCGGAAGCTGCCCGGCACCTCGCGCTCGATCAGCGCGCCGTTGGGGATCCGGCCGGCGGTGGCGACGCCCTGGGTCAGGGTCTCGGCCTCGCCGCGCACCGAGAAGCCGGACGCCGCCATCGGGCCCTGGGCGGCGGCGTAGATCTGGCCGTCGCCGCCGGCGAGCGGCGTCATCAGCAGCGTGCCGCCGCGCAGGGACGAGGCGTCGCCGAGCGAGGTCACCGTGACGTCGATGCGCGAGCCGACGCCGATGTAGGGCGGCAGATCGGCGGTCACCATCACGGCGGCGACGTTGCGGGTGCGCAGGCGCGCGTCGCGGACGTTCACCCCCATCCGGTCGAGCATCGATTGCAGCGACTGCTCGGTGAACTGGGTGTTGCGCAGGGTGTCGCCGGTGCCCTGGAGGCCGGTGACGAGGCCGTAGCCGACGAGCTGGTTGTCGCGCACGCCCTTGAGCGCCGCGACGTCCTTGATCCGGGTCGAGGCCGCGGCGGGCCCGATGAGGAGCAGGCCGAGCAGGACGGCGAGGAGGGCGCGCATCAGTTGAGGCCACCGATGCGGATGCGCCCGTCCGCCTGCACGGTCCCGAGGACGATGCGGCCGGTATCGGCGTTGCGCACCCGGATCATCTCGCCGAGGCCGCCGTTCTGGAGCGGCGAGCCGACGGTGGTGATCACGAGCCCGTTCTCCTCGAAGATGATCTGGGTCGGCGCGCCGCGGCTGACGAGACGGGGATCGTCGACGGCGTTGACCGGCACCGGATCGCCCGGCACCAGCATCCGCCGGGCGACGCGCCCGACCATCGCCATCGGCGCGTCGATCACCGCCGCGCGGGCCCGGAAGTTCGCCGGGTAGGCCTGCATGCGCAGCATCGATTCCCGGATCGTGTCGCCCGGATAGATCGTCACCGTCGGCACCGGCAGAATCAGGTCGGGGGCCGCCGACAGGGCGCCGGTGGTGGCCGGCGCCGGCCGGAGGTCCTGCGCGGCGGACGCCGCGGGTGCCTGCGCGGCGGACGCCGCGGGTGCCGGAGCGGGGGACGCCGCCGGGCCGGCGAAGGCCGGGGCGAGGCCGGCGGCCGGAGTCCCGGCCAGGATCCCGGCGAGGACCAGGGCGGCGCGGCGGGCGAGGATCGCGGACGTCACGGCATGCCTCCTCAGCGGATGCCCTTGGAGACCGTGCTCGCCATCTCGTCGGCCGCCTGGATCACCTTCGAGTTCATCTCGAAGGCGCGCTGGGCGGTGATGAGGTTGGTGATCTCCTTGACCGGGTCGACGTTCGAGCCTTCGAGGTAGCCCTGCTGGATCCGGCCGTAGCCGGGGTCGCCGGCGACGCCGACGGTCGGCGCCCCCGAGGCCGGGGTCTCGCGGTAGAGGCCGTTGCCGAGGGGCTCCAGGCCGGCCTCGTTGGCGAAGCTCGCCAGCGAGATCTGGCCGATGTTGTTCGGCTGGAGCTGGCCGTCGACCTTGGCGAACACCTGACCCGATTCGTTGACCACGATCTCGACGGTATTGGGCGGGATGGTGATCGCCGGATCGACGGCGTAGCCTTCGAGCGTGACGAGCTGGTTGGCGTTGTTCTTGTTGAACGAGCCGGCGCGGGTGTAGTTGATCTCGCCGTTGGCGTTGGTGATCTGGAAGAAGCCGCGGCCGTTGATGGCGAGGTCGAGCTGGTTGCTGGTGTTGGTGAGCTGGCCCTGGCGGTGCAGGTTGCGGATCGCCGCCGCCCGGACGCCGAGGCCGAGCATCGCGCCCTCCGGCACCGGCTCCTGGCCGGCCTGGTTGGGCACGCCCTGGAGCCGCTCGGCCTGGTAGAGCAGGTCGGTGAACTCCGCCCGCGCCCCCTTGAACCCGGTGGTGTTCAGGTTGGCGATGTTGTTGGCGATGACTTCGAGGTTCAGCTGCTGGGCGTTCATGCCCGTGGCGGCGATCGCGAGCGCTCTCATCGGTGTTCTGTCCTCAGATCGACATGCGGCTGAGTTCGAGGTAGGCGCTCACCACCTTGTCGCGGATGGCGATCGCGGTCTGGAGGCTCTGCTCGGCGGACATCACCGCCTCGACCACCTGCTGGGCCGTCGCCTTGCCCTGGAGGCCGGCGATCGACGCGGCCTCGCCGGCCTTGAGCGACTGGGCGGTGCCGGCGGCGAGCTGGGCCATCACGCTGCCGAAATCGGCCGGCGCGGTCTGGTTCGCCGGGGTCGCCACCCGCTGCAGCAGCGAGGCGGCCGCCGAGGACGAGGTCGGCGCGGCCTTGTCGAAGGCCGCGAGTGAGGTCAGGGCTTCGATCACGGCCGTCAGCTCCTCAGGAGATCGATGATGCTCGCCACCATCGCGCGGGTCTGCTTGATCATCTGAAGGTTGGCCTCGTACGAGCGGTTGGCCTCGCGCATGTCGGCCATCTCCACGAGGACGTTCACGTTGGGCAGCTTGACGTTGCCGTCCTTGTCGGCGGCGGGGTTGCCGGGATCGTGCTCGATCCGGAACGGGGCGTTGTCCTTGCCGATCTCACGGGTGCTGACCGAGGCGGCGCCGGTGAGCCGGTCGATCTCGGTGCGGAACGTGATCGTCTTGCGGCTGTAGGGATCGCCGCCGGCCTCGGAGGCGGTCGACTGCGCGTTGGCGATGTTCTCGGCGACGATGCGCAGGCGCAGGGACTGCGCCTCCAGCCCGGCCCCGGCGAGCTGGCTCGAAAGCTTCAGCGGATCGATCATGCGCTCCTCACGCTGGCGAGCAGCATGCGGTGGAACGACTTGACCACCGCGGTGTTGAGGCTGTGCTGGCGGTTGACCTCGCCGGCCTTCATCAGCTCCTGCTCCATCCGCACCGAGCTGCCGGTCTCGAGGGCGTCCCAGCTCGCCTCGGCCCGCAGCGGGTTCGCCTCGACCGGGGCGGCCTGGCTTGTGAGGTGGGCGGCCGAGGTCGTCGTCATGCCGATGCCGACCCGCGACAGCACCTGGTCGAACGGCACCGTGTCCCGCGCCCGGTAGCCGGGCGTGTTGGCGTTGGCGATGTTGCCGGTGATGGCGGCCTGCCGCACCGCGAGGTACTGGACCTGCCGCGAGGCGAGATCGAAGAGGTAGACGCCTGACACCGCGGCCTCCGGGCCCGAACGCGGGCTGCTGCTGGTGCCGGTCTAGGTCCGCTATCTTGCCCGAAGCTGGCGGTGACGGGAGGGTTCCCGGGGTGAGCGCGCCCGCCGCGGCGCTGCGCCTTGACAACCTCTGCGGGGCGGCGAACAGGTGCCGGACGCAAGTCCTCCTGTCCGCGCGCGCCTCCCCTGACGACCGACGTCCCGCCCCCCGATCCGGTCTCCCCATCCCGGGAGCCCCTGTTGCCCGCCGCGGTGCACTATGCCGGCGGGGCCGCCGCCGGCCCGGCCGAGGACACGCACGCCGTGCCGGCCAAGAACCGCTGGTCGCGGGTCGCCCTGACCTTCCGGGACGTGCCGGCGGAGGCGTGGTGCAGCTTCGTCTGCCGCCTCGCCTGGGAGCCCGACGAGCCGGCCGAGGCCGCGGCCGACTTCGTGCTCGCCGGCTTCGACTTCCTGGCGCCGGACGGGTCGAGCCTCGACTTCGACCACGTCCCCGGCCTGACCCGGACCCTGCTGGACCCGCACAGCGCCTGGATCCCCGGCCCCGCCTACCAGCCCGCCGGGGCCGAGGCCGCCGGGGCCGCGCTGGTGCGGATCGCCTTCCTGGTCCCGGCCCCGGCCCGGCAGGTCGCGGTCAGCCTGCGCTCGTGGCGCAACGCCCTGCCGTTCGAGGTCGCGCGGCCGCGGCTGCACCCCCACGATCCGGCGCAGGAGCGGATGCCGCCGCGCCGGCGCCGGCCCCTCGCGGTGGAGCCGGACTGGCTCGACCACGCCCTCGTGCCCGGCGAGCGGCTGATCGTGCGCGGCCAGCTCTTCGCCGAGGAGACCGGCGACAACGCCGCCCTGGTGCGGGTCGCCTATCACGACGGCGACGGCGCCGAGATCGCGCCGCCCTATCCCGAGATCGTCTCGACCCCGGCCTTCGGCGCCCTGGTCGACCTGCCGGCCCACCGGCAGGCCCGACGCTTCACCCTGGAGCTGGCGCCGCCGCCCGGCGCCGCGCGGGTGCGGCTCGGCTTTGCGGCGTGGGATTCCGACAACCCGGTCGAGCTGCTGGCCCCGCCCGAGGTCTCCCTCGCCGACCGGCTGCGGCTGGAGAGCCTCAGCGGCGACGACCTCCTCGACGCCCCGACCCTCGCCGCCCGTCTCGCCGACCGGCTCGGGCGGCCCGGGGAGAGCTGGGGCCCGGCCGGCCCGGACGACGCCCCGGCGGTGCTCGACCGCGCCAGCGCCGTGCAGCGCGGCCCGGCCTCCCCCCTCGGCCCGTGGCAGCCGCTGCGGCTCGCCGGACAGCCGGAATGGCGCCTGCCGGAGCGGCCGGACTGGAGCGAGGATCCGTTCCGCTCGCCGGCCTGGCGGCTCGACTACCAGTCGCTGTCCTGGCTCGCCGCCATGGCGGCCGGGCCGGACGGCCTGAAGCGCGCCCTCGACCTCGCCCTGTCGTGGTCGCGCCACAACCCGTGGGGCCGGCCGAGCGACGGGCTCAGCCTGCACCCGGCCGCCCTCTCGGCCCGGGCCGAGGTGCTGATCGGCCTGCTCGCCCGGGCGGAGCCGGAGGGCGAGGCCGCCCGGCTGCTGGCCGCCGAGGTGGTGCGCCACGGCCTCGCCCTGTCGGAGATCGTCGGCCAGAACACCTTCGCCCGCTCGCTGCACCAGATCCACGCCGCGGTCGCCCTGCTGGCGGTCGGCCGCGGCCTGCCGGCCTGCCCGCTCGCCGGGTTCTGGTCGTCCCTGGCCCGGCTCGCCCTGCGCGAGGGCTTCGACGCCCTGCTCGGGCCGGACGGCGCCTTCACCGAGCCGTCGCTGCACGCCCGGCTCGAACTGCTGACGCTCGGGCGGGTGCTGATCCCGGCCCTCGCCGGCGACGACCTCGCGACGTTCCTCGCCGAGCGGACCGGGCCGGCGGTGCCGGCGCTCGCCGGCCTGCTCGATCCCGGCGGGCGGCTGCCGCCGTTCGGCGACGGCCCGCACGGCGTCGACCATGCCGGCTGGATCGGGCGGCTGCTGGCCCTCGACGGGCGCGCGATGGTGGCCGAGCGCGCCGCCTCCCGCGCCCCGGCGCCCGGGGCCGCCGGGGTGATCGCCGCCCGCTACGACGCCCCCGGCCGCGGCTGGGGCCACTTCGCCTGCGGCTTCGCCGGCCAGGGCGCCCAGGACCACCGCGACTGCTCGTCCTTCGTGTTCGCCACCGGCGGCGCGCGCTGGATCGTCGAGGCGGCGGGCTCGGGCCAGTTCGAGACCGGGGCGCTGCGCCAGTACCTGCTGTCGTCGCGCGGCCACAACGTCGCCCATCCGGACGGGCGCGAGCAGGGCTCGGGCAACGGCTGGCTCGTCGGCTCCACGCGCCTCGACGGCGCCGTCCTGCACGAGATCGCCACCAGCGTGCACGGGCCGGAATACCGCCACCGCCGGATCTTCGTCGTCCTCGACGACCTCGGCGGGCTCGCGGTGTTCGACCGGTTCGAGACCCGCGACCGCCCGGTCGGGTTCGAGGGCCTGCTCCATCTCGCCCCCGACGCGATGGTGGCGCTCGCCAATCCCCGCCTCGCGCTCGCCGGCCGCGAGCAGCGGCGCCTGCGCCTCGTGCCGCGGGCGATCCTCGGCCAGCCGGGCGGGCTGGAGGTCGTCAACGGCCGCAACGACCGCCCCGGCTCGGTCCAGGGCTTCGTCTCCCGCCGCCCCGGCGCGCTCCGGCCGGCGAGCCTCCTGCGCTACACCGTGTCGGGCCGCGGCCGGGTCTGCGGCGGCGTGCTGGTGGCCATCGACGAGGCCCGCGAGCAGCGCCTCGCCGCGCTCGTGGCGGGCGAGGCGGTGGCGCGGCGTCTGGCGGGGGAGTAGCCCAAGGGCAATCGCTTCAGAGCGATGGCCCTTGTTTCTTGCCTGGCCTCAAGCGCCGGCGTTCGCATCCGCTCACTTGGCTTTCGCTGCACTCTGCGTTCGAGGGGACCTTCGTCCCCTCGAACCCGCTCCGCGGGGCGCTCTTCGCGCCCGGTCTGCAGCCTCGCCCTTCGGGCGACAACAGGACGATCGCCGAAGCGATGGCCCTGGGAGTAGCCCCCTACGACTTTACGTCCTTGCGCGGCACGAAGTTGAACTCCTCGATCAGCACGTCCTTGACCACGTCGGCGCCGAGGCGCTGGTTGACCTTGGTGCGGATCTCGTCGAGGCGGCGGGTGACGTCGTACTTGGCGATCCGGCGGAAATCGAGGGCGGTGTCGCCGTAGATCTGCCGGAACGCCTCGTCGGTGACGAAGGAACTCGGCGGCACCGGCAGCGTGTGGATCAGCTTGGCGTCGGCGGTGAACACCAGCACCGCCACGACGTAGCCCTGGATCGCCCCGTCGGCGATGATCGGCACGTTGATCGGCTTGAGCTTCTGGTATTCCAGCCCTTCGAGGTAGGGCTCGGCCTTCGGGCCGAGCAGGCCGGCGCCGTAGGTGACGATGCCCCAGCACGACAGGGCGGTGGCGGCGCAGATCCACAATCCGATGAACAGCACGCGCATGGGGCCTCGCTATCGCCGGGCCGGCGGCGCGTAGGTGCCGTCGGAATCCGCGTCGCGCAGGGCCCGCGCGACGATGTCGGACACCTCCTGGGCGGCGCGCAGGTGCATCGCCACGACCTCGTGGTTGCGCTCGAGCTTGGCGCGCAGCCGCCCGAGGCAGGCCAGCGCCTCCGGCTCGGGCGGCGCGTCGTCGAGGCGGCGCGACAGGCGGGTGAGTTCGAGCAGGCTCTGGCCCTTGCGGCGGTTGACCTCGTCCTGGTCGAACGGGCGCAGGGCGACCAGGGACTCGGTCTCGGCCTCGATCGTGGCTTCGAGCCGCCGGAGCGAGGCGGTGAGCTGTCCGGACACGTCGCTCATCCGCCGGCCTTGAGGGTGGTGAGGCCGGAGGCGACGCTGCCCGCGACCGTGCCGGCGACGGCGGCGGTCTCGCCGGCCGGGCGCCCGGCGGCGAGGATGCGGGCGATGCCGAGGCCGCCGGCCCGGGTGATCTGGCCGCTGACCTGCTCGGCCATCATCGACTTCCAGTACGAGCCGGCGGTGCCCTTGCCGAACACCGCGGTGGCGTTCTTCGGCAGCATCGACTCGATGAAGTTCTGCAGCACGAACGCCTCGAACTGCTTGTAGGGACCGCCGGCCTTGGCCCCCGGCCCGGCCGTGGCGGCGCCGTTCTGGAGCGTCGTCAGGGTGCCGCGGGCGTCCGACGGCATGTGCGTCGACAGGCCGGCCTCGCGGATCGCGTCGTCGAACGTGCCGGCGGTCCCGGTCGTCGACAGCCGCGACGCCGCCTCCTGGTAGCGGGCGGGGTCGGCGGCGCGCGCGACGTCCAGCACGATGTCCGACAGCGGTTTGATGCTCATGGCCGGCCCTGGGGCGTGAACGAGAATCCGACGAGCGGGCCGCGAGCGCCGGGGCGGCCCCTCCCCTCCCGTCTAGCCGGGCTGGCTTGAGGGAGGCTTGCGCCCCGGCCGCTACTCGGGCGCGCGCGCGCGCCGGGCGACGATGGCGTCGAGGCGCTCGAGGGCCTCGCGGCGCTCGTCCTCGCGCCGGCCCTCCGCCGCGAGGTGCACGACGCGGCGCTCGCTGCGCTTCTGCTCCAGGGCATGCTCCCGCGCCGCCGCCTCCTGGCGCGCCGCCAGCGCGTCGGCCGCCGCCGCGTCGCGGGCGAGCGCCTTGAGCCGTCGGGCGGCCGCGTCGAGGAAGAGGCCGTGCAGCGGTCCCTCCTGCGACAGCCGGGCCATCAGCTCGGCCTCCGAGTCGCGGATCGCCGCGGCCTGCCGGCGGGTCGCGGCGAGCTCCCACTCGGCGGCGCGGCGCATCTGCTCCTGCACCGCCAGCAGCCGTTCGACCCGGGCGAGGCGGTCCTTGGCGCTCACCCCTCAGCCCCGCCGCAGCCAGGACGCGTAGGCGGTGAGGAACTGGGTCATGAACTCCGTCGAGGTCGCGTAGAGCAGGAGCAGGCCGCCGGCCATCAGGAACGGCGTCGCGATGAAGAACACCGGCACCTGCGGCGTGAGCTTGTTGGCGAAGCCGAGCGCGAGGTTGACGACGATCGAGTAGGCGATGAACGGCGAGCCGATGCGCAGGCCCATCACGAACACCGCGCCGATCTGGTCGGTGACCTGGACCAGCGACGCCTGCGCGCCGAGCCCGCTGCCGGGCGGGATGCGGTCGTAGGAATCGACGATGCCGCGCACCAGCTCCCAGTGCAGGTCGGCGGCGAACGTCAGCGCGGTCGCGGCGAGCATCAGGAGGGCGCCGAAGCCCGGGACCGGCTCGCCTTCGAGGGGCGTGCCCGGGATGACGCCGAAGCCCGCCGCCGTCGCCATCGCGGTGACGATGCTCTCGAGCACGAACAGGAAGATCCGCCCGAGCAGCCCGATCACGAAGCCGGTCAGCGATTCGACGACGATCCAGGCCAGGGTGACCGCCGGGACCTGATCGGAGAGCCGGGCCTGGAAGCCGGGCAGCACGACGGGGGCGACGGCGAGGGAGACCGCGAAGGCGACGAACAGCCGGATCTGGGCCGGGATCCGGGTGCTGGAGAAGCCCGGCACCACCATCAGGCAGGCGCCGATGCGGCAGAAGATCAGGAACGCCGCCAGCACGGTGTTCTGGCCGAGCAGCGCGAAGGCGCTCACGAGATCGTCCCGAGGGACTTGATCTCGACGCCGCGGGCGATCTCGAGGTGCGACAGCACCGGAAGGGTCGGGAACATGCGCTCGACGATCATCCGCACATAGGGCCGGGCGTCGGGCGCGGTGACAAGGGCGAAGCCGTGGGTCTCCTTCTGGCGGGCGCGGATCGCCGCCGAGGCCTCGGTGCCGAACTGCTCGACGAGGCGCGGGTCGATGTCGAACTCGACCACCTCGCCCTTGGCGTCGCGCTTGAGGCTCTGGTGGAACGACAGGTCCCAGCGGCTGCCGAGGCGCAGCACGCTGAGCACCCCGTCCTCGGCGAGGTCGCCGCAGATCTGCTGCGCCACCCGCATCCGCACGTGCTCGGCGATCTGCTCGGCCCGGCGCGCATGCGGCGAGATCTCGGCCACCGCCTCCAGGATCAGGTGCAGGTTGCGGATCGAGACCCGCTCGGCGAGCAGCAGCTTGAGCACCGCCTGGAGGCTCGACTGCGAGATCTGCGACGGGCAGATCTCGTCGAGCAGGCGCTTGTACTCGGGGTCGAGGCGGTCGATGAGGCCGCGCATGTCCTTGTAGGACAGGAGGTGGGGCAGGTTGTTGCGGATCACCTCGGACAGGTGGGTGAGGATCACCGAGGCGCCGTCGACCGGCTCGAGCCCGGCGCGGCGGACCTCGTGGCCGTAGGATTCGAGCACCCACAGCGCCTTGAGGCCGAAGGCCGGCTCGCGCACCTCCTCGCCCGGCACGTCCGGCATCGGCCCGTCGCCGACCACCACCAGCACCTCGCCGGGCCGGGTCTCGTGGGTCGCCGCGAGGGTGCCGTGGATGCGGATCTGGTAGGAGCGCGGCGGCAGCGACAGGCTGTCGGTGAGCTTGATGTCGGGGACGACGAAGCCGTACTGGATCGCGAACTTGCGCCGCATCTTGGCGACCCGGTGGCCGAGCTCGGCGCGGGAGTTCTGGAGCTGGCCGGAGAGCTGGCGGCCGAGCAGCAGCTCGACCTCCGGGGTCTTCAGCGCCTCCTTGACCGAATCGCGGGCGGTGGCCTGGCTCTTCGCCTCCTCCTCCTCGGCGAGCCGGCGCACCGCCTCGGCCTCCTCGGCGGCGCGCCGGCGCGGGATGACGACCGCGACGAAGCCCATCAGCAGGCCGAGCGCGGTGAACGGCACCAGCGGCAGGCCCGGCACCAGGGCGAACACCCCCATCAGCCCGGCCGCGACCATCAGGGCGCGGGGATAGGCGCCGAGCTGGCCGAGCACCGCCCGCTCGGTCGAGCCGCGGGTGCCGCCCTTCGACACCAGCAGGCCGGCGGCGAGCGAGACGATGAGGGCGGGAATCTGCGAGACGAGGCCGTCGCCGACCGACAGCTTGGTGAACACGTCGGCGGCGGTGGCGAGCGCCATGCCGTGACGGGTGGTGCCGATGATGATGCCGCCGAAGATGTTGACCGCGATGATGATGAGCGAGGCCACCGCCTCGCCGCGGACGAACTTCGAGGCGCCGTCCATGGCGCCGAAGAACGCGCTCTCCTCCTCCAGCTCGCGCCGCCGGCGCTGCGCCTCCTTCTCGTCGACCAGCCCGGCATTGAGATCGGCGTCGATCGCCATCTGCTTGCCGGGGATCGCGTCGAGGGTGAAGCGGGCGCCGACCTCGGCGATGCGGGTCGCGCCCTTGGTGATGACGAGGAAGTTGACCGTGATGAGGATCGCGAAGACCACGATCCCGATCACGAAGTCGCCGCTCATCACGAACTGCGAGAAGCCCTGGATGACGTGGCCGGCGGCGTCGACCCCGGTCTGGCCGTTGGCGAGGATCAGCCGGGTCGTGGCGATGCCGAGCGCCAGCCGCAGCAGCGTGGCGATGAGCAGCACGGTCGGGAAGGCGGAGAATTCGAGCGGCTTCTGGATCCAGAGCGCGACCATCAGGATCAGCACCGACAGGGCGATCGAGAAGGCGAGCCCGACATCGATGAGCAAAGCCGGCACCGGCAGGAACAGCACCGCCAGGATGCAGACCACGCCGACCGCGAAGCCGACGTCCCGCCTCGAGCGCGGCTCCACCGCCGCCACCGCTCCCAGCACCGCCATCCCGGACACGCCCCCGCTCACCGACGCCGGCATGATCGGCCCGCAAGCTTGCGCGAGCCTCGCGGCGATCAGAACCCGGTGACGATCCGGCCGTAGGTCGCCTCGGTGAAGGCGTAGATCTGGGTGCCGACGAACGATCCGGTCATCAGCAGCACGAGCAGGATCACCAGGATCTTCGGCACGAAGGTCAGGGTGACCTCCTGGATCTGGGTCAGGGCCTGGACCAGGGCGACCACGATGCCGACCGCCATCGCGGCGCCGACCGCGGGGCCCGACCCGATGATGACGGTCCAGATCGCCTGGCGGACCAGTTCGAGGGCGTCGACCTCGTTCACGGCCGCCTCCCGCCCGGGCGCGTCGGGCGCCTCCCGCCCACGCGCGTCACGCCCACGGGCGTCACGACACCACCACGCCGGAGCCGAGGAGCAGCTCCCGGCCGTCGGCGAGCTGGGCCACGGCGCCGTCGCTGGTCAGCTTGACCGAGGCGACCGCCCCCGCGACCGTCCCGTCGGCCGAGGTGACGGTGCGGCCGATGATGCCGTCGGCCTGCGACAGGTAGGACGACGACAGCAGCGAATCGAGCTTCTGGTTCATCTTGGTGCTCTGCTCGACCTCCGAGAAGGTGGCGAGCTGGCCCATGTAGTCCGTCGAGTCCATCGGCTTGGTCGGATCCTGGTTCTTGAGCTGCGCCAGGAGCAGCTTCAGGAACGCGTCGGAGCCGAGCGACGACATCGCGGCGCTTCCGGCCCTGGTCGCGGTGCCGGCGGTGCTGGTCGTCGTGGCCGCGGTCGTGGCGGGGACGGTGGTCATGGGCGGGCTCTCTCGTCGCGGGGATCGCGCGGCGCCGGCGGCTCGCGCCGGCGCCGAATCGGTCGTCCGCGCCGCCAGGATATCAGGCGGCGCGGGTCGGGGTCTCGGGCATCGACGGCGCGCCGCCGGCGAGCACCGTGGCCTCGGCCGGATAGAGGCCGCGGATCACCTTGAGCGCCTCGAACGGCCGCTCGGCCTCGATCATCGCCGCCGCGTTGCGCAGGCCGTGCAGGATCTCGGCGTTGACGAAGGTCGCCATCAGCGCCGCGTCGAGCCGGCGGTAGACGGCGCGGGCCTCCTCGGCCCGGGCGGGCTCGATCAGCATCGTCTGCGCCGCGAAGTAGAGCTGGCGCAGGGGCGTCGTCGCCTCCTCGGGCTGGATGACGTGGTTCTCCAGGAGGAAGGTGGCGTCGTTCATCAGCTCGATCGTCACCTTGCGGTCGACCCGCAGCACGGCGCCGTTGATGAACACGCGCTCGCCGGCGCGCAGGGAGAGGTTCATCCGCCGGGTCACCGCAGGCCGTCCCGGATCGTGCTGTTGACCTCGATGAGTGCCGCGAGGCTGCGCGTGGGCGTGCGCAGCACCTCGCTCGCCTCGCGCATGCTCCACAGGCCGATCGAGACGAGATCGGCCCGCAGCCCGTCGGGCAGGCCGTTCTCCGGGCTGATGAGGTCGTCGATGAGGATGTCCCACAGCCGGTGCAGGAAGCTCACCGCCTCGCCGCGATCCTCCAGCCCCGCCTCGTCGGCGTCGGCGGTGCGCAGCAGGCCGATCGCCCGGTCGAACGCGGCGCGCTCGCGCTCGCGGCAGAGTTCGGAGGAATCCTCGAGGATCTCGGAATAGGAGAACCGGTACATGGTCGATGCTGCCTCGCGTGGGTCAGGCCCGCGGCGCCGTTGCCGGCGCCGCGCGGTGCTCCGGCGCAGCGCCGGCGAAAGGGTGTCGGGCGGGCCGGCCGCGGGTCGCGGCCTCCCGGAGCCCGGGAACCGTGGTCATCGCTCCCCCGTCACAGGTAGTTGACGAGGCTGAGCTGGCGCAGCTGCGCCGTGAGGTTGTAGGACACCTGGATCTGCTGCTGGATCAGCTGGCCCCGGGTGATCGCCGCCTGCTGGTCGACGCCCTCCAGGTCGTTGAGCTGGGTGGCGAGCAGGGCGCGCTGGGCGCCCATCCGGGTGTTGGCGGCGGCGACCATCGCCTGCGAGCGGCCGAGATCGGCCTGCACGTCGACGAGCCCGTCGCTCGCCTTGCCGAGCAGGCCGATGACCCGGTCGGTGACGAGGGTCTGGACCTTGTCCGAGAAGGCGGTCGCGCCGAGGTCGGAGGCCATGACGTAGGCCATCGCCAGCATCCGCACCGGCGCGCTGTTGGCGGTGGCCGAGGTCGTGACCGTCTCGGTGGTCGAGATGCGGCTGGTCAGGACGTCGCTCGACGCCGACGACCAGTCCGCCTTCCAGCCGGCCTCGTCGAACAGGTCGGCGAAGGCGCCGTCGAGGAACGCCGCCATGTCCGCCTCGCTGATCGAGGCCGCCCGCGGATCGCCCTGGGGGAAGCCGAAGGCGAGGTCGAAGGCGTCGGCGACCTTCGCCTTGGCCGCGTCGGCGTAGTCCGCCACCGGCTTCTGCTGCGCGTTGGTGCCGGCGAACAGGTACTGGCCGCCGCTGGCCTTGTTGAGCCCGGCGGTCAGGGCCGCGAGCTGGGTCGCGGCGGTCTCCTTGATCGCCGCGGCGCGCTGGCTCGGCGTGGTCCCGACCAGGGTCGCGAGCACCGAATCGGCCGCCTTCTGCAGGTCGCTCAGGCTGGCCTGGGTGGTGCTGAGCCGAAGCGACACGAGGCCGTTGCCGGTCTTGAGCCCGTCGATCTCCTCCATCTCCCGGCGCAGCGCGATGCCGAGGCCGACGCCGTTGCCGAGCGCCAGCCCGACATCGGCGTAGCGGCCGTCGACGCTCTCCTGGTTGGCCTTGGCGAGCTCGCTCTGGAGCTTGCCGAGACCGGCCCGGGACGAGTTCCACAGGGTCAGGGTCGAGATGAAGCTGGTCTGCATGGCCTCAGTTCACCGCGTTGAGCAGGATCTTCATCAGGTCGTCGATCACCGAGATCAGCTTCGCCGAGGCGGAGTAGGATTGCTGGAGCTGGAGCGTCCGCGCGGTCTCGTCGTCGGTGCTGACGCCGGTGGCGGCCGAGAGCGCGCCGGAGGCCTGGTTCAGCAGCGTGGTCTGGTAGTCGACCTCGCCGGTGGCGGTCTTGCGCCGGGCCTCGATCCAGCCGGCCGAGGTGGTGGCGAAGTCCTGGAGGGTCGCGGCGCCGCCGATCCCGGTGGCGGCGGCGTAGGACCCGGTGCCCTTCAGGGTCTTCACCAGGGCGTCGAGGCGGCCGGAATAGGCCGCGTCGGTGCCGGCCGCGGCCGGGTTGGCGCGGTAGCCGGCGCCGTTCATGCCGCCGTCGCGCAGGGTGGCGAGGCTGCCGCCGGCCGCCGGATCGGCGGCCGGGTTGATCCGGATCGCGGTGGCGAGGCCGGCGTCACTCCCGGGCAGCACCGCGGCGCCGCCGGTGGTGAACACGCCGGAGGTGAACAGGCCGGCGCGGGCGGGCCCGGGCGGGGTGGTGGTGCTGGTCTCGGCGAAGGCCCGGATCAGCGTGCCGGCCATCGCGTCGAGCTGCGCCTCGTAGGTGGTCGCGACCGTGTCGCGCAGCTCCGCCAGCCCGGCGATGCGGCCGCCCTGCAGCGGCATCGGCGAGCCCGGGCCGGTGACCGCGACCCCGTCGATCATCACCGCGGCGCCGACCGTGCCGGGGTTGTAGACCGCGGTCGCCGCGAAGCTGACCGTGCGCGCCGCCCGGTCGAACAGCGGCACGCCGCTGTCGGTGTAGACCGCCAGATCGCCGCCGGCGCGGGCGACGGTGGTGATGCCGACCTCCTCCGACAGCTTGGCGAGGATGCGGTCGCGGTTGTCGAGGTCGTCGCTGATGTCGCCCCCGCTCACCGTCCCCTTCATCACCGCGCGGTTGGCGAGGTCGAACTGGGCGAGCAGGTCGTTGATCCGGGCGACCGAGTCGCGGATCGCGGTGTCGGCGTCGCGGCGCACGGTCTGCACCGCGCCCGCCGCCCGGTTGAGGCTGCCGGCGAGGTCGCTCGCCCTGTCGAGGAGCGAGCGGGCGAGGTCGCCGTTGTCGGGGGCGTTGGCGGAGGATTGCAGGGCGGTGGCGAAGGCCGCGACCTTCGCCGCCGGCGAGGCCGCGTCGTCCGGGTCGCCCACCGTCTGCTGCAGGCTGGTGAGGCCGCCGAGCAGCGCCTCGCGGCTCGCCAGCGACGAGGTGCCGTCGAGCATGCGGGCGAACAGGGCGTCGTCGCTTGCCCGGCGCACCGCCACCGAGGCGCCGCCGCCGCCCGAGACCACGGTCGCGACCTTGCGCGAATAGGTCGGATCGGTCGCCCCGGCGCTGTTGCGCGCCGAGACCGCGATCTGCGTCGCGTTGGCGAGCAGCGACGAGCGGGCGGTGTTGAGGGCGAGGGAGAGACCCATCGACAGGTTCCGGAGCAGGGGTGAGCGGCGGGTGAGCCGGCGGAGGCTACCGCTTCAGGTTCATCAGGATCTCGAGCAGGTCGTTGCCGGTCGAGAACACCTTCGAGTTGGCGGTGTAGACCGTCTGCGCCTCGATCATCGCGGTCAGCTCGGTGCTGACGTCGACGTTGGACGCTTCGAGCGAGCCCGACTTGACCTTGCCGAAGCCGCCGGCGCCGGCGAAGCCGATCTGGAGGTCGCCGCTGGTGGTGCTGGTGGTGTAGACGTTGCCGGCCTTCGGATCGAGGTTGTCGGGGCTGTCGACCGTGGCGACCGGCACCTTGAACGCGGCGAGGCGGCTGCCGTCGTCGTAGACCGCGTAGACCGTGCCGTCGGGGTCGAACTGGGCCGACTTCACCGCGCTCGGCGCCTTGCCGTCGGCGGCTCCCTTCAGGCTGTAGTCGCCGGCGAGGTTGGTCAGGGTGCTGAAGTCGAACGACAGCGTGCGCCCGCCGACCGGGATGCCGATATCCGTGGTCGTCAGCGCGCCGCCGCCGGGGGCGGTCGCGGTGGCGAGCTGGCCGCTGGCGTTGAAGCCGAGGGTCGCGGTCGCCAGCCAGGCGTTGCCCGACGCGTTGTAGACCCGCGCGGTCCAGTTGTTGGCGCCGTTGTTCGTCATGTAGACGTCGAGGGTTACCTTAGCCCCCTGGGGATCGTAGGTGAGGATCGAGGTCTTCTTGGCGTAGCCGTAGGTCGTCGCCGTGCCGCTCTCCGTCGAGGGCGGCGTCGTGGCGGTGTTGGTCGCGGTCGCGTCGAGGTTGCCGCCGAACAGGCCGGACTTCGATGCCGTCGCCTGCATGGCGAACTGGTTCATGTTGACCGGCACCAGCCCGTCGGTGCTGTTGAGGGTCGGCACCGCCGGACCCGTCGAGAGGTCGTACCCGGTCAGGGCGAAGCCGGCGGCGTTGACGTAGTTGCCGGACTCGCCGTCCTTCACGAAGTTGCCGGCGCGGGTGAGGACCTTCACGCCGGCCGGGTCCTGCACGACGAAGAAGCCGTTGCCCTCGATCGCGAGGTCGCTCGTCGAGGTGGTGGTGGTGTTGACCCCGCCCTCGGTGACCGCGCGCCGCACCGTGGTCTCGACCGCGCCGGAATTGTAAGTGCCGGTGGCGCCGCCGTCGACGAGCAGCGACGAGAACTCGGTCGAGGCGCGCTTGTAGCCGGTGGTGCCGGAATTCTGCACGTTCTCGGCGACGGTGCTGATCCGGTTGGTCTGCGCGCCCATGCCCGACACGCCGGTGCGGAGCACTCCCAGGAGACTCATGTCGTGACCTCGATATTCGGAGACTGGCGGTGATTGAGGGGGTGTTCGGCTTGTGCGGGGCTGGAGCGGGCGGTCACCGGAGCGCCTCCGCCAGTTCGAGGAAGGCGTCCCGGCTCGGGCCGTGGGCGGGCTCCTGGCGCAGGGCCTCGTAGACCCGCGGCACCAGCGCGACCGCGTGGTCGAGTTCGGGGTCGGCGCCGCTGCGGTAGCCGCCCATCAGGCGCAGGTCGCGGGTCTCCTCGAACCGGGCCATCATGCTGCGCAGGCGCCGCACCAGCTCGCGCTGCTCGGCCGTCCAGACCTGATCGGCGAGGCGCGAGATCGAGCCCAGGGTGTTGACCGCCGGGTAGCGGCCCTGGTCGGCGATGGCGCGGTCGAGCACGACGTGGCCGTCGAGGGTGCCGCGGATGCTGTCGGCGACCGGGTCGTTGTGGTCGTCGCCGTCGACGAGGACCGAGAACAGGCCGGTGATCGTCCCCTGCCCGTCCGGACCGGGCCCGGCCCGCTCCAGAAGGCGCGGCAGGTCGGAGAACACGCTCGGCGGGTAGCCGCGCGCCACCGCCGGCTCGCCGGCCGCCAGCGCCACGTCGCGGGCGGCGTGGGCGTAGCGGGTGACCGAATCGACGATCAGCAGGACCGACTCGCCGGCATCCCGGAACGCCTCGGCGACGGCGAGGGCCGCCCGCGGCGCCTGCCGGCGCATCATCGGGCTCTCGTCGCCGGTGGACACCACCACCACCGCGCGCGCCCGGCTCGGGGCCAGCGGTCCCTCGAGGAACTCGCGCACCTCGCGGCCGCGCTCGCCGACGAGCGCCACCACGACGCTGTCGAAGCCCTCCGCCCCGGCCAGCATCGCCAGCAGGGTCGACTTGCCGACGCCCGAGCCGGCGAAGATGCCGATGCGCTGGCCGGCGCAGAGCGGCGTGAACAGGTCCAGCGCCCGCACGCCGGTGCGCACCGGGCGGCGCACCCGGGCCCGGCTCATCGCCGGGGGCGGGGCCGCGTCGAGGGGCATCGCCCGCTCGCCCGCCGGCAGCGGGCCGCCGCCGTCGATGGGACGGCCGAGCGCGTCGATCACCCGGCCCTTCCAGCCGGGATGCGGCCGCAGGGCGGCCTCGCCGAGGCGGAACGCCCGGGCGCCGATCCCGGCCTCGATCCGGGCCTCGAACGGCTTGAGGGTGACCCCGCCGGCCTCGATCCGCACCACCTCGCCGACCTGGACGCGGCCGTCGGCCTCGATGCCCATGCGGTCGCCGAGCCGGACGAAGGCCGCGACCCCGCCGACCCGGCAGGCGCTCGCGGTCACCTCCTGCACCGGGCCGCCGACGCGCACCAGCGGCAGGGCCTGCCGTTCGGAGAGGGCCGCGCCGAGGCGCGCGAGGGCGTCGCTCATCGGCTCAGCTCGACGGCCCGAGGGTGCGGATGGCGTTGGCAAGCGCGTTCTCGCTGTCGCCGGTCAGCGTCGCGGCCTGCTCGAAGGTGCGCTGGATCATGATGAGCTTCGTCATCTCCAGGACCGGATTGACGTTGGCGCCCTCGGCGTAGCCCTGGAGGACGCCGATCCGCGAGAAGTCCTGCACCGCCGTGCCGGGCACGCTGGAGGCCACGGCACCGCTCGCCGCGCGGCTGAGCTTGGCCTGCGGGTCGAGGGTGAACACGCCGATCGTGCCGACCTGGTTGCGGTTCTGGACGATGCTGCCGTCGCGGCCGATCATCACCGGGCCGCCCTGCGGGTCGAGCAGGATCGGCGCGCCGCCGGAATCCAGCATCGGCTGCCCGGCGACGCTGAGGAGCTGGCCGGTGGCGTCCATCGTCATGCGGCCGTCGCGGGTGTAGAGCGGGCCGTTCGGCCCCTGCACCGAGAGCCAGGCGTCGCCCTGCACCGCCACGTCGAGGGGTGCGTCGGTGCGCTTCGCCTCGCCGGCCCGGCGCGAGATGAAGGTCTCGCCCGGGGACGCGAACGCGACCGGGCCGGCCCCGGCCTCGGCGAGCAGGGTCTCGAACCGGGTCTCCTCGGCGCGGTAGCCGCCGGTCGCCATGTTGGCGACGTTGTTGGCGACGGTGTTGAGCCGCTTCTCGAGGGCGATCTGGGCCGAGAGGGCGACGTAGAGGCCGTTCTGCATGGGTCTCCTAGCCTCCGGTCCGCACGCGCACGGCGCTCAGCAGCAGGTTGGCCCCGATCCCGGCCCCGGAGGAGCCGAACAGCGCCAGCAGCGGCGAGGCGGTCGCGTTGTTCTGGGCGTCCCACACCGCGGCGAAGCGCCGGACGAAGGCGTCGAGCTTCCTGGGGTCGGAGAAGCTCTTGAGGTCGATCTTCTGCTCGATCAGCCGCGCCCGCGAGGCCAGCGCCTCGGCGCTGGCGCCGGTCATGGTCGTCAGCCCCAGCACCGTGTTGACCACCTGGGTCAGCGCGGTGTCGCCGAGGATCTGGTAGCCGCTGGTCAGGGTCGGGCCGAGCCGCGCGAAGTACAGGGCGAGGCGCACCCCGGTATCCTCCTCGCCGGCATCGGTTTCCAGCGACTGGCGCAGATAGGCGCTGGTGGCGGCCCTCACCGTCGCGTCGGGGCCGTTGTCGACGCCGAAGCCGATGTCGAGACCGGTCCGAGTCGCGGCCGACCGGTCGATGTTCTGGACCTGGATCGTGCGACCGGCACCGACCGCCCCGTAGGCGCGGTCGGCGTCGACGCCGGTGCCGCCGAGCCGCCCGTCGGCGCCGAGGTCGACCGTGTCCGTCGTGGTGAAGACGAGGCGCCCCACGGCGTCGAGCGAGGCCCTGACCGCCCCCTGGAGGTTGGCGTTGCCGCTGGCGTCGATCTGCGCGTTGATCGCCCCGACCAGTTCGGCCGGCGTCACCTTGGCGAGGTTCGCGGCGACGTCCTTCAGAGTCGCGGCGTTGAGCACGATCGTGCCGGAGCGGGTGGTGTCGGCGTCGAGATTCGTCGTCAGCCGGAAGCCGACCTCGGCGGTGGTGCTGAAATCGAGCGTGTCGGCGGACCCGAACAGGCGGGCGCCGGTCACCTGCGCCGCCGACCCGGCGGTGGCGGCCCTCGCCCGGACCGAGGTGTCGGGATCGTCGTCGATGCCGAAGCCGATGTTGAACGCCGATTGCAGCAGCGACGAGCGGTCGGTGTTGCGGATCAGGATCGTCCGCTCGGGCGCGTTGCCCGCGTACAGGGTCCTGTCGGCCGCCGCGCCGGTGCCGCCCGCCTTGCCGTCGGACCCGAGATCGACGAGGTCCGTCGAGGTGAAGACGAGACGGCCCTGCGGGTCGTAGGAGGCCGCGACCGCACCCTTGAGGTCGGACGCATCGACCGCGGCGTTGACCGCCTTGAGCAGTTCGTCGGAGGTCACCTTGGCGAGATCCGCGACCTGTCCCTTCAGCGTCGCGGCGTTGAGGACGATCCGGCCGCTGCGGACGGTGGTCGCGTCGAGATTCGTCGCAAGGTCGAAGCTGACCTCGTCGGTGGTGCTGAAGTCGAAGGTGGCGGCGGTCACCAGATCCTGCGATCCGGTCGCCCGGGCCGGCCCGACGATGCTCGGCACCGCCGTCTTGTCGGGCTCGCCGGCCGCACCCACGCCGAAGCCGATATTCATCGTCTTGGCACCGGCCTGCCAGAGGCTGCTGTCGTTGGTGCGGACCCGGATCGTCCGCTCCATCCCATCGGCGGCGAAGACCCTGTCGGCGTCCCGGCCGGTGCCGCCGGCCTGGCCGTCGGCGCCGAGATCGACGGTGTCCCGGGTCGCGAAGACGAGGTGGCCGGAGGCATCGAGCGACGCCTCGACCGTGCCCTTGAGGCCGCCATCGCCGGTGGCGTCGATCTGGTCGTTGATCGCCCGCAGCAGTTCGGCCGGCGTCACCGCCGCGAGGTTCGCGACGCGGCCGGTCAGGGCGGCGGCGTCGATGACGATCCGGCCGGTGCGCAGGGTGGTCGCGTCGAGATGCGTCGTCAGGTCGAAGCTGATCGCGCTGGTGTCGGTGAAATCGAGTGTGGTGCCGGCCGGAAAGCTGCGGTTCCCGACCACGCGGGCCGGCCCGGCGCCCCCCACCTGCGCCGTCACGTCGGGGTCGTTGCGCAGGCCGAAGCCGATGCTGATTCCGGTCTGGGCCGGCGCCGAGCGGTCGGTGTTGTGGATCCGGATCGTCCGTTGCGGCGCATCGCCGGCATAGGTCCGGTCGGCATTCGCATCCGTCCCGCCGGCCTCTCCGTCGGCGCCGAGATCGACGACATCCGTCGTGGTGAAGACGAGGCGGCCGCCGGTGTCGAAGGAGGCCGCGACGGCGCCCTTGAGGCCGGCCTGGCCCGAGGCGTCGATCTGGCCGTTGATCGCCTTCAGCAGCTCGGCCGGCGTCACCCTGGCGAGATTCACCGTGACGTCGTTCAGGGTCTCGGCGTTGAGGACGATCTTGACGGTACGGGCGGTGGCCGCGTCGAGATTCGTCGTCAGCTCGAAACTGACCTCGCCGGTGGTGCTGAAATCCAGCACCTCGTCCTGGGCGAAGACCCGGGACCCGATCGCCTGGGCCGGTGCCCTGCCGCCGGCCTGCGCCCTGACGTCGGGGTTGTTGTCGACTCCGAAGCCGATGCTGATCCCGGTCTGGAACGGCGACGAACGGTCGGTGTTCTGGATCTGGATCGTCCGGTCCGCGCCGGTGGCGGCGAAGATCCGGTCGGCGTCGCGGCCGGTGCCGCCGACCCGGCCGTCGGCGCCGAGATCGACGAAGTCCTTGGTGACGAAGACGAGGCGGCCATCGACGTCGAGGGCGGCCTTGACGGTCCCCCCGAGCGCGGAGGCGTCGATCTGGGAATTGACCACGCGGACGATCTCGTCGGCGGTGACCCTGGCGCGGTCGCTCACCGCGTTGGCCAGGGTCCCGGCATTGAGCACGATCTTGCCGCTGCGGGCCGTGTTGGAATCGAGGTTCGTCGTCAGCACGAAGCTGACCTCGTTGGTGGTGCTGAAATCGAACACACCGGTGCCGTTCTGGCCCTCGGTCAGGGGACGGCTGCCGGTCGCGGTCGCCGGCCCGGCGTCGGCGAACGTCGGCGAAATCGGATTGTAGGCGAGGCCCTCTCCGGTGTCGCGCGCGCCCCAGCCGCCGGTGACGTTGAACGCCCTGGCGAAGTCCCGGTAGCGGTTGTCGGACAGGCGGTTGGCGAAGCTGGAAGGGTCCGCCACGCCCTCGTTCAGCACCCGGCGCATGAACGCCTTGGCGAAGATCATGTCCTCGAGGCCGTAGGCCTTCATTGCGTAGGTGTAGAGCCGGGTGTTGGCGAGGAACTCGTCGACGGACTTCACCTTGCCGATATTGGCCTCGAAATACGCGGTCTCGCGGGCGATCAGGGGCTCGGCCGCCTTGCGCTTGAGCGCGGTGGCGAGATCCTTCGAGATCAGCGCGTAGTTGGTGAAGGTCGACACCACCCGGCCCGCTCCTGGTTTGCGATCGATGCGCCGGCCCGCGGCCGTCGGGGGTCCCGGTCGTTCGCCGCCCCGGCGGCGAGTGAGCTTTAGGAAGCGAGCCTTGTCTCAGGCTTGCCCGGCCTCACGGCCGCGGCGTCGTGATGACGGTCTCGGTGGTGACGACGAGCCAGCCGGGGCCGGAGGGCCGGATCGACAGGACGCGGCCGGCGCCCGGCAGCAGCATCCCGGGCGCGACCACCCGCAGGCCGTCCGGTCCCTCGACGGTCGCGACCCCCTCCAGGACGGCGCGCACGACGTAGCCGCGTCCGAGCGGCTCGTCCGCCGGCCGGATCTCGCTGCCGAGCGGGGCCTCGACGGCGGGGCGCTTCGGCAGCGCGCCGGTGACGGTCGGTTCGGCCTCGGCCGGCACGACGCCCCGCTTCCAGGTCATCAACCCGGACGGCAGCGCCCCGTCGCTCGCGATCGCCGCGCGGCCCGCCCCGCCGATCGTCCAGGCGGCGAAGCCCGAGGACGCGGCGGCGAGCACCAGGGTGATGGCGAACACCGCCCGTTCGAGCGCCGCGTCGCGGTCCCGCCGGCGCGCCTCGGCGCCCGCCGCGGGCCGGCGCGAGGCCGCGCCCGGCGGGTCGGAACGCGACAGAGGGGAAAGGTTGACCGAAACGGAAGGCATGCCGGACGCGCGCTCGGTGGCGTGGTCCTTAAGATTGGCCGAAGAGCCTTGACGATCGGTTAACCACTCGGGCGGAGCGCCCGAACGAAAAGGGCCCGCGCCGCCCGATGGCGACGCCGGCCCTTCTCAGTAGGAAGGGCTCCGCCCGAGGGCGGAACCCGGTTCGTCACTCGGCGGCGGGCAGCTGCTCGACGCCGCTGTCGGAGGTCTTCTGCGCCATGATGAGGTCGTCGCGGCGGCGCGCCACCGACTTGATGTCGGAGATCATCGCGCCGGTACCCGCCGGGATGAGCGAGCCCACGATGACGTTCTCCTTCAGGCCCTCCAGCGTGTCGACCTTGCCGTTGACCGCCGCCTCGGTGAGGACGCGGGTGGTCTCCTGGAACGAGGCCGCGGAGATGAACGACTTCGTCTGCAGCGACGCCTTGGTGATGCCGAGCAGGACGGGCACGCCCTGGATCGGCTTCTTGCCCTCGGCGAGCAGCTTCTCGTTCAGGTCCGCCAGTTCGGTCCGGTCGATCTGGTCGCCGCTGAGGATGTCGGAATCACCCCCGTCGGTGATCTCGACCTTCTGCAGCATCTGCCGGACGATGACCTCGATGTGCTTGTCGTTGATCGACACGCCCTGGAGCCGGTAGACCTCCTGGATCTCGTTGACGAGGTAGGCGGCGAGTTCCTCGACGCCCTTGATCGCCAGGATGTCGTGCGGCGCCGGGTTGCCGTCGACGATGAAGTCGCCGAGCTCGACCACGTCCCCGTCCTGCAGGTGGATGTGCTTGCCCTTGGGGATCAGGTACTCGACCGGCTCCGACCCGTCATGCGGCGTCAGCGTCAGGCGGCGCTTGTTCTTGTAGTCGCGCCCGAACGAGATCGTGCCCGACTTCTCGGCGATGATCGCCGCGTCCTTCGGACGGCGCGCCTCGAACAGCTCCGCCACCCGCGGCAGACCGCCGGTGATGTCGCGGGTCTTGGCGCTCTCCGACGAGACGCGGGCGAGGATGTCGCCGGCCTTGACCCGGGAGCCCGGATCGACGCCGATGATCGCCTCCACCGGCAGCAGGGCACGGGCGTCGGCGCCGCGGGGCAGCTTCAGCACCTTGCCGCTCTGGTCGTGGATGACGATTGCCGGACGCAGGTCGGCGGTCCTGGCCGAGCCGCGCCAGTCGATGACGACGCGCTTGGCGATGCCGGTCGACTCGTCGGTGGTCTCGGTGATCGACTGGCCGTCGATCAGGTCCTCGTAGGCGACGACGCCGTCCACCTCGGTCAGGATCGGCCGGGTGTAGGGATCCCACTCGGCGATGCGCTGGCCGCGCTTGATCGTGTCGCCCTCGTCGACCCGGACGCGGGAGCCGTATTGCAGGCGGTGGACCGCCCGCTCGGTGCCGTCCGGTCCGACGATCACCACCGCCACGTTGCGGCCGGTGGCGATGAGGTCGCCGTCCGAGTTCCGGGCGAGGCCGCGGTTGCGGATCCGCACCGTGCCCTCGAAGCTCGACTCGATGAAGGACGAGTCGGCGATCTGGGCCGCGCCGCCGATGTGGAAGGTGCGCATCGTGAGCTGGGTGCCCGGCTCGCCGATCGACTGCGCCGCGATGACGCCGACGGCCTCGCCCATGTTGACGGGCGTGCCGCGGGCGAGGTCGCGCCCGTAGCAGGTGGCGCAGACGCCGTTCTTGGTCGCGCAGACCAGGACCGAGCGGATCTTCACCTCCTGGATGCCGGCCTTGGTGATCGGCTCGAGGTGCTTCTCCTCGATGGTCTGGCCCTTGGCGACGATGATCGTGCCGTCCTGCGCGACCAGATCCTCGGCGGTGGCGCGGCCGAGGATGCGGGTGCCGAGCGACGCCACGACCTGACCCGCGTCGATGATCGCGCGCATCCGGATGCCGTTGTCGGTGCCGCAATCGACCTCGCGGATCACCGCATCCTGCGCCACGTCGACGAGGCGGCGGGTGAGGTAGCCCGAGTTCGCGGTCTTCAGGGCGGTGTCGGCGAGGCCCTTGCGGGCGCCGTGCGTCGAGTTGAAGTACTCGAGCACGTCCAGGCCTTCCTTGAAGTTCGAGATGATCGGGGTCTCGATGATCTCGCCCGACGGCTTGGCCATCAGGCCGCGCATCGCCGCGAGCTGCTTCATCTGCGCCGGCGAGCCACGGGCGCCCGAGTGGCTCATCATGTAGATCGAGTTGACCTGCTTGTCGGCGCCGTGCTCGTCCTTCTGCACCGACGAGATGCGGTTCATCATCTCGCCCGCGAGACGGTCCGAGCACTTCGCCCAGGCGTCCACGACCTTGTTGTACTTCTCGCCCTGGGTGATCAGGCCGTCCTGGTACTGCTGCTCGTAATCCTTCACGAGCGCGCGGTTCTCGTCGACGATCGCCCACTTGTTGTCGGGCACCACCATGTCGTCCTTGCCGAACGAGATGCCGGCCTTGAACGCGTGCGAGAAGCCGAGACCCATGATGCGGTCGCAGAAGATCACCGACTCCTTCTGACCGCAATGGCGGTAGACGGTGTCGATCATCGCCGAGATCTCCTTCTTGGTCATCAGCTTGTTGACGACGTCGAAGGGCACCTTGCGGTGCTTGGGCAGCACGCTGGACAGGATCACCCGGCCCGGCGTGGTGTCGTAGAGGCGCGAGACCGGCTCGCCGTCGGGGCCGAGGCCCTTCCAGCGCCACTTGATCTTGGTGTGCAGGGTGATCGCCTTGGCGGCGAGCGCGTGTTCGAGCTCACCGAGATTGCCGTAGACGCCCTGCATCGGGTTCTTCGGGTTGTTCGGCTTGAACTCGCCCGGCATCCCCTCGGCGACGATCGAGAGGTAGTACAGGCCGAGCACGATGTCCTGCGACGGCACGATGATCGGCGCGCCGTTGGCCGGGTGCAGGATGTTGTTGGTCGACATCATCAGGACGCGCGCTTCGAGCTGCGCTTCCAGCGACAGCGGGACGTGCACGGCCATCTGGTCGCCGTCGAAGTCGGCGTTGAACGCGGCGCAGACCAGCGGGTGGAGCTGGATCGCCTTGCCCTCGATGAGCTTGGGCTCGAACGCCTGGATGCCGAGGCGGTGCAGCGTCGGCGCCCGGTTGAGCATGACGGGATGCTCGCGGATCACCTCGTCCAGGATGTCCCAAACCTCCGGCTTCTCCTTCTCGACGAGCTTCTTCGCCTGCTTCACCGTGGCCGAGAAGCCCTTGGCGTCGAGGCGCGCGTAGATGAACGGCTTGAACAGTTCGAGCGCCATCTTCTTGGGCAGCCCGCACTGGTGCAGCTTCAGCTCCGGCCCGACCACGATGACCGAGCGGCCGGAATAGTCGACGCGCTTGCCGAGCAGGTTCTGGCGGAACCGGCCCTGCTTGCCCTTCAGCATGTCGGCGAGCGACTTCAGCGGGCGCTTGTTGGCACCCGTGATGACGCGGCCGCGCCGGCCGTTGTCGAACAGCGCGTCGACCGCCTCCTGCAGCATCCGCTTCTCGTTGCGGATGATGATGTCGGGCGCGCGCAGCTCGATCAGCCGCTTGAGGCGGTTGTTGCGGTTGATGACGCGGCGGTAGAGGTCGTTGAGGTCCGAGGTCGCGAAGCGGCCGCCGTCGAGGGGCACGAGCGGGCGCAGGTCCGGCGGGATCACCGGCACGACGGTAAGGATCATCCACTCGGGCCGGTTGCCCGACATCTGGAACGCCTCGATGATCTTGAGGCGCTTGAGCAGCTTCTTGGGCTTCAGCTCGGAGGTGGTGGTGGCGATCTCCTCGCGCAGGTCGGCCGCGATCTTGTCGAGGTCGAGTTCCTGCAGGATGCGCCGGATCGCCTCCGCGCCGATCATCGCGGTGAACGAATCCTCGCCGTACTCCTCCTGAGCGCGCAGGTACTCCTCCTCCGACAGGAGCTGACGCTCCTTGAGGGGGGTGAGGCCCGGCTCGATGACGCAGTACGACTCGAAGTAGAGGATGCGCTCGAGGTCCTTGAGCGCCATGTCGAGCAAGAGGCCGATGCGGCTCGGCAGCGACTTCAGGAACCAGATGTGGGCGACGGGCGCGGCGAGTTCGATATGGCCCATGCGGTCGCGGCGCACGCGCGCGAGGGTAACCTCGACGCCGCACTTCTCGCAGATGACGCCCTTGTACTTCATGCGCTTGTACTTGCCGCACAAGCACTCGTAATCCTTGATCGGTCCGAAGATCCGCGCGCAGAACAGACCGTCACGCTCCGGCTTGAACGTGCGGTAGTTGATCGTCTCGGGCTTCTTGATTTCGCCGTAGGACCAGGACAGGATCTTCTCAGGCGACGAGATCGAGATCTTGATCTGGTCGAAGCTCTGAGGCTGAGCCTGCTGGTTGAAAAGATTCATGACCTCTTGGTTCATGATCGGCTCCTGTGAGCGGGGAAGCCCCTGGGCCGGGGGCCGCCGCCGTGCGGCTCAGGCCGCAATGAAATCCGGAAACGGCCGGTGCCGCGAGGGGGCACCGGCCGCGCGTCCCGTGCGGGACGTCGGGGTGGGGCCGGCGACTGGACGCCGGCCCGCGCTTGGATCCGCTTACTCGGCCGCCTCGGGCGGGGCTTCGAGCTGGTCGTTGTCGGCCTTCTTCGAGTTGGTCAGCTCGACGTTGAGGCCGAGCGAGCGCATCTCCTTGACGAGCACGTTGAAGCTCTCGGGGATGCCCGCCTCGAAGGTGTCGTCGCCGCGCACGATCGCCTCGTAGACCTTGGTGCGGCCCGCCACGTCGTCCGACTTCACCGTCAGCATCTCCTGCAGGGTGTAGGCGGCGCCGTAGGCCTCGAGCGCCCAGACCTCCATCTCGCCGAAGCGCTGGCCGCCGAACTGCGCCTTGCCGCCCAGCGGCTGCTGGGTGACGAGGGAGTACGGACCGATCGAGCGGGCGTGGATCTTGTCGTCCACGAGGTGGTGCAGCTTCAGCATGTAGATGTAGCCGACCGTGACCTTGCGGTCGAAGGGCTCGCCGGTGCGCCCGTCGTAGAGCGTCGACTGACCCGACCGGTCGAGACCGGCCATCTCCAGCATCGCCTCGATGTCGGCTTCCTTGGCGCCGTTGAACACCGGCGTCGCCATCGGCACGCCGCGGCGCAGGTTGTTGCCGACCTCGGCCAGCTCGTGGTCCGACAGGCCCTCCAGCTCCGAGGGGCTGTAGATCGATTTCATCCGCTCGCGCAGGGGCGCCACGTCCTGCGTGCGCAGGTAGGCGTCCACCGCCTGGGCAACCTGCCGGCCGAGGCCCGCCGCCGCCCAGCCGAGATGGGTCTCGAGGATCTGCCCGACGTTCATCCGGCTCGGCACGCCGAGCGGATTGAGCACGATGTCGGCATGGGTGCCGTCCTCGAGGAACGGCATGTCCTCGATCGGCACGATCCGCGACACCACGCCCTTGTTGCCGTGGCGGCCCGCCATCTTGTCGCCGGGCTGGATCTTGCGCTTCACCGCCACGAAGACCTTGACCATCTTCATGACGCCGGGGGGCAGCTCGTCGCCGCGCTGCAGCTTCTCGACCTTGTCGAGGAAGCGCTGCTCGAGGCGCTTCTTCGACTCGTCGTACTGCTTCTGCATCGCTTCCATCTCGGTCATGAGACGGTCTTCGAGCACGGCGAACTGCCACCACTGCGAGCGCGGGTAGTCGGCCAGCCCCTCGCGGGTGAGGGTGGTGTCCTTCTTGAAGCCCTTCGGCCCGGCCACCGGCGCCTGCCCGACCAGCACGTCGGCGAGGCGGGCGTAGGTGTTGCGGTCGAGGATCGCCTGCTCGTCGTCGCGGTCCTTGGCGAGGCGCTCGATCTCCTCGCGCTCGATCGCCTGGGCGCGCTCGTCCTTGTCGACGCCGTGGCGGTTGAACACGCGCACTTCGACGATCGTGCCGGTCACGCCCGGGGGGACCCGGAGCGAGGTGTCGCGCACGTCGGACGCCTTCTCGCCGAAGATGGCGCGGAGCAGCTTCTCCTCCGGCGTCATCGGGCTCTCGCCCTTCGGCGTGATCTTGCCGACGAGGATGTCGCCGGCATGGACCTCGGCGCCGATATAGACGATGCCGGCCTCGTCGAGGTTCTTGAGCGCCTCTTCCGAGACGTTCGGGATGTCGCGGGTGATCTCCTCCGGCCCGAGCTTGGTGTCGCGGGCCATCACCTCGAATTCCTCGATGTGGATCGAGGTGAACACGTCATCCTTCACGATCCGCTCGGAGAGCAGGATCGAGTCCTCGAAGTTGTAGCCGTTCCACGGCATGAACGCGACGAGCACGTTGCGGCCGAGCGCCAACTCGCCGAACTCGGTCGAGGGACCGTCGGCGATGATGTCGCCCTTCTTGACCTGCTCGCCGACGCGGACCAGCGGCTTCTGCGTGATGCAGGTCGACTGGTTCGAGCGCTGGAACTTCTGCAGCCGGTAGATGTCGACGCCGGGCTTGGAGGCGTCGGCCTCGTCGGTGGCGCGGACGACGATGCGGGTGGCGTCGACCTGGTCGACGATGCCCGCCCGCCGGGCGCCGATCGCCGCGCCGGAATCGCGGGCGACCACCGCCTCCATGCCGGTGCCGACGAAGGGCGCGTCGGCGCGCACCAGCGGCACCGCCTGCCGCTGCATGTTCGAGCCCATCAGCGCGCGGTTGGCGTCGTCGTTCTCGAGGAACGGGATCAGGGCCGCGGCGACCGAGACGAGCTGCTTGGGGCTCACGTCCATGAGGTCGACGCGCTCGGGCCCGACCACGATGACCTCGCCGGCGCGACGGCAGACCACGAGGTCCTCCGTCAGCTTGCGGGTCTCGTCCATCGCCGCGTTGGCCTGGGCGACGTGGTACTTCGCCTCCTCCATCGCCGAGAGATACGCGACCTCGTCGGTGACGACGCCGTTGCGCACGCGCCGGAACGGCGTCTCGATGAAGCCGTACTTGTTCACGCGGGCGAAGGTCGCCAGCGAGTTGATGAGGCCGATGTTCGGGCCTTCCGGCGTCTCGATCGGGCAGATGCGGCCGTAATGGGTCGGGTGGACGTCGCGCACCTCGAAGCCGGCGCGCTCGCGGGTCAGACCGCCCGGGCCGAGCGCCGACAGGCGGCGCTTGTGCGTCACCTCGGAGAGCGGGTTGGTCTGGTCCATGAACTGCGACAGCTGCGACGAGCCGAAGAACTCGCGCACCGCCGCCGCCGCGGGCTTGGCGTTGATGAGGTCCTGCGGCATCACGGTGTCGATGTCGACCGACGACATCCGCTCCTTGATGGCGCGCTCCATGCGCAGGAGGCCCAGCCGGTACTGGTTCTCCATCAGCTCGCCGACCGAGCGCACCCGGCGGTTGCCGAGATGGTCGATGTCGTCGATCTCGCCCTTGCCGTCGCGCAGGTCCACCAGGGCCTTGACGACCGCCAGCATGTCCTCGCGCCGCAGCGTCCGCACGGTGTCGGCGGCGTCGAGGTCGAGCCGCATGTTCATCTTGACGCGCCCGACCGCCGAGAGGTCGTAGCGCTCCGAGTCGAAGAACAGCGAGTGGAACATCGCCTCGGCGGTCTCGAGCGTCGGCGGCTCGCCCGGGCGCATCACCCGGTAGATGTCGAACAGCGCGCCCTCGCGGGCCGAGTTCTTGTCGACCGCCAGCGTGTTGCGGATGTAGGGGCCGACGTTGACGTGGTCGATGTCGAGCACCGGAAGCTCGGCGGTGCCGACGTCCTCCAGCACCTTGAGCATCTTCTCGGAGATCTCGTCGCCGGCCTCGGCCCAGATCTCGCCGGTCTTGTAGTTGACGAGGTCCTCGGCGACGTACTGGCCGACGAGGTCCTCGTCGGTGGCGCGCAGGGCCTTGACGCCCTTCTCGGCGATCTGGCGGGCGGCGCGGGCGGTGAGCTTCTTGCCCGCCTCCAGCACCACCTCGCCGGAATCGGCGTCGATGAGGTCGGTCGAGGCCTTGAGACCCTTCATCCGCTCGGCGTCGAACGGCACGCGCCAGTCGTCCCCGTCACGGGTGTAGGTGACGTGGTTGTAGAAGGTCGACAGGATCTCCTCGCCGTCGAGCCCCAGCGCGAACAGCAGCGAGGTGACCGGGATCTTGCGCTTGCGGTCGATGCGGGCGTGGACGATGTCCTTGGCGTCGAACTCGACGTCGAGCCACGAGCCGCGATACGGGATGATGCGGGCGGCGAACAGCAACTTGCCCGAGGAGTGGGTCTTGCCTTTGTCGTGGTCGAAGAACACGCCCGGCGAGCGGTGCATCTGCGAGACGATGACGCGCTCGGTGCCGTTGACGATGAAGGTGCCGTTCTCCGTCATCAGGGGCATGTCGCCCATGTAGACGTCCTGCTCCTTGATGTCCTTGACCGACTTGGCGCCGGTATCGGGATCGACGTCGAACACGATCAGCCGCAGGGTCACCTTCAGCGGGGCCGCGAAGGTGATGCCGCGCTGGCGGCACTCGTCGACGTCGTACTTCGGCGCCTCGAAGGTGTAGCGCACGAATTCGAGCAGCGCGGTGGCGGCGAAGTCGGAGATCGGGAAGACGGACTTGAAGACGGATTGCAGGCCCTCGTCGGGACGACCGCCCTCGGGCTCGTCCACCATCAGGAACTGGTCGTAGGACGCCTTCTGGACCTCGATGAGGTTCGGCATCTCGGCGACTTCCCGGATCTTGCCGAAGAACTTGCGAATGCGCTTGCGACCGACCAGCGTGTTGGCCATAGGTGACCTCGCTCCTCATTCACCGCGTCTCGGGGTCCGGAGGGACGCAGGCCTTCCCGCATCGTGACCTCGCCAGGACCGGACCGCCGCAGGCCGGCGGTCCCCACCCGATTTCGAAACATATGGGGATCGCTGACCCGGATCCCGAGGGGGTCGCCGAAGCGACCTTAGCCCGCGGGCAGGAACCCGCGGGCCGTCGGTCCCGCCCATCGCCCGCGGCCCTCGCGGGCCCGGCCGGCGGGGAATGGCGGGCCTGAACGGCCCGCCATCGCCTTACTTGAGCTCGACCTTGGCGCCGGCCTTCTCGAGCTGGGCCTTGATCTTCTCGCCCTCGTCCTTGGCGACGCCTTCCTTGACGGCCTTGGGAGCCGCCTCGACCAGGTCCTTGGCCTCCTTGAGGCCCAGCCCGGTGATCGCGCGGACCTCCTTGATGACCTCGATCTTCTTGTCGCCGACGGCGGCCAGCATGACGGTGAACTCGGTCTGCTCCTCGACCGGGGCAGCGGCGGCGCCACCGGCCGGGCCGGCGGCGACGGCGACGGCGGCGGCCGCCGAGACGCCCCACTTCTCCTCGAGCATCTTCGCGAGCTCGGCGGCCTCGAGGACGGTCAGCGAGGAGAGGTCGTCGACGAGCTTGGCAAGATCAGCCATTTTTCACTTCCTGCAGGGATTGTCGGTTTGAACGATGGATGGGGAAACAGCCCTCAGGCCGCTTCGTCCTTCTTGGCATAGGCCCCGAACACGCGGGCGAGCTTCGCCGCCGGCGCGTTGACGACCTGGGCGACCTTGGTCGCGGGAGCCTGGACGAGGCCCACGATCTTGGCGCGCAGTTCGTCGAGGGACGGCAGCGTGGCGAGCGCCTTCACTCCGTCCGGGTTCAGGGCGGTCGTACCCATGGCGCCGCCGAGGATCACGAGCTTGTCGTTCCCCTTGGCGAAGTCCACCGCCACCTTCGCGGCCGCGACCGGATCGCTCGAATAGGCGAGCAGGGTCGGGCCCTTCAGGAGGGGCTTGATGGAGGCGACGTCCGTGCCATCGAGAGCGATGCTGGCGAGGCGGTTCTTCGCGACCTTCACGGTGGCGCCGGCCTGCTTCATCTGCGCGCGCAGCTTCTGCATGTCGGCAACCGTGAGGCCCTTGTAGTGGGCCACGACGACCACGGCGGTGTCGGAGAACACCCCGTTGAGCGTCGCGACGAGATCAGCTTTTGCTGCTCTGTCCACTTCGGCTCTCTCCGGTTGGCGGAACGGGGTTCCGCCGGTTGCACCTGCCGCTCAAGCTGAGCCGGGCCTTTTGAAGACCGCGACGTCCTGAGCGACGCTTCACGGCCCTGTCCCCGAAGCGCCGGCCGCGAGGCCCGCATCCCAGGTGAGATTGGTTCAAACCGACGCCCTCCCCTCCCGGCGAGCCGGGCGTCGAGGGCGGACGAACTCGGTCTTCCCCGTCTGTGCAGGCCCTCGCGGATTAAGCCGGATCGCCGGCGCCTGCAGTCTCGGACAGGACATGGCCGGACGGGGCTCGAAGAGGGTTGCCCCTCCGGGCCCGCCGGCCAATCGTCACCCGGTCGCCCGGGGACGTCTTTTCGGAACACGACCGGTCGGTCGCTCCCTTCCGATTGAGTGAAAACGTTGAGCGCGGTCTATAGCGGCGTGCAAGCGGCCTGCCAAGTGCCCGAAGCGCCCGCGATGCGGGATATTCGGTCGCAGGCCGCGGCCATCGCTCAGGCCGCCTCGCGCTCCGGCGCCAGCCGGCGGCGGGCGTTCTGCCACCACGACCGGTTGCGCTCGGCCTCCTTCTCGGCCGCCTTGGCGGCGTAGAACGAGGCGTTGTGCTCGCCGCGCAGGGCCTCGCGGGTGAAGCGGATGAGGTGGTGGGCGACGAAGCCCATGTTGAACACCGCCTCGATCTGCCCGCGCCGCAGGGCGTGGCCGGCGGCGCGCCAGAACGGCCCGCGGTAATCCGAGAACAGCCCGACACGGGTGACGATGTTGAAGCCGAGGATCAGCCCGCGGCGCAGGTTGGTCAGCGTCAGCTTGCCGGCGGTCGGCGTCGCGATCCGGTGCGGGTAGGTCACGTCGCACTGGTGCTTGAACCGCTCGAAGAGCTGCTCGGGCGCGTAGGCGTGGGCGATCGCCCGGCGCCAGCTTCCGACCACGGTGTCGTGCGGGCGCTTGAACAGCACGTTCGATTCGAGGCTGGCGTCGTGGAGGAGGCGTCCCTCGCGCTCCAGCCGGTCCCAGAGCGGGGTCTTGGGCAGCGCCTGGAGCAGGTTGATCGTCAGGACCGGAATCGCCGAGCGGTCGATGAAGTCGATGAGGTTCTGCTCGGACTTGTCGGTGTCCGAATCGAGGCCGAGGATGATGCCCGAGGTCACCTCCAGCCCGTAGGAATTGAGCGTCTGGATCGCCTCGTACATCGGCACGGCGGCGTTGTGGGTCTTGTCGATGCCCTTGAGCGCCTCGGCCTCCGGCGTCTCGATGCCGACGAACACGGTCATGAAGTTGGCCTGCCGCATCAGCTCGAGGATCTCGGGCTGCTTGGCCATGTTCAGCGTCGCCTCGCAGGCGAACTGGAGCGGGTAGTTGTTCCGCTTCTGCCACTCCACGAGGTGCGGCAGCATCTCGCGGGTCGCCTTGCGGTTGCCGATGAAGTTGTCGTCGACGAAGTACACCACCGCCGGGTGGCCGGGCTGGCTGACGATGGCGTCGAGCTCGGCGCACATCTGCTCCGGGCTCTTCAGCCGCGGCTGGCGGCCGTAGAGCTGCGGGATGTCGCAGAACTCGCAGCGATACGGGCAACCCGACGAGAATTGCAGCGAGCCGATGAGGTAGCGCTTGAGCGCGACCGCGTCGTAGGCCGGCGCCGGGAACTCGGACAAGGCGAGGCGGTCGCCGGTCTCGAACACCCCCTGGGCCGCCGGGCGCGACACGTCGCGGTCGAGATGCGCGACCAGCCGGTCGGTGGCGTCGCCGATCTCGCCGACGTGGAGGTAGTCGAAGTCGGGGTACTTCTCGGGCGCGCCCGAGACCGAGGGACCGCCGAGCACCGCGACCTTGCCGGCGGCGTGGGCGCGCCGGCCGATGTCGTGGATCTGGCCCTCCTGGATGTGCATGCCCGACACGAACACCGCGTCGGCCCAGGCGAAGTCGGCCTTCGAGGCCGGCCGGATGTTCTCGTCGACGAAGCGGCACTCCCACGCCTCCGGCATGTAGGCCGCGATGACGAGGAGCCCCTGGGGCGGCATGAACGCCTTGACCCCGCCCATCAGCGGGTAGGCGTGGGAGAAGGTGCCGAAGGACGGCGTGTAGGCGGGAAAGACGCACAGGATGCGTCGCCGGGACGAGACGGGAACGGAGCAGCGCATGGCGGCCTATCTAGCACGGCGCCGCCGAAAGGCTGCCCCTGACCGCGGAGGTTTCGCACAATCCCGGCCCCGAACCGCATCGGGCACGTCCGAGTTGCGCGCGGGGCGCCGGCCATGCGACGCTTTTTCCCCGTTCCGGCCGGGCGCCGGCCCGGGCCGCCGCCGTCACAGCCCAAGCCTCCCGGTCCCATGCGCCGTCCGCGTTGCGTCCCCGTCCCCAGCCGGCTCCCGAGGCCGGTCCTCGCCGCCGCCGTCGCGCTGCTGTTCGCGATCCCCGCCGCGGCCGATCCGGCACCGGTCCGCATCGCCACCGAGGGCGGGCACCCGCCGTTCAACTACGTCGAGGACGGCCGGCCGGCGGGGTTCGAGGTGGACCTCGCCGAAGCCCTGTGCCGGGCGGCGGGCCTGTCCTGCACGATCGTGCTGCACCAGTGGGACGGGATCGTCCGCGGGCTGGAGGCCGGGGAGTACGACGCCATCATGGCGTCGCTGGCGATCACGCCGAAGCGCGAGGCCCGGATCGCCTTCACCCGGCCCTACTACCGGATCCCGGTCGCGGCCCTGGTTCGCCGCGACGCGCCGGCGCCGGACCTCACCCCCGCCGGCCTCGCCGGACGCGGGGTCGGCGTCGCCGCCCGCTCGCCGGCGGAGACCTACCTCGAGCAGCGCGCGCCGAAGGCCGAGATCCGCCCCTTCGACAGCCTCGCCGACGCGATCCTCGACCTGCGCGCCAGCCGGGTCGACCTCGTCCTCGGCGACAAGCTGGAGCTGGCCCGCTTCGCCGCCCAGCCCGAGGGAAGCGCCTGCTGCCGGCTCGCCGGCGACCTGCCGCCGGGCGATCCGATCCTCGGCGCCGGCATCGGCGTCGGCCTGCGCAAGGACGACGGAGCCCTGCGCGCGGCCCTCGACCGGGCGCTGGCCGCCGTCCTGGCGGACGGCACCTACGACCGGATCCGGGCGAAGTACGTTCCGTTCGACACCCGGCCCGGCCCGACGCCCTGACCGCGGCCGGCTCAGGCCGCCGGCGACGGCCTCCGGTCGATCCGAGGTCCGAGCAGCGCCGGCTGGTGGGCGTCCTCCGCCCTCGGCCCGGCCGGACGGCCGCCGCCGGGCGACTGGCGGGCGCGGTCGGGTGCCGGCACGATGACGTAAGAGGTCACTCCGACCATCTCCAGGATGGTGAAGGTGAACGGCAGGAAGCCGAGCCAGACCACGTTGTAGAGCGGAACCGCCTCCATCAACCCCTGGAACAGGAAGAAGAACATCACGATCATCGCCCGGGTGCGCCGGTGCCGGATCGCGTGGATGAAGCTGACGCCGAGCGCCAGGACAAACAGACCGAGGCCGACGAAGCCGCGGCTGAACCAGATGTCGAGATAGAGGTTGTGGGCGTGCGCCGCCTCCGTGAAGAGGCCAGGCTGATACGGAAAGATCGAGATGGCCGCCGAGTGACCCCAGCCGAGGATGGGGCGCTCCCATGCGAGCGCGATCACCGCGGCCCAGATCCCGGCCCGCGACGTGCCGGTCGTCAATTCGCGCACGTCGCCCGAACGGGACAGCAGCGGCAGCAGTTCCGATCCGAACATCAGGGCCAGAGCCAGGATCGCGATCGTTCCGAACCAGATCGCCCCGAGGGTCGTCTCATTCTTGCGCAGGAAGATGTAGTGCGCGATCAAGCATATCCCGACCCCCGCGATCGACATCCGGTTGACGGTCATCAGCAGATCGACGATGAAGAACGCCAGGACGACCAATTTAACGTTGCGCGATGCGATCGTGATCTCGCGCCAGTACATGACCAGCAGGATGGCACCGATACCGGCCGCGTACCCCATCCCGTTCGCGGCCCCGGTGATTCCCGACAGGCGGTTGCTCGACAGGCGGACGTTGCCGATCCACGTGCCGAGGCGCCCGAAGGACGGGATCGCGAAGTAGACGATGAGCGAGGAGATCGCCACGATCGCCATCGCCACGAAGAAGGCGTCGAGGAAGAACCCGCGCCCGAAGCGCACCAGGATGGTCCCGACGTAGACGTAGAAGATCAGGAACGATATCGCGCCGACGAGGCCGTAGACCCAGTTGCTGGCGACCGAGATATGCACAACCGCGTAGAGGTGGAAGAGCAGCCACGGCAGCAGGCTGCGGCGCTGCAGCAGCCAGAGGGACTGTCCGCTGAACCCCACGATGTAGCCGGCGGCGACGATCCATGCGCCGATGCGCAGGAGCGTCTGGAAGTCGATCGACTTGTCGTCGTACTGGCGGGCCCGGAAAATCGCGATCAGCAGAAACATGATCACCACCGTGACCACGAGATGGATCAGCGGGTAGCGGGCTTCGGTGGTGCGGGTCATGACGGCCACGGAGTTTCATGTCGACGGATCGTGGGATCCCGGCCCCGGCGGTGCGGGCCACGTCGATGTGATCGAGGATCGTCACGTCGGGTTCGGGATGACAGAGTCACACGATCGGGTCAACAAAACCTGCCGCTGGCGCCCCGGCGGCTGCATCCAGGGACAGCCGCGCGGCGGACGGCGCCTCCGGCCAGCGGCTTCCCGTCGCCGGCCCGCAGAGATGCGGGCATGCCGCATGCATGCGGGCCGACAGACCCGGCGGATGGACACCGCGGACCGAACGACCCGAGAGAGCGACGCAGGCCGGTCTTCGCCCGGTGATACGGAATCGGACATTTCGTTCCGGATTCCGTATCACCGGCCCGCGCGGAGGAGCCGGAGGCTCCGCACGCATGAGCGATGCGGAAATCGCATGAGACCAAGCGCCATCGGGTGAAACCCGATGGCCCTGGCATGAGACCCGGAACGATTGACGGCCTCGCGCCCGCCCGTGCTAAAAAACCGCGATGGGGGACAACCGACTGATGCAATCCACACGGCTGAATCTTTCCGGGTCCGAAGCGGCCGCCAAGTCGCAGAGCGGCGGATCCGAACGCATCGTGGCCCTGGACTCGCTGAGAGGCGTCGCGTCCCTGCTGGTCCTGGCCAGCCACATCATCCTGATGCAGAACCTGGACGGCCGCTCCGGCGACATCATCCAGCACGCCGGACACCTGATGGGCAAGGTATCGGTGCTGGTATTCTTCGTCCTGAGCGGCTTCGTGCTGATGCGGACGTTCATCACCGGAAAGACGAACCAGTACATCCCCTATGCCATCAAACGCGTCATCCGGATCTGGCCGCCCTTTGCCGTATCGATCCTGATCTCCTGCCTGTTGTACGTCCTGGTTTCCCCGACCAACATTCCCGAGCTGAGCACCTGGTTCAATTGGAACTGGCGCTTTCCGCCGAGCTTCGACTCGATTGCGCGCCACCTCCTGATGACCGACATCACCGACTGGCAGACCTACAATGTCGTCATGTGGAGCCTCGTCTACGAGATGAGGATCTCCCTGATCTTCCCGTTGTTGGTCTATGCCATCAACCGGGATTGGCGGATCGCCTTCATCGGCTCGTTCGTCATCTCCGCGATCAGCATGGTCTTCTTCCGGCGGTTCGGCCTGACCTTCGACCCGTTCTCGGCCCTGCGTTACCTCTGGCTCTTCGCAGCCGGGGCGATCATGGCCTGCAACTACCAATTCCTGATCGCCTGGTTCAACCAGCAGCGGCTCGCCTACCGGCTGCTGGCATGGGCTGCGGTCCTAGCCCTGCTGGTCGTGTCGCTCGAGCGGATCGAGAACGCGACGACTCCCCTGGCGGCCCTGTTGATCGTCTTCCTCTGCTTCGCCGATCGGCCGGCCGATCGCTTCCTCTCGCGCTCGGTCCTGCGCTGGTTCGGCGAGATCTCGTACAGCCTCTATCTCCTGCACATCCCGATCCTGCTGGCGCTGACGCATCTGCTCTATCACAAGGTCTCGATGCCTGTTCTGACGGCACTGATCGTCGGCACGTCTCTCCTGGCATCGCACGTCATGTACCATGCCATCGAGCGGCCCTCGATCGCCCTCGGCCGCACCCTCGCGCGGCGCGCCACGTCAGGTCGGGAGGTGCGCTCGGCGCTGCCCCGCGCGTAGCCTCCCGGATCACGGCGGACGACGCGGCCGTCGGACGAGGGAGTCCGGCAGCCGTGCCGAAGCCCGCAGGGTGGAGCCGTAGGCTCCACGCACCTCAGCGGCGCCGGCATCCGCATCGCGTCAGCGGATGGCCCGGCGATCGTCACGGTCCCGCAGGGATCGCCGGGAGAGCGATCGGACACCGCATGACGCTGCGACCGGCGCGTTCACGCCGCCGGTCGGACGCGTCGCCGGGGTTCCCGGAAGGCTGACGCCGGGCGCGGTTTCGTGTAGGGCAGCCCTTCGCTCAGGACGAACACCGTGCTCCATGTCTCGACCCGCGGCGCCGCCGCGCCGCTCTCCTTCACCGACGCGCTGCTGGCCGGCCTCGCCCGCGACGGCGGCCTCTACCTGCCCGAGAGCTGGCCGACCCTGCCGCCCGAGACCATCGCCGGCCTCGCCGGGCGGCCCTACGCCGACGCGGCCAGGACGGTGCTGTCGCGCCTCGTCGACGGCGAGATCCCGCGCCCCGACCTCGACCGGATGATCGACGACTCCTACGCCGCCTTCCGCCACCCGGCGGTGTGCCCGCTGGTGCAGCTCGACGACAACCTGTTCCTGCTCGAACTCCACCACGGCCCGACGCTCGCCTTCAAGGACGTGGCGATGCAGCTCCTCGGCCGGCTGATGGACCATGCGCTGCGCGCCCGCGGCAGCCGCGCCACCATCGTCGGGGCGACCTCGGGCGACACCGGCAGCGCCGCCGTCGAGGCGTTCCGCGGCCTCGATCAGGTCGACGTGTTCATCCTCTACCCGCACGGGCGGGTCTCGGAGGTGCAGCGCCGGCAGATGACCTCGGTCGACGCCCCCAACGTCCACGCGCTCGCGATCGAGGGCACCTTCGACGACTGCCAGGCGATCGTGAAGGCGCTGTTCCAGCACCCGCGCTTCGCCGAGGACGTGCGCCTGTCGGGCGTCAACTCGATCAACTGGGCCCGGGTCGCCGCCCAGGTGGTGTACTACTTCACCAGTGCGGTGGCGCTCGGGGCGCCGCACCGGCCGGTCTCGTTCTCGGTCCCGACCGGCAATTTCGGCGACATCCTCGCCGGCTGGGTCGCCAAGCGGATGGGGCTGCCGGTCGGGCGGCTGATGATCGGCACCAACGCCAACGACATCCTGGCCCGCACGCTCGAGAGCGGCGCCTACGAGGTCCGCGGCGTCCAGCCGACGACCTCGCCGTCGATGGACATCCAGATCTCGTCGAACTTCGAGCGGCTGCTGTTCGAGGCGATGGACCGCGACGCCGAGGCGGTGGTGCGGCTGATGGCGGGCTTAAGGCAATCCGGCGCCTTCCGGCTCGACCCGGAGGTCCTCGGCCGGGTCCGGGCCGAGTTCGACGCCGCCGCGGTGCCCGAGCCCGAGGTCGTCGCCGAGATCCGCCGCGTCCACGAGACGACCGGGCAGGTGCTCGATCCCCACAGCGCCATCGGCGTCCACGCCGCCCGCCGCCTGCTCGCCGCCGATCCGGCGACCCCGGTGGTGGCGCTCGCCACGGCCCACGCCGCCAAGTTCCCCGACGCGGTCGAGGCCGCGACCGGCCTGCGCCCCGCCCTGCCGCCCCACCTCGCCGACCTGATGGACCGGCCCGAGCGTTTCTCGGTGGTGGCCAACGACGAGGCCGCGGTCGAGCGCTTCATCCGCGAGCGCGCCCGGATCCTGCGGAGCGCCGCATGAACCAGCATTTCGCCGCCTTCGGCGCCTCGCCGTCCCTGCGCCTCACCCGGCTCGCCAACGGGCTGACCGTCGCCACCGAGGCGATGCCCGGCGTCGCCACCGCCACCCTCGGGGTGTGGGTCGGCGCCGGCTCCCGCCACGAGCGGCCCGAGGAGCACGGGCTGAGCCACCTCATCGAGCACATGGCGTTCAAGGGGACCGAGCGCCGCTCGGCCCGCCGGATCGCCGAGGACATCGAGAATGTCGGCGGCGACATCAACGCCGCCACCAGCGCCGAGCAGACGAGCTACACCGCCCGGGTGCTCGGCGAGGACGCCGACACCGCCCTCGACGTGCTCGGCGACATCCTGACCCGCTCGGTGTTCGAGGCCGGCGAGCTCGCCCGCGAGAAGGGCGTGATCCTCCAGGAACACGCCGCCGTCGAGGACACCCCCGACGACGTCGTCTACGACGCCTTCACCGAGGCGGCGTTCCCCGACCAGCCGATCGGCCGCCCGATCCTCGGCCGGCCCGAGACGATCCAGAGCTTCGACCGCGCCGCGATCGAGGCCTACCTCGCCCGCGAATACACCCCCGACCGGATGGTGCTGGCCGCCGCCGGCGCCGTCGAGCACGAGGCGATCGTCGCCGCCGCCGAGCGGCATTTCGGCGGCCTGCCGGCAGCCACGGCGCCCGAGCCGGTGCCGGGCGTCTATCGCGGCGGCGAGCGCCGGATGGCGCGCAAGCTCGAACAGGCCAACCTCGTCCTCGGCCTGCCCGGCCTGTCGTTCCGCGACGACGACTATTACGCGCTGCACCTGTTCGCCCAGATCCTCGGCGGCGGCCTGACCTCGCGGCTGTGGCACGAGGTGCGCGAGACCCGCGGCCTCGCCTACGAGATCCACGCCTTCCACTGGCCGTTCTCCGATTGCGGCCTGTTCGGGATCGGGGCCGGCACCGCCGGCGCCGACCTGCCGGCGCTGGTCGACGTGACGCTCGCGTGCCTGCACCAGGCCACCGCGACCCTCGACGAGGCCGAGCTCGCCCGGGCGAAGGCGCAGCTCAAGGTCGCGCTGCTCTCGGCCCTGGAGACGCCCGGCGGGCGGATCGAGCGCACCGCGCGCCAGCTCCTCGCCTGGGGCCGGGTGATCCCGGCCGGGGAGGTCATCGCCAAGGTCGACGCCGTGACGGTGGAGGACGTGCGCGCCGCCGGGCGGGCGCTGCTGTCCGGCGCCCCGACGCTCGCGGCGATCGGCCCGATCCGCCGGCTCCAGAGCCTCGACGCGGTGGCGCGCGGGCTGACCTCCGCGGCCTGAGCGGATCCGCGGCAGCGCACGCCCCGTCCGCGCGGCCAGGCTTCGCTGCGCCCGATCCGGGACCTGCTCACGCGGTCTCCCCGACAGAGGCCCGGCGCTGGCGGTCGAGTTCCTCGCTGTAGCGCCGCAGGGTGTGCTTCTCGCTGAGCAGCCCGATCACCCGCGCGCTCTGGCGGCTCTCGACCACCGCCAGGGCCTCGCTCTCGGTGCGGTCGAACTGCGCCACCGCCTCCTTGGCGTTCATCTGCGGCAGCAGCACGTCGCCGCCGTGGCGCAGGACGTCGGCGACGCGGGCGGAGCCGGCCTCGCCGTCGAGGGTCTCGGCGTGGGCCTCGGGCACCAGCACGATCCCGGCGTAGCGGCCGGCCTCGTCGAGGGCGACGACCTGGGTGGCGGCGCCGAGGGGGAAGGCGCGGCGGAAGGCGGCGAGCGTCGCGTCGGCGCGCACCGTGCGCACGTCGCGGCGCATGAGCTGGCCGACCGTCAGGGTGCGGATCCAGCCGACGTCGTGGGCGCTGCGGATGCTCTCGCCGCGCAGGTGGAAGCGCCAGGTCGCGAACGAGTAGCCGAAGGTCTTGCGCACGGTCAGCGACGAGGCGATCACCGCGACGAGAACGAGGCCGGTGATCGGGAAGTCGCCGGTCACCTCCAGCGCCAGGAAGGTCATCGTCATCGGCCCGCCGATCACCGCGACGGCGAGCGCGCTCATCCCGACGATCGCGTAGGTGACGGGCGGCAGCATCGTGGCGAGGAGGGGCGCGCCGAGGATCGCGAAGATCTTGCCGGCCAGCGCGCCGAGGAACAGCGAGGCGAAGAACAGCCCGCCGCGAAAGCCGCTGCCGATCGAGATCGCCGAGGCCAGGGCCTTGGCGAGGAACAGCAGCGCGAGGGCGACGGCGCCGGCGTCGGCCTCCTCGCCGAGGTTGAGGTGCAGGGCGCCGTGGCCGGCGGAGAGCACCTGCGGCGTCGCGACGAGCGCCAGCGCCCCGACGAGCAGCCCGCCGACCGCCGGCCGGGCGAGGCCCGGGACCCGGGTCCGGCGCGCCGCCGCCTCGACCAGGGTGACGCCCTGCATGATGAGGATGCCGAGCCCGGCGCAGAGCAGCCCGAGGGCGAGCGTCGGCAGGTAGTCGGCGGGGCCGACCGCCGGGGTGGCGGCGAGCGTGACGACCGCCTCGGGCCCCAGCACCGCCCGGGCCATGAATGTGCCGGCGAGCGCCGCGGTGACCACCGGCGTCAGCGACGCGATGGCGTAGGTGCCGATGATGAGCTCGAAGGCGTAGAACGCCCCGGTGAGCGGGGCGTTGAAGGCCGCGGCGATCGCCGCCGCGGCGCCGCACCCGACCAGCACCCGCAGGTCGGAGCGCCGCAGCCCGAAGCTCTGGCCGAGGCGCGAGGCGAGGCCGGCGGCGATCTGGGTGTAGCCGGCCTCCAGCCCGACGGAGGCGCCGCAGCCGTTGGAGAGGACGCTCTGCACCGCGACCAGGACCGAGTCGCGCAGGCTGACCCGACCGCCATGCAGGGCGTTGGCCTCGATCGGGTCGATCACCGGCCGCTCGGGGCTGCGCCGGACCTTGTTGCCGAGCCAGATCGCCAGCCCGAGCAGCGCCCCGCCGAGGGCCGGGATCGTGAGGGCGGCCCAGGCCGCCAGGACCGGCGCGGCGCTCAGGCGCGTGTCGAGGTCGAGCCCGTACAGCGCCCGGTGCGCCTCCTGCGCCGCCCAGGCCATGGCGCTGACGACGAAGCCCGAGACGCAGCCGACGGCGGCCGCGAGGGCGACGAGGCCGAGTTCGCTGCCGCGCACGAGCGCGCGCAGATGCCCGGGGGCTCGCACGACCGCGCTGTCCGCGAGACGGCGGCGGGCTCGGTCGGTCTGCGTCACCATCGGATCCGGGCGGCGGGGTCGGGAGGTCCCGAGGGTGTAGGGCGCCGCGGCGGCTCCGTCGACGGATTTCGCGGGTCCCACGAGGGCCGGACGACCGTCGCGGCGCAGATTTCCCCGCTCCGCGCGCAACGGGCGCTTGTCAGCGCCGCGCGGGCAGACTACATCCCGCCTCGTCGCCGGCCGCCATAGCTCAGTTGGTTAGAGCGCTAGATTGTGGATCTAGAGGTCCCCCGTTCGAGCCGGGGTGGCGGTACCATCGACTCCCAGACGCAGCGATGATCCGGAACGTGCCGCGGCGGCACCGCCTCCGGTCGCGCATACTTCCTCCCGCCGTAGCCCGAGGCCTCACGCGACGACCACGATCCGCGGGTGCAGGTCGCGCTGCCGCGCCAGGGCGAGCCGGGCGGCGTCGGGCAGGAGGCCCACCGTCGCGCGCAGCGGCAGTCCCGACCGGTCGATGTGCCACTCGGCGCCGGCCGGCGTCAGCCGGACCGAGGGCGGGTGGACCGCCAGCCCCTCCCCGCTCGCCTTCAGGCACGCCTCCTTGAGCGTCCACAGGTCGAGGGCGTGACCCGGCCGCCGCGCCGCCGGCAGGGCGCGGAACGCCGCGAGTTCGTCCGGATGCAGGACGTGCGGGGCGAGGGCGTCCCAGTCGACCGGCCGCGCCGCGCCCTCGACGTCGATGCCGACCCGGCCGCCGCGGGCCAGCGCGACCGCGACCCAGCCGGCGCCGTGGCTGAGATTGAAGTCGAGGTCGAGGTCGACCGCCTCCCTTAGGAACGGCCGGCCGCGCCCGTCGCGGGCGAGGACGAGATCGGCCGGCGCGCGCCCGAGCAGCGGCGCCGCGAGGTGGCGCAGCAGCCCGTGCGCCGCCTCGCGCTCCAGCCGGTCCTGCGGCTGCCGGTAGCGGGCGATGCGGGCACACTCGTCGGGCGGCAGCGCGAGCCGGCGGGGCGGCAGCACCTCGCCGACCCGGCCCGCCGGGATCGCCACCGCGACCGCCTCGCCCGGCGCCAGCCGGGCCGCGGCCGCCGCCGCCTCGTCGATCGTCCCGTCCTCCATCGCCCCTCCGGCCGCGCCGCAAGGCCAGTACGGCAGGGGGGCGTTCCGGTCGAGGGTCAGGCGCGCAGCGCCCGGGGCGCCTCGCCGCTCTCCTCGTCCTCGCCCGGGCTGCGACCGGCGAGGTGGAGCGCGAGGTGCCGTCCGGCGAAGTCGATGAAGCTGCGGGTCTTGGCCGGGAGCAGGCGCGAGGTCGTCACGATGGAGACCGGGGTCGGGGACGGGCTCCACTCCGGCAGCACCCGCCGCAACGCGCCCGCCTCGACCGCTGCCTGCGCCTCCGCCTCCTGGAGCAGGGCGATGCCGTGGCCGGCCGCCGCGAAGCGCCGGGCGAGGGCGACGCTGTTGCAGGACACGATGCCGGCCGCCGGGACCACCGCGGCGGCGCCGTCGCGGGTCAGGCGCCAGACGCTCGACGTCGAGGGCAGTCCGAGCAGGATCGCGGAGTGAGCGGCGAGGTCCCGGGGCTCGGCCGGAATGCCGGCGCGATCGAGATAGTCCGGCGCCGCAAACAGGCCGTTGTCGATCTGCGCGACCCGGCGGGTGATCAGGGACGTCTCGCGCGGCTCCTCGACCGCGATCGCGAGATCGTAACCCTCCTGCGCCAGATCGACCATCGTCGGCCGCAGGTCGACGTGGACCCGCACGTGCTCGTGGCGCCGGCAATAGGCCGACACGACCGACGAGACGTGGTCGAGCACCCAAGGGTCGGACGGGGCCGCGAGCTTCAGCAGCCCGCTCGGGCCGCGCGCCTGCGCGATCAGGTCGTCGAAGGTCCGCTCGGCCTCCTCCACCAGCCGCGTCGCCTGCTCGTAATAGGCCTCGCCGTAGGAGGTGAGCACCAGCTTGCGGGTGGTCCGGTCGAGCAGACGCAGCCCGATCGCGGCCTCGAACTGCGTGATCCTCCGCGACAGCGAGGAGATCGGCACGTCGAGAGCCGCCGCGGCCTGGCTGAAGCTCTTCCGCTTCGCCACCTCGACGAACAGCGCCATGTCGCGCAGCACTTGCGGGTGAGCCAAGCGAGACCTCCAGGCCGGGGCGTCATGAGCGATGACCCTGCGATAACTGAGCCTCTAGGTGATATTTTGCAACTCTAGATCCGAATTTTCCCATGGTCCTTCGTCCTCTGGAGGCCTTGGAAAACATCTTTCCGGTTCCGCCGGCCGCCTCCCGACGGGAAGGGGTGTCAGGTTGACGGGACCGCGCCCGGGGGCAACAAGCACGGCGCCGCACAGGATCGGAGCGCCGCATGTCCCATCCCGTCTCCCCGCTCGCCCCGCAGACCCTCCCCGAACTGCCGCCGGTCGCGGGGGTGCGCCTCGCCACCGCGCAGGCCGGGATCCGCTACAGGGGACGCACCGACGTCCTCCTCGCCGTGTTCGCGCCCGGCACCCAGGCCGCCGGGGTGTTCACCCGCTCGAAATGCCCGTCGGCGGCGGTGGACTGGTGCCGCGGGCAGTTGCCCGGGGGCGAGGCGCGGGCGCTGGTCGTCAATTCCGGCAACGCCAACGCCTTCACGGGGCTGAAGGGACGCGAGGCGGTCGAGCTCACCGCCCGCATCGCCGCCGGGGCGGCCGGCTGCGCCCCCGGCCAGGTCTTCATCGCCTCGACCGGCGTGATCGGCGAGCCCCTCGACGCGACGAAGTTCGAGGGCGTGCTCGCCGATTGCGCCGCCTCGGCCGGGTCCGGGCCGGAGACCTGGGCCGAGGCCGCCCGGGCGATCATGACCACCGACACCTTCCCGAAGCTCGCGACCCGCCGGGTGCGCCTCGGCGACGCCGAAGTGACGCTCAACGGCATCGCCAAGGGCGCCGGGATGATCGCCCCGGACATGGCGACGATGCTGTCCTTCGTCGTCACCGACGCGGCGCTGCCGGCCGCCGTTCTCCAGGCCCTGCTGGACCGCGGCGTGCGCCAGAGCTTCAACTGCGTCACCATCGACGGCGACACCTCGACCTCCGACACCCTGATGCTGTTCGCGACCGGAGCGGCCGGCAACGACGCGGTCGCCTCGGCGGAGGATCCGCGCCTGCGCGACTTCGCGGCGGCCCTCGACGACCTCCTGGCCGAGCTCGCCCAGCTCGTCGCCCGCGACGGCGAGGGCGCGCGCAAGTTCGTCACCGTGCGGGTCGAGGGCGCGACCGACGACGCCTCCGCCCACCGGATCGCGATGTCGATCGCCAACTCGCCGCTGGTGAAGACCGCGGTGGCGGGCGAGGACGCCAATTGGGGGCGGGTGGTGATGGCGGTGGGCAAGGCCGGCGAGCCCGCCGACCGCGACCGGCTCGCGATCTGGTTCGGCGACGTGAGGGTGGCGGTCGCGGGCGCCCGCGACCCCGACTACGACGAGGCCGAGGCCTCGGCGGCGATGCGCCGGCAGGACATCGTGATCCGGGTCGGTCTCGGCCTCGGCGAGGGCACGGCGCGGGTATGGACCTGCGACCTGACCAAGGCCTATGTCGAGATCAACGGGGATTACCGCTCGTGAGGGGACCCGCCGGCGCCCTGCTCGCCGTCCTCCTCCTCGCCGGACCCGCCGCCGCGGAGGAGCCCGGGCGGATCGTGGTCACCGGGCAGGCCAGCGCCGAGATCGCGCCCGACTTCGCCACCGTCGAGGTCGCGGTCGAGACCCGCGGCGCGACGCCCGGCGCGGCCCTCGACCAGAGCAGCGGCGCGGCCGCGAAGGTCGTGGCGCTCGCCCGGGAGTTCGGGGCCGCGGGCCCCGACGTCGCGACGACGGCGGTCGTCCTGCGGCCGGCCACCCGCAGCCAGCGCGACCCGAACGGGGTGGTGAGGGAGGTGGCCGACGGCTATCAGGCGGTCAACGCGGTGCGGATCCGGCTGCGCGACCTGCCGCGCCTCGGCGCCCTCGTGCGCCGGATCGTCGACACCGGGGCCGACCGGATCAACGGCATCGGCTTCGGCCTCCTCGATCCGGCCCGGGCCGAGGCCGGGATCGAGGCCGAGGCGGTGCGGGACGCCCGCCGGCGGGCCGAAGTCCTCGCGGAAGCGGCGGGCCTGCGCCTCGGCCGGGTCGAGCGCATCACCACCTCGCCGCAGGGCGCGGTGCCCCCGCCCTACCCGATGGCCCGGGCCCTCGCCGCCAAGGCGCCGGGCGCCAGCGTCCCGGTCGAGCCCGGCACGGTCGAGGTGGCCGCCTCGGTCGAGGTGACCTGGGCCATCGCCCCCTGAGACGAAATCCGGAAGATCACATCCGGATTTCGTCTCACCCGCCCGCGCGGCGCCTGAGCGACGCCGATTTTCGCATCGCGAAAGCGATGGCACGGCGATCGCCGCGATCCGGCGGAATCGCCGAGCGAGCGATCGACATCGTGTGATCCCCGATCCGCGGCGGGTCCCTCACCTCAAGTCGTCCCGGGGGCAGGACACGCGCCGGAACCGGCCCGGCCGCCGTCATCCCGCCGACCGGCCCTGCCCTTGGGCAGCCGGCGGTCTGCACGTTGCCCGTGACACGGCGACAACAATACGACACAAAACCGTTCTTCCGCGCGGCGATTCGCGTCCCTTGCACGGGCCGGTTGCATTTCCTAAAAGGCCGGGGCCGGAGAATCTTCATGCCAATCCGCAAAGCGTTCCGTCGATGGTTGCCGAATCATCGTCTCGCCGCTTTATTCGACAGCCGTTTCTATTTGCAGGCGAATCCCGACGTCGCTCAGGATGGCGTGAATCCGTTCGACCACTTCATGGCGTGCGGCTGGCGCGAGGGGCGGGACCCCTCGCGCTCCTTCTCGACCCTTCTCTACAAGGACAGCCGCCTCGGCGACGGGCAGGCCGACGTCAATCCGCTCGTCCATTACAGCAAGCTCAGCCGCGAGGTGCGGGCGCAGATCGACACGTCGTTCGCCTCCGATGCCCTCGAGATCCAGCGCAGCGTCATCAAGGATTATTTCGACGAGGACTATTACCTCTCCAAGAACAACCTCAAGTTCGTCAAGGATCCGCTGTCGCACTATCTCCTGACCGGCTGGCGGCAGGGCTACGAGCCGAATCCGCACTTCTCGTCGCAGAACCACGTCAACCGGCACGGACACATCATCTACAGCGGGCTGTGCCCGTTCTACCACTACGTCTCGACGCACCAGCTGGCCGACGGAGGCCCGCCCCTCGTCAAGGTGTCGCGCGCCTCCGGCCGTCCGCAGGCCAAGTCGCCGCTCGACCTGCACCTCGTCATGCACACGATCCGGGACGCCTTCGATCCCGCCTTCTATCTGGCGCAGTACGCCGACGTGCGGGATTCCGGCATCGATCCGCTCCGGCACTACGCGCTGCACGGCTGGAAGGAGGGCCGCAACCCGTCGGAATTCTTCTGGAGCACGTTCTATCTCGACACCTACCGGGAGGCGATCGGCGACGATCCCAACCCGCTCTACCACTACGTCACCAAGGGGCAGACCCTCGGCCTGCGGCCCAACCCGTTCGGCGCGGACCTGTGGCCGGCGGCGACGGCGCCGGGCGAGGCGGAGTGGGACGCGGTTGCGCCCGCCGCCGACGTCGAGGCCAGCGACGTCGTCGTGGTGATCCCGGTCTACAAGGGCTACGACGAGACCCTGCGGGCGGTGCACGCGGCGCTGACCCCGCAGGCGGCGCGGTTCGCCGTGCTGGTGGTCAACGACCGCGGCCCGGACCCGGAGCTGAACGCGGCGCTGGGCCGCCTCGCGGCGCGCGGGCTGTTCCGGTACGAGGAGAACCCGGCCAATCTCGGCTTCGTCGGCTCGGTGAACCGCGCCCTCGGCCTGTGCCGCGGCAAGGACGTCATCCTGCTGAACTCCGACGCGATCCCGTTCGGCGACTGGATCGACCGGATGCTGTGGCACGCCGCCGCCCATCCCGACGCCGCCACCATCACGCCGTTCTCCAACAACGCCACGATCTGCAGCTATCCCCGCTTCAACCAGAACAACCGGGTCCAGCTCGAAGCGTCCCTGGCCGAGATCGACCGCTACGCGAGCGCCTGCAACGCGCGCGCCTCGTCCGAGATCCCGACCGGCGTGGGGTTCTGCTTCTACATGCGCGGCGCGGTGATCGACGCGATCGGCGCCTTCGACGAGGCCACGTTCGGCCGCGGCTACGGCGAGGAGAACGACTTCTGCCTGCGTGCCGCGAAGGCCGGCTACCGCAACCTGCTCGCGCACGACGTGTTCGTCTACCATTGCGGCGGCGTGTCGTTCGACAACACCTATCTCGACTCGCTGTCGGCGATCGAGAAGCGCCTGCTCGGCAAGCATCCCGACTACCTGACCCGGGTCTTCCGCTACATCGAGGCCGATCCGGCCCGCGACGCCCGCTTCCGGCTCGACCTCTACCGGATCGCCCGCTACCTGGCCCGTTGGAAGGTCGCGGTCTTCGTCACCCACAACCGCGGCGGCGGCATCGCCACCCATGTCAGGGACGCGAGCGGGCGGCTGGCCCGGGAGGGCGTCAAGACCCTGATCCTGACCATCGCCGGCCGCCGGGCGATCCGGCTCTCGGCCCCGCCGGACCAGGACCTGCACCTGCCGGAGCCGTCCTTCGAGCAGCTCGATCTCGGCCGGCATGCCGACCTCCTCGCCGCGTTCCTCGGCTGGCTCGATCCCGCGATCGTCCACGTCCACTCGTTCGTCGGTCTCGACTGGGCCTCGACGCGCCGGATGATCGACATGGTGTCGGGCATGAGGAACTACTACTTCACGCTGCACGACTATTCGGCGGTGTGCCACCGCAACGATCTCGTGACCCCGCTCGCCCGGTATTGCGGGCTGCCCGCGGCCGAGACCTGCCGGGCCTGCATCGCGATCGACCATCAGGCCGAGGACGTTCCCGACCCGGACGAGCGGCGGACCGTCTATGCCCGCTTCCTCTCGGGCGCGACGGGCGTGCTGGCCCCGTCCGGGGACATCGCCGAGCGCCTGCGGCCGTTCATCCCGGAGGCACGGATCGTGGTCCGGCCGCACGAGGAGCGGCTCACCGCCGCGGCGCAGCCGGCGCCGCGGGGCAGCTCGGCCGGCGGCGGCCCCTCGATCCTCCAGGTCGCCGCCATCGGCGCCCTCGGTCCGCACAAGGGCTCGGGCGTGCTGCACGACCTCGCCCTCGACGCGCGCCTGCGCAACCTCCCGATCCAGTACCGGATCGTCGGCTATTCCGACCGCTCCGACCGGATGGCCCAGGTCGGCGTGATCGAGTCCGGCGCCTACAAGTCCGACGGCGAGGCGATGGACCTCCTGCGCAGCCTGAAGATCGACCTCGTGATGATTCCGTCGATCTGGCCCGAGACCTACTGCTACGCGCTGTCGATCGCGCTGGCGGCGGGCATTCCGCCGGTGACGCTCGATCTCGGCGCCCAGGCGGAGCGGCTGCGCGCCACCGGCGAGGGCGTGCTGGTGCCCCCGTCCCTCCTGGAGGACCCGTCCGCCTTCAACGACCGGCTGCTCGCCACCCCGCTCGCCGAGGTCTATGGCCGCCGGCGGCGCTACGAGACCTTCGCCTATCCGAGCCTCCTGCGGGCCTATTACGAGGCGGCGTGAGGCGGCGCACGGAATCGCTTCCGCCCGGCATCCCGCACGGGCTATGTCGGGGGATGGCCGATCCGCTCAAGCTTCTCCTCGTCGTCGCCGTCGCCCTCGTGGACGCCGACGGGCGCGTGCTGCTGGCGCAGCGCCCTCACGGCAAGTCGCTGGCCGGGCTGTGGGAGTTCCCGGGCGGCAAGATCGAGCCCGGCGAGCGGCCGGAGGAGACGCTGATCCGCGAGCTCTCCGAGGAGCTCGGCATCGTCGTGAAGGAGGCCTGCCTCGCGCCCCTGACCTTCGCGAGCCACGCCTACGAGAGCTTCCACCTGCTGATGCCGCTCTACGTCTGCCGGCGCTGGGACGGCTTCGTGCAGCCGCGCGAGGGGCAGGCGCTCAAGTGGGTCCGCCCCCGCGATCTCGCGAGCTACCCGATGCCCCCTGCCGACCTGCCGCTGCTGCCGGCGCTCGTCGACCTGCTCGGGCCGTGAGCCTAATCCTTGAACTCCTCGATCGCGTCGACCTTGTTGGGGTAGAAGGCGAGGTGCCCGCGGATCGCCGCGACCTGCGGCAGCGGATCCTCGTAGCTCCACACCGCGTCGGCGCGCTCGACCCCGCCGGCGGTGAGGCCGTAATAGCTCGCCTCGCCCTTGTGCGGGCAGCGGGTGCGGCGGGTACTGGGCGCGAACAGGTCCCATTCGGCATCCTCGCGCGGGATGTACTGCACCGGCGGCAGCCCGGCCTCGCGCAGGGTCAGCGCGCGGGTCGTCTCGGCCACGATGACGCCGCCCAGCACCACGCGGATGCGGTGCGGGTTGGGCGTGACGGTGATCGGATGGTCGTCGCTCATGAGCGTCTCTCCTGCGTGCCGAGGGCGTCGGCGAGCCGTGCCCGCGCCGAGCCGGGTGCCAGGGGCTTCTGCTGGCTCTCGTGCGGCACCCAGCCCGAGACCCAGATCACCTCGAAGGTGGCGCGCACCCGCCCGTCCGGGTCGGCGTAGCGCGCGGCGTAGAGGGCGGCGGCCCGCATCAGGGTGTCGCGGCGCAGGCGCCCGCGCCGCTCGCGCAGGGCGTTGGTCAGCCCCATCGCGCGCAGGTCGCGCATCAGCCCGAACGGGTCGGCGTAGCGCACCGGCACCGTCTCGACGTCGGTGACCGGCAGGGCGAAGCCGGCCCGCTGCAGCAGGCCGCCGAGGTCGCGCACCTCCGCGAACGGCGCCACACGGGGCGAGATCCCGCCCTCGACCTCGCTCTCCGCCTCGGCGAGGACCTGGCGCAGTTCGGTGAGGCTGCGCCCCCCGAGCAGGCAGCCGACGAACAGGCCGTCGGGCCTCAGCGCGCGGCGGATCTGGATCAGGGCGCCCGGCAGGTCGTTGGCGTGCTGGAGCGCCAGCAGCGAGACCGCGAGATCGAACCGCGCACCGGCGAAGGGCAGCGCCTCGGCGTCGCCGACCGCCAGGGCCACGCCGGGCACGGCCGGCTCCGGCACCGGGGCGAGGCGACAGACCTCGCCGGCCCGCCCGCTCGCCCGCAGCCACGACGCGGCGTCGGGCAGCGGCGTGCCGAGGTCGAGGGCGTGGGGGAAGTCCCGCAGCACCGCGCCGAGCCGGTCGCCGAGGTCGTCGAGGGCGCGGGCGAGGAGGAAGTCGGCGTAGCCGATCCGGCGGGCGCGCCGAAGGCGCATGCGGATCAGGGCGGTGTCGAACAGGGGCGGCGGCGTGGACATCGTGCCCGCTAGATGGCGCGGGAGCACCCTGCCCGCCACCCCCCGGGGCCGGGCCAGCGGCCGTCAGGCCGCCCGGACCCCGGCCACGAAGCGCGAGACCTCCCGTTCGAGGCCCGCGGCCTGCTGCGAGACCGCCCCGGCCTCCTGCCGAACCCGGCCGGCGGCGTCGCCGGTGCGGGCGGCGCCGCGGCGGACCTCGGCGGCGTTGCCGGAGACCCGCTCGGTGCCCTCGGCGGCGTGCTGGACGTTGCGGGCGATCTCCCGGGTCGCCGCGCCCTGCTGCTCCATCGCGGCGGCGACGCCGGACGCGATGGCGTTCATCTCGCGGATCGTGCGGGCGATGTCGGCGATCGCGCGCACCGCCTGTCCGGTCTGCGCCTCGATCCCGCCGATCTGCGCGGCGATCTCCTCGGTGGCCTTGGCGGTCTGGCCGGCGAGTTCCTTGACCTCGGTGGCGACCACCGCGAAGCCGCGGCCCGCCTCCCCGGCCCGGGCCGCCTCGATCGTGGCGTTGAGCGCCAGGAGATTGGTGCGGGCGGCGATCTCGGTGATGAGGCCGACGACAGTGCCGATCCGCGCGACCCCGGCCTCGAGCACCTGGACGGTCTCCTCGGTGCGGGCGGCCTCGGTCTCGGCGCGGCCGGCGATCGCCGAGGACTGGGTCACCTGCTGCACGATCTCGGCGATGCTGGCCGAGAGCTCCTCGGTCGCCCCGGCCACCGACTGCACGTTGGCCGAGGTGCGGCTCGCCGCCTCGGCGACGCCGGCGGTGAGGCCGTCGGCCTCCGCCGCCGCCTCGCCGGCGACCTGCGCCGCCGCCTCCATCCCGCCCGCCGCGCTCGTCAGTTCGAGGGTCAGCCGCGCCATCGCCCCCTCGAACTCCCGGGTCAGGTCGGCGACGAGCCGCGTGCGCGCCTCGCCCGCCTCGGACTGCGCCCGCTGGGCGGCGGCGAGCCGCTCGGCCTCGGCGAGCCCGTCCTGGAACACCGCGACCGCCCGGGCCATGCCGCCGATCTCGTCCTGCCGGCCGGTCTCCGGAACCGGCACCGCGCGGGCGCCGCCGCCGATCGCCGCCATCACCCCGGACAGGCGCTGGAGCGGGCCGGCGACCGAGCCGGCGAGCCGCAGGCTGATGAGCAGGCCCGCCACCACGATCGCCGCGGAGACGGCGAGGAAGATCGTGTTGCTGCGGGCCACCGCCGCGGCGAAGGCGGCCTCCTGCGCCGTCGCGCCCTGCCGGGCCGAGGCGAGGAGGTCGGCCAGCGCCGCGTTCGCCTCGTCGCGGAATCCCCGCGAGGTCTGGAGATGCCCGCCCCAGCGCTGCGACAGGCCGGCAAGCCGCTGGACCGCCTCCCCCCACGTCGCCAGCAGCGACGACACCCGGTCGTCCCCGCTCCCGGCCTCGGCCAGCCCGGCGGCGGCGAGCCGGCCGCGCAGGTCGGCGATGCCGGCCGCCGCCGCCTCGAGGCGGCCGCGATCGATCGAGATCCCGAACTGGGCCATCTGCCCGCGGACCGCCTGGACGACCTCGGCGGCCTCGTTGACCGCCGTGAGTCGCTCGAGATCCCAGGATTCGGCGGCCCCGGCCCGCAGCCCGGCGAGGACCCACTGGAACCGCTCCCCCGCCGCCTCGACGACCTTCCCTTGCGCGGCGATTTCGGCCTGGATCTGCCGCAGGCTCTCGTACTCGGCGGCGTAGCCGCGCACGCTCGCGGCGACGCGCTGCGACAGCGCCTGCTCCGGCGCGGTCAGCCCGGCGTCCCTCGCCGCGCCCGCGGTCTCGCCGGCCTTGGCGAGGAGCGCCTGCGCCGCCCTGGCGACGGCCGGGTCGAACCGCTGGAGCCAGCGGCTCGTCTCGAAGCGGGCCTGCATCATGTCCATGTCGATGGTGCGGACGTGCTCGACCTTGTTGCGGGCCGCCTCGTAGGCGGCGAAGTTCTCCCGCGCCTGGGCCAGGAGCAGCGCGCCGGCCGCGGCGACGCCGCAGGACGTGAGAAGGATGAGCCCGAACCCGCCGAGGATGCGGGCCCTGATGGAGAGGCGCGCCACCCTGCGGCCCACGGCACCGAACCTGACGAGCATCCTGGCGTCCTTCCACGTGAGGAGTGTCGCAGAAGGTGTATCGTTGCGTCGTCTCGGCCGTCTTAACGTGGCCGTCTCAATCGGCTCACCTTCGCGGATCCGGAGATCGGGCGTGGATAACGGCGGCGGGACCTTCGGCCGGGGCGGGATGCCCGGTTCGCTCGCGCCGGCGCTGCGCCGCCTGGCGCGGGCGCCGGGCCTCGCCCTGCGCGGCCTCCTCGGCCTCGTCTACCCGCCGGTCTGCATCGCCTGCGGGGCCGCGACCGGGTCGCCGCACGCCCTGTGCGCCGGGTGCTGGACCGGGATGCGCTTCATCGAGCGGCCGTGGTGCGAGCGGCTCGGCACGCCGTTCGCGGTCGATCTCGGCGTGCCGGGGCTGATCTCGCCGGCGGCGATGGCGGCGCCACCGGTCTTCGCCCGGGCGCGCAGCGTCGCGCGCTACGACGACACCGCCCGCCGCCTCGTCCACCGGCTGAAATACGAGGACCGGCTCGACCTCGCGGTGGCGATGGGCCGGATGATGGCGCGGGCCGGCCGCGACCTCGTCGCCGAGGCGGACACGATCGTGCCGGTGCCGCTGTGGCGCTGGCGGCTGTGGCGGCGGCGCTTCAACCAAGCGGCATTGCTGGCGCGCCACGTCGCCGCCGGGGAGGGCCGCTCCGTGGAGGCCGGGCTGCTGCTGCGGGTGCGCCGGACCCGGCCGCAGGTCGGGCTCAGCCGGCCCGCCCGGGCCGAGAACCTCCAGGGGGCGTTCCGGGTGCCCGAGGCGGCGCGCCCGCGCCTTTCCGGCCGCCGGATCCTCCTCGTCGACGACGTGATGACGACCGGCGCCACCGCCAACGCCGCCGCCCGGGCCCTGCTGCGCGGCGGCGCCGCGGCGGTCGACGTGCTGACCTTCGCCTGCGTCGTCGGCGACGGCGTCACATGATACGATGTCCGGGCGATCAGGTCCGGGCATCGTATCGTCAGCCCGCGCGGTGGAGCCCTCGGCTCCCCACACCTGAGCGACGCCTGTTTCCGCATCGCGAAGCGATCCATCGCAAACCGCACGAGATCCCGACCTTGCGACCGCGCGACAGGGACGGTCCGCGGAACCTTTCCGGCCGAAGCCCGGTTTGGTCGCGCCTTCCGGCGGAGTTCCTCGGAAGCGTTCCCTGGAGTTGAGAGAGATGATGCACAAGCTCATCGCCGCCGCCACGCTGGCGGCCGGCCTCGGCCTCGCCTCGACGGCAGGCGCCACGCCGCTCGCGGTGCCGGGTGCCGGCGCCGTGGCGCCGGACGCGCCGGTGACCCGGGTCGCCGGCGGCTGCGGCCCGGGCTTCTTCCGCACGCCCCGCGGCTTCTGCCGCCCGTTCCGCGCCTACGGGCCGCCGCGGGTCTACGGCCGCCGCTGCTTCGTCCGTCCGACCCCGTACGGGCCGCGCCGCTTCTGCCGGTTCTGAACCGGCGGCCCGTCGCACCGGCCGCCCATGCATCCGCCGCGGGGGGCTCGTTCCCCGGCGGCGCTCGACTTCCCCGCCGCCCGCGTCCGACACTGGCCGCCGGCGCACCTCGCGGAGGGAGACGATGCCGGTTGCCAGCGAAACCCTGACCGTGCCGGGGCTCGACGCCCCGGCGGAGATCCGCCTCGACCGCCACGGCATCGCCCATCTGCGGGCCGGATCGCGGCGCGACGCCTTCTTCGTCCAGGGCTTCAACGCCGCCCGCGACCGGCTGTGGCAGCTCGACCTGTGGCGGCGGCGGGGCCTCGGCCTGCTCGCCGAGAGCTTCGGGCCGGGCTACCTCGCCCAGGACCGGGCGGCGCGCTCGTTCGTCTATCGCGGCGACATGGAGGCGGAATGGGCCGCCTACGGCGCGCCCGACACGCGGGCGGTCGTCGAGGCGTTCGTCGCCGGGCTCAACGCCTGGATCGACCTCGCCGGGCGCGAGCCGGAGCGGCTGGCGCCGGAATTCGCCGCGACCGGCACCCGGCCGGGCCGGTGGGAGGCCGCCGACGTGGTGCGCGTCCGCAGCCACGCCCTGGTGCGCAACGCCGCCTCCGAGGTCGCCCGCGCCCGGGTGGCGGCACGGGGGGCGCTCGCCCTCGACCGCTACCGCAAGGCCCTCGCGCCGCCGCACGACCCGGTGGTGCCGGACGGCCTCGCCGCCCTGCCCGACGATCTCCTGGATCTCGTGCGCCTCGCCACCGCCGGGGTCGGCTTCGGCCCGGAGCGGCTCGCCGCCCGGCGCGACGAGGCCGACCGCTGGTGCCGCGTCGACGAGGACGGCGCCGTCACGGCGGCGCCGGTGCCGGAGGCCGGCGAAGCTCCGCCGGAGGGCTCGAACAACTGGGCGGTCGGACCGGGCCGGACCGCCACCGGCCGGCCGATCCTCGCGAGCGACCCGCACCGGGCCTACACCCTGCCGTCCCTGCGCTACGTCGTGCACCTGACCGCGCCCGGGCTCGACGTGATCGGGGCCGGCGAGCCGGCGCTGCCCGGCATCTCGATCGGCCATAACGGCCACGCCGCCTTCAGCCTCACCATCGCGCCCCTCGACCAGGAGGACGTCACCGCCTACGAGACCCACCCCGACGATCCCGACCTCTATCGCTACGGCGACGGCTGGGAGCGGATGCGCCGGGTCGCGGAGCGGATCCCGGTGCGGGGCGGCCCCGACGAGCCGGTCTCGCTCGCCTTCACCCGCCACGGCCCGGTGATCCACGCCGACCCGGCGGCGCGGCGGGCCTTCGCCCTGCGCACGGTGTGGAGCGAGCCCGGCACCAGCGCCTATCTGGCGAGCCTCGCCTACCTCGACGCCCGCAGCCCGGAGGCGTTCGGGGCGGCGCTGCGGCACTGGTCGGCGCCCTCGGTCAACCAGGTCTACGCCGATGCGGACGGGCGCATCGCGTGGTTCGTCGCCGGCCTCGCGCCGCGGCGGCCGAACTGGGACGGGCTGATGCCGGTGCCGGGCGACGGGCGCTACGAGTGGGACGGTTTTCACGCCGCCGACGACCTGCCGCGGGCGATCGACCCGCCGCGCGGCTTCGTCGCCACCGCCAACGAGATGAACCTGCCGGCCGACTACCCGGCCGAAGCGCGCAGGCTCGGCTTCGAGTGGCTGGAGCCGTGGCGGGCCGAGCGCATCCACGCGGTGCTCGACGGCCAGGACCGGCACGGCCTCGCCGAGTCGATGGCGCTCCAGGGCGACGACCTCTCGCTGCCGGCCCGCCGCCTCGCCGGCCACGCCGCCGTCCTCCCGCCCGCACCGGACATCGCGGCGGCGCAGGCCGTGCTCGCCGGATTCGACGGCCGCCTGCACGAGGAATCCGGCGCGGCGCTGCTCGCCGAGATCTGGTGGATTCATCACCTGCGCCCGGCCCTGCTGGCCCATCTCGCGCCCGATGCCGCGACCCGCGCCCTGCTGGCGCCGGGCGACGCCGAGACCCTGCTGCCCCTCCTGGACGCCGCGGACCCGGGGCTCGCCCCGGCCGAGCGCGACGCGCTCCTCGTCGGCACCCTGGCGGCGGCCTACCGGGACTGCGCCTCGCGGTTCGGCGCCGACGACGCGGCCTGGGCCTGGGGGCGATTCCACCACGCCCGCTTCCTGCATCCGCTCTCGCGCGTGAACGGCGGCGCCTTCGATGTCGGGCCGCTGCCGGTCGGCGGCTCGGGGGCGAGCGTGATGAACACCTCCTACCGGCCCGAGACCGGCCGGCTCACCGTCGGCGCCTCGTTCCGGATGGTAGTCGATGTCGGCGACTGGGACGCGAGCGTGTTCGTGAACGCGCCGGGCCAGTCCGGCGACCCGCGCTCGCCGCACTACGCCGACCACGCGGCGCTGTGGGCGGGGCGCGGCTACCGGCCGATGCTCTACACGCGGGAGGCGGTGGACGCGGCGACCGAGCGGGTGATCGCGCTGCGGCCGGGGTGAACCTGTACGCCCGACAACGGCCGCATCAGGCCCGGTTCAACGGCCGCGCGCGATGGTCGGGATCAACGGCGGCCGGATCCGTCCCCGCCGCGGAGAACCCCACGATGTTCCGCCTCGCCCGCCTCACCGCCGCCGCGGCCCTGCTGCTGGCCGGACTCGGCACCGCCCAGGCCGCCGATTTCGACGGCTTCGGCCCTCCGCCCCCACCGCGCTTCGAGGGCGGGCCGGACTGGCGCCCGCCCGGGCCGCCGCGCTTCGCCGGAGCGCCCGGCGGCTGCCGCGTCTTCGTCAAGCGGCGCTACGACCCCTACGGCGACGAGGTCGTGCGCCGGGTGCGGGTCTGCGACGAGGGTCCCGGCTGGGGCTGGGGCCGGCGGCACTGGCACCCGGACGGCGAAGGCCCGCCGCGCTGGTGACCCGCGCCGGCGCCTTGCGCCCGGGCGCCGGCGGCACGATCTTCCCCGGACCGATGCCCCGCGCCATCCAAGACCGCTCCGCCGAGGCGCGCCGCCCCGCCGACGCCCTCGCCGGGACGGTGGAGCGCGTCACCTTCCACAATGCCGAGACCGGCTTCTGCGTGCTGAAGGTCAAGGCGCGCGGCCGGCGCGACCTCGTCGCCGTGGTCGGCCACGCCCCGGCGGTGGCGGCGGGCGAATGGGTCACCGCCACCGGCGCCTGGGTCAGCGACCGCAGCCACGGGCTCCAGTTCAAGGCCGACACCCTCGCCTGCACCCCGCCGACCGGGGCGGACGGCATCGAGCGCTACCTCGCTTCCGGCCAGATGCGCGGCATCGGGCCGGAAATGGCCAAGCGCATCGTGCGGGCCTTCGGCGAAGAGACCTTCGCGGTCATCGAGGCGCAGCCCCAGCGCCTGACCGAGGTCGCCGGCATCGGCAGGCTGCGCGCCGCCCGCCTCGTCGCCGCCTGGGCCGAGCACAAGGTGGTGCGCGAGATCATGATCTTTCTCCACGCCCACGGCGTCGGCACGGCGCGGGCGGTGCGGATCTTCAAGACCTACGGCACCGACGCGGTCGCGGTGATGACCGAGGACCCCTACCGCCTCGCCCGCGACGTGCGCGGGATCGGCTTTCGCACCGCCGACGCGATCGCGGCCCGCCTCGGCCTGCCGCCGACCGCCCCGGCGCGGCTGCGCGCCGGCATCGCCTACGCGCTGGAGGCCGCGATGGACGACGGCCACTGCGCCCTGCCGGTCGCCGATCTCGTCACCCGGGCCGCGGGCCTGCTCGACGTCGAGGCCGGGCTGATCCGCACCGCCCTGGTCGAGGAACTCTCCGGCGAGGCGGTGCTGGCCGACACGATCGGGACCGAGCCGCACGTCTTCCTGCGCGGCCTGCACGGGGCCGAGCGCGCCATCGCCGAGCGGCTGATCGCCCTCGACGCCGCCCCCCTGCCGTGGTCCGAGATCGCGGTGCCCGAGGCCCTCGCGGCGGTCGAGGCCGAGACCGGCCGGGCGCTGTCGCCGTCGCAGCGCGCCGCCGCCGAGACCGTGCTCGCCGCCAAGGTCGCGGTCGTCACCGGCGGCCCCGGCGTCGGCAAGACCAGCACCCTCGACGCCCTGCTGCGGATCCTGCGCCGGGCCGAGGCCCGGGTGCTGCTCGCCGCGCCGACCGGCCGGGCCGCCAAGCGGATGAGCGAGCAGACCGGCCGCGAGGCCCGCACCCTGCACCGCCTGCTGGAGGTCGACCCGGCCCATGGCGGCTTCCTGCGCGATGCCGGCAACCCGCTCGATTGCGACCTGCTGGTGGTGGACGAGGCCTCGATGGTCGACGTGCCGCTGATGAACGCCCTGACCCGGGCGCTGCCGCGCCACGCCGCCCTGTGGCTCGTCGGCGACGTCGACCAGTTGCCCTCGGTCGGGCCCGGGCAGGTGCTCGCCGACGTGATCGCGTCCGGCCGGGTCGCGGTTGCGCGCCTCACGGAGGTCTTCCGGCAGGCCGCCGAGAGCCGGATCGTCGTCAACGCCCACCGGATCAATGCCGGGCGGATGCCCGAGGGCGCCACCGACCCGGACGGCGACTTCTTCGTCGTGGCGATCTACGACCCCGAGATCGGTGCCGAGAAGCTGGTCGAGATCGTGTCCTGCCGCATCCCGCGCCGGTTCGGGCTCGATCCGGTCCGCGACGTGCAGGTGCTGTGCCCGATGAACCGCGGGGCGCTGGGCGCCCGCAACCTCAACCACGCGCTGCAACGGGTGCTCAACCCCGATCCGCCGGTGGCGGTCGAGCGGTTCGGCTGGCGCTTCGCCCCCGGCGACCGGGTGATGGTCGGGCAGAACGACTACGACCGCGAGGTGTTCAACGGCGATCTCGGCCTCGTCCTGCGCATCGATTCCGAGGAGGGCATCCTGGTCGCCGGCTTCGACGGGCGCGAGGTCGAGTACCCGTTCGACGAACTCGACGCCCTGTCGCCGGCCTACGCCATCACGATCCACAAGGCGCAGGGCTCGGAATATCCAGCGGTGGTGATCCCGGTGGCGGTCCAGCACTACACGATGCTCGCCCGCAACCTGCTCTATACCGGCGTCACCCGCGGCAAGCGGCTGGTGGTGCTGGTGGCCCAGACCCGGGCGATCGGGATCGCGGTGCGCGGCGGCGCCATGCGGCCGCGGTTCACGAAGCTGCGGGAGTGGCTGGAGACCGGCGAGACGGGCGCCCGCGAGCGGCGGCGGAGCGCGGGGTCGGGTGCCGACCGCTGAGGCTAATACCCCTTCTTCACCTCGGCCAGCGCCCGGGTGAGCCCGGCCGCGATGGTCTCGCGCTCGCCCGGCGAGGCGTCGCGGGCGACGAGGACGCGGCGGCCGCGGGACTCGAAGGCGAGGGATTGCAGGCCGTACTCGTCGTCCTCGACCTTGTGCAGGCGGGTCCAGAGCGGGTTGAAGCGCCACTCGGCGCGCTCGCCGCGGTGGCTGACCCGGGCGATCAGCACCTCGATCTGGCTCACCATCACCTCCTCGAACGAGCGGCCGCGGCGGTTGCTGACGGTGAGCGCCAGCCACAGGGCGAGCATGTCGAGGCCGAAGAACCCGGCCACCGGCCAGTGCCCCATCCGCACGAAGGCGATGCTGGTGACGAGGGAGACGAGGCAGCAGGCACCCATCACCACCCGGAAGCCGAGGCGCCCGAGGGACCGGTGCGGGCGGATCACCGCCGCGAAGACCGGACGGTCGATCGTGTCGGGATCGCGCCCGTAGGGATGTCGCGCCGAAGGCTCCGGGCCGTCGTCGCCGTGGATCTTGCCGCTCGCCATGCCCGCCATATAAGGCGCTGATGGCCCGCCGCACATCGACCGCCCCGATCAAAAACACGACAGGCACGGCGGGCGCGCACGTCGTCGCGCCGTTGACCGCGGCGGCCCGGCAGGGCGAGCCGGTCGACGCCGCCACCCTGGCCGAGATCTTCTCGCGCCTGCGCGCCGCCGACCCCGAGCCGCGCTCCGACCTCGAGTATCTCAACCCCTACACGCTGCTGGTGGCGGTGGTGCTCTCGGCCCAGGCGACCGACCGGAGCGTCAACCTCGCCACCGCGCCGCTCTTCGCCCGGGCCGACACCCCGGAGGCGATGCTGGCGCTCGGCGAGGAGGTCGTGCGCCACCACATCCGCACCATCGGGCTGTTCAACACCAAGGCGAAGAACGTCATCGCTCTGTCGCGCATCCTGGTCGAGGAGCATGGCGGCGAGGTGCCGCGCGAGCGCGAGAAGCTCGAAGTGCTGCCCGGCGTCGGCAGGAAGACCGCGAGCGTCGTGCTGAACGTGGCGTTCGGGGTGCCGACCATCGCGGTCGACACCCACATCTTCCGGGTCTCGAACCGCATCCCGCTGGCGCCGGGCTCGACCACCGACAAGGTCCAGGCCGGCCTGGAGGCGATCGTGCCCGAGCCCTACCGGCTCAACGCCCATCACTGGCTGATCCTGCACGGGCGCTACACCTGCAAGGCGCGCAAGCCCGAATGCGGGCGCTGCGTCATCGCCGACCTGTGCCGGTATCCCGACAAGGTCGCGGCCTGACCGGCCCCGGTCCCGCCCAGCGCGGCGGGAGTGCATGTCATACCAGCGGTCATTGAAAATGACCTTTGGTTCTGCTCTCGAATTTCCGCCAAGCCTCTGGCTGAGTGTCGGAAATCCGAGATGGATCAACGGCCCCGTCGATCTCGGGCCTGCCCGAGATCGCGTCGATGCGTCAGCATCCCGGGCCGTTGGGATCAGGAGTGTATTCGGCCGGGCGGGAGCGGATTAACCCGCCGCAAAGACGATCCCGGCAGGATCCTCGCGGAGATCCGATCGCCGGAGCATCCGACGTGACCTTCAGGACAGCCCTCGTCCTCGCGGTGGCGGGCCTCAGCCTGATCGGTTGTGCCCTCGCGGCCGATGGCGCGCTCCGGCAGTACGGGCGTCTCGCCGCCGTGACCCAGGCGGGGCTGCGCCTCGGCGTGCTGCGCCTGCTGGCGGAGGTGCCGCCGCACCTGAGCATCGAGCGCGGCCTGACCACGATGGCGCTGCAAGGCCTGACGGCCGACGACGGCCGCGGGCTCGCGGCGCTCCGGACGGCGCAGGACCTCACCGCCGGGGCGGTGGACGCGGCCTCGGCCCGGGTCCGGGAGACTGACGGGCGCCTGCCGGAGGGCGACGGGCTCGGCGACCGCGTCGCCGAGATCGGCCGCTCCTACGAGGCCCTGCGCGACCTCGTCGCGGCCCGGCTCGACCAGCCGGTCGCCGGGCGCGGCGACGCGGTGGCGGTCGTCGGCACGCTGTCGGCGGGGATCCTCCAGGCGGCGCGCCTCGCTTCGGAGGCGGAGACGGCCAAGCTCGCTCCGGCGAGCGGCCGGGCGTTCCAGTGGGGCACCATCGCCCGCGCGGCCCTCGAGCTGCGCGATCTGGCCGGCCAGCAGGCCGGCGCCCTGCAGAACCTCGTGGCCGCCCACAGGCCGGTGCCGACGCAGCAGGCGGTCGATTTCTGGCGGCTCCAGGGCCGCGTCGACCAGATCTGGCTCGGCCTCAGATCCCTCGGCGAACAGGATGCCGCCTCGCCCGCGCTGAGGGCCGCGCTGGCACGGGTCCAGGCGGAGTACGTCGAGGCGTTCCAGATCCTGCGCAACGAGATGGTGCCGCATTTCGAGACCGGCCGGTTCCCCGTCGGCGGGGCCGCCTATCGCGAGCGGGCGCTGCCGATGTGGCACTCGGTCCTCGCCCTGCGCGACGCCGCCTTCGACGGCGCCGAGGCCGCCATCGCCGCAGACGCGGTCGAGGTCCGGTCGCGCTTCGCCACCGCCGTGGCCGTCCTCGGGGCGGCCGGCCTTGGGACGCTCCTGGTCCTCATCCTGGCCGTTGCCGGAGCATCGCGGCCCGCCGCGCGGGCGGGATGGCCGGAGATCCCCTGCCCGCGCGCCAACCGGCCCGCACTGGCGCAAAGCGCCGAGATGCGCGGCTGACCCTCAGCGGCGGATGCAGCGCTGCGGCCCGCGCACGCAGGCGATGCCCGGCAGCGAGCAATTCGCCCCCTCGGTGCCGCGGACGCAGACCACGCAGGAATCGGTCCATTCCCGGCAGCCCGGATCGCGGTCGGGCCCGACCGCCGGCGCCGGGTGACCGCCCGGGGCGAGATGCGCCAGCGCCACCGTGGCGAGGACCAGCGCGGCCACGCCGAGGGAGACCCGGCGGTCGTGGCTGCGCTCGGCGGCGGGCGGGGCGAGGATGTCGGCCATGCGGCCCTCCTCGCCCGCGGCCACGCCGGCTGTCAACCGGCCGCGGCGGCCACGAAGCTCGCGGCGACCTGCCGCGGGCTCGACTGCTCGGCGACCGGGATGTGGGTGTCGTCCTCGAGCGGCACGAACTTGGCGGTCTGTCCGTCGAAGGCGTAGAGCTGCCCGGTCTCGATCTCGAAGAACCAGCCATGCAGGGTGAGCTGGCCGGTGGCGAGCCCGGCGGCGACGGAAGGGTGGGTGCGCAGGTTGTTGAGCTGCACCACGACGTTCTCCATCGCCAGCGCATGATGGCGCTGCTTGTCGTCGAGGGTGTCGGGATAGGCCTCGCACACGATGGTGTGGGCGGCGTGGCTGTGGCGCAGCCAGGCGGCGACGTTGGGCATCTTGTCGAGGGCGCCGGGCTGCAGCAGGCCCTTCATGGCGCCGCAATCGGAATGGCCGCAGACCACGATGTCGCGCACGCCCAGCGCCATGACCGCGTACTCGATCGCGGCCGAGACGCCGCCGGTCACGGTGGCGATCGGCGGCACGATGTTGCCGGCGTTGCGGCACACGAACAGCTCGCCGGGGCCGACCTGGGTGATCTGCTCGGGCACCACCCGCGAATCCGCGCACGAGATCACCAGCGCCTTCGGCTGCTGGCCGTCGTGGACGAGACGCTGGTAGATCGACTTCTGCTGCGGAAACACCTGCTCGCGAAACTGCGAGAAGCCCTGAACGATGTTGTCCATCTGCACCTTCCTTGCTTGAGGCCGCCGCGCGGCTTGACCCTGCCTGTGGCCGCCGCGCGGCTTGGCCCTGCCTGTGGCCGCCAAGCGGCCGGGCGCTGCCGTGCCCATAACGCCAAGACGATGATTTTGTTTCTCTGCGCCAGATCGGAGCGAGAACTGCATCGTCCCGGTGGGTTCGGGTGATTTACGATGGGGAGTGCAGGTTTAATCCCGCGGATCGGCGCCGATCATCGCTCGGGACGCGAGCAGCGGCGGCAGGGCGGCGAGGTCGAGGGGCTTGCCCAGGAAGCCGTCGAACCCGGCCGCCCGCGCCGCCGCCTCGTCCTCGGCCTGGACGTTGGCGGTCAGCGCCACGAGGCGCAGGCGCGGCAGGTCGCGGTCGCGCTCGAACCCGCGCAGGCGCCGCGCCGCCTCCAGGCCGTCGATCCGCGGCATGCGGATGTCGAGGAGGGCGAGGCGGTAGGCCGGCGCCTCGCCGAGGGCGGCGGCCTGCAACAGGGCCAGCGCCTCGGCGCCGTCCCGGGCCCAGGTCACGGCGGCGTCGAGGCGCTCCAGCGCCTTGCGGGCGAGGAGCGCGTTGATCGGGTTGTCCTCGGCCAGCAGCACCCGCGGGCCGGTCTCCCGGGGGGCGGCCGCCGGCGCCGGAATGGCCGGGGCGTCGCAGCAGGGCGCCGGCGCCGCGGCGAGGTGGGCGAGGAGCGAGGAGGCCCGCACCGGCTTGATGAGGTAGCGGTCGAAGCCCGCCGCCGCCGGGGAGCCGAATTCGCGCCGGTCGAACGGGGACAGGAGCACGATCCGCCGGGCGACACCCGCGTCCCGGGCCGCCGCGGCGATGCGCCGGACCGCGTCGTCGCCGAGGGCGCGGTCGGCGATCACCGCGTCGACGGACGCGCCGCCGGCGAGCGCCGCCACCGCCTGCGCCTCGCTCGCCACCGCCTCGACCATCGCGCCCGCCCGCTCCATGCGCTTGCCGAGATACGGCGCCCCGAACGGCGAATCGGCGACGACCAGCACCCGGCGGCCTGCCAGGGATTCCGCCGCCGCGCCGGCCGGGGCCGGCCCGGCGACGGGCAGCGGCAGCACGACGGTGAAGCGGCTGCCGGCGCCGGGCCGCGACTCGGCCTCGATCCGGCCGCCCATCCGGGTCACCAGCCGGCGGGTGATGGCGAGGCCGAGCCCGGTGCCCTCGTGCCGGCGGCTGGCGCTGCCGTCCCCCTGCTCGAACTCCTCGAACACCAGCGGCAGGCGCTCGGGCGGGATGCCGGGTCCGGTATCGCGGACCGACAGCACCAGCGCCCCGTCCTCCCAGGCGGCGGCGACGCCGACGCCGCCGGTCTCGGTGAACTTGATCGCGTTGCCGGCGAGGTTCAGCAGGATCTGGCGCACCCGGTCGCCGTCGCCGGTCACCTGCGCCGGCAGGTCCTCAGCGATGTCGGCGGCGATCTCGATGCCCTTGTCCTGGGCCCGCGGCGCCAGCAATTCGACCACGCCCTCGACCAGCAGCCCGGCGGCGAACGGCGCGGCGGCGAGGTCGAGCCGCCCGGCCTCGATCTTCGAGAAGTCGAGGATGCCGTCGATGAGGGTCAGCAGCGCCTCGCCGGAGGTCCGCACCGCCTCGACGTAGGTGCGCTGCTCGGGATCGAGGCGGGTCTCGCGCAGCAGCGCCGCCATGCCGAGGATGCCGTTGAGGGGGGTGCGGAACTCGTGGCTGACGGTGGCGAGGAAGCGGGACTTCGCCACGCTGGCGGCCTCGGCGCGGCTGCGCGCCTCGTCGAGGGAGCGGGTCGTCTCGACGCGCTCGGTGATGTCGCGCCCGGCCGACAGCCGCTCGGGCCGGCCGGTGCGGCCGACCACCGCCGTCTCGACCACCGAGAACCAGCGCACGCCGCCGTCGACCGCCACCGCCACGTCGTGGCTGCGCGAGCCGTCGGGCAGCGGCACGAACGGGCTCGCCTCGACCACGGTCAGGTGGCGGGTCGAGCCGACCAGCGCCTCCGGCCGGCTGCCGAGGAAGCGCGCGAAGGTCTCGTTGCAGAAGGTGATGCGGTCCTCGGCGTCGCGCTGGACCACGAGGGCGATCTGCGCCTCGACGAGGCTGCGGTAGCGGTCCTCGCTCTCCGACAGGCGCCAGATGCGGTCGTGCAGGCGCTCGACCTCGCCGTCGTGGCGCCGGCGCACGCCGTCCAGGACCCGCCAGCCCGCCGCGAGGCCGACGATCGCGAGCCCGGCCGCGACGCCGAGCGCCGCTCCCACCGTTCCGAGACCCGCCAGACCCATCCGCCGCCCTCCTGCCGCCGGGCGCGATCCTGGCCCGGCGGGGCTGAATGCGGGCTTGCGGAAACCGCTTAGCGGATCCTGAGCCGGGCCGCTCGGATTGCGCGCATCCGGCCCCGGTCGGGGGAAGCCGGTTTCGGCATCGCGACGGCGACCGCAACGCAGTCGCCACGATCCCGCAGGGATCGCCTGAAGCGATCGACCAGAGGCATCATGAGACCAAGGGCCGTTTTCAACGACCCGTTGGTGTCATACGGTTCTCGATTGATCGCTTCGCGATGCGAAAATCGGCCTCGCTCAGGCGCCGCGCGGGCTCGTGATACGATTTTCGGAACTGATCGTCCGAAAATCGTATCAGTTGCTCACCGGCTTTGCCGTCCCTTGCGGATGAAACCGGGCGGTGGTCGTCTGTATCCGTTGCCCCGGTCGAAGGCGGCTTTCGCTTTGGCACGCCTCCCCTCTCCCGAGTGGGAGAGGGGATCCCGCGCTCCAAATATCTAATTTGAAATCAGATACTTGGAGCCAGTTTCTATTTAGAGATGCGAAAGGCCCGCGGTCGGGCGGCCGCGGGCCTTTCGTTCGTGTACGGTCGATCAAGGCGCGGGAATGACCGCCGGACCGCTCCCGCCATCACCGCACCCGGGTCGGACGACGTTCCTGGACCTTCAACCTACGGCTGCATTCTCCCGCCGGGAGGATCAGGCGCTCGGCAGCGCCTTGCCGTAGCTGCGCAGCGCGACCAGGGCCTTCTCGATGTCGGCCTTCTGGCTTTCCAGGTGCGCGATCTGCTCGGCGACCTGCTCGGGCGAGAGAGCCAGCTTCGTCGCGCCCTCGGCGCCCACATCCTCGCCGTCGACCATCGCGGCGATCTCGCGGAGCGTGAAGCCGAGCTCCTTGCCGCGCAGGATGGTGGCGAGGCGGGTCCGGTCGTCCTCGGTGTAGAGCCGGGTGGTGCCGCGCCGCTGGGGACGCAACAGTCCCTTGGCCTCGTAGAAGCGCAGCGCCCGCAGCGTCACGCCGAACTCCTCGGCGAGGTCGCCGATGGTCAGCGTGGCGGGTGCGGTCGAGCGGGCCGGCACCGCCCGGCCGCGCCCGGCACGGTTCGAGGTCGGATTGGAGGAGTCGATGCGATTGTACGTCATGTCCTGTTCTCCCCAGCGAACACGTCGATCGACGGCCGCACCGTCTCCCCGGCGGCCTTCGTCTGACACAAATACGCTCATTTGCACTCCCTTGGGGAAAGGTAATATCAACCAAGGCGTGTGTTACATACGGTAAAAAATCAGGTCTGACAGCGGTTTACCCCGGATTCCCGGAGGCTCTGACACCAAAGGACGCACCCGTGGTTTACCCGTGGGAACGTCCCACGGGCAGCCGTCGCGGCAGGAGCGCCACGATCCGGCGATCCGGTCGCGGGTCCGGTCGTGGCACCGCTTCCAATCCCTCCCCGCGCGCTGCCGCCGCGACGCTCCCGGCGACTTAACGGCTTGTTTACCCTGTTCGCCGAAACCCGTGATCAGGACTTTCTGACGTGCCGCCGTCGACGGAATCTTCATCGGCGAGCGGCGCGTCGCCCTGCCGGTTCCTCCGAGACGGTTGCAACCGCCGCCGAACTCCCATCGCCGGGTTTGCCTATGAGCCGGACCGCAAGCGTCAGCCTCGACCATCTCGATCCCGACATCCGGGAGGCTGTGCACGACGCTGCGCGCCGGGCAGGCGTTCCGCTGGAAGAATGGGTGAACGCGACGGTCGCGGGCGAGGACGAGCGGTCGCCGACGACGGAGACGCGGCCGGCGGACGCGGCCGGCGACCACCCGCGGGCCGGCGAGACGGCGGGGCGGCGCTCCGAACGGCAGCGGAGCCGCGCATCATCGCGGATGCGGCCGGATCCGGGACTGGGCGAGGCCGTGGCGGCGATCTCCCGCCGTCTCGACGACCTCGACACGCGGCTCGTTCACAGCGGCGACGTCGCGGCCGCCGCGGTGACGCGGGCGGTCGAGAGCCTGGAAGTGCGGCTGCGGGGTGCCGCCGGCGGCAGCTCGATCGAGGCCGCGCTGAGGGATCTGGAGCAGCGTCTCGCGGCACTCGACGGCCGCACGAACCGCCGTCAGGCCGGGCGCGGCCCCCGCGCGCTCCAGGACGACCTGCGCTCGGCGGTGGTCACCATCCGCCGGCGCCAGGACGAGATCGATGCCGGGTCGGGCAGCCGGGCCGCTCCCCCGGCGGCGGCACCCGTGGCCGTCCTCGACGGCCTTCAGGCCGAGACCGCGCGGCTGCGCGACGGCCTCGCCCGGCAGGCGACCGGCCGCGACGTGGCCGCCCTCGAAGAGGCGGTCCGCACCCTGACGGGCGAGCTGCTGCGGGTGCGTGCACCGGCGGATCTCGCGGCGGTCACCGGACCGCTCGACCTGATGCGCAGCCAGGTCGAGCGCCTCGCCGGCGAGATCGCCGCCGGCAACCAGGCCCGGCTCGCCGCGGACATCGAACGCCTCGCCGGTGCCATCGCCGCCGCGGAGATCGCCGGAGGCGACGCCGCCGACCTGTCGCGCGACCTCGACGCCGCCCGCCGGCAGGTCGCCGGCCTCGCCGATCCCGAGCGGGTCCGGATGCTCGCCGGTTCGGTCCGCGAACTCGACGCCGAGGTGACGCGGCTGCGCGCCGGCATGGCCGAGCACCCGCCGGCGGCCGGCACGGCCGCGGAGCGGTCCCCGGCGGCGGAGACGCCGCGGGCGGGTCCCGACATCGGCCCCGTCGCCGCTGCCGGGACCGAGACGGCCGAAGCCCCCGGGTCGGCGCTGGGATTGCTCGCACGGATCGAGACCCTGTCGGCGAAGGTCGATCGTCTGGCCGCCCCTCCCCTCGCCGGGAGCGACCTCGCGTCGATCCACGGCATGCTCCGCTCGCTGGCCGACAAGCTCGACCGCGTCGAGACCGGCGGCAGCGGCGAATCCCTCGACGGGCTGGAGCGGCAGGTCCTGACGCTCGCGTCCCGGCTCGAATCCGGCGCCGGCGACCCGACCCTGGCCGGTCTGGAGCGCACCATGGGCGAGCTTCTCGCCCAGGTCGCCCTGTTGCGCGACGAGTCTCCGATCGAGGCCGCGGTCGAGCGCGCCGCCCGTCAGGCGATCGCCGGCGCCATCGAGGCCGCGCCGCGGGCCGGGGTCGATGCCGGTCAGGTCGCGGCGCTCCAGGCCGCCCTCGCCGACCTGAAGACCCAGCACTCCGCCTCGGACCGGCGCATCCACGCCACCATGGAGGGGGTGCACGGCGCCCTGGAACGCCTCGTGGCGAGCCTCGCCCAGGTCGATCCGGCCCGTGTCGATGCGACCCGGGTGGATCCGACCCGAGTCGATCCGGCTCGGGTGGATCCGGCCCCCGATGGCACGGCGCGGCGCGACAGCGTGCTGCGCGAGACCACCGCGCTCGCCGGGCGCGGCGCGCCCCGGCGTCCCGAACCCGGCCGGCCCGCGCCGGCCGCGAC
>NZ_SACP01000050.1 GCF_004004555.2 Methylobacterium oryzihabitans
CGCGCGCCGCGCGGCCCTCGGCGGCGAGGATGTGGGGCTCGATGCCGGCGCCGGGCAGGGCGACCGCCGCGAGGGCGGCGGCCAGGGCGTCGCCCTCGCGGCCGAGGAGCCGCCGGGCGGTCGCGCGCCCGTGCAGGCGCCGCGGCGTCGCCGGCTCGGCCGCGAGGGCGAGATCGAGGGCGCGATGGGCCGCGGCCGCGTCGCCGCGGGCGAGGTGATGGTCGGCGATCCGCTCGTAGAGGGCCCCGGAGCCGGGACCGTCCACGATCCCGGCGGCGTCGCTAGAGCCGGTCGCGACGAAGTCGGCCAGCAGCAGGGCGCGGTGCGCGAGAGCGCGGCGGCGGGCGGCCGGCAGGCGGCGCGCGTAGGCCGCGGCGTCGAAGCAGGCCGGGAAGCCGTCCTCGCCGAGGAGCGCGCGCAGGAACTGCGCCTCGTTCCCGGCCTCGCCCCGGCGCATCCCGGTCGACAGCCAGCGGCGGTAGCGCTCGGGATTGCTGGCACCGCCTGCCCGCGGGTAGGCGGCGCGGTGGAAGGCCGGGTCGAAGGCGTGGGCGAGGCCGATCGGCGCGAGGCGTTCCAGCCCGGCCTCGACGAACAGCATCAGGCCCTCCAGCCGGGTGCGCGGCCGCTCCGGCAGCCAGCCGGCATTGAGCAGGACGAACGCGCCGAGATCGAAGGCGAGCAGCCAGTCGCCGGCGCCGAGGCCGTGACGGTCGAGCCAGTCCTCGAACCGGGCCGGATAGGCGGCGGGATCGGGCCGGGCCAGCACCGCGCGGTCGTACTCCTCCTGATCGGTCGAGTCGGGCGGCAGGTACGCGCGGTTCTCGCGGGCGCCGAACTGGAGGTAGTGGGCGGCGAGCTCGTGGTCCTCGCGGAACCCCATCAGGTCGGGGTGGAGGATCCGGTAGCGGTCGGGCCGGAAATCCGCCGGCAGCGGGCCGAACCGCGCCTCCAGGGTCGCGAGCAGGGCGGCGGCGTCGGGCGCCCGCCCCTCCCGGCGGCCGCGGATCGCGAAATGCCGGCGCAGGCCCTGCCCGTCGAGGCCCACGGGCAGGTCGCGGTAATAGGAACGGTAGAAGTCGGGATCGAAGCCGGCCGGCACGCGCAGGCGCCACAGCAGCCGGTCGAGGACCGCACGAAGCGGGACGCGCATCACGCCACCCCGAAGCCTGTCACGGTCATCGGAGCGCCCCGGCCTTCGGACACGTCGGAAATGAGTGGTGGGGGAAGTAGGACTCGAACCTACGAAGGCATAGCCAGCGGATTTACAGTCCGCCCCCTTTGCCGCTCGGGACATTCCCCCAGGGGAGCCGCGGCCCGAAGGCCCGCTCGGAGGCCGCCGGCCCTACCGGGCGGCGACGGGGGTCCTTATGGTGGGGAGCCCCGCGGGTGTCAAGCGGGCCACGAAGTCCGGCCGGGACGATCGCTGAAGCGATCGTCCTGCGGTCGCCCGCAGGGCGACGCTCGATGGCGGGCGCGGTGCGCTTTGCGCCCGAAGAGCGCCCTGCGGAGCGGGTTCGGGGGGACGCATGTCCGCCCGAACGCAGAGCGGAGCGAAAGCCAAGTGAGCGGACGCGAACGCCGGCGCCTGAGGCCAAGCAAGAAACGCCCGGCTAAGGGTCGGCCTCGGCGGCGTCGCACAGGCGCAGCTCGACTCGGTCGGCGCCGCGCCAGCGGTCGCGGGTGATGGTGCCGGCGGCGTGGACGTCGCGGCCGATGCGGCCGAGCAGCAGGCGGCCGAGGGGTCCCTCGGCGGCGCGGAACGCGATCGCGCCGACGGCGACGCCGTCGCGGCCGCGCAACTGCGCCTTCACGTGGCCGTTGCCGACCACCCGGGCGTCGGCGACCCGGTGGCGGGCCAGCGCGAAGACCGGTTCGGGCGCGCCCTGGCCGAACGGTCCGGCCCGCTCGACCGCGTCGGCGAGGGACGCCTGGACGCCGCCGGCCGAGACGACCCCGTCGAGGAGCAGGGCGTCGCCGAGGCGGGCCTGCGCCACCGATTCGGCGAGGTCGGCGGCGAGCGCCTCGCGGAAGCGGTCGAGGTCGGGCGCCGCGACCGTGACGCCCGCCGCCATGGCGTGGCCGCCGCCCTTGGCGGCGAGGCCGGCCGCGACGGCGTTGCGCACCGCGTGGCCGAGATCGGCGCCGACGACCGAGCGGCCCGAGCCGGTGGCGCTGCCGTCCGGGCGCAGCGCGAAGGCGAAGGCCGGGCGGCCGAAGCGCTCCTTGAGCCGGGCGGCGATCAGCCCGACGATGCCGGGATGCCACTCGGCGCTCGCCGCGACCAGCACCGGCTGGTCGGGGTCGCGCTCCAGGCGCATCCCCATCGCGGCCTCGGCCTCGGCCACCGCCTCGGCCTCGATCGCCTGCCGCTCGCGGTTGAGGGCATCGAGCCGGGCCGCGATGGCGGCGGCCTCGAGGGGATCCTCGCACAGGAGCAGCCGCGCCCCGAGGGTCGAATCGCCGATGCGCCCGCCGGCATTGATCCGCGGCCCGACCAGGAAGCCGAGATGCCAGGCCTGCGGCGCCTCGGCGAGGCCGGCGGCGTCGAGGAGCGCGGCGAGGCCGCAGCGGTCGCGCCCGCGCATCACTGCGAGGCCCTGGCGCACGAAGGCGCGGTTGAGCCCGGTCAGCGGCACCACGTCGGCGACGGTGGCGAGCGCCACGAGGTCGAGGCTCGCCATCAGGTCGGGGCCCTGCGCGCCGACGAGCCCGTCCGCCCGCAGGCGCCGGTTGAGGGCGACGAGGGTCAGGAACACGACGCCGGCCGCGCAGAGATGGCCGAGGCCCGAGAGGTCGTCGAGGCGGTTGGGGTTCACGACGGCCCGGGCCGGCGGCAGGGTCTCGGGGGCGCCGTGGTGGTCGAGCACCACCACGTCGAGGCCCAGCCGCGCCGCCTCCTCCAGGGGGGCGTGGCCGGCGGTGCCGCAATCGACGGTGACGAGCAGCGTCGCCCCCTCGCCGGCCAGCATCCGCACCGCCTCGACGTTGGGGCCGTAGCCCTCGGTGATGCGGTCGGGGATGTGCAGGCGGTAGGGCACGCCGAGTTCGCGCAGGTAGCCGGCGAGCAGGGCGGCGCTCGCGGCGCCGTCGACGTCGTAGTCGCCGAAGATCGCGACCTTCTCGCGCCGCGCCACCGCCCGGGCGAGGCGGTCGGCCGCCGCCTCCATGTCGAGGAGCACGGCGGGATCGGGCAGCAGGTCGCGCAGGCGCGGCTGGAGGAAGCCCGGCACGTCGGCGGCCGGCACCCCGCGCCCGGCGAGCACCCGCGCCAGCACCTCCGGCAGGCCGTGGCCCTGCGCGATGGCGATGGCGGCCGATTGCCGGGCCGGGTCGGCGCAGCGGTCGTACCACGGCCGCCCGAGGGCCGAGCGGTGGACGTCGAGGAGCGGGCGGGGCAGGTCGAGGAGCGCGGTCACCGGCGCATCCTAGCGGGATTCGCCCGGGCGCGCTGCCGCAGGCGGGCGACACCGGGCGGGGCAACGAGAAAGGGCGGAGCCCGCGAAGGCCCCGCCCCGATCCTGTGCGCCGGTGCGACCCGGGATCAGAGGTTCTTCACCACCTGATCGACGACCTTCTTGGCATCGCCGAACAGCATCATGGTGTTGTCGCGGAAGAACACCTCGTTCTCGACGCCGGCATAGCCCGAACCCATGCCGCGCTTGATGAACAGCACGGTCTTGGCCCGCTCGACGTCGAGGATCGGCATGCCGAAGATCGGCGAGGCCGGGTCGGTCTTGGCGGCCGGGTTGGTGACGTCGTTGGCGCCGATCACGAAGGCCACGTCGGCCTGCGGGAACTCGCCGTTGATGTCCTCCAGCTCGAATACCTCGTCGTAGGGCACGTTGGCCTCGGCCAGCAGCACGTTCATGTGGCCCGGCATGCGGCCCGCCACCGGGTGGATGGCGTACTTGACCTCGACGCCGGCCTTCTTGAGCTGGTCGGCCATCTCGCGCAGGGAATGCTGGGCCTGGGCCACCGCCATGCCGTAGCCAGGCACGATGATGACCTTCTCGGCGTTCTTCATGATGAAGGCCGCGTCGTCGGCCGAGCCCTGCTTGACCGGCCGGCTCTCGACCTGCCCGCCGCCGGAGGCCGCGGCGGCGTCGCCGCCGAAGCCGCCGAGGATCACCGAGATGAACGAGCGGTTCATCGCGTGGCACATGATGTAGGACAGGATCGCGCCCGACGAGCCGACCAGCGCGCCGGTGATGATGAGCGCGAGGTTGCCCAGCGTGAAGCCGATGCCGGCCGCCGCCCACCCCGAGTAGGAATTGAGCATCGAGACCACGACCGGCATGTCGGCGCCGCCGATCGGGATGATGAGCAGCCCGCCGAGCACGAAGGACAGGATCACGATCAGCCAGAACAGCACCTTGCTGCCGCCGGCGATGAAGCCGACGAGCAGGGCCACCAGCACCACCGCCAGCACGATGTTGATGAGGTGGCGCTGCGGCAGCATGATCGGCTTGCCCGACATGCGCCCGTCGAGCTTGAGGAACGCGATCACCGAGCCGGTGAAGGTGATGGCGCCGATGGCGACGCCGAGCCCCATCTCGAACAGCGACTGCTTGTGGATGCGGCCGCCCTCGAGGATGTCGAAGGCCTGCGGCGCGTAGAGGGCGCCGGCCGCCACCGCGACCGCCGCGAGGCCGACCAGCGAGTGGAAGGCGGCGACGAGCTGCGGCATGGCCGTCATCGGCACCCGCTTGGCGATCACCGCGCCGGCCCCGCCGCCGAGGCCGAGGCCGAGCAGGACGATGAACCACGCCCCGACGCCGGAGGGCGGGTGCCCGACCAGCGTCGTGAGGATGGCGAGCCCCATGCCGATCATGCCGTACAGGTTGCCCTGCCGGGAGGTGGTGGGGTGCGACAGGCCCCGCAGCGCCAGGATGAACAGGACGCCGGAGACGAGGTAGAGGAGCGAGGAGACGTTCTCGGACATCGCCTCAACCCTTCTTCTTGTACATGGCGAGCATGCGCTGGGTGACCAGGAAGCCGCCGAAGATGTTCACGCTGGCGAAGACCAGCCCGAGGAAGCCGAAGAAGCGGGCCCAGCCGGTGCCCTTCTCGATCAGCGGCACGCCGACGGCGAGGATGGCGCCGACGACGATCACCGACGAGATCGCGTTGGTGACCGACATCAGCGGGGTGTGCAGGGCCGGGGTCACCGACCACACGACGTAGTAGCCGACGAAGATCGCCAGCACGAAGATCGCGAGGCGGAACACGGTCGGGTCGATGGCGCCGTGGGTCGCCGCGGCGAGGCCGTGGCCGACGCTGTCGGCGATGGCCTGGGCCTGGGCGGCGGCACCGGCCGCGGCGTCGGCGGCGATGCGGGCGGCGGCGGCGGCGTTCCGCGCCTGGTCGGCCGCCTGATCGGGGGTGAGAGTGGCCATGGGATCTCCGGCGGGCTCAGGCGGCCTTGGGCTGGAAGTTCGGGTGGACGACGGCGCCGTCGCGGGTCAGGCAGGTGGCCTTGACGAGCTCGTCGTCCCACTTCACCGCCAGGGTCTTGGCGGCCTTGTCGACCAGGGTCTCGACGAAGGCGTAGAGGTTGCGGGCGTAGAGGCTCGACGAGGTGGCGGCGAGCCGCCCCGGCACGTTGGCGTAGCCGACGATCTTGACGCCGTTGTCGGTCTTCACGACCTCGTCGGGCTTGGCGCCCTCGACGTTGCCGCCGCGCTCGACCGCGAGGTCGACCAGCACCGAGCCGGGCCGCATCGCCGCGACCATCGCGGCCGAGACGAGCTTCGGCGCCGGGCGGCCGGGGATCAGCGCGGTGGTGATGACGATGTCCTGCTTGGCGATGTGGCTCGCCACCAGCTCGGCCTGCTTCTTCTTGTACTCGGCCGACATCTCCTTGGCGTAGCCGCCGGCGGTCTCGGCCTGCTTGAACTCGTCGTCCTCGACGGCGACGAACTTGGCGCCGAGCGACTCGACCTGCTCCTTGGCGGCCGGGCGCACGTCGGTGGCGGTGACCACGGCGCCGAGGCGGCGGGCGGTGGCGATCGCCTGGAGGCCGGCGACGCCGGCGCCCATCACGAAGATGCGGGCCGCCGACACGGTGCCGGCGGCGGTCATCATCATCGGCAGCGCCCGGCCGTACTCGGCGGCGCCGTCGATCACCGCGCGGTAGCCGGCGAGGTTGGCCTGGCTGGAGAGCACGTCCATGACCTGTGCGCGGGTGATGCGCGGCATCAGCTCCATGGCGATCGCCGACACGCCGGCCTCGGCCATGGCCTTGACCTCGGCCTCGTGGCCGTAGGGGTCCATGATCGCCACGACGATCGCGCCGCGCTTGAGCGCCGGCAGCTCGTCGGCGCCCGGTCGGCGCACCCGCAGGACGATGTCGGCGTTCCCCGCGGCCGCGGCGGCGTCGGGCGCGACGGTCGCGCCGGCGGCCTCGAACTCGCCGTCCGGCACGCCGGCGGAGAGCCCGGCCCCGGCCTGGACCACGACCTCGGCCCCGAGGGCCTTGTACTTCTTCACCGTCTCGGGGACCGCCGCGACCCGCGGCTCCGCCGGATCGGTCTCGGATAGAACCGCGATCCGCATCCACGCATCCTGTCGATTGTCAGGTCTCAGGGTGACGGCCGGCCAGCGGACGCCAGAGAGACCGAGCACAACATTAAGGCCGCTTCCGCAAGAGAGAAAACGGCCCGACTTGGAAAAACTTGGAAAAATCGTGCGGCGCGGCGCCGGCGCGGCGGCCGGCGCCCTTCGCCTCAGTAGAAGGCGAGCAACAGCACGAGCAGGGCGGCGACGACCGCCGGGGCGCGCCAGCCGAGGGAGGGCGACAGCGCGCCGATCGCGCCGGCGATGCTGGACAGCACGACGCCGACGATCGCGGTGACCCACGCCTCGCGCACGCCGCCGACCGCCAGCGACAGCACCCAGCAGATCACGACCGTCGTGGCGATCTCGACGAAGCGGACGAAGCCCCGGTAGGTCGCCTCGTGGGTCGGCCCGTCCATCTCGGGGCTGTAGGCCGCTCCTGTCGCGTGATTCGTGTCAGCCATGCTGGGCGTACCCCCGATCCTTGATGGTTGTCGTGGCTTTACCGCATGGCCCGGCCCCGGGCAATTGGTCGCGCGCAATCCTCCCGCCGGGATTTGGCCGGCGGTGGCGTCGGACCGGGGCATCCGGATCCCCGCAGGCTCCGGGGCCCGCGCGCCCGGCCTCCTCTCGCGGTGGAGCGTCCGTGCGGGGCGCCCGAGCCGGCGGCCGGTCCCGGAGCGGGACCGACGGCCGGAGGGGAGGGGGAGACGACCCCCGTTTCGGCAGGCGGCCGTGCCCCGTCGGCCGATCGCATCGCGCGGCCGCCCGCCGAGGAGGCCCGGGGGCCTCGCCCGCGGTCAGGCCGCGTCCCGGGTGCCTTCGGCGTTGAGGCGCTCGGCGAGCCTGGTCAGCAGCTGGTCGGTCTTCTTCTCCTCCTGCAGCGTCGCGTCGAGCAGCGTGACGGCCTCGTCGTAGCCGAGCTGCGACGCCCAGGTCTTCAGGGTGCCGTAGCGGGCGATCTCGTAATGCTCCACCGCCTGCGCGCAGGCGGCCAGCACCGCGTCGGCGGCCGGGGAGTCGGAAAAGTCCTCGAGATCCTCCTCCATCTCGGCGGTCAGGCCCTGCATCGCCTCGCAGGTCTTCGCCCGCGCCGGGCGGCCGATCAGCTCGAACACCTGCTGCAGCCGCTCGACCTGGGCGGCGCTCTCCTCGGCGTGGGTCTCGAAGGCCTGGCGCAGCTCGTCGTGCCCGGCCGCCTTGGCCGACTTCCTGAGGGCGCGCACCGACTGCTTCTCGGCGTAGTACACGTCCTTGAGGGTCTCGTAGAACGCATCCTGCAAGGTCTTCTGCTTGGTCGCCATCGTGTGAATCCGTGCTGTCGGGGGCTCCGCGCCGGCGCCGCCGTGGCGGCCCGGCGCCGGGCGGGGATCGGGACACGCACCGGACGCCGCGGTCCGGCCGGCCGCTGAACTTTCTCGGCCGGACGTTGGCCAGGCACGTCTCCGTACGATCACCGCGCCGGGCAACCCGCCGTCCTCCGCCAAGTTCCGCCGGATTCCCGCACAAGCGTCGAATAAAAAAACGTCCGCGACCGGTGTTTTTCGGGGATATCGTTGATCCATGTGATGGCTCGACGGGCGAATCGCGAATCGGGGCGGATCTGCACTGTCGGACAAGCGTGCAAGACGCTCGACACGCCGCGAACCGTGCCGCGGCGGCGGCGTTGATGCCCGCCCTCCATCGACGCGATGCCATGCCACCAGACGACGCGATGCGGGACCGTCCCGCCGATCCTCCGCCGGCCCGGCGCCCCTGTCCGGGCGGGTGGCTGCGCCGGCTCGGCGGCGGCATCGTCACCGGGGCCGCCGACGACGACCCGTCCGCCATCGGCACCTACGCGAGTGCGGGTGCGGCGTTCGGGCTCGCGTTCCTGTGGATCGCGCCCGTGCTGCTGCCGATGATGATCGTGGTGGTCTACCTGTCGGCGAAGCTCGGGCAGGTCTACGGCAAGGGCCTGTTCGCGATCGTGCGCGACCGCTACCCGCGCCGGGTGCTCTACCCGATGGTCGCCGGCGCCTTCGCGGGCAACGTCATCGAGGCGGCGGCCAATCTCGGCGGCATCGGCGCCGCCCTCAACCTGCTGGTGCCGGTCCCGGTGCCGGTCATCGTGGCGGTCGCGGCGGCCGCGATCCTCGCGCTCCAGATCCTCGGCTCCTACGCGCTGCTGCGGCGGATCTTCCGCTGGCTCGCCCTGGCGCTGTTCGCCTACGTCGCCGCCGCGATCCTGGCCCGGCCCGATCCGGCCGAGGTGCTGCGCGGCACGCTCGTCCCGCAGATCCGGGTCGACGCCGACTTCCTCGCGATGGTCGTGGCGTGCATCGGCACCTCGCTCTCGGCCTACGTCTACACCTGGCAGTCGAACCAGGAGGTCGAGGAGGAAATCGCCCGGGGCCGCCGCACGGTGCGGGCGCGCAGGGGCGCCACCGATGCCGAGCTGCGCGCCACCCGGCGCGACGTCGTGGTCGGGATGCTTTTTTCGAACGTGATCCTGTACTTCATCCTCCTGTCCACGGGCGCGACCCTGCATCCGGCCGGCCGGACCGCGATCGACAGCGCCGCCGAGGCCGCGGCGGCGCTGGAGCCCCTGGCCGGGTCGGGCGCCAAGGTGCTGTTCGCCCTCGGGGTGGTCGGGGTCGGCTTCCTGGCGGTGCCGGTGATGACGACCGGGGCGGCCTACGACCTCGTCCAGGGTCTCGGCCGCTCGGGCAGCCTGCACGACCGGCCGCGGGACGCGAAGCTGTTCTACGGCACCATCGCGGCCGTGACGGCGGCGGCGGTCGGCCTGAACGGCCTCGGCTTCAACCCGATGCGGGCGCTGGTCTGGTCGGGGATCGTCCAGGGCTTTTCCGTGCCGCCGCTGCTGTTCCTGATGATGCGGATGAGCAACGACCCGGCGGTGCTCGGCCGGCGCACCAACGGCCGCCTCGTCAACGCCCTCGGCTGGATCACCACCGGGGTGACCTTCGCGGCCACGGGGTGCCTCGTGGCGACATGGGTGTGGTGAGGGCGACCGGGCCGGACGGGGCCGGGCGACCGGCCCGCCGCCTCATACGATTTTCGATTGATCGCTTCGCGATGCGAAAATCGGCTTCGCTCAGGCGCCGCGCGGGCTGGCGACACGGTTTTCGGAACTAATCGTCCGAAAACCGTATCACATCATCCCGAGCATCCGCGGCAGCCACAGCGAGATCGCCGGCACGTAGGTGACGACGACGAGGAAGACCAGCATCGTCAGGAGCCACGGCCACACCGCCACGGTGAGCTCGGTGATGCCCATCCGGGTGATGCCCGACGCCACGTAGAGGTTGAGCCCGACGGGCGGGTGGCACATGCCGACCTCCATGTTGACCACGATCAGGATGCCGAAATGCACCGGGTCGATGCCGAGCTTGGCCGCGATCGGGAACAGGATCGGCGCCATGATGAGCACGATCGAGGACGGCTCCATCACGTTGCCGGCGAGCAGCAGCAGCAGGTTGACGATCAGCAGGAACACGACCCAGTTCAGGCCGGCCTCGGTGATCCAGCCCGCCATCACCTGCGGGATCTGTTCGCTTGTCATCAGGAACGAGAACAGCACCGCGTTGGTGATGATGTAGAGCAGCATCGCGCTCATGTTGGCCGAGTCGAGCAGCACCCGCGGCACGTCGCGCCAGGTCAGGTCGCGGTAGACGAACACCGCGATCACGAAGGCGTAGACCGCGCTCACCGCCGCCGCCTCGGTCGGGGTGAAGGCGCCGGAATAGATGCCGCCGAGCACCAGCACGATCAGCGACAGGCCCCAGACCGACTTGCGGAACGCGACCCAGCGCTCGGCCCAGCTCGCCTTCGGCATCCGCGGGTAGCCGGCCTTGCGGGCGCGGTACCACGTCGTCAGGCCGAGCAGGCCGGCGAGCATCAGCCCCGGAATCACGCCGGCGACGAAGAGCGTCGAGATCGAGGCCGACGAGACCCTTTTGCCGTCGGGCCCGAACACCACCGCGCCGCTGGTGGCGACCGAGTACATCACCATCACGATCGAGGGCGGGATCAGGATGCCGAGCGCCCCCGAGGTGGTGACGACGCCGGCGCCGAACTTGCGCGGGAAACCCTGCGCCACCATCGCCGGCAGGATGATCGAGCCGATCGCCACCACGGTGGCCGGGCTCGATCCCGAGATCGCCGCGAACAGCGCGCAGGCCATCACGCCGGCGAGCCCGAGGCCGCCGTGCCAGTGCCCGACCATCGCGGTGGCGAAGTTGATCATCCGCCGGGCGACGCCGCCATGGGTGAGGAAGTTGCCCGACAGGATGAAGAACGGGATGGCCATGATCTCGAAGTTCTCGATCCCGGTGAACAGCTTCAGCGCCACCGCCTCGATCGGCACGCTCGTCATCACGAACAGGAAGGTGAGCACCGACAGGCCGAGCGCGATCGAGATCGGCATGCCGGTCAGCATCAGGGCGATGAGCAGCCCGAAGATGATCGCGCCGTTCATCGCGCCGCTCCTCCGCTGCGCGAGGCCGCCTCGGCGGCGAGGTCGCGGGCCGCCCCGGGCGATTCGACGACGCCCTCGACGTGGCCCGGGTCGTGGTGCGGCAGCTCCCCGGTCCGCCAGAACGCGACCGCGACCTGGAGGAAGCGGAAGCACATCAGGTAGGAGCCGAGCGGAATCGCGAGGTAGACGATCCAGCTCGGGATCTCGAGGTCGGGCGAGGTCTGGTCGGTGTCCATCAGCCCGTGGACGAAGCGGGCGCCCATGCTGCCGACGATCGCGGTGAACAGCGCGCCGCAGAGCAGGCCGAACAGCACGACCCGCTTGCGCCATTCCGGCCGGAGCTGGTTGACCACCACGTCGACGCCGACGTGGATGCCGGTGCGCACGCCGTAGGCGGCGCCGAACTTCGCCATCCAGACGAACATGTAGATGCAGAGTTCCTGCGCCCACGACAGGTGGATCGCCGCGGTGATCGGGTAGAGCGCCTCGATGCCCGAGGCGTAGCGGTGGACGACGGCGACGAAGATCAGCAGCGTCGCCGCCGCCATCAGGCTCGCGATCAGGATTTCCTCGAGCCGGTCGAGGAGGCGCAGGGGGCTCATGCGGGCGGGGTTCCGGTGGGCGGGGACGGGCTCGCGCGACGGCGTGCCGCCTACTGCGTGCCGCCCTTGGCCTCGCGCTGGAACTCGTCGACGACGTCCTTGCCGACGCGCTTGCTCATGTCCGCGGTGACCGGTTCGAGCGCCTTCTTCCAGGCCGCCTTCTCGTCGGCGGTGAGCTCGATGAAGGTGATCTTGCCGGACTTCCTCATCTCGTCCATGGCCTCGGCGTTGTCCTTGCTCGCGACCTCGTTGGCGTAGGTGGTCGCCTCGGCCATCGCCTTCTCCAGCCCGGCCCGCACGTCGGCCGGCAGGCCGTCCCAGAACTTCTTGTTGGTGATGACCGCGTAGCCGATGTAGCCGTGGTCCGACAGGGTGGCGTATTTCTGCACCTCGTGGTGCTTCTGGGTGAACATGTTCGACGGCGTGTTTTCCGAGCCGTCGACCACGCCGGTCTGCATGCCCTGGTAGACTTCCGAGAACGCCATCACCTGCGGGATCGCGCCGAGCGCCCGGAACTGCGCCTCCAGCACCTTCGAGGACTGGATCCGCATCTTGAGGCCGCGGAAATCCGCCGGCTGGCGCAGCGGCTTGTTGGCGCTCATGATCTTGAAGCCGTTGTCCCAGTAGGCCAGCCCGGTGATGCCCTTGGTCTCGAGCTTCGCGAACAGCCGCTTGCCGAGCGGGCCCTCGGTCACCCGCCGCAGGGCGTCCTTGTCGGGCAGGATGTAGGGGAGGTCGAACACCTCGAACTCCTTGGCGCCGAGCGGCCCGAACTTGGCGAGCGAGGGCGCCAGCATCTGCACCGCGCCGAGCTGGAGCGCCTCCAGTTCCTCCTTGTCCTTGAACAGCTGCGAGTTCGGATAGACCTCGACCTTGACCTTGCCGTCCGTGTACTTCTCGGCGAGTTCCCGGAACCGGTCGGCGCCGCGGCCCTTCGGCGTGTCGGGCGCGACGACGTGGCTGAACTTGATGACGGTCGGCGCCTGGGCCAGGGCGGGGCCGCCGAGGAGCGCGACGAGCGCGACGGAGCCGCAGACGGCGCGGCGGCCGAGGGCCCGCAGGCGGGACGGACGGAGCATGGCGTTTCCTCATCGTGCCGGGTTCGTCGACCCGGCTTGGGGCGAACCCTGACAGCCGGGCCGGGCCTGTGCAACGGAAACCTGTCCCGCCGGACTCGCCCGCAAGCTTTCCGGTTCCGGATGATCGCTTCGCGATGCGGAGATCGGCTTCGCTCCTGCGCCGCGAGGGCTGGTGATACGGAATCCGGAAGCAATCTTCCGGATTCCGTATGACAAGTCGCCCCCTGTCGAGGTGTCGCAGCCGCTGCGCATTCGTGGGCGGGTTCGCAGACGCCGCGGTCGTTACGTCATGCTTAAGCCGTCCTTAACCATGGCTCCATCAATCTGGGGATGCTGCCCCACCGGCCTGCGTTGTCGAAAGGTTCGCGCGCGGGTGCGTCGGAGAGGCCCGAAACGGTCGAGACATCATGGTCCTGAGACACGCCTGCCTCGCGGCCCTCGCCGGGGTCGCGCTGCCCTGCGGCGCCTCCGCGGCGGACTGGTACACCGGCGCCCAGCCGGCGGCGGACTGGTATACCGGCGCCGAGCCGGCCGCGGCCGATGCGAGCTGGGGCGCGGCCATCGACGCCTCGGCCGCCGTCACCTCCAACAGTTCCGCCTTCGGGGTGGTCTCCGCGACGATCGCGCCGTTCGGCCCGCTCGACCGCAGCGGCGCCCGCATCCGGCTCCAGGGCCTCGCCGGCGTCTACACCTACCCCTCGCAGGGCGGGAAGCGCGTCCAGGGCCAGCAGGAGGAAGGCTCCGGCATGGTCGGCTACGAGTGGATCTGGCAGCAGGCGGCGCTCGCCGGCTACATCGGGTTCAACGTCCGCAGCAACTCGCTGTCGATCGCCGACCCGAACAACCCGGTCCAGGGCACCGGCGTCGGCCTCAAGACCGCCCTCGATTTCTACGCCCAGCCGAGCACCCGCACGATGGTCGCGGCCTACGGCTCGTACTCGACGTTGTTCCACGCCTATTACGCCCGCCTGCGCGCCGGCTACATGGTTACCGACGGCGTTTACGTTGGTCCGGAAGTCACCTTTCTGGGTGACGATTATTTTAACCAATGGAGAGTCGGTGGACATCTGACCGGATTCAGCGTCGGGCCGGTGAAACTCTCGCTCGGTGCGGGCTACGTTTACGATCGGATACAGAAGAGCGGCTATTACACCTCGGTCGAGGCGCGGTCGCTGTTCTGAGGGCGGCCTGCCTCGGGGGCAGGCTGCCACGGGCTTTGCGCGGTGGGGCGGGGACGGTCGCGTCGGCGGCCGATCCGGCGGATCGAAAGGGGAACGGGATGCGGGTCGGCCTCGAACGCCTGAGTTGGGTCCTTGCGGCGGCGATGCTGGTCGTGCTCCTCGCCCAGCCGGTGAGCACGCAGGTGCAGCTCGCGATGAGCGTCGGCGCCGGCCTGTGCATGACCGCGCTGTGGCTGTTCTTCCGCGGCCCGACCACCCGGTTCGTCTTCCTGGCGCTCGGCAGCCTCGTGGTGCTGCGCTACCTGTACTGGCGCCTCACCAGCACCCTGCCGCCGGTCCAGGATCCGGTCGGCTTCGGCTTCGGCGTGCTGCTGCTGATCGCCGAGCTGTACTGCGTCTTCATCCTGTTCGTCAGCCTGATCATCAACGCCGATCCCCTCGACCGCGCGCCGCCCTACCAGGCGCCCGAGGACGAGCTGCCGAGCGTCGACATCTTCGTGCCGAGCTACAACGAGGACGCCTCGATCCTCATCCCGACGCTGGCGGCGGCCCGCGCCCTCGACTACCCCGCCGACAAGGTGACGGTGTGGCTGCTCGACGACGGCGGCACCGACCAGAAGTGCAACGATCCCGACCCGCTCAAGGCCGAGGCCGCCCGCGAGCGCCGCGCCTCGCTCCAGCGCCTCGCCGCGGAACTCGGCTGCCGCTACCTCACCCGCGCGCGCAACCTGCACGCCAAGGCCGGCAACCTCAACAACGGGCTGCAGAACTCGACCGCCGAGCTGGTGGTCGTGCTCGACGCCGACCACGCCCCGTTCCGCACCTTCCTGCGCGAGACGGTCGGCTACTTCGCCGAGGACCCGCGGCTGTTCCTGGTCCAGACGCCGCACGCCTTCCTCAATCCCGACCCGATCGAGCGCAACCTGCGCACCTTCGAGAAGATGCCGTCCGAGAACGAGATGTTCTACGGCATCACCCAGCGCGGCCTCGACAAGTGGAACGGCTCGTTCTTCTGCGGCTCGGCGGCGGTGCTGCGCCGGGCCGCCCTCGACGAGGCCGGCGGGTTCTCGGGCATCACCATCACGGAGGATTGCGAGACCGCCTTCGAGCTGCACGCGCGGGGCTGGACCAGCGTCTACGTCGCCAAGCCGCTGATCGCCGGCCTCCAGCCCGAGACCCTCGACTCGTTCATCGGCCAGCGCTCGCGCTGGTGCCAGGGCATGATCCAGATCATGATCCTGAAAAACCCGGCGCTGGTGCGCGGCCTCCACATGATCCAGCGGCTCGCCTACCTGTCGAGCATGACGTTCTGGTTCTACCCGGTGCCGCGGCTGATCTTCATGTTCGCGCCGCTGCTGCACATCTTCTTCGACATGAAGGTGTTCGTCGCCAACGTGCAGGAATCGATCGCCTACACGGCGACCTACATCGTCATCAACCTGATGATGCAGAACTACCTCTACGGCCGGGTGCGCTGGCCGTTCATGTCAGAGCTCTACGAGTACGTGCAGGGCCTGTTCCTCATCAAGGCGATCGCGAAGGTGATCGCGTCGCCGCGCAAGCCGACCTTCAACGTCACCGCCAAGGGCGCCTCCCTCGACCAGGACCACCTGTCGCCGCTGGCGCTGCCGTTCTTCCTCGTCTACGGGCTGCTCGCCGCCGGCTGCGCCACGGCGCTCTACCGCTACCTCTACGAGCCCGGCGTCACCAGCCTGATGCTCGTCGTCGGACTGTGGACGTTCTACAACCTCATCACCGCCGGCGCCGCCCTCGGGGTCGTGGCCGAGCGCCGCCAGACCGAGGCCAACCCGTCGCTGCCGGTGCGCCGCGAGGGCACCCTGACGCTGGGCGGCGTCGCCGTCGACGTCGCGGTCGAGCGGGTCTCGGTCGACCGCTGCACCGTGCGGATGACCGCCATGCTGCCGCCCCGCGCGCCCGGCGAGACGGAGCAGCGCGGCGTGCTCGCGGTGACGCCGATGGCGCGCACCGACGGGCGCCCGGAGGTGCGGGCGGTGCTGCCGGTGGTGCTCGGCCGCACCACGTCGGCCGGCGAGGTCTCGGTCTGCGAACTCGTCTTCGACGGCATCGGCGCCCGCGAGGCCGCCGCCCATGTCGAGCTGATGTACGGCGATCCGGGGGCGATGCAGCGCTTCCTCGGCCGCCGCCACGCCCACAAGGACCTGTTCACCGGCACGGCGCAGTTCGTCTGGTGGGGGCTCGCCGAGCCGTTCCGCGCGGTGTCCTACGCCTTCAAGCGCCGGCCCGAGGCCGCGCCCGCCGCGGTCGCGCCCGTCCAGGTCCTCCCTGCCAAGGTCGTGCCCGCCAAGGTCGTCCCGGCCCCGCCCGCCCCCATCGCGGCGGCCCCGGCCGCGCGCCCGGTGCCGGTGGCCGCTCCCTTCGTCGAACCCGTCGCCGCGGTCGCGACCCCGGTGTCGCCGCCGCCCTCGCTTCCCGCCGCCGTCGCGACCCCGCGCGCCGAGCCGCCGCCGGACTGGATCCGTCTCATGCTGGAGACCGAGAACGAGGCCATCCTGGGCCGGGAGGCCAATCTGGGCCGAGAGGCCAATTCGGGCCGGGCCGCGCCCGCCGCCCGCGGCGGGAGGGCGGCATGACCCAGTCCCATCGTCCCGCCGGCCGCCTCGCCCTCGTCCTCGCGCTCGCGACCCTGCCGGCGGCGGGTGCGGCGGCGCAGAGCTTCCTCGGCAACGCTCCGGCCCAGCGCTTCACCCTGCCGGGCAGCCCCGACGCCGCCACCCCGCGCGGGCCCGACGTCGATCCGGTCCGGCGCCCGGACCCGGTCGCGGCGCCAGCGCCCGACGCGCCGCGCCCCTCGCGCCCGGCGGCCGCCGCCGCGCCCCCGGCCGCCGCGCCGGCGCCGCTGCCGCAGCGCCCGCTGCCGGCGGATCCGGAGGGCCTGCGGCTCGCCGGCGAGACCGCGAGCCTCGACTGGCCGGTCTATTTCAGCGAGGCGCAGGTGCGCGAGCGCCAGCGCTTCCGCGTCGCCTACCTGTCGGCGATCTCGGTGGCGCCCGAGGCCTCGACCCTCACCGCCGCGGTCAACGACACGCAGGTCGGCCAGACCGAGATCAAGGCGCCCGGCGCCGTGAAGGTGGTCGAGTTCGACGTGCCCGAGGGCGTGCTGAAGCCGGGCTGGAACGCGGTGCGGCTCTCCGCCGTGCAGCGCCACCGGGTCGACTGTTCCCTGCGCGCGACCTACGAGCTGTGGACCCAGATCGACCCGTCCTGGACCGGCTTCGTCGCGGCGGCGGGCGGACCCGGGCTCGTCGCCCTGCGCGACCTGCCGGCCCTGCGCCCCGACGCCACCGGGGCGGTGCCGATCCGGATCGTCATCGCCGGCAAGCCGTCGCCGGCCCAGATCGAGCGGCAGATCCGCGCCGCCCAGGCGCTGGCGCTCGCCGCCCGCATTCCCCAGCCGGTGGTCGAGTTCGGTCCCGCCCTCACCGGCGAGGCCGGCGTCAACCTCGCGGTCGGCGCACCCGAGGAGGTCCGCGCCCTGCCGGGCTTCGCCGGCTCGCCGCTGCCCTTCGGCGGCCGCGTCGCGGTGCTGCCGGGCACCGAGTCCCGCGCGGTCTCGGTGGTGGCGACCGGCGCCAGCGACGCCGAGTTCGAGCAGGGGATGGCCGAGTTCGCCGCGGCCCGCGCCGGCGACCTCGTCGGCAGCCGGCCGGGCCTCGACCTCCTCGCCCGCGAGGACGGCTACCGGGTGACCGGCTCGCAGAGCGTGCGCCTCGACGCGCTCGGCCTGTCGAACCGCGAGTTCAACGGCCGGCTGTTCCGCACGGGTTTCGACCTCGCCCTGCCGGCGGATTTCGTGCCGGCGGATTACGGCAAGGCGATCCTGCACCTCGCCGGCGGCTACGCCCCGGGCCTGTCCGCGGGCGCCCAGGTCATCGTCGACCTCAACGGCCGCAACGCCGCCAGCCTGACCCTGCCCAAGGCCGGCGGCGAGCTGTTCACCGACGCCCAGGTGCCGCTGCCGCTGAGCCTGTGGGCGCCCGGCCGCAACCGCGTCGAGATCGCCGCCCTGGTCCCGAGCCCGCGCGACGCGACCTGCGACACCCTCGCGGCCGGCGACGAGCCCAAGCGGTTCCTGTTCCTCAATTCGAGCCGCATCGACATTCCGGCCCTCGCCCGGGCGGTGCGGATCCCCGACCTCGCCGCGACGGCGAGCGGCGCGGTGGCCTATGCCCGCGGCGAGGCGCGCCCGCGCCTCGTCGTGCCGGGCCTCGACCGCGATTCGATGTCGGCCGCCGCGACCGTCGCGGTCCGCCTCGCGCTGGCGGCCGGGCGCCCGCTGCCGTTCGAGGTCTCGGGCGAGCGCAGCACCTCGGGCGGCGGCGCCAGCCTCGTCGTGGCGCCGGTGCGCAGCCTCGATCCGTCCTGGCTCCAGGCGGCGGGCATCGACCCGGACCAGATCCGCCGGGTCTGGCAGAGCCGGGCCGAGCTGCCCGCCGACGCGCCGCGGCCGGGCTTCGACGGCGCCACCGCGATGAGCCTCGAGCGGCTGCGCAACGACGTGCCGGCCTCGTGCAGCCTGCCCCCGACCCCCGGCCGCACCGCGCTCCTCGGCGGCGACGGCGCCCGCGCCGCCGGCCGCAACGCCTCGCAGATCCAGGACCTCGTCTCGTCCTGGGACGAGGGCGTGCTGCGCGAGCGCGCCTCGGTGTTCAGCGGGGCGGGCGGCATGGTCAACGCCGTGGTCGCCTCGGTGCGCGGCACCGCGGCCTCGTCCTGGGCCTGGATCAACGACCAGGTCGCCCCGCCGCCGGTGGCGGTCTCGCCGCGCGCGACGCTGCTCGTCGCCCAGAGCGCCGCCGCCGACAGCCTCGACAGCGTCGTCACCCTGGTGACCGCGCCGACCGCCGCGATCCTGCGGGCCTCGGTCTCCTGCCTCGTCGATCCGGGGATCTGGACCCGCCTCGACGGCCGGCTGGCCACCCTCGACGCCACCAACGGCATGCTCGCGACGGTGGCGGCCGAGCATCCGCGCCTCGCCGAGACCCAGCCGCCGAGCCTCGCCAACATCCGGCTCGTCGTCGCCGGCTGGCTGTCGCTCAACCCGTTCATCTATGTCGGCCTCAGCCTCGCGGTGGCGCTGCTCCTCGGGGTCACCACCCGCCGGATGGTGCGCGGCATCGGCCGGCGCAACGACGAGTATCGCGGAGGGACGGCCCAGTGACCCGGCGCCACACCCGGTTCGGCGCAAACCGCGCGATTCCCGCAAGCCTCCGGCAAGGAGCCCGGAGTCAGGCTGCCCGAACCCGCTTCGGCCTCGGGCTCGCCGCCGCCATGTCCTTCGCCGCCATGTCCCTCGCTGTCATGTCCCCCTCCGGAGCTCTGGCGCAGTCCCCCGGCTCCGCGCCGGCGGCGCAGGCCGCGTCCCCGCTGGCCGGCGCCCTGTCGGATCCGGCGGTGTGGCGCGCCTACCGCGCCCGCTTCGTCACCGAGGCCGGGCGGGTGGTCGACACCGCCAACGGCAACATCAGCCACAGCGAGGGCCAGGGCTACGGCATGCTGCTGGCGGTGGCGGCCGGCGACCGCGGCGCCTTCGAGCGGATCTGGGGCTGGACCCGCGCCAACCTGATGGTGCGCGAGGATTCGCTGTTCGCGTGGCGCTGGGAGCCCGACAAGCGCCCGGCCGTCGCCGACATGAACGACGCCTCGGACGGCGACGTCCTGATCGCCTGGGCGCTGGTCGAGGCGGCCGAGACCTGGAACGACGCCGGCTTCCGGATGGAGGCGCGGCGCATCGCCGTCGACATCGGCCGCCGGCTGGTGCTGTTCCGGACCGCCAGCCCGCTGCTGCTGCCGGCCTATTCCGGCTTCTCGGCCGAGGACCGCCCGGACGGGCCGGTGATCAACCTGTCGTACTGGGTGTTTCCGGCCTTCCCGCGGCTCGCCCAGATCGCCCCGGAATTCGACTGGTCGCGGCTGTCGCGCAGCGGCGTCGACCTGATCGGACGGGCGCGGTTCGGCCCGGCGAAGCTGCCGAGCGAGTGGATCTCGATGAAGGGCGACGCGCCGCGCCCCGCCGACGGCTTTCCGGCGGTCTTTTCCTACAACGCCATCCGCATCCCGCTCTACCTCGCCTGGGCCGGGCTCGGGACGCCGGAGAACCTCGCGCCGTTCCTCGACCTGTGGAACCGGCGCGACCGCAACGGCCTGCCGGTGGTCGATGTCGCCGACGGCCGCACCACCGAGTGGATGACCGAGAGCGGCTTCGAGTCGCTGCCGGCCCTGGTCGCCTGCGCGGCGCAGGGCACCGCCGTGCCGGCCGGCTTCGCCGCCCCGCAGTCGCGGGACAACTACTATCCGGCGACGATCCACCTGATGGCCCTCGTCGCCGTCCAGATGAGGTATCGGGCATGCCTCGGCCGCTGACCCTCGCGCTCGCCGCGCTTCCCGTCCTCGCCCTCGCGCCGGCGCTGGCCGCCGGTCCGCCCGCCCCGGCGGGCGGCCTGCTCAGTCCGCGCGGCGGCGCCCCGGCGATCAGCGGCGACGGCGGTCCGGCCCAGGCCGGCATCGTCGACGAGAGCGCGCTGCGCTACTACGCGGCCCAGAAGCAGACCGACCGGGTCCAGGCCGAGATCCGCCGCCTGCGCCGGCTCCATCCCGGCTGGAACCCGCCGGGCGACCTCGACACCCTGCAGCCGAGCCCGCCCGAGGAGGCGCCGCTCTGGGACCTGTTCACCGCCGGCCGCTTCGACGCGCTCCAGGCGGCGATCGCCGCCCGCAAGGCCGAGGATCCCGACTGGGCGCCCTCCTCCGACCTCGCCACCAAGCTCGCCCGCGCCCTGCTGCGCAGCCAAGTCAAGGCCGCCGCCGACCGCGGCGACTGGGACGCGATCGTGACCCGGGTCGACGCCGCCCCCGCCGCCCTCGACCGCGGCGAGGTCGACATCCTGTGGCTCGTCGCCGACGCCTATGCCCGCACCGGGCGCGACGCGCAGGCGGCGGCGATCTACCGGAGCATCCTCGACACCAGCACCGATCCCGGCCAGCGCCTCGCGACGATCCAGAAGGCGCTCGGCAACCTCACCATCGCGGAGGTCGACCCGCTGCTGGCGCTCGCCCGCCTCGGCCCGGACGGCACCGGCGAGTTCCGGTCGCTGCGCACCGACATCACCCGGGCCCGCCTCGTCGCGACCCTGCGCGACGAGCCCGCCGGCCGCATCGACCCCGCCGACCTGACGGCCTTCGCCGACTTCGCCCGCCGCGGCGGCGACCCGAGCCAGCTCAGCCTGATGGGCTGGTACGCCTACCACAAGCGCCAGTACCGCGAGGCGCTCGACTGGTTCAAGCTCGCGGTCGCCCGCGGCGGCGACGCCGGGGTCGCCCAGGGCCTCGCCCAGACCCTGCGCGAGCTCGGCCAGGACCGCGACGCCGAGGAGGTGGCCTATGCGTGGCGGGCGCTGCCGGCCAACGCCAACCTGTACGTCGACCTCATGGAGCGGCGGCTGACCCAGCCGAACCCGGCCTACATCGAACCCGACCGCATCGACCGCTTCGCCCGCTTCGTCCTCGCCACCAGTTCCGGCGAGGGCGCCCAGGCGCTCGGCTGGTACGCCTACCACGCCTGCCAGTTCGAGACCGCCCTCGAATGGTTCCAGCGCGCCACCGCGTGGCTGCCGCGGGAATCGGCGATCCTCGGCCACGTCCTGACGCTGACGCGGCTGAAGCGGACCCGCGACGCGGCCGAGCTGATGAACCGCTACGACGGGCTCTATCCCCGCGTCGTCGACGTCGCGTTCCGCTCCGACGACGCCGGGGCCGAGCCCGACGCCTGCGCGCCCGCCCGCCCGGCCGACGCCCGCGCTCCCGGCGGGCGCCCGGTCGACCCGCGGGCG
>NZ_SACP01000051.1 GCF_004004555.2 Methylobacterium oryzihabitans
CGGCGCGGGCGCCCGCGCCGCCGGGGCACGGCCCGAAAAAAATTGGAACACTTCCGGACAAGACCGGCCCGCCGCCCTGGATTCCCGGGCTTGACCGTGCCAGACACCCCGGGCGCGGGCGACGCCCGGTCGCATTGCCCCGGCCGCCGGGGTGATGCTTCGGTCCGGCAGGATCCCGGACACCTCCGGGGCACACGCCAGTCGCGCAGCTCGCCGGCGCCCCTCGGGCGCGGCAAGCCCTTGCCGATCACGCCACTTCGGGAGAGCCGGACCTTGGCCACCACCGTCGCCCCCTCCGACGCCGCGCATCCGCACGGGACGACGCGCCGGGACTTCTTGTTCCTCGCCACCGGCGCGGGCGCCGTCGTCGGCGCCGTCGCCCTGGCCTGGCCGTTCGTCGCCTCGATGGCCCCCGACGCCGAGACCATCGCGGCCGGCGCGCCGATCGACGTCGACCTGTCGCCGATCGCCGAGGGCCAGATCGTCAACGTGTTCTGGCGCGGCAAGCTGATCTTCGTGCGCCACCTCACCGCGAAGGAGGTGACGGACATGAAGGCGACCCCGCCCGGCGGGATGATCGACCCGGCGCCGTTCCTCGCCCGGGTCAAGGAGGGCCACGAGAAGTGGCTCGTCGCCTACGGCAACTGCACCCATCTCGGCTGCGTGCCGATCGCCAACCAGGGCCTCGACGGCTGGGCCTGCCCCTGCCACGGCTCGCAGTTCGACGCCGTCGGCCGCGTCGTGCGCGGCCCGGCCCCGATCAACCTGCCGATCCCGCCCTACGGCTTCCAGGGCGACGCCAAGGTCCGCATCGGCGAAGGCGCCACCGCCTGATCCGAGTCCCCCGACCGACAAGAGGAACGCCAGAGAGCGGGCAGCCCATGAGCGCACACGCCACGACCTACGTCCCCAAGAGCGCCCTCGCGAAGTGGTTCGAGGCCCGGTTGCCGATCGTCGGCCTGGTGCACTCGTCCTTCATCGCGTTCCCGGTGCCGCGCAACCTGAACTACTTTTGGACCTTCGGCGCCATCCTGATCGTGATGCTGGCGTCGCAGATCGTCACCGGCGTCTGGCTGGCGATGCACTACCAGCCCTCGGCCACCGAGGCGTTCAACTCCGTCGAGCACATCATGCGCGACGTGAACTACGGCTGGCTCCTGCGCTACATGCACGCCAACGGCGCCTCGATGTTCTTCATCGCGGTCTACGTGCACATGTTCCGCAACCTCTATTACGGGTCCTACAAGGCCCCGCGCGAGGTGCTCTACATCCTCGGCGTCATCATCTACCTGCTGATGATGGCCACCGCCTTCCTCGGCTACACCCTGCCGTGGGGCCAGATGTCGTTCTGGGGCGCCACCGTCATCACCAACATCCTGGCGGCGATCCCGGTCGTCGGCGACACGATCCAGAGCCTGCTCTGGGGCGGCTACTCGGTCGGCAACCCGACCATCAACCGCTTCTTCTCGCTGCACTACCTGCTGCCGTTCATGATCGCCGGCGTCGTCGTCCTGCACGTCTGGGCGCTGCACGTCACCGGCCAGAACAACCCGACCGGCATCCCGATCAAGACCGGCAAGGACGCGGTGCCCTTCACCCCCTACGCGACCATCAAGGACGTGTTCGCGGTGGTGGTGTTCTTCGCCTTCTTCGCCTACTGGATCTTCCTGCAGCCGAACTACCTCGGCCACGCCGACAACTACATCCCGGCCAACCCCGGCGTGACGCCCGCGCACATCGTGCCGGAATGGTACTTCCTGCCGTTCTACGCGATCCTGCGCGCCGTCCCCGACAAGCTCGGCGGCGTGGTGCTGATGTTCGGCGCGGTCATCATCCTGGCGCTCGCCCCGTGGCTCGACACCTCGCGGGTGCGCTCGGCGAACTACCGGCCGATCTACCGGCAGTTCTTCTGGGCTTTCATCTTCTGCTGCTTCCTGCTCGGCTGGCTCGGCTCGAAGCCGCCGGAGGGGGGATACGTGCTCGCCTCGCGCATCGCCACCTTCTACTACTTCGCCCACTTCCTGCTGGTGATGCCGCTGGTCGGCCTGTTCGAGACGCCCAAGCCCCTGCCGGGCTCGATCCTCGAGAGCGTCACCGGCCCCGGCAAGCAGGTGAGCGGGTCCGGCCTCCCGGCCGGCGCCGCCGCCGCGCCCCAGACGAAGGGCTGACGATCCTCCCGGGGGCGGCCACGGCCGCCTCCCGCGGGCGGCGTCACGGCCGCCCCGACCACCGCACAACGACGCCACAAGGGGCCCCGAGAGGTATGATCAGAACACGCGCTGTCGTGGCGGCCGTCGCCGCGGCGATCCTGTCCGGCACCGCCGCCCTGTCGGCGGAGGGCGGTCCGGTGCCCCACCGCGAGAAGTGGACCTTCTCGGGGCTGTTCGGCACCTTCGATCAGGCGCAGCTGCAGCGCGGCTTCCAGGTCTACCGCGAGGTCTGCTCGAGCTGCCACAGCCTGCACTACGTCCGCTTCCGCAACCTCGCCGAGGAGGGCGGCCCGGACTTCTCCGTCGGGCAGGTCAAGGCGCTCGCCGCCGAGTACAAGGTCAAGGACGGCCCCAACGACGCCGGCGACATGTTCGAGCGGCCCGGCCGCCCGGCCGACAAGTTCCCGTCGCCGTTCCCGAACGACCAGGCCGCGGCTGCCGCCAACGGCGGCAAGGCGCCGCCGGACCTGTCGCTGATGGCCAAGGCCCGCACCTTCGCCCGCGGCGGCCTGTGGTTCATCACCGACTGGCTGCCCTTCGTCGGCTACACCGAGCAGGGCCCGGACTACATCCACGCCCTGCTCAACGGCTACGAGGAGGCGCCGAAGGGCGTCGAGGTCCCGGCCGGCGGCCACTACAACACCTACTATCCCGGCCACATCATCGCGATGCCCAAGCCCCTGAGCGACGGGCAGGTGACCTACGCCAAGGGCGCCGACGGCCAGCCGGTGGTGCCCGAGACCGTCGACCAGTATTCCCGCGACATCACCGCCTTCCTGATGTGGACGGCCGAGCCGCACATGCTGGCGCGCAAGGAGCTGGGCCTGCGGGCGATCATCTTCCTGCTCGTGCTGGCCGGGCTCCTGTACTACGTGAAGAAGAAGATCTGGTCGGACGTCGGCGGCGAGACCCACGGTCTCCAGCCCGAACTGCACAAGACCCACTGATCGCATGAGACGGTTTTCGGACGATGCGTTCCGAGAACCGTCTCACAAGCCCGCGCGGCGCATGAGCGAAGCCGATTTTCGCATCGCGAAAGCGACTGCAAAGCAGTCGCCGAGCGATCAATCGAAAATCGTATGAGAGGCCCCCGAGCGGGGCCTCTTCCTTTTCGGGACGACGGAGACGGCGGAATGGCGAAGGCGGTGCTCGGGGTGATCGGCGGTTCGGGCGTCTACGACCTGCCCGGCCTGGAGGACGTCCGCGAGGAGCGCGTCGCCTCTCCCTGGGGCGAGCCGTCGGACGCCCTGCGCTTCGGCCGCATCGGGGCGACCGAGGTGGTGTTCCTCGCCCGCCACGGCCGCGGCCACCGCCTGTCGCCCTCGGGCATCGACTACCGCGCCAACATCGACGCGCTGAAGCGGGCCGGCGTCACCGACCTCGTGTCGGTCTCGGCCTGCGGCTCGTTCCGGCAGGAGCTGTATCCGGGCCTGTTCGTGCTCGTCGACCAGTTCGTCGACCGCACGGTCTCGCGCGCGTCCTCGTTCTTCGGCAACGGCTGCGTCGCCCACGTCTCGATGGCGCATCCGGTCGGGCCGGCGCTCCAGGCCCGCATCGCCGCCGCGGCCGAGGCCGAGGAGATCGCATTCCGCAAGGGCGGCACCTACGTCTGCATGGAGGGCCCGCAGTTCTCCAGCTACGCCGAGTCGAAGAGCTACAAGGCGCAGAACTACGACGTGATCGGCATGACCAACATGCCGGAGGCCAAGCTCGCCCGCGAGGCCGAGATCACCTACGCCACCATCGCGATGGTGACCGACTTCGATTGCTGGCACCCGGAGCACGACGCCGTCGACGTGGCGGCGGTGGTGGCGGTGGCCCGCGCCAACGCCGCCAAGGTCGCCCGCCTCGTCGCCCGCCTCGCCCGCGACTTCCCGGCCGAGCACGAGCCCTGCCCGGCCCGCTCCGACCGCGCCCTCGACGGCGCCGTGATGACCCCGCCGGAGTACCGGGACCCCGCGCTGATGGCCAGGCTCGACGCGGTGGCGCGGCGGATCCTGTGATACCGAGTCCGGGCGATCGGTTCCGAGAGGCGGATCAGCGGGACCGCTCGAACACCAGAAGCGTCGAACTCGCGGTCGCGCAGAGGCGCCCGGCCTCGTCGTGAAGCGTCGCTTCCGCGAAGGCGACGCGCCGGCCCATCGAGGTGATCCGGCCCGCGGCCCGCACCGTGCCGCTCGTGCCGGTTAGGGCACGAACGTACGACACCTTGAGTTCGAGCGTCGTGTAGCCCTGCCCGTCGTTCAGCAGCGAATGCACGGCGACCCCGCAGGCGCTGTCGAGCAGCGTCGCCGCGTAGCCGCCATGCACCGTGCCGAGCGGGTTGTAGACGCTGCGGTCCGGCCTCCCCTCGAACACCGCGTGGCCCCGATCGATCTCGACGAGGGCGAAGGCGAGGGTCTCGCCCATCGGTGCGCGGTGCCCCGCTTCCAGCATGGCCCGCAACTGCCGGAGGCCGTCGGGAACCGGTTCGTGCTCTGAGTCCATCTCGTTCACCTCCGTTTGACCGCCGGCCGCCCGGCCGCCCCGGCTTCGATCATGGCGCGGCATCCGGTGCGGCACGCATCGAGGATCTCGTCGGCGAGCCGGGAGGTGTCCGGGCAGGCCCGCGACAGGATGACGGCGCCGACCGCCTGCGCCAGGACGGCGAATGCCGCCGCCCGGTCTCCGGGATCGTCGTCGGGCGCCGACGGCATCCCGACCGCGAGCAGGCGCACGAGATCCTCGATGCCCGACGCGAAAGCCGTCCTGGCCCCGTCCGGCTCGCGTGCGGCATCGCCGCTCAGGGCCGCCAACGGACAGCCCTGCCCGCGGGCATCGCGATGGGCCCGGGACAGGTAGCCCTCGATCGCCGTGATCGCGTCGCGCCCGGCATAGCGCGCCGCAACCTCGCCGAAGCCCTGAGCGCAGGCCTCCGCGATCAGGGCGTCCTTGGATCGGAAGTGGTTGTAGAACCCCCCGTGCGTCAGCCCGGCCGAGGCCATCAGATCCGCCACGCCGACGCCGTCGAAGCCCCGTTCCCGGAACAGCCGCGAGGCTGCCGCCACGATCCGTTCGCGGTTGGCCTGCTTCTGCTGCTTCGTGATCCGCACCACGCCTGCCTCTTCGGACCAACAATGACGCCGATCATCATAGCTTGACATTTTAGATGATGTTCATCATCATTAGGCCGGCGATGCAGGAGGCACCATGCCGCTCGCCGCACCCGACCGCCGACGCTCGTCTTCCTCCGGCACGTACGCGGCAGGGCGGACGGCCGGAACCCCCGATGGCCGACGGTCCTGCCGGGGGCCGGACGCTCGCCGCGGGTCGGGAGGCGGCCACGGACGCACCGCGGCTCGCGTCGGTCCGATCCCCGGCCGGACGCGATCCGGCGGATCGCCTGCCCGTCGACCCACCACCGGGAGACCCTTCATGACTGCACGCGACATCGTTCTCGCCCATCCGGTCAGGACCGCGATCGGCGCCTATAACGGCACGCTGAAGGGCGTGCCGGCCACCGAACTCGGCGCGGCCGCGGTGCGGGAGACGTTGCGGCGCTCCGGGCTGCCGGGCGACGCCGTCGCGACGGTCGTGATGGGCAACGTCATCCAGGCCGGCAACCGGATGAATCCGGCGCGCCAGGCCTCCGTCGGCGGCGGCGTTCCCGTCGAGGTTCCGGCGCTCACGGTCAACCGCGTCTGCGGTTCGGGCGCGCAGGCGATCCTGAGCGCGGCTCTGGAAATCGCCGCCGGCGACGGCGAGGTCGCCATCGCCGGCGGCATGGAGAACATGGACCGTGCCCCCTACCTGATGGATGGGGGGCGCTGGGGCTACCGCATGGGCCCGGCGCAGATCCTCGACAGCCTGCTGACGGACGGGCTCGCCGACGCCTTCTCGGGCGAGCATTCCGGCTGGCACACGGAAGACCTGGCCACGAGGCTTCGGATCACCCGCGAGAGCCAGGACGCCTTCGCGGCGCGCTCGCAGCAGCGCTTCGCCGCCGCCCGGGAGGCCGGGCTGTTCCGCGACGAGATCGTCCCGGTCGAGGTGAAGGGCCGCAAGGGCCCCGAACGCTTCGCCGTCGACGAGGCTCCGCGCCCGGACACGACGGTCGAGACGCTGGCGCGACTGAAGCCGGCCTTCCGGAAGGACGGCACGATCACCGCGGGCAACGCTCCGGGCCTCAACAGCGCGGCGGCCGCCATGGTCGTGGCCGAGCGCAGGTTCGCCGAGGCCGCCGGTATCGAGCCGATGGCGCGGCTGGCCGGTTACGGGGTCGCGGGGATCGAGCCCGGCCTGTTCGGCCTGGGTCCGGTGCCCGCGGTCCGCAAGGCGCTGACGCGCGCCGGCTGGAGACTCGGCGATGTCGAGCGGTTCGAGATCAACGAGGCCTTCGCCGCGGTGCCGCTCGCGGTCATGCACGAACTGTCCCTGCCGGAGGATGTCGTCAACGTCGAAGGTGGCGCCGTCGCGCACGGACATCCGATCGGGGCCACCGGCGCGGTACTGGTCACCCGGCTGCTCCATGCCATGCGGCGGGACGGGGTGCGCCGCAGCGTGGTGACCCTGTGCATCGGAGGTGGCCAGGGCATCGCGCTCGCGCTCGAGGTCGTCTGATACGATTTTCGGAAGATTCCTTCGGGAAGCGTATCGCAAGCCCGCGCGGCGCTTGAGCGAAGCCGATTTCCGGACGACGCTACGATCGTCCGAAATTCCGTAGCACCGGCCGGGCCAGGGCGTATTGAGGCGGATGCCGGGGTTCGGGGCCGCTCCGGCCGTTCCTCGTGCCGGCCCCTGCGGACCGACATGACCGAGCGCACCCCGCCCGACACCCGCGCCGCCTACCGGCGCTTCGTCGCCCTCGGCACCCGCTGGGGCGACAACGACGTCTACGGCCACGTCAACAACGTGGTGTACTATGCGTTCTTCGACACCGCGGTGAACCAGGTGCTGATCGAGGACGGCGCCCTCGACATCGCGGCGAGCCCGGTGATCGGCCTCGTGGTCGAGACCGGCTGCCGCTATTTCCGTTCCGTCGCCTTCCCCGACCGGATCACCGCCGGGATCCGGGTGGCGCATCGCGGCCGGTCGAGCGTGCGCTACGAGGTCGGGCTCTTTCGCGGCGACGACGACACCGCCGCGGCGCAAGGGCACTTCGTCCACGTCTACGTCGACCGGGCGACGCAGCGCCCGGTGGAGCTACCCGACGCCCTGCGCGCGGTCCTCGACCCGCTCCTCGTCGGGCCCGCCTGACCCGGCGGCGGTGCCGGGGAGCGGTGCCCGGATCGTGCAGGTGACGCCCTCGGGCGCGAAGCGGAACTCGACGCGGCCGTCGAGCTCGCGGGCGAGGCTGCGGCCGATCAGGCGCGAGCCGAAGCCGGTGCGGGTCGGCGCCACCACCGGCGGCCCGCCGCTCTCGCGCCAGCGCAGCACCAGGGTGCCGTCGGCCACCGACCACGCGATCGCGACCTGACCGCCGGGACGCGACAGCGCGCCGTACTTCACCGCGTTGGTGGCGAGCTCGTGCAGCGCCATCGCGATCGACAGCGCCATCCGGGGCGACAGACGCAGGGGCGGGCCGGAGACGGCGAAGCGCGGCCGGCCCTCGCCCGGCCCGTCGAGTGCCGCGATCGCGCCCGCCACCACGCCCGCGAGGTCGGCGCCCTCCCAGCTCTCCCGGGTGAGCACGTCGTGGGCGCGGGCGAGCGCGATCAGCCGGGCCTCGAACGCCTCGCGGGCGGCGTCCGCCTCGCGGCCGGCGAGGCGGTTCAGGCTCTGCACCGCGATCGACTGCACGGTGGCCAGCGTGTTCTTCACCCGGTGGTTCAGCTCGTGGATCAGCAGCCGCAGGTGCTCCTCGGCCCGCTTGGCCTCGGTCACCTCCTGGTGGATGCCGATGACCCGCCGGGGCCTGCCGGCGGCGTCGCGCTGCACCATCGCCTGGGCGCTCACCCAGCGCGTCGCCTCGCCCGGCGGCTCGACCCGGAACTCGGTGCGGAACTCGCCCTCGCCGCGGCGCAGCAGCGCGGTGGCGGCCTCGATCCGCTCGCGGTCGGCCGGGTGGACGGTGCGGATCCAGGTCTCGCGGGAGAACGGCGCGGCGCCGAAGATCTCGGCCGAGCGGGCGGAGAGCCGGTGCTGGCCCGACGCGAGGTCGATCTCCCAGGTGCCGAGCCGCCCGGCGGCGAGCGCGAGCCGCAGGCGCTCCTCGCTCTCGCGGAGCGCCGCCTCGGCCTGCTTGGCCTCGGTCACGTCGACGTTGCAGCCGGTATAGCCGAGGAAGCGGCCGCGATCGTCGAGGCGGGCCACGCCCTCGCAGAGCAGCCAGCGCACCTCGCCGTGCCGGTCGAGGACGCGGGTCTCGGCCCGGAACGGCCGGCGCGCCGCGAAGGCGGCCTGGAACGCCGCGTCGAAGGCCGGGGCGTCGTCGGGATGCATGAACTCGCGCCAGCGCCCGCCGACGTAGTCCGCCGCCGGACAGCCGAACAGGAACTCGTAGTGCAGGTTGACGAACACGACCGCGCCGGCGGCGTCGGTCATCCAGATCAGGGCCGGGGCCGAATCGGCCATGTGGCGGAAGCGCGCCTCGCTCTCGCGCAGGGCCGAGAGGCTGCGGCTCTGTTCGGCCAGTGCCCGGTCGCGCTCGCCGATGCGCGCCCGCAGCGCCTCGGAGGCGTCCGCGAGGGCGTCGCCGAGGCGGCGGATCTCGCGGATCGGCGTCGAGACCCGCGGCACCGGTCCGCCGGCCGCCAGGACCGTCCCGGCCTCGGCGAGCTGGCGCAGGGGCAGCGCCACCCGGGCCCACAGGCGCACCGCCATCACCGACGACACCGCGAGCGCCAGGAGGCCGAAGCCGAGATAGGCCCAGATCCAGCGCCGCAGCGGCGCCTCGACGGTGGCCTTCGGGACCGTCGCGGCGACGGACCAGCGCGAGAGCTGGCCGCGGGTCTCCACGAACAGCACCGGGCGGCGCTGGCGGTCGACGCCCTCCCAGATGCCGCCGGTGGCGGTCTGGCGGCCGCGCAGGCCCGGGAAGGTCGGCGTTCCGGCGAGCGTCTCCTGGTCGGCCGAGCGGGCCAGGATGATGCCGGCGGAATCCACGATCCCGGTCGTCCATCCCCGCTCGGTGCCGGTGGCGAGGATCTGGTGCAGGCGCTCGACCGGCACCTTGAAGCTCAGGATGAAGGCCGCCGTCCCGTTCATCAGAACCGGCACCGACACCGTGAAGGTCGGCGGCCCGCCCGCGGCGCCGGGCCGCGCGCCGGTCACCAGCGGGCGGCGCCCCGCGAGCAGCTCGGCATCGATGGGCTCGGGCGCCTGCGGCAGCGGCGCTCCCGGCGGCAGGACCGTGTTAACGAGCTGCGTGCCGTCCGGCCGGCGCAGGGACAGGCCGAGGCCGAGATCGGCCTTCACCGCCCGGGCCTGCTGCTCGAAGGCGCCGAACTGGCCGTCGCGCAGGTGCGGCGAGGTCGCGAGGGTCTGCAGCACCGAGATCAGGCCGGCGAGGTCGCGGTCGACGGTGAGCGAGAGGCCGCGCACGTTCTCGCGGGCGTCCTGCTCGAAGCGGACGCGGTCGAGCGCGGCGTAGCGGGCGAGCAGGATGCCGGTGAAGATCAGCCCCGGCCCGATCAGCGCCACCGCCAGGGCGACGAGGTAGACCTGGGTCGAGAGCCCGCGCTGGCGCAGGCGCGTCAGCCGCGCGCGGATCACGGCCGGTCGACGTGGCCGAGGTCGCGCCCGGGCTCGATCCGGTCGCGGACCCGCTGCTTGAGCGCCTTCACGTCGGGAAAGCCGCCGTCGCGCTTGCGCTCCCAGATCTCCTCGCCCGCGCAGGTGATCGCGAAGGTGCCGCCGGTCGCCGGCACCAGCGCGACCTCGCCGAGGTCGTCCTTGAAGGTCGAGAGCAGTTCCTGCGCCATCCAGGCGGCGCGCAGGAGCCAGCCGCACTGGGTGCAGTAGGCGATGGCGATGCGGGGCTTCTCGGAGCGTCCGGGTCCGGCGTCGGTCATCGCGCGACTCCGTCCGGTTCCCCGGCGCTTGTCAACCTGCACGGGAACAGGGCGCAGCGTGTTCGCGGTATGCCCCGACGGTTCGACGCGGTCCTGCCGCAGCGTCGTCAGCCGAAGTGGCGGATCACCGCGAGGCTGACGCCGACCCCCGCGATGCCGGCGACCACCGAGCCGAGGACGTAGACCATCGCGGCCGCGATCGCCCCGCGCTCGATCAGCAGGAACGCCTCCAGCGAGAAGGTCGAGAACGTGGTGAAGCCGCCGAGGATGCCGGTGGTGAGGAACAGCCGCCAGCCCTGCGGCACCCCGGCCCGGACCACGAACAGCCCGGTGAGGAGCCCCATCGCCAGCGATCCCAGGATGTTGATCGCCATGGTGCCGAACGGGAACGAACTCCCGGCGCGGGCCGCCAGCAGGTTGGCGCCGTGGCGCAAAGCCCCGCCGAGGCCGGCGCCGAGGAAGACGATGAGGGTGTTCACGGGTCGGTCCGTCCGTGCAGGTCGATCCAGGCCGGCAGCGCGCCGGCGAAGGGAAGGGCGCGCGCCCGGTGGACCCCGACCGCGACCGCCCGCGCCAGCACCCGGGCCGCGGCCTCGCCGAGGCGGGCGAGGTCGTAAACCGGATCGGCCAGCGCGACGAGGCCGGTGGCGGCGGCGAAGACGAGGTCGCCGTCGAGGGGCGTGTGGACCGGCAGCAGCGCCCGGGCGAGCCCGTCCTGCGCCATCACGGCGAGGCGCCGCGCCTCGGCCTTGGTCAGCCGCGCGTCGGTCGCCACCACGGCGAGCGTCGTGTTGGCGCCGGCCATCGGCTTGACCGGCCAGTCGAAGGCGCCGGGCGGGATCGTCGGCGCGGGCCCGAGGCCGCCGAACTCGGCCGCCTCCTCGAACGGCCCGGCCCAGAAATGCGGCCCGTCGCCGACCGTCGCCCGGCCCAGCGCGTTGACGACGACGAGCGCGGCGACCCGCGCGCCCGTCCCCGCCACCGCCGCCGAGGCGCTGCCGAGGCCGCCCTTGAGGTTGGCGGTGCGGGCGCCAAGCCCGGCTCCGACCGAGCCGAGGGCGAACGGACCGGGCCTCGCCCGCGCCGCCGCGGCGTAGCCGAGGTCGCGGTAGGGCGGGAACCGGCCCCACGCCTTGTCGCCGCCGTTGAGGAGGTCGAACAGGATCGCCGCCGGCACGATCGGCACCCGGGCCTCGCCGACCGGGAAGCCGCGGCCGTTCTCGGCGAGCCACGCCGTCACGCCGCCGGCGGCGTCGAGCCCGAAGGCCGAGCCGCCGGAGAGCACCAGGGCGTCGATCCCCGTCACGGTCCGTTCCGGGTCGAGGAGGTCGGTCTCGCGCGTGCCCGGCCCGCCGCCGCGCACGTCGACCGACGCGGTGGCGGGCGCGTCGAACAGGATCGCGGTGACGCCGCTCGCCAGCCTCGCGTCGTCGGCGTGGCCGACGGCGAGCCCCGGGATGTCGGCGAGGCTGTTGTGGGGGAGGCTCACCGGACCCTCGCTCAGTGAGCCGGGTGGTCGCCGACGTGCTTGAGCACCGCCTCGGCGACGGCCTCGGGGGCCTCGCGGGACGGGAAGTGGCCGATCCCTTCGAGCGGCAGTTCGCGGTAGGGGCCGGAGAAATGCTGCTCCTGGCCCTCGAAGGCGCCGGGCAGGATGCAGGCATCGGCCTCGCCGTAGATCACCAGCGTCGGCACCGCGATCCCGGTCGCGGCGTGGATCTCGCTCTCGAAGGCGGCGTAGCGCGGGTCGGGCTCGGCGCCGCCCCAGCGCACCCGGTAGGCGTGCAGGGTCACGGCGGCCCAGTCCGGGTTGGCGAAGGATTGGGCGGTCTTCGCGAAGGTCTCGTCGGTGAACCACGGCCCGGGCGGGCTCCACACCGCCCATTGCTCGCGGGCGAAGGCGACGCCGTTCCGGCGCACGAACTCGGCGCCCGGCCCGGTATTCATGAACCACTGGTACCAGAACGCCCGCACCTGCGGCAGCGACGGCACCGTCAGCGGCCCGGGCGCCCACGGCACCGACAGGGCGGTGATCGAGGCGGCGCGCTGCGGGCGGGCGGCCGCGATGGCGTAGGCGATCCGCGCGCCCCAGTCGTGGCCGACGATCGGCAGCTTCTGGAAGCCGAGCGTGTCCATGAGGGCGAGGATGTCGCTCGCCAGCGCCGCGACCTGCCCGGACGGGTTGGCTTCCGGGTTCACGAACCGCGTCCGCCCGAAGCCGCGCAGGTAGGGCACGATGGTGCGCCAGCCCGCCGCCTGGAGCCGCGGCGCCACGCCGTCCCAGGTGCGCGGATCGTCCGGCCAGCCGTGCAGCAGCAGGATCGGCTGGCCCTCGTCGGGTCCGCCGGCCTCGTAGGTGATCTCGACCTCGCCGGCGGTGACGCTGTTGGTGTCCATCGAGGATCCCCTTGGTGTTGTGGTTCCGGCTGCCCGGCCGGCCCCGGTCCGCGTTCTTCGGTGGGCTGCGGGGCGCCTCAGAATCAGGCGCGGGATCCCCTCTCCCGAGTGGGAGAGGGGTAGGGGTGAGGGTGGCTCGGTCTCCGGATTGAGCGCCGAGCGTCGAGCAGCGCAGCTCAACCGGTCAGGGTCATTGCGGAACCCGAGCCCCGCCCCCCCCCCGCAGCCTTGCCCGCCTGAAGATGGATCAGGCGAGGATCTTGTCGATGGTGATCGGGAGTTCGCGCAGCCGCTTGCCGGTGGCGTGGTAGACCGCGTTCGCCACCGCTGCCGCCGCGCCGACGATGCCGATCTCGCCCAGCCCCTTGACCCCGATCGGGCTCGCCTTGTCGTCGTGCTCGTCGACGAACAGCACGTCGATGTCGTGGATGTCGGCGTTCACCGGCACATGGTACTCGCCGAGGTTGTGGTTCATGATCCGGCCGAGGGTGTGGTCGAGCATCGACTCCTCCTCGAGGGCGGCGCCGATCCCCATCACCACCCCGCCCAAGATCTGGCTGCGGGCGGTCTTCAGGTTGAGGATCTTGCCGGCCGCGACCGCGCTGACGATCCGCGCCACCCGCACCACGCCGAGATCCTCGTCGACCCGCACCTCGGCGAACACCGCCGAATGGGTGTAGGCGGCGTAGCGCAGGTTCGTGAGCAGGCTCGGCTTGGCGGTCTCCGTCGCCTCCAGCGCCTCGGCGCCGCCGGCCCGCATCGCCTCGACGAGGGCGACCTTGCGCGACGGATCGGAGGCGAGGCGGATCTCGCCGTCCGCGAAGGTGACGTGGGCGAAGTCGGCATTGGCGAGCGGAGAGCCGTCCATCTGCCGGGCGAGGCGAAACGCCTGCTCGGCGACCGACCGGCAGGCGAGTTCCACCGCCGAGCCCGACGAGGCCGCGGTCCACGACCCGCCGGCCAGCGGCGCCTCGGGAAGCGCGGTGTCGCTGAGCCGCGTCGTCACGCTCTCCATCGGCACGCCCAGCGCATCGGCGGCGATCTGGGTCAGGATCGTGTAGGTGCCGGTGCCGAGGTCGGCGGTCGAGCAGGCGATCTCGACCCGCCCGTCCGGGGTGAGCCGGGCGCTGGCGCTCGACTTCATCATCATGGCTTCCCAGACGCCGGTCGCCAGCCCGTAGCCGATCAGCTCGCGGCCCTCGCGCATCGAGCGCGGCTCCGCCGAGCGCCGCGACCAGCCGAAGCGCGCCGCGCCCTCCTCGTAGCAGGCGCGCAGGGCCTTCGAGGTGAACTCCTTGTTCTCGCCCTCGTCGCGCTCGGCGTAGTTGCGCAGGCGCAGCTCCAGCGGGTCGACGCCGGTGGCGGCGGCGAGCTCGTCCATCGCCACTTCGAGGGCGAAGATGCCCGTGACCGCGCCCGGCGCCCGCATGTCGGAGGGCGTGTAGGTGTCGATCTTGGCGAGCTTGTAGCCGAGCTTGACGTTGGGGCAGTGGTAGAGGAGGCCGGACCAGTTGACCACCGCCTCCTGGTAGTCCTCGAAGGTCGAGGTGCCCGCGATGGCGTCGTGCATCAGCGCCTGGAGCCGGCCGTCGGCATCGGCGCCGAGGGAGACGGTCTGGATCGTCTCGGGCCGGTAGCCGAAGGTGAACATCTGGTCGCGGGTCAGCACCACCCGCACCGACCGCTTGAGGTCGAGGGCCGCCGCCACCGCCAGGAAGAGCTGGTACTGGGGCCGCAGGCCCGAGCCGAACCCGCCGCCGACATAGGGCGTGATGACCCGCACGTCGTCCGGCTTGAGGCCGAACACGCTGCAGACGTAGCCCTGGGTGTTGTTCACGCCCTGGATCTTGTCGTGGATGGTGAGCTTGCCGTCGCCCTCCCACACCACCGTCGAGGCGTGCGGCTCCATCGGGTTGTGGTGCTCGATCGCCTGCTTGTACTCCTGCTCGATCCGGATCGGCGCGGAGCCGAGCGCGCCCTCGGCGTCGCCGCGCGGGTCGGGCGGCGGCTTGATGCCGGAGCGCTTCTTCGGCGGCACATAGGCGGCGTCGCGGTTCTTCTCGAGGTCGGTGTTCGGCGCCTCCTCGGCGTAGGTCACCTTCAGGAGCGAGGCGCCGTGGCGGGCGAGTTCGAAGCTCTCGGCGACCACGAGCGCGATCGGCTGGCCGCCATAGACCACCGCATCGCTGTGCAGCGGCCGGAACGGCGAGCCGGGCGGGGCGACCTGATCGCGGTAATTGTAGTCGAGCCACGCGGTGCGCGGCCGGTTCTCGTGGGTGAACACCTTGATGACGCCGGGCACCGCCAGGGCCGCCTCGGCGTCGATCGCGGTGATGCGGCCCTTGGTGATCGCGCTCGACACGACATAGCCGTGGGCGAGGTCGGGGGCGGTGAACTCGCCGGCGTACTTCGCCGCGCCCGTCACCTTGGCGGGGCCGTCGACCCGGCTGCGGGCGGATCCGACATGGAGGTTGGTGGTGGCCATCGGGTCGCCCTTACTGGATGCGCTTGTCGGTCTGGGATTGCGGCGTCCCGGCAGCGGCCTGGGACAGGCCGCGCACGATGGCGCGCCGCGCCAGCTCGATCTTGAAGGCGTTGTGGGCGTAGGGCCGCGCCTCGGCCAGGATCACGTCGGCGGCCTCGCGGAAGGTTTCTGGCGTCGCCGGCCGGCCTTGGAGCCGGGCCTCGGCCTCGGCGTTGCGCCACGGCTTGTGGGCGACGCCGCCGAGCGCGAGGCGGGCGGTGCGGATCGTGTCGCCGTCCATCTCCAGGGCGGCGGCGACCGAGACCAGCGCGAAGGCGTAGGACAGCCGGTCGCGCAGCTTCAGGTAGGTGTAGTGCCGCGAAAAATCCTCGGCCGGCAGGTCGACCGCGGTGACGATCTCGCCGTGGCGCAGCGTCGTGTCGCGCTGCGGCTCGTCGCCGGGCAGGCGGTGGAACTCGGCCATCGGGATCGCCCGGGCGCCGTCCGGCCCCTCGACCTGCACCACCGCCTCCAGGGCGGCGAGGGCGACGCACATGTCGGACGGGTGGGTGGCGATGCACCTCTCCGAAGCGCCCAGGATCGCGTGGATGCGGTTGACGCCGGTGATCGCCGGGCAGCCGCTGCCGGGCACCCGTTTGTTGCAGGGCGTGCCCTCGTCGTAGAAGTAGTAGCAGCGGGTGCGCTGGAGCAGGTTGCCGCCGGTGGTGGCGGCGTTGCGCAGCTGCGGCGAGGCGCCGGCCAGGATCGCGCTGGCGAGCAGCGGATAGCGGGCCGAGACGCGCGCGTCGTAGGCGGCGCGGCTGTTTTGCACCAGGGCGCCGAGGCGCAGGCCGCCCTCGTGCTCCTCGATGCCGTCGAGGGGCAGGCGGGTGATGTCGATCAGCCGGTCGGGCCGCTCGACGTTGTACTTCATCAGGTCGACGAGGTTGGTGCCCCCGGCGATGATCCGGGCGGCGGGATCGGCGGCGAGCGCCTGGACGGCCTCGGCGACGGTGCCGGCGCGGGTATAGGCGAACCGGTTCATTCCGCGGCCTCCAGGGTCGAGGGCGCCCCGGCCCGTTGCTTCATCACGTCCTCGATCGCGTCAACGATGTTGGTGTAGGCGCCGCAGCGGCAGATGTTGCCGCTCATGTATTCGCGGATTTCTTCCCGGGTGCGGGCGCGGCCCTCCTCGATCAGCGCCACCGCCGACATGATCTGGCCCGGGGTGCAGTAGCCGCACTGGAAGGCGTCGTGCTCGACGAAGGCGGCCTGGACCGGGTGCAGGCCGCCTTCGGCCAGCCCCTCGACGGTGGTGACCCGCGAACCGTCCTTGACCACCGCGAGGGTGAGGCAGGAATTGACCCGCTGGCCGTCGACGATGACCGTGCAGGCGCCGCACTGGCCGTGGTCGCAGCCCTTCTTGGTGCCGGTGAGGTCGAGTTCCTCGCGCAGGAGGTCGAGCAGGCTGGTCCACGGCGCGACGTCGAGCCGGCGCTCCTGCCCGTTGACCGTGAGGGTGATCGCCACCGTGTCGGTGGTTTGAGCCACCGGGTCGATGGCTGCGGTCGCGCTGTCGCTCGGCATGGGCCTTCCGCGGTACGAGGGTCGTGTCGGGGGCTCGTCGCCCCGGGTGCCCGGGCACGGGCCCGCGGCACGCCGCCCCCGTGGGGCCGCGACCCGACAACCGTTCCAAACTGCTCCTGTTCCGGGGCGATTCCTGCGGCGCCCCGGCGGCCGTCGCAGGCCGGGCCTGCGGGGCCGGGGCTTCAAGCGCCGGGAGGGTTCGGCTAACGCTTCCGCTCCCCTGCCGCAGGAGCCCGCCATGGCCGCCCTGGACGCCGTCCTCTCCGACATCGACCGCGACCTCGACAACTCGCTGGAGCGGCTGTTCGCCTGGCTGCGCATCGAGTCGATCTCGACCGACCCGGCCTATGCCGGCGAGTGCCGCAGGGCCGCCGAGTGGCTGAAAGGGGATCTCGCCGCGCTCGGCTTCGACGCCTCCCTGCGCGAGACCGGCGGCCACCCGGTGGTGCTCGCCCACGCGCCGAAGCCAGGGGCGCCGCACGTCCTGTTCTACGGCCATTACGACGTGCAGCCGGTCGACCCGCTGGAACTCTGGGAGACGACGCCGTTCGACCCGCGGCTGGTGTCGCTGCCCGACGGGCGCCGGGCGATCAGCGCCCGGGGTGCCGCCGACGACAAGGGCCAGGTGATGACCTTCGTCGAGGCGTGCCGGGCCTGGAAGGCGATCCACGGCGAGCTGCCGGTCGGCGTGACGCTGCTGATCGAGGGCGCCGAGGAGAACGGCTCCAAGGACCTGCCGGAATGGGTCGAGGCCAACCGTGACGAGTTGAAGGCCGACCTCGTGCTGGTCTGCGACACCGGGATGTGGGACCGGGCGACCCCGGCGATCACCTCGTCCCTGCGCGGCCTGAGCTACTTCGAGGTCTTCGTGCGCTGCGCCGACCGCGACCTGCATTCGGGCCTGTTCGGAGGCGCCGCCGCCAACCCGATCCGGGTGCTGTCGCGCCTCATCAGTGACCTGCACGACGACGACGGCCGCATCACCCTGCCGGGCTTCTACGACGGCGTGCGCGAGACCCCGGCCGAGGTGCTGGAGCAGTGGCGCGGCCTCGACCTGACGCCCGAGAGCTTCCTCGGCCCGGTCGGCCTCGGGCTGCCGGCGGGCGAGCGCGGGCGGATGCTGATCGAGCAGATCCAGTCGCGCCCGACCTGCGACGTCAACGGCATCGTCGGCGGCTACACGGGAGAGGGGACCAAGACCGTCATCGCCGGGCAGGCGAGCGCCAAGATCTCGTTCCGCCTCGTCGACGACCAGGACCCGGAGGCGATCGCCGCGAGCTTCGAGAGCTTCGTGCGCGCCCGCATCCCGGCCGACTGCTCGGTCGAGATCGTCACCCACAAGGGCTCGCGGGCGATCGCGCTGCCGTTCGACATGCCGGCCCTCGCCGCGGCCAAGGGCGCGCTCGCCGAGGAGTGGGGCGTGCCCCCGGTGACGATCGGCTCCGGGGGCTCGATCCCGATCGTCGGCGACTTCAAGCGCAGCCTCGGACTCGACAGCCTGCTGGTCGGCTTCGGCCTCGACGACGACCGGGTGCATTCGCCCAACGAGAAGTACGACCTGACGAGCTTCCACAAGGGCACCCGGAGCTGGGCCCGGATCCTCGCGGCGCTCGCCGAGCCGGGCGCCGTCGGCCGCTGAGGAAAGCCCCGGCTGGCGCGGCCGGGACGGGGCGGGTAAAGCTGCGGCCATGCCCGCCGCGGTCACCCCCGTTCCCCCATGCGCCGCCTGATCGTCGAGGAGCCCGTCACCCGCGCGGCGCCGTGGTCGCTGCGCCTCGCGTGGTTCGCCCTCGCGGTCTCGGCGATCGCCCTGGGGCTGGTCCGCAGCCCGCGGGCCGAGACCGGCCCGGCGCTCGCCGCCCTCGGGGCCGGCGTGGCCCTGGCCGTGGTCGCGGTGCTGCTCGCCCTCGGGGCCTTCGTGCGGGTGTGGCGCGAGGGCGCCCGCGGCCTGCGCACGGCGGTGGCCGGGCTGTTCGTCGGCGCGGTCGTGCTCGCCTACCCGGCCTATACGGCGTTGCGCGGGGCGACCCTGCCGGCCCTCGCCGACGTCTCGACCGACACCGACAACCCGCCGGCCTTCTCGCGCTCGGCCGCCGCCTACGCCGCCCGCGACGGCCGCTTGCCGCCGGACCCGACGCCGGCCGCCCGGTCCGAGCAGCGCGAGGCCTATCCGCGCATCGCGCCGCTCACCCTCGACCTCGGCCCCGACGAGGTGTTTCAGCTCGCCCTCAAGGCCGCGGCCGCCCGCAAGTGGACGATCGTGGAATCCCGCCGGCCGGGCGGCCGGGTCGGCAACGGCCGCATCGAGGCGGTGGCGCGCTCGCGCATCCTCGGCCTGCCCTCCGACGTGACGGTGCGGCTGCACCCGCGGGCGGACGGCACCCGCATCGACGTGCGCGCCGCCACCCGCCTCGGCGACCGCGACTTCGGCCGCAACGCCGACCAGATCCGCGCCTATCTCGACGAGATCGCGAATCTGGCGCTGGCGGTGAAGTGATCCCTCATACGGTTTCTGATTGATCGCTTCGCGATGCAGAAACCGGCTTCGCTCAGTCGCCGCGCGGGCTGGTGATACGGTTTTCGGAACTGATCGTCCGAAAACCGTATCACCCGGCCGGACGGTACTCTGCGTCCAGCGTCGGCTCGCCCTCGGTCCGCACCCGTCCGGTCGCGGCGAGATCCTCCAGGTGGGCGAAGACCGACAGGGCGGCGGCGCCGCGCAGGGCGGGATCGAGCCCCCGGTAGATCGCCGCGACGATCGCCGGAATCGTGCCGTCGCCGGTCCTCACCCGGTCGAGGATCGCCGCCTCGCGGGCGCGGCGGTGGTGGGCGAGCGCCCGCACGAAGCGCTGCGGATCGCGCACCGGGCCGCCGTGACCGGGCCAGTAGATCCGCTCGCCCCGCTCCTTCAGCCGGTCGAGCGACGCCATGTAGGCGCCCATCGACCCGTCCGGCGGCGCCACGATGGTGGTCGACCACGCCATGACGTGATCGCCCGAGAACAGCGCCTCCTCCTCGGGCAGCGCGAAGGCGAGATGGTTCATGGTGTGGCCGGGCGTCGCGACGGCGCCGAGCGTCCAGCCCGGCCCCGACACCGCCTCGCCGTCGTGCAGTTCCCGGTCCGGCCGGTGCCCGGCATCGCCCGCCGCATCGAGGAGGTTGCGCTCCTGGCCGCGCAGCGCCCGGGCGGCCCGGTGCGGCCCACAGCCGACGATCGGCGCGCCGGTGGCGGCCTTGAGCGCCCGGGCGCCGGGCGAATGGTCGCGGTGGGTGTGGGTGACGAGGATCGCCTCGACGGTCTCGCCGGCCAAAGCCGCCAGCAGCGCGGCGTGGTGGGCCGGGTTGTCCGGCCCCGGATCGATCACCGCGACCCGGCCGTGCCCGACGACGTAGCTGCAGGTGCCGCTCTGGGTGAACGGACCGCCATTGGGGCAGACCAGCCGGCGCACCAGGGGCGACACGGCGTCGAGGCGGCCGCTCTCCGGCGCCTCGCGGGCGAAGACGGGCGCCTCGGGCGCGGGGGACGAACTCACCGGACGACGATCTCCTGACCAGGGGCGCGGGCCCCGGCCGGCACCATGCCGGGGGCGCGGGCATCCGGCAATCCGCCCGCTGGACCGGTCCGCCGCCAAGGTCTAGCCTTCGACCCCGGGGGACATGCCGTCCGCTGGGGATCTGCCATGGCCTACCCGATCGAATCCGTCGGCGGCCTCGGGCCGGTCCTGGCCGACCGCCTGCGCGAGGCCGGGATCGTCACCACCGACGAGTTCCTCGCCCGCGCCGGCGCGGCCGCCGGCCGTGGTGACCTCGCGGCCGCGACCGGCATCGACGAGGGCGTGCTCCTGCGCTGGGCCCGGCGCTGCGACCTGTTCCGCGTCCACGGCGTCGGCCGGCCGATGGCCGACCTGCTCGAGGCGGCCGGAATCGCCACCGTGGCCGGCCTCGCCGGGGCGGCCCCCGAGCCGCTCGCCCTGCGCCTCGCGGCCCTCAACCAGGACGGCGCGTTCTGTCCCGTGACCCCGGGCGAACGGATGGTGCGGGACTGGATCGCCCGCGCCGCCGGCCTGCGCCTCGTCCTCGACGACCGGGGCGACACCGCGCGGCGCGCCGACGCGCCGCGGACCTGACTTGCCTCACTCCCGGGTCAGCCCCGAGCGCGCGGCGAGTTCGCGCAGGGTGCCGCGGGACACGCCGGTGAGGCGGCGATCGCGCTCGAACCGGTCGAGGGCGGCGCGGGTGCCCGGGCCGATGACCCCGTCGACCGCGAGCGGGCCGTAGCCGAGCTTCACCAGCGCCCGCTGGGCGAAGGCGACGTCCTTGTCCGGCCCGGTCGCGGCCGAACCCGGCTTCGGGGCCGCGGCCGGGTTCGCCTTCGCCTGCGCGGCGAGGGCCCGGACCTCCGCAGCCTGGACCGCCGGAGGACGGGCGGCCGTCCGGTCCGGTGCCCTGTCGGATCCCTTGTCCGCCGCGCGCGCCGCGTCGGGCTTCGGCGGCGCCGGCCGCGCGGCCGG
>NZ_SACP01000052.1 GCF_004004555.2 Methylobacterium oryzihabitans
GCCCGGGCCGCAATCCCCGCCACTATGCGGGCCCTGGCCGGCGCCTTGGCGGCGGCACCCGCCGCCGCGCCGTTCCCGGCCGCCGTGGCCCAGGCTACTCCAGCCGCCGCAGCCGCGCCCGCCGCCCCGGCCGAGACCGTGGAGGCCGCCGCGGCCCCGCTGCCGCCCCGGCGCCCGGCCGAGTTCCGGCACTTCGCCCTGCGCAAGCCGGCCACGGCCGTCTCGCAGACCGCCGCAGCCCTGCCCGAGGCGACCGAGACCGCCAAGCCCTGACGACGAGGCCCTGACGACGAGGCCCTGACGACCCGAGGGCGGCGCCCGCCCGTACCGCCGCCACGAGACGCCCGGCGCAACCCCGCCCCTCGTCCGGCGAGGACTTCCGTTCCCCCGTTCCCCCGCTATGGTGATGCCGTACCGCGCCTTCGAAAGCGCGGCGCCGGACCTGCGCGTCCGGCACCGGGCCGCGGCCCGGCAGGCCCAAGCCTCGGGAGGGCGCCATGAGCGCGACGCGGGACGTCTACATCTGTGATTTCGTGCGCACGCCGATCGGCCGCTACGGCGGCGCGCTCGCCAAGGTGCGGGCCGACGACCTCGCGGCGGTGCCGCTGGCGGCGCTCGCCGCCCGCCACCACTCCCTGAAGGAGGGCGTCGAGGAGGTGTTCCTCGGCTGCGCCAACCAGGCCGGCGAGGACAACCGCAACGTCGCCCGCATGGCCTTGCTGCTCGCCGGCCTGCCCGAGACCGTGCCGGGCCAGACCCTGAACCGGCTGTGCGCCTCGGGCCTCGACGCGGTCGGCGCCGCCGCCCGGGCGATCCGGGCCGGCGACCTCGACCTCGCGCTCGCCGGCGGGGTCGAGTCGATGACCCGGGCGCCGTTCGTGATGGGCAAGGCCGCCGAGCCGTGGCAGCGGCAGTCCGAGATCCACGACACCACGATCGGCTGGCGCTTCGTCAACCCGGTGCTCAAGCACCAGTACGGCGTCGATTCGATGCCCGAGACCGCCGAGGCCGTCGCCGACGAGCACGGCATCTCCCGCGCCGACCAGGACGCCTTCGCCCTGCGCTCGCAGCAGCGGGCGGCCCGCGCCCAGGCCGAGGGGATCTTCGCCGAGGAGATCGTCGCGGTCGAGATCCCCGACCGCAAGGGCGGCCACGTCAAGGTCGAGCGCGACGAGCATCCGCGCGCCGACACCACCGCGGAGGTGCTGGCGAAGCTGAAGCCCTTCGTGCGCCGGGACGGCACGGTGACGGCGGGCAACGCGTCCGGCGTCAACGACGGCGCCGCCGCCCTGGTGCTCGCCTCGGCGGACGCCGCCGCCCGCCACGGCCTGACCCCGCTCGCCCGGGTGCTCGGCCTCGCCTCGGCGGGCGTCGCGCCGCGGGTGATGGGCGTCGGCCCGATTCCGGCGGTGCAGAAGCTCTGCGCCCGGCTCGGGCTCGCGCCCGCGGATTTCGACGCGATCGAGCTGAACGAGGCGTTCGCGTCGCAGGCGCTCGCCTGCCTGCGCGGCCTCGGGCTCCCGGACGATGCCGGCCACGTCAACCCGCATGGCGGCGCGATCGCGCTGGGCCATCCGCTCGGCATGTCGGGCGCCCGCATCGCCGGCGCGGTGACGCGCGAGCTGGTGCGCCGCGGCGGCCGGCTCGGGCTGGCCACGATGTGCGTCGGCGTCGGGCAGGGCGTGGCGCTCGCGGTCGAGCGGGTGGGGTAGGGGGCCGTAAACCGGTCCACCGGGAACCGGCCGCCGACCCGCCGCGGGGTCACGAATTCCTCATCCGGTCCCCGGACGATGGGCGCTCGGCCGGCGGATCGGGAGTCGCGGGATGCAGCAGGCGGGAATTCTGGGCGAGGGACGGACGGGATCCGGGGCCCTGTGGCGGGTGCTGCTCAGCCCGCACGGCCGCATGGCGCGGCGGGAGTTTCAGCGCTGGTCCCTCGGCTACGCCGCCGCGGTGATCGGGCTGGTCTGCCTCGCGGTGGTGTTCGCCCGCCTCGAATGGCGTCCGGCGGCCTTCGCCAGCGCGGGGCTGCTGCCCCTGCTGCTGATCCCGGCCACGATCCAGATGATCCGCCGGCTGCACGACCTCGACCGGACCGGCTGGTGGATCGTCCTCAGCGACGCGCTGTGGATCGCCGAGTATCCGGCCTCCCGGCTCGCCGGCGAGGCCGGGGCCGCCGGGGCCACGATCCTGAGCCTGGTCGGCCTCGGCCTGTCGCTGTGGCTGATGGTCCTGACCTTCGGGCGGCGCGGGACGCCCGGTCCCAACCGGTTCGGCCCCGCCCCGGACGGCGTGTAGCGCCTACTCGAACCGGCCGAGCAGCAGCAGGCCGGCATTCGCCGCTGCGGCGGCCGCGACGGCGTCGCCGAGGGCGAGCACCGGCTGGCCCGGCATCACCCACTGCCACAGGGCGAGCAGGGTGAGGCCGAGGACGGCGCCGCAGGCGAGCGGCAGGGCGAGGCGCAGTCTCATCGCGACGCCACCTGCCCGCCGGCCTCGGACAGCGACAGGGCGGCGGTGCCGAGCTGGAGGCCGGTCGCGGCCTCCAGGGCGCGGCGCAGGCGCGAATGCTCGGCGTGATCGGCGATCAGCCAGATCGCCGCGAGGGCGGCCAGGGAGAGGACGGCGCCATGGATGGCGGAGCGGAGACGCGGCACGGATGTGTTCCTGATCGGTCCGTCGCATAGCACCCCCCGGGGCTCCGGGATGCAGCGCCACGGTGACAGGTGGCGGGAATCGGACCCGGCGCGGCGGGTCCCGCCTCACAGCGCCCGCCACATCCCCCCGACCCGCACGCAGCGCCCCCACACCGACAGCCCGGTCGCGGTGTGGTCGATCTGGTAGTAGTCGCCGGTCAGGCGCTCGACATAGGCGGTGAGCGCGGCGTCGTCGGCCATGACGATGCGGGTCGGGGTGACCTCGGCATAGGGCCGCTGCCCGACGAGCTGCCAGCCGCGCCCGGCATTCTCGAACCGGACGTAGCGCCGCTCGCGCCGGCTGAAGCTGAAGCGCAGCTTGAGGTCGAGCACGAAGTTGTCGCTGAGGCGGCGCAGGTTCGTGCATTCGAGGTCGACCCGCCCCGGCGGCTCCCGGGCCTCGGCCGCGCCGGCCGCGCCGACGAGGACGGCGCCGAGGACGAGCAGCCGGGCGAGCCGCCGCGTGGGTGGACCAGCCGAATTCCCGCGTGTCACGTCGGACGTCCTCCGGGTCATACGATTTCCGTTCGATCGCTTCGCGATGCGGACATCGACTCCGCTCATGCGCCGCGCGGGCTTGTGATGCGAAATTCGGAAGCAATCTTCCGAATTTCGCATCAGTAGTTCAGCCGCATCGCCGGGCCGAGCCCGTAGGGCGTCGGGCTCGGCGGCAGCACGCCGCAGGGGGAGGCGCTGCCCGGCAGCGGCCGGCAGACGATCACCGGATCGTCGAAGCGCCGGCAGGCGCCGGCCTCGTCGGGGGCGAAGCCCGGCAGGCAACGGACGTGGCGCACCACCAGCAGCGGCCCGGCCGGCACCGGCGGCAGCACGACCACCGGCGGCCCGCCGGCGGGCGGGCCCGGGGGCACCGCCCCGCGGCGCGCGGGCCGAGGGGCGGGGCGGGGCCTCAGGGGCGTCGGTCACGGGCTCGCTCCTCCTCTCGGCGCTCGATCTCGCGCCGGGCGTCGCGGCGCGACTCCTCCCGGCGGTTCCAGTCCCGGTCCTCGTCGCGGCGCCGCGCCGCGGCCCGGTCGTCGGCGCCGCGGTCGAGCGCCCGGACCGCCTCCCGCTCCCGCCGGGCGAGCTCGTCGAGGATCAGCCCGCCCTGCGCGGTAACCGGACTCGGAATCAGGAGCATCGAAGCCAGCACGATTCCCATAAGGAACCGATACGAATGCCCGCCATTATCGCCCAAAGCCGCCCCGCCAGCGACGGACGAGACGATGGGACAGAGCAATCTCGGAGATATCATAAGGCTTTACTCAGCGGGCATGATCTCCCGGTCGAGCCTCGAATCGGCGATCGACGCCTGCGAGCCGGCGCCGTCGGAACCCGGCCAGGGCGCCCCGGGCCCGGCCGAGCCGATCGACCTCGCGCCGGACGAATCGGGCACCTGGCGGGTGCCGGGCTGAGGAACGCGCTCACGGCGCCCGCTCCCGCGCGGCGGCGCCGGCCGGGTCGCGGCGGTGGTCGCCCGCTTCCATGTCGATCACTCCGTGCGCCAGACGCTCACGATAGAGCAGGTGGCGGTTGCGCGCGACCCAGGCCAACACCTCCGCCACCACGTCGAACAGCGCGTCGGGGATCGTCTCGTTGATGGCGGTCTCGGCGTAGAGCGTGCGGGCCAGGGGCACGTTGCGGAACACCGGCACGCCGGCGAGTTCGGCCTGTCCGCGCAGGTACACCGCCTGGGCCTCGCGGCCCTTGGCGGTGACGACCGGCACCGGCGCCGTCTCGGGGTCGTAGTGCAGCACCACCGCGAGATGGGTCGGGTTGACGACGACCGCCGTGCCCTTGCGCGCCGCCTCGCCGCCGTCGCCCATGGCGAGTTCCTGGGCGATCTGCTTGCGCTTGCCCTTGATGTGGGGATCGCCCTCGCTCTCCTTGTACTCGCGCTTCACCTCGTCCTTGCTCATCATCAGGCTCTTGACGTGATGATGCTTCTGGTAGGCGAAGTCGGCGAGCGCCACGATGACGAAGGCGGCGCCGGAATACAGCAGCGTCTGCATCAGCACCGCCGACACCAGGTTGATCTGGCACGGCAGGCCGCAGGCGAGGGTGTAGGTGAACGGGCCGATCGTGTCGCGCAGGACGTAGTACAGCAGCACCGACAGGACCGCGATCTTGAGCAGCGATTTCAGCAGCTCGACGATCTGCTTCATCGAGAAGATGCGCTTGACGCCGGCGGCCGGGCTGATCTTGTCGAGCTTGGGCTGCAGCGCCTCGAAGGCGAACAGGATGCCGAACTGCAGCACGTTGGTGGCGACCGCCGCCACGATGGTGACGAGCACGACCGGCGCCAGGATCGCCACCACCTCGCGGCCGACGATCGCCAGCCCCTGGCTCGCCGCGACCCGGAAGTCGCCGAGCGCCAGGGTGGCGGCGAGATCGAACAGCCCGACGAGCCGCCGGGTGATGTCGCCCCAGGCGAGCCAGACGTAGAGGATCACCGCGAGCAGCGAGCCGGCGGTCACCGCCTCCTGGCTGCGCGCCACCTGCCCGCGCTGGCGGGCGTCGCGCTCGCGCTTGGGGGTGGGGAGCTCGGTCTTCTCGCCCGACGAGCCGCTCACCGGGCGCCTCCCGGTACGGGTGCGGCGCGCAGCAGCCCGTCGAGGGCGGCGACGTAGCGGCCGAACACCGCGGTCTCGCCGGCGGCGTAGGGCAGCAGGGTCGCGAAGTAGACGACCAGCATGAACATCGCCAATCCGCTCTTGATCGGCATGGCGAGGACGAAGACCTGGACCTGCGGCGCGAAGCGGCTGACCATCGCCAGGGCGAACTCGGCCAGGAACATCACCGCGACGATCGGCGCCGCCATGATGACGACGAAGCGCACCGCGTGGTCGAAGGCGCCGAGCATCAGGGCCGGGAACCGCTCGGTCAGCACCGGCAGGGCGCTCGGGGCCGGCCAGAGCGCGAAGGAGCGGTAGAGCACGCCGATCACCGGCAGCGCCGCGCCGGCGACGAACACGTAGGTGAGGAAGACCTGCGAGAACGCGATGCCGAGCGGAGAGGTCTCCTGGCCCTGGAGCGGGTCGATCGACGAGGCCATCGAGGAGCCGCGCTGGTTGTCGATCAGCGCGCCCGCCGACTGCACCGCCCAGAACACCCAGCCGACGAGGCTGCCGAGCACGAAGCCGATCGCCGCCTCCTTGGCAAGGTAGGCGGCGAAGCTCGAGATCTGCCGGTCGAAGCCGTCGACATGCGCGAGGTTGATGCCCGCCGGCACCACGGAGAGCCCGAGGATGACCGCCACCCGCGCCGGCCGCGGCACCGCCGAGGCGGCGAGCAGGCCCGACACCGCCATGAAGGCGTAGACCCGCGGCAGGGTGAGGATCATCGCGAGGATCTCCCGGTCGAACAGCCGGAGGAACAGGGCCAGGGTCTCGCGCAGGTCGGTCATGCCGGCCTCGCGCGCCCGCGCGGCGCCGGCGCTGTCCCGCGTCGGTCCTCGGCATCGGTCCGCCGCCGGCCCACCATCATGGCCCACTTCCTCCCCGCACCGGACGCGGGAATCGCATCGCGGTCCCCGCCGTCCCGCCTGTCCTTGTAGGCGCACGGCCGGCGCCCGCAGTCTCGTTCGGCACAAGCCCTCAGTCGAGGCCGTGATGGGCGGCGGCGAGCTGCTCGAGGCAGCCGTCGAGGGTCGGCCGGTCGCATTCGCCCTCGTCGAGGCCGAGGCTGAACACGAGGCTGCCGTCGGCGGCGAGGCCGGCATGGACGAGCCGCCCGGTGGCCGGGTCGAGCCCGGCCCGGGCGAGCGCCCGGCCGAGCAGGTCGGGGTCGGGCCGGGCCGGCCGGCGCGCGAGGCTGACGAGGACGCGCCGCCCGTCGCGGGACCCGGTCAGGGTGAGGGTGCCGGTCGTCGCGAACACGAAGCCGACGCTGCCGTCCCGGGCCGGCCGCAGCGGCAGGCCGAGCCCGCGGGCGAAGTCCTCGGCCGCCCGCAGGCTGGTGGGCGAGAGGCTCACCGGCGCTCCTCCCGCGGCGCCGTCACCGGCCGGCCGGGGGCCGTGTCCGGCCCGTCGCCGGCCGCCTCGTCCTCCTCCCGCTCCTCCTCGGCGACGAGGTCGTCGAGGAGCGCGAGGATCGCCTTGCCCTGCTGGAGCCGCGACGGGAGCGAGGGCATGGCGTCGTCCGGGATCTCGCCGTGCAGGCCGCGCAGGCCGTTGGCGTAGGCGATCTGGACCGCGAGCGCCCGCTCGGCGAAGGCGCCGAGGAGCCGGCGGGCATCGGCCGGGCCGGCGCTGGCCTGGGCGGCGAAGTTGAGCAGCCGGCTGGTCTGCTCGACCGGATCGGCCGAGGCCCCGAGCCGGCGGCCGCGCTCGGTGAGGTGGATGAGCTGCCGGGTGGCGTCGAACACCGTCTGCATCTTCTTGAGCTTGCCGAGCTCGGTGAGCAGCCCGTGCAGGAAGGCCGGATCGGTCGAGGGGCCGGTGCTGGCGAGGTCGCGGCCGGCGGCAGTGCGGAAGGTCTCGACCGCCTCGCCGAACGAGCGCAGCACGTCGAAGCGCGCCAGCGCGTCGAAGAGCTGGCCGACATGCATCGACTCGCGCAGCATCGCCCGGTAGGCGTCGCGCACCGCGGCCGGGTCGGTCTCCAGGGTCGCGGCGGCCCGGGAGGCGACCTCGGCGACGGCGAAGCCGGCATGGACGTCGCGGGCGACGTCGGTCTTCTGGAACTCGGCCCGGGCCTCGTCGAGGAGGGCGAGCAAGGCCGGGTCGGCGCCGGTGGCCTCGGCATGCGCCCGCGCCGCCTCGAGCCCGGCATATTGGTGGGTGACGTCGCCGTCGAAGGCGCGCAGGGCGGCCAGCACGTCGTCCCTGGTCGGCGCCTCGCCGTCGCCGCGCAGGCGCTCCTGGAACGATTCGATCTGCTCGACGAGGGCGAGGAGCGCGGCCTCGCGGGGCATGTCGGGCAGCTTGTCGAGGTAGCCCTGGAGCCGCGCGATCGCCTCCGGGTCGACCATCCGGCCGGGGCGGACGGTGCGCTCGCCGAGGGACTTCTTGTCGGCGCGGTGGGCCACCGACATGCCGAGTTCCTCGGCGGCGTCGGTGAGCCGCGATTCCTCGGACGAGACGCTCACCGCCTCGCCGCGGTAGCGGCCCTGGACCTCGTGGACGATCTCGGCGCCGACCGGCGAGACCATGTTGAAGGCGGCCACGGTCTGGCGGCCGATCTCGGACGATCCTGACATCGTGCGCGTTCCCGTGCCGGCCCGCGGGCGCCGGCGCCGCCCGACTCAGGCGACGTTGCGGGCGACCGACTTCAGCGTGTCGGAGACCGACTTGAGCATGTTGGTGCGCAGGTTGCTGATCGCCGACCAGCTGTTCATCGCCATCTGCATCGAGAACATCTTCTCGGTGTCCGACAGGTTCGAGTTCTTCTCGATCGTGCGGATGTCGTTCTCGATGCTCTTCATCTGGGTCTGGAGGTAGTTCTGCCGCCAGATCAGGTCGAAGCCGTCGTAGCCGTTGAGGTTGGTGGAGTAGTCCGCGCGGGTGGTCTCGTTGGTGGCGTAGAAGCTGGCGGTTCCGGTACGGGTGGTGCCTGCGGCCATGGTCGGTCTCCTGTCGGGTCGTCGGGGCTATCGGGGTCCGGTGCGCAGCAGGACGTGCTGCGCCGCCGAGATGGCGTTGGCGAGAACGTCGAGCCGGCCGAACTCGGCCGCCGTCGTTCCCTGGGCGATGCGGCGGGCGACGCGCGCGCCCATCGCGTCGAGCCGGTCGAGGGCCGCCCGGCGCACGTCGGCGCCGTCCGCGCCCTGCAGGGCCTCCTCGAGATCGGTCATGCCGAAGCGCTCGCCCGTCTCCGGGCCCTCGCCGGTGGCCGTCATCACAGCACCTCCTCGACCGCCAGCCCTTCGAGGCGGGCGCGGTCGAGGATCAGGATGCAGCGATCCTGCATCCCAATCCAGCCGGCGCGCTCCCACGCCTTGAGGGCGCGGTTGACGTTGCCGCGCGAGCCGCGCGCCATCAGGCCGAGATCGGTCTGGTTGACCACCGCCCCGAGCAGGCCGACCCGCCGCCCCTTGACCTCGGCCCAGGTGCCGAGCCCGTCGGCGAGGCGCAGGACCGCCTGGGCGAGCCGCGCCGGCAGGGTCTTGAGGCTGAGGTCGCGGGTGAGCGTGACGTAGGAGCGGTAGCGCCGGGCGACGACGCGCGCGAGGGCGTCGCCGATCTCCGGGTGCCGCTCGGACAGGGTCCGGAAGGCCTGGATCGGGATGCTCGCCGTCGTCAGGGCGCCCACCGCGGTCGCCATGTCGCAATAGGTGCTGTTCTCGAACACGCCGAGTTCGCCGAAGCTCTCCCCGGGCGGCAGAATTCCGTGCAGGACCGTCGAGCCGTCGTCCAGGAGGTAGGACAGGCGGACATGGCCCGAGAGCACGAAGAACAGGTGCCGGGCCTCGTCGTCCTGGAGGTAGATGAAGGCGTTGTGGCCGAAGCTGCGCCGCGTGGCGGCACGCGCGAGGGCCTGCCTCGCCTCGGGACCGAGGCGCGCGAAGTCGCCGGCCTCGAAGGCGCCGGCGAGGGCGGCCTCCGACCGGCACGGCGCCGAGGGCACGACCTGCAGCGGCACCGCCGGGGCGAGGCTGGCAGGAGAGACCCTGGTGGTCGAGGAGATCTTGGCGAGCATCGTCGTCACCGCGCTCCCTCCGGGTGTGTCCGGCCCGCGGCCGGTCTCGTCGCGGCCGGCATCAGGGACGCGCCGGCATGCTGCGGGTGATGGTCGGGAAGTCGTCGAACAGCTTGCGGGTGTAGATCAGCATCTCGCTGCCGAGGAATCCCGCCATCGCCGCGATGGTGGCCGCCACCGCCACGAGCTTGATCGCGAAGGGCAGGGTCTGCTCCTGCACCTGGGTGAGGGCCTGGAGCAGGCTGACGCCGATGCCGACCACCGAGGCGACGAGGATCGGCGGCATCGACAGCAGCATCACGAGCATCATCGATTCGGTGATCTGGTGCACGGCGTCCGAGGGCGACATCACGGCGCTCCGCAGGACGGGACCGACGACCCGGGGACGCATCCGGCCCCAAGGCAGCAACTGGCCATGCTCTCGCCCCCGACTCGCGCATCGTCGCCTGTCCTTACGTCATGGCGGATGCCTCTCTCAAGGTGGGACATACCGGATCGCGCGAACCTCCGCTCATCCTGCGGTCCCAAAAGTTTCGCCGCAGTCTCAGCTCCGCACTCCGCGCGTTCTCATCCTGCCGTGCCCGGGCGATAAGACCTTGCCGGTGCCGCGCACGACTACGTAGAACCCGATCCGCGTCGCTTCGGCAGTGTATCGGACCTCCCGGGCGTCGGGGCTCGGCGCCCGGACAATCCAGGAACCTGCCGTGGCCGACCCGCGTCCCTCCGATCCCGCGATCCTGAAGATCTTCAGCGGCGTGCAGGCGGGGGCCGAGGTCACCCTGGCGGCGGGCACCTACGGCCTGGGCAGCGGCCCCGACGACGACATCCAGCTCGTCGACGTCAGCCTCAAGCCCGGCCACGCCCGGCTGCGGGTCTCGCCCGGCAAGATCGAGCTGGCCGGCGGCACCGGGACGCTGCGCACCGCCGCCGGGATCGCGCTCGGCCCCGACGAGCCGTGGCGGGAGATCGAGCCGCTCGACCTCGTCACCGCCGGCACCACCCGCTTCGCCCTCGGCTACCCGACCTCGCAATGGGCCACGATCACCGAGGCCGAGGTCGAGCCGCCGGTGCCGGTCGCGGCGGCGGCGCCGGCCGCGTCGCTGCCGTGGCTCTCCCGCGAGCGCCTGCGCCACCTCGCCGGTCCGGCGCTGGCGCTGGCGCTGCTGCTCGCGGGCGGGACGTGGATGCTCCTCGACGGCGGCCTGCCGCGGCGGGCCGACCTCGCGGCGGCGGGGGTGCAGGACCTCGCGGCGGTGCGCGCGGCCCTCGACGCGCTGCCGTTCGGCCGCGCCCTCGACGCGCGCCAGGAGGTCGACGGGGCGATCTACGTCAGCGGCTACGTCGAGACCCCGGTCGAGCGCCGCGCCGTCACCGGGGCGCTGGAGCGCACCGGCGTCCCGGCCCGCACCCGGCTGTGGGTGCTCCAGACCCTGCGCGGCGAGGTCGAGAGCCTGATCCAGGCGCAGCGCGTCGCCGTGGTCCCGACCCTCGACCGCACCGGCGGGCTCACCCTCGACGGCACGATCCTGAACCCCGAGCGGGCGAACCGGTTCGTCGCGCTGGTGCGCGACCTCGTCCTCGGCCTGTCGGGCATCGACGACCGGATCCGCACGGCCGCGACGCTCCTGACCGAGGTCGAGAAGCTCGCCGCGACCAGCCGGATCCAGCCCTGGATCCTCCTGCGCGCCGACGGCGAGGTGATCGAGGCGAGCGGGGCGATCCCGGTCGCCAAGATCGACGCCTGGGTCGGCTTCCTGCAGGGCTACGTCCGCCGCTTCTCCCGCGAGATCCCGCTGCGCTCGCTGGTGCAGCTCCAGACGCCCGGCAGCGCGCCGCTCGCCGGGACCGAGCGGGCGATCGTCGTCGGCGGCCAGCCCAGCGCCGGCGAGACGGCGCTCGACCTCGACCGCCTGCGGCAGGGCTCGTTCCAGCTCGGCGAGGTCTTCGCCGCCGGCTCGGACTCCGCCGGGACCGCGGCGGCCCCGGCGGGCGGCGCCGAGCGGACCGGCGGGCCGAAGCCGCCCGGCCGAGAGGCCGACAGGCCGTCCACCTCCAGCGCGGCCGACAGGCCGTCCACCTCCAGCGAGGCCGCACCGGCGCCGGCGGCGCGCGCCGAGGAGGCCCCCGCCGCGACCGCGTCGAACGCCCGGCCCGGGGCCGAGGAGCCGCGGCTCGCGACGGCGACGCGCACCGGCCCGCCGGACGGCGCGACCGGCCGCGAGGCGCAACCGGCGGGCCCGACGCCGATCATCGGCGCGGACGCGAACACCGGCCGCGAGCCGCGGCAGGCGGGCCCGTCGCCGTCCGGCACGGGCGCCGGCGGGGGAGCGGAGCCGGTTCCGGCGCCGGAGGATGCATCCGGCCGCGATCCGCGTTCGTCCGGCCGACCGGCGGCCGCCTCCGGCGGAGCGGGCGAGGGGCGCCTCGCGGCGGATCGGAACCGCGACGCGGACCGGCCGCCCGCGGGGCCGGGCAACGGCGTCGCGCCGGAGACGAGACCCGCCGGAGGCGGTGCGGCGGCGACCGACGCCCCGAACCGGCCCGGCCCGGGAGCGGCCGCCCTCGTGCTCGGGGCGGTCGGCGCCCGGCACCCCGGCCGAGGAGACCGCCGCAGACCTCGCGGCGCGCAGCCGGGCACTCGTCGAGCGCTGGCGCAACGGCACCCTCGACGCCGACCCGCAGGGCCGGGCGCTGCGGATCGCCCTCGACACCCTGCGCCGGGGATCGGGCCGGCCGGCGGCGCAGGGCGAGGTGCCGGACTGGTACCTGCCGCTGCTGGCGCCGCGCCGGGCCGAAGGCGCCGCCTGCTGGCCCGACGCGCAGTTGCGCGCCGCCGACATCCCGGTGGCGCTGTTCTGGCTCGACATCCTGAGCGCCAGCGACGGGATCTCGCTGACCGGGTTCAACCGGGACACGCAGGTCCTGCTGCTGGAGGCCGCCCTGAACCCCGACCGGACCGCGTCCTGCGCTGGCGAGGCCGGGCGCGAGGCGGTGACGCACTCGCTCTACCTGCGCGAGGTGGGGCGCAACCCGTCCTTCATCCGCTTCATCACCCGCGACCTCGCCCCGTTCTCCCTCGACATCACCGGGGTGAACCTGCTGCGGCAGCGCTTCGTGCTCACCCGGGCCGGGCGGCGGATGTACGAGGGGGCCGCGCCCGACCGGTCGAGCCGCCTCGTCGCCATCGGGGAGCTCGGCGTGGCGATCCAGCTCAACCGCGGGCTGGCGGCGGTGGCGTTCGAGCCCGACCTCGCCTGGAAGATCACGCAGTAGGGGGATGATCCGGTTTTTGGACGATCCGTTCAAAAACCGGATCGAAGCCCGCGTGGCGCTTGAGCGAAGCCGAAATCCGCATCGCGAATGCGATTATTCGGATTTCGTATGACGTCGGGCTCAGCCGTGGCGCAGGTAGATCCCGACCGCCTCGCGGGCGCCGGCGGTCTCGCCGAGCTCGAACAGGCAGCGGGCCTTGAGGTAGCGGCGCATCCGCTCGCGGTCGGTCAGGGTGTAGCTGCCGAACCGCTCGACCGGCGCGGCGCGGTCGAGCTCGTCGAGGCAGGCGAGGGCGGCCGCCCAGTCCCCGGCGAAGAAGCGCAGCACCGCCCGGGCGAGCAGCACCTCGGCGCTGGCGTCGCCGGCCATGTGCAGCGCCTCGGCGAGGATGCCGGCGCGGTCGACGTAGCCCTGCTGGGCGAGGACGAAGATCGTCAGCAGCAGGAAGTCGCGCCCGCGCGCGTCGAGGGCCGCCTCGTCGCGGGCGGGCGGGGTGCCGGGGGGGACGACCAGAAGCGAGGACATGCGGGGGCCGGGGCTTGGCGGGGTCAGGCGCGCAGGAGCGCCGCGAGGGCGGTGCGCACCTCGTCGTCGAGGGCGGCGTCCTCGGCCAGCATCCGCGACGCCTCGTCGAGGATCCGGCGCCGGTGCCCGGTCGCCCGGCGGGCCGCCGTCGCGAAGGCGGCGCCGGCGGCGAGGCGCGCCTCGGTCAGGGCGGCGGGCTGGAGCAGGCCGGGGTCGAGGGCGCGGGGCTGGAGCAGGTCGGGCAGCCGCTCGTCGAGGGAGGGCCGGCGCAGCACCGCATCGAGGGCCGCCGGCTGCGGCACGAAGGCGGGGGCGAGAGGGCCCTCCGCCGGCAGCCGCGCCTCGTCGCGCGGGCGGACCCGGGTGACCGATTCGAGGCCAGTGTCGAGGCTTCCGATCTTCATGCCGGGACTCCGCGCGATCCTGCCGTCACGCCGCGCTCGCGACCTTCTGGACGATCTCGGCCATCTTCGACAGCGCGTTGTTGGCGAGGTCGAAGTTGCGGTCCTTCTGCTTGGTCATGGAGTTGATCTCGTTCATCTTGATCTGGCTCTCCTGGTTGAGCCGCGAGACCGCGTCGCCGATCGTGGTCTGGTACTGCTGCCAGGTGGTGGAGCTCATCCTGCGGGAATCGGAGGTCGTGTCCATGAGCCAGCCCATCGCCGGCCGCGGCACGCCGAGCAGCGCCTCGATCGGATGCGGGACCTTGTCGTAGCCCGAGCCCTGCCAGAACATCTTGCCCACGGTCTTCTCGTCCTCCGAGAGCCCGACCTTCTCGCCGCCATAGGCGAGCTTCTGGTCCTTCGGATCCGGATTGAAGGCGCCGACGGTGCGGTTGATGGCGGCCTGCAGCACCGCGTAGGTCTTCAGCAGCGCGTTGATCTGCTCGACCTCCTCGGTGGCGATCCGCACCTTGGCCTCGCCGGCGAGGTTGGCGTAGAGCTGGAACAGGTAGACGAGGTTCGGCACGTCGAGCGCGCGGTTCTGGAACATCCCGTCCTGGGCGAGACCCAGGCGGGCGTTCTGGATCCCGAGGAGCTGCTTCTCCTGCGCGATGAAGGTGTCGTAGCCGTTGCGGATCTTCTGGCCGTCGTCGGTGCTGACCGGCATCTTGCTGTTGTCGGCGGCCGATTTCGAGGCCTTGAAACCGATATGCGAGAGCGTGAAATCGAAGGTCTTTCCGTCGGGGTCCTTCACGGTCATACGGACAGGAGGATTCAAGGTCAGAGAGACGGAGCCATTCCCGTTGCTGTCGTAGGCCGGAACTCTCGGCGTATGCTGGGACAGCAGCGTCTTGAAGGCGGCTTGCGGATTGTCGTAGACCTGCGTGCCGATCGTGACGGTCCCGGTATAGCCGGGCGAGCCGGCGATCACCTCCATGATCGGGGTCCCTCCGTTGGCGGCGTGGGGAATGGGGCTGTTGGTGCCGGTGACGACCCCGCTGGGGTTGCGCGCCGTGTCCATAAGGTAGGGCCAGCCGTCGGAGCGGGAATCGAAGCGAAAGACGTTGACCGCGAAGGCGTTGGCCCGGTCGAAACGCTTGAGGACCTCGTCGATCTGCTTGTCGATCTCGGTCTTCGAGAAGATCGCCATGCCGTCAAACGTCTTGCCGATGTTGTTGATCTGGTCGCGGAACAGCTGGCGGTCGGCGTCGGGCATGAGCCCGTCGCCGCCGGGCGAGTAGTTCGGGTCGGTCTTGGAGAGCCGCGGGTTGTTGATCCGGCTCAGCGCCGCCGCGATCATCGCCTGAACCTCGCCGCGGGCGTTGACCTGCCCGGCGGGGACCGAGGCCTTCTGGCCGATCAGGCCGAGGCGGTCGCCGAGGCCGTTCGCCTCCTGAAAGGCCGGGAGCTGCGCCAGCGTGGTCTGGTCCCCCAGCGACATCCTGGCGATGTCCTGCTTCTCGAGCATCTCGGCGACGTAGACCTTGGTGCCGCTCTCCGAGATGAAGGCGGTGATCGTGCTGCCCGCGGGGCCGATCTCGACCCGGGGCGGCGTGCCGGTCATCTCGCGGCGCAGGTATTCGAGCTGGATCGCGGTGTGCCAGCCGTTGAACGCCGCCGGGCTCAACTGGCCGGGCGGCTTGCCGAATTCCGCCTGCACCGCGGGCGGCTTGTCGACGATGGTGTTGCCCGGCGTGCCGTCGAGGGTGGAGAACAGCGTCTCGGCGCTGGCCTTGTTCGGGTTGGGGTCGAGCCCCTGCTCGCTGCCGATGAGGTGGTGGTAGGGGATCGGCAGGGAATCGCCGGCCGAGGTGACGATCCGCACGAGGCCGTCGGCCGCCGTGCTCGTCACCGGCTTCGACACCGTGACGGCGCCGCTGCCGGCGCCCAGGGTCAGCGTGGCGGCGCCGGCGGCGTGGTCGGCGAAGTAGCGGTTGCGGAAGTAGGACGGCCAGCCGAGGAAGATCCGCGGCGACAGGGCGGAGGGCGGGCTGTCGTAGCCGGTCGGGAACGGCGCCAGCGCGACCCGGCCGCCCGCGTCGAGGTGCATCAGCGTCGCCGGCCGGCCGGTGGCAGCCGGGACCGCGACCGTCTTCGGGTTGCCGGTGCCCCAGGCCCGCAGGTAGGTGGCCTTGTCCGCCTCCGTCCAGAACGAGAACGCGGTCAGGTCGAGGAGCGCGGGCCGTCGCGTCAGGACCGCCGTGCCGGCGAACGCGACCCCGGGCGGGGTGCCGGACAGAGACGCCGCGACGGTGCCGGATGACGACGCCAGCGTGACCGGGCCGCCCGACGGGGTCTGGCGCAGCAGGTAGGCGACCTGGGCCGCCTGCGGCCAAGCCGCGAAGGTCGCGAGGTCGGCCCCGGTCGCGGTCAGGGCCTCGGGCGGCACCGTCGCCACCTCGGCGGCCCGGCCGGCCGCCGGAATCCAGCCGACCACGGCCCTGCTCCGGTCCTGGAACACGACCAGCTTGGGATAGGACTTGCCGGCGGCGTTGGTGGCCGGTGCGTGCGCCTCGATATACGCCGTCTGGACCTGGGGCGGCCAGCCCAGGACCGTGCCCGCCACCGTGCTGACGGAGCCGGAGAGCGGCGTGTCGAAGCCGGAATAGGTCGTGGCGGGCACGCGGATCCGGTACGGCGTGCCGCCGAGGTCGAGCGTGACCGTCACGACCTGGAAACCGGGGATCGCCAGCTTCCCGGAGAGGTCGATGTCGGCCGACGGAGCCGCGGGCGCCGCGTTGGTCCGGTTCGCCAGCACGTAATCGTATTGTTCCTGCGGCGTCAGCGCGAAGAACCGCTCGGGCGTGATCCGGACCGGGTTCAGCTCGTTCGTGGCGGCGTTGCTCGCCGTCAGCCCGGCGCTGGCGGTCAGGGTGACGCCGGTCGCCCGCCCGGCGGCGTCGCGCACCAGCGCGACGCCGAGGCTCGCCGTCGCCGGGCCGATCGCCAGCGGGTTGGTGGCGGCATTGGCCTCGGCATAGGCGATCTGCACCGCCTGCGGCCAGCCGAGGAAGGTCGCGACGGCGAGGTTCACCGGCACCGTCACGAAGTCGGCCGGCGCTGGCATCACCGCGACGCTCGTCCCGGCGGCCGACAATCGCGCGATCGACGGGTTGCCGTTCGACGGGGCGAGGAGGAGGACCGGCGGCGTCCCGGTTCCGTAGGCGCGCACGAAATCCGCCTGAACGGCCTCGGGCCATGCCGCGAAGGCGGTGGCGGTGACCTCGTCCGGCCGCGGCGAGTAGCCGCCGTCGCGCTGGGCGGTGAGGATCGAGGCGGTCTCGCCGAGCGGCGGCGTCAGGGTCGCCCGCGCCGCGTCGTAGCGGGCCTGGAAGACCGGATCCCATCTCAGGTAGGTCGTCTCCGGAACCGTGACGCTCGGGTCGCGGGGATAGGGAATCGCGGTCAGCGGGAACCTGCGCCAGTCGGTGATGGTGCCGCGGCCGTCGACCGTGATGAGCGAAGTCGGCGTCTCGAGGGCCGGAGGCGTGCCGGTGGCGTAGCGGTTGAAGGTGGCGAGCCGGTCCGCCGCCGGCCACTCGTTGAAGAACGTGCCGTCGAGCCGGTCCGGCGTGGCCGCGTAGTGCAGGCCGCCCTCGGCATCGCGCGAGACGGTGACCGCCGGCGATCCGACGTCGAGGCTGGCCGCGCCGGCGAGATTCCGGGTGACGTAGGTCTGGCGCTGGGCGTCGGTCCAGGAGAGGAAGAACGAGGTGAGATTCACCGCGCCCGGCGCCTTGGTGAAGTTGTCCGGCAGGATCGCGTCCCGGACCGTCCCGTCGCGGTCGAGCGTGACGAGCCGGCTCTGCCCGGGGCCGGTCCGCGGCAGGTCGATCGCCGCGGGGGTGCCGGTGGCGTATGCGGCGAAATAGGCGATCCGGTCGGCCGCCGGCCACAGGCGGAATCCGTCGAGGTCGAACTGCGCGGGCGTCGTGGTGACCCGCACCCCGTCCGCGCCCGGGATCGCCCGGATCGCGCCCGTGCCGGTGCCGATCTCGGCGTAGTCCTGCCCGGCCGCGAGGTGGGCGAGGGCGTAGAGGCGCTGGAACGCCGGCGGCCAGCCGAGGAACGTCGCGGGCGAGGCCGTGGTGCCGGCCTCGGCCGGGTAGCCGGCCGGGAACGCCGCCGCCGTCACCGCGCCGCTGCCGTCGAGGGTGACGAGGAGGCGCGGCACGGACGGAGGGCCGGCCCGGGCCGGCAGGTCGAGGGACGGCGGCGTGCCGGTGGCGTTCGCGGCGAAATAGGCCATCCGGTCGGCCGGGGGCCAGAGCCGGAACAGGTCGAGGTCGAAGCGGTCCGGCGTCGTGGCGACCCGCACCCCGTCCGGGGTCGGCGTGACCCGGAGCGTGCCGCCGCCGATCTCGACGGAGGTCCCGCCGGCCGCGAGGTGGCCGGCGGCGTAGCGCGCCTGCCAGCCCGGTGCCCAGGCCAGGAAGTCGGCGGGCGACACGGACGCCGGGTCCGCGCCGAAGTCCTTCGGCAGCGGCGCGCTCCACACCGTGCCGGCGGAATCGACCGTGACGAGGAGCGGCGCCTGCGCGTCGCGCACGAGGTCGAGGGCCCGGGGCGTGCCGGTGGCGGTGCGGTCGAAATAGGCGATCCGCTCCGCCGCCGGCCACGACCGGAACGCCTCGATGGCGAGCCGGGCGGGGGGCGTCGCGATGCTCACCTGCCCGTCGCGGCCCAGCGCGACGGCGAGCGCCGCGTCCGGCCCGATCGCCAGCGTGCCCGGGCCGACGCCGAGCTGGGCGGCGACGTAGCGCTCGCGGAAGAACGGCGGCCAGCCGAGGAACGTCGCCGGGTCGAGCCCGGCCGGCGGCGTCGCGAGCCGGGCGGCGTCGTAGCGCGCGCGGAACTCCGAAGGCCAGCCGAGGAAGGTCGCCGGCGACAGGGCGTCGGGGCCGGTCTCGTAGCCGTCCGGGAACGGCGCGATCGCGACGCCCGCGCCGTCGCGGGCGAGAAGCGTGCGCGGCCGGCCCTCGGCGGGGGCGAGTTCGACCGAAGGCGGGCTGCCGCTGCCCCAGAGCGCGACGTAGGCGGCCTGATCCGCCTGCGGCCAGAGCTGGAACAGGTCGAGGACGAGCCGCGCCGGCTCCCGGTCGGGCGTGGCCGGCGCCGTCAGCGCCAGCGCCGGCCGGCCGGCGGTCAGCGCCGCCGTGAGGACGGGAGGGGTGCCGATCGCGACCGGCTCCGGGCCGGCGACGGTCCGGCGCAGATACGCGGCCTGCGCGGCCTGCGGCCAGCGCAGGAAGGCGACCGGGTCGAGGGCGGCCGGCGCGGCGGCGAAGCCGGCGGGCAGCGGGCGCTCCTCCGCCTCGAAGCCCGGCCCGGCGACCGACCACAGGGACCCGTCCGCCGGCACGACGGCGGTGCGGGGGTAGGGGGTGCCGGCGCCGCGCGCCTCGACATAGGCGGTGCGGATCTCGGCCGGCCAGTCGCGCAGGCCCGTGACCGCGCTCTCCCCGCCGGCGAGGGGCGCGTCGTAGCCCGGGAAGGTGCCGGCGGGCACCCGGACCTCGTAGCGCCGGCCGTTGCTCGACAGGGTGATCGCGGTGGCGTCGGCCCCGGCGCCGGCCAGGGCGACGACCGGCGGCACCGCCCGGCTGTGGCGGGCCGCGTAGGCGTATTGCTCGTCGGCCGACAGGGCGAACAGGCGCCGGGGCGCCATGTCGGCCGGGGCGGTGGCGAACAGGGCGGCGTCGGCGTCGAGCAGGCCGTCGCTCGCCGACACCGTGACGCCGCTCGCCGTTCCCGTCGCGTCGGTCGCGAGGGCGACGCGCAGGGACGCGCCGGCCGGGCCGATCTCGATCGGGCCGCCGCCCCGGGCGGCGAGGTAGACCATCTGGGCGACGGTCGGCCAGTCGAGGAAGTCGGCCGGCGCGAGGTCGCGCGGGGCGGCGTCGATCCCGGCCGGGGCCGGGGTGATCTCGACCGTGCCGCCCGGCGCCAGCGCGGCGATGGCCCGCGCGGCGTCGCTGCCGAGCACCACCGCCGGCGGCTGGCCGGTGCCGTTGGCGCGCAGGTAGCCCGCCTGCACCGCCTCGGGCCAGCGCGCGAAGGCGTCGGGATCGACCGCCGCCGCCGCGGAAGGCAGGGTGCCGGCGGAGAGGCCGGAGGCGATCGCGAAGGGGGAGGAGGTCATCGTCGCGGGTCCTCGGCGGCTCCGGGTTCCGCCCGCCGGTCGGCGGCGCGGCCCCGCGGGCCGGTCACAATCGGATGATGGTGCGCGGCGCCCGCCGCGGCGGCAGGGCGGCGGGCCGGACGAAAGCCTCCGGCGGCCGGGGCGGCTCCGGCTCCGGCGCCGCGCGGTCTCCCACCGGCCCCCCGGCCGGCACCGGGCCCCTGGCTGACGCCAGGGTTCCCGCCCGCTCCAGCAGCGCCGCGAGGGCGGCGTCGAGGGCGGCCGGATCGGGCGCGGCGGCGAGGTCGCGCAGGAGCCCCCGGGCCACCGCGTCCTCGCGCAGGCGCGGCAGGGCGAGCAGTTCGGCGACGCCCCGGCGCAGCCGGTCGAGCACCGGCGCGAAATCCGGCCCGGGACCCTGGGCGGCGCGCCACGCCTCGATCTCGGCGACCGCCGCGGCGGCGTCGCCCTCGTCCGGGGCGGAGGTCCATCGGATCGTCGGCCGTCTCACCTTTGCGCCGGCTCCCTCTCGATGCCTCGTCGGATGCCCCGGGGCGGCGGGCGCACGGCGCTCGTCCCGAACCCGTCGCGGACGCTAGGCATCATTCGCCGAAACGGTGACCGTTTCGGCGGCGAAAATGATGCAAGAACCAAGGTCTAAGCAGAGTTGCCCTGTGCAACTCTGCTTAGGACCGCCGCCGCCGGCCGGCTGTCACATTCAGCACAGGATGGCGGGGCGCCCGCGCCTATAGCGGACACCACCCTGGACGCGCGGACCCCGGACGGCCGCGGCGCGGGGAACGGAGCAGGAATGCGGGACATGCTGATGCTGCCCGAGCGCAGTCTCGCGGGCCCGCCCGGCGCGGCGGCGACCGGACCGGGCCCGGCGGGATCGGGCCCCGACGGCCTGCGCCGGCGCCTCGCCGACGCCCTCGACGAGGCGGCGCTGTTCGACGACGCCGACCCGGCCGGCGCCG
>NZ_SACP01000053.1 GCF_004004555.2 Methylobacterium oryzihabitans
CCCCGGCCCCTCTCCCACTCGGGAGAGGGGAGACGCGCCACTTCTTTTCCCCGGATAGCCTTTTTTCCCCGGACAGCCTTGCCCGCTGCGGGGGACGGTGGCCTGCGCAGCAGGCCGGGAGAGGGGGGCGCGACGGCTCAGAACGTGGCGCCGTGCAAGGCTGCTGAGCCAGATCCGGAATCGTGGTTCCCCTCTTGGCGGGACTGCGTCCCGCTCCGCTCGCCACCCTCCCCCGCGGAGGGGGGAGGGTTCGGCGTCGCGGTACCGCTTCTTCTCGCACTCCTCCTCGCGCCCTCACCCGCCCGCGCCGACCCCGCCACCGCGGCCCTGACCCCGTTCCTCGACGCGGTCGCGGCCTGCGCCGGGCGCCCCGACCTCACTCTCGCGGTGGTCGGGGTCGAGCCGGGGCAGACCGCCCTGTCGCGCGAGCAGGCCGAGGAGGTCCGCCTCGCGGTCGAGAGCCGGCTCGGGGCGACCGGCCGGGTGCGGCTCGCGCCGGCCGCCGACGTGGTGCGGGTCAAGGCCCTGCGCGAGGGCACCACCGGGCTGTCGGGCGCCGAGGCCGAGGCGCAGATCCGCGCCGCCTTCGCGGGCGATGCCAGCGTCTTCCTGGTCGAGCCGCGCCGGGCCGGCGAGACCGCGGCGTTGCGGCTCCAGGCGATCACCCGCACCGCCGCCTGCAAGGCGACGAGCGAGCCGGTCATCGTGCCGGTCCGGGTCGGGGCCGGCGTCGCCGATGTCGACGCGGTGATGGAGGGCGCGGTGCGGGCCTTCGCGCAGGCGGCGCCGAACGCCGGCGCCGTCGCGGTCTGCCCGTTCGTCGCCGAGGGCGGCCACTCGACCTGCGCCGGGGCGCTCACCGACCGCCTCGTCATCGCCCTCGACGCCGAGGCCCGCGCAGCCAACCGGATCCTCAGGGGCGCCCGCCTCGACGTGCGCCGGGAGCCGCCGGGCACCGCCTGCGCCGGGCCGGTCACCGCGCGGGGACGCTTCCTCGCCGACCGCGACCGCCAGACCTGGATGGAGCTGGAATTCGCCCGCGACGGCGCCGTGCTCGCCCCGACCGGGCGGCGGCGCATCGGCATCGAGGGGCTGGGCTGCGACCCGACCCCGCGGCCGTTCCTCGACCACGTCGCGGCGAGCGCCCGCACCGATGCGGGACGGCTCGCGGTGGCGCCGACCGCGACCCCGTTCGCGGCCGGGCAGCGGATGGAGCTGCGCATCGAGTCGCGCGCCCGCCAGAGCCTGTATTGCTGGGTCGTCGCCCCCGACGAGACCGCCTTCGTCGCCCTGCCGGTGCGCGGCAACCCCGCCTCGCTCGCACCCCTGAAGGCCGGCGAGGCGCGGGCCTATCCCCGCGGCTACGGCCTCGACGAGATCGTCGCCGGCGCACCGTTCGAGAACCTGTTCTCGTGCTTCGGCGTCGAGGGCGGCCTGCCGCCGGACCTCGCGGCGCGCTGGCTCGCGGCGGCGCCGGGCGCCGACGGCGAGGCGGCGCTGCTGCGGCCCCCCGACGTGCTCGACCTCCTCGACCGGATCCGGGCGGTGCCGGGCGTGACCGAGGCGACGGCCCGGATCGTGGTGCGATGACGCCCCGGAGCAACCCAGGAGAATCCCCCATGCGCCTCCTCGCCCTCCTGCTGATCGCCCTCCCGCTCGGGACCGCCCGGGCCGAGGGCTTCGCGGTCCGCGACCTCACCGGGCTGGCCGACGCCGCCCGGACGGCGCTCGGGGCCGGGTCCGCGGCCCGGGCCGAGGCGCAGCGGCTGATCGTGACCTGCCCCGGCTGCGACGGCGCGCCGATGGCCGACCTCCAGCTCGGGCGCCAGGACGACGGCACCGAGGCGCGGGTGCGCGCGGGGCGGACCACGGTCGCCGACCTCGAGGCCCTGTGCCGGGCCCGCAGCCCCGATTGCCGGCTGTCCGGCCTCGCCGTCGCCCCGGCGGTCGGCTGGTCGAGCAGCTACGCCCTCGGGTCCGGGGCGGGATCGACGGCGGTGCTGCTGCGCGACGGCGACCGGCTGACCGTCCGGGTGCTGGCCCGGACCCGGGAGGCGGCCTCCCGCCACGCCGACACGCTGGTGCGCGCGCTCGCGCCGCGCATCGTCGGCCGCTGAGGAGCGGGCGCATGACCGGCGGCTACGACGAGCGCTGCGCGGCCGACCTCGCCGCGGTGGCCGAGGGCCGCGACCTGTCGCGCGAGGATCGCGGCTGGCTCGCCCGGGCGGTCACCGGCGCGGTGCGGCCGAACCGCGACCGGCCGCTCTGGGACCTCGCCCACGCGCTCGCCGCCCTGGCGCGGGCGACCGGCCCGTGCGACGGGCGCGACCTCGTCACCCTCGCCCTCGATCCCGGCCTCGCCACGGCGGCGGCGGTGGCGGAGCGCTTCTCCGGCATGGCCGGCGCCGATGCCCGCGGCCTCGCGCCGGACGGCGGCGAGGGCTGGCGCACGACGTGGACGGGCCTCGCCCGGCTCCTCGCCCTCGCCGAGTTCGTGCTGACCGCCGAGGATCTGGCGGGGTTCGCCGCCGTCGCCGGCTGGCTCGACGACCTCGCCGCGGCGCCCGACCCGGAGGGCGCCGCGGCGCTCGCCCGCCGCCTCGCCCGGCACCTCGCCGCCTACCGCACCGACCACCTGCCGCTGGCGCCGCTGGAGCGGCGCTTCCGCGCGATCCTCGGCTTCCTCGACGGGCGCCGCGCCTTCGCCGACGACGACATCCTGGCGTTCTGGCGCGGCGCGATGGACGAGGGCGAGCGGCCGGGCTTCCGCACCGTCGCCGAGCATTTCGTGACCTTCGAGGCCGCCGCCGCCCTCCTCGGCGGGCTGGAGGGGCTCGCCGCGCCGGCCTCGCTCGCCGAGCACGAGGGCTGGGAGGAGCGGCTCGACGCCTCGCTGGCCGACCTCGCCGCCGCCGAGCCCGCCGAGGCGCTGGCCGCTGTGCTCGCCGACCTGCCGGAGGGCCCGAAGATCCTCACCGGGGCCGAGCGCGAGGATCTCGCCGACTTCCTGCGGCTGGAGCCGTTCCACCGCACCCGCCCGCTGACGATCCTGCGGGCGGCGAGCTTCGGGCGCGTCCAGTCCGGCATCGCCAACCGCCTGCGCCGGGGCGGCGGCGGCGCGGGAATCGCCGAGCGGGCGACCTGCGCCGAGGCCGAGAGCTACGCCGCGCTCCGGGACCGGGCCGGGGCGCTGGCGGCGCATCTCGCCCGCATGCTGCGCATCGCCGCCGCCCTGCGGATCGCCGACCGCGACGGCCTCGCCCTCGAGACCCGCGCCGCCCTCGACGCGGCCGAGGCGGATCTGCGCCGGGTGCGCCGGGCCGGGTTCGACGACCGCGCCGGGCTGGCCGCCGGCTTCGCCGCCACCGAGGCGGCGCTGCTGCGCCTCGCCGAGGAGGCCGGCCGGCTGGAGCGGGCGCTCGCCGCGCTCGCCCGCCAGCGCCCCCTCGACGACGCCTTCGCGGCCGACCGGGCGGTGTTCGCCGGCGCCTTCGCGGCGGCCTATGCGGGAGAGGCGGCGTGAGCGACGAGGCCCGGCTGCTCGCCGAGATCCACGCCGCCCGCGGGCTGCTGCGGGCCCCCGCCCCGGCCCGGCGGATCGGCCACGCCGCCCTGTGGGCCCATGCCGCCCGGGCGCCCGGCGCGCCGGTCGACCTCGCGGTGATGCGGGCCCTGCGCGACGAGTCCGACGCCGCCCGGCGCTACCGGGCGATGCTCGCCGCCCGGGCGCTGGCCCACGCCCCCCTCGCCGCGGCGGCCTCGGACGGCGCCGTGGCGCGCCGCCGGGTCGGGGCGTTCGACCTCGAGATCCTGCCCGCCGATTCCGACGCTCCGCCGCTCCTGGTCGTGCGCGGCCCGGACGGGCCCTGGCCGCGGGCGATCGAGGCGTGGCGCGGCGACGAGGCGGTGCGGCTCGACCTCGGCGAGCCGGTGGCGGGCGCGACCGTGCTGGCCCTCGACCCGGCGGTGCCGGAGGCCGCCCTCCTCGGCCGGCTCCTCGCCGATCCGGCCTGCGCGGTGTTCCTGCTGTGAGACGGATTTCGGACGATTCGTTCCGAAATCCGTATCACGAGCCCGCGCGGCGCGTGAGCGAAGCCGATGTCCGCATCGCGAATGCGATCCCGCAGGGATCGCCGAGCGATCGATCGGACATCGTATGACGACGGACCCGGCCCGGCCGGCTGTGCTGGTGGTGATCCCGACCACCGCCGGGCCGCTCTGCCTGCGTGCCCTGCGGCCCCGACCCGGCCTGCCGGCCCCGGCGGCCTTCGCCGACGGCGACTACCGCCCGCTGCCGTGGTCGGCCGACTACGCCCGGCTCTGCGCCGCCGGCGGACCCCTCGCGCGGCTCCTCGGCGCGGCCCCGGCGGCGCACGAGCTGCGCCTGTCGGGCTCGTTCGATGCCGGCCGCTCGTGGGAGGTGCCGGTGAGCCTCGCCCACGGCCTCGCCGCCCGCGGCCATCCCCTCGCCGCCGGGCCGGAGGAGGCCGGGCTGATCGTCTGGGCCACCGGCGCGGTCGACCTCGACCTCGCGGTGCGGCCGGGCGACTACGCCCTCCTCGACAAGATCGCGCGCTCCCGCGCCCTGCTCGCCGCGGCGCCCGACGCCGTGCTCGCGGTCCTGCTGCCGGAGGGGCCGGAGCGGGCGCCGGCCGAGGCGGCGTTCCGCGACCTCGGGCGCGGCCGCCCGCCGCTGGTCCTGCCGGGCGCCAGCGTGCCGGAGGCGCTGCGGGCGCTGGCGCGCCCGGGGGCGCCGCCGCCGCGGCCGGCCTCGCCGCGCTGGTCGCGGTCGGGGCCGGAGACAAACATGGCGCGTCTCCCCTTTCCCGGACGGGTGAGGAGCCGGGGGCGTCCCCCGACCCCCCCGTGATCCGCGTCGAGGAGCTGCGGGCGCCGCCCGGCTCGTCGTGCCGCCGGGTCGCGTTCGGGGCCGATCCGGCCGAGCGGCGCCCGGTCGCCGCCGAATCCGCCGGCCGTCTCGCCCCGAGCCGTCTCGCCCCGGACCTGTGCGGGATCGCGGTCCGGGCGCTGCGCCCGGGGCTGCGGATCGAGGTCGGGCCGGAGCTGCGCGACGCGGCCCTGCCGGCGACGCGCCTCGGCGACGGGGCGCAGGCCTACCTCCTGCGCGAGGGCGCCCGGCAGCCCCTCGTCTACGCCCTCCGGACCGTTCCGAGTGACGGATCCGAAGCGGGACAGTATCCGGCCGATATCCGCCTCACGCACGCGCTGATCCGCTGACGAGCCGAAGCTCCACCGCCGTGACGTTTTGACCAAACGATCCGGAGCAGGCATAACGCCGCCGCCGGGAGGGAGAACAACGATGGCGCCACGCCAGCGAAGACACCGCTCGACCCTGGATTTGGTCTCTCTCGTCCTGGCGGGGCCTTGCCTTGTCATGGCGGGGCCTTGCCTCGTCATGGCGGGCGTCTGTCTGGTCCTGTCGGGCGGCGCGCGGGCGCAGAGCGTCGGCTTCGATCCGGCCGATTACGGCCGCGCCCAGTTGCCCCTGCGCCAGACCACCGGCGACGCCGCGGCCTATGTCGACCAGAACAAGGGCGCGTTCGAGCCGATCGCCGAACTCGACCCGAAGGACGGCCTCGCCGCCCTCGCCCGGCCGATCGGCCGGGTCGACATCGTGCTGAGGAACGCCCGCACCGGCCAGCAGGTCGGTGCCTCCTGCACCGGCGCGCTGCTGCCGGGCGACTACGTGCTGACCAACCATCACTGCCTGCCGCAGGCCGGCGACCTGACGCCGGTCAAGGCATCGATCCTGATGGATTACCTGACCCTCGACGGGAAGGGCTCGCGCCGGTTCGAGATCGACCCGAAGCCGGTCGAGTTCGACGCCCGCCTCGACTACGCCCTCGCCCGGGTCGCCGGGAACCCCGCGGCGACCTACGGCACCGCCCGCCTGTCCGGTGAGGCGGTGCCGGGCAACCGCTCGATGCTCGTCATCCACCATCCCCTCGGGCGGCCGAAGGTGATGAGCCGGTTCCGCTGCTTCGCCCTCAAGGACCAGGCCGAGGGGCCGGACCTGCGCCACCGCTGCGACACGCTCGGCGGCTCGTCGGGCTCGCTGATGTTCGACGCCTCGGTCGCCGGCATCGCCCTGCACAAGGAGGGCGGCCTCGACCCGAAGGACCCGACGAGCTTCAACGCCGCCACCCGGCTCTCGGCGATCCTCGGCCGCAGCCGGGTCCTGGCCGGGATCGCGGCGGCGCAGGGCCGCCCGGTCGCCGCCGCGACGCCCGACCCCGCGGCTCCCCGCCCGGCCGCGGCGGCGCCCGCGCCCGACGGCCCGCTCGACCCGGGCCGGATGAACGCGATCCTGCGTGGGCGCTGACCCGGATCGGACAAAAAAACCCATCGGCCGGACGGCGAAAGCCGCTCTGGGCCGTCCATGCACGGGGTGAGAGGGGCCGAAGCAAGGCCCGGGACCCGAACAGGGGGAGCCATGCCGACCCACACCGCGTCCGCGCGCCGCCCGGCGCCGGCCATCATTCCCACCGGGCCGCTGCGCGGGGCCGCGCGGGGGCGCCTGCGCCGCTCCTGCCTCGCGCTCGCCGCCGGGCTGGTTCTGGCGCTCGCCGGCCCGGCCCGGTCGAACCCGCTGACCGAGGCGCCGGGCGTTCGTCCGGCGGACGCCCGTCCGGCGGACGCCCGTCCGGTGGACGCCCCGGACGAGGCCGCCGAGCGGGCGGAGGCCGGGGCGAGCAACCCCTCGGCGACCGCGATCATCCGCTCGCTGGCGCCGTTCGCCGACGGCAATCCCGGGGCGCTGCGACCGCTGTCGGTCGCCCCCGACGACGGCGGTCCGGCGCTGCGGGTCGATCCCGCCCGGGCGGTCGATCTCACGGTGTTCTTCGCCTACGACAGCGCCCGCCTGACGCCGGAGGCGCGCATCCAGCTCGAGCCGCTCGGCGAGGCCCTGCGCTCGCGCGAACTCGCCGGCCACGGCTTCCTCGTCGCCGGCCACACCGACGCCGCCGGGGGCGCCGCCTACAACCGGCGCCTGTCGCTCGCCCGGGCGCGGGCGGTGCGGGCCCACCTCGTCGCGGCCTACGGCATCGCGCCCGAGCGGCTGCGGGTCCACGGCTGGGGCCCGAGCCGCCCGAAGGACCCCGACGCGCCGCTATCGCGGGTCAACCGCCGGGTCGAGGTCAGCCTGATCGCGCCGGCCCGCACCGGGGCGCTGCGCTTCGTCGTGCCGGCCGCCTGCGCGGTGCCGCGCCCGGGCGACCCGCGCCTGCGGGTCGTCCTCGACCTCGACGATTTCGACGCGGCGCCGACGCCGCCCTGCCTCGACTGAACCCCGAAAGACCCGACAGGAGACCCCCGATGCCGCTCACCCGCGCCGTGGCGTTGCGTACCGCCGCCCTCGCCACGATCCTCGCCGCCGCCCTGGCCTGCCTCGTCGGCCCGACCGCCGCCCTCGCCCAGCCCAAGCCCAACCTCGTGGTGATGGGCGAGGATGCCGACGAGGATTCGGTGCCGCGCGGCAACCGCATCGTCCAGCGCGTGATCGCCGAACTGTCCGAGACGATGAACCTGCGCGGCTACAACGTCTACGACGAGACCGCGGTGGCGATGGGCTTCACCCAGCCCAACCGCGTCCGCCGCCGCGACGCCGAGCTGATCGAGGTCGCGCGCGCGGTCTCGAACCCGCCGCTCGACGTGGTGGCGATCTTCCAGGTGTACGCCTCGGCGACGAAGTCGGCCTATTCCGACATCGTGCGGCCCGAGGTGCGCATCCCCGGCCGGCTGCTCAACGTGCGCACCGGCCAGTCCCTCGGCGCGTTCGAGGTCGCCGGGGTGCAGTTGCCGCCCCTGCCGCAGGGCTGCGACCGCGAATGCCTGCTCGAGCGGGTCGGCGCCGAGGCGAAGACGATCGCCGCCGACGTCGCGGCGGCGCTGACCGCCAAGCTCGACGGCGTCGTCGCGCCCCGCCGCGCCGACGCCGCCCCGCCCGCCCCCGGCGGCCTCGCGCCGGCGCTTCCGGCCGGCCCGGCGGCGGCCGGCGAGCCCTGCGGCGGCCTGCCGACCGCCTACACGGTGCGCCTGAGCGGGTTCTCGCCCCAGGAGGTGCAGGCGGTCGAGGAGTACATGGCGGCGTTCCGCTGCTACGAGCACCACCGCCCGGTCCGCGCCAGCGGCGCCGGCGCCGAGTACTGGTACGAGACCCGCTCCGATTCCGCGCGGCTCGGCCGCAACCTGCGCCTGATGCTGGAGCACATGAGCGCACCCGGGCAGGTCCAGTTCTCCGGCAACACCTTCGTGCTCAGCCGCGTCGCGACCCGCTGACCCCCGACAAGGACCCGCCATGACCGACCGTCCCCGGCCGCACGGCCTCCTCGGCCGCCTCGTCGCGCGCCGCCCGCTGCTCGCCGGCCTGCTCGCCGGCCTGTTCGTCGCCCCGCCGGCGCCGGCCCTCGCCGCCGAGCCGGTCTTCCCGCCGGCCGGCGCCCTCGGCCTCGCGCCGCCGCCCGGCATGACGCCCGCGAAGAGCTTCGCCGGGTTCGAGCACCGCTCCGGCGCCTCGATCGTCCTCGTCGAGATGCCGCCGGAGGCCTGGGACCAGATCGCCGGCCGCTTCACCCCCGAGGCGCTCGCCCCGACCGGGTTCAGGGTCAAGGGCGCCGGCGAGGCGCTGCCCGTGGCCGGCGGCGAGGGCTTCGTCCTGCGCGGCACGCAAGGCGCCAACGGCCTCACCTACGCCAAGTGGGTCGCGGTGGTGCGCGGCGCGCCCGGCACCGGGCTCGTCACCGTGCAGGTGCCCGAGGCGGCGGCGCGGCAGGTGCCGGCGGCGGCGGTCGAGGCGGCCCTGCGCACGATCGCGTTCCGCCCCAAGGCGAGCCTGTCGGAGCAGGTCGCGGCCCTGCCCTACCGGGTCGGCGACATGGCGGGGTTCCGCCCGGTCGGGGTGTTCGCCGGCAACGGCCTGCTGCTCACCGACGGGCCGAACGACGTCGATCCCGGCCGCACGCAACCGGCGGTGGTGATCGCGCCGTCCCTCGGATCGGCCCCGGTGAGCGCGGGCGCCGAGGTCGCGGTCGCCCGCAGGCTGTTCGCCGCCCAGAAGGACACCCGCGACGTCGCGGTGACCGCCGAGGACCGCTCGACCCGGGCCGGCGCCGTCGTGGTGCGGCTGCGCGGCACCGGGACCGACACGAAGACCGGCCGCCCCCTCGGGCTCGCCCAGACGATGGTGTTCGAGGGCGCCCGCTACCTGCGGGTGGTCGCCTTCGCGGAGGCCGGCCGGACCGAGGCGCTCGACCGCGCCGACCGCGTCGCCGCCTCGACGGCGATGCGCTGAATGCGGCGCCGGAGGCCCGGCATGACGGCGCTCCTCCTCGCCCTCGTCCTCGTCGTCTGGGCCCCGGCCCTGATGCTCGCGCTCGGCCTCGCCCTCGCCCGCCTCACCGGCTGCCGGGTCGACGAGGCCGGCCGCTCTCCGTGCCTCGTCGCCGGCCTCGACATCGGCGGCCTGGTCCACACCCTGACGGTGATGGGCTGGCTGGTGATCCCGATGCTGCCGTTCATGCTGATCTCGCTGCTCGTCGGCCTCGGGGCGGGCGCGGTGGCGCTCCACGGCCTGTGTCGGGGGTGAGGGCGCCGGGGCTCACCGCCGCCTCGCCTCCGCCATCGCGGTCGCGACGAGGTCGCCGACCCGGTCCGGTCCGAGGGCCTCGTCGAACAGGATGCGGTAGACGATCGGCGCCACCACCCGGTCGAGGACCGCGTCGGTCTCCGGGAACGCCTCGCCGCGGGCGAGGGCGCGCCGCGCGATGACCCCGATCTGCTCGGCGACGTAGCCGCAGCAGCGCCGGGGCCCCGCGCCGCCCTCCGCCGCGAGCACGTCGCGGATCATCCGGCGGCCGAGGTCGGAGGACATCTCCTCGGCGTATTGCTCGGCCCAGGCCAGGAGGTCGCCGCGGCCGCTGCCGGTGTCGGCGGGCGCCATGTCCGGCCGCAGCCGCTCCACCGCGACGTCGGCCAGCAGCTCGTGCAGCTCGCCCCAGCGCCGGTAGATCGTCGACGGCGTGACACCGGCCTCCGCCGCGATCAGCGGGATCGTCACCTGCGCCCGGTCCATCCGGGCGAGCAGCGCCCGCGCGGCGCCGTGGACCGAGGCCTGGACGCGCGCGCTGCGCCCCCCCGGGCGCGGCCCCTCCCGATCTCCCATGCCCCCTCCCCGCTTCACCGCTCCAAACGCAAAGAATTTGCGTTAGTCCCGAACCGGCGCTATCACCAAACGCAACGGATTCGCTTTAAGGACACGGCGATGGCGACGGGTCAAGCAGTCGGGGGAGCCGCGCAGGGCCGGCTCGGCCCGCTCGCCTTCCACGCGGCGACGCTCGCCACGTTCTTCGCCGCCTCCGCGGCGCCGACGCCGCTCTACCGGATCTACGGCGAGACCTTCGCGCTCTCGCCGGTCTTCGTCACCCTGATCTTCGCCGTCTACGCGGTGGCGCTGCTGAGCGCGCTGCTGGTGGCCGGCTCGCTCTCCGACCATCTCGGCCGCCGGCCGGTGATCCTGTCGGCGCTGCTGCTCGAGGGCCTCGCCATGGGGCTGTTCCTGATGGTGCATCGCGGCCCCGGCTGGCTGATCGCCGCCCGGATCGTGCAGGGGGTGGCGACGGGCATCGCCGGCGCCGCGCTCGGCGCGGCGCTCCTCGACGCCGACCGGGACCGGGGCGCGCTGGTCAACGCGATCGCGCCGCTCGGCGGCATGGCGGCGGGGGCGCTGGGAACGAGCGCGCTGATCCAGTACGGCCCGCTGCCGCTCCACCTCGTCTACGGGCTGCTGCTCTGCGCCTTCGCGGCCCTCGCCGCCGGGCTCTGGCGCGTGCCGGAGACCGCGGTGCGGCGGCCCGGCGCCACCCCCCGCACGATCCTGGCGGCGCTGCGCCCGCGCGTCGCCGTCCCGCCCCGGGCGCGGCGCGCCCTCGTCCTCGTCACCCCGATCAACCTCGCCAACTGGACGCTCGGCGGCTTCTATCTCTCGCTGGTGCCCTCGCTCGTCGTCTCGGCCACCGGCAGCCCGGCGCCGCTCACCGGCGGGGCGGTGGTCACCGCGCTGATGCTGGCCGGGGCGGTCGCGGTGTTCCTGCGGCGGGCCGTGCCGGCGGACGGGAACCTCGCCTTCGGGGTGATCGCCACGGCGCTCGGCGTCCTGACCGTCGTCGCCGGCATCCACGCGGCGAGCGTGCCGGTGCTGATCCTCGGCACGCTCCTCACCGGCAGCGGCTTCGGCACCAGCTTCCTCGGCTGCGTCGGCACGATCATGCCGCTCGCCGGGGCCGACGAGCGGGCCGGGCTGCTCGCGGCCTTCTACGTCCAGAGCTACCTCGCCTTCAGCCTGCCGGCGGTCCTCGCCGGGTTCCTCGCCCGCACCCTCGGCTACGGCCCGACCGCCGACCTCTACGCGGCGGCGATCGTCGCGGTCGCCCTGGCCGGGCTCGCCGGCCTGCGCCTCGGGTCGGCCCGGGACGCCGCCGCCCGGTGACGGTGCGCTCCCCCGGTCGGGACCGCCGTCACCGGGCGTGGACCTGCCCCTGGAGCAGCCGGGCGACGTCCTCGATCTGCCCGGGCGTGCGGGTGACGCGGGGCGTCAGCATCAGGATCAGCTCGACGCGGCGCACGTTGTCGACCTTGGTCTTGAACAGGTCGCCGACCACCGGGACGGTCCGCAGGACCGGGACGCCGCCCTCCTGCTGCTCCAGCCGGTCCTGGATCAGCCCGGCGAGCAGCACCGTGCGGCCCGATTGCAGCAGGATGTCGGATTCGACCGTCCGGGTGGCGATCACCGGGGTCAGGTTGCCGGTGCGGACCGATTCGGACGGCGTGCTGACCGACTGGTTGACCTTGAGCGCGACCGAGTTGTTGGCGTGGATGCGCGGCGTGATGTCGAGGATGATGCCGGTGTCCTTGATCTCGATCTCCTCGGTCACGGTCGTGTTGCCGAGGTTGTTGGCCGATTGCGAGCGGCGCGAATACGGGATCTGGTCGCCGATCACGAGGCGGGCCTGCTTGCCGTTGAGCACCGTCAGGTAGGGCGACGAGATCACCTTCACCTTCGTCACGCCCTGGAGCGCGCGCAGGACCGCGTCGACCCGCAGGCCGCCGCCGAGATTGGCCCCGACCGCCAGGATGCCGCCGGTGTCGTTGGTGATGGCGTTCTGCCCCGCCCCGCCGGTGGTGCCGCCGCCGTTGTTGAAGAACGAGCCGGTCCCGCCGCTGGGATCGGTGGTCGCCACCGCCTGGGCGGTGCGGCCGATATCGGCCGAGCTGCCCGAGCCGAGGGTGAAGCCCCGGCCCTGGAGGAAGACCTGGACGCCCTGTTCGAGCCGGTCGGTCAGCTCGACCTCGACCACCGTCGCCTCGATCACCACCTGGGCCGGCGGCACGTCGAGGGCGCGCACGACCTCGCGGATCTTCGTGAACAGGCTGTAGGTCGAGTAGATCATCAGCGAGTTGCTGGTCTTCTCGGCCACGATCCGGGTCTGTCCCTGCGGGCCCGGGCCGCCGCCGCCGCCGAGGTCGGCGCCGGGCGGCACGAAGGCCTGCCGGTTGCCGAAGCCGCCGAGCGGGCCGCCCCCGGCATCGGCGGTCGCGGTCGGGATGGTGCGGGGGATCGGGGCCGGGTCCCGCAGCAGCTCGGGCGGGACCGAGCGCGGATCGGTGCCGTAATCGCCGCCGAACCGCCCGCCTCCGCCCGCTCCGGCGGGGCCGCCCCCGCCGGGCGCGGCCCCGCCGACGCCGAACATGATGCTGAGGCGCTGCGCCAGCTCCTCGGCGCTGAGGTGCTTGAGCGGGATGATCCGCGGCGCCACCTCGTCGCGGACCTCGGCGTCCATCGCCTGGGCGAGCTGCTTGGCGCCGTTGACCATCGCCTCGTCCTTGGCCGAGACGAGCACCGCCTGCTGGCCGTTGAGCGGCACGATGGTGATCGGGTCGGCCTGCCTTGCGCGGTAGAACTCGGTGAGCTGGCCCGAGATCCTGTCCGGCGCGCTCTGGCGCAGCGGCACCACCGCGACGTGGTCCTCGCCCATGCCGCTGGTCGAGAGCCGCTTGAGCAGGGTCTCGATCTGGTCGGCCTCGCCGGGGTCGGCGCGCAGGATCAGGGTGTCGGGGGCGTTGGTGGTGACGAGCTCGACGCCCCGCGGCAGCACCTGCCGGGCGATGGCGAGGAGGTCGCGGGCGTTGCCGCGCCGCAGGCGGATCACCCGCGAGACCCGGTCGCCGTCGCGGCCGGCCTGCCCCGTCCCCTCGATCGCGTTGATGAGGTCGGGGCGCCCGACGTGGTACACCCCGTTGATGTTGCGCAGCTCGAAGCCGTTGCGGGCCAGGAGGTCGCGCACGACCTGGAGCACCTGGCCCTTGGGCAGCGGCTGCTCGGTGCGGAAGGTGACCGAGCCGCCGAGGTCGTCGGGCGCGACGTAGTTCAGCCCGAGCGCGCCGCCGAGGAGCTGCTTGAGCACGAAGTCGAGGGTCGCCTTCCTGAAGTCGACCGTGACGCGCTGGTCCGGGTCGAAGCGCCGGCTGCCGAGGTTCTGCAGCGCCGCGATGTCGGACGCGACGGCGTCGGCGTCGCGCGCGTAGGCGATGCGCAGCGTCCCGAGATAGCCGATCGCCCCGGGCGGCGTGCCGGCCGGCGGCGCGTTGACCCGCGAGGTGTCGATGTCCACGCCCTGCCGGGGCGCGTCGCCGGTCCACAGCCGGGGCCGGTCCTCGCCGTCGTAGAGCACCGAGCGCTGGCGGCGGGCCGACAGGAAGTTGCCGTCGCAGTTGCGCGGGGCGACGTCGCGGCTGTTGAGCACGGCGCCGCTGCCGGGCGTGGCCGGGTCGGCGCAGGCGTCGCCGTCGAGGCTGACGCAGCCCGATCCGGCCAGCAGCGCGAGCAGCAGGCCGGCGACGCGCAGGCCGCCCAGGCGCGAGGCGACGGATCGATGCGGGTCTCTCATCGCGGACCCCTACTCCACAGGGCCGACGACACCTCGTCCGCGGGGCGAGGGAGGTCGACGGGTTGCAATCTTCCGTCGCGACCCTAGCGGTGAAGCGAGGACGATCCAACAGGAAGTCCTGCCGGGGGCGTCGGGGTGCACGCAAATTTCCAAGGTGTTACTTTATTGCTGTCGCCGTTGCATGGAATGACTGTCCGCGACAGAGATGATCGCGCGTCGCCGTGCTTTCTGCTCGGGGCGACTCCGACGACGCCGTGGCCGGGACCGCGGTCGGGCCGGCCCGGGAGCCCGGCTCCCTCGGTAACGAGGCGGTCACCTTTTACAGGATCGCCGGCGTCGGACTTCTCGCAGCATCCCAGGTCTTGCGTCAACGTCCCAGCCCGCGCCGGCCGTGACGCCGCAGGCACAGGGGAAAGCGCCTCAGCGCAGCCGCACCTCCCGGATCCAGTCGCGGAAGACCTCGGGCGCCTCGGCGGCGTCGCGGGCGCTGCGGGCGCTGATCCGGCGGCCGCTGCCCGAGCGCAGCAGGCGCGGCGTGCAGCCGAAGGTGCGCTGGAACACCGTGGTGAAGTGCGAGGCCCGGGAGAAGCCGAAGGTCTGGGCGAGCTCGCCGATGCTGCGCTCCTCGTCGGGATGCAGCAGCAGGGCGTGGACCGCCTGGAGGCGCCGGCGCTGGATGTAGGCCTGGATCCCGCCATAGGCCTCGAAGTGGCGGTACAGGGTCGAGCGCGAGATGCCGAGTTCCTCGACGATGCGCTCCGGCGACAGCGACGGCTCGGTGAGGTTGCGGTCGACGTAGCGCTGGACCTGGCTGCGCACGTTGCGGATCTGGGCCGGCACGACCTCCCGGGGCGGCACCTGCGCCACCGCGGCGGCGATCTGCGCGACGGTCGCCTTGCGGATCGCGTCGGCCTCCTCCGGCCGCATCGCCGCGATGTGGCGGGCGAGCGACAGCAGGTAGTCGGTCAGCAGGGCGCCGCCGGTGCCCTCGAAGACGTGGGCGGCGATGTCGAAGCTCCCGCGCACCGCCGCCTGGAGGGTGGCGCGGCCGATGACGAGATGGACCGCCTCGCAGGCGCTGGCCTCGGCCCAGTACGGCTGGGTCATGTCGACCCCGACGAGCTGGCCGGGGCCGACGGTCGTCTCGTGGCTCTCGGTCCGCGCGAGCCACGACCCGCGCGGCAGCACGATGAAGCCGTAGGTGTCGATGCCGTCGGCCTGGATGCGGGCCGGCGTGCGCGCGAGGTTGAAGGCCGTGAAGCGCGAATGCAGCAGGATCAGGTCGCCGAGGAACCACGCGGTGGAGCGCCCGGCGAACTCCGCCTCGGTCGTGCCGGGGGCCGGGTCGACCTCGTAATGCGGGATCGCCGCCTGGAACGCCCGGAAGCCGGAGCCGGGCGGCAGCTTCTGGGTGTCGAAGTGGAGCGACGGGATCTGGGTCATCGCTCGTCCCTGCGGCGCTCGGCCCGGCCGGCCTCGCGGCCGCGTCGGTCGGGCGCGGTCGGGTCGGGCTCGCCCCGCCGGGCCGAGCGCGTCGCCCGCAGGTGGCGCGGGCTGTAGCCGTAGGCGCGCCGGAACGCGGTGGCGAGGTGCGACGGGCGCGAGAAGCCGAAGGTCTGGGCGAGCTCGCCGATGCTGCGCCGCTCGGCCGGCAGCAGCAGCAGGGCGTGAACCGCCTGGAGCCGGCGGTGGCGGATGTAGGCGTCGATCCCGCCGCTGTCCTTGAAGGCGCGGTAGAGCACGGAGCGCGACACGCCGAGGGCGGCGAGGATCGACTCGGCGCCGAGATCCTCGTCGGTGAGGTGCTGGTCGATGTGGCGCCGCGCCTGGTGCTGCATCCGCAGCACGCCCGGCCGCGCCTCCTCCTCGGGCCGGATCAGGGTCACGGCCGCGGCGAGCTGGGCCAGCAGGGCGGCGCGCACGAACGGTACCTCGGCCGTCCGCATCCGCTCGACGTGGCGGGCGATCGCGAGGCAGTGATCGGTCAGGAGCGCCCCGCCGACGCCCTGGAAGACGTGGCCGTGCAGGTCCGCCTGGGCCGGCGCCACGTCGGCGAGGGCGGCACGCGCGAGGCTGACCGTGACGCAGTCGCAGGCGGTCGCGGCGATCTCGAACGGCTGGCCGAGGTCGAGGGCGACGAGCTCGCCCGGGCCGACCGTCAGGTCCCGCCCGCCCGCCCGCCCGACCCAGGCGCCCTTGCTCAGCACCGTGAGGTCGAGGGCGTCGCAGCCGTCGCCGCGGACCGCGGCGAGGGGCCGGCGGATCTCCACCGCCGACAGGCTCGCCACCGTCAGGGCCATGTCGCCGAGCTTCCAGACCGCGACCCGGTCCTCCCGCACCGAGTCGGCGGTCTCGGGCCGGCGGGCGATCCTGAGATGCGGGAACACCGCCTGCCAGGCGCCCGGGTTGCTGCGAGCGACGAGGCTCTCGGCCCGGTAGAGCGTCACTGGAAGATCCGTCACCCCGCCCTCCACGTCCCGTCTCCTCGCTGCAAGGTGACGGGACGTATAACAGCGGAGGGCCGGCTCCGGGTGCCGGGCGAGGTCGAAAAACTTGTCTCTGCGTCTCACGTCCGTCGCCGGCACGGCCGGATCGGGCCGGGACGGCTCTCGGCTCGTCAGGCGTAGGTCTTGACGAGACCGAGGATCAGCCGCGACCAGCCGTCGACCATCACGAACAGGAACAGCTTGAACGGCAGCGAGATGGTGAGCGGACTGACCATCATCATGCCCATCGCCAAGAGGATGTTCGAGACGATGAGGTCGATGGCGATGAACGGCAGGTAGAGCAGGAAGCCGATCTCGAACGCCTCGCGCAGCTGGCTCACCGTGAAGGCCGGCAGCACCACCGCGATGCTGTCGGCGCCGAGGCGATTGGCGAGGTCGGGCGGCCACAGGGTGCGGGCCGCCTCCATGAAGAACAGCCGCTCGCGCTCGTCGGCGTGGCGGCGCAGGAAGCCGGCGAGCGGCCCGCTGCCGGCCTCGTAGGCCGCCTTGAGGCCCTCGAGGGTGGTGTAGCTGTAGGTGCCCGCCGCCAGGATGTCGTAGGTCTGCACCACGACCGGCGTCATGATGTAGCCCGACAGGATGATCGCCAGGGCGTTGAGCGCCATGTTGGGCGGAATCTGCTGCACGCCGAGCGCGTTGCGCACGAGCAGGAACACCACCGACAGCTTGATGAACGAGGTCGCCACCACGGCGAGGAACGGCACCAGGGCGGCGGCGCCGAGGATGAAGATGAGGTTGAGCGGGTCGGTCACGGCTCAGGCCCGGGCGAGGCGCGCGATCCGCACGCCGAGCCGGTCGTCGAGGCGCACGAGGTCGCCCGCCGCCACCGCCCGGCCGTTGACGCGCAGGGTCACCTCGACGCCCTCGTGCGCCAGGACCGGGTCGAGGGCGACGACGCTGCCGGGCTGCCACGCCTCGACCTCGGCGAGCGGCAGGACGACGCGGCCGAGATCGAGGTCGACGGCGACCGGCAGGTCCGCCAGGGCGTGCGGCGGCGCCGCGTCATCCGGATTCATCGTATCCCCTCTCGCGTCGTCGCTCGCCGCGCGGCAGATCCAGGCGCCGTCGCCGCGGTGGAACTCGAACAGCCGGCTGCCGTGGCGCAGGCGGGCGACCGTCTCGTCGTGGCCGGCGGCGAGCACCACCACCGCGCCCGGCACCAGGGCGCGCAGGGCCGAGGGCGCCAGCGCGACCCGGCTGAGGGTCGCGGCGACCTCGCAGGTCAGGCGCGCGGCGAGCCCCGGCCAGGCCCCGCGCCGCGCCAGCGGCCCGTAGGCGGGATCGCCGAGGATCGCCGCGAGCGCCGGCAGCGTCGCGCCGAGATCGACCACCGCCGGCTCCGGGGCGAGGCCCGCGACGGTGACCCGGAACCAGGACAGGTCCCCCGGGTCGGGGTCTGGCGCCAGCCCGGGCCAGGGGCCGCAGGCCTCGACCACCGGCAGCCCGGCACCGGGCTGATGCCCGGTGCCGGGCTGGGACCCGGCGCCGGGCTCCGGCAGCAGGCCGGCGAGGCTCGTCACCACGCCCTCGCACAGGGCCTCGGCCAGGGCCGGGGGCAGCAGGGCGAGGTCCTCGACGGCGAGCTCGGTCCCGAACAAGGCCGCGAACGGGAATGCCGCCGGCACCGCGACAACGGCGACGCCGCCGAGGCGCAGGCGCGCCCCCACCGCCGCCCGGGGCGGCGCCTCGGCCAGGGCGGCGACCGCCG
>NZ_SACP01000054.1 GCF_004004555.2 Methylobacterium oryzihabitans
CCCGCTCGCGCGCCGCGACCGGCCGGACGGGGCCGAGGCGCGCCAGCGCACGGCGGCGGCCCAGCCCCCCGCGCCGGTCGCGCCGGAGCCGGCCCGGCCGGAGGAGCCGACCCGGTTCCTCGGCGTGCCGATCCCCGATCTCGCCCCGGCCGGCCGTGCGATCCGCGAGACCGTCGACGCCGTCGGCGACGCGGTGGTGAATTTCCCGAAGAACTTCTGAGCCGAAGGCTCACTCCGACCCGGGCCGGTCGCCGCGCAGCCGCTTGGTGGCGCTGCGCTGGCCCTTGGCCTCCAGGCGGCGCTTCTTCGAGGCCAGGGTCGGGCGGGTCGGGCGGCGCGGCACCGGCGGCACCGCGGCCTCGCGCACGAGGTCGGCGAGGCGCTCGCGGGCCTCGGCCCGGTTGCGCTCCTGGGTCCGGTGGGTCTGGGCGGTGATGACCAGCACTCCGTCGCCGGTGAGGCGGCGACCGGCGAGCTTCATCAGGCGGATCGCCACGGCGTTCGGCAGCGAGGGCGAGCGGCGCACGTCGAAGCGCAGCTGCACCGCGGTCGAGAGCTTGTTGACGTTCTGGCCGCCGGGGCCGGAGGCGCGCACGAAGCTCTCCTCCAGCTCCGCCTCGTCGATCGTGATCGACGGCGTGCATTCCAGTCCCATGCCCGTCCCATGATGATCGCGTGCCCAGCGGCCCCGACCCGGCCGAGATGACGCGCCGGCCGCCGCGACGCAAGGCCGGGCCTCCAGCCCGGACCGTCCGCGCCCTACTTGTCCGGCGGTGTCCGACCGCCTCCCCGACCACGGCCCCTTGCCGCCCGCCTTCCGCCGCTGGTTCGCCTCGCGCGGCTGGGCCCCGCGGCCGCACCAGCTCGACCTGCTCGCGACGGCGCAGGCCGGGCGCTCGGCGCTGCTGGTGGCGCCGACCGGGGCCGGCAAGACCCTGGCGGGCTTCCTGCCGACCCTCGTGGATCTCGCGGAGAAAAATCCGGCCCGGTCCGGCCTGCACACCCTATACGTCTCGCCCCTGAAGGCGCTCGCGGTCGACATCGCCCGCAACCTCGACGCGCCGGTGGCCGAGATGGGCCTCGGCCTGCGGGTGGAGACCCGCACCGGCGACACGCCGTCGCACAAGCGCACGCGCCAGATCGCCCGCCCGCCCGACATCCTGCTGACCACGCCCGAGCAGCTCGCCCTGCTGATCGCCCACCGCGAGGCCGCCGAGCTGTTCTCCGGCCTCAAGCGGGTGGTGCTCGACGAGTTGCACGCCCTCGTCACCTCGAAGCGCGGCGACCTGCTGGCGCTCGGCCTCGCGCGGCTGCACCGGCTGGCGCCCGGGCTCCGCGCGACCGGCCTGTCGGCGACGGTGCGCGAGCCCGAGGCGCTGCAACGCTACCTCGTGCCGCAGCAGCCCGAACCGGCGCTCGCCGATCTCATCGTGGTCGAGGGCGGCGCCCGGCCGGACCTGCGGATGCTCGACGTCGGGCGCACGCTGCCGCTCGCCGGCCACACCGCGTGGCAATCGATGCCGGCGATCTACCGGCTGATCCGCGAGCACCGGCTGGTCCTGGTCTTCGTCAACACCCGGCTCCAGGCCGAGTACACCTTCCAGGAATTGTGGAACCTCAACGAGGACGGGCTCGCCATCGCGCTCCACCACGGGTCGCTCGACGCGACCCAGCGCCGCCGGGTCGAGGCCGCGATGGCGGCCGGCACCCTGCGGGCGGTGGTCTGCACCGCGACTCTCGACCTCGGCATCGACTGGGGCGACGTCGACCTCGTGGTCAATATCGGCGCGCCGAAGGGCGCGAGCCGGATCATGCAGCGCATCGGCCGCGCCAACCACCGGATGGACGAGCCGTCGAAGGCCTATCTGGTCCCGGCCAACCGGTTCGAGATGCTCGAATGCCGCGCCGCCCTCGACGCCGTCGAGGCGGCGGCGCAGGACACGCCCGATCCGCGCATCGGCGCCCCCGACGTGCTCGCCCAGCACGTGCTCGGCATGGCCTGCGCCGGCCCGTTCGACCTCGCCGACCTCTACGACGAGGTGCGCTCGGCCGCGCCCTATGCCGGGCTCGACTACGCCGAGTACGAGGCGGTGGTCGACTACGTCGCGACGGGCGGCTACGCGCTGCGCGCCTACGAGCGCTTCGCCAAGATCCTGCGCGGATCCGACGGGTTGTGGCGGGTGCGCGACGCCCGCACGGCGCAGCAATACCGCATGAACATCGGCACGATCATCGAGGCCGCCACCGTGACGGTGCGGATGGCCCGGGGGGTGCGCGGCAAGCCCGGCACGCTGCTGCCGGCGGGCGGGCGGCGCCTCGGCGAGATCGAGGAGGACTTCGCCGAGACGCTGACGCCGGGCGACACCTTCCTGTTCGCCGGCGAGGTGCTGCGGTTCGAGGGGCTGAAGGAGGACGAGGCCCTGGTCACCCGCGGGCCGCCCGGCAGCGACCCGGCGATCCCGAGCTACGCCGGCGCGAAGTTCCCGCTCTCGACCTTCCTCGCCGCCCGGGTGCGGGCGCTGATCGCCGATCCGTCCGGCTGGGACCGGCTGCCGGCCCAGGTCGCCGGCTACCTCGCCGAGCAGCGCCGGCGCTCGCGGCTGCCCGGCCCGGACGACCTCCTGGTCGAGACCTTCCCGCGGGCGGGCCGCTACTACCTCACCTGCTTCCCGTTCGAGGGGCGGCTGGCCCACCAGACCCTCGGCATGCTGCTGACCCGCCGGCTGGAGCGGGCGCGGCTGCGGCCGCTCGGCTTCGCCGCCAACGATTACGGCCTCGCGATCTTCTGCGCCCGCGACCTGTCGCAGCACATGCAGGAGCATCCGGGCGTCCTCGACGCGCTGTTTTCCGAGGACATGCTCGGCGACGACCTCGAGGACTGGCTCGCCGAATCGGCGATGATGAAGCGCACCTTCCGGCAATGCGCGGTCATCGCCGGGCTGATCGAGCGGCGCCATCCCGGCCAGAGGAAATCCGGGCGGCAGGTCACGATCTCGACCGACCTGATCTACGACGTGCTGCGCCGGCACCAGCCCGACCACCTGCTGCTGCGGGCCGCGCGCCAGGATGCGGCAACCGGACTCCTCGACGTGCGCCGCCTCGGCATGATGCTGTCGCGCATCCGGGGGCGAATCATCCACGAGGCTTTGCCCCGGGTCTCTCCCCTCTCCGTCAACGTGATGCTCGAGATCGGGCGCGAGCGCGTCTACGGCGAGGGGGCCGACGAGATCCTGGCCGAGGCCGAGGCGGCGCTCATCGACGAGGCGCTGGGCTCGCCCCCTCCCCCGTGAGACAGGCGACGCGACGTGGCGACGGCAATCAGGCTGGAGAAGACCCAGAAGAACCCGATGGTGACGCTGGCGGGAGAGGACCTGAGCCTCGACCTGTCGGGGGCGCTGTGGCTCCCGGCGCACCGGACCCTGGTGGTGTCGGACCTCCACCTGGAGAAGGGCTCGTCCTTCGCGGCGCGCTCGGGCCAGTTCCTGCCGCCCTACGACACCCGGGACACCCTGGCGTCCCTGCACGAGGTCATCGCCCGCCACGACCCGGCCCGGGTGGTGGCGCTCGGCGACTCGTTCCACGATGCCGGCGGACCGGGCCGGATGGACCCGGCCGACCACGCCCTGATCGCGGCCCTCCAGGACGGCCGCGACTGGGTCTGGATCAACGGCAACCACGACCGGGCGGTGCAGGACGGGATCGGCGGCCGCTTCGCCGACAGCCTGACGATCGGCGGCCTCACCCTGAAGCACGAGCCCGTACCGGGCGCCACCCGCGAGATCGCCGGGCACCTGCACCCGGTCGGCAAGGTCGCGATGCGCGGCCGCTCCGTGCGCCGGCGCTGCTTCGCCGCCGACGCGTGCAGGCTGGTGATGCCGGCCTTCGGGTCCCTCACCGGCGGGCTCAACCTGCGCAGCCCGGTCTTCGACGGCCTCTTCCCCGACGGCTGCACCGCGCACCTGCTCGGCGACGGACGGGTCTTCGCCATCGGGCGGGCGACGCTCGCCCGCGACTGAGCCGACGCGGAACGAGAAGCCGGGCGTCACGATACTACCAGAAGTTGAATATTTTCCGTGGGGCCCGATCCCTTGCAAATCTGCGCCACTCTCGACTGTCGCCACCGGCCTATGCCGAACGATAGAGTGGCGTCGACATTGCCAGTTATCGCGGACTGCAGCGTCATCGTTCAGCTTAGTCGTTCCTTCACGTCTCGTCGGCACAACCTCGTCGGGACAGACCCCGGGCGCCCCTGCTTTCCGGGATTGCCGCCGAGGAGGAGCGACGTGGCATTCTTTGACCGTGGAACATCGGCCAAACTGGCCGCGCTCGGCCAGTCCCAGGCGATCATCGAATTCGACCTCGGCGGGACGATCCTCGATGCCAACGCCAACTTCCTCGCGGTCGTCGGCTACGAGCTCGGCGAGGTCGTCGGACGCCACCATGGCATCTTCGTCGCCGAGCAGGAGCGGAGCACGCCGGCCTACGGCGAGTTCTGGGCGGCCCTGAACCGGGGCGAGTTCCGCTCGGGGGAGTTCCGGCGCATCGGCAATGGCGGGCGGGAGGTCTGGATCCAGGGCTCCTACAACCCGGTGCTCGGGCGCGGCGGCAAGCCCGTGCGGGTGATGAAGGTCGCCACCGACGTCACCGCGCTCAAGCTGCAGGAGGCCGCGATCCAGGGGCAGATCGACGCGATCAACCGGTCGCAGGCGGTCATCCACTTCGACCTGACCGGCAAGATCCTGGGAGCGAACGCCAACTTCCTGACCGCGCTCGGCTACCGGGCCGACGAGATCGAGGGCCGCCATCACAGCCTGTTCGTCGAGCCCGACCAGCACGGCTCCCCCGCCTACCGGGCGTTCTGGGACGGCCTCAACCGCGGCGAGTTCCAGTCGGGCGAGTTCAAGCGCATCGGCAAGGACGGGCGCGAGGTCTGGATCCAGGCGACCTACAACCCGATCCTCGACGCCAGCGGACGGCCGCACGGCGTGGTCAAGTTCGCGACCGACGTCACCGCGCAGGTGTCGCGGCGGCTCCAGCGCGAGGCCGCCCACCGCCGGATCGACCACGATCTCGGCACCATCACCCAGGCGGTGTCGGACGTGTCGTCCCAGACCGTGACGACGGCCCAGGCGGCCTCGACCACCTCCGGCACCGTGCAGGCCGTCGCCGCCGGCGCCGAGGAATTCGCCGCCTCGATCCGCGAGATCAGCCGGACGATCGCCTCGGCCAAGTCGCTGGCCGAGGAGGCGGTGGTGCGGTCCGACGAGGCCAACGGCATCATCGCCGGGCTGACCACCGCGGCGGAGCGGATCGGCGACGTGGTCGGGCTGATCCGCACCATCGCCAGCCAGACCAATCTTCTGGCGCTCAACGCCACCATCGAGGCGGCGCGGGCCGGCGAGGCCGGACGCGGCTTCGCCGTCGTCGCCGCCGAGGTCAAGGCGCTCGCCAGCCAGACCGCCACCGCGACCGAGGAGATCAACGGTCAGGTCGACGCGGTGCGCGAGACCACGGGGTCGGCCGTCGCCTCCCTGGCGGCGATCACCGAGACGATCCGGCAGGTCAACGTCAGCTCGGCCAACATCGCCAGCGCGATCGAGCAGCAATCGGCGGTGACCTCCGAGATCGCCCACAGCATGCAGACCACCGCGGGCGCGGTCGAGACCGTGAACCGCAGCATGGAGGCGATCGCCCGCTCGGTCGGCGACATCGACGCCTCGGTGCGCGAGGTCAAGACGGCGTCGCGCGCGATCGCCTGAGGGCGGGAGCCGAACTGCGCGGCCCGCGGCCCGGACCGCCGGCGCTCACCGGCGCCGGTCGGACGGGCGCGGCGCCAGCGTCGCGAGGTCGTCGTGGTGGAGCAGCCGGACGTCGGTCGCCGCCGCGAGCTTGCGGGCCGAGGGCGTGAAGCCGGCATTGGACACGACCGCGGCGAGATCGGCGCTCCAGTAGCTGCGGGCCGCCACCACCTCCTGCACCGCCCCGTTGCCCACCGGCCGGGCGTAGCGCTTGCACTGCACGACGAGGCGCGTCCCGTCGCACTCGGCGATGACGTCGGCGCCCTGGTCCCCGCTCGCCCGGGTGGCGCGGGCGTGCCAGCCGGCGCGCTCCAGCAGGGCGGCGCAGAAGCGCTCGTAGGCGATGCCGTCGTCGGGCAGGTCCGCCTCGGCCGGCTCCGGCTCGGGCCGGCTCGCGGCCTCCTCGACGATCGCCAGGACCTCGTCCCGGCGCGACGCGAGCAGGTCGCCGTAGCCGGCCCTCTCGAGGCGCGGCGCCACGGTGCGCGCGACGAAGTAGTCGCGCTCCCGCAGCCAGCCGTCGGCGATGAGGTTGTCGTAGGGGTCGAGGTAGCATTCCTGCCGCCGGCGCAGCGCCAGGGTCTCGCCGTGATGCGCGGCGATCGCCCGCACCAGCCGGCGGAAGCGCCGGCCGCGGCCGAGGCGGTGGAGCAGGATCACGGCCACGACCGCGCCGGCGGCCGCGAGGGCCCGCGGCCCGAACCAGAGGCTCGCCGCTCCGCCGAGGACCACGGGCCAGAACAGGCGATCGGCGATGCTGGGCGGCGCGGCCATGGCTTCCTTTCCTCACCGCACCCTCGCAGGCGGCCTTGCCTCGAGGGTAAACGGGCTCCGGTCGCGACGGCCGCGGATCGCCCGATCCACAGCGGAGTTCGCGGATCGCCCCGGCCGCGGGTGGCGTAACAGCGCAGCCGTCGCGGCTTGCGCAGGGCACCCGCCCGGGTTGATCCTGCGCGCGTGTCCGCCGGGGAGCCGGGCCGGGCGTGGGTCCTTCTCGCAAGAGCGCGGGCACTCTTTCGACAAGCACCTGCTCGGGAGGCCGCGATGGGATCACGGTTCGGCGCGCTGTTGGTCGTCCTGTGGCTCGCGGGCCCCGTTCCCGCCGGCGCGGCCGAGCCGGCGACGGAGGTCGACGTCGCCCTCGTGCTCGCGGTCGACGTGTCGCTGTCGATGACCTCGGACGAGCAGTCGATCCAGCGCGGGGGCTACGTCGAGGCGTTCCGCTCGCCCGCGGTGCAGCAGGCGATCCGCCAGGGGCTCGTCGGCCGCATCGCCGTCACCTACGTCGAGTGGGCGGGGATGGGCAACCAGCGGATCGTGGTGCCGTGGACGGTGATCGCGGGACCGGCCGAGGCCAACGCCTTCGCCGACCAGCTCGCCGACAGCCCGCCGCGCCGCTCGACCTGGACCTCGATCGCCAGCGCGATCGACTTCTCGGTCGGCCTGCTCGCCAAGTCCGGGTTCGAGCCGCTGCGCCGGGTCATCGACGTCTCGGGGGACGGCCCCAACAACCAGGGCCGGTCGGTGACCAAGGCCCGCGACGACGCGGTGGCGCAGGGCATCACCATCAACGGCCTGCCCCTGATGATCCGCGAGCCGAGCGGACCCTGGGACATCAAGGACCTCGATCTGTACTACCGCGACTGCGTGATCGGCGGCAGCGGCAGCTTCATGGTGCCGGTGCGCGAGCGCGAGCAGTTCGCCGCCGCGATCCGCACCAAGATCATCCGGGAGGTCGCGGGCCGCGAGCCCGCCCCGCTGGTGCGTCCGGCCCAGGCGGAGCCGCGCGGCAACTGCTTCGCCGGCGAGCGCCCGGCCGTCGACTGGGACTGAGGCGGGATCCGGCCGGGATCGGCCTCAGGAATGCTGGGCCCGACCGCCGATGCTCTTGCGCCGCTGCTGTCCGAGCCCCATGGTCTTGGCAAGCTCCGAGCGGGCGGCAGCGTAGTTCGGAGCCACCATCGGATAATCGGGTGGGAGGTTCCACTTCGCCCGATACTGCTCCGGAGAGATTCCGTATCGTGTCCGAAGATACCTCTTGAGCGACTTGAATTTCTTACCATCCTCGAGGCAGACGAGGTAGTCGGGCTGGATCGACCGTTTGATCGGAACAGCCGGAACCTGTGCTTCCGGCCTTTCGATGTCGCCACCCGCATTGAGCGTCGAGAGCGCTGCGTGTACCGAGCTGATCAGGCTCGGAAGTTCGCCGACCGGGACCGAATTATTGCTGACGAAGGCCGACACGATATCCGCGGCGAGTCCCACGTAGTCGACCTGCCCAACGCTTTCCTCCTCCATGACGATCCTCTGCTGACAACGCTCGTGGACTCTGAGTTCATTCGACGGTGCCGCCAACGCAGCGCGGCTGTTGTTCGTCTTGTGCGCCAAATTATTGCACGCTCGAGCCCATTTCAAGGCTTTGAGTGGTTTCCGCTCATGGCTTTCGTACAAAAAGTCCGTTCTCGCCGCGGCTGACGCAGATCCGAATTCGGTCATACTGGTAGGGATACTGGTATCTGACCCGCAAGATCACGGCGACAGACCCCATATAGATTGAAATAACGGATGCGTCGTTTCAGGTCGATCCGGTGCTGTTCTGATGCGCATCCGGGCCGGACCACGCACAACAGGGGAAGCACAGCCCGCGCCGTTTGCTGCGCCGCAGCAGCGCGCGGAGCGCGAAAACGCTGCCGCGGCCGATCCGCCACGGCCGCGGGCGAAATTCTACGCTACGTTGCCGATTGTTTCTTATACCCGCATCGGCTGCCGAGGGGTGCCCGGGACGCCGGGGACGCGTCGCATCAGGCGGACGGCACGGCGGCGAGGACCGGCGGGCTCCGCGCGGCCACGTAGTCTGACTCGGCCTCGAGGGCCGCCACCGCCAGGGTCCGGTCGCGGCCGCGGACCGGATGGACGCCGAGCGGGCGGGCGCGGATGCCGGCCGGCAGGCGGTCGAGCCGGGCGAGGAGGTCGGCGGAGATGAGGTTCGGCGCGTCCAGGGTCCGGCACAGGGCCTCGAGGCGCGCAGTGACGTTCACGGCGTCGCCGAAATACGCGATCTTGTGGCGGTCGACCCCGACCTCGGCGGCGACGACCGAGCCGCCGTGCAGGGCGGCGCGGATCTCCGGCACGGTGCCGAAGCGCTGGATCCAGGCGTCGGCGTCCCGCGCGAGGCTCTCGCGGATGGCGAAGATGCAGGCGACGCAGCGCGCCTCCTTGAGCCCCCGGGCCATCGGCCAGGTGACGAGCGCCATGTCGCCGACGAAGTCGTCGGTGGAGCCCTGGCAGCGCCGCACCGGCTCGGCGATGGTGGCGAACACCGCCCCGAGATAGGCCTGGGCCTTGAGGTCGCCGTGGGTCTCGGCGTAGGCGGTCGAGCCGACGACGTCGACGAAGAGGAAGATCCGCTCCTCCTCCACCGGCCGGTGATAGCGGCCGATCATCAGGTTGACGAAGATCTCGGCCCCGATCAGGTCGCGCATCCGCACCACGAAGACCAGCATCGCCGACACGACCAGGGCGTAGACCAGTACCCGCGGCGACGGCATGACCGAGGTGGCGAAGGTCTCGCCGTTCAGGCCGAGCGTCCAGACGAACAGGCCGCCGGTGGCGTAGCCGAGGGCGATCATCCCGACATAGGCGATCTCGGCGATCGGCACGTAGAGCAGGGTCGGGAGCCGGCGCAGGCGGGCCTGGACGCCGGGCGCCAGGGCGCCGCGTTCGAGGGCGAGCGCGCTCGCGCCGATGCAGAAGCCGTAGATCGCGGCGGCGAGCGGGATGCCGTTGTTGAACAGGACGTCGTAGAGGACGCCGGAGCCGGCGCTGAGCGCCAGGATCGCGACCCAGAACCAGACGTGCTGGGGGACCGGTCGTCTCACCGCGCTCTGGTCTCCCGTCCTGCACCGGCGATCCTGCAACGGGCGGCGCCAGCGAGGGATCGGCGCAGATTGGGGCGGTTTTCGGGTCATCGCCGGCGCCGGAACCGGTCGTTCAACCTGGGCGTTTGAGCAGGCTTGACGCTCAACCCACCCAACCCAGGAGGGACACCCATGCGCACCCGTCTCGTCGCCGCCGCCGCTTTCGCCGCCCTCGTCGGCATCCCGTCGGCCTTCGCGCAGGACGTCACCGTGATCCGCCGCGACGCGCCCGAGGCCGAGCGCACGACGACGATCGAGCGGCGCTCGGTCGAGTCCACCGGCTCCGTCGGCGGCTGCGAGTCGAAGACCGTCAAGAAGACGAACGAGTTCGGCGACACCAAGACCGTGCGCAGCGAGCGCTGCGACTGAACGAAACCGGTTTCCGCATCGCGAAGCGATCCCGAGGAATCGCCGAGCGATCGACCGGAAATCGCATGACGCCATGCCCGGGCGGCCGCGAGCGGCCGCCCGGGCCGCGGTCAGCCCGTCGCGTCGGCGGCGCTCACCCGCTCGACCAGGACCTTGTCGACCCGGCGCCCGTCCATGTCGACGACCTCGAAGCGCCAGCCGTTCTGGTCGAAGGCGTCGCCGGCGCTCGGGATGCGGCCGAGCCGCGAGATCACGAAGCCGGCGAAGGTCGAGAAGTCGTCGGTCTCCGGCCGCTCGGTGATGCCGAGGCGCTCGAAGGCGTCGACCGCCGGCATCATCCCGTCGACGAGGAGCGAGCCGTCGGCGCGCTCCACCACCATCGGCTCGTCGTCCTCGGCGTCCGGGATGTCGCCCGCGATGGCCTCGAGCAGGTCGGTCTGGGTGACGATGCCCTCGAGGTTGCCGTACTCGTCGACGACGATCGCCATGCGGACCGGCTTGGCCTTGAAGGTCTCCAGCACCCGCAGGATCGCCATGCCCTCGTGAACCACGATCGGCTCGCGGATGACCGCGTTGACGTCGATCGGCGCCCCTTCGAGGAGCTGGTTGAGGATGTCCTGCTTGCGCAGGACGCCGAGGATCTCGTGGATCTCGCCGCGGCTGACCACCAGTTGCTCGTGGCGGCAGGTCCGCACCGTGTCGAGGATCGCCTCGCGCGGGTCGTCGACGTCGATCCAGTCGACCTCGTGGCGCGGGGTCATGATGTCCCGGATCCGCCGCTCGCCGATCCCGAGGATGCGCGCGACCGCCTCCTGCTGCGCCTCCTGGATCAGCCCGGCCTCCTGGCTCGCCGCCACCAGCAGGTTCAGCTCGGCCGGAGAGTGCAGCGAGCCCTCGCCCGAGCCGGGCTGGAGGCCGCACAGGCGCAGCACCCCGTTGCCGAGCCCGTTGAGGAACAGGATCGCCGGGCGGAACACCAGCAGGAACACGCTCAGCGGCCGCACGATCACGAGGGCGGTGCGCTCGCTGCGCTGGAGCGCGAGGCTCTTGGGCGCCAGTTCGCCGAGCACGATGTGCATCGCCGTGATGATGAAGAACGAGATCACCACCGCGAGCGCGTGGGCGCCGATGTTGCCCATCAGGGGGGGCAGCCAGCCCAGGAGCGGCTCGATCAGGTGGGCGAGGGCGGGCTCGCCGACCCAGCCGAGGGCGAGCGACGAGATCGTGATCCCGAGCTGCGTCGCGGCGAGGTGGGCGTCGAGGTGGTCGGTCGCCCTCTGCAGCGCGGTCGCGTTCATGCGCCTCTCGGCGACCAGTTCCTGGACCCGGCTGCGCCGCACCGCCACGAGGGCGAATTCCGCCGCGACGAAGAACCCGTTGGCGAAGACCAGGAATACGATGGCGAACAGGCCTAAGGCCGTTCCCCAAGGACCGTCGGAAAAAATCACCGCCTCCCCGTGGCGCGAAACGGCCGCCTCCCCGGGGGAGGCGGCCTCGCCCACTCATAGCAAGTCTTCCCCCCGCCCGGCTATCCGCCGCATGCGGGAGATCGGCGGGAGCCGGACGGCCCGGCGGAAATCCTCCCCGGCGCGGCTCAGGGCGTGGCGTGCTGGCTGAACGTCTCGGGCCGGAACGGCAGCTTGAACGCCGCCGCGAAGCCGCCGTCGAGGTGGCGCACCACGGTGGCGAAGCGCTTGCCGATCGTGACCTGACTGCCGACCGGCGGCTGCACCGGAACCGCGAGCGCGATGCCGGTCATCGACATGTCGACGATCGATCCGGGGACGTGGGTGCCGTCGGGCAGGCGCACCTGCACGTCGGTGACGGTCGGCACGATCCGGACGTCGCTGCGCTGCTCGACCCCGCCCTCCGCCCGGGCCGCGACCCAGTCGAGGCGCGCCGCGATGCGGGCGCGCCGCTCGGCGTTGACCTCGATCCGCAGCCGGAAGCCGTCCGGCGCCGTCGCGACGATCGTCCCCGTCAGTGCCCCGACGTTGTCGAGGTAGAGCGTCACCGGTTCGCCGGGCCGGCCCGAGACCGGCGCGGTCAGCACCGCCTCGTCGAGGGCGATCTCCCGGGTCTGGCAGGCATGTTCCTCGCCGTCGGCGAACAGGCAGCGGCCGTTGATGCGCAGGGGCGTGCGCGGCGCCTGCTCGCCCGGCGGCGGATCGATCTGCATCGTCGCGGCCTTCACCATCGCGCCCTTCGCCTCCCTGGACGATCCGGGATCCCGCCGCCGCGATCCGGTTCGCCTCCGACTATCGGCGCGGGATGTTAACGGCCGGTATTTGCGGCTCCAAAGTGCAGGCGGCGCGAACACGACGACCGGGATCCTGCCTGGCGGGACTGTCCTTCTCCTCGTCTCGCGCGGCGGCAGCGGCCCGCGACGTCACGGCCTTCCGTTAGGGCGGCGCCGGACCGGCCGCTCCCCAGGGCCATCGGGTGAAACCCGATTGCCCTGGGCCGCTCCCTTTCCTGCCGGGACCCGAGCGCCTAATCAGGCGCGGCGGGACGAGTCCGCAGGCGAGGCAGTGACGCGGATCCCGGATGGCCCTCGACGTTCCGACGCTGATGGTGGTGAGCGTCTTCGTCACGCTGATCGTCGGCCTGCTGTTCCTGTTCTCGTGGAACCAGGGCCGGCGGACGCGGGCCCTCGCGATCCTCGGCGCGGCGCATCTGCTCGGCGCCGTCGGCTCGGCGCTGCTCTGCGCCCGCGGCCTCATCGCCGACTGGATCTCGATCGGGGTCGCCAACGCCCTCGTGCTCGCCGCCTACGGGCTGATCTGGAGCGCCACCCGCTCGTTCGACGGCCGGCCGGCGCGGACCGGGGCGACCCTCGCCGGGGCCGCCCTGTGGTGCGGCGCCTGCCTCGTGCCGGCCTTCTACGGGTCGATGACCGCCCGCGTCGTGCTGGCGTCGGGCCTCGCCGGCGCCTATTGCGCACTCGCGGCCCGGGAGACGTGGCGCGGGCGGGCCGAGCGGCTGCCGTCGCGCGGCCCGGCGGCGGCCCTGCTGGCGAGCGAGGGCGCCCTGTACGGGGTGCGGATCCCGCTCGCCCTCGCGTTTCCGGTCGGGATGGGGACGCAGCCGGCGCCGACCCCGATGCTCGCGCTCCTGTGCTTCCTCGCCATCCTGTACACCGTGGCGGTGGCGTTCCTGTTCGTCGCGCTGGGCAAGGAGCGGCTGGAACTGGAGCAGCGCCGCGCGGCCGACACCGACGCGCTCACCGGCGTCGCCAACCGGCGCGCGCTCCAGAGCTGGGCCGCCGCCCAGTTCCGTCGCGGCGAGGCGACGCTGCTGCTGCTCGACCTCGACCACTTCAAGCGGATCAACGACACCTGGGGCCACGGCGTCGGCGACGCGGTGCTGGTCGGGTTCTGCACCGCCGCCCGGGCCCTGCTGCCGCAGGACGGGATCCTCGGCCGCCTCGGCGGCGAGGAGTTCGCCTGCCTGCTGCCGGGCACCGACCGCGCCCGGGCACGGCAGGTGGCGGAGGCGATCCGCCGCTCGACCGCGCTGATGCGCCCGGCCGCCCTGCCGGGCTTCGCCGTCACGGTGAGCATCGGGGCCGCCACCGGCCGCGACTTCGACGCGCTGATGCGCCGGGCCGACCGCGCCCTGTACCGGGCGAAGGATCTCGGGCGCGACCGCGTGGTCTGGGCCGAGGAGGAGGCCGCCGGCCCTGCCACCCGTCGGGGAGCCCGGATCAAGGTCGGGTCCGTGTAGCCGTCCCCGCATCGGGTGCGGACGTCGTCCGGCCCGACCGCCCTCCTACGATGTCCGACCGATCGCTCGGCGATCCCTTTGGGATCGCTTCGCGATGCGGACATCGGCTTCGCTCATGCGTGTGGAGCCTTCGGCTCCACCGCGCGGGCTTGTGATACGGTTTCCGGAACGAATCGTCCGAAAACCGTATCACTCCCGCCGCAGCAGATCGTCCACCGCCGCCTGCTCGGCCGGCGACAGGGTGGCCGTCCGCACCGGGGCCGGCCGGCGCGCCCGCCGCCACAGGCCGAGCGCGCCGAGCGCCAGGACCAAGAGCGGGGTGAGCCACAGCAGCGCGGTGTGCCAGGACAGGACCGGCCGCAGCAGCACGAACTCGCCGTAGCGCCCGACGACGTAATCGACCACCGCCCCGTCGCTGTCGCCCTGGCGCAGGCGCTCGCGCACGATCAGCCGCAGGTCGCGGGCGAGCGGCGCGTCGGAATCGTCGATCGACTGGTTCTGGCACACGAGGCAGCGCAGGCCCGCCGAGATGTCGCGGGCGCGCGACTCCAGGGCGGGATCCTTCATCACCTCGTCGGGCTGCACCGCCGCGGCCGGGACGGCGAGCAGCAGCAGCGCGGCGAGGGCGGCGGGCCGGCGCATCGGGCTCACTCCGCCGGCACCGGCTTCATCGCGGCCTCGGCCGGCGCCCGCGCCCGCACGGCCGGGACGCCGACGCGGAAGCGCCGGTCGGTGAGCGACAGCCCCCCGCCCAGCGCCATCACCACGGCGCCGATCCAGATCAGCAGCACCAGCGGCTTGTAGTACAGCCGCAGGCCGAGGCTGCCGTCGCTGCCCGACTCGCCGACGCTGGCATAGACTTGGCTCGCCCCGAGGGTGAGGAGGCCGGCCTCGCTCACCGCCATGTTGCGGGCGCTGTAGAACCGGCGGCCGGGCTCGATATGGCCGACGATGCCGCCGTCGCGGTCGCGGATGGTCAGGCGGGCGACGGTCTCGGTGTAGTTCGGGCCGGTGCGGGGCAGCACGCCGTCGAGCGTCGCGACGTAGGGGCCGGCGCGGAGCGTCCCGCCGCGGGAGACGGTAGCGAGGGATTCGACGCTCCAGGCCTGGGCGGCGATGCCGAGCACCGTGATGCCGACGCCGGCATGGGCGAACGCCGTGCCCCAGGCCGAGCGCGGCAGGCCGGCGGCCCGGCGCAGGGACAGGCCGACGGTGCGCCCGCGCGCCCGGGTCGCGATCTCGAGCGCGGCGCCGAGGACGAGGTAGGCGCCGAGGCCGATGCCGAGGGGGGCCGCGACCGGCCCGCCCCAGGTCGCCGCCGCCACGGCGAGGCCGACGACGAGGCCGAGCCCCAGCGCCGCGAGCAGGCGCTGGCCGGCCGCCGCGAGGTCGCCGCGCTTCCAGGCGAGCGTCTGGCCGAACGGGACCAGCAGCAGCAGCGGCACCACCAGCGGCACGAAGGTGAGGTTGAAGAACGGCGCGCCGACCGAGATCTTCTCGCCGGTGAGCGATTCCAGCGCCAGCGGGTACAGCGTGCCGACGAAGACCGTGGCGCAGGCCGCCGAGAGGAAGAGGTTGTTGAGGACCAGCGCCCCCTCGCGCGAGATCGGGGCGAACAGCCCGCCCTGGCGCAGCATCGGCGCGCGCCACGCGTAGAGCGCGAACGAGCCGCCGATGAACAGGATCAGGATGCCGAGGATGAACGTGCCGCGGGCCGGGTCGGTGGCGAAGGTGTGGACCGAGGTCAGCACGCCCGAGCGCACCAGGAAGGTGCCGAGCAGCGACAGCGAGAAGGTCAGGATGGCGAGCAGCACCGTCCAGACCTTGAGCGCGTCGCGCTTCTCCATCACCACCGTCGAGTGGACGAGGGCGGTGCCGGCGAGCCAGGGCATCAGCGAGGCGTTCTCGACCGGGTCCCAGAACCACCAGCCGCCCCAGCCGAGCTCGTAATAGGCCCAGTACGAGCCCATGGCGATCCCGACCGTGAGGAAGCACCACGCGACGAGGGTCCAGGGCCGCACCGCCCGGGCCCAGGCGGCGTCGATGCGGCCCTCGATCAGGGCCGCGACCGCGAACGCGAAGGTGATCGAGAAGCCGACATAGCCGAGGTAGAGCAGCGGCGGGTGGATCGCGAGGCCGGGATCCTGGAGGATCGGGTTGAGGTCGCGCCCCTCCATCGGCGCCGGGCTGAGCCGGGCGAAGGGATTGGAGGTGGTGAGGATGAACAGCAGGAACACGAAGGTGACGCTGCCCTGCACCCCCAGCGTGTTGGCGCGCAGCGTCGCCGGCACGGACTTGCGGGCGAGGGCGACCACGGCGCCGAACAGCACCAGGATCAGGACCCAGAGCAGCATCGAGCCCTCGTGGTTCCCCCAGACGCCGGAGATCTTGTAGATCATCGGCTTCATCGAGTGGGAGTTCTCGACGACGTTCTGGACCGAGAAGTCCGACACGACGTGGGCCCAGGTTAGGGCGCCGAAGGCGGCGGCCACGCACAGGCAGGCGGCGAGCGCCGCCGCCGAGGTGACGTCGCGCAGGCCGGCATCGCCCGCCCGAGCGGCCCAGACCGGCATCACCATCTGGACCAGCGACAGCGCCAGGGCGAGGGCGAGGGCGTAGTGACCAGCCTCGATCAGCACGGGATGCGGCCTTTCTCGGGAAGCGCGGGGCGCGGGTCGGCTCCGGCGCCATCCTAGACGGGTTCTCGGGGCGGGCCGCCAAGACCTTCCGCCGCATGGCGGAATACCCCGCGGCAGGGCGGCGCGATCAGCGCTCGCTGCGCGGGCCCAGGGTGGCGGGCCTCGGCCCTCCGGCGTCCTTGCCGGCGCCTTCCTGCCAGCGCCCCTGCGCCTTGAGGGCGTCGGCGACCTCCCGCGGCATGTATGTCTCGTCGTGCTTGGCGAGCACGGTGTCGGCCCGGAACACGCCGCCGGGCTCCAGCACGCCCTCCGTGACCACGCCCTGCCCTTCGCGAAACAGGTCCGGCAGCAGGCCCTGGTAGCGCACCTTCACGGTCGAGCCGGTATCGGTGACGGCGAAGTCGACCCGGTTGTCGGCGCCCTTCTGCAGCGAGCCGGCCTCGACCAGCCCGCCGAGGCGGAAACGGGTGCCGGGCGCCACGACGTGGTTGGCGACGTCGGTCGGGGAGCGGAAGAACACGATGGTGTCGCGCATCGCCGAGAGCACCAGCCCGAGCGCCACGGCGAGCACGCTGCCGCACACGGCGATGAGCACGAGGCGGCGACGACGGCGCGTCATGGCCGGATCGTCCCGGCGCGGAGTCCGGCGCGGCGGGCCGGGCGTGGCGTCGTCAAGGGCGGCCTCCTGGTCTCGCGGGCGTCTCGGCGCCCATCGATCGAGCCTCGCACGTGTAGAGGACAACGTTGCGGAACGGAACTGGACTCCCGGCCGCGGCCGGTCAGGGGACGAGGCCGGCCTCGCGGGCCACGTCCTCGACCGGCGCGAGCCTGGCCGGGTCGGGGCCGAGGGCGGCGCGGGCCCGGGCGAGGGCGTCCTGCGCCCGCGGCCGGTCGCCCATCACCGCGTAGGCGCGCACCAGCCGGCCCCACTCCTCCGGGCTGCCGCCCTGGCCGGCGAGGCGCCGGTCGAGGCCCTCGACCATGCCGCGGACCGCGCTCGCCTGCTCCTCGCTCAGGCCCGGCGGCCCGGCGGGCGGGGTGCGGCCGTCGAGGCGGGCGAGGCTGTTGCGCACGGCCGGCAGCCAGGGCGCGTCGGGGGGCGAACTCGCCTCGATCTCGGCGTAGCGGGTGCGCGCGAGCGTGCGGTCGCCGTCCTGCTCGGCCGCCCGGGCGAGGTAGAACCGCGCCTTGACCGCCTTGGGGTCGAGGCCGAGCGCCTTCTCGAACGCGGCCCGGGCCTTGTCCGACACCACGCCGTCGCCGGCGGTGACCACGGCCTCGCCGTAATCGGACAGCCGGACGGCATTGTCGCCGAGCAGGCGCAGGGCCGCCTCGTAGGCCTTCACCGCGTCGTCAGTGCGTCCGACGCGGAGATAGACCGGGGCCAGCACCTCCCAGCCGCGGCCGTCGTCGGGGCTGCGGGCGAGATGGGCCTCGATGCGCGCGACCGCGCCGGCGAGGTCGCCGGCCTCGCCCCGGGCGGCGGCGACCCGCGCCGCCTGCGGCTGCCCGGGCAGGTCCGGCGACCCGAACAGGCCGTAGACGAGCAGCGCCAGCAGCGGGACGGTCGAGAGCGCGAAGGCCGAGGCGGCGCGCCGGTGCCGCAGGGTCGGCTCGCCGCCCGCCGGGGCGTCGCCGGCGCCGCCGCCGCTCGCCCGCAGCAGCCCGCGGGCCGCC